>NZ_JAWQPU010000007.1:0-389194 GCF_033741125.1 Mycolicibacterium sichuanense | reverse complement strand
GACGCGCCGTGGGTTTCCCCGGCGACTGTTCCTTCGGCATACCTGCATCCTCGTTTCCAAGGTCAGGAGCCTCCGGGATTTCCAGGGCGTTTCAGATTGGCTTCCCACGGTGCGAATCGCCAAACTCCCAACCGCGAAGATGGCCGTCCGAACGCAGGACGTCGCGGTCCACTACAGTCACGCTGCATGGCATCGCGTCTGTACCGCGCCGGGCATGCGGCCATCCGAACTAGCCAAACCGGGCTTGGCGCAACGGGTTGCCGTCGTGAGTAGTGAGGCGCGGGAGGCTCCGGCACTCGGACCAGCAAGGGGTGACCGGTCGCTGATCGAGCGGATCGAACCCCTGGCACGAGCCGCCGGAGTTCGCGACCGCATCAGCGTCGTTCACCTTCGAGACGGCGTACACCGTGCTGCGCACTTTGGGGCGGGGCCCGATACCGAATACGAAATCGGCTCCATCACCAAGACGATGACTTCGCTGCTCTTCGCCGACGCCGTCGACAACGGCAGGTTGAAGGCCGACACCGCGGTTGGAAGCCTGCTCGACCTGGGCAGCAGTCACGCCGCCGGGATCACACTCGAAGAACTCGCCAGCCACCGCTCGGGGCTGCCGCGAATCGCCGACGGATTGAGAGACCGCGCCAAGGCGATCGTTGCCGTCCTGCGCCACCGCAACCCCTACACCGCCGACCTCCCCAGACTGCTCACCCACGCGCGGGCGGCCAAGCTCACCGCGAGGAGCCAGTTCTCGTACTCCAACCTCGGCGCGGCACTACTCGGCCAAGCGCTCGCCACCCATGCCGCAACCGACTACCCAGACGTGCTGGACCGTCACCTGTTCACCCGCATCGGCATGACGCACTCGACCGTCCCCTTGACCAGTCGCGACCTACCCGTGTGCGCAGTCACCGGGTGGAACGCGAACGGTACGCGCGAGCAGGCATGGACATTGGGCGCTTATGCACCCGCTGGAGGAGTGCGCTCGACGCCGGCCGACATGGCCAGCTACGCACAGGCATTGCTCGATCGCACGGCGCCGGGGCTCGGCGCCCTGGAACCCCGTTGGGCAGCTGATGGCCAGAGCAGGGTGGGGTACGCGTGGCTCACCGATCGCATCGACGGGGTGGACGTCACCTGGCACAACGGCGCGACGGGAGGCTTCGCCAGCATGCTGGCCCTCGACCGCGACCATTCCGCGGCGGTGATCGTGCTGGCGAACACCGCCGTTGCAGTCGATGACATCGCGATCGCCCTCCTACTAGATGCACGCGGCGGGTAGCGATTCGCCATCGGTCGGTTCCCGTCAATCACGTCGTTCTGGCCGTCGTCCTCGAGCAAGGCGATGGGGTCAGAAACCCAAGCCTTGGAGGATGAACGAGGAGGAGTTGTACGTGGCATGCACGATGAGGCTTGGCCAGATCGATCCGGTGCGCCAGTAGAGGTAGGTGCTACCGAGCGACATGGCGGCGGCGGAGACGAAGACCACGTTGGGACCGTGGGCGAGGGCGAAGATCAGGGTGGTGCCGATGATCATGACCCAGGGTCCCCAACGGCGCAGGAAGCTCGCGACCACCCCGCGAAAGAGCAGTTCCTCACCGATCGGCTCGATGATGCCGCCGAGCAGCATGACGCCGAGGAAGGAAGCCGGGCCTCCAGTGACGGCCGAGTGGTAGTCGGCCTGCGTGTCGTCGTCCGGGAACAAGGGCGTGAGCACGAGAATCGAGAGCAGCGATGCCACGCCCATGGACACCAGCCCGACCCCAACCCCGACGAACAGCCAGGCGGGGCGCACGCGCCGAAACCCAAACGCACTCAGCGGTATACGCCCTACGAAGAGTGCGGCTGCGAGGGCCAGCGCCGGGACAATGGCCGACAAGGCGAGCTGAGCCAGACCGGACGGCTTCGGCGGAAGGGCGAGCAGATAGAGGCCAAGGCCCCCGGCGAGGTAGAGCACGACGGCGGTAACGCCCGCGGCGATGAGCTCGGGCCAGCCGACGGTCCGAGTGCGGGGTACGGCGGTGGTGGTCACGGTTCGTTCCTGTCATCTGGGAAGTGTTGGCTTCTTGCGGTCACCGAACCCAGTGAACGACCTGCCCTTGGGTCAGGGTCAAGTCCAGAGTCCTCTCAGGACTCGTCGCGACGCTGGATCATCGAGTGGGCGAGGGCAAGCGCTCGGAGTTGCCCCCCGTTGAACGCCACCGCGGCGGCCAAACGGAGCGCCTCCTGGGCGAGGGAAAGAAACCCTGATAGAAGAGGGGGCGACGCTCAGTTGGTCGAGCGATCGTCGCCATCGGTTCGCCGCTATCGAGGGTGCGGCCGAGGCAGCGGTGGTAATCACTAACAGGTGGCTGCACCGAAAGTGACCCAAAGTCCGGATGCCGGGACAACCACCGCGTGACCCGCGGATAGAAGACTTGCGATCGGTGCAATACGTTTTTGCATTGCCATGGGCCTGGACCTACATGGTCAGCGTCGTCATGGATGACGCCGGCGTGCGGCGCGCCCCCGTGATGACGCGTTCGACTCTCTTCTCCGGTTCACAATCTCGACAGGGTCGATAGTGCCGACTGCGTTCGCGTGCCGGGCTCGGCGGTGAAGAGCACCAACGAGGTGTCCGAGTCCGGAATCGCGAGTAAATCGCAGTGCATCTCGATCGGCCCCACGACTGAGTGCTTCATCCTCTTGATCTGATGACGTGGTAGCACTACGTCGACCTGGTGCCACAGATCCTCGAATTCCGAACTCCGAAGACGTAACTCAGCGATCAAACTGCTGATGCCGTCGTCGCGTGGATATCGTGTCGCGGCCAGGCGCAATTGACTCACGGCGAAGCGTGCGAAATCTTCGCTGCCCGTGACCCCGAAATGGCGCCGAGAGACGTCTGGCTGAAGAAAGAAGTTCCTCATCAAATTGCGCTCGCTAGACGTCCGCGAGAACGGATCCCCAAACAGAGCGGTCGCCAATTCATTGCAACCGACGAGGTCATACTTTGCGTCCAGGACGAGCACCGCTGTACCAGGCATGCGGTGGATCAGCTCCGGGATCCCAGGAGCCGAGCGCCTGGTCATGCGTCCGTCACGTTCAACACGTCCGGAAAGGCTCAACAAGAGGGACCGCTCGTCTTGATCCAGTTGCAGCGCGCGGCTGAGACCGTCGAGCACTCCCCCCGACGGCCGGGACGCTCGAGCTTGCTCAAGGCGGGTGTAGTACGACGCCGAAATGTGCGCCATTGCCGCGACTTCCTCACGCCGCAGGCCGGCAGTACGCCGTCGGCCATCGTTCGGCAACCCGACGTCGGAAGGCGTGAGTCGAGCCCGTCGGTCCCGCAGGAACCGAGCCAGTGGCCGTTGATCCATGACCCCATGATGCCTCTGACGCAGGCCTGATGGCTGACACAACCTGTGTCTGGTTCGCCGAGTGCCGCCCAGCCACAGTGGAGCACATGAACACCACACCGAACGTCGCTCTCGTCACCGGCGGCAACAAGGGAATCGGCCTGCACATCGTTCGACAGCTGGCCGAACGCGGCGTACACGTCTACCTGGGGGCACGGGACCCAGCACGAGGACGAGCCGCAGCGACGAAGCTCGCGGAATCAGGACTCGACGTCGAGTTCCTCCACCTCGACGTCACCGACCAGGCGGTCGTCGCCGCAGCGGCCCACTACGTCGACCAAACCGACGGCCACCTGGACATCCTGATCAACAACGCCGCCATCACCAGCGGAATGGACCCGGCGTCGAAAGTGACCACTCAGGACCTACGCCGGACATTCGAAACCAACCTGTTCGGAGTCGCGACTGTCACCAACCAATTCTTGCCGCTGCTCAAACGATCGACCTCCCCACGAGTCGTCAACGTCTCGAGCGCAATGGGATCAATCGCCCTGATAGCCGACCCGCAAATCGAAATCACCAAGCTGAATGAAGCCGCCTACCAGATTTCCAAGGCAGCGTTGAACGCCCTCACAGTCCTGTACGCCAACGAACTGCGCCCCGACGGCGTGAAGGTGAACGCGGTATGTCCGGGATACCGCGCCACAGAGCTCAACGGTGGACAGCCCACCCCGGGTGCAGGCAACCCTGCAGACGGAGCAACAGTCGCCGTGACCATGGCCCTCATCGCGAACGACGGACCGACAGGTCAGTTCACCGGTGATACCGGTGAGCAGTACCCGTGGTGAGGAAACATCCAATCCATGTCGAAAGGGCTCGACACCTGACAGCCTGCAACGCCACTGTCAGCCCGATCAGCCTGACATCTGCTGCGGTCGACGCCGATGCAGCAGCCCATCGATACGCGCCGCCGCCGACGACGACGGCCGGCGCCGAAGCCGGATCACCGGATCAGCTATCCGCGGACAACCCGTCTCTGAACGACAGCTCGACGGGCGGGAATCGTGGTTAGCACTTCGACGCGCTGCAGCCCAAGACGGAGAAACGATGCCCGAGAACCCTATCGACAATCGCCCCGAAGCTAAACATGAATCGGCCATCCCTAACGAGCCGTTTGGAGTATCGCGGCGCAGTTTCATCGGGTGGACCGGCACCGCTGTCGTGGTATCGGTGGGCGGTACCGTCCTGGTATCGCGGCTCGCCGACCGCAGCCCAGAGTCTGCTGCTACTGCGACCGACATTCCGGTGACGTTACGTGTGAATGACACCGAGCACACAGTCAACCTTGATTCGCGAACGACGTTACTGGACGCACTGCGCGATCGCATTGGACTGACCGGCACCAAGAAGGGATGCGACCACGGGCAATGCGGTGCTTGCACGGTGCACGTCGACGGACGGCGGGTACTGTCGTGCCTGACCTTGGCGGCAACCGTGCAACGCCGCGCGGTCATGACCATCGAAGGCCTCGCCGACGGCGATGAGTTGCATCCCGTACAGCAGGCCTTCATCGACAACGACGCACTTCAGTGCGGTTTCTGCACACCCGGCCAGATCATGTCCGCCGTGGCCGTCATCGAGGGCGGACTCACCGGCACCGACGAAGAGATCCGCGAGCAGATGTCGGGCAACATTTGCCGCTGCAGCGCTTACCCATTCATCGTCGAAGCCGTCAAGGCGGCCAACGATCGGATGTCCTGATATGCGACCCTATGGCTATACCGTGGTCGATTCGGTGGCTGCAGCTACCGCCCACGGCGGCTCGGCCAAGGCGTATCTCGCCGGTGGCACGACCCTGGTCGACCTGATGAAGTTGGAGGTTCTGACCCCCGAGCAGGTAATCGACATCAACGGCTTGCCCTTGACCGGCATTACGGTCGGCACCGCCGGCCTGCGTATCGGTGCACTGGAACGCATGAACGACGTCGCCGAACATCCGTCCGTGCGACGCGATTTCAGCCTGGTCAGCCGAGCGCTGGAACTGAGCGCCTCCCCACAATTGCGCAACATGGCCAGCATGGGTGGAAACCTGTTGCAGCGCACTCGATGCAGCTACTTCCGCGATGTATCGATGCCATGCAACAAGCGCAAGCCCGGGACCGGCTGCCCGGCCATCGCCGGCTACAACCGCGCCCACGCCGTGCTCGGTACCAGTGACGCCTGTGTCGCCACCCACGCCAGTGACGTCGCCGTCGCACTGGTGGCCGCCGAGGCAGCGGTGGAACTGAGCGGTTCAGACGGTGAGCGCAGCGTCGCCCTCGAACAGTTCTACCGCAAGCCCGGCGCGACACCGGAGGTGGAAAGTAATTTGAAGCCGGGAGAACTGATCACCGCCATCACCGCACCCCCGTTTCCCGCGGGCACCAGGACGGGCTACCTCAAGGTGCGCGATCGCCAGTCCTACGAATTCGCGCTGACCTCCGTGGCCGTCGCGATCACCCTGCGTGACAACGTCATCACCCGCGCTCGCCTGGCCGCCGGTGGGGTGGCCACGGTGCCATGGCGGCTGCCTGACGTGGAGAAGGTGCTGACGAACCGGCCCGCCACCTTGGCCACCATCGAGGCTGCCGCCCAAGCAGCGGCCACCGACGCGCGACCGCTGAGCCACAACGGTTTCAAGACTCATCTGTTGCGCCGAGCGATCGTCCGAGCCCTTACCGACGTCACGGGCATCGCATGACCCCGTCACCGCTGGGCGGCGAAATCTCCCGCGTCGACGGGCGGGCCAAGACGACCGGTGCGGCGCGGTACTCGGCGGACTACCGGGAGCCCGATCTGGTCCACGCCGTGCTGGTGTCGGCCACCACCGGCTTGGGCACCATCACCGCGATGGACACCGACGCGGCAACGCGTGCACCGGGTGTCCTCGCGGTGTACACCCCGTTCGCTCCGCTGCGACTGCAGCCTGTCGCCGAAGATGCGCTCGGCGAGAAGTACCGTCCGCTACAAGACCGTGAGGTGCGTTTTCACGGCCAGGCCATCGGTGTGGTGGTTGCCGACACCTTCGAACATGCGCGCGATGCGGCAGCCATGATCACCGTCGACTATCAGTCCCGAACTCCCAGAACATCTCTCGCCGATGCCGGGCCAGGGGTCAGCATTGCCGTGCCGGAATCGGGCAACAAGACCATCCTGGCGCCGGGGATCGCCTCGATCGAGGCCGCGCTACGCGACAGTGAGATCACCGTCGAGACCACCGTCACCCAACTGGCCCAGCATGCCGCGGCGATGGAACCGCACGCGTCCGTGGCGGTCTGGCGCCAAAACGTCCTGACGCTCTACACAGGCACGCAGTTTCCCGGCCGGGCCATCGCCGGCATCACCGGCGCGCTCGGGCTGACGCCCGAGCAGCTGCGGATCATCTCGACATACGTCGGTGGCGGCTTCGGCAGCCGCGTGCTCCCGTGGTCGGACGTCATCCTGGGCGCAGCGGCGGCCCGTGAGCTGAACCGTCCGATCAAGTTGATCTTGACCCGCAGCCAGGTCTTCACCATCGTCGGGCACCGCTCGGCGGTTCGCCAGCGAGTGCGCCTGGGTGCGCGCGCCGACGGGACACTCACGGCGGTCAGCCACGAATCCGACGCCGAGGCCCCAGCGGTGGGCGGCTGGCCCATGCGCACCGCTGCCGAGACCACCGCGGCGCTGTACCGCACCCCGAATCTGCATGTGGACCAACGCCAGGTCACTCTGGACACTCCGCCGAGCTGGGCGATGCGGGCGCCCAATGAGGCGCCCGGAGCGTTTGCGATCGAAACCGCGATGGATGAACTGGCGGTGGCGACCGGCGTCGACCCGGTGCAGTTACGGATGCGCAACTACGCGACGACGCTGCCCGGCACCAATCGCCGTTGGACCAGCAAAAGACTCGATGAATGCTACCGACTCGGCGCCAGTCGATTCGGCTGGGAACGCCGCGCCACCACCCCCGCAACGATCCGCGACGGCCAGTGGCTGATCGGCACGGGGATGGCTACGGCGATCTACCCGGCCGCCGGCCGTTCAGCGAACGCGGTTCGGGTGGGGTTTCGCGATGACGGCACCGTACTGGCGTCGACGAGCATCATGGACATCGGCACGGGTGCCGCGACCGCACTGGCGATCGTCATCGCCGACGCGGTCGGCCTGCCGGTGGACCGTATCGTCACCGAGGTGGGGGACACCATCCTGCCGCCCGGGCCCGGCGCCGTCGGCTCCCGCGCAACCGGCAGCATGGCTCCGACGGCCCGGACCGCCGCACGGGCCGCGATCGACAATCTCGTCAGGGTCGCCTCGACGAATCCAGCTTCGCCGCTGGCAGATTCGGGCGCACCAGTGTCCTACGCTGCCGGCACGCTGCGAGCGGGCAACGCGCGCATCGGTTTCGCTGATCTGCTACAGAGGATGCGAATGCCTGGAATCGACGCCATCCACAGCAGCGACGACAGCATTTCTCCCCAGTTCGCGGCCCATGGATTCGGGGCGCACTTCTGCGAGGTGCGGGTCAACTCGTTGACGGGGGAAACGCGCGTCGCCAGATTCACCACCGTCGTGGACATCGGTCGGGTGATCAACGCCAAGGCCGCCCGCAGCCAGGTGGTCGGAGGCGTCATCTTCGGCATCGGGCACGCCTTACTGGAGGCCGATCCGATAGACCCTTCGGGCCGCTTGGCGGCGACCAACCTGGCCGACTACGTCGTTCCGGTCAACGCCGACGTTCCGTTCGTCGACGCGGTATGCCTCGACGGCGACGACCCCGATTTCAGCGACGTCGGAGCGCGGGGCGTCGGCGAACTAGGCGCCGTGGGATCTTCGGCAGCAATAGGCAATGCCGTATACAACGCCACCGGTATCCGTGTCCGTGACCTGCCCATTCACCCGGAGGCCCTGCTGCGCTGATGACCTCACCCAAACACGGCTACGAACTCGATTCGGGATCAGCGGCAGGCCCGGGTTGCGCCGCCAGACTACGTCCGACGCCATTGGCGACCTCCGCGGCGAGTTCGTCGACCGCGATATCGCGGGCCGTCGAGAACGCCATCATCGCGGTACCCCGCAACAGACCGATGATCGCCACCGCCGCGACGGTCGGGTTCGTCTCCCGACGAATCGACCTGTCGGTCAACCCCTCCCTGATGTGCCGTTCGAGAAGCTCGCGAAACCACGCATCACGCTGGGCGAACAACGGTTGCAGCGACGGCTCCGCCCCGGTCGACTCGGCCCACAGCTTCAAGAAGGCCTCCGACCGCGGCGATCGCTCGTGCATTCCCCTCAGGTACGCCTCGACGAACTCGATCAAGCGCCCCAACCCGTCGGAGGATTCGGTCGGCACGTCGAACTGCTGGGTGTACTGGAGGAGCTCCTCGAGCAACCGCGCCCTGCTGCCGAAATGGTGATTGACGATGCCGCGGCTGTACCCGGCGGCTTCGCCAACGGCCGCCACCGTCAGCGCTCGCGACCCGTGCACCGCGACCAGTGCCGTCGCGGCGTCGAGCACTCGCTGCCGCGTCGCAGCGCGGCGCTCGGCTTGAGTCCGCCGGGCCGCACGATCGGTTTTCATGGCGGTCATTCTTGCCCACCGCCCGTCGGTGGGTTCCCGTATGTTGCGTGTCGACTAGCAAGTAAGTACCGACTAGAGGAGTTCCCATGTCAGTTCTCGATGCATCCGATCTCGAGCGTTTCGTCGCCGCCGATCCCAACGGCCCGGTGGTGATGCTGAACCTGTTGCAATTCGTGCCGGACGGCACTGCCCGGTACCTGCAGTACATCGAGCGATTCACGACTTCCGGACTCAACGAGCGGTACGGGGTCACGATCATCTACGCCGGCGCCGGCCACCCCTCCCTAGTCGCGACGGAACTCGGCGACTGGGACATGGTGCTGCTGGTCAGCTACCCCACTCGGCAGAGCTTCGTCGACATGGTCAACGACCCCGAATACGTGGCCTTCGAGCACCTGCGAACCGAGGCACTCGCGCGCGCCGTCCTGCAGCCGACCGTCCCGGCCATGTGACCCGGGTGGCTACTCGGCGTCGTTGAGGATGTCGAAGCACTCCAGCAAGGTGGTGATCTGTCGAGCGGTCAGCCGCCCGAGGCGATCGTGGAGCATGGGTTGCACACGCCCCTCCACCTCGGAGATGGCGACCTCGGCCGCCGGCGTGAGGTTGAGGTAGGACCGCCTCGAGTCGGCGGGGTCTACGGCCCGTACCACCAATCCGGCTTTGGCCAGCTTGGTCACCGCGCGACTGACCACCGACGCGTGCAGGCCCAGATCTCGAACGAGGTCGCCCGGTGCGTCCACGCCGAGTTCGATCGACCGGAGTATCAGGAAATCGACGAGGTCCAGTTTCGCCACTGCCGCAACGTGCGTTCGAGCAGCACCCAAGACCGATTTGTTCAGTCGATACAGCGCATCGAGTAGTCGCATCTCGACGGCGCGTTGATCCCTGGTCACCGGCATCACCATATCAATGCAATCTGTCAACTATTGACTTTCGTCAACTATTTGCCCACCCTGATGGAATGCCCGCGACACCACCCGCCTCTGCCCGGATAGACCTCCATCACCATGCGATTCCGCCGCAACTGTTCGGCGGAGACGTCGCGGGCGCGTTGACCGCGAATTCGGGCTGGAAGTTCACGGAGGACTCGCCGGCCTGGAGTCCCGGCGCGAGCCTTGCGTTCATGGACGCCATGGGGATATCCACGGCGATCCTGTCCCTTCCCAATGACATCGAGTCCTACCTACCGGCAATGACCCGCCGTGGGTTCGCTCGCGAGATCAACACGTTCTGTCGGCAGGTCGCCGACGAGCATCCCGGCCGCTTCGGCTTCTTCGCCCACCTGCCAACGCCGACCGACCCGGACGCGGCGCTCGAGGAGGTGGCCTATGCGCTGGACGTGCTGGGCGCGGACGGCGTCACCGTGACCAATGTCTACGGAACCGGCGAGAACGCCCGGTCGCTCGGTGACGCCGTGTTCGAACCGTTGTGGGCCGAACTCGACCGGAGGAAGGCCGTCGTGTTTCTCCACGGCGAACAGACCCCCGGGCGCAACCCAGCACCGAACGAGTTCCTGACGGTACCGGTGGTGGAGGTGCCCAACGAGACCTACAAGGCCGCGGCCGACCTCGTCACGAGCGGGCGCAAGCGTCAGTTCCCGAATGTGCGAATCATCCTGTCGCACTCCGGCGGAAGCACGCCTTTCCTCGCGTCCCGGGTGGCCGGACTGTGTGCGTTCCACACGGACTGCGATCTCAGCGCCGACGAGATCATCGCCGACTTTCGCACCTTCTACTACGAGACCGCTCTCTCGGGATTCGAAACGAACCTCGTGGCCCTGGAGAACTTCGTACCGGTGGACCACATCCTGTTCGGCACGGACTTCCCGGCGGTTAGCCCGTCGGCTGCGGCCTGGTACACGCGCAACGTCGACGCTTACTTCGCCTACAGACCCGACGCACTGGCAACCGTGATGGAAGGCAACGCGCGCGAACTGCTTTCGCGGGCCGTATCGAACTTAGCGTGACGAATCGACCGCACTCCGGTCACGTCGGCCCGACAGTCGCACTGATCCACCCATCGTCCCCGGACTCCGAACGTGCAATCATGCTGTGCGACACGAGGGATTCGACTGCGTGCCGACTCCGTCGATCTCGACCCGCACGGTCTGGCCGGACAATAGAGGATTGCCGGTGTTCTCGGCCACGCCCGCGGCGGCTATCCGCGAGGACGGTGCTGTCCCGTCCCGACGCTGGAGGTGATCAGAACCCGGATCGCCAGGATGGCGAGGTGCACCCGCAAAAGACATCCCGGTTGCTCGACATGATTGACCGGCAACGCACAACCGGTATCACGGTGTTGTTGTGCCTAAAGCAACATGCAGTTCCGTCCGTACATCGTCTTGCGGTATCCATCGCCATTGCTCGGTGTTAGTCGCAGGCGTCACGGCGGCGTGTCGTCGGTGGCCGGTCATCCACCGTGCGACAGGAAGGGCGTACGTGGGCGCCGCGATGGTGGCAGCGATTGGAGGACGGGGTTACATCGCGGCCGCCCGGTGTCTTCTCTTGCGCCTTTCGGTTGCCGCGGTGCTTGCGGTGATCGGTGTGTAATCGCGGTGGCGAACGCTGGGGCGGCCGATCAAGCCTGACAAGCGGCTCAGCGGGCGGCGAATTGAACGCCGACGAGTTCCTCCGACTTTTCCCAGACTCGCGCGGCCTCCTCCTCGTCGCGAGCGGGCCGGTAGACCTGCTGTTCGGCGGCCGGCCCCGACAAGTGAAGAAAACCACTGGGTCCGTAGAATTTACCGCCTTCGGCCTGCGGATGCGTCGCTGCATACAGGGCGGGGAGCATTCCCTCTTCAGCCGACCGGTTCAGCAGGCCGAGTCGAGCGAACACCTTCACCATCCGGAAACCGGCCGTGTCACGGGAACGGCCCATATGCGGCTGTGCCTTCAGAAGATTGGTAGGAGTCACCCCGGGGTGGGATGCATTACTCGTGATGCCCCACTCAGCGGAGCTGCTGCGCCGATCGAGTTCCAGGCCGAACATCAGATTCGCGATCTTGGACTGGCTATACGCCTTGGAGTCCGAATAGGAGCGTTCGAAGTTGAGGTCGTCCCAATTGATCCCGTTCGTCTGCGCCGAGACACTCGACTGAGTGGTGACACGCGCGTTGCCGGCGCTCAGCAGGGGCAGCAGCCGGGCAGTGAGCGCAAAGTGTCCCAGATGGTTGGTCCCCCACTGGAGTTCGAAGCCATCCGCGGTGGTCTGTCGGTCGGGTGGGCTCATGACCCCGGCGTTGTTTATCAGTACGTTGATTGGGCGTCCGACGCTCATCAGACTCTGAGCGAGATCGGCGACGGACCGCAGAGACGACAGGTCCAGCGGAAGCATCTGAATGTTCGCTCCGGGAGCCACGGCGCGGATCTCGCGGAGCGCCCTGTCTCCCTTGGCGAGGTTGCGCACCGGAAGCACCAGGTCGGCGCCGGCGCGGGCCAGTGTGGTGGCGAGGGCATACCCAATGCCGTCGGTCCCACCCGTTATCACCGCTAGACGCCCGCGCATATCTGGAACGAAAGCCTCTGTTTTCCTGCTCATTCCGCTCTCCTCGGCTTCGCCCATCCGTACTGATGTCCCGACTATGTCACGCTGCGGGAAACGGGTTCAGGCCGCGCTTATCCCCTGACTGACGGTCCCCCGGTCGGCGTCCACGGATGGCGGATCCGCGGACGCGCAGGTCCTTCCACGGTTCTGTAAGGGGCCGCATCATCGACACGTGATGTCCCTGGATGTCGATTTCGACCGCTTGGCGGAGTTGCTGCGAGCGCGGCGCCGAGCTCTGCAGCCCGAGGACGTCGGATTCACCCGTGGTAGGCGCCGGCGCACTCCCGGGCTTCGTCGCGAGGAAGTCGCAGAGCTCTGCTCGATATCGACCACCTATTACAGTCGGCTTGAACGGCCCCGGGCCGGCAGCGCGACCGGACCTCGCCCGTCGCCCGCCACTTTGGCCAGTATTGCGCGGGGTCTTCGGTTCACACGTGAAGAACGTGACGCGTTGTTCGCGGCGGCAGGCTATGCCGCCGGGATGGACGTGGGCTACGCCCACGTCCATCCCGGAGTGATGCTGTTGCTCGACAGGCTCGCCGACACACCCGCGCACTCCGTCGGTCCGATAGGCGAGGTGTTATGGCAGACACCAGCTTCCAAAGCGTTGATCGGGGATCTGAGCAGACATACCGGGCGGGCCCGCAGCGGTTACTATCGCTGGTTTCTCGACCCCAGCGAGCGGCAACGCTACGCGCCGATCGGTCACCGTGCGATCAGTGTGGAGATCGCGGGCGAACTGCGACGTGCACAATCGAGTACGCGAGTCAGCCAGTCCGTGACCGATCTGGCCATCGTATTACTGAGCCGCAGTCCGGAATTCGCGACACTATGGAGGGGTGAGGACCTGGGAGACCAACCGTTCACCATCGAGCGGCGTTGCTTCATCCATCCATCTCTGGGTCCGCTCGAGTTGCAGCGCGAGGTCCTTGTCCTGGCCGACGGTAGCCAGCGGGTCATCATCTACCATGCGGCTCCGGGTTCAGCCGATGAAACAACGTTGCAGCTGTTGTCGGTCATCGGCAACCACCGATTCGACTGCTGATACACCAGATCATTCACGGCCTGCCGTTGACATCCTGGCGTCGGACCGGCGCTTCGGCAGGGCTGACGTAGGTTGGAGCGTCACGCTGGTATTCGTGTGGCGCGGCACAGAGTGCTGCGAATTTGGCCCGGCTTTCGGTCGCGGAGTCGGCGGTGAACACGAGCAACGTGTGCGAGTGCGCCACATCGTGGAGAACTTGGCACTGAAGATCCAGAACGCCCAACCGCGGGTGCACAATCCGCTTGTCCAGCTCATGAGATTGATCGACGTGGTGTTGCGCCCACTGCTCTGCGAACTCCGGGCTGCGCTGGAGTAGCGCGTCGATGATCTGGGCGGCCCGGGACGTCGCTCCGTCACGGACATATGCAATGCGGGCGCTCGCGACGAAGGACCTCCCGACCTTCGGGTGATCCTCGACCGGATACACGCCACGCGCGGCCTCGTCGGTGAACCACCGGTAGAGGACGCTGCGGTACAGTCCTTCGTAGCGTGTCTCGTCGCCGAGAAGTGCTCGGGCAGGCGGGGTTTGGACCAGAGTCTCCCCCGATGCCGACATCACCTGCGCCGGCGTGTCCTGTAGGCGATCCAATATGCGCATCATTGCCGCGCTGACCTCGGTGCCGACTGGTGTGCGCGCAGGCGCATTGTGTCCTGCCAGGCGGAACAGGTGATCACGCTCGTCCAGCGAGAGACGTAGTGCCTTGGCCAACGAGGCCACAACCTCCACCGAAGGTTGCGAAGCCCGCTGCTGTTCCATCCGGGAGTAGTAGTCAGTGGAAATCATCGCCAGCGACGCGACCTCCTCGCGACGTAGTCCGCTGGTGCGACGTCGCAGGCCGCTGGGCAACCCGATGTCTTCAGGAGTCAGCGCCATTCGCCGGTTACGGAGGAATTCGGCAAGTTGCGGTTGATCCATGTTCCCATTCTTCCTGCTCCCCAGTTGGACATCCAGGGACTCGCACACCCCCGGTGGTCGACCCGTCGACGGCACACGGAGAGATGTCATCCGCGGACCGACCGGCCCCTGGTAGGCCCTGCAATTGCGCTTTCAATACCGGCATGACACTTCGTGAGACGTCGTCTGCCCACCATCGGCACACCGCAGTTCACATTGGCGAGCCCATTCACCGCCCACACCATGAAAACGCACCGGCGACTCGGCGCGGCGACGCGGCCGCCCTGTTCCGTGCGTGGCTGCGGCACCCACTGCGCACCGCGGCGATCGCACCGTCGAGCGCTGCCCTGACTCGACTGATGACCAAGGATGTCGCCGCGTCGGATCGTGTGGTCGAACTCGGGCCCGGCACCGGTGTTTTTACCGACTCCTGGCAGCTGACCGATCGCCCCGGAGATCGATGCCGTCGTCAGCGGCCTGCCGCTGTTGTCCATGCCTGCCGATGCGGTCGCAGGAGTACTCGCAACGGCGGTATCGGCACTGCGACCACGGGGACGTTTCCATCAGTTCACCTACGGACCGACCAGTCCCGTCCGTCCGAATCTGCTTGCAGCACTCCGCTTGCGCGCGACACGGATCGGCTGGACGCCACGCAATCTTCCGCCAGCCTCGGTGTACCGGATCGAACGCCAGTCCGAGAATCAAGGGCATTCGCAAAGTGTTCCTGCTGCATTGGAATCAACTCGCCCTCTCACGATTCGGCGATACCCTCATCGGTTCGGCAATGATGACGCGTAGCGTCAACCTGGCCAGCGAGAACGCGCAGGACCGCAACGTCCTCCAGATTGCCGTGGTCGCAGCGGCGTGCATCGGCGTCTACCTGGCCGCGACCAGCGCCTGGGCGATGTCCGACAACTCGGACTCACCATCGACTGTGTTCGACGAGGCATTCCGCGCACTCGATCACATCTGAACAATCCAGGCACGACCGGGCACCATCTGATCCTCGAAGCACTCTGCTGGAGCCGTACGGTAGGGATCCCGGCCGTCACGCATCACAGCTTGCGCGCGCGGTAGAGGTGTCATCGCCCAGTAACCAGTAAGTGGATCCCATGACTCCGGGCCATCGATCACCCGCCTAATCCATGATTCACGCGATGTTCCTACAAGAAACATGACGCCCACGTCGAGAACCCACAGGCGAAGGCGACCGCACCGCGAGGCAAGCCTGTCGAGAGATCAAAACTACTAATGCAAATGAAGAATCTTTAGTTGTACTTCATCGGCGCACCGCCATAGCGTCGACGCATGAGCTCGCCGCTGGCCATCGGATTCCTCACCTCGATCGCGCTGATTGCCGCCATCGGCGCGCAGAACGCGTTCGTGTTGCGCCAGGGCATCCGCCGCGAGCACGTCCTGCCGGTGGTGGTCCTGTGCATACTTTCCGACGCCGTGCTGATCGCGGCGGGCATCGCGGGCGTTGGCGCGCTCGTCGGGGCACACCCCCGTGCACTGGACGTCGCCAAGTTCGGCGGCGCCGCATTCCTGATCTGCTACGGACTGCTGGCGGCACGACGGGCGTGGAAACCCGCCGGCCTGAGCCCCTCGGACGCCGCACCGGCCAGGCTCTCCGCCGTGCTGCTGACCTGCGCTGCGCTGACTTTCCTCAATCCGCACGTGTACCTCGATACCGTGGTGCTGCTCGGAGCGCTGGCCAACGAGCACGGCGACCAGCGATGGCCCTTTGGCGCCGGCGCGGTCACGGCGAGCGCAGTCTGGTTCACCGGCCTCGGGTTCGGCGCCCGCCGGCTGGCGGGGCTCTTCGCAACACCTCGCACGTGGCGGGTGCTGGACGGCCTCATCGCCGCGACCATGCTCGCCCTAGGCGCGTCCCTCGCCGCGTCCTGAGGACCCGCCTCACGGCCCGAGGACGATGCCGAACCCGCCGCCGGTGAAGCACGCCGAACTGCTGCACCAAGTGCCATAGGAACCCAAGCTCGACCTGACCGGCGGCGCACCGTGAGTGCCGCGGATGTCGCCCTGGGCGCACACGACCGTGCCGCTGGAGTCGTTGCAGTCGGCCGCGGCCTCGGGCGCGCCGACCAGCGCAAGCCCGGCGAGCATCGCCACTGAGGACACGATCCCGATCGAACGCATGTGGTCTCTCCTAGGTGCACCCTCCAGCATGTACCGCGAACCGGTGCGTCAGCTCTTCTTGCTGGGAATGACGATCACCACGATCAACGTGATGATGCTGAAGAACAGTCCGAGGATGCCCCAACCGATCGCACTGCGACCCTTGGTGCCCGCGATCACCGCACAGATGACGGCGGCGATGATGCTGCCGATCGCGACGAAGATCCCCTTGATGCCGCGCAGGATGAACCCGGCCGCCTCGACGTTGTCCGAAGCCATTAGTACGACGCTGTGCAACACGACGGCCACCTCCACCAAACCGTCGACGACGGTCGCCGACGTCCACCGATTACCCCGGCTCTGCCGATCGAACCCCGACCCGGGCACCTGGGTCCGCGTATTCAGCTGCCTCACAGCGACTCCGCATTTCATCTTGGCGCCGGACGGCGTTCACCGAGACGCCCCACGATGAGCCGGTGACCGAGATCGACCTCACGTTGCTCGACGTGCCCCGGCACGACCCGATCCGCCACGCCGACGCCTACCTGCAGGCCGCCATCGCGTGGCACTTCGGACCCGATACCGGCTCACCGTTCTGGTTGCGCACCGCCGAGCAGCTGGACTTCGACCCCGTGACCGACGTCCGCACCTACTCCGACCTACGCCGGTTTCCCAACGTGCTCGACGAATTACGGAGTGTGCCAGTCGAAGACCTGATCCCCCGCGGATACGGCCACCCGCTGCCCGTCCCGCGGGTCTACGAGTCGGGCGGGACGACGGGTGCGCCGAAGCGGACCGCCCAGCTGCCGGACTGGGTGGAACAGGTCACCCGCTGGCAGGTGGAGGACTTCACCGCCGGCGGCTTCGTCCCCGGCGCCGGGCTGGTGTGCATGATGCCAAGCGGCCCCCACGGCGTCGGGCACTTCGACCGCGCGGTCGCCGAACGCCTCGGTTCGACGTTTCACTCCATCGACCTCGATCCGCGCTGGGTGAAGAAACTGGTCGCCAGGGCCGCGACCGGGGAGGTGGCCGCCTACGTCGAGCACGTCGTCGAGCAGGCGAGGTTCATCCTGGCGACCCAGACCGTCGCCAACCTGCACACCACCCCTCCCCTACTGGAGGCCATCGCGCGCGACGGCGCCTTGGTCGACCTGGTGAACGAGAAGATCCGCTACGTCCTGCTCAGCGGCGCCCACGTCGACCTCGACACCCTCGACATCCTGCGCGAGGTGTTCCCGGGCACCGCGATCACGACGGTTTTCGGAAGCACGATGATCCTGTCCCAGGCCGCCACCAGGGCCACCGACGACGGCGGGTTCGTCTTCGACCCGCGGTCGCCCTACGTGGTGTTCTGGGTGGTCGATCCCGACACCGGCGAGCAGGTCGCCCACGGAGAGCGCGGGCAGGTGGTGATGAACCACGTCGGCAAGGGGATGTTCCTGCCCAACAACCTGGAGCGGGATACCGCAATCCGCGTTCCTGGGCCCGCCGGTCAGATCGGCGACTCGATCGGCGAGGTGGCACCGGTGGCGGTCTTCGATGGGGAACCCGTCGTCGAAGGCGTCTACTGAGCGTGGACCTCGTCAAGCTCGATGCGCTCGGCCCTGACGGCGAACGACGCACGCGCAGAACCGAACTCATCACCGACACCCGTGGTGATCCGGTGGCCGAACTTGCGATGGTGCCGCCGCTCTACGTCACCCGCACGGTCGACGCGCAGCGTCGGGCGCACCCCCTCGGGCCGCACGACCGCGAGGCGGCGCTCGCCAAGGCCGCCGAGCTGTTCCGATCCTCGCGCATCGCCGGGCTGGAGTTCGACGATTACGTCACGGCGACCTGCCGGGTGAGCGGGTTGCCGATGACCGTGGCCCGCGACGGTGGACACGTCGTCGCACGCTCACTCGCGACGGTGTTCGAGGCCACCCGACCCGCACGGCCGACCGGTGCCCAGCTGGACTGGCGCGACGTCGGCCCGGAGGGCGGATCGGTATGGGCGCGCCGGGGCGAGGTACTCGCCGTCCATGCCCCTGGCAACGCACCGGGAGTGCACGGACTGTGGCCCGAGGCCCTCGCACTGGGCTACCGCGTCACGGTCCGGCCGTCGCGACGCGAACCGTTCACCGCACACCGCCTTGTCCTCGCGTTGCGGCAGGCCGGTTTTCGCGACGTGGACGCCGCCTTCCTGCCGACCGACCACGCCGGGGCCGACGAACTCGTCCGCACCGCGGATCTTGCCCTGGTCTACGGCGGCCAGGAAGTTGCCGAGCGGTTCGCCAACGACCCGACGGTGCTGGTGAACGGTCCGGGCCGAACCAAGATCCTGATCACCGCGGAATGCGACTGGCGCCCACACCTCGACGTCATCGTCGAGTCGATCGCCGGACTCGGCGGAATGGCCTGCGTCAACGCCACTTCCGTGTTGTGCGAGGGCGATCCCGAACCACTGGCCCGGGCCATCGCCGAACGGTTGGAAGCCATCGAACCGTTGCCGAACCTCGACGAGCGCGCGGTGTTGCCCACCGTGCCGATCGCCACCGCCCGCGCCCTCGCCGCACACCTGGCCCGCTGCGCCGTGGCCACCGAACCCCTGCTGGGCGCCGACCAGGTGGTGGCCGACCTCGGCGACGGATACGCCGCGTTGCGCCCCGCCGTCCACCTGACCCGTCGTCCCGCCGCGAACGCCGTCGACGTCGAACTGCCGTTTCCGTGTGTGTGGGTATCGGGCTGGTCGAGGGAAGATGGGCTGGAACGATTGCGAAATTCTCTGCTGGTGAACGTGATTGGAACCGACGACACCCTGCTCGACGAGCTGCTCGCCGAGCCGACGATCACCAACGTCTATCGCGGTGACGTCACCACCCAGTACGGCAAGCCGCACATCCCGCACGACGGGTTCCTCGCGGACTTCCTGATGCGCAACAAGGGATTCATCCGGACGTAGCCTGAGCGCCGACCCAGGGTCGGACGCAGCGTGTGGACTGGCACCGTCCGATGACCGCGCCGGAAGGAACCGACATGACAGAGCACGACACGATCCTCGACGAGGAGCACACGGACTCCGCGCCCGCCCGGGACGTCGAGGTCATCGAGATCGTCCACGACCGGGGCATCGCCGTCCGGAATCTGCTGGAGCGCCAACTCGGCGCGGGCCAGGCCCTCGGTGCCCACCTCGTCGGCGCCACGACCGACGCCTCCGTCGCCATCGCCCATGCGCCGGCCGGCGTCATCGACGAGATCCGTGGCGGTGCCACCCTGCCTGCCGCGCTCGCCCACACCCGCAGCGAGGTGGGCGGTGTCGTCAACCGCACCGGCACCCGGGTCCGAGCGGCGATCGGCGAGTACGTCGGACACCAGGCGACCCTGCCCAACGCCTTCGTCGCCGGTGCCTCCGACGTCGCCGAGACCGTGCTGCGCGCTCAGGGCAACGTGGCGGCCACGGCCATCGACTCCGCGTTCACCGTCGCGGCGACCGCCACCCGTGGCGGCAACCTCCGCGACGCCGTCGACCGCGAGCGACGCGACCTCGCGGCGCAGGTCGACGCCGCGCGCGCCGACGTCGCGGCCTCGTGGGAACGCGCGGCCGAGGAGATCCGGGCGGCCGTCGAGGATTACGTCGAGGACGACGCCGAGTACCTGGAGCCGTTCTCCGACGAGGGCTAGCGGCGCCACGTCGCGCGGGCGAACCCTGTTCGACGGCCATTCCAGCGAACACCGATTACGCTCGGCGCGTGCCATCGAACTGGTCTCGACGGAGTTTCCTCGCCGTCACCGCGGGACTCGCCGTCACCGCCGCCGCCTGCCGCTCGGAGAAGCCGGGAACGGTGGCCGGCGACGGGTCGGTCACCGTCCCACACGTCTTCGGCAAGACCAAGATTCCCGCACCACCCAAGCGCGTCGTCAGCGCCGGCTTCACCGAACAGGACGACCTGCTGGCCCTCGGCGTCGTCCCCGTCGCCATCACCGACTGGTTCGGCGGTGAGCCCTTCGCCACATGGCCATGGGCGCAGCCCAAACTCGGTGCCGCGCAACCGGCGGTGCTGAACCTCACCGACGGCATCCAGGTCGATCAGATCGCCACGCTGAAGCCAGATCTCGTCGTCGCCATCAACGCCGGGCTCGACCAGGACACCTACACCAAGCTGTCCGCGATCGCGCCGACCGTCGCGCAATCCGGGCAGAGCGCCTTCTTCGAACCGTGGAAGACCCAGGCGAACACGATCGGGCAGGCCGTGTTCAAGTTCGACGACATGGCCAAGCTCGTCGCCGACGTCGACGCCAAGTTCGCCGACATCGGCAAGAACCACCCGAAGTTCAACGGCAAGAAGATCGTCGTCGTCAGCGCCAAGGCGTACCAGGATCAGTACGACCTCACCCCGCCCGGTTGGCGCACCGAATTCCTCACCCAGATGGGCTTCACCACGCCCGACGCGCTGCAGAACCACGTCGCCGACGACCGCGCCAGAGTGCCGAAGGACCAGCTCGCCGCGGTGCTGGACGCCGCCGACGTCGTCGTGTGGAAGACCGAGAGCGACGAGGAGCAGGCCGCGCTGACTGCCGATCCGATGTTCGCCGCGCTGAAGTCGACCCGAAGCGGCACCAACGTGTTCACGGGCAAGGACCTCGCCGGGGCACTCGCCTTCAGCTCGGTGCTGTCCTACCCGGTGGTCGCCGAGCGCTTACCACCGATGATCTCCAAGGTGCTCACCTGACAAGATGACCGGGTGACCAGCCAGACACCCGAGAAATCGCATCTACCCACAGGATTCGCACAGGTCGGTTCGGCCTACTATCCGATCCTCGTCGCGGTCTTCACGGCGCTGGTGATCATCTCCAACGTCACCGCCACCAAGGGCGTGGCCTTCGGGCCGGTCATCACCGACGGCGGGTTCATCGTGTTCCCGCTGACCTACGTCATCGGGGACGTGCTCTCGGAGGTGTACGGGTTCAAGGCGGCGCGGCGCGCCATCTTCCTCGGCTTCTCGATGAACATCCTGGCCGCCCTGGCTTTCTGGGTGACGATCTACCTGCCCGCCGCCGACTTCTACGAGAACCAGGCCGCCCTGGAGAACGTCGTGCACGCCTACACCCAGCTGATCATCGCGGGACTCGCGGGCTTCATCGTCGGGCAGACCATCAACGCCTGGGTCGTGGTGGCGATCAAACAGCGCACCAAGGAGAAGCACCTGTGGGCCCGGTTGGTCGGGTCGACGTTCGCCGGCCAGCTCGGTGACACCCTGGTCTTCTGCAGCATCGCCGCGGGCGCCATCGGCATCACCACCTTCCGCGACTTCGCCGTCTACACCGCGCTCGGCTGGCTCTACAAGACCGCCGTCGAGATCGTCATGCTGCCCATCACCTACCGCGTGATCGCCGTCATCAAGCGCAAGGAGCCGACCTACGAGCCGGCGGTCTGATGACGGCCGTCCACGACTGCGGGGACCGCGCGCTGCTGCTCGACGTCGACGGCATCGACGAGGTGCTGTCCTGGTGCGATGCCCTTCGGGCTGCCGAGCTTCCCGGTGTGGTCGACGTCGTGCCCGCCGCGCGGACCGTGTTGGTGACGCTCGACGACCCGGCGCGGCTGGCGCCGATCAGGGCACGATTGGAGACCCTGCACGTACCGCGATGCCCGGCCGACACCCCGCCCGCCGGGCATCGCGCCGACGTGACGATCGACGTCGTCTACGACGGTGAGGACCTCGCCGAGGTGGCGCGGCTGACCGGCCTGACCACCGACGAGGTCGTCGTGGTGCACACCGCCGCCCCGATGCGGGTCGGGTTCGGCGGTTTCGCTCCCGGTTTCGCCTACCTGGTCGGCGGTGACGAACGGTTGCACGTCCCACGACGTGCCGAGCCCCGCACCCGCGTGCCCGCCGGATCCGTCGGTCTGGCAGGTGAATTCAGCGGCGTCTACCCCAGGGAGTCACCGGGCGGTTGGCAGCTGGTCGGCCACACCGATGCGGTGCTGTGGGACGTCGACCGCGACCCGCCCGCGTTGCTGGTCCCCGGCACGTGGGTTCACTTCCGGGCGATCGGGTGAGTGCTCCGTGCCCACGCTGGAGATCCTGACCACCGGCCCCCTCGCATTGGTCGAGGACCTGGGCCGGCCGGGCCTGGCGCACCTGGGAGTCACCCGCTCGGGGGCGGCCGACCGGCGCTCCCATGCGCTGGCCAACCGGCTGGTGGCCAACCCCTCCGACCGGGCCACCATCGAGATCGCGTTCGGCGGATTCTCGGCCCGCGTGCACGGCGGGGACGTCGCGGTCGCCGTCACGGGCGCCGACGCCAACCCCGCCGCCGACGGAGTTGCGTTCGGCCTCAACAGCGTTCGACACGTCCGCGACGGTCAGGTGATCACGCTCACCGCGCCACGCCGCGGCCTACGCAACTATCTGGCGGTGCGTGGCGGCATCGACGTCACGCCGACACTGGGGTCCAGGAGTCACGACGTGCTGTCGGGGATCGGGCCGCCACCGCTGCGAGCTGGTGACGTGCTGCCGATCGGGGCGCACACCGAGGAGTTTCCGGAGCTGGACCAGGCACCGGTGGCCGAGATCGGCGAGGACGTGCTCGAACTCGCCGTGGTCCGCGGCCCGCGCGCCGGCTGGTTCACCGACGCGGAGGCATTGACGGGCACGGACTGGGTGGCGTCGGACCGCAGTGACCGGGTGGGGATCCGGTTGACCGGACGCCCGCTGCACCACCGCTGGCCCGACCGCCAGCTGCCCAGCGAGGGTGCCGTGCGTGGCTCGATTCAGGTGCCGCCCAACGGTTTGCCCGTGATTCTCGGCCCCGACCATCCGGTGACCGGAGGCTATCCCGTGATCGGCGTCGTGGTGGATCGCGACCTGGATGCGATCGCGCAGGTGCGACCAGGTCAGCACGTGCGGATGCAGTGGTCGCGGCGCGGACCGTCTGCCTGGTAGGAACGAGGTGTGCTGCACACCGCGCGCCTGGTTCACACCTCCGATCTCGACGACGAGACCCGCGAGGACGCCCACCGCATGCTGGTCGGTGCGTTCGGGGACGGCGAGATCGACTTCGCCGACGACGACTGGGAGCACGCCCTCGGCGGGATGCACGCGCTGATCTGCGTGCGTGGCGCACTGATCGCTCACGGCGCCGTGGTGCAACGACGGGTGATCCACCGGGGTGCGGCCCTGCGCTGCGGCTACCTGGAGGCGGTCGCGGTGCGGGAAGACTGGCGCGGTCAGGGCCTGGCGTCGGCTGTGATGGACGCCCTCGAACAGGTGCTGCGGGGCGCCTACCAGCTTGGCGCGCTGAGTGCCTCGGAGGCGGGCCGGCCGCTCTACGCGTCGCGGGGCTGGCTGCCCTGGCAAGGCCGGACGTCGACGCTGAGCCCGCACGGGGTGGTGCCCACCCCTGGCGACGACGCCTCGATCTTCGTGTTCCCGGTCAGCGTCGAGCTCGACATCACCGGCGAGTTGACGTGCGACCATCGCGACGGCGACCCATGGTGAGATGCCTGGCGGGCAGCCCTCTGCCACCTCACCACCGGGCCGGGCCCGGGGTGAGGCGAATTTCACGGCTGGGTCATGGGCGACGTGTCGCGACATCACTGGGCAATGCCTAGGTAACCGCCGCGAAACACCGAGTGCATTCACTGGGGGCATGCGTGACCCCGATTGGGCCCCCCTCACCGGATTCCGGGTGGCGGTGACCTCAGCCCGACGTGCCGACGAGCTGAGCACGCTGTTGCGCCGCCGAGGCGCGACCGTGACCAGTGCGGCCGCCATCGCGATGGTTCCGCTACCCGACGACGACGAGCTCCACCAGAACACCGAGGCCCTGATCGCCAGACCGCCGGACGTCGTGGTGGCCACCACGGGCATCGGCTTGCGCGGCTGGATCGCCGCCGCCGACGGCTGGGGCGTGGCGGCCGACCTGACGGCCGCCCTCGGCAAGGCCCGCGTCGTCTCTCGCGGACCCAAGGCCACCGGCGCCCTGCGTGCCGCCGGACTCCCCGAGGAGTGGTCCCCGGACTCGGAGTCCTCCCGCGAGGTGCTGCAGTACCTGCGGGCCGGCGGCATCGCGGGCCTGCGGATCGCCGTGCAGCTGCATGGCGCCACCGCGGACTGGGATCCCTTTCCCGAGTTCTGCGACGAGCTGCGCAACGCGGGGGCCGAGGTCGTGCCGATCCACGTGTACCGCTGGCGCCCCGCACCCCGGGAGGGCGCGTTCGACGCGCTGGTCGGCGGTATTGCCGAGCATCGCTTCGACGCCGTCAGCTTCACCTCGGCGCCCGCGGTGGCCTCGATGCTTATGCGCGCCGCCGAGCTCGGGATGGAGAACGAGGTGCTGGCGGCGCTGCGCACCGACGTACATGCCATGTGCGTCGGCCCGGTGACGGCCCGGCCTCTGGTGCGGCTCGGCGTGCCGACCTCGGCGCCCGAACGGATGCGCCTCGGTGCGCTGGCCCGCCACATCACCGACGAGCTGCCACTGCTGCAGTCGCGGACGGTCGCGGTGGCCGGGCACGTGCTCGAGATCCGCGGGACCTGCGTGCTGGTCGACGGGGTGGTCAAGGAACTTCCGCCGGCGGGCATGGCGACGATCCGCGCGCTGGCACAGCGACCGGGCAACGTGGTCTCGCGGGCTGACCTGCTTGGCGTCCTGCCCGGCGGCGGCACCGACACCCACGCCGTCGAGACGGCCGTCCTTCGGTTGCGAACGGCATTGGGCGACAAGAACATCGTCACGACCGTGGTGAAGCGCGGCTATCGCCTCGCCGTCGACGACGAGCCGGCGGGTGCATCGTGAACCCGCTACTGGTCGCCCACGGCACCCGCAAGGGCCAGGGCGTGGCCATGATCGCGGACCTGGCCGAGCGGGTCGGCACTCGACTCGGCCGACGCGTGCACACCGCGTTCGTCGACGTGCTGGGGCCGACTCCGGCCGAGGTGCTGTCGGCACTGCCGGACGGGCCGGCCGTCGTCGTTCCGGCGTTCCTGGCCAGTGGCTACCACGTCCGGGTCGACATCCCGACGTTCGTCGCGGGCAGTGGACATCCCGACGTCACCGTCACAGATGCCCTCGGGCCCTCGCCGAACGTGGTCAGGATCGTCACCGATCGACTCGTCGAAACCGGTTGGCAGCCGGGTGATTCGGTGATCCTGGCCGCGGCCGGCACCTCCGATCCTCGCGCGCTGCGGGATCTGCGGATCACCGCAGCCATGCTGTCGGCCGCGATCGGCGACCGGGTCGAACTCGCCTATGCCGCGACCGGTGAGCCACGGGTCGCCGACGCCGTGGCCGCGCTGCGCGCCAGGGGCGCCCGGCGGGTGGTCGTCGCGTCGTACCTGTTGGCCGACGGCCTCTTTCAGGACCGGCTCCGAGCGTCCGGCGCCGACGTCGTGACCGGGCCACTGGGCCCGCACCCCGGCATGGCGCGGCTGATCACCAGCCGGTTCCGCCGCGCCCTGCTACCCGTCGCCGCGTCCGCCTGACCAGCCTTCCTTGACGCTCGTCACTTGGTGACATACCGTCGCGGGTGTCACTAAGTGACAGAAGCGGGAGGTGATCCGGATCGACGACAGGCAGGCGCAGACTCGGCTGACCATCTCCAGACTTGCCGCCGCCCTGTTCTGGGAGCGGGGGGTGGCGGCCACTAGCGGTGACGACATCGCCGCGGCCGCAGGGCTTTCCACGCGCACCATTTGGCGGCACTTCCGTACCAAGGAAAGCTGCGTGGAACCGCTGCTGGCCAAGTCCACGCACCGCTTCCTCGACATGCTCGACCGGTGGCCGCCCGCGCTGTCGCTCGGCCAGCACCTGGCCGCCGACGCCATCGCGCACCCCTTCTCACCCCAGGACGTCGAAGACGAGATCGCCGCGATGCGCATCAGCACGCTGACCGACACCGAACCCGCGATGCGGACCGCCTACCTGATGGTGCACGACGAACTCGAGCGTGGCTTCATCCCGGTGATCGCCAAGCGGCTCGGGCTGGCCGACGACGACCTCACCGTCCGGCTCTGCGCGGCCGCGGTCACCGGGGCCTTCCGCGTCATCGACGAGGACGTCAGCAGGGCCATCGTCCTCGAGGGCCGATCCGTGACCCAGGACGAGGCGCTGGCCCTGATCGACCGCGCCATCCTCGACGCCACCAACGGTCGCCTGGGCGGACCCGTCACGGCGTAGCCAGCACGAGAACAGCTCCGGCACGCCATCCGACGTGCCGCGACCCACCATGCAAGGAGCAGCCATGACCACGCCACCAGCCGAACGACTCTCGGTCGAAGACCTGTTCAGTCCGCCCGAGCGCGCGGGCGCGACCATCTCACCGGACGGTGCCCGGATCGCGTACCTGGCGCCCTGGCGCAACCGCCTCAACGTCTGGATTCAGAACGCCGACGGCACCGGCGAACCCCGACGCGTCACCTCCGATGAAACCCGCAGCGTAATTCCGTACCAGTGGACCGACGATCCCCGCTGGCTGCTGTACATGCAGGACTCCGGCGGTGACGAGAACTGGCACCTCTACCGCGTCGATCTGGACGACGAAGACGCTGCCGCAGTCGATCTCACCCCGTTTCCCGGCGTTCGGGCGACGTGCCAGCTGCCGGGCGGGCTTGCCGGCAAGGCGATCGTCTCGATGAACTCCCGGACCCCCGAACTGCTGGATGCCTACGAACTGGACATCGCCAGCGGCGAGCTGGTGCTCCTGGCGCAGAACCCCGGACACGTCTCCGGCTGGCTGAGCGGGCACCACGGCGAACTGTTCGCCTCGAGCACCGCCCCCGACGGCAACGTCGAACTCTCGCAATGGGATTCGTCGACCGCCACCCTGCGTCGCATCACGGTGTACGACGGAGCCGACAACCCGGTGGGCATCCATCCGGTGGAGGTCACCCCCGACGGCACCGGGCTGTGGCTGGGGTCCAACCGGGGCAGCGACCGCACCCGACTGGTCCGGCTAGACGCCGCGACCGGTGCGGAGGTCGAGGTCGACAGCCACCCCCGGTTCGACCTCGGCGGTCAGCTCGGGCTGCCACCACCACTCATCCTCGACCGGCGCACCGGCGCACTGCTCGGCGCCCGGTATGCCGCCGAGCGGCAGGTCATCCATGCCCTCGACCCCCACTTCGCGGAGGTGCTGAAGAATTTGGAGGCCCTCTCCGAGGGTGACCTTGCCTCGATCTCGTCCGACGACGAGGGTCGGCGCTGGGTGGTCGGCTTCACCCACGACCGGGATCCGGGGGTCACCTACTTCTACGACCACGCGACGGGGGAGAGCCGGCTGCTCTTCCGGGCCCATCCGCACCTGGATCCCGAGACGCTGGCGCCGATGCGCCCCGTCACGATCACCGCGCGCGACGGTTTGGCGCTGCACTCCTATCTGACGCTGCCGGTTGGCCTCGAACCGGTCGGCCTGCCGCTGGTCCTGCTGGTCCACGGCGGCCCCTGGGCGCGCGACGCCTGGGGCTTCCAGCCCGACGTCCAGCTCTTGGCCAACCGCGGATACGCGTTGCTGCAGGTCAACTTTCGGGGTTCGACCGGGTACGGCAAGGCCTTCGTCACGGCGGCGATCGGCCAGTTCGCCGGCACGATGCACGACGACCTCGTCGATGCCGTGGACTGGGCGGTGGAGCAGGGTTACGCCGACCGCACCCGGGTCGCCATCTTCGGCGGCTCCTACGGGGGTTATGCCACGCTGGTCGGTCTGACGTTCACCCCCGAGGTGTTCGCCGCGGGCATCGACTACGTCGGCATCTCGAATCTCGCCAACTTCATGCGCACCCTGCCGGCCATCGCCAGACCGCATCTGGCCAGCAACTGGCACCGCTTCGTCGGCGACCCGTCCGACCCGGCGCAAGAGGCCGACATGCTGGCCCGCTCGCCCATCACCCGGGTCGACCGGATCGAGGCACCACTGCTGGTCATCCAGGGGGCCAACGACTCTCGCGTCGTGCAGGCCGAATCCGACAACCTGGTGCAGGCACTGCGGGACCGCGGCGTCGAGGTGGAGTACCTGCTCAAGCAGGACGAGGGGCACGGCTTCCTCAACCCCGACAACCAGATCGACATGTACGGCGCGGTCGAGCGGTTCCTGGCCCGGCACCTCGGCGGGCGGTGGACGATGGAGCCATGACGCGCGACGCCGTCCTGGACACCTACCGCTACCTGCGCGGGGGCATGGCGGTGATGATCGTCCTGCTCGGCGCCGCGATCCTCATCGAACGGCTGCACGCCACCTGCTGGCAGACCTCGATCAGCGCCTACTACTTCACCTCGGCACACGCGGTGTTCATCGCGGCACTGTGCGCGCTGGGCGCCATGCTGATCGTCTACCGCGGCAGCAGCGACACCGAGGACGTCCTGCTGAACCTGGCGGGCATCCTGGCGTTCATCGTCGCGATGGTGCCCACCTCGCGCCCCGTGCTGCTCTGCGGCGGCGCCGATCTGGGCATCGGAAGCCAGTCGGCGATCCCGAACGCCTGGGCCGTCGTCATCGCCCTGGCCGTCTCCCGGGCCGCGTCGTGGTGGATGTACCGGCACACCGGCACTGGGCCGTCGCGCAGCCCGCTCGGCACCGCCGCCCTCTGGGTGCAACGCGCCCTGCTGGCGGTGGGACTGGTCGCCCTCGCGGCGTTCCCCGCGTGGTTCCGCACCAACGCGCACGGCATCGCAGCCGTCGCGATGTTCGCCTCGATCATCGCGACCGTGGTGATCACGGCCTTCGTCGCCGGCAACCAGGACGCCGACAAGTGTCCGCACCGCCGGCGCTACCAGCGCGTCTACCAGGCGATCTCGTGGGCCATGGCGGTCACGCTGGTGGTGGCGGTCTGCCTGCACCAAGTGCTGGACGGCTTCAACCACGCGATCATCGGCGTCGAGACCGCACTCATCGCCGAGTTCGCCATCTACTGGCTGGTGCAGACCATCGAACTGTGGGGCACCCCGACCAGGGCCACGCTGATTGCGGCGCCGGACAACCGCGTGCTGCGGGCGCTCTAGCCGCCGATCTCGACCTCGCCGTCGCGCACCCTGGTCCGGAAGACCGGGAGTGCGACGCTCGGATCATCCAGGCAGACACCGTCGTCGAGCGCGAACGCCTGCTTCTTGATCGGCGACTGCACGCAGACCCGGCCAACGCGATCGCCGAGGATGCCGCGCGACATCACGGCCGCGCCGGAGAATGGGTCGACGTTGCCGACCGCGCGCAGCGAGCCATCGTCGAGGCGGAACAGCGCCACCTGCACCCCCTCGGGGAGCAGCACTCCCACACCCCGGCCGGGTAGGAGGCGGTCGTAGGGACAGGCCGGCGTCCAGACGCCGACGGCACTGGCGTCGTCGAGGAGTGTCATGCCGACTCCGATCTGTGAATCGCCGGGATGCCAAGCACCGTCGGCACCTTGCGTCCCGACTTCTCGGTGAACTCGATGGTGGGGTCCGGTTCCCCGGGAGCGTTGACGAACGAGACGAACCGCGAGAGCTTGTCCGGATCGTCCAGAACGGCCTTCCACTCGCAGGCGTAGCCGTCGACGTGTCGGGCGACCGCATCCTCGAATTCCGCGGCCAGACCGAGCGAGTCGTGGCAGACCACGTCGCGGAGATGGTCGAGCCCGCCCTCAAGGCTCTCCAGCCACGGGGCCGTGCGCTGCAGCCGGTCGGCCGTACGGATGTAGAACATCAGGAAGCGGTCTACGTAGCGGACCAGCGTCTCGCCATCCAGATCGCCGGCCAGCAGCTGCGCGTGTTTCGGTGTGGCTCCGCCATTTCCACAGACGTACAGGTTCCAGCCCGTCTCCGTGGCGATGACGCCGACGTCCTTGCCCCTGGCCTCGGCGCACTCGCGCGCACATCCCGAGACGCCCATCTTGATCTTGTGCGGGGCGCGCAGGCCTCGGTAGCGCAGTTCGAGGTCGATCGCCATCTGCACCGAATCCTGCTGGCCGTAGCGGCACCAGTCGCTGCCGACGCAGCTCTTCACCGTGCGCAGCGACTTGCCATACGCCTGGCCCGATTCCATCCCGCCGTCGACCAGCCTGCGCCAGATCTCGGGCAGCTGGTCGACCGTCGCACCGAACATGTCGATGCGCTGGCCACCGGTGATCTTGGTGTACAGCCCGAAGTCGCGGGCGATCTCGCCGATCAGGATGAGCTGGTCGGCCGTGATGTCGCCACCGGGCACCCGCGGCACCACGGAGTAACTGCCGTTGCGTTGGATGTTGGCCAGGAAGTGGTCGTTGGAGTCCTGTAGCGACGCCTGCTCGCCGTCGAGGATGTGATCGGAACTGGTCGACGCCAGGATCGAGGCGACGACGGGTTTGCATATGTCGCAACCCCTTCCGCTGCCGTAGCGCGCGATCAAGCCGGAGAAGGTGCGGATGCCCGAGGCCGCGACGATCTCGAACAACTCGGCCCGCGACTGACCGAAGTGTTCGCACAGCGCCTTGCTCTGCTCGACGCCCTCGGCCTCGAGCAGTTGCTTCAGCAGCGGGACGCACGATCCGCACGACGTGCCCGCCTTCGTGCACCCCTTGAGGGCCGGCACGTCGGTGCAGCCGCCGATGATCGCTGCGGAGAGGTCGCCCTTGGTCACGTCGTTGCACGAACAGATCTGCGCGGCGTCCGGCAGCGAACCGACTCCGAAACCGGTTGCGCCAGAACCGGATCCAGTCGGGGTGATGATTGCCAGCGGATCACCGGGCAACCGTTCGCCGACCATCGGCCGCAGCATGCCGTAGGCGCTGGCGTCGCCAACCAGGACGCCGCCGAGCAACGTCGCGGCATCGTCGGAGAGGACGAGCTTGGCGTAGGTCTGCTTGACCGCGTCGTTGACCACCACCTCGAGGCAGTTCGGAGTGGTGCCCATCGCGTCACCGAAGCTCGCCACGTCGACGCCGAGCAGCTTGAGCTTGGTGGACACATCGGCCTCGCCGAACTCGGCGGTGCCACCGAGCAGGCGATCGGCCACCACCTCCGCGCTGGTGTAGCCAGGCCCGACCAGGCCGTAGCATCGGCCCTCGATGGCGGCCACCTCGCCGATGGCGTACACACTGGGATCGGCCGTGCGGCAACCGGAGTCGGTGAGGATGCCACCGCGTTCGGCGATCGGCAGACCGGCCGCGCGGCCCAGCTCGTCACGCGGCCGCACACCGGCGGCGAAGATGACCAGCCCGGCATCGATCGCGGTGCCGTCACTGAGATCGACCACGACGCCCTGCTCGGCACGCTCGATCGAGTCGGTGCCCACGTCGACGTGGACGGTGATGCCCAGTGCAGACACCATGCGATTCAGCAGCGCACCGCCCGCCTCGTCGAGCTGCTGGCCCATCAACCGCGGAAACCGCTCGACGATGTGCGGTGTCATGCCGAACCGACGCAACGCATTCGCCGCCTCGAGGCCAAGCAGCCCACCACCGATGACCACACCCGTCGCGCCGTCACCCGCACGCAGCGCGTCGGCTCGGATCGCGTCGAGATCCTCGAGGGTCCGGTAGACGTGGCAGTTCTGCAGATCGTGGCCAGGCACCGGTGGCACGAAGGCATACGAGCCGGTGGCCAGCACCAGGGCGTCATACGGGATGCGGCGCCCGAGCACCGTGGTGACGAACTTGCCTGCCGTGTCGATCTTGGTGACGCGATCGCGCAGGATCAGCTCCACACGCTCGTCACCGTCGTAGTCGTTGCCGGGCAAGGCAAGCCGGGCACGGTCCCAGTGCTCGGTGTACCCCGTCAGACCGACGCGGTCGTAGGCCGCGTCGCGCTCCTCGGCCAGGACGGTGACCCACCAGCGGTCCTCGACGTCGCGCGCGCGCAGCGCCTCCACGAAGCGGTGCCCGACCATGCCGTGGCCGACGACGACGACACGCTTCTGCGAGAACATGCCGACACGGTAGGCAGCCGAGATTGCGGCCATGTCGCCGTGCGTGAAGCAGCCGTCACGGTGTGCTCACGCGCGTCGAAGGCCCGGTGTGAGGCTCGAGCTCGAGACTCAGACGTGGCCGGCGTTGGTCGGCGTCGTGGTGCCGTAGGGATTCGAGATGGTCGGGGGTGTCGTGGTGGTCGAGTCGTCGGCGGTGGGCTCGTCGGCGGTGGTCGGGGCACCGGTGACCACGGGCAGGCCGCCGTCCTGGCTGGTCTGCACGCTTGGCGGGGCGTAGCTCGTCGTCGACGAGGACGTGGTGAACGCCGACGCCGACGTGGTGTCCGTCGTCGCCGCCGGTGGCGGGGTGAACCGCGGGGCGTGAGCGGCATCGGCCGTCCGAAGCACCGCGACCACCAGCACGACGATCAGCGCCGCGGCTGCCGCGCCGGCCGCCCAGATCACCCCGGGGTGCTCGTGCCAGTCCCACCGCTCGTCCTCGTCGTCCACGGCGTGGATCGTAGGGCCATGGCATGAACTACGTCCGCCAGGCCAGATGGCTCCTCACGTCCGCCAGCGCCCCAGCAGCGTCTCCGCATGCCCCGAAAGCACCCGCTGGAAGAACGGGCCGAAGCTGATCCGGCCCACCCCGAGCGGGCCGAAGGACGCGGGATCGTCGGTGTCGGGCAGCGCGATCGCGTTGACCGGCAGGGGGAGCTCCGAGGTCAGGCGGCGCATCGTCTCCGGATCGTGCCTGCCCACCGGGTAGAGGCTGTCGGCCCCTGCCTCGGCGGCGAGTTTCAGGCGCGCGACGGCCCGGTCGACGCGATCGGCATCCTCACCGTCGTTGCGGATGAACAGATCCGTGCGGGCGTTGATCACCACCGGCACCCCCGCCGCGTCGGCGGCCGCCCGCAGCTCCCCGACCAGTGCCGCGTGTTCCTCCGGCGTGCGCAGTCGCTTGCCCTCCCGGTGGACGGTGTCCTCGACGTTCAACCCGACCGCACCGGCCGCGAGCAAGCCCTCGATGAGGCGCTGTGGCGCCTCGCCGTAACCCGATTCGACGTCGACCGAGATCGGGACGTCGACGGCGCCGGTGATCTGCGCGACGCGCGCGGTCAGATCCGCGAACGACATGCCCTCGCCGTCGTCCTTGCCGACCGAATCGGCCACCGGATGACTGCCGATCGTCAATGCGGCAAACCCCGCGTCGACGGCCAGCGTCGCCGACCACGCGTCCCACACCGTGGGCAGAACCACCGGGTCACCCGGCACGTGAAGCGCCTTCAGCGCGGCCGCGCGCTCCTGCAAGACCTCTTTCGACACTCTCCAACCTCCACTCTCGGACGTGACCTGTCTCACTCTCGAGTCCAACTGTGACTAGCATCGATTGTCGTACTGTGATCCATGACACCCTTCAGCCCAAGGAGGTCAACTCCGTTGTCCACTACCACCGAACTCGACCAGCTACACGAGCTGATCGGCGGCCTACGCCGCTGCGTGACGTCACTCGCCTCACGTTACGGCGACAGCACGGCGATGCGCCGGATCGTCAACGACGCCGAGCGCATCCTCAACGACGTCGACCGACTCGACATCGACGCCGAGGAGTTGAACCTCGTTCGCGGGGTGAGCCAGCACCACCGCACGCTCGAGAAGATCGGCATCCCGGACACGCAGTACGCCAGCGACTTCTGGCAGGACGTCGACGACGAGGGCCTCGGGGGCACGCGCTAGACCACCGATCGACCAGATTCCGACACCACACGATGAAGTGAGGACCCCTTGAGCGCACCCACCGCCGACCGCCACGGCACAGGTGTCTTCTCACCGACGCGAGCGCAGATCTCGCAACGCACGCTGCGGACCGATCAGTGGTGGCGTTCGCCGCTCATCACGGACCTGGGATTCGCGGCGTTCGTGATCTACGCGACCGTGCGGGCGTTCCTCCAGAACAACTACTACGTCGCCGAATACCACTATCTGACGCCGTTCTACTCGCCGTGCATCAGCAAGGGCTGCACCCCGGAGGCCAGTCACTTCTGGCCGCAGATCCTGCCCGACGTGTGGTGGCTGCCGTATGCCGCACTGTCGCTGCCGTTCCTGCTGCTGTTCCGGTTGACCTGCTACTACTACCGCGGCGCCTACTACCGGTCGGTCTGGCAGTCGCCGACGGCCTGTGCGGTGGCCGAACCGCACGCCAAGTACACCGGCGAGACGCGGCTCCCGCTGATCATCCAGAACACCCACCGGTACTTCTTCTACATCGCCGCCATCATCTCGGTGATCAACACCTACGACGCGATCAACGCCTTCCAGTCGCCGTCGGGCTTCGGATTCGGTTTGGGCAACGTCATTCTCGTCGTCAACGTCGTCATGCTGTGGGTGTACACGCTGTCCTGCCACTCCTGCCGCCACGTCGTGGGCGGCAGGCTCAAGCACTTCTCCAAGCACCCCGTGCGCTACTGGATGTGGGGCCAGGTCAGCAGGCTCAACACCCGGCACAAGCTGTATGCGTGGGTCACGCTCGGCACGCTGATGCTGACCGACTTCTACGTCATGCTGGTGGCCAGCGGCACCATCTCCGACCTCAGGTTCGTCGGTTGATCCTGCAGTCCGACAACGCAATTCACGAGCTAGCGAGGAACACATAGATGGCTGCTGAAGTCGAACGGCACGAATACGACGTGGTCGTGATCGGCGCCGGCGGCGCTGGACTGCGCGCGGTGATCGAGGCCCGCGAGCGCGGCCTGCGCGTCGCGGTGGTGACCAAGTCCCTGTTCGGCAAGGCGCACACCGTGATGGCCGAGGGCGGCTGCGCGGCGGCGATGCGCAACGTCAACACCAAGGACTCCTGGCAGGTGCACTTCGGCGACACCATGCGCGGCGGCAAGTTCCTCAACAACTGGCGGATGGCCGAACTGCACGCGCAGGAGGCCCCCGACCGGGTGTGGGAGCTGGAGACCTACGGGGCGCTCTTCGACCGCACCAAGGACGGCAAGATCAGCCAGCGCAACTTTGGCGGGCACACCTACCCGCGGCTGGCCCACGTCGGCGATCGCACCGGTCTGGAGATCATCCGCACCCTGCAGCAGAAGATCGTCTCGCTGCAGCAGGAGGACAAGCGCGAACTGGGTGACTACGACGCCCGCATCCGGGTCTTCCACGAAACCTCGATCACCGACCTGATCCTCGACGACGGCAAGGTGGCGGGCGCCTTCGGGTACTACCGCGAGACCGGCAAGTTCGTGCTGTTCGAGGCGCCGGCCGTGGTGCTGGCGACCGGCGGCATCGGCAAGTCGTTCAAGGTGTCGTCGAACTCCTGGGAGTACACCGGCGACGGGCATGCACTGGCCCTGCGCGCGGGCTCGGGTCTGATCAACATGGAGTTCATCCAGTTCCACCCGACCGGCATGGTCTGGCCGCTGTCGGTGAAGGGCATCCTCGTCACCGAGGGGGTGCGCGGCGACGGCGGAGTGCTGAAGAACTCCGAGGGCAAGCGGTTCATGTTCGACTACATCCCCGACGTCTTCAAGGGCCAGTACGCCGAGACCGAGGAGGAGGCCGACCAGTGGCTCAAGGACAACGACTCCGCCCGTCGCACCCCTGACCTGCTGCCGCGCGACGAGGTCGCCCGCGCCATCAACGAAGAGGTCAAGGCCGGCCGCGGCACGCCCCACGGCGGCGTGTACCTCGACATCGCCTCGCGCATGCCGGCCGAGGAGATCAAGCGGCGGCTGCCCTCGATGTACCACCAGTTCATCGAGCTGGCCGAGGTCGACATCACCAAGGACGAGATGGAGGTCGGGCCGACCTGCCACTACGTGATGGGTGGCATCGAGGTCGACCCCGACAGCGGCGGTGCGGCGACCCCCGGCCTGTTCGCAGCCGGCGAGTGCTCAGGCGGCATGCACGGGTCCAATCGGCTCGGCGGCAACTCGCTGTCGGATCTGCTGGTGTTCGGCCGGCGGGCCGGGTTGGGTGCCGCGGACTACGTGCGGGGACTGCCGGAGCGGCCGAAGGTGTCCGCCCAGGCCATCGACGACGCCGCCACGCTGGCGCTGTCGCCGTTCGACGCACACGAGAACCCGGAGAACCCGTACACGCTGCATGCCGAACTGCAGCAGTCGATGAACGATCTGGCCGGCATCATCCGCAAGGAGGGTGAGCTGCAGGAGGCCTTGGTCAAGATCAACGAGCTGAAGTCCCGGTACGCCAACGTCACCGTGGAGGGCGGCCGGGTGTTCAACCCCGGCTGGCACCTGGCCATCGACATGCGCAACATGCTGCTGGTCAGCGAGTGCGTCGCCAAGGCGGCGCTGCAGCGCACCGAGAGCCGCGGTGGGCACACCCGCGACGACTTCCCGCAAATGGACGCGGCGTGGCGCAACAAGATCCTGGTGTGCAAGGTCGACCAGGTCGGCGCGGGCACCGAGGCGGTCGTCCCCGAGGTCACCGTGACGCCCGAGCAGCAGCCTCCGATGCGGCCGGATCTGCTTGCGACCTTCGAGCTGACCGAACTCGAGAAGTACTACACCGACGATCAATTGGCCGAGCACCCCGAACGGAAGGCCTGACATGGCGGCATACGACGCGAAGCTGCGAGTGTGGCGCGGCGACGACGACGGCGGGGAATTGAAGGACTACACGGTCGAGGTCAACGACGGCGAGGTAGTGCTCGACATCATCCATCGCTTGCAGGCCACCCAGACACCCGACCTCGCCGTGCGGTGGAATTGCAAGGCCGGCAAGTGCGGTTCCTGTTCGGCGGAGATCAACGGCCGGCCGCGGTTGATGTGCATGACGCGGATGTCGACCTTCGGCGAGGACGAGACCGTCACCGTGACCCCGCTGCGCACCTTCCCGATCATGCGCGACCTGGTCACCGACGTGTCGTTCAACTACGAGAAGGCGCGCCAGATCCCGTCGTTCACCCCACCGAAGGACCTGCAGCCCGGGGAGTACCGGATGCAGCAGGAGGACGTGAACCGCAGCCAGGAGTTCCGCAAGTGCATCGAGTGCTTCCTGTGCCAGAACGTCTGCCACGTGGTGCGCGACCACGAGGAGAACAAGGAGAACTTCGCGGGTCCGCGGTTCCACATGCGCATCGCCGAGCTCGACATGCATCCCCTGGACGTCGCCGACCGCAAGGACATGGCCCAGGAGGAGTTCGGCCTCGGCCTGTGCAACATCACCAAGTGCTGCACCGAGGTCTGCCCGGAACACATCAAGATCACCGACAACGCCCTGATTCCGATGAAGGAGCGCGTCGCCGACCGCAAGTACGACCCGATCGTCTGGTTGGGCAACAAGCTCTTCAAGAGATGAACCACGGCCGGCACCAGGCGGCGTAGTCTCGGAAAGAGCGGCAAGAAGCCTATTCAGCGACGAAGGGGCAATCTGGTGAAAACTGGAGAAATCAAGAGCGTCAACGACATTCGCACGGCCATCCGCGAGTTGACAGCGCGTGCCGAGCTGGCCCGCAAGGAGGACAGGCGCGACGACGCAGCCGAGCTCGACAAGCGGATCCAGCGCTACCGCGAGGAGCTCGGCGCCCGACCGTAGCCGGTCATCAGCCGCCCAGGCGGCGAAACGCGCTGCGGTGGAACACGATCGGCGCTTCGATGTCCGGATCGTCGTGCACGGTGATGTCGTGGACCCTCAGCACCACGATCGTGTGATCGCCAGCGGGCACCAGCTGCTCGATGGCACTCTCCAGCCACACGCTGGTGCCATGGATGAACACCGCACCCCGGTCGGACGACCGCGTGTCCAGCCCCGCGAAGCGGTCACCCGTCTTGGCCGCCAATGTCTTCGCCGCCGCGTCATGCGACTCCCCGAGCACGCTGATTCCCAGGTAGGGCAAATCAACCAGCTTGGGCCACGTCGTCGAGCTGTTCTGCACGCAGAACGCCACCAGCGGCGGATCCAGCGACACCGGGACGAAGGTGCTGGCGGCCAAGCCGACGCGCACGCCGTCGACCTCGGCGGCGATCGCGATCACGCCCGACGGAAAGTGCCCGTACGCCTCACGCAACGAGGTCGGGCTCAGGTCGGTGCCGCTCATGACAACTCCATCTCTACGAGTATCCGGGTCGGTCGCCATTGTCGTCGCGAAGACGGTTCGCGGCCATGGTCAGGATCGACGTGAACACAAGCGGCCAAACCTCGCCTTCACAGCGTTCCGGGAGGCGCACCGCAAGATCACACGGCCGAATACCTGGCGGTAATCTGACGCGCATGCCCCAGCCGACTCTCCTCTCCCTGCTGCGCGAGCGTGCCGGCCTCCAGCCCGACGACAAGGCGTTCACCTACACCGACTACGACCAGGACTGGGCCGGCGTCGCCGAGACCCTGACCTGGGCGCAGGCCTACCGCCGCACCATCAACGTCGCCACCGAGGTGGCTCGCCACGGTGCCGTCGGCGACCGTGCGGTGATCCTGGCCCCGCAGGGGTTGGACTACATCGCCGCCTTCCTCGGCGCGATGCAGGCCGGGCTGATCGCCGTCCCGCTGTCGGTGCCGTCGTTCGGCGCGCACGACGAACGCGTGAGTGCGGTGCTGGCCGACACGTCGCCGACCGTCATCCTGACCACCAAGGCCGTGGCGCCCAGCGTCACCGAGTACCTCGGCGACTCGACCAGCGACGTGGAGCCGGTGGTGATCGCCGTCGACGGCCTCGACCTGGACGGACGCAACGGGTCCGGCCCCCGCATCAAGGATGCGCCGGAGACCGCCTACCTGCAGTACACCTCCGGCTCGACGCGACTGCCGGCCGGTGTGATGATCTCGCACCGCAATCTGCAGGCCAACTTCGAGCAGCTGATGGCCCACTACTTCGTCCAGTACGGGGGCATCGCGCCGCCGGACACCACCATCGTGTCCTGGCTACCCTTCTACCACGACATGGGCCTGATCCTCGGCGTCTGCGGACCGATCCTCGGCGGGTACCGCAGCGAACTGACCAGCCCGATCGCCTTCCTGCAGCGACCCGCCCGGTGGGTGCAGGCGCTGGCCACCCATCCCCACGTCTTCTCGGCCGGGCCCAACTTCGCCTTCGAACTCGCGGTCCGCAAGACCACCGACGACGACCTGGCCGGGCTCGACCTGAGCGGCGTGCTCAGCCTGGTCAGCGGCGCCGAGCGGGTGCACCCCGCCACGCTGAACCGCTTCGTCGAGCGGTTCGCCAAGTTCGGCTTCCGCGAGGACATGATGCGGCCCTCCTACGGCCTGGCCGAGGCGACCGTGTATGTCGCCAGCCGGTCGTCGGGGCAGCCGCCGGAGATCGTGCAGTTCGACACCGACCAGCTGGCCGACGGCACCGCGGCCCGCGTCGCCAGCGGAACCCCGCTGATCAGCTACGGGGTGCCGGACTCCCCCTACGTCCGGATCGTCGACCCCGAGGCCGGCGTCGAGTGCCCCGCGGGGGGCGTCGGCGAGATCTGGGTCAACGGCGACAACGTCGCCCAGGGGTACTGGCGCAAGCCCGAAGAGACCGCGCGGACCTTCGGCGGCACGCTGACCTCGCCCACCGAGGGCACGCCGGAAGGGCCATGGCTGCGGACCGGTGACCTGGGCTTCATCTCCGAGGACGAGATGTTCATCGTCGGCAGGATGAAGGACCTGCTGATCGTCTACGGGCGCAACCACTACCCCGAAGACATCGAGGCCACGGTCCAGGAGATCACCGGAGGCCGCGTCGCAGCGATCCCGGTGTCGGTGGACCACGAGGAGAAGCTCGTCACCATCATCGAAATCAAGAAGCGCGGCGACTCCGAAGCGGAGGCGATGGCCAAGCTCGGCGCCGTCAAGAACGACGTCACGGCCGCCATCTCGGCGCACCACGGCCTCAACGCCGCCGACCTGGTGCTGGTGCCCCCTGGCTCGATTCCCACCACCACCAGCGGCAAGGTGCGTCGCGCCGCGTGCGTCGAGCAGTACCGCGCCGGGCAGTTCACAAGGGTGGACGCCTAGCCGGTCCGCGGGATCCGGCGTCGACCCGATGTGGCTGACCCTGCTGGTGATGGCGGTCGCCGTCAGCCTGGAACCCTTCCGCATCGGCATGACGGTGCTGATGCTCAACCGGCCGCGGCCGCTGCGGCAACTGGTCGCGTTCCTCTGCGGCGGTTTCGCGATGGGCGTCTCGGTCGGCCTGCTCGTCCTATTCGTACTGCGGCCGGCGTTGCTGGGGTCGCGGCACTTCACCCTGCCCAAGGTGCAGATCGTGATCGGCGTATTGGCGCTGCTAGTGGCCGCCATCCTGGCCACCGGGGTCCGGCTCCCGGGCACCGACGAGGAGGGCCGGCTGGCGACGTGGGGCCGCCGGCTGGCCAACGGCAGCTCGCTATGGGTGGCCGCGCTGGCTGGTCTGGGCATCGCGCTGCCGTCCGTCGACTACCTGGCGGCGCTCGCCGTCATCCTTGCCTCGGGAGCTTGCGCAACGACACAGCTAGGGGCGCTAGTGGCGTTCAACGTCGTCGCATTCGCCCTGGTCGAGATCCCGCTGGTCGCCTACCTGGTGGCGCCGGACCCGACGCGCACGGCGATGGACGGCCTGCACCGGTGGCTGCGGTCGCGGCGCCGCCGCGACGTGGCCGCGCTGTTGGCGGGGATCGGTGTGCTCCTGGTCATCGCCGGATCGGTCGGCCTGTAGCGCCCTCCTGCAGATGATTCACAGCACGTCGCCACACCTCGGGTGGTGCGCCACGCATCGGGCTGCAGTAACGTGGCAGACGAAAACCGGTCATTGATCGCGGTTTTCGTGGCCGCATCGGCATCCGGGCGATCCAGGAAGAAGACTTTGAGACGACTACTCGCAGGAGCGCTGGCGCTGGGAGTCGTCGGTTCGGCAGGTGGATTCGGTACCGGCGTGGCGATCGCCGATCCTGCTCCCTTCGCCCCGTACCCGACGCCGTCGCCCGTGGGTGACGCCTCCACTGCGCAGGTCGTCTACGCCCTCGGTGGTGCACGTCCGCCTGGCATCCCGTGGGTGGACTACACCAACCGCGCCGGCAACGAGTACTTCCCCGGCGCCAAGCGCGACCTCATCGACTATCCGGCCGGTGCGCCGTTCAGCTGGGTGCCGTCGATGCTGCTGCCGCAGGGTTACTCCCCGGACCGGGTGTCCATCGGCGTGGCCGCCAAGGACGCAACCAACAGCCTGGACAAGGCGGTCCGCGGCGGCGATCAGCCAGCCGCGGCCGTCGGCCTGTCGCAGGGCACCCTGGCGCTGGACCAGGAGCAGGTGCGGCTGGCGAACGACCCGAAGGCGCCGCCGCGCGACAAGCTGCAGTTCACCACGATCGGCGACCCGACGGGCTACCACGCCTTCGGCAAGAGCTTCCTGGCCGGCATGTTCCCGCCAGGCAGCTACATCCCGTTCATCGACTACACGATGCCCAAGCAGGTCGACAGCCAGTACGACTCCAACCGCGTGGTGGCGACCTACGACGGGCTCTCGGACTTCCCGGACCGTCCGGACAACCTGATCTCGGGTCTCAACGCGTTCGCCGCCTCGGCGATCGTGCACACCCCGGCCGCGTTCACCGGTCCCGGTGACGTGCCGCCGCAGAACATGCGCACCACGGTGAACTCCAAGGGCGCGACCACCACCACGTACCTGATCCCGGTGAACCACCTGCCGTTGACGCTGCCGCTGCGCTACCTCGGCATGTCCGACGGCTTCGTCGACCAGATCGACAGCGTGCTGCAGCCGATCGTCGACTCGGGGTACTCGCGCTACGACGACCCGAACAACCGGCCGGTGTCGGTGGACCCGGTGCACGGCATGGACCCGATCGGCATCCTCGATCCGGCCACGAAGGACACCATCGAGGGCACGTTCGCCCAAGTGCGCAGCTTCCTGCCGCCCCTGCCCTGACGGGTGCGCAACATGTCGTAGGTTGGTGGCATACTCGAACACATGTTCGAGACGCGATCGCCGGTTGCGCTCATCGGGGTGCTCGAGGACTGCCACCGGCGCGAGTCCGCGGTGATCGCGGCCCGCATGTCGGCGATCGGGGAACTACTGCGTCACCGGACTGCCGAGGCCGAGGACTCCCCGGCTGCGGATGACCCTGGGTATGCGGTCATCACGGGCTTCGCCCGCACCGCCGCCGAGGTGGCCGCCGTGATGAATCTGGCCCCGTTGACCGCCAGCACCATGGTGGGTCACGCCGAGGCCCTCGACACCCGCCTGCCGGAGATCGCCGCGCTGCTGGCCCAAGGCCGGATCGACTGGCGCACGACACATCTGCTCGTCAGCCGCACCGAGCTCGTCGACCGGGAGATGATGCCGATGCTCGACCGGTTGCTGGCCGACCGCATCGAAGCCTGGCAGTCCTGGTCGCGCCGGCGGGTCGTCAACGCGGTCGACGCTGCCGTGCACCAGCTGGACTCCGCCAGCGTCAAGGAGCGTCGCGTCACCGCCGACACCGCGCGCCACGTCACCGTCAGCAGCCAGCCCAACGGCATGGCCCACCTGCGCGGCACCCTTCCCGCCACCGCCGCGGCCGTCTTCGACAGGCGGCTCACCGAACTCGCCGGGGCGGTCTGCCCAGCCGACCCGCGCACCCTCGACCAGAGGCGCGCCGACGCCCTTGTGGCGCTCGGTGACGGGCGCGAGCTGACCTGCGAGTGCACCCTGCGCGACTGCCCCAGGCGCGTCGTCGACGGCCCGGCTCGACCCTCGAGATTCGTCATCAACGTCATCGCCACCGAGGACACCGTGTTCGGGCGCGGTGCACGACCGGGTTACCTCGACGGTTACGGAGTGATCGACGCCGACGAGGTCCGTCGACTGGCCGACCACGCTGCCGTGCGCACGGTCGGCGAACCATCCGCCGACGGTGCGGCTGCGCGGAGTTACCAACCCGGCGCCGCGCTCGCACGGTTCGTCCGCTGCCGCGACCTCACGTGCAGGTTCCCGGGTTGCGATCGCCCCGCCTGGCGCGCGGACATCGACCACACCGTGCCCTTCGACCACGCCTACCCGCACATCGGCGGGCAGACCACACCGCGCAACACCAAGTGCTACTGCCGAGAACATCACCGGCTCAAGACCTTTCACGGTGGGCCGGCCGGCTGGCGCGACGAGCAGCTGTCCGACGGCACCGTCGTGCTCACCTCACCCACCGGCCGGGTCTACCGCACCACGCCAGCAGGCGTCGACCTGTTCCCCGATCTGGCACCGGCCTGCGCCGAACCCAAACCTCGCCGGCGCAGCCGTCGCAGGGAGAAGGGCGCGGACACGAGTAGGCGGCGCAACGAGCTTCAAGCTCGACGCCCCGTCAACGCCGAGACCCGCCGCTGCAACCGGGCCAGGGCCCACGAGATCGACCTTCGCGCGTGGCGCAACGACGTCCGCCGACGGCTGCTGGTGTTCAAGGGCGGCCATCCCAGCACCAGCCCGTGGTGCACGTGGGCCAACGACCACAGCGAAGACCAGGACATCGGCGCCGACTGGCTGCCGCCACCACCGACGCACACCGACGACGGCGGCGCGCCGCCGTTCTGACCGTCAGTCGGCGACGGCGTCGAACACCGTCTTGCGTTCCTCCGGCTCCTCGCGGAGATCCTTCTCCCACGGGCGAGACGGCCACCAGCTGGCGCGGCCCAGCAGCGCGGCGATCGAGGGCACGGTGATGCTGCGCACCAGGAACGTATCGACGAGGATGCCGATGCCGATGACGAAGCCGCCCTGCACGACGACGCCAATGCTGGAGAACAGCAGCCCGAACATCGACGCCGCGAAGATCAGCCCCGCCGCGGTGATGACGCCGCCGGTGGACCGCACCGTCCGGATCACCCCCGAGCGCACGCCCATCCCGGATTCCTCGCGCAGCCGCGAGGCCAGCAGCATGTTGTAGTCGGCACCCACCGCTACCAGCACCACGAACGCCAAACCTGGCACGCTCCAATGCAATTGCTGCCCGAGGATGACTTGGAAGAACAGCACCCCGATGCCGAGGGCGGACAGGTAGGACAGCACAACCGACCCCACCAGGTACAGCGGCGCCACCACCGCCCGCAACAGCAGCGTCAGGATCAGCAGCACCACGATCACCGTCACCGAGACGATCAGCTTGATGTCGTGGTCGTAGTAGTCGCGGGTGTCGCGCAGCGTGACCGGATACCCGGACATCGAGATCGACGCATCCGACAGCGAGGTATTCGGTTGAGCGCCCTTGGCCGTCGCCAGGATGGTGTTGACCTGATCCATGGCCTCGGTGCTGAACGGGTTGAGGTCGGTCTGCACGAAGTACCGCACCGAGTGCCCGTCGGGCGAGATGAACAGCCGGGCCATCTTCTTGAAGTCGTCGGTGCCCAGCACCTGCGCCGGGATGTTGAACCCGGCCATCGATGGGTCGGAGGCGTTCTGCCCCATCGACATCAGGAAGCTCGACGCCTGGTCGAGTCCAACGCCCATCCGCTTGGTCTGATCCACCAGCAGCTGCACGCCGTCGGCGATCTGACGGCTGGCCCCGGCCAGGTCGTTGGCCTTCTTCTGCACCGTGCCCACCTGAACGCGGGCACTGCGGGCGTCGGTGACGCCCAGCTTGTTCAGGGCGACGGTCGCGTTCTCCAGCGACGAGCTCAACGTGTCGACGGTGTCGGAGAGCTTGTCCAGCGGCCCGGTGTTCTGCAGCTGCTTGGCCAGCGTCACCATCTTCTGCAGCGACCCGTCGTCACGGGCGGCCTGCAGCCGGTAGAACTGCCCCCGCGCGGTGATGCAGACCGGGTTGGCGTTGCACACCGGGCTGGCGTCCAGCGACGCGATCACCGGATCGAGCCACGCGAAGTCGGCGTTGTAGTTCGCGAAGCTGGTCTCCATCAGCTGTCCGAGTTGGCGGATGCCCGCGATGATCTTCTTCGCGTCGCCGAACTGGCTCAGCGTGGTGCCACCACCGAACTGGCCCTGCACGGTCGCGAGGGTGTCGATGAGGGTGCGCACGCTGCCAACGGCCTGGTTGATCTGCCCGCGCGCGCCACCAAGGCCGTCGGCCATCTGGTTTGCGCCCGAAGCCAGCCGGTTCAGGTCACCCGTGCTGCCGTTGATCAGATCCGACGCGCCGCCGAGCTGATTGCCGACCTGGCCCGCCTGGTACGTCGCCCTGGCCTCCTCGAGCGACTGCCCCGTCGGCCGGGTGACACCGCGGACCATGGCGATGCCGGGGATCTGGCTGACGCGCTGCGCCATCTGCTCCAGGTCGGCGAGCGCCTGCGGGGTGCGCAGGTCGTTCTTCGAGGTGATGAACAGGTACTCGGGGATGGTCTGGTTGACCGGGAAGTGCCGCTCGAGGGCGGCGTAGCCGATCGAGCTCTCCACCGAATCGGGCAGCTGCTTGCGGTCGTCGTAGTTGAAGTTCGCCAGACCGGCGCAGCTGGCCAGTGCCAGCAGGATGACCAGGCTGGCCACCAGGTGCCGGGCCGGCCGGCGCACGATGCGGACGCCGGTGCGGCGCCAGAACCTGGCGGTGAGCTCGCCGCGGGGCTTGACCCAGCCGCGCGGGCCGGCCAGCACCAGTACCGCGGGCAACAGGGTGACCGCCGCCAGGAACGCGACGGCGATCGCCACCGCGAGCGCCACGCCGACGGTGGAGAACACCCCGAGTTTGGCGAAGCCCATGCCGAGGAAGGTGACGCCGACGGTCGCCGCCGACGCAGCGATGACCTTGCCGATCGACACCATCGCCTTCTGGACGGCCCGGATCGGGTCATCGCCGAGGCGCACGTAGTCGTGATATCGGCTGATCAGGAAGACGGCGTAATCGGTTCCGGCGCCGGCGATCATCGCGCTCAGGAAGACGATGGTCTGATTCGAGATGGCCAGGCCGGTGAACAGCGAGATGGCGGCGACCACCCCCTGCGCCGTCAGCAGCGACGCCCCGATGGTGACCAGCGGCAGCATCATGGTCGCCGGATTGCGGTAGATGACCGCCAGGATGATCAGCAGCAGGATCGTGATGGCCAGCTCGATGGGCAGCCGGTCGTTGGCTCCCGCGACGGTCAGGTCGGCGACGGTGGAGGCGGGTCCGGTCAGGTTCGCCGTGAGCGAGGTGCCGTCGACGGTGTGCCTGACGATGTTCGCGACCCGCGTGTACGCGGTGTAGGACTCCGGGGTGCCCAGCTCACCGGCCAGCCCGACGGGCAGGATCCACGCCTTGCCGTCCTGGCTGGCCATCACCTGCCGCAGCTCGGGGGTGCTGACGAAGTCCTGCAACATCTGGACGTCGGCGTTGTCCTGGCGCAACCGGTCGACGAGGGTCGCGTAGACCTTCTCGTCCGCCTGGCCCAGACCGTGGTCGTTGGTGAGCAAGACGACCAGGATGTTCTCCGAGCCCGCCTCCTTGAAGGTCTCGGTGATCTCCTTCGCCGTCACCGATGACGGTGCGTCGGCGGGCAGGATCGCGACGGGGTTGCGCTCCGACATCACCGTCAGCGACGGCACCGTCAGCGGCAACGCCAATGCCAGTACCGCCCAGCACGCGACGACGACCCACGGCCACCTGGAGACGAACTGACCTAGCCGTTCGAAGATGCGCTTACCTCCGCAGTAGTGAAGAAATGAGGCTCAAGCGGCTCAAGCCACATTGCGCCAGTGCCCGCTCTCGGCGACCCGCTCGAAGACCGACTTCAGCGCCGCGAGGTAGCGCGCCACCGATTCCTGGGCCTCTGGATTGTCGGGGAACATCACCGCCACGGCGGTCTCGTTGGCCACCCGCATCACGTAGATGCTCAGCTGATAGGAGAACCGGCCGTCGCTGTAGATGCCGATGTTGAGGTCGCCGAGATCCGCGGTCAGCAGGACCGACAGCGGGGCGGTGCCCGCGTCGAGGAAGTTGACGACGGGGAAGTTGGGCCGCGGCTTGCGCAGGTGCGGGGCCAGTTCGAGGACGCGGGCGTAGGGCACCTCGGCCAGGCTGGTGCCGGTGTCGAACGACGTTTGCGCGGTGCGCGCGGCCTCGCCGAAGCTGGTGTCGGCGATCGGCACGGTGACGGGGATCAGCCCGGTGAACCAACCCTGCGTCGCCATGTCCGTCGGGGTGCGGCGGGTGTCCTTGGGGGTCAGCCCGTAATAGGTGTCGGCGCCGGTCAATTCGTGTTCGGCCAACGCCGTGCAGGCCAGCACGCCGCCGATGAAGCGCGCCCCGGCAGCGGTGCACGCGGACTCGAACCGCGCCGTCTGCTCCTCGTCGAGCATGGTGGCGGTGACGATGTCGGCGAGGTCGAGGACCGACGGGTCACCCAGCGGCAGCGGGAAGCCAGGCATGTCGCCGTCGTTGCCCTCGGCGAACTGGATCCACGACTTCACCTGCGGCGAATCGGCGGTCAGTGCCTCGGTGAACCGCAGCTGCTTACGGCAGAACTCGTCGTAGCTGCCCGCCTCGGGCAACGGGATCGGCGGGTGGCCGCCGACCAGCGCGAGGTACATCATGTGGAACTCGACCAGCGTGGTGCCGACGATCATCGCGTCGACGTGGACGTGGTCGATGCTGGCGAAGAACGTGAAGTGGTCCTCGCCCTGGACGATGCCGAACCGGAAGCAGTCCCACTGCAAGGGATCCGGGGTCTGCACCAGGATCTCCCTGGCCTGCTCGAGCGTCAGCTCGCCGTGGCGGACGGGCACGAACTCGATGTCGGCGGGATCGGCGATGGTGCGCCGCTCGATGGGGCCGTCACCGGAATAGGAGAACACGCTGCGGTAGGTGTCGTGGCGGCGCAGATGCGCGTTGATGACGTAGGTCATCGCACGCACGTCGCACCGGCCCGGTGCGTCGCAGCTGACGATCATCAGCCGCGAGTAGTCCAGCCCGACTGCCCGCTGGTCGTAGAAACCGCGGATGTGCTGTGCCTGCATGTAGCTGACGGGCACGTCGCTCGTGGGCGCCTCCGCCGCCGCGGCGAGCGCCGCGGGCGACGGCTGCCACGAGATGGCCGTACCGGCACTCGGCTCCCAGTCCGTGAGCGTCCCAACTTCCAACGGCCCTACCCGCAACGTTCCCTCCTCGGCTCGAACCATGACGTGCTCGCCGTCACGAGCTTGCCAGAGCAGCTTCCTTGGTCTCCAGCTGCTCACACAAGTGCTCCGCCAACCCGCGCACGGTCGTGATGTGGGTCGGCTGGATGCGGATGCCCGTCTCGGTCTCGATGCGGGTGCGCAGTTCCAGGTTGCCGAGCGAGTCCAGACCATAGTCCGATAGCGGACGGTCCGGGTCGATGCTGCGGCGCAGCAGCAGGCTGATCTGGTCGGACACCAAACGCCGGATGTGGCTGGGCCACTCCTCGCGGGGCAGAGCCTCCAGTTCGGCACGGAACTTGCCCGTGTCCTTCTGGCCGCCGCTCATCGACTGGAATCCCTCGGCGAACTTGCTGCGCTGGGCGAACGACGTCAGCCACGGTGTTCCCACCAGCGGCGCGTAGCCGCTGTAGGTCCGGTCGTGGCTCAGCAGGGCCACCATGGCGCGGGCGCCCTCCTCCGGGGTGATCGCGACACCGAAGTCCTCGGCGAAGGCGGTGGCACGGCCGACCTCGGCCCAGGCACCCCACGCGATCGCGGTGCCGGGGTAGCCCTGCGCGGCCCGCCAGCGGGCGAACGAGTCCAGCCAGCTGTTGGCCGCGGAGTACGCGCCCTGACCCGGCGAGCCCACCAGGGCCGCCGCCGAGGAGAACGCGCAGAACCAGTCCAGCGGCTGCGAGAGCTCCACCTTCTGCAGGGCCTGATGAAGGTTCCACGCGCCGTTGACCTTCGGCGTCCAGCACCGGTCGATCAGCTCGGAGCTGATGTTGGTCAGCGTGGCGTCCTCCACCACCGCGGCGGCGTGCAGCACACCGCGAACCGGCAACCCGGACTCGGTGGCGACGGCAACCAACCGGTCCGCCGTCCCCGCTTCCGCGACGTCGCCGAGTTCGACCTGGACGTCGGTGCCGGCCGCCCGGAGCCGGTCGATCGCCTCCTGCGCCTGCGCGCTCGGGGCCGAGCGGGCGTTCAGCACGATCCGTCCGGCGCCCGCCGCCGCCATCTCACCGGCGAGGAAGAGGCCGAGGCCGCCGAGACCACCGGTGACGATGTAGGCACCGTCGGGCCGGAACACCTTGACCTGCGCCGGCGGAACGACGGCGACGCTCTTGCCCTCGTGCGGGATGTCGAGCACCACCTTGCCGCTGTGGCCGGCGCCGCCGATCAGCCGCACGGCGGTTGCCGCGTCGGTCATCGGGTAGTGCGTGGTGGGCGGCATCGGCAGCACGCCCTCGGCGGTCTGCTGGTAGACGGTGCTGAGCAGCTGGCGCACCGTCTCCGGGTGGCTGTGCGTCATCAGCGCGAGGTCGACGGCGTACAGCGACAGGTTGCGCCGGAACGGGAAGAGCCCGAGGTGGGTGTCCCCGTAGATGTCGCGCTTGCCGATCTCGACGAACCGCCCACCGAACGCCAGCAGCTCCAGGCCCACCCGCTGCGCGGCGCCGGGCAGCGAGTTGAGCACGACGTCGACGCCGTAACCGTCGGTGTCGCGGCGGATCTCCTCGGCGAAGTCGATGCTGCGCGAGTCGTAGACGTGCTCGATTCCCATGTCCGTCAACAACTGTCGACGATGCGGGCTGCCCGCCGTGGCGAAGATCTCGCAGCCCGCGGCGCGCGCGATGGCGATGGCCGCCTGCCCGACGCCACCGGTACCGGAGTGGATCAGCACCTTGTCCGACGAGGAGATCCTGGCCAGGTCGTGCAGGCCGTACCAGGCCGTCGCCGACGCAGTCGGAATCGCTGCGGCCTCGGCCAGCGGGATCTCCGGCGGCAGGGTGATCGCCAGCCGGGCGTCACACGTGACGAACGTGCTCCAGCAGCCGTTGGGCGACATGCCGCCCACCCGGTCGCCTATCTGGTGACCGGTGACGTCTGGGCCGACCGCGGTGACCACGCCGGCGAAGTCGATGCCGAGCTGCTGCTGGTAACCCTCGAAGGTGGGGTACCGGCCGAAGGCCACCAGGACGTCGGCGAAGTTGATGCTCGACGCGCTGACCGCGACCTCGATCTCCCCCGGCCCCGGTGCCTTGCGGTCGAAGGCCGCCAGCTCCAGCGACTCCACGTCCCCGGGGTTGCGGATCTGCAGCCGCATGCCGTCGCGCTCGTGTTCGACGACCGTGGTGCGGCGCTCGGAGGCCCGCAGCGGGGCCGGGCGCAGTCGCGCCGTGTACCACTGGCCTTCCCGCCACGCGGTCTCGTCGTCCTCCGCGCCGCTGCGCAGCTGCTGGGCGACCAGGGCCGCCTCGGTGTCCGCGTCGACGTCGATCTGCGTGGCACTCAGGTGCGGGTGCTCGGAGTCGATGACCCGCATCAGACCGCGCAGGCCGCCCTGCTCCAGGTTCGCGACGTCGCCGTCGAGCACGGTGGCCGCGCCGCGGGTCACCACGTAGAGGCGGGGCGACTCACCCGGCAGTTCGGCGAGCTCGCGGGCAATCGCCACCACGTGGGCCACGTACTCGCGACCCAGCCGGGCCGTCGTGTCGTTGGCACCCCCGTCGGGGGCGTCGGTCACCACCACCACGCCGCCGAGGGACTTCAGCCCGTCCCCGGCGAGATGCCTTTGCAGCGTGGCTGTCTCGGTGACGGGATCGGCACCCAGCGGCCACGACATCGTCGCGCACGAGGCACCATCGACACCGAGCGCACCGGCCAGCTCGACGGCAAGCGGGTCGAGCGCGTCGGACGTGCCGAGCACCAGCCACGAACCGGGCTCGGCCTGTGCGCCGTCGGGCAACTCGGCCGGTTCCCATTCGATGGACAGCAGTCGCTCGTTGAGCAGACGGCCGGCATGCTCGCTCTCCGACGAACCTCCCGCAAGGCGCAGCCCCTCGACGGTCAGCAGCACCGTGCCGGACTCGTCGAGGATGTCCAGGTCGGCCTCGCACTCGCCCGGGCGCGACGACGTCACCCTGGTGACGCAGTAGTGGGCGTTGCGGGTGGGGTGATGGCAGCGCAGTCGCCGGACTCCGACCGGAAGCAGCAGGCCGCCACCACCGGCGGCCTGCACGTCGGGGTGCACCACGACCGACTGGAAGCAGGCGTCGAGCAGCGCCGGATGGGTGGCATACGCCGACTGCTGCGAGCGGATCAACCCGGGCAGCGCCACCTCGGCGAGCACCGTGGTCGCGTCACCGTCGGCGGTGTGCACCGCGGTGAGTCCGGAGAACGCCGGGCCGTACTGGATGCCGACACCGTCGAATGCCTTGCGCAGTTCCGAGCCGTCGATGTGCATCGAGTGCGTGGCCAGCAGCGCCGCCACGTCGTACGCCGGTGGCAGGATCGGGGTTTCGGCGAGGGCGTGCAACACCGCGCCGGCGCGCCTGATGCGATCGCCATCGGTGCGGGTATCCACGGTGAAGTCGAGGACGCCGGGAGCGACCATGGTGGCTCCCGCCGAGATGACGTTCTCCGCGTCGAGCAGCAGCGTCTGTTCGAAGCGGACGTCGCGCACCTCGGAGGCATGACCGAGGGCGGTGCGGGCGGCGGTGATCGCCATCTCGCAGTATGCCGCACCGGGAAGTGCTGCCACGCTGTGGATCTGGTGATCCTCCAACCACGGGTGGGCGGTCGTGCCCACCTCGCCCTGCCAGACGTGACGCTCGGGTTCCTCGAACAGGTGCACGTGCGCGCCGAGCAACGGATGCACGGCCTGCACCGAGGCACCGTGGGTCTGCTGATCGTGGCCGTCGCGGCTGAGCATCAGCTCGCGGTGGGTCCAGGTCGGCAGCGGGGCGTCCACCAGCTGGCCACCGGGATACATCGCGGCGAAGTCGACCGCGGCGCCCGCCGCGAACAGGTTCGCCAGGAAGCCGCGTAATCCGTTGGGGAGCTGCTGTTCTCGGCGCATGGCTGCCAGCGCCGCGATGGGCATGTCGAGGCTGCCGGCATTCTGCTGCACGGCGTGGGTCAGCAGCGGGTGCGGCGACAGCTCGGCGAAGACGCGGTACCCGTCGTTCAGCGCGGCCTGCACCGCGGCCCCGAACCGCACGGTGAACCTGAGGTTGTCGGCCCAGTAGTCGCCGTTGAAGGCCGGCCGGTCACGCGGATCCCACAGCGTCGCCGAGTAATACGGCACCTGCGGCTTGCGCGGTTCCAGGTCGGCCAGCACGTCGATGAGTTCGTCGAGGATCGGGTCGACCTGCGGCGAGTGCGACGCCACGTCGACCGCGACCTCGCGGGCCATCACCCCGTTGGCCTCCCAGTTCGCCACCAGATCGCGGACGGTCTGGGTGGCGCCGCCGACCACGGTCGACGTCGGCGAGGCGACCACCGAGATGACGACGTCACTGACTCCGCGGATGGAGAGTTCTGAAAGAACCTGCTGGGCAGGTAGTTCCACCGACGCCATGGCACCGGTGCCCGAGACCCGGTTCATCAGCTTGGAACGCCGGCAGATGACGCGCAGCCCGTCCTCCAGCGACAGCGCCCCCGCGACGACGGCCGCAGCGGCCTCACCGAGCGAGTGACCGATGACCGCGCCGGGAACGACGCCGTAGGACTTCATCGTCTCGGCGAGGGAGACCTGCATGGCGAACAGCGTGGGCTGCACCTTGTCGATGCCCGTGACGGTCTGCGGCGCCGAGATGGCCTCGGTGACCGAGAAACCCGACTCCGCGGCGATCACGGGCTCGAGCTTGGCGATGGTCGCCGCGAACACCGGTTCGGTGGCGAGCAGCTCGGTGCCCATCCGCGGCCATTGCGAACCCTGTCCGGAGAACACCCACACCGGGCCGCGGTCGTCCTGTCCGACGGCAGCCTCGATCGGCACGTCGCTGTCGGCGACGTCGCGCAGGGCGGCGGCGAGCTCGGCCGCCGAGCCCGCGGTGACGGCGGTGCGCACCGGCTTGTGGGCCCTCCGGCGCGACAACGTGTAGCCAAGGTCGGCCAGCGGGACGTCGGCCTGCTCGTCGACCCACTCGGCGAGGCGACCCGCGGTGACGCGCAGCTGCTCGGCGGAGGTCGCCGAGAGCGGAAACAGTCTCGGCTCGGCGTCCTTCGGAGCCGACGCAACCGGTTCGTCACCGCGTGCGGGGGCCTGCTCGAGCACGGCGTGTGCGTTGGTGCCCGACATCCCGTACGACGAGACGGCCGCCCGGCGCGGGCGGGTGTCGTCATGGGGCCACGGCGTGACGGTCTGCGGCACGAACAGGCCGGTCTCGATCGCGGCGATCTCGTCGGGCAACCGGTTGAAGTGCAGGTTCTGCGGCACGACGCCGTGCTGCAGCGCGAGGACGGCCTTCATCATGCCCAGCGGGCCCGACGTCGACTGCAGGTGACCGAAGTTGGTCTTCGCCGAGCCGAGCGCGGTGGGCCCGCCGGTGCCGTAAACCGCTGCGAGACTGGCATATTCGATCGGATCGCCGACGGGGGTTCCCGTGCCGTGCGCCTCGACGAAACCGACGGTCGCGGGGTCGATGCCGCCGGCGGCCAGCGCCGCCCGGTACACCTCGACCTGGGCGTCCTCGGACGGCGTCGCGATGTTCGGGGTCCGACCGTCCTGATTGGCCGCCGTGCCCTGGACCACGGCCAGGATCCGGTCACCGTCGCGCTGCGCGTCGGCCAGCCGCTTGAGGACGAACATGACGACGCCCTCGCCGGAGACGAATCCGTCGGCCTCGACGTCGAAGGTGTGGCAGCGGCCGCTGGGCGACAGCATGCCCTGCAGGGATCCCGCGATCGACTTGCGCGGCTCGAGGGCCACCGCGACGCCACCGGCGGCGGCCAGGTCGCTCTCACCGTCGTGCAGGCTGCGGCAGGCCAGATGGATGGCCATCAGGCCGGACGAGCACGCCGTATCCACCGTCAGGGCGGGGCCGTGCAGGCCGAGGGCATAGGACACCCGGCCCGACGCGAAGCTGTTGCTGGTGCCGCTGAAGCCGTAGGGGCCCTCGGCGGCGCCGATGTCGGCGGACAGCAGTTCGTAGTCGCCGTGTGTCAGCCCGACGAACACCCCGGTCTGGGTGTTCGCCAGCGTCGACGGGTCCAGCCCGGCGTGTTCGAAGGCGTCCCACGACGTCTCCAGAAGCAACCGGTGCTGCGGGTCGACGGCCGTCGCCTCGCGTTCGGTCATGCCGAAGAAGTCGCAGTCGAAGCCGCCGACGTCGTCGAGGAAGGCACCCCAGCGCGTGATCGAGCGACCGGGCACCCCTGGCTCGGGGTCGTAGTACGCGTCGGCGTCCCACCGGTCCGCGGGGATCTCGCCGACCAGGTCGTCGCCGCGAAGCAACGCCTCCCACAGCAACCGCGGTGAGTCGATCCCGCCTGGCAGTCGGCAGGCCATGCCGATGACGGCAACCGGTGTGGCAGTGGCGTCGCGCAAAGTGCGTTCTCCCTGTTCTCGCCCCACGACGTGAGGCCGCTCGAATGCCACGCGAAGGTCCTGACGGCCTCGGCGTGGAGGCACTCACCGGTGCCGCACTGCCCCGGGCTCGGAATTCGTCGACGTGCAGCGGTAGCTTAGCGATTCGATCTTACGGTGCCGCGCGAATCATGGCCCGGTCAAGCGTGCTGCGAAGACCCAGGCGCCCACGGCTTTTGAGCCGTTTGCACGTCACCCGAAAGCAGCTGGTAGTTCCAGTACGACACGCTGTCAGCGGGACAGCTCACTTTGCCGTCGGCGCGAAGAACGGTGGCGTGCACGAGGTACCCGTCGAGCCCCCTAGGGCGCGTTCGACGGTGGTTGGGACGGGCGCCGGCCACGACCCCGTAGAACGCACGCCGACGGGCGTGCTGGAGCCACTCGTGTCAGACATCACATCGCAGGAAACGCGCAGCTCAGCGCGGGTTTTGCCGTTCGGCGACCGGCCCGATCAACCGCCGGGTTGGTTAGCCAGCAGAAATTTGCTCGACACTGCTTTGCGATCAAGTTACCAGCCGGTATAGTTAACCGCAGTTACTGGTGGGTAACTTAGCCCGAGTACCCAACCGCAGACGGCATTCTCATCGAGGAGGACACGTGAGCCATTACAAGAGCAACGTCCGTGACCAGGCGTTCAACCTGTTCGAGGTCTTGGGAGTAGACAAGGTCCTCGGGGAGGGCAAGTACAGCGACCTGGACGTCGACACCGCTCGCGAGATGCTCGAGGAGATGGCCCGGCTGGCCGAGGGACCGATCGCCGAATCGTTCGCCGACTCGGACCGCCATCCCCCCACCTTCGATCCCGAGACCTACACCGTCACCCTGCCCGAGGGCTTCAAGAAGTCCGTGCGGGCCATGCACGAGGGTGGCTGGGACCGCGTCGGCCTCGACGAGGAACTCGACGGCGTGCCCGCTCCCAAGGTGCTGACCTGGGCGCTGCACGAGCACGTCCTCGGCGCCAACCCCGCGGTTTGGATGTACGGCGGCGGCGCTGGATTCGCCAACATCTTCTACGACCAGGCCACCGAAGAGCAGAAGAAGTGGGCCAAGATCGCCGCCGATCGCGGCTGGGGCTCCACCATGGTGCTCACCGAGCCCGACGCCGGATCCGACGTCGGCGCGGGCCGCACCAAGGCCGTCCAGCAGCCCGACGGCTCCTGGCACATCGAGGGCGTGAAGCGCTTCATCACCTCCGGTGACTCGGGCGACCTCTTCGAGAACATCTTCCACCTGGTGCTGGCTCGCCCCGAGGGCGCAGGCCCCGGCACCAAGGGCCTCTCGCTGTTCTTCGTGCCCAAGTTCCTCTTCGACTTCGAGACCGGTGAGCTGGGCGAGCGCAACGGCGTCTACGTCACCAACCTCGAGCACAAGATGGGCCTGAAGGTCTCCGCGACCTGCGAGCTCTCGCTCGGCCAGCACGACAAGCCCGCCAAGGGTTGGCTCGTCGGCGAGGTCCACAACGGCATTGCCCAGATGTTCGACGTCATCGAGCAGGCCCGCATGATGGTCGGCACCAAGGCCATCGCCACCCTGTCGACGGGTTACCTCAACGCCCTCGAGTACGCCAAGAGCCGCGTTCAGGGTGCCGACCTGACCCAGATGACCGACAAGACCGCGCCGCGGGTGACCATCACGCACCACCCGGACGTGCGTCGTTCGCTGATGACCCAGAAGGCCTACGCCGAGGCCCTGCGCGCGCTGTACCTCTACACCGCGACGTTCCAGGACGCCGAGGTCGCCAAGGCCGTGCACGGCATCGACGCCGACCTGGCGCTGAAGGTCAACGACCTGCTCCTGCCGGTCGTCAAGGGCGTCGGCTCCGAGCAGGCCTACGCCAAGCTCACCGAGAGCCTGCAGACCTTCGGTGGCTCCGGCTTCCTGCAGGACTACCCGATCGAGCAGTACATCCGCGATGCCAAGATCGACTCGCTGTACGAGGGCACCACCGCCATCCAGGCGCAGGACTTCTTCTTCCGCAAGATCGTCCGCGACAAGGGTGTGGCGCTGGGCTACGTCGCCAATGAGATCGAGCAGTTCGTCAAGAACGAGGCGGGCAACGGCCGGCTCAAGGCCGAGCGCGAACTGCTGGCCACCGCGCTGGCCGACGTGCAGGGCATGGCCGCCACGCTGACCGGCTACCTGATGTCGGCGCAGGAGGACTCCAAGAACATCTACAAGGTGGGCCTTGGCTCCGTGCGCTTCCTGATGAGCGTCGGCGACCTGGTGCTCGGCTGGTTGCTGCAGCGCCAGGCCGCAGTGGCCATCGCCGCGCTGGACGCCGGTGCCACCGGTGCCGACAAGTCCTTCTACGAGGGCAAGATCGCGGTTGCGTCGTTCTTCTCGAAGAACTTCCTGCCGCTGCTCACCAGCACGCGTCTGGTCATCGACACGATCGACAACGACGTGATGGAGCTGGACGAAGCCGCCTTCTAGGGACCACCTGCACGACGCTTCACGCTCGAGGCCCCCGCTACGGCGGGGGTCTCCTGCGTTTGCAGACCCGAACCCCGGACTTTGGCAGACGTTCAGGTTTCATTGCCACCATGTAAACGTGAACTACTTGGCCGCCGACGATGCGCCCGCGCAGTACCGCCACGGCTTGTCCCTTCTGCACGGCTGGCTGCCGCTGACCCTGCAGATCGTCGCGATCGTGGTCCTGGCGCTGGCGCTCGGCTGGCGGAACCGGCGCTGGCGCCTGGTGTGGCTGCCGGTGTCGGTCGCGGTGGGCCTGGCCGTTGCGGCGTGGGCCCACTGGTACGTCGACTCGCAGGGGTTGGCTGGCGACCCCGCCCCCGACTCACTCTGGATCTGGACCGGAATCAGCGGGTTCGCGATCAGCGCCCTGATCCTCGGGTGGCGCGGCATCAAGTGGCGGCGGGTCGCCGCGGTGGCCGCCGTCCCGCTGTGCCTGCTCGGCACGGGCCTGGCGCTCAACAGCTGGGTGGGCTACTTCCCGACCGTTCAGATCGCGTGGAACCAGCTCACCGCGGGGCCGTTGCCGGACGAGACGGACGCCGCGACCGTGGCGGCGCTGCAGAAGGCCGGCACGGTGCAGAACCACGGCAGCGTCGTCCCGGTGGACATCCCCTCCACCGCGTCCGGGTTCAAGCACCGCCAGGAGCTCGTCTACCTACCGCCGCGGTGGTTTGCCTCCAACCCGCCGCCCAAGCTGCCCGTCGTGATGATGATCGGCGGTGAATTCAACACCCCCGCGGACTGGCTGCGTACGGGCAACGCCGCCGCCATCGTCGACACCTTCGCCAACGCACATGGCGGCAACGCGCCCGTGCTGGTCTTCGTCGACTCCGGCGGATCCTTCAACAACGACACCGAGTGCGTCGACGGCGTCCGCGGCAACGTGGCGGACCATCTGACCAAGGACGTGGTGCCCTTCGTGAACGCCACCTACGGCACCAGCACCGCCGGCGCCGACTGGGGTGTCGTCGGCTGGTCGATGGGCGGGACGTGCGCGGTCGACCTCGCCGTCATGCATCCCGAGCTGTTCAGCAGTTTCGTCGACATCGCCGGCGACACGGGCCCCAACGCCGGCACCAAGGACCAGACCATCGCCCGGCTCTACGGGGGCGACGCCGCCGCCTGGGCCCGGTTCGACCCCACCACCGTCATCGCCAAGCACGGCCCCTATCAGGGCGTTTCGGGGTGGTTCGCGATCTCGACGGACAAGCCCAAGCCGCGGCCGGCCGGAATGAACCCCGGTGCCGACGCGGTCGGTCTCGGCGGCCGCGACGCCAACGGCATGCAGAGCGACCAGACCGAAGCCGCGAACGCGCTGTGCGGGCTGGGCAGGGCCAACGGCATCACGTGCTCGGTGGTGCCCACCACCGGCCGGCACGACTGGCCTCTGGCGACCAACGTGTTCACCGCCGCGCTGCCGTGGCTGGCCGGGGCGATCCACACGCCTGGCGTACCCGCGATCCCGCTGCCGACGGGGGCCCCGGTGCCGGCACCGCCGCCGGCCCCGCAGGGACGCTGATCAGGCGTCGAGTTCACGCAGTAGGGCGCGGGTGCGGGCCCGTCCCTCCGACGAGTTGTCGAACGTCGCACCGACGTACTCGTCGACGCCTGCCGCACCCAGCTCGGACAGCCGGTCGCGCACCGTCACCTCGTCACCGATGATCGCGGCGTCCTCCGGGCCCGCGTACCCCTCGCGGTCGAGCATCGCCCGGTACGACGGCAGGGTTCCGTACACCGCGAACTGCTCGGCAGCTCGCTTGCGCGCGCCATCGACGTCGTCGGTGACGCTGATCGGCAGGGCCGCCACTACCCGGACCGCATCCGCGGGTCGGCCCGCGTCGGCGGCGGCCTGGCGCAGCGTCGGGACCACGTGCCCGGCGAGTGTCTTGGGTCCCGTCATCCAGGTGCAGGTTCCCGACGTGCGGCGGCCCGCGATCCTCAGCAGCTGCGGGCCCAGCGCGGCGACGTAGACGTCGGGCCGCGGAGCCCCCGCGATCATCAGGGCGCCTTGCGTGCTGACGATCTCGCCCGTCGCGTTGGCGGACTCACCGGCCAGCAGAGGCAGCAGCCCGTCGAGGAACTCGTTGAGCCGGCGAACCGGTCGGTCCCACGGAATGCCCCACATGCCCTCGGTGACCGCGGCATGGGTCATGCCAAGACCGAGCAGGAAGCGACCTCCGGAGATCAGGCTCAGGGTCAGCGCGCGCTGGGCCAGTTGCATCGGATGCTGGTTCTGGATGGGCACCACGCCCGAGGCCACTTCGATGTCACCGACCTCGTGCAGGGCCACCGCCAGGATCTCGAGAAGGTCCGGCTCGTAGGGCAGCTGGCTCATCCAGAGCCGGCGGAAGCCCTCTTCGCGCAGCTGCGCGAGGTTGGCCACGGTGGCGTCGACGGGATTGCCAACACCCGGGCCGCTGAGTTGACCGAACATGCTCATCTGCATGGCTACATCGAAGCACGGGGGCGTGCTGTGTAATGACGAACCATGACCACCGAGGCGGCGCGCCTGCAGAACTTCGGCCCCAACTGGTTCGCGTCGGTGATGGGCACCGGAATCGTGGCGACGGCCGGGGCGACGCTGCCGATCCGGGTACCGGGCCTGCACGTGTTCTCCCGCGTGGTGTGGGTGGTCGCCGCCGTCTTGCTGGTGGTGCTGCTGATCGCCGTCACCGCGCAGTGGTTCCGACACCCGACCGTGGCGCGTGGGCACTCCCGCAACCCGCAGATGGCGCACTTCTACGGCGCCGCGCCGATGGCGCTGCTGACCGTGGGTTCCGGAGCGATCCTGGTGGGCCGCGACCTCGTCGGCCTACGGCTGGCGGTGGATCTGGACTGGGTGCTGTGGACGGCGGGCACGGCCGGCGGCCTCTTCACCGCGGTGAGCATCCCGTACCTGATGTTCACCCAGTTCGACGTCGAGCCCGACGCGGCGTTCGGCGGCTGGCTGATGCCGGTGGTGCCGCCAATGGTCTCGGCGGCCAGCGGTGCGCTGCTCATTCCCCACATGGCACCCGGCACCGGCCGTACGACCATGCTCTACGGCTGCTGGGCGATGTTCGGTCTGTCGTTGCTGGCGGCGCTGATCATCATCAGCATGATCTGGAGCCGGCTCGCCCTCTACGGCACGTCCGGCACGGCCAGGGTGCCGACGCTGTGGATCGTGCTGGGTCCGCTCGGGCAGGGCATCACGGCGGCCGGGCTGCTCGGAACGGCTGCCGCGCTCGCCGTGCCCGCCGAGCTGGCCAGCGGGATGAACGTCTTCGCCGTGCTGTTCGGCGTCCCGGTGTGGGGCTTCGCGGTGCTGTGGATCGTGCTGGCCACCGAGCTGACCGTGCGCACGCTGCGCCGCGGCATGCCGTTCGCGCTCACCTGGTGGAGCCTGACCTTCCCCGTCGGCACGTTCGTCACCGGCACCACGCAGTTGGCGGTGCACACCGGCCTGCCCGCGTTCCGGGTGGCCGCCGGCATCGCGTATGCGGGCCTGCTGTGCACGTGGGGGCTGGTGGCCGTGCGGACCGCGCGCGGCAGCGTGGGCGGCAGCCTGTTCGTACCGGCGCCGAACGCCGGCCCGGTCAGGGCGCACAAGGATCCGCCAACGTAGAGAGCCCCGTGTTGCCGTCGGGTCGGGGGGTCAGACGGCAACACGGAGCCATCACGTACATCGGCGCCCGCTCCCGCAGCGTTACAGCCGTGCCGAAGACCTTCCCTAGGCCTCCAGGATCGCGGTGACGCCCTGGCCGCCTGCGGCACAGATCGAGATCAGGCCGCGAACCGGCTGACCCGTCTGCTTCTTCTTCTCGGCGAGCTGCTTGGCCAGCTGGGCGACGATGCGGCCACCGGTCGCCGCGAACGGGTGACCCGCGGCCAGCGAGGATCCGTTGACGTTCAGCTTCGACCGGTCGATGCTGCCGAGCGCGGCATCCAGGCCGAGGCGCTCCTTGCAGTACTCGTCGGACTCCCAGGCCGCCAGCGTGGCCAGCACGACGGACGCGAACGCCTCGTGGATCTCGTAGAAGTCGAAGTCCTGCAGGGTCAGCCCGTTGCGGGCCAGCAGTCGCGGCACCGCGTAGGTGGGCGCCATCAGCAGGCCATCCGGGCCGTTGACGTAATCGACCGCAGCGGTCTCGCCATCGACGAAGTACGCGAGCACCGGAAGGCTGCGCTCGGCGGCCCACTCCTCGGAGGCCAGCAGTGCCACCGAGGCGCCGTCGGTCAGTGGCGTCGAGTTGCCCGCGGTCATGGTCGCGTCGCCGTTCTTGACACCGAACACCGGCTTGAGCTTGGCCAGCTTCTCCGCCGTCGAATCGGCCCGCAGGTTGTTGTCGCGGTAGAGGCCAAGGAAGGGTGTGACGAGGTCGTCGAAGAAGCCGCGATCGTAGGCGGCGGCCATGTTCTGGTGGCTGGCCGCGGCGAGCGCATCCTGGTCGACGCGCTTGACGCCCATCTGCTTGGCGGTGACGGCGGCGTGCTCACCCATCGACATCCCGGTGCGGGGTTCGCCGTTGGTGGGAATCTCGATGCCGATGGCGGCGGGCAGCGAACCGACCAGCTTGAGGCGGTCGACGTTGGACTTGGCCCGGCGCAGGCTGAGCAGCACCCGGCGCAGGTCGTTGCCCAGGGCGATCGGGGCGTCGGAGGTGGTGTCGACGCCGCCGGCGATGCCCGAGTCGTACTGGCCCAGCGCGATGCCGTTGGCCACCGCGATGGTGGACTGCAGCCCGGTCCCGCAGGCCTGCTGCAGGTCGTAGGCCGGGGTGTAGGGCGAAAGCGCGCTGCCGAGCACGCACTCGCGCATCAGGTTGAAGTCGCGGCTGTGCTTGAGCACGGCGCCGCCGACGACGGCGCCAAGCCGCTCGCCTTCGAGGTGGAACCGGTCGATCAGGCCGCCGAGCGCCGCCGTGAACATGTCCTGGTTGGACGCGTTGGCGTAGGCGCCGTCCGACCGTGCGAAGGGGATCCTGTTGCCGCCGAGGATGGCTACCCGGCGCTGCACCTTGTCCGGGGTCTTGCTGGAAGGCTCCGGGTTCTTGCTGGAAGGCTGAGTGTCGGCCACGTTCATCTCCGTTGCGTCATTGCGGTTCAGGTGTCGAGGGTCATACTACCCAGCGTTCTTACTCTGGAGTAAGTTCGTGATCGATACGACAGCGCTGGGTACTCCCCAGTCTGTTCGATACCCGTTTCTCCTGGAAAGGCAGCGCAGTGGCTTCCGACCTGTTCTCGCAAGTGGTCAACTCCGGTCCGGGGTCCTTCCTGGCCAAGCAACTCGGCGTACCGCAGCCCGAGACCCTGCGGCGCTACCGGGCTGGGGAACCGGCCCTGGCGGGCCCCCTGCTCATCGGCGGTGCGGGCCGCGTCGCCGACCCGCTGCGCACCGCGCTGGCCGAGGACTACGACCTGGTCGGTGACAACCTCGGCGGCCGCTGGGCCGACTCGTTCGGCGGCCTGCTGTTCGACGCCACCGGCATCACCACGCCCGAGGACCTCAAGCAGCTGCGCGACTTCTTCACCCCGCTGCTGCGCAACCTCGGCTCCTCGGGTCGCATCGTCGTCGTCGGAACCACCCCGGACCAGACCAGCAGCGTCGACGAGCGTATCTCGCAGCGCGCACTGGAGGGCTTCACCCGCTCGCTGGGCAAGGAGTTGCAGCGCGGCGCCACCATCGGGCTGGTCTACCTGTCACCCGACGCCAAGCCCGGGGTCACCGGCCTGGAGTCGACGGTGCGCTTCCTGCTGTCGGCCAAGTCCGCCTACGTCGACGCGCAGGTGTTCTACGTCGACGCGCAGGACTCCGTGCCGCCCGCCGACTGGGACAAGCCGCTCGACGGCAAGGTCGCCCTGGTGACCGGAGCCGCTCGCGGCATCGGTGCCGAGATCGCCAAGGTGTTCGCCCGCGACGGCGCCAAGGTCGTCGCGATCGACGTCGAGGGGGCAGCCGAGGCACTTGCCGAGACGGCGACGAAGGTCGGCGGCACCGCCCTGGCACTGGACGTCACCGCCGCTGATGCGGTCGACCGCATCACCGAGCACCTGCGCGAGCACTACGCGGACGTCAACGGGGGCAAGGCCGACGTGCTGGTCAACAACGCGGGCATCACCCGCGACAAACTGCTGGCCAACATGGACGAGAACCGCTGGGACTCCGTCATCGCAGTGAATCTGCTTGCCCCGCAACGGCTTGCGCAGGGCCTGGTGGACAACGGCACCATCGGCGACGGTGGGCGCATCATCGGCCTTTCCTCGATGGCCGGCATCGCGGGCAACCGGGGGCAGACCAACTACGCCGCCACCAAGGCCGGCATGATCGGCATGACGCAGGCCCTGGCCCCGGTCTTCGGGGAGAAGGGCATCACGATCAACGCCGTCGCACCGGGGTTCATCGAGACCAAGATGACCGAAGCCATTCCGCTGGCCACCCGCGAGGTGGGTCGCCGGCTCAACTCCCTCTTTCAGGGCGGCCAGCCCGTCGACGTCGCCGAGGCCATCGCGTACTTCGCCAGTCCGGCGAGCAATGCCGTGACCGGCAACACCATCCGGGTGTGCGGCCAGGCCATGTTGGGGGCGTGAGCAGGTGACGCAACCCAGCGGGCTCCGCAACATGGCACTGGCCGCGGCCGGTGCGCTGCCCTTCGTCTCCCGCGGCGACACCCTGCCCGCACGCACCGTCTCGATCGACGGCCTGAAGATCGACCCGGCCAACGTCGCTCAGTACGCGGCGGTGACCGGCCTGCGATTCGGCGATGCCGTCCCCCTGACCTATCCGTTCGCGCTGACCTTCCCGTCGGTGATGTCACTGCTCAGCGGTTTCGACTTTCCGTTCGCCGCAATGGGATCGGTACACGTCGAGAACCAGATCACGCAATACCGCCCGATCTCGGTCACCGACACCGTCGGCGTGAAGGTGCACGCGGAGAACCTCAGGGAGCACCGCAAGGGGCTGCTGGCCGACTTCGTGACCGACGTGCGGGTCGGCAACGACGTGGCGTGGCATCAGGTGGCGACGTTCCTGCACCAGCAGCGCACCAGCCTGTCCGGCGGCCCGAAGCCCGAGCCGAAGAAGCAGCCGAAGCTGCCGCCGCCGAACGCGGTGCTACACATCACGGCGGGCCAGATCCGGCACTACGCATCGGTGAGCGGGGACCACAACCCCATCCACACCAGCTCGATCGGTGCCAAGCTGTTCGGCTTCCCCAGCTCGATCGCGCACGGAATGTTCAGCGCCGCAGCGGCATTGGCCAACATCGAGGGCCAGTTGCCCGATGCCGTCGACTACTCGGTGCGCTTCGGCAAGCCGATCGTGCTGCCCGCCCGCGTCGGCTCGTACACCGAACGCATCGCAGGCGGCTGGGAACTGACGCTGCGCAACCTGTCCAAGGGATATCCGCACCTGACCGCGACGGTGACCGCTCGCTAGTTGACGTCGGCTCGCGAGGGGACGTCGGAGGGCCTGCCCTTCAGGCCGCGCCAGAACAGGTTGATCATCAGCTCGGCTGCCTCGTGCACGTCGGCGTCGCCAGTGCTGACCCGCGCGGCCACCGCCTCGCCGGCACCCACCAGGGCGACGGCCATCATGTCGAAGTCGGTGCCCGGCTCGGGGTTTCGCGTGCCCGACTGCAGGAGCCTGCCGACGAGGTCGACGATGCGGTCGCGGCCCTCGCGCACGGTGTGGGCGAAGGCCTGCGAGCTGGTGGCCTGGGTGTAGAGCACCATCCACGACGCCCGGTTGGTGTCGATGTAGGACAGGAACGCCACCACCGCGTTGCGCAGCAGATCCCGCGCCGGCTGGGTGAAGTCGATGTCGGCGCGCACCGAGTCGACGAAGCGGCCCAGCTCGCGGTCCAGACACGCCCCGAACAGCTCCTCCTTGGAGCCGTAGTACAGGTAGAGCATCGGCTTGGAGATCTGCGCCTGCGCGGCGATCGCGTCCATCGACGTCTCGTGATAGCCGTTCACCGAGAACATCTGCACGGCGGCATCGAGCATCTGCTGCTCGCGCACCGCGCGCGGCAACCGCTTCGTTCCACCGGCCATCAGATCAGAGTAGGCAATCGCAGCGGTTTCAGCCGCCGCAGCGCGGGCTCTTGCCCTTGAAACCCGCCACCCGCAGCACCGACCGGTCGACCTTGGCGGCGTCCAGCTCGCCGGAGTCGACGGCAGCGGTCAGCCGGTCGAGCACGGCCGGCACCTCGTCGGTGGTCACCCACAGCGCCACGTCGGCCCCCGACTGCAGGGCGCGCAGTGCGGCGTCGGGAACGCCGAAGTGATCGGAGATGGCCTTCATGCTGGACAGGTCGTCGGTGAACACCGGCCCGTCGAACGGCGGGCCGCCGTAGTCACCCGAGCGCAGCAGGTCGTAGGCCGCTGGGGTGAGGCTGGTCGGCTCGTCGGCGGTCAGGCCGGGCACCTCGAGGTGGCCGACCATCACGGCGACGGGCGCCTCGGTGGTCAGCGTGCGGTACGGGATCAGGTCGCTGGCCTTCAGCTGCTCCAGCGGGGGCGTCGTCACGTCGCCGAGGTGGGAGTCACCGCTGCCGTGACCGTGCCCTGGGAAGTGCTTGAGCACCGGCAGCAGGCCTGCGTCGCGCAGGCCTTGGGCGTAGGCCCCGGCGTATTCGACGACGGTGGCCGGGTCCGATCCGAACGAGCGGTCGCCGATCACCTCGTCGTCGGCCTCGGTGGTGACGTCGACGACGGGTGCGAAGTCCACGGTGATGCCGAGTTTGCGCATCGCCTCCCCGCGGGTCTTCGCGATGTCGTGGACCTCGGCGGGGGTGTGGGTCCGCGCCAGCACCCGCGGCGACGGCTGGTCCCCGATGAGCTTGGCCAGCCGCTGCACCCGGCCGCCCTCCTCGTCGACGCTGACCGCCAGCGGCAGCGGGTCCGCGGACGCCGCGATCTCGGTGAGGCTGCCGTCGGTGAGCATCGACATGTCGGTCCAGCTGCCGAGGAAGATGCCCCCGACGTGCTGGGTGGCGACGACCGTGCGCGCGTCGTCCGCCCCGGTGACGCCGACCATCAGCAGCTGGGCGAGCTTGTCGCGCGTGGACATGGCGGCCAGCAGGGCGTCGCCTTCCCCGCAGGCGGGTGGGGGCGCCGGCGGCAGCGCGGTGGGGCTGGCGGCGGTCGGGCTCGGGGCCGACGACTGGGCGGCGTTGCGGTTCTCGATGAAGTACACGCTGGCGACCGCCACGGCCGCGATGGCGACCACCGCGAGCACGATCGACACGACGGTGCGTCGTTGGCTGGCCAGCGGCATATGGCGAATCGTAGCGTGCGAAAGCTGGGTACCCTCCGGTCCATGCCGCTGCGCTCGGGGGACGTCTTCGCGGGTTACACCGTGGTCCGACGGCTGGCCGCCGGGGCCACGGGCGAGGTCTATCTGACCGCTCATCCGCGCACGCTGCGCCAGGACGCGCTGCGGGTACTGCCCGCCTCGGCGTCGGCCGACGAGGGCCTCCGCGCGCGGTTCCACCGGCGCGCCGACCTGGCCGCGACGCTGTGGCACCCGCACATCGTCGGGGTGCACGAGCACGGCGAGTACCAGGGCCTGCCGTGGGTGTCGATGGACTTCGTCGACGGCACGGACGCCGCGGCGCTGGTCCGGGACCGCTACGACACCGGTCTTCCGGCCGACCAGGTGCTCGACATCGTCACCGCGATCGCCGACGCGCTGGACTACGCGCACGCGCGGCACTGCAGCCACGGCCACGTCGGCGCCGCGGCCATCCTGCTGTCCGGGGACCGCCGTCGGCGCGTGCTGTTGACGGACTTCGGCGTGGCCCGTGCCCCTGACGACGACCCTGCCGCCGGTGCCCTCGCCGACCAATACGGCCTCGCGGTCGCGGCGTACCACCTGCTGAGTGGGACCCCGCCGACGCTCACCTCGCCGCCGTCGCCGGTCGCGCCGCTCGGAGCCACCCGCCAGGATCTGGCCGCATTCGACCCCGCGCTGCTCCGCGCGCTGGCTCCAGACCCGCGCCAGCGGTTCGGCGCGTGCCTGGACCTCGCGGCCGCGCTGCGCGACGCCGCGACCGCCGCGACGCAGGCCCAGCCCGTCGTCGACCCATCGGCCCAGGCCCCCACCGAACACCTGGCCAGCCCGAGCACGGGCTCGGGCCTGCCCGCGGTCTTCGTCCCGGCCTGGTCGGCCGAGGAACCGGCATTCGACCCGGAGTTCGCACCGACGATGTCGGCGATGCCGGTGCCGGACGTCGAGCCGGACCTGGCGCCCGACGTGGAGCCGGAGTCCGAGCCGGGTGCGGGCCGGATCTGGGCGTTCGCCGGGATCGGCGTCCTGCTCGCGCTGATCGTCGTGCTGGCGGTCGTCTGGGCGGGCAGCGGGGACGACGGTTCGAGCGCGGTGCAGACCCCGTCCCCGACTGCGGCGCCGACCGCGGCCGCCCCGGCCACCGTCACCGGCGTTGGCGGGCGACCCCGGCCGGCCACCATCAGGGGCGCCGACCCCACCGGCGAGAACTGTGAGGGCGGTTTCCAGATCACCGGGCAGGCCGGCTGGGCCAGCCAGGGCGTGCGGGCCAGCCCCGAGGCGACGTGTTCCTTCGTCGGCAGCGTGCTCAAGGCCTACTGGGATGCCGCCGATCCCAGCCGCGAGCCGCGCACCGTCGTCGCCGCGGGCGCCATCCCGTGCGGCGAGGGAGCGGCGTGCGCGGGCACCGACTTCGTCGTCACCTGCGAGGCCGAGGGTGCCGACCCGTGGATCACGTGCCGCGGCGGCCGCAACGCCGTCGTAGTCCTGTACTGAAGTCGTCCGCTGGCGAAGTGGTGCTACCTTGGCCGGGTGGATCGGTTCGTCTTGCCCGCTGCGGCCAGCATCGTCGTTGGACTGTTGCTCGGCGCGGCCGCCATCTTCGGGGTGACCCTCATGGTCCAGCAGGACACCAAACCCCCGCTGCAGGCGGGCGACCCGGGCTCGTCCGTGCTCAACCGTGTCGAGTACGGCGACCGTACCTAACCCTGCGGTCGTAGAACCCTTGTCCCGCCGCTGGTTGTGGCTGGTCGGTGCCATTTCGCTGGCATTGACGTTCGCCCAGTCCCCGGGCCGGGTCTCCCCCGACACCAAGCTGGATCTGACGGCCAACCCGCTGCGCTTCCTTGCCAGGGCGGCCAACCTCTGGAACAGCGACCTGCCGTTCGGGCAGACGCAGAACCAGGCCTACGGCTACCTCTTCCCGCACGGCCTGTTCTTCCTCGCCGGTGACGAGCTGGGGTTGCCAGGCTGGGTGACCCAACGGCTGTGGTGGGCGCTGCTGCTGACGGTCGGCTTCTGGGGAGTGCTCCGGCTCGCCGAGGCACTCGACGTCGGCAGCCCCTCCTCCCGGGTGCTCGCCGCGGTCGCGTTCACCCTGTCGCCACGCGCGCTGACCACGCTGGGGGCGATCTCCTCGGAGACGTTGCCGATGATGCTGGCGCCGTGGGTGCTGCTGCCGGTGATCCTGGCGTTGCGGGGAGGCTCGGTGCGCGTCCTTGCCGCCAGGTCGGCGCTGGCCGTCGCGCTGATGGGCGCGGTCAATGCCGTCGCGACGCTGATGGCCTGCCTGGCCGCGCTGATCTGGTGGGCGGCGCACCGCCCGAACAGGCTCTGGTGGCGGTTCACCGGGTGGTGGGCCCTGTGCAGCGCGCTGGCCGTGACGTGGTGGGTCGTCGCACTGTTCGTGCTGGGCCGGGTCAGTCCGCCGTTCCTGGACTTCATCGAGTCCTCCGGGGTGACGACGCAGTGGCTGTCGCTGACCGAGGTGCTGCGCGGCACCTACAGCTGGACACCGTTCGTGGCGCCCGATGCCACCGCGGGCGCGTCACTGGTCACGGGTTCGGTCGCCGTGGCGGGAACGACGCTGGTCGCCGCGGCGGGGCTGGCCGGGCTGGCGCTGCGGTCGATGCCCGCCCGCGGTCGGTTGATCTCGATGCTGCTCGTCGGTCTGACGCTGCTGGCGGTGGGCTACTCCGGCGGTCTCGGGTCACCGCTGGCGCACAACGTGCAGACGTTCCTGGACGCCGACGGCACCCCGCTGCGCAACGTGCACAAGCTCGAACCGCTGCTGCGCCTGCCCCTGGTCCTCGGCATCGCGCACCTGCTTGGCCGGATTCCGTTGCCGGGCAGTGCACCGCGGCGGGTCTGGCTGGACGCGGCCGCACATCCCGAACGCGACAAGCGCGTCGCCGTCGGAGCCGTGGTGCTGGTCGCGCTGACGGTGGCCACCTCGCTGGCCTGGACTGGACGGTTGACGCCGCCGGGGACGTTCACGGCGATCCCCGGGTACTGGCACGACGCCGCGGACTGGCTGGATGTCCACGATCAGCCGGCGGGCCGGGTGCTGGTGGTGCCGGGAGCTCCGTTCGCGACGCAGGTGTGGGGTACCAGCCACGACGAACCGCTGCAGGTGCTCGGCTCCAGCCCGTGGGGGGTGCGCGACTCGATTCCGCTGACGCCGCCGGAGACCATCCGCGCGCTGGATTCGGTTCAGCGGTTGTTCGCCGCGGGACGGCCGTCCGCCGGGCTGGCCGACACCCTTGCCCGACAAGGCATTTCGTACCTGGTGGTGCGCAACGACCTCGATCCGCAGACCTCACGCTCGGCACGCCCGCTGCTGGTGCACCGCGTCGTCGACGGTTCGCCGGGGCTGAGCAGGGTGGCGCAGTTCGGCGATCCGGTGGGTCCCGGCACGCTGTCGGGCTTCATCACCGACAGCGGGTTGCGGCCGCACTATCCCGCGGTGGAGATCTACCGGGTCGACGGCGCGGCACCGCTGCAGCCGTATCTGACCGACGTCGACGCGATGGCCCGCGTCGACGGCGGCCCGGAGGCGCTGCTGCGGATCGACGAACGGCGCCGGCTGCTCGGCCAGCCGCCGCTGGGCCCAATGCTGCTGACCGGTGACGCCCAAGCGGCGGGTCTGCCCACACCCGTAGTCACCGTCACCGACAGCCCCGTGGCAAGGGAAACGGACTACGGCCGCGTCGACGACCACTCGTCGGCCATCCGGGCGCCGGGCGACTCCCGCAACACGTTCAACCGCGTGATGGACTATCCGGCGGGCAATGCCGATCTGGTCTACGGCCAGTGGCCTGGTGGCCGGGTGACGGTGTCCAGCGCGGCGTCGGACTCCACGGCACTGCCCAACGTGTCCCCTGCATCGGGCCCGGCGGCCGCCATCGACGGCGATCCGGCGACCAGCTGGGTATCCAACTCGCTGCAATCGGCGGTTGGTCAATGGCTTCAGGTCGACTTCGACCACCCGATCGCGAACGCCGCGATCACGATCACCCCGAGTGCCACCGCCGTCGGCGCGCAGGTGCGGCGCATCGAGGTGTCCACCGCCACCGGCAGCAGAACGCTGCGGTTCGACCAGTCCGGCAAGGCACTGTCGGCGGCGCTGCCGGTCGGCGAGACGCCGTGGGTGCGGTTCACCGCCGTGGCCACCGACGACGGCTCCGCCGGTGTCCAGTTCGGCATCACCGACTTCACGGTCACCCAGTACGACGCGTCGGGATTCGCCCAGCCGGTCAGTCTGCGGCACACCGTCGACGTCCCCGCGCCGCCACCGGGTTCGACCGTCGCACAGTGGGATCTGGGCCAGGAACTGCTGGGCCGCCCGGGGTGCGCGCCGGGCCCGGACGGCGTCCGGTGCGCCGCAACCATGGCACTGTCGCCCGAGGAGCCGGTCAACCTGAGCCGGATGCTGACGATCCCGGAGACGACGACGGTCACCCCGACGGTATGGGTGCGAGCGCGCCAGGGCCCCAACCTCGCCGACCTGATCGCCGAGCCGGGCACCGCCCGCGGCCTTGGCGATGCCGACCTGATCGACGTCCTCGGGTCGGCGTACGCCGCGAGCGACGGGGATCCCCGCACGTCGTGGACGGCGCCGCAGAACGTCGTCCAGCACCGCACCGCGCCCAGCCTCACCCTGAAGTTGCCACGGCCGACCGAGGTCAGCGGACTTCGGTTGGCGCCGAGCGCATCCGAGCTGCCCGCGCACCCGACGATGGTGGCGATCGACCTCGGCGACGGGCCGCAGGTGCGCCGCCTGGCTCCCGACGGTGTGCAGACCGTCTCACTGCACCCCAGGGTCACCGACACGGTCACCGTGTCGATCCTGGACTGGCGCGACGTCATCGACCGCACCGCATTGGGTTTCGACCAGGTCAAGCCACCGGGCCTGGCCGAGGTCACCGCGCTGGACGCGGGGGGCGCTCCGATCGCGGTTCCGGACGCCGCGCGCAATCGCTCCAGGGCCATCACGCTGCCGTGCGGCAAGGGCCCGATCATCGGCGTCGCGGGACAGTTCGTCCAGACCTCGGTGGTCACCACGGTCGGCGCACTGGTCGATGGTGAGCCCGTTGCGGCAAGGCCGTGCCGGGCCCCAACCATCACGCTGCCCGCCGGCGAGCAGGAATTGGTGCTCAGCCCCGGGCCCGCCTTCGTTGCCGACGGCGTCCAGCTGGCCGGCCCGTTGGCGGCCAAGATGCCAACGGCCCCAATACTTCCCGCGAAGGTCGCGCAGTGGCGCGCCGATCACCGCCAGGTCGACGTCCCCAGCTCGGACACGCCCCGGGTGCTGGTGGTGCCCGAGAGCATCAACCGCGGCTGGTCGGCCCGTACCGCGGACGGCACCGTTCTGAAGGCCGTCACCGTGAACGGGTGGCAGCAGGGCTGGCTCCTACCCGCCGGGACGTCGGGCACCGTCACGCTCGACTTCGGCCTGAACACGATCTACCGGGTGGGGTTGTTCGGCGGCCTTGCCCTGCTTCCCGTGCTGCTACTGCTCGCGTTCGTGCCGAGCCGGCGCAGGCCGGAGCCGGCCGTCGCCGCCGAACCCTGGCGGCCGGGGCCGGGTACGACGACCGTCGCGCTGGTGGCCATGGGATGGCTGATCTCGGGAGTCGTGGGTGGCCTCGTCGTCGGCGCGGCGATCGGGGTGCGGTACCTGCTGCGGGCGCGGCCACGGATCGCCGACCGGCTCACGCTCGGGCTGAGCGCCGGCGGCCTGACGGTGGCCGGCGGGGTGCTGAGCCAGTACCCGTGGCGCTCGGTGGACGGGTACGTCGGCCACGAATGGGGTGTGCAGCTGCTGGCGCTGCTGAGCGTGGCGGCACTGGCGTCGACGCTGGTGCCGATTTCGCGATCGGCGGAGGAGATCGTCCCTAACATCGGGTGAGTGCCGATCCTCAACACCGCCGCCGGGGCCATCGACGTAGCCGACCTCGGCGTCACCCTGATGCACGAGCACGTGTTCATCATGACCACCGAGATCATCCAGAACTATCCCGAGAGCTGGGGTGACGGCGCCAAGCGCGAGGCCGACGCGATCGGGCGGCTCGACGAACTGAAGGCGCGCGGCGTCGACACGATCGTCGACCTCACCGTGGTCGGGCTGGGCCGCTACGTGCCCCGCATCGCCCGCATCGCCGAGCAGACCGGGTTGAACATCGTCGTGGCCACCGGCCTCTACACGTACAACGACCTGCCGATGCACTTCCACTACCGTGGGCCGGGAGCGATGCTGGGCGGTCCGGAGCCGATGGTCGAGATGTTCGTCCGCGACATCGAGCACGGCATCGCCGACACCGGGGTGAAGGCCGCAATCCTCAAGTGCGCCACCGACGAACCGGGCGTCACCCCCGGCGTCGAGCGGGTTCTGCGCGCCGTCGCACAGGCGCACCGGCAGACCGGTGTGCCGATCTCGACGCACACGCACGCCGCCACCAGGCGCGGGCTGGAGCAGCAGCGGATCTTCGCCGAGGAGGGCGTGGACCCGAGCCGCGTCGTCATCGGGCACAGCGGTGACACCACCGACATCGCCTACCTCGAGGAGCTCATCGCGGAGGGTTCCTACCTCGGGATGGATCGCTTCGGGGTGGACGCCTTCCTCTCCACCGAGGACCGGGTGGCCACCGTCGCGACGATGTGCGAACGCGGGCACGCCGACAAGATGGTGCTATCCCACGACGCCGCTTGCTATTTCGACGCGCTGCCCGAGGAGACCGTGTCGGTGGCCCTGCCGAACTGGCACTACCTGCACATCCACGACGACGTCATCCCCGCGCTGAAGCAGCGTGGCGTCACCGACGAGCAGCTCACCACCATGCTGGTCGACAACCCGCGCCGCATCTTCTCCCGCCAGGGCGGGTACTGACGTGGTGACCGGGGTCGACCCCATCGGCACCCAGGTGTCCGCGCTGGCCGCCGCCGACCCCGACGCGTCAGCGGTGACGTGTGCCGGCCGCACGCTGACCCGCGCCGAGCTGGACGCCTCGACCAACCGGCTGGCCCGCGCCTACGCCGAACTCGGCGTCAGCACCGGAGCATACGTCTCGATCGCCATGCCGAACTCGATCGAATGGGTGCAGGCCGTGCTCGCCTGCTGGAAGCTCGGTGCCGTCCCGCAACCGCTGTCGGCGCGGCTGCCCGACGCGGAACTGGCCGGCATCCTCGACCTGGTGCCGCGCGCGCTGATCGTCGGCCGCCCCGACCCTCGAGGCCTCGTTCCCCACGTGCCGGTGGGCTTCGCGCCCGACCCGGCACTGTCGGATGCGCCCGTGCCAGAAGCGGTTTCGCCGGTGTGGAAGTCGATGACCTCGGGGGGCAGTACGGGCCGGCCCAAGCTGATCGAGGCGGGCGGGGACAGCCGGATTCCGCCCGCGATCGGCTACCCGCTGGGCATGCAGGACGGCGACGTCAACCTGCTATCGGTGCCGTTGAGCCACAACACGGGTTTCACCACGGCCGCGGCGGGCCTGCTGATGGGACACCACCTGGTGGTCATGCCCCGGTTCGACCCGCACGCGTTCCTGCGGCTGATCACCGAGCACCGCGTCACTTTCCTGGCCACGGTGCCGACGGTGATGCAGCGGCTGCTGCCGGTCTACCGCGCCGATCCGCAGGCCTACGACCTGTCGTCGGTGCGGCGGTTCTGGCATCTCGCCGCCCCGTGCCCGCCGGTGATCAAGCAGGCCTGGATCGAGGTCCTTGGCCCCGAGGTGGTGTGGGAGCTGTACGGCGGCACCGAACTTCAGGCCCTGACCTTCGTCTCGGGCACCCAGTGGCTGGCGCATCCCGGCACGGTGGGCGTCGTGGTGGCCGGTGAGATGAAGGTCCTCGACGACGACGGCCGCGAGTGCCCGCCCGGGGTGGTCGGCGAGATCTACCTGCGCCCCTCCCCCGGCAGCGCGCCCACCTACCGCTACGTCGGCACCACCGCCAAGAGCCGGGACGGCTGGGACTCCCTTGGCGATCTCGGCTACTACGAGGACCACGGCTCCGAACGCTTCTTCTTCCTGTCCGATCGCCGGGTCGACATGTTCACCGTCGGTGGCCGCAACGTCTATCCCGCCGAGATCGAGTCGGCCCTCGCCGAGCATCCGGACGTGTCGTCCTGCTTGGCCGTGGGAGTGCCCGACGAGGACCTGGGCCAGGTGCCGCACGTCCTGGTGCAGACCTCGGCCGAGCTGGACGAGCGGGCCGTCGTGGCGTTCCTGGCCGACCGCCTGGCGGGCTACAAGGTGCCGCGCACCGTCGAGTTCGTGGACCGGCCGTTGCGCGACGACGCAGGCAAGGCGCGACGCTCGGCGGTCCGCGACGAGGTCATTGCGCGGCGGGCCGCGCACACGAGCTAGCGCGCGGCGGCAGGCTCGGGGGTGTCGGTGACCGAGCTGTCCAATGGCGTCGGCGAGCTACGAAGCTCCCAGCGCCGCAACGCATTCCGGCACGGCGACTCGACCAGCGCGTAGCTCACCGCAGCGATCGCGAACCCGAACAGCAGCGTCAGCGCCAACACCACCGGCATGTGCCCGTTGAACGGGAACTCCCCGATCACCGGGAAGACCATCGCCAGCGCGGCCAGGTGCCAGACGAACAAGCCGTAGGACCAGCGGCCCAGCGTCACCATCGTGGGGCTGCCCAGGATGCGGTGCGGGGTGCCGGGGGCGTCGAGTACCAGCGGCGCGAGCAGGGCGCCGGCGACCACCGTGCCCATCGACACCTTGATGAGGAACTGGCCGAGCGAACCCGGCGCCAGCCCGGCGGGGCCGGCCAGCGGCGAGGCCGCCAGCCCGAAGGCGCCCAGCGCGATGCCCGCCATCAGGATCCGGCGCCGCGCCAGCCGGTGTGCCCACCCCACCGGGGTGACGGTCAGCTCGGCGATCACCATGCCAGCGGCGAACCAAGAGAAGAAGGCGGGCGGCCAGGTCAGCGGGTTGACGCCGAACGGAACCTGGAACGGGATCAGTCCCCAGGCAAAGCTCGCGGCGGCGACGAGCAGGATGGCCGGGATGCGGGCCCGCACCGGCAGCCGCCGCGCCAGCCACGCAAGCAGCGGCAGGGCCAGGTAGAAGCTGACCTCCACCGACAGGCTCCACATCTGGGTCAGCCCGTTGGTCAGCGTCAGCGGCACGTAGATCTGGGTGAGGGTCAGGTTGGCCAGCCACACCGTCGCATCGGCGTTGGTCTCGGGGAAGAACACCAGGATCAGCACCACGGCCACCAGGTAACCGGGCATGATGCGGACCAGCCGCGACCGCAGGTAGTGCCCGGTGGGCGGGACGCGCCGCAGCCCCCGCGCGGCGGCGGCGTGACCGCGCCACAGCAGGAATCCCGACAGCGCGAAGAACACCGCGACAGCCAGGTCGAAGCGCCCGAGCAGCCGCCCCGTGCTCCAGGTGGTGTGGCCGGTCTGGAAGGCGACGTGGGTGATGACCACGCCGATTGCCGCGCAAGCGCGCATGCCCTCGACGGCGGGCAGGAAGCCGCGCGTTCCCGATACCTCGCCCTCGGTCGTGCCAGCCACGGCGACCAGTGTGCCCGACGGACTCGCACCCCGACCGACCCTGGACTAAGCACCGCCCTCATGAAGGGCTGTTAGGGTCGACACGGTTTGCCTGCGCCCCCTCCAGGGCAGGTGAGGGCATCGATGACATCGTCTCGGGACGAGAAGGAGGCACGGTTTGAACCGCGCTGTGGCGCTGCGTATCGCGGCGTGCGGGCTCATGGGCCTCGGTGCCGCCCTCTTGATCGCGGCGCTGCTGCTCACGACCTACACCAAGGGCAAGATCGCCAAGATCCCGCTCGACATCGACACGACGCTGGTCAGCGACGGCACCGGAACGGTCTTCGACCCGGCCTCGCTGAATAGCCCGAAGTTCGTGATCGACAAGAACGTGCCCGTCTCGTTCCAGCAGCAGATCAGCGTCGAGGCGCCGTCCAACGCCGACGTCGTCACGCTGCAGGTAGGCAACACCGTGCGCCGGACCGACAAGCAGCAGGACAACGGTCTGCTGCTGGCGCTCGTCGACACCGTCACCCTGGACCGCAAGACCGCGCTGGCCGTGTCCAGTGACACCAACCCCGGCGGTTCGGTGCAGAAACCCCGCCCCATCGGCGACGCCCAGCCGCCCACCAGCATCGCGCTGCCGCACGAGGGACTGGCCTACCGCTTTCCGTTCGACACCGAGAAGAAGACCTACCCGTACTTCGACCCGATCGCGCAGAAGGCCTTCGACGCCAACTACGACGGCGAAGAGGACGTCAACGGACTGAGCACCTTCCGGTTCACCCAGAACATCGGTTATGACTCCGAAGGCAAGCTGGTGGAGCCGGTGAAGTATGCATCGCTGTACGGCGACGACGCCGACGCGACGGTGTCGGCCCGCGCCGAGCTGTGGGGCCTGCCCGGTGATCCCGAAGAGCAGATCACGATGACCCGGTACTACGCCGCGCAGCGCACGTTCTGGGTGGATCCCGTGTCGGGCACCATCGTCAAGGCGCAGGAGCACGGCTACCACTACTACGCCCGTGACGCCCTCAAGCCCGAGGTCACGTTCGCCGACTACAAGGTCACGACCACCGAGCAGACCGTCGAGTCGCAGGTCGCCAGTGCCCGCGACGAGGGCGACGTCGTCGCACTCTGGGGCCGGATCCTGCCGATCACCTTCACCGCCATCGGCCTGCTGGCGCTGGTGGGTGGCGTGCTGCTTGGCTCGTTCACCCTGCGCGCCGAATCCGCACTGATCGATCCCGGACTCGACGACACCGGTCACGGGTTCTTCGGCAGACGCGCGACCGATACCGGCCCGATGCCGGCGGCCGAGGCGGCGACCGAGAAGATACCCACCCAGAGACCGTCGGATCTGCCGCCGGACCGACCGGTCTGATCGCTCGGTTCTCCCGCGCAGCAGTGCCGGCCTACGCGCTGGTGCTGGCGCTGACGGTGACGGCACCGCTGCTGGCGCCGGGCTACCTGCTGCTGCGCGACGCGGTGTCCACGCCGCGGTCCTATCCGACCGATGCCGCGCTGGGCCTGACCCAGGCGGCGCCCCGCGCGCTGCCGCAGGACTTCGCGGTGGCGCTCGCCTCGCACGTCCTGGACGGCGGCCTGGTGGTCAAGCTGCTGCTGATCGGCGGCCTGTGGGCGGCAGGCTGGGGTGCGGCTCGGCTGAGCGCGGTGGCGCTCCCCGCCGCCGGCGCCGGTGGCCAGTTCGTCGCGGCGACGCTGGCGATCTGGAATCCCTACGTCGCCGAACGCCTGCTGCAGGGGCATTGGAGCCTGCTGGTCGGGTACGGCTGCCTGCCGTGGGTGGCGGCCACGGTGCTGCGCTTGCGGTCGGAGCCCGCGGGTGGCCGCTGGTGGCCCCTCCCGTTCTGGATCGCGCTGGCCGGCCTGACCCCCACCGGGTTGATGCTGGCTGCGGTGGTGGCTCTGGCGTGCTGCGCGGCCTCGGGCGAGGGCCGATCGCGTCGGCTCTGCGCAGCGGTCAGCCTGGGGTGTGCGGTGCTCGGTGCGCTGCCGTGGCTCGTCGCTCCCGTGCTGGCCGGCTCGCTGTCGCTGTCGCAGGCGACCGGGGTGACGCAGTTCGCCGCGCGCGCCGAACCCGGCCTCGGCACGCTGCTCAGCCTGGCCGGGCTGGGCGGGATCTGGAATGGCCAGGCGGTGCCCAGCTCGCGAACGACGCCGTTCGCGGTCGTCGGGACGGGGGTGCTGCTGGCGGTGGTCGCGGTGGGGATGCCCGCGGCGTGGCGCCGGGTGCCGGCGCGACCACTGTTGGTGCTGGCCCTGGTCGCGGTCGTGGCGCCCGCGCTGATGGCGACCGGCCCGGGGCTGGCCGCGGTGGAGGCCGTCGTGCGCGCCGTGCCGGGCCTTGGAGTGCTGCGCGACGCCCAGAAGTGGGTCGCACTGGCGATGCCGGGTTACGCCGTGGCCGGGGCGGGCGCCGTCGTCACCCTGGCCCGGCGCGTACCCCGGGGCGCGACCGCGGCGGTCTGCTGTGTGGCCCTGCTGGCCGTCCTTCCCGATCTGGCGTGGGGGGTGGGCGCGAAGATGGTCGCGGTGCGCTACCCCGCGGGGTGGACGATGGCGGCGGCGCTGATCGACGCCGATCCCCGGCCGGTCGCGGTGCTGCCGGAGGACAGCATGCGGCGCTTTGGTTGGGCGGGTGACGCTCCGGTGCTGGACCCGCTGCCGCGCTGGGTGTCGGCCGACGTCCTGACCACTGGTGACCTGGTCATCGGGGGCCGAATCGTGCCGGGGGAAGGCGTCCGCGCGCGGCGGGTGCAGGACCTGATCCGGTCCGGGGCAGGAGCCGACGAACTGGCGCGCGCCGGGGTCGGGTGGGTGGTCGTCGAGGGCGGCGGCCAGCCCCGCCTCGCTCTGCCGCTGGCGTTCGCCGACGACGACCTGGCCGTCTACCGCGTCGGCGGAGACCATCCCCGTGCGTCGCACCGGGGCATCATGATCGCCGCCCACCTGGTGTGGCTGGCCACACTGCTCACCGGGGCGATGGGCATGGCGGTCGCGGCGGTCCGACGCACTCGCGGTGGGGTCTACTAGTCGCCATGGGTTGGGCCGATGCGTGGTGGCAGAACGAAGTGGTCGACGGCTACAAGGGTCCGCTGCTGCTGAGCTTCACCGCCTTCGTCGTGACGTTCGTGACCACCCGCTCCATCACGAGGCTAATCAGGGCAGGCAAGGGACCGTTCCACGACGTCAGCACCGGCGGCGTGCACATGCACCACTCGACCCCCGGGATAGTGCTGCTGATCGTGGGCGGGTTCACCGGTGTCGGGTCGCCGCCGCTGTCGGTCTGGACCTATCTGGCCGGGTTGCTCGTCGGGGTGGGCTCGTCGCTGGTGCTCGACGAGTTCGCGATGATCTTCCGTCTGCAGGACGTCTACTGGTCGCAGGAGGGCCAGCTCTCGGTGAACGTGGTGACGCTGGCCGGAGCCTGCGTCGGTCTGGCCACCGTCGGGGTGTCACCGGTCGACGATCTGCCGGCGTCGGTCACCGCGTTCCGCTATGCGGCCGTCGCCGCGCTGCTGGCCAACTTCGTGCTCGTCGCCATCACGGCACTGAAGGGCAAGTACCCCACCGCGCTGATCGGGCTGTTCCTCTCGCCCGTCGCCTGGGTCGCGGCCGTGCGGCTGGCCCGGCCGACCTCGCCATGGGCGCGCTGGCGCTACAGCCCGCAGAAGCGGGCCCACGCCCAGCGCCGCGCGGCCGCGTTCGGCGCTCGATGGGCACCCATTCGACGGCACTGGGACGACTTCATCGGCGGGACGCCGACGGCCGCCCCGTCAGACCACGCCGCCGACCAGCCTGCCGTCGACCACTGACTCCAGCACCGCGCGCATCGCCTCGGCGCTCTGCGGCCAGGAGAATTCGCCGCTGCGCACCTGGGCCTTGACGCCGAGTTGCTCGCGCAGCACGTCGTCGGAGAGCAGCCGCTGCAGGCACGACACCAGACCGGCGTGGTCGTCGACCAGGAGCCCGGTGACGCCGTCGACGATGGAGTCGGTCAGCCCGCCCGAGGATCGGTAGCCGATGGTCGGCACCGCGTGCTGGGCGGCCTCGGTGACCGCCAGCGCCCAGCCCTCCTTGCGCGAGGGCAGCACGTGTACCCAGCACCGCTGCAGCACTTCGTGTTTCACGACGTCGTCGACGTGGCCGTGGAAGGTGACCGCGTCGGTGATGCCGAGCGATGCGGCGTGCGCCACCAGCCGGTCGTGCCACCAGCCGCCGCCGACCACGTCGAGGTGCAGCTCGGGCATCCGCGGCGCCAGCGCCGCCACCGCGTCGAGCACGTCCTCGATCTGCTTGTGCGGCACCAGCCGGGACAGCACCGCCACGCGCGGGGTGCGCGAACGGGCCAACGTCATGGTGGCCGCGGGCGCCCGGTCGAGGCCGTTGCGCACCACGGCGACGTGGTCCGGGTTCACGCCGAGGTCGGCTAGATCGCGGGCCGACGGCAGCGACACCGTCACGTACTGGTTTCGGCGATGCAGCCGCGGCGACAGCCGGGACTCGACGAACCACCCGACCCGGCTCAGCACCCTTCCGGCGACCGGCCACTGCTCGCGGTGGCAGTGGTGCACCAGGACGACCGCGCGTCGGCCGAACGCCAGCCGCGCCAGGAACGGCACGCCGTTCTGGCTGTCGATCACCACGTCGGGGCGCACCCCGCGCAGCGGGCCGAGCCCGACACGCGACGCCAACATCGCCAGCCCGGCCAGCACGTACACGCCATAGTCGCCGCCACCGCGGCTGATGGTGACGCCGTCGAGGACCTCGCGGCGCGCGGCACCGGGGTAGCGGGCGGTGCGCAGCGTCACCTCGACGCCGTCGGCGGCCAGCTGACTGCCGATGCGCTGCAGGTAGGTCTCGCTGCCGCCGCCCTGGGGGTGCCCGGTGTCACGCCAGCACAGCAGCAGGACGGAACGGACGGGCACCTTCGAGAGGATAGTCGCCGCCTACGCTCGAACCGTGCCTGCCGCTACCCGCCCATTCGCCAGGCGCGCGACCCTGGCCCGGTCGCTGCGGCTACTGCGCGAATTTCGCTTCGAACAGCGGGACCCGGCGCGCTTCTACGGTGCGCTCGCCGAGGACACCGTCACCCTCGTCACCTCGCTGTGGACGTGGCTGCACGCAACGCCGGCGGCCGGGCGAACCCTGCTGGACGTTGGCGGCGGGCCCGGGTACTTCGCCACCGCGTTCGAAGACGCCGGCCTGACCTATCTCGGCGTCGAACCCGACCCGAGCGAGATGCACGCGGGACCGGCGGGCGAGCCGGGCGCGGGCACGTTCGTCAGGGCCTCTGGCACCGCATTGCCCTTCGCCGACGATGCGGTCGACGTGTGCCTTTCCTCCAACGTCGCCGAACACGTCGCCGACCCGTGGCTGATGGGCCGCGAGATGCTGCGGGTCACCCGGCCCGGCGGGCTGGTGGTGCTGTCCTACACGGTGTGGCTGGGCCCGTTCGGGGGCCACGAGATGGGTCTGACGCACTACCTGGGGGGTGCGCGCGCCGCCGATCGGTACGCGCGCCGGCACGGTCACCGGCCGAAGAACGACTACGGCTCGTCGTTGTTCGCGGTGTCGGTGGCCGACGGGCTGGCCTGGGCGGCCAGCACCGGCATGCTGGTGGCCGCTTTTCCCCGCTACCACCCACGATGGGCATGGTGGACGACGCGGGTGCCGCTGCTGCGGGAGTTTCTGGTCAGCAACCTGGTGCTGGTGTTGCAACCCTCCTGACTGGCTGAACTGCAACAGGTTCCAGTTTGGCCGTGCGATGGGTAATGTGACGTTCATGACACGGCGCACGCGAGGAGGCACCCGGATGACACGGCGCACGCGAGGAGCACTCGGATGACACAGAGCACCGCCTTCAAGACCCAATGGGACAAGCTGTTCATCGGCGGCAAGTGGGTCGAGCCGGCGAGCTCGGAGGTCATCGAGGTGCACTCGCCAGCCACCGGCGAACTCGTCGGCAAGGTGCCGCTGGCGTCGGCCGCCGACGTCGACGCCGCCTGCGCCGCCGCACGCAAGGCGTTCGACGAGGGACCGTGGCCGCACACGTCTCCGCAGGAGCGGGCCGCCGTCCTCGGCGCCGCCGTCAAGCTGATGGAGGAGCGCGCCGACGAGCTCAAGTTCCTGCTGGCCGCCGAGACCGGTCAGCCGCCGACGATCGTCGACATGATGCAGTACGGCGCCGCGATGTCGTCGTTCAACTACTTCGTCGGCGCCGCCGACAAGTTCGCCTGGCAGGACATCCGCGACGGCATCTATGGCCAGACGCTGGTGCTCAAGGAGCCGGTCGGCGTCGTCGGCGCGGTCACCGCGTGGAACGTGCCGTTCTTCCTGGCCGCCAACAAGCTGGGCCCCGCGCTGCTCGCCGGCTGCACCGTCGTGCTCAAGCCGGCCGCCGAGACGCCGTTGTCGGTGTTCGCGATGGCCGAGATCTTCGCCGAGGCCGGGCTGCCCGAGGGCGTGCTGTCGATCGTGCCCGGTGGCGCCGAGACCGGCCGCGCGCTGACCGCCAATCCCGAGCTGGACAAGTTCACCTTCACCGGCAGCTCGGGGGTGGGCAAGGAGGTCGCCAAGATCGCCGCCGAGCGGCTCAAGGCTTGCACCCTGGAGCTCGGGGGCAAGTCCGCGGCCATCATCCTCGAGGACGCGGATCTGGACTCCACGCTGCCGATGCTGGTGTTCTCGGGGCTGATGAACTGCGGACAGGCGTGCGTCGGACAGACCCGCATCCTGGCCCCGCGCTCGCGCTACGACGAGGTAGTGGAGAAGCTGTCCGCCGCGGTGGCCGCGATGCCGGTCGGCCTGCCCGACGATGCCGGCGCAATGATCGGGCCGCTGATCTCCGAACGCCAGCGCGAACGCGTCGAGGGTTACATCCGCAAGGGCGTCGAGGAGGGTGCGCGCATCGTCACCGGCGGAGGACGTCCCGAGGGGCTCGACGATGGCTGGTTCGTCCAGCCGACGGTGTTCGCCGACGTGGACAACTCGATGACCATCGCGCAGGAGGAGATCTTCGGCCCGGTGCTGGTCGTGATCCCGTTCGACGACGAGGCCGACGCGGTCCGCATCGCCAACGACTCGGCCTACGGCCTGGCGGGCAGCGTCTACACCACCGACTTCCCGAAGGCGCTGGAGATCGCCAAGAAGATCCGCACCGGCACCTACGCGGTGAACATGTACGCCTTCGATCCGGGCGCTCCGTTCGGCGGGTACAAGAACTCCGGCATCGGCCGCGAGAACGGCCCGGAGGGCATCGAGGCCTACACCGAGGCCAAGAGCGTCCTGCTGCCGTTCGGCTACACGCCGTAGCCGGTTCGGCTAGAAGGCGCGTTCGTCGAGATCCATCGGAGCGAGGTCGATCGACTCCAGGATCTTGCGCTCGGCACCGAGTCGCGGTAGCACGTTGTGCGCGAAGAACGTTGCGGCAGCGACCTTTCCGGCGTAGAACGCACGGTCGCGGCCGTCCTGGGTGCCGTCGAGCGCATGCAGGGCGATCTCGGCGCTCTGCAGCAGCAGCCAGCCGATGAACAGGTCGCCGACGGCGAGCAGGAACGACACCGAGCCCAGCCCGACCCGGTAGAGGTCACGGGCGCTCTGCTGGGACGCCATCAGGTAGCCCGTCATGGTGGCGACCATCGCCTGCACGTCGGCCAGCGCGGCGGCGAGCCGGGCGCGGGCGTCGGCGAGTTCGGGCCGGGCACCCTCGGCGCCGAGGAAGGCCTGGATCCGCGACGCCACGTGGGCGAGCGCACCGCCGTGATCGCGGGCGATCTTGCGGAAGAAGAAGTCCTGCGCCTGGATGGCGGTGGTGCCCTCGTAGAGCGAGTCGATCTTGGCGTCGCGGATGTACTGCTCGATCGGATAGTCCTGCAAGAAGCCCGAGCCGCCAAAGGTCTGCAGTGACTCGGTCAGCGTCTGGTACGCGCGCTCGGATCCCACGCCCTTGACGATCGGCAGCAGCAGGTCGTTGACGCGTTCGGCCATGCCGGCGTCGGCGCCGGAGACGATCTCGGCGGCCGAGACGTCCTGGTGTGCGGCCGTGTAGAGGTACAGCGCGCGCAACCCCTCGGCATAGGCCTTCTGCATCATCAGCGCCCGCCGCACGTCGGGATGGTGCAGGATCGTCACCCGCGGCGCCGTCTTGTCGGTCATCTGCGTCATGTCGGCGCCCTGAACGCGGGTCTTGGCGTATTCGAGGGCGTTCAGGTAACCGGTCGACAGAGTGCTGATGGCCTTGGTGCCCACCATCATTCGCGCATATTCGATGATCTTGAACATCTGCGCGATGCCGCTGTGCGTATCGCCAACCAGCCAGCCGACCGCGGGCGTGCCGTGCTGTCCGAAGGTCAGCTCACAGGTGGCGGAGACCTTGAGGCCCATCTTGTGCTCGACGCCGGTCACGAAGACGCCGTTGCGTTCCCCCGGCTCACCGGTCTGCGGGTCGGGCAGGAACTTCGGCACCAGGAACAGCGACAGCCCCTTGGTACCCGGCCCGGCGCCCTCCGGCCTGGCCAGCACCATGTGGGCGATGTTCTCGAACAGGTCGTCGGAGTCACCGCTGGTGATGAAGCGCTTGACACCGTCGAGATGCCAGGTGCCGTCGGGCTGCGCGACGGCCTTGGTGCGTCCCGCGCCGACGTCGGAACCCGCGTCGGGCTCGGTGAGCACCATCGTCGCACCCCAGTTGCGCTCGACCGCCAGCACGGCCCAGTGCTTCTGCTGATCGTTGCCGAGGTGATACAGGATGTCGGCCAGCACCGGCCCGGCCAGGTACATGAAGGCGGCGGGCTGAGCACCGAGCGGGAACTCGTTGATCGCCCAGGCCAGCATCGACGGCGCGGGCACACCGCCGACCTCCTCGGAGAGCCCGATTCGGAACCACTCGCCCCGCTGCCACGCCCGGAACGACGCCTTGAACGGCTCGGGCAGGGTGACCGCGTGGGTGTCGGGGTCGAATGTCGGTGGATGCCGGTCGGATTCGGCGAACGATTCGGCAAGCGGCCCCTCGGCCAACCGGGCCGCCTCGCTCAGCATCTCGCGGACCGAGGCCGCGTCCAGGTCGCCGAACTCACCGGTGGCGAGAATCTTCTCGAGCTGCAGCACCTCGAACAGATTGAATTCGAGGTCGCGCACATTGCTCTTGTAATGGGCCATGTCCAGCGCCTTTCAGCCATCGAGCCGCGCCTCGAAGCGTAGTCCGGTTGGTTCGGGGCGACCACGGAATCGAACCGGCGCCGAATTATGGTCATGGCCATAGAAGGTAGTCCGGAGAGCTACCGCCAGCCTGTTCACGCGCTGTTCACCGGACGCCGAATGTGACGTGGAATACGTCCGTTGCGCCACTGTGTTGTTGATTCTATGCTCGATCACATAACCAGGGAGGTCGCCATGTGGACGGTCGAAGTCAACGTCCTTGGACGTAGGTTCACGCATACGATCGGCGACCGTCCCGACGCCCTCCGCTTCTCCCCTCGCCTGTCCCAGTGGCGCCAGCGGCGCACGCGTCACCCGCGAGCCGCCGCCTGATGCAGAGTCTCGCCAAGACCCCCACCAAACGCGGCTCGACCCGCAGCCGCATGCTGTTCACGGCTGCCGAGGTGCTGCGGGAGAAGGGGGCCGCCGGGGTCACCATCGACGAGGTGCTCGCCCGCAGCGGTGCCCCGCGCGGTTCGGTCTATCACCACTTCCCCGGGGGCCGCAGCCAGTTGCTCAGTGAGGCCTTGCGCTACGCGGGGGACTCGATCACCTCGCTGATCGACGACGCTGCCGATCAGGGTTGCGTGCCCCTGCTGCGGCAGTTCGTCGCGTTCTGGGAACGCACGCTGAACGAGAGTGACTTCGCGGCCGGATGTCCCGTCGTCGCGGCTGCCATCGGGTCGTCCGAGGACGACCCGGAGCTGACCACGATCGCGGGCGATGTCTTCGGCCACTGGCGCGACGCGCTCGCGCGGACGTTCGTGACCGACGGGTTCGACCCCGCCGACGCCAACTCCCTGGCCGTCACCTGCATCGCCTCCCTCGAGGGTGCCGTGGTGCTGTGCCGCGCCACCCGCAGTTGCGACCCCCTGCACCAGGTGGCTCAGCAAGTCGAATTCCTAATCAAGTCGCGGGAATTCGTGTTGCGCTTCGGCATGCCATCGGCCGGCCGCTAGCGTCCAGCGCGCGCACACGAAGTCGCCATTGCGTCCCACGTCCTGCAACGTCCACTGCGACCTCAGCGGCAGCACGCGCGCACCCGTCCCCAGTGAACACGGTGCGTAGCTCACCACCATCTCGTCGATCAGACCGGCCTCGACGTACTGCGCCGCGACCTCGCCACCGCCGACCACCCAGACATCCCGGCCGCTCGCGGCCTCGACCAGCCGGGGATGCAGATCGGCCACGTCGCCGCCGAAGGTGTGGACCGGGTGCCCGTCGACGACGACGCCCGACCGACGGGTCAGCACCCAGCTGGGCTGCTCGTACATCCAGTCACCCGGGTGGTTCTTCACGATCCATTCGTACGTCGACGAGCCCATCACCAGGGCCCCAACGTCCTTCACGAACGCTTCGTACCCGAAGTCCCCGTTGGGATCGATCGTCTGCGAGGTCAACCAGTCCAGGCTGTTCGCCTCGTCGACGATGAAGCCGTCCAGGCTCGACGCCGTGTAGTACACGCATGCCACGTCAGTTCCTCCTCATCCAGTCCAGGGGATCACCGCACTCCGCCGTCACCCCGTGCCGCGCCAGCATCGACCTGGCCAGCCCTCGCCGGTGTGCGGAGTACTCCAGGACGTGGGCGATGATCCCGTACAGCTGAAACGACTCCGGCGGATCACACAGCGCGTCGATCACGGTGTCGCCCAACCGTCCTCGCTCTCCGTGGTCGACCACCATCGCGGTCCAGCGCGCCGCCACCGCCTGGTGCTCCGCGGCGAGCCGCACCGCCGGGCGCACCCCGGTCGGTTTGGGCTGGTCGCACCCCTCGATGCTGGCCAGCCAGACCTCCTTGGACCAGACGAGGGCATCGAGCACCGCCCCGACGCTGGGCTCTTGGCCGTTCCAGTCCAGGATCACCTGCCCTGGTGAGATGCGTTCTCGCCATTGGTCTTCGGTGAGCTGCGCCGCCACTGCGAGCAGATGGGTGGTGTCGGCGACGTCGTGCTCCACCAGCAGCCGCGTGACGTCGGGGAGGGCGGCCTCCCCTGCGCCGTCGAGCCACAGCGCCTCGGGCGGATGAAAGTGCAGACCGTTCGGCGCGGCCAGCCGGAAGTCGACGTCACCGGCGCGCGACGGTGGCACCCCGAAGGCGCGGCGGAACGCCCGCGAGAACACCTCGGGCGAGGACCATCCCTCACCGGCTGCCACGTCGCCGACGCGTTGCCCGCTCTGCAGTCGCCACGCCGCCCGCTCCAACATGACGCGACGACGCATCGCCGCGGGTGGCTCGCCGGCAGACCGGCTCACCTGCCGGGAGAAGTGGAACTCCGAGGCAAAGCTGCTGCGGGCCATCTCCTTGACGTCGAGGTTGCCGGTGTCGACGACGGCGTCGAGCAGCTCGCGCAGCCGGTCGCGTCCGGCCTCCAGTCGATCACCCACGGACCGAGTATGGCCGGGTCCGGTCGTTGGCGACATGACGATTCCTGCTCTTCGCCCGCCGCATTAGACTCCGTGCGCAGTGAGCGAATTCGACGCGTTGTGCGCCAACGACGGCGGTCTGGCCGGGCTCCGGACGGCGGTCCGGGCCTTCCTGGCGGCCGATCGTGCCGCGTTCGGGTGGACGCCCGCCGTGGACTGCTGGCTGTCCAGCTGGAACCCCGACTTCAGCATTCGACTGGCCGAGGCCGGCTTCATCGGCCTGACCATCCCCGCCGAGTACGGCGGCCGGGCGCCCGCCGACGGCACCGGCTATCTGCACCGATACGTCGTCACCGAGGAGCTGCTGACCCACGGCGCCCCGGTGGGGGCGCACTGGATCGCCGACCGGCAGGTGGCCCCCGGGCTGCTGGCCCATGGCACCGAGGAGCAGCGCCGCCGGTTGCTGCCGAAGATCGCCGCGGGGCGGCTCTACTCCGCGATCGGCATGAGTGAGCACGGCGCCGGCTCGGATCTCGCCGCGGTTCAGACCAGGGCTACCCGCATCGACGACGGCTGGCGCCTCGATGGCACCAAGGTGTGGACCAGCGGCGCGCATCTCGCCCACCAGATCGTCGTGCTGGCCCGCACCAGCCCGCTGGACCCCGAGCACCGGCACGCCGGGTTCAGCCAGTTCATCGTGCCGACCGATCTGCCCGGCATCACCATCAGCCCGATCGTCCTGATGAACGGCGAGCACCACTTCAACGAGGTGCTGTTCGACGGTGTCCGGCTCGCCGACGGCGACCTACTCGGCGAGGTGGGCTCCGGCTGGCATCAGGTCACTTCGGAGCTGGGCTTCGAGCGCAGCGGGCCCGAACGCTTCCTGTCCACGGCCACGCTGCTGTTCGGCGTCATCGCCGCGCTGGGTGGCCGCGACGTCGACGACCGCACCGCTGCCGCCGTCGGGGACCTGATCGCCCGGATGGTGGCGCTGCGCCAGCTGTCGGTGTCGGTGGCGCGGGCGCTGACCGCCGGATTGGACGCCAACGCCAGGGCCGCACTCGTCAAGGATCTCGGGACGCGCTTCGAGCAGGACTCCGTCGAGGTGGCCGCCGACCTCATCGACTCGGTGCACGGACCCGATGCCGCCGCCCTGCGCGCCATGCTGGCCACGTCACGGGTCCACTCCCCACTGTTCACGCTGCGCGGTGGCACCAATGAGGTGCTGCGCGGCCTGGTGGCCCGAGCGGCGAGGACGGGGACGTGAGCGAGGAACTGCGCCAGCTGGTCGACGAGATCGGTCGCCGTTCCTTCGACGCGCGCGTGGGCCGCCACGCGCTACCCGAACCCTTCGACGCCGACCTGTGGCGCGTACTGGAGACCTCTGGGCTGACGCGGCTCGTCAGCGAGCAGGATGCCGACCCGGCCGACTCCGCAGTGGTGCTCGGCGGGCTGGCGCGCCACGCCGCGGCCGTGCCGGTCGCCGAAACCGACTTGCTTGCAACGTGGTTGGCACACAGCGCGGGGCTGCCCATCCCGGCCGATGGCCCACTCACCGTGGCCATCGCCGAGGCGCAACCGCGCAATGAGCGACTCTCGGGCACCGCCGTCGACGTCCCATGGCCCGCCGTCGGTCCCGTCGTCCTCGCGGTCCGTTCGGTGGAGGCCACCTTCGTCGCCATGCTGGACGCTGGCACGGCGACCACCTGGGACCTGGCCGGGCAGCCGCGCGGTGACGTCACGTTCGACGTGTCGACGCGCGACACCGTGCGCATGCCGCGCAGCATCGGTGACGAGTTGGTGCGCCGCGGCGCGTGGGCGCGCTGCGTGCAGATCGTCGGCGCCTTCGACGCCGCAGTGGCCCTGACGATCGCGCACACCAGGGAGCGCACGCAGTTCGGCCGGCCGCTGGACGGGTTCCAGGCCGTGGCGCATGCACTGGCCGCACTGGTCGGCGAGGTCGAGCGGAGCCGGGCCGCGACGGCGCTGGCGATCGCCGCGGCCGACGACCACGGTTTCGACAGCGCCAGGACCGACTACGCGGTGACGGCCGCCAAGGTCGCGGTGGGTCGTGCCGTCGGCCCGGTGACGACGATCGCGCATCAGCTGCACGGCGCCATCGGCGTCACCGCGGAGCACCCGCTGTGGCTGGCCACCATGCGGGCCCGCAGCTGGGCCGACGAGTTCGGCACGACGGGATGGCACGCCACGCGCCTGGGCCGGATGGCCCTGACCTCAAGGGACGCCTGGAGTCTGGTGGTGGGGAGCCGGCTCACCTGACGACCAACGTCACGAGATAGGTGTGACCTACGACACTGCGCAATCCGCGCGGTCTAGTGGACTATTGCACACATGACTAAATTGACGCGGGTGGCAGTGGTCGCCATGATCGCAACCGCGCTCGGCCTGTCGGCCGCCCCCGACGCGACCGCGGCACCGGCGTCGATGAGCACGCCAATGCCCATGTCCAGCCAGTGGCGTGCGTGTGACTTCACGGACCTCCGATGGGTGCCCGCCGTCGGCGACGCGCGCCCGGTCGCGCGCGTCGGCACCGACGGAGCCGGTTCGGTGGTGGCGACCGTCGACATCGACACCGCACTGCCCAACACCTTCTACGACGTGCGGGTGATCCAGACGCCGCGCCCGTCCAGCGGATGCGCGACCGGCGCCGCAGGAGTGCTCACCGGCGGGCTGCAGACCAACGCCGTCGGCGTTGGCTCCACGACCGTTCAGGGGCCCGTAGCCAGGGGGGCCACCGGCGCCTGGGTGGTCGTCGAACGGCCGTCCGGCTCGTCGCAGACGCCGGCAGAGTTCTACTCCACGGAGTTCATCGCCGCCATCTAGGGGCGATCGCCGGATTTCACCACCGCCGTCGCGGCTAGTACCCTGAAACTGGAACACGTTCCAATTCGTCTCAGGGGGCACCCGTGAACGCCAACGACGTCGATCCGGCCGAGGTCCAACCCAGTGCCGTCACCAAGTGGGACCCGGTCCTGACCGAACGGGTGATGGGGTGGCTGCGGCCGCTCGTCAAGGGCTACCACCGCGCCGAGGTGCACGGGCTCGAGGACTTCCCAGCCGGTGGTGCACTCGTCGTCGGCAACCACTCGGGCGGGCTGTTCGCCATGGACGTACCGGTCTTCGCCGCCGGCTTCTACGAGGAGTTCGGCTTCGACCGGCCCGTCTACACGCTGAGCCACGACCTCATCTTCGCAGGCCCGACCGCGGACTTCTTCCGCAAGACCGGCTTCATCCCCGCCAACCACCACAACGCCGACGAAGCCCTGCGCTCGGGCGGTGTGGTGGTCGTCTTTCCCGGCGGTGACTACGACGTATACCGCCCGACGACGTCCGAGGCCAAGATCGACTTCGACGGCCGCACCGGCTACGTCAGGGCCGCGCTGAATGCCGGCGTGCCCATCGTGCCCGCGGTGTCCATCGGCGGTCAGGAGGCCCAGCTCTTCCTGTCCCGCGGTGAGTGGCTGGCCAAGGCGGTTCGACTCGACAAGCTCCTGCGGGTCAAGATCTTGCCCATCTCGTTCGGGTTTCCGTTCGGGCTGTCGGCCGTCCTCCCCATCAACGTGCCGCTGCCCACCAAGATCGTCACCCGCGTACTGCCACCGATCGACGTCGTCGCCGAGTTCGGCGAGGACCCGGACGTCGACGAGGTCGACGCCCACGTCCGTCACGTCATGCAACGTGCCCTCGACGAATTGTCAAGAGCGCGCAAACTTCCCGTGCTCGGCTGATTCGATGGGACTCGACGACCAGCTGGCAGGCACGCTCGGACTGGTGACGACGATGGTGCGCGCCGGTGTCATCGCCCCGCTGCGACCCGACAAGTACCTGCGCATCGCGGCCGCAATGGCACGCGAGAACATGGGCATCACATCGGGTTTCGCGAGCTCGGCCCAGCGCTGCCCGGACCGGCCCGGCCTGGTCGACGAGATTGGCACGCTGACCTGGCGTGACCTCGACCAGCGCGCCGATGCCTTCGCCACCGCCCTGCAAGCACTGCCCGGCGGGGCGCCCGACGTCGTCGCGATCATGGCCCGCAACCACCGCTGGTTCGTCGAGAGCCTGATCGCCGCCAACCGCATCGGCGCCGACGTACTGCTGCTCAACACCTCCTTCGCCGGGCCCGCTCTGGCCGACGTGGTGGCGCGCGAGGGCGCGGGCAAGTCGCTGGCCGTCGTCTACGACGAGGAGTTCACCCGCACCGTCGACCGCGCTCTCACTGGTCAGCCCGCGGCCGCGCGCATCGTCGCGTGGAGCGACACGGGCGAACCCGAGCCCACCGTCGAGACGATGATCGGCGAGCACTTCGGCCGGTCCCCGCAGCGGGCCGGCGAGAAGTCCAAGGTCATCCTGCTGACGTCGGGCACCACGGGAACACCCAAGGGCGCCAAGCACTCCGGCGGCGGCCCGCAGACCCTCAAGGCCATCCTCGACCGCACGCCGTGGCGCACCGAGGAGGTGACCGTCGTGGTCGCGCCGATGTTCCACGCCTGGGGTTTCTCGCAATTGGCGTTCGCCGCATCCATGGCCTGCACGATCGTCACCAGGCGCAAGTTCGACCCGGAGGCCACGCTCAAGCTCGTCGACCGGTATCGCGCGAGCGGATTGTGCGTCGTCCCCGTCATGTTCGACCGCATCATGGCGTTGCCGGAGGAGGTGCTGGCGCGGTACAGCGGGCGGTCGTTGCGCTTCGCGGCGGCCTCTGGCTCCCGGATGCGCCCCGACGTCGTGACCGCGTTCATGGATCGCTTCGGCGACGTGATCTACAACAACTACAACGCCACCGAGGCCGGCATGATCGCCACCGCGACGCCCGCCGACCTGCGCGCCGCGCCCGACACGGCGGGCCGGCCCGCCGAGGGCACCGACATCCGCATCCTGGACGCCGAGCGCCGCGAACTGCCCACCGGTGAGGTGGGCACGATCTTCGTGCGCAACTCCACCCAGTTCGACGGGTATACCTCCGGTGCCACCAAGGACTTTCACGACGACTACATGTCCAGCGGCGACGTGGGCTACCTCGACGCGGCTGGGCGGCTGTTCGTGGTGGGCCGCGACGACGAGATGATCGTCTCCGGCGGCGAGAACGTGTACCCGATCGAGGTCGAGAAGACGTTGGCCGCCCATCCCGACGTCACCGAGGCCGCCGTGCTCGGCGTGCCCGACGAGCAGTATGGCCAGCGCCTGGTGGCATTCGTCGTGCTCGCCGCGGACGCCTCCGCCGACGTGGACGCACTCGCCGACCACGTCCGCGAGAACCTGGCGAACTACAAGGTGCCCAGGGCGATCACGGTGCTCGACGAACTGCCCCGCGGCAGCACTGGCAAGATCCTCCGGCGTGACCTCGAAGAGCTCGTCGAAACGAATGGTGACCGCACTGAGAAGCCGTAGCGGACGCAGGCATTTCCCGCTGCTTCGCGCGACGGCCGAGGTGCTCAACGCCGCCAACGCCGTGCGCCCGTTGGGCCGCGAGGGATACGTGACCCTACCGGTGTTCGCGTTCGGCTGGCCGACGGGTGAGGCCACCCCGGTGGTGGTTGGTGCGTCGATGCTCGACGCCGCCCGGCGCGGATTGCGCGGTGACTTCGCGGGACGCCGCGGCCGGGTCGCCCTGGCGCTGACGGCCACCGCCTGGGGGTTGCTCGGCTACGTCTATGCCCGCAACGCGCGCTCGCAGGACAGTTTCGAGGGCCCGCTGCGCGAGACCCTCGGCGCGGACTACGAATCCGTCATCGCCGAGGAGCGCCGGCGCCGGCCGCACGGAGTGCTGCGCACCTCGTGGGCCAGGCGACAGTACGTCCAGAAGACCAGCGTCGTGCGCTACGGTCCGCACCGGCAGAACGTGGCCGACGTGTGGCGGCGGGCCGACCTGCCCCGCGACGGGCGCGCACCGGTGCTGCTGCAGGTTCCTGGCGGGGCGTGGGCGATCGGGATGCGCAGGCCCCAGGCCTACCCGCTGATGAGCGAGCTCGCCGAGCGCGGCTGGATCTGCGTATCGATGGCCTACCGGGTCAGTCCCCGCCACACCTGGCCCGCCCACATCGTGGACGTCAAGCGAGCCCTGGCATGGGTCAAGGAGAACATCGCCGAGTACGGCGGTGATCCCGACTTCGTGGCGATCACCGGTGGCTCGGCCGGTGGACACCTCACCGCACTCGCGGCGTTGACGCCCAACGACCCGCAGTGGCAACCCGGTTTCGAGGACGCCGACACCTCGGTGGTCGCCGCCGTGCCGATCTACGGACGCTACGACTGGTTCACCAGGAAGGGTGCCGGCCGGCCCGAGTTCATCGCGATACTGCAGCGCTACATCGTCAAGAAGCGCTTCGCCGAGCACCGTGACGTCTACCTCGAGGCCTCGCCGATCACCAAGGTGCGCTCGGATGCCCCGCCGTTCTTCGTGCTGCACGGCGCCGACGACTCGATCATCCCCGTGCGGGAGGGCCGTGACTTCGTCGCCGCGCTGAAGTCCGTGTCCACCAATACCGTTGCCTACTCCGAGATTCCGCACGCCCAGCACGCGTTCGACTTCTTCGGCTCACCGCACGGGCACTTCACGGCCACGGCCGTCGCACACTTCCTGGACTGGGTGCGGGGCCGCAGCTAGGCCAGCGTGGTGTGCATCAGCATGACGTTGTACGCCGACCACAGCGACAGGTTGTAGTACAGCTCCTTGCCCGTCGACCATGGGTGCAGGAAGGGCGCGTAGATCCCACCCGGAATCTCCGCGGAGGTCACCACCACCTGCTCGGGTCCCCACGGTCCCTGCGGCGCGGGCGCCGTCCGCAGCACCACGTCGTTGGTCGAGCCGTTGCAGTACATCACCAGGTACTGCTTGAGATAGCTGTTGTACTGCGCCGACAGCTCCCCCATCGGGCCGGGGATCACCGGGGTTGCCGCCGCCGGATTTCCCGGCACCCAGGTGCCGCTGTCACCGTTCCAGTACTCGTACTTCGACAGGTCGGGGATCAGCCCGGGTGACACCCGCGCCACGTATCCCGCGCCACCGCGGCCGTTGGGCGTTCCGAACGTGTACAGGTACGGGTCGCCGGGTCCCGGTTTGAGGAACGCGCCCATCTGGAAGTTCTCGTTGCCGCCGCTCGGGGTGCGAATGGTGCCGGGGTAGACGCCCCAGGTCTCGCCGTTGTCCGGTGACATCGCGATCGCCGAGAAGTTCGTCGACCAGGCACCGTAGCTGTCCCAGCTCTTGATCGACATGAAGTTGAGGAACTGCTTGCCCCCGACCGCGACGCCCGCCGTCGGGATGATGCCGGTCTCCTCGGGCGCCTGGCCGATCGTGTTGACGATCTGCTTGGAGATGCCTGGCCGCCACACCGGCGAACCCGAATAACTGTTCCCCGGAACGCCGTTGGGCACTTCGATGGTCTTGGCCAGCGACCGGTCCGAGCTGCGGAACAGCGTGTTGTACCGCCACTGCTTGCCAGGGATGACGCAGTAGCCGTTGGTGTCGCCGAAGGCCATCAACACCTGATTGTTCGCGGGATCTCCGTTGTCCCACATGATTCCGAGATCGGTTCCGGTGATGGCGAAGCGCTGAATGGTGGCATTCGGGCTGTCCGGTCCGGTGACCCACCCGACGATCGAGGTTCCCGCCGGCGCCGCCGGGATCGGCACCGCCGCGGGTGCGGGTTGCGGGGCGGCGGCGGGGGCGGGCGTCGTCACCTCGTTGGCGGCGCCCCCGGGACGCGGTGCCGGCACGACCGCGGCCTGCTGCTGCACCGGCGCCGACTGCGGTGGCGGGGTCAGTGCCTTGATCAGGGCTGGCAACAACCCCAGTTTGGGAAGCGGCGCCGCGTCGTTGGCCCCGGCGGGCCGGTGTCCCGTCGGACGGTTGAACGGCGAGATGCCCGAGGGACTCGGGATCTGGAAGGCCTGCGTGGCTAGCGGCTGGGCGGTCGCGGCGGCACCCTGGCATGGTTCGGCGTTTGCCGGCGCGGCGACACCGGTGACGAATCCGAGGCCGACGGCCGCCGCCAGCGCCATCGAGACCGAGGCACTGCGAGGACGCCGCGACATGTCACACCTTCCGAGGAGGACGTCGCAACGACGTCGACTGTGGTCAATGTGACGATAGTGACTGGTGAGACGCAGTGGCGCGGGCTAGGGCCTCTTGGTATCGCCCCGTGACCGTGTCGCAACCGAACGGCGACCTGACGGCTACGGCGCCATCGCACCCTGGACCACGGTCAGCTCCTCGGAAAGCCCTGCCGCCCGGCGAATTTCGATGAATGCCTGGACCATCGCGGCGGTCAGTTCGTGTGCGTCCTCGAGGGTGGCGCCGTCGGAGAGCACCGAGACGTTGAGCTGGTCGACGTAACTCCAGACGGTGATGTTCAACCCGCTGCCGGTGGTGAGCGGACCCACCGAGTAGATCTCGGTGACCAGCGCGCCACCGACCCTGCCGTGCTCGCGCGGACCCGGCACGTTGGAGATCGGGAGGTTGAGCACCTTGTTCTGGCCGTCCTTGCTGGCAAGCCAGCGGAACATCGCCTGGGCCGGAGCGGGCGGGAAGTACGCCGACCACCGCGGCACCAGCTCGGGTCCCATCAGGTGGTGCGCCTCCTTGGCCGAGACCGCGGCGTCGTGCACGGCGCGGACGCGCTCGAGAGGGTCTTCCCGCTCGACCGGCAACGTCATCATGACGCCGGTGAAGTAGTTTCCCGAGATGCGGTCGCGGGAGAAGTCGAAGCTCACCGGCACCGAGGCCAGCAGGGGATGGTCGGCCTGCCCGTCGTACTTCAGCAGGAGTTGCCGCAGGGCACCGCTGGAGATTGCCAGCACCATGTCGTTGATCGTCACCTCTAGCCGCTTGCAGGTCTCCTTGACGTCGGCGAGGGAGAGGGTGGCCGTGGCGAACCTGCGGGTCGCGTCGACCATGTGGTTCATGAAGGTGGGCGGCGGGGTGAAGGGACGGGTCAGCTCCGGGCCCAGCTTGCGCGAGCTCTTGTGCACGCGACCCAATCCCTTTGCGGTATAGCGCATCACACTCGGCAGTCGGCCGATCTGCCGGACGTGGTCGGCGAAGGCGGTGCGCACCAGCTCGGCCTTGCCAGGCGCTGGATCGGTGGCATAGGAGTCCCGATCGTCGGGCCCTGCCTGCAGATCCATCCCGCGGGCCATCAGGTTGGCCGATGCCACGCCGTCGGCGAGCGCGTGGTGGATCTTGCCGAGCACCGCGATCTTGCCGTCGGCCAAACCCTCGATGAAGTACATCTCCCACAGCGGCTTGCTGCGGTCGAGCGGTGTGCTGGCGATCCGGCCCACGGCGTCGTCGAGCTCGCGCCGCCCACCCGGGCTGTCGATCCGGTAGGGCCGGATGTGATAGTCCAGGTCGACCTCGCAGTTCTCCCGCCACATCGGGTGGTGGAACTGAAACGGGATGTCGACGAGCTCGTAGCGGAACGGGTCGAGCTTGTAGAGCCTGCCGTGGATGACCCTGCGGAACTCCTCGACCCCGAACGACCGCCCCTCGAGGGCGTCCAGGGCGATCACCGCCAGCTTCAGCGTGTGCATGTGCACGGACGGCGTCTCGCTGTAGAGCAGAACCGCGTCCCACCCGCTGAGCCTCTTCACGCGGTTATATAACCGCCCTTGCCCCGACCGTCGTCTGGTTTCGGTGAACCTCGTTGAGGAACAAGCCGATCGCGGTGGCCATCGACCCGGTGCGCGCACCGTCGGTCATGTCGAATCCGTGTCCTGCACCGGGCAATTCGACGTAGCCGACGACGTTGCGCGAGTCACCACGCAGCTTCTCCACGAAGTCGCGCGCCTGCTGAACCGGGATGACGGTGTCACCACTGCCGTGGATCACCAGGAATGGCGGGGCGGCAGCGTGGGTCCTGGCGATCGGCGAGGCCTTCCGAAAGATCTCCGGGTGCCTGGTGATCTTGCGCTTGACCACGACCCGTTCCAGGAAGTCGACGAAGCGGACCCGCTCGACGGTCGAACGGTCCTCCCAGTCGTAGCGACCGTAGATGCCGACCACGGCGTCGACCGAGGTATCGGAGCCCTCCGGCAGATCGCGCTGCAGCTCGGAATCGTTCGGGGTCAAGCCGGCCAGGGCAGCCAGGTGACCGCCTGCCGACGTGCCGGCCACCGCGACGAAGCTGCGGTCACCACCAAACTTGTCGACGTTGGCGCGCGCCCACGCGATGGCGGTCTTGACGTCGGTGAGGTGCTGCGGCCAAGGATGATTCGGCGCCACCCGGTAGTCGATGGACAGGCAGACCCAGCCCATCTCGGCCAGGTGCGACATCAGCGCATACCCCTGCAGGATGCGGCCACCGTGTACCCATGCCCCACCGGGCAGGAAGATCATCACCGGTGCCGGCTGGCTTGGCAGCTCCTCCAAGCGCCACACGTCCAGCAGCTGGGACGGACTGTCGCCGTAGCGAACCGAGGACCGGTAGACCTTGCGTCGGTGCTCGAGGGCCTTCCACACCGGAGGGGTGCGCTCGGGCGCCGGCCAGGTGATGTCGAGATCCTCGGCGGGTACGACGCCGCGCAACGCGGCCTCGGTGACGGCGCTGGTGGCGTCGCGCTGTTCCTTCTTGATCTTGCCGATGCCAGGGGTGAACCACGACTTGACGGCGGCCCCGACGAAGTCCGGCGCATGCCGCGCACCCCAGACGCTCATGGCCGTGACGCCCCCGAGCGGTTCGAGGTGCCGTCCGATGACCGGCAGGGACGCCGCCGCAACGCTCATCGCGAGCAGATAGTCGGCCGGACCTGCGTCCAGCACCCAACGTGCCCGCGTGGTGAGGGTGGGGCCGGGGTACCGGGTGTCCGGTCGAGCCGTCATTTCGTGAGATTACCCCGGTTGCTCCGAGCTACACGACAACTACGGAAAGTTGTCTACCGCCGGTCGGTCACTCCTGGCTGCCTGGCGGCGGCCGGTTCGCGACCACCGGGAACTGCCCGGTGTAACCCTCGCGCTCCTGGGCGACGGCCAGCACGCGCGACCGCACCGCGAACCATCCGATCACCAGCGCCGGGATGATGACCACCAGCGAGGCCACGGTCCAGGTGCCGATCGGCGGGTCCATCGCCATCAGCACCAGCACGCCGAGCAGGAAGGCCAGTGTCAGGTAGCCCGTCCAGGGGGTGCCCCACAACCGGAACGACGGCCGTTCCAGGATGCCCTTCTTGGACCACCGGTAGAGCTGGATCTGGCAGATCACGATCGTGCCCCAGGACGCGATGATGCCCAGGGCGGCGACGTTGAGCACGATCTCGAACGCCTCGGCGGGCACGATGCCGTTGAGCAGCACGCCGAACAGCCCGATCACCGCCGTCAGGCAGATGCCGCCGTAGGGCACGCCGCGCTTGTTCATCAGCGAGGTGAACTTCGGCGCACTGCCGTTCATCGCCATCGACCGCAGGATGCGGCCGGTCGAGTAGAGCCCGGCGTTGAGGCTGGAGAACGCCGCCGTCAACACCACGATGTTCATGATCGTGCCCGCGCCGTCGACGCCGATCTTGGAGAAGAAGGTGACGAATGGGCTCTCGCCGGACTTGTACGCCGTGTACGGCAGCAACAGGCCCAGCAGGAACACCGAACCCACGTAGAACAGCGCGATGCGGGCGATGACGGAGTTGATGGCGCGCGGCATGATCTTGGCCGGGTTGGCGGTCTCCCCGGCCGCGGTGCCGACGAGTTCGACTGCGGCGTAGGCGAACACCACGCCAGAGGTCACGATGACCACCGGGAAGAGCCCGGTCGGGAACAGGCCGCCGTGGTCGGCGATCACGCTGAAGCCGGTCGGCTGCCCCTGGATTTGGTAGCGGCCGGCCAGGAAGATCGTGCCGGCGACCAGGAAGGTCACCAGCGCGACGACCTTGATCAGGGCCGCCCAGAATTCGAGTTCACCGAAGACCTTGACCGAGATCATGTTCATGCCGAGCACGATCGCCAGCGCGATCAGGGCAATGAGCCACTGCGGAATCGGTGCGAACGCCTTCCAGAAGTGGAAGTAGGTGGCGATCGCCGTCGAATCCACGATCGCGGTCATTGCCCAGTTCAGGAAGTACATCCACCCGGCGACGAAAGCGGCCTTCTCACCGAGGAATTCGCGGGCATAGGAGACGAACGACCCCGACGACGGCCGATGCAGCACCAGTTCACCGAGGGCCCGCAGGATGAGGAAGACGAAGACACCACAGAAGGCGTACACCAGGAACAGCGCCGGGCCCGCGCTGGCGAGCCGGCCACCCGCGCCGAGGAAGAGCCCGGTGCCGATCGCCCCACCGATCGCGATCATCTGCAGCTGGCGCGGCTTGAGCCCCTTCTCATAACCCGCGTCCTCGGTGGTCAAGGCCGAGTTGTCGTAGTCCCCCCGTTTCTGGGCCCCCTGCTTCGGGTCGGCGGTCATCGGGTACCACCATCGGAGGGCGACCCGACCACGGGCGGCGGTTTGGAGGTGTCGTTGATGTCGCGAAAGGTGAATGCGAAGCCGAAGACCGCGATGATCGCTGCGATCGCATACCCCAGGATCGACCACCAGCCGGCGTGCAGGTAGGCGGTGACCGCGACGATGCCCATGGCCAGGAACACCATCGACATCCCGATCAGGGGAATCTTCGCGGTCAGGTCTACTCGCGCCATGGCACCTACCTCGCACGGTCGATGGGCTGAAGCCGCCGTATGGGGGCTCACTCCGGAACCAGTACATACCCGGTTCTCGGCAGACATTCAGGATTCTGGTCGACTCACAGGTAAACGAGACACGAAACGGCATCGCGGCTGGTCACGGTACGGCCGCAGACGTGGCATGGACCGTACGGCTGTGCCAAGCTCTCTTTCCGTGGCTCGCGAGCAGTTGCCGACACGACGCGGGGACGTCACGACGTGACCGATCCCCACACGTCGCGCATGCCCGCGCTCTCCGACACGCCGGATTCCACCAGGCGCGGCTCGGACCTGGCGTCGGTGCTCGCCGCGCTCCGGGACGACGAGGCGAATGCCGACGGTGACGCCAAGCGCCTGGCCGCCAGGGCCCACCGCCGGGGTGTCCTGACCCTGGTGATGATCGTGCTGCTCGTCGGCGCGGTCATTCAGCTCTCCACCTCCACCCCGGAGACCCGGCCGCCCGCCGAGACCGGCAGCCGGGCAAGCATCGTGTTCGGCAACGCAGGCACCGGAACGTGCCTCGGGTGGCCGCCCGACGCTCCCGACAAGCCGTCGTTCGTCCAGTGCCGTTCGGACCACATGTTCGAAGTCGCCAAACCCGTCGGCATGAACAGCTTCGGGGAGCCGTGCCAACTCGCCGTGCGCGAGTACCTCGGCACCCACTACGACCCCAACAGTCGGTTCACCATCAGCGTGCTGTGGGCAGGCGACACCGACGGCACCAATGCCGGCGGCCGAAATCTACTGTGCGGCCTGCAGTTGCTAGGCCCCGGCGGTAAGCCCATTCCGTTCAAGGGGCGCATCGTCGACCTGGATCAGTCCAAGGTCTGGCCGTCGGGGACGTGCCTAGGCATCGACTCGTCCAACCGCAGCACCGACATTCCCGTCGATTGCTCCGCGCCACACGCCCTCGAGGTGACGGGGTCGGTCGGTCTCGCCGAGCGGTTTACCTCCGGGGTGCCGTCCGACGGCGAACAGCGCGCGTTCCTCGGCGAGGCATGCACCCGGGCAGCGGACGGTTACCTCGCGCCCGCCTCACTGGCCAGGTCCGGTCTGACGCTGGCATACGACACGGTGGCGCCGGCGAGCTGGGCGGCGGGAAGCCGACAGGTCTCCTGCAACGTCGGCAGACCGGCCGAGGCGGGCTGGACCCCCATGACCGGTACCGTCCGGACGCAGTCGCTGGCCGACGTCCCGCCACCGGCCGCACCGCCACCGCCGAGTCCGTCGTCCGAGCCCCCGCCGCCGCCGGTGTACGAGGAGCCCCTGATCCCGGTCGGGCCGCTGTCGAGCGTGCCCTCACCCACGCCGGCACCGTCCGCCACGCCTTCAGCGCCCCCGACGACGACGACTGCCACCGCCGTGCCCACCGAGACCAGTGCGCCGGCGAGCACCACGGCGTCCCCGGGGCCGCCGCCCCCACTCGGTCCCGCCCCGGGGCCCGCAACGCCGCCGAGCGAGACCACCAGCGGACCCCAGCCAGGGGTCCTCGAGATCCCCGGTCTGCCTGCGATCACCCTGCCGGGGTTCGCCCCGGCTGAGCCGGCCCCGGCGGGCTAGGTTCAGCGTCGAAAGGCATTGGCGCACCAGGCCGTCGAGATCACGCCGTCAGGAACGCCAGCAGGTCGGCATTGATGACGTCGGCGTGCGTGGTTGGCATGCCGTGCGGAAAGCCGTCCCCGTAGGTCTTGAGCGTTCCGTTGCGCAGCAGCTCTGCCGACTTCGGGCCGGAGGCCACGTAAGGCACGATCTGGTCGTCGGTGCTGTGCATCACCAGGGTGGGAACGGTGATCTTCTTCAGGTCCTCGGTGAAGTCGGTCTGCGAGAACGCCACGATGCCGTCGTAGTGCGACAGGGCGTCACCCATCATTCCCTGGCGCCACCAGTTCTCGATGACCGCCGCCTCGAACGCTTCGGAGATCTCCCGCCCCTGGTTGTCGAAGTTGTAGAACGGCCCCGACGGCAGCGCCCGGTAGAACTCCGACCGGTTGGCCGCCAGCTGCGCCTGCAGATCGTCGAACACGCTCTTGGGCAAGCCCTCCGGGTTCGCCTCGGTCTGCACCATCAACGGGGGCACCGCGCTGATCAGCACGGCCTTGGCTGCGCGCGCCTCCCCGTGGCGGGCCAGGTAGCGCACCACCTCGCCACCGCCGGTGGAGTGACCGACGTGGATGGCGTCGTGCAGATCGAGGTGTTCGACGAGGGCGGCGAGGTCGTCTGCGTAGTGGTCCAGGTCGTGTCCACCCGGGGTCTGGGTGGACCGTCCGTGTCCACGACGGTCATGGGCGATCACGCGGTAGCCCTTGGCCAGGAAGAACAGCATCTGGTTGTCCCAGTCGTCCGACGACAGCGGCCAGCCGTGGCTGAACACGATGGGCTGTCCGGTGCCCCAGTCCTTGTAGAAGATCTCGGTGTCGTCGGAGGTGGTGATGGTGGCCATGGGTGAACCTTTCGGCGGTCTGCAATGCGTTGACGTGGGCGCGGAGAAGGAGTCAGTCGACGGGGTTGAGACGGCTGACGACCAGCGGGTCGGCCGGAGTGAAGGGGAACGTCGGCAAGTCCTCGATGTGGGTGTCGAATGCGGCGGCCAAGACCTCGCGGCTGTATGCGCTGGCCGATGCACGGTAGCCGATGTCGGCGGGGAACGGCTGGTCGAAGAAGATCAGGAAGTGCCAGTCCTCGGTGCCGAGGTTCTCGATGTGGTGCGGGTAGGCCCGTGGGATGAAGTACACGTCACCGGTCGTCAGCTTCCACGTGTCGAGCGTGCCATCGGGATTCATGATCGTCATGCGGGCGTCGCCGTAGTGCACGTAGCCCATCTCGCCGGTCACCGGATGCCAGTGCGGCTCGCGCATCCCGTCTTCGGTGACGCGCAGGGAGTACATCGACATGTCCTTCAGCGCAGGCCAATACTGATCGCGGGCGAACCGGGCCTGCCCGCTGACGTAGTTCAGGCTGGGCGGCTGCGCTTCGACGTCGTACTTGTGCGGGTCGCCGAATCGGGCCGACGCGGGAATCTCCGGGTTCCCAACGCGGGCGGCGAGCTTGTGGTCGACGGTGGTTCGGCGGATCTTGGCCATGTCGGCCGACGGCAGGTCGTAGGTGTTGCCCAGCACGGCGTCGCTGAACGCACCGAGGGTGGCTCCGAAGCCGAAGTCCTCGGGGCGTTCGTGGCGGAACGCGATGATGAACTCGGCGACGTCGGTGCCGATGTTCTCGATGTGGTGCAACGACCCCGAGTCGACGTGGAACATCTGCCCGGCGGTGATGATGAAGCTGGAGAACCGGCTGTGGTCGTCGAGCACCGAGACCAGCGCGGTGCCGGAGATGCAGTAGGTGAGTTCGTTGGCGTTGGCGTGCCAGTGCGGCGTGCGCATCGCGCCGGGGTTGAGCAGCACGCGCTTGATCGACAGGTTCCTCAGGATCGGCAGGTTGTCGGCCGTGACGCGGCGCATCGAGCCCAGTTCGCTCTCCTCGACGATCTCGCCGTCCAGCAGGGAGGTGGTGTGGCTGCTGGGACTGATGGACGTGGTCATGATGATGCCTCCTCGAGTGTGGCCCGCTGACCCGACGCTACTGCGGGTACGAGGAGAACTCTCGTCGATTTCATCGCCGCCGTCGTCGCGGCTGACCACCATCACACCTGCCGGGTGGCGGCATGATCCCGTTTCCGGCTAGCCCCCATTGACGGGGTAATCATGATGCCTGGCAGGAATGTCGAACCTCAGCGCGGTGTCGAGTACTTCTCGATCAACCCCTGCTTGTAGAGCTTGCCGGTGTCGGTCCGAGGGAGCTGCGCCTCGAACGAGATCGACCGCGGACACTTGTAGTGCGCGAGCCGCTCCCGCAGCCAGCCGAGCAGCTCCTCGGCGAATTCGTCGGTGGCGTCGGCCTGATCCACGGTCTGCACGACGCCCTTCACGCGTTGGCCCATGTCGTCGTCCGGCACGCCGAACACGGCCGCGTCCATCACCTTCGGGTGGGTCACCAGCATGTTCTCCGCCTCCTGCGGATAGATGTTCACCCCTCCCGAGATGATCATGTGGTGTCGGCGGTCGGTCAGGTAGAGGTATCCGTCCTCGTCGAGGTAGCCGATGTCCCCCACGGTCTTCCAGCCGTGCGCATCCCGTGACGACGCCGTCTTGGCGGGGTCGTTGAGGTATTCGAAGTCGGCCCCGCCCTCGAAGTAGATCTCGCCGGCCTGACCGGGCGGCAGCTCGTTTCCGTCCTCGTCGAGGATGTGCAGCGGGGTCATCATCGACTTGCCGACCGACCCGGGGTGCGTCAGCCAGTCCTCGGCCAGGATCAACGTCGACCCGATCGCTTCGGAGGACGCGTAGTACTCGTCGATGATGGGTCCCCACCAGTCGATCATCTGCTTCTTGATCTCCACCGGGCACGGCGCGGCCGCATGCATGACGCGCTCCAGGCTCGACACGTCGTACGAATCACGCACCGCAGCAGGTAGTTTCAGCATGCGGGTGAACATCACCGGGACGAACTGGCCGTGTGTGACGCGGTGCTTCTGGATCGCGTCCAGTGCGCCCTGCGGGTCGAACTTCTCCAACACCACCGTGGTGATGCCACCGGCCTGCGTCTGCATCGACCACACCGATGGGGCGGTGTGATAAAGCGGGGCGGGGCTCAAGTAGACGGCGTCCGGGTGCATCCAGAACCCGACGAGGGCTGCCATCAGACCCGGTACCTCCGACGGCGGTAGGTGTGGCAGTTCGCGCTTGATGCCCTTCGGCCGTCCGGTGGTGCCCGATGAGTACTGCAGCAGGTCACCTTCGATCTCGTCGTCGATCGGCGTGGTCGGCTGGTCCGCGACGCACTGCGGGTAGTGCTGCCAGCCGTCGAGGTCACCCGACGCGCCGGCGGCGTCGACGAGGAGGCGGACCGGTGGCAACCCGTCGGGCAGCTCGGCAGCCAGACCGGCCAGGATGTCGCGCAACCCCGCCGAGCCGACGATGGCCTTCGCGCTGGAGTTGTCGACGATGTAGGCGACCTCGGCGGCCGTGAGATGGGTGTTGATCGGGACGTAGTAGAGGCCCGCGCGGCGCGCGCCCCACATCACCGCGTGCACGTGCTCGCCGTTCTCCATCAGGATCGCCACCGCGTCACCCTCGACGAGTCCGGCCGCCCGGAAGTAGTGCGCGAGTTGGTTGGCCCTGGCCTCCAGTTCGCCAAAGGTCACCACGATTCCGGACGGATGCATGATGACGGCGGGCTTGTCGGGAGTGGCAACGGCGGTGTCGCGAATCTGCATGGCAGAACTCTACGACGATGTGAATTGACAGGTGTCAATTGGGTTCCTTCGGCGCGCCAGGCGTCCCCGAGTTCTGCCCAACTGGACCTCACCATGCATTTACAGCAACTACACCACGAGTTGCGAGACTCGTCGTATTCCGTGGTCATGGCTCTGCAAATTGGTTACCAGCTCCAGGAATGCGATAGCAGCGTGCAACTTCAGCTATTACATCCCAGAAGTATGTAATACAGTGAACGCACGGACCCGAAGTCCGTTCAGGGGAGGACCAATCATGACGACATTCGAGTGCGCGAAACCCGACGAGCGGACCGCGGGGAAGACACCGGCGCTGGCGGAGGGCTTCGATGCCACGATCGACGCCGTCGCACACGAGATCGCCACCTCCGGCACGGCGTGCCTGCGCAACGTGGTGAGCGAGCGGTGGCTCGAGACTGCTTGCGACTACGTGCGCACCTCGGTCGACCTCGACGGCAAGCAGGAACTGTTCATCGAGAACTTCGCCGCCGACCCGCGCAACTTCGCCGGCGAGCTCTTCGCCGACCCTCGACTGGCGACCTTCCTGCGGGCGGTCGCCGGAGCCGCGCTCCCCCGATTGCGCGCCGAGGGCCAGCCAATCGAGACCGAGCTACGAGTCATCGACGGGCCGCCCCGCACCGACGACCCCCTGTGGTTCCACTACGACGGCACGGCCGTCACCATGGTGCTGCCCATCCTGATTCCCAAGGCCGCACCCGGTGCATCCGGCGAACTGATCCTCTGCCCGAATCGGCGCCCATTCCGGCGTTCGGTCGTCACCAACATCGCCGAGAAGTTCCTGTCCCAGAACCGCCGCTACCGCCGCCGGTTCGTCGAGCGCCTCCCTCGCGAGGCCAACGTCGCGACGGTGACCCTCGAGCCGGGCAATGCCTACCTCTTCAGCGGTTACCGGTCTTACCACGCCACGTTGCCCTGCCCGCCCGACAGCTTGCGGGTGACGCTGATCCTGCACTTCGGCAACGTCCACCAGGACAGCAGGCTGCTGGCCACCGCCCGGCGGCTCTACCGGTCGGTCTACGAGCGCAGCCGCGCCCACGGTCCGACGGCCGCCGTGAAGCTCGCGGCCGACGCCGCCTGACGAACGCCGCCCGATCCGCGGGCCGAGCGTCAGTCGGCTTCGGCCAGGCGGGTCTTCAGCGCGTCGAACTCATCCATGATGCCGGTGGGCAGCTTCTCACCGACGAACTCGAACCACTCCTCGATCAGGGGCAGCTCCTTGCGCCATTCGTCGGCGTTGACCGCCAGCGCCTCGTCGACGTCGGCGGCGTCCACGTCCAGACCCTCGAGGTCCAGATCGGCTGCGGTGGGCACGATTCCGATCGGCGTGCTCTTGCCATCGGCCTGGTGCTCGATGCGCTCGATCGCCCACTTCAGCACGCGGCTGTTCTCACCGAAGCCCGGCCACAGGAAGCGGCCGTTGTCCCCGCGCCGGAACCAGTTGACGAAGAACACCGCGGGCAGCTTGGACTCGTCGGCGTTCTTGCCGAGGTCGATCCAGTGTTGGAAGTAGTCGCCCACGTTGTAACCCATGAACGGCAGCATGGCCATCGGGTCGCGGCGGATGGTACCGACCTTGCCCTCGGCCGCGGCGGTCTGCTCCGAGCCCAGGGTGGCACCGATGAACACACCGTGCTGCCAATCGCGGGCCTGGGTGATCAGCGGGACGGTCGTCTTACGCCGACCGCCGAACAGGATCGCCGAGATCGGAACGCCCTGCGGGTCATCCCATTCCGGCGCCAGCGTCGGGCACTGTGAGATCGGCGTGCAGTAGCGCGAATTCGGGTGCGCCGCCTTGCTTTCCGTCTCGCGCAGGTTCCAGTCCTGGCCCTTCCAGTCGATCAGGTGGTCCGGCTCGCCCTCGAGGCCCTCCCACCACACGTCGCCGTCGTCGGTCTTGGCGACGTTGGTGAAGACCGTGTTGCCGGCTGCAATCGTCTTCATGGCGTTGGGGTTCGAGCTCCAGTTGGTACCCGGCGCCACGCCGAAGAAGCCGAACTCCGGGTTGACGGCGTACAGCCGGCCATCCTTGCCGAAGCGCATCCAGGCGATGTCGTCACCGACGGTCTCGGCGCGCCAGCCGGGGATGGTGGGCTGCAGCATCGCCAAGTTGGTCTTGCCGCACGCCGACGGGAACGCCGCCGCGATGAAGTAGGCCTTGTTCTCCGGGCTGATCAGCTTGAGGATCAGCATGTGCTCGGCGAGCCAGCCCTCGTCGTGGGCCATCGCCGAGGCGATGCGCAGCGAGTAGCACTTCTTGCCCAGCAGCGCGTTGCCGCCATAGCCCGAGCCGTAGCTCCAGATCTCGCGGGTCTCGGGGAAGTGGGTGATGTACTTGGTGTCGTTGCAGGGCCACGGCACGTCCTTCTGGCCCGGCTCCAGCGGCGCACCGATCGAGTGCAGCGCCTTGACGAAGAATCCGTCCTCACCCAGCTTGTCCAGCGCGCCCTTGCCCATCCGGGTCATGGTGCGCATGGACACCACGACATACTCCGAGTCGGTGATCTCCACGCCCAGCTTGGGATCCTCCGCGTCGAGCGGGCCCATGCAGAACGGCACGACCCACATCGTGCGGCCGCGCATCGAACCGCGATAGAGGCCGGTCATCAGCTCCCGCATCTCCGCGGGGTCCATCCAGTTGTTGGTCGGCCCGGCGTCGATCTCGCGCTCCGAGCAGATGAAGGTGCGTGACTCCACCCGGGCGACGTCGGACGGGTCCGAGAGCGCAAGGTAGGAATTGGGCTGCTTCTTCGGGTTGAGCTTCTGGAAGGTGCCCGCCGCGACGAGCTCGTCGCACAGTCGCTGGTACTCCTCCTCGGAGCCGTCGGCAAACATCACGCGATCGGGCTGGGTGAGCTCGGCAACCTCGCGGACCCAATCGAGCAGCCCCTCGTGTTTGGTCGGCGCGCTGTCCAGGCCGGGAATGGTCGCTGAGGTCATCAATGTTCTCCTGCTGGCGGTCTCGGTGATACCTGGCTCGAGGTTAACGTGGGTGACATACCCGCGGTAAATCGGGACTATGTCCGTTGTCTCACAAGAACGATTCAGAGACGGGTAACCGGCGAAATTGGTGCCGAAATCTTCCACATTTCATCATCGGTACTGGTCAGTAACATGATCACGGGTCCGTTCGGCCCCGTCGGCAACCCCCATCCGGGGCCCGTCCGACGCCCGCCACGACCGCCGCGCCGACCACCCGGACTCCACGTCGAGCAACCGTTCGGCAAGCATCGCCTCGCCATGCCACCGCAGCGTCGCGGCAACCTCGGTGACCCATCGGTCGAGCAACGCGCGATCGTGCAGCAGACCCCGGGCTCGCACCACCCACGCCACCAGGACGGCGCCGGCTCCGGCACCAACCACCAGAGCCACGAACGACAGACCCGGGGCCAGCCCGGACAGCAGCCGGCTGGTCGCCAACGCGATACCCAGCCCGAACCCGACGCCGAGAACGGTCATCAGCCGACCCTCCAGCGAGCGTGACGACGACGGGATACGGGCGATCTCCGGCAGCACCACCCGACGAACGGGCACGGGCACCACGCGCCCGAACTCGATGGCCGTCTGCGCCACCGCGGTGATGATCTCGGCGTCGAGCTCGGCCACGAACCGCTCGGCCCGCTCCGCCACCATTGCCTGGAAGGACGCCGATCCTCCCGCCGGCACGGCCGACGCCGCCTCGCGCAGGTCGCTGCGCAGCGCGGCCGATCGGTCCCGGACGGCCCTCAGCAGCCCAAGGCGCAGCCGGGCCAGCGCGGTTCTGCCTCGCTGGGCCTCGTCCGACGGCGGCCGGCCCGACGGCGCGGGCGCGTGCCGGGCCACCCGTGGCGCGGCCAGCCGTTCGGTCAGCAGCGCGACCAGCTCCTCGACGCACGGGGCGCCGAGGTCGGGCGCCGCGGCGACACCCAGCCACGGCACGTCCGCCCGACCGCTCCACTCCGTCACGCGCGTCTGGTCGGCTCGAAGAACCTCTCTCCACCCCCGGTGCGCGTCGACCTTGGTCACCACGCCGACGAGGAGCTCGGTGCGGGCCGCGGCCTGCTCGACCGGCAGCCAGTCCGACGAAGTCAGCGGCGTGGCGGCGGAGAACACGCCCAGTACCGCGTCGGGGGCCCGGTTCCGTGGTTGTGCACCGTCGAGGATCACCAGGTGCGGCAGCCGGGTGCGCAGTGCGGCCACCACGCCACCGACCCCGGCAAGGGGCGGTCCGACGACGAGAACCACCCGCTCCCCCGACGTCACGTCGTCGACCCGCGCACGGCGGCCAGCAGCCGCAACGACCCCCTGACCACGTCCGCGCTGCACCTGCGGTGCAGGCCGTTGACGGGCCCACCGCCGTAGCGCCGCCAGCGGACCGCACGGTCCAGGTGCGCGGTCGCGGTGTCGGCGCGATCGACGCACAGTCCCTCGGCCTCCAGCACGTCGACGGCGACGGTCATGGCTGCCATCGCCGCGGCGTCGGAGGCTGCCAGCTCCGCCACCCGCGGATCGTCCAATCGAACTGCCAGCGAACGCAATTCGTCGATCGCCTGATGTACGCGCCGGTACCGGATCGGCGCGCAGACGGCGTGCAGCGCCGAGGCGACCTCATCGAGCAGGCCGATGCCGGCCAGGTGGGTGCCCAGGTGCGAGGGCTCACATCCCTCGGCGAGTGCAACCAGCGCGTGCGCGACGCCGAACCTGTCCAGGCGGGCCAACAGCCGGGCCCGCAGCTGCGGCGGCGCCGGGTGGGGTCCGCCGACGAAGGCGTCGACACCGGTCAGGTTCGGCGGATGCGTCGCCAGCAGGGCGAGGCCTTCGATCAGCTCGGCCTCGAGGTCGCCGAGCGACGCCAGCAGTCCCACCATCGGCACGGTCGGCACCCCGCTGCGCCGGGCGATGGCGGTGGCCCGGCGTCTGGCGACGGCGATCGGCCCACCCTCACCGGCGCCGGAGAGGTCGGCCTTGGTCAACACGACGAGCACCGGCACACGCGCCGTCCGCACGACGGCGAGCTCCTCGTCCTTCAACGCCTCGGCGATCACCAGCACGCACACCTCGTGGGCAGCCGTTGCGGCCGGGGAGGCGACGAACACCCCGCGGCGCCGCAACGCCGTCGCGACACACCCGCGGCCCACACCGGGGCGCCCCAGCACGGCAACGCACACCGGCCGCCGCAACCTGGCGATGACGGCGGACAAGTGCGGGCCACCCACGGATTCAGCGACGTCGGTCAGCGCGGCGGCGAACGCCTTGGTCACGATCGACTCCCCCCAGAATGTCCCAGGATGTCATCGTCGCACCGCGCCATACCCCCGCGGAGCGGCAAGATTCGCCGGCCCCCCGTAGCGGCAAAAGGCAACCATTGGGTATCGAATTGTCCGTCGATGCGGGTACACCGCCCTCGATGAGCGACGATGGACGGATGCAGGTGCAGCGCGAGCAGGCTCGCGAAGAGGAGGGGGCGGACTCCGCACCTCCGGCTCCCGGCGAACGATCCACGCCTGCGCATCCGTTTCCCCGCGTCGCCAGCTTCCGGTCCCGCCGGTCGGCTCTGTCCGGACTGCAGCGCGAGACGTGGGATCGGCGCTGGCCGGAGCTCGGACGCCAGGCCAGGGATTCCGACGGCCGGATCGCCGGCCCGCTGGACACCGAGGCGTGGTTCGGGCGCGTCGCCCCGCTGGTGCTGGAGATCGGCTGCGGCACCGGCGTCTCGACGCTGGCGATGGCCGCCGAGGAGCCAGAGCTCGACGTCATCGCCGTCGAGGTCTACAAGCGGGGCCTGGCACAGCTGCTCAACGGCATCGACCGCGAGGGCCTGAACAACGTGCGGCTGATCCGCGGTGACGGCGTCGACGTCTTGGAGCACCTCCTCCCGCCGGCCTCGCTGACCGGCGTGCGGGTGTTCTTCCCGGATCCATGGCCCAAGGCCCGCCACCACAAGCGGCGTCTGCTGCAGCCCGCGACCGTCGCCCTGATCGCCGACCGGTTGCGTCCCGGCGGGATCCTGCACGCCGCGACCGACCATCCCGGATACGCCGAACAGATCGGGGAGGTCGGCGACGCCGAGCCCCGCCTGCGCCGGTTGAGCTTCGAGGCCGCCGGCGACACCGGCGCCGGACTGCCCATCTCGGTGCACCGCCCCGTCACCAAGTACGAGGACAAGGCTCAGCGTGCGGGGAGCGCCGTCGCCGAATTCGTGTGGGAGAAGGCGTGAGCGCCGCATGAGCATCTCCGAGGACTTCGAGATCGTCGAGCCTGCCGACGTCCAGGACGACGGCGTCCCCGCGCTCGACGACATCGGTGACACCATCCAACCCAGGTTCCGCAGCCCCCAGCGGGTCCTGCTGGTCTGGGATGCCCCCAACCTGGACATGGGACTCGGCTCCATCCTCGGCGGCCGGCCCACCGCAGCGCACCGGCCCCGGTTCGACGCCCTGGGCCGCTGGCTGCTTGCCCGCACGGCCGACTTGTCGAGCAGCCGCGCGCACGAGGAACCGCAGGTCACCTTCGAGCCCGAGGCGACCGTCTTCACCAACATCGCCCCCGGCAGCGCCGACGTCGTCCGCCCGTGGGTGGAAGCCCTGCGCAACGTCGGTTTCGCGGTGTTCGCCAAGCCCAAGATCGACGATGACAGCGACGTCGACAGCGACATGCTGGACCACATCGCACTGCGCCGCAGCGAGGGCCTGGCCAGCGTGTTCGTGGCCTCGGCCGACGGGCAGGCGTTCCGCCTCCCGCTGGAGGAGATAGCCCGTGATGGCATCCCGGTCAGCGTTCTCGGATTTCGCGAACATGCGAGTTGGGCGTTAGCGTCGGATACCTTGGAGTTCGTCGACCTCGAGGACATCCCCGGTGTCTTCCGGGAACCGCTACCGCGAATCGGCCTCGACTCGCTGCCCCAGCAGGGGGCGTGGCTGCAGCCGTTCCGACCGCTGTCCTCGTTGCTCACCTCGCGCGCGTGAACATCCGGAGCGCAGGTGCGGAGAACTTGAAGAAGATCAGTTAGGAGCTCGAGTGTTCGCCTGGTGGGGTCGGATGGTGTACCGATTCCGATACGCAGTGATCGGAATCATGGTCGCGCTGTGCCTTGGTGGCGGCATCTATGGCGCAAGCCTGGGCCAACACGTCACGCAGAGCGGTTTCTACGACGAGACGAGCCAGTCGGTGGCGGCGTCCGAGCTCGCCGACGACGCCTACGGGCGCGACCGGCTGAGTCACATCGTCGCCGTCCTCGATGCACCCGACGGCAAGAAGGTCAACGACCCGCAGTGGTCCAAGAAGGTCAAGGGCGAGCTGGACAAGGTCGTCGCCGATCACCCCGACCAGATCCTGTACTGGCGCGGTTACCTGGAGAATCCCACCGGCGATCCCACCACCAACGCGGCGCTGGCCAACAACGGCACCCGCACGTTCGTCGTCATGCCCCTGAAGGGCAACGACGACGACACCATCCTCAAGAACTACAAGATCATCCAGCCCGACCTGCAGAAGGTCGACGACGGCAAGATCAAGCTGGCGGGCCTGCAGCCCATCGCCAGCGAGCTCACCGGCACCATCGGTGACGACCAGAAGCGCGCCGAGGTGGCGGCCATTCCGCTGGTGGCTGTCGTGCTGTTCTTCGTCTTCGGCACGGTCGTCGCCGCCAGCCTGCCAGCCATCATCGGCGGTCTGACCATCATGGGTGCCCTCGGCATCATGCGGCTGGCCGCCGACTTCACCCCGGTGCACTTCTTCGCCCAACCCGTCGTGACGCTGATCGGTCTTGGCATCGCGATCGACTACGGCCTCTTCATCGTGAGTCGATTCCGAGAGGAGTTGGCCGAGGGATACGACACCGAGGCCGCCGTGCGGCGGACGATGATGACCTCGGGGCGCACCGTGATGTTCTCGGCGGTGATCATCGTCGCCTCGTCGGTGCCGCTGCTGCTCTTCCCACAGGGCTTCCTGAAGTCGATCACCTACGCGATCATCGCCTCGGTCATGCTCGCCGCGATCATGTCGAACACCGTGCTGATCGCTGCACTGGCCGTCCTCGGCCATCGCGTCGACTCGCTCGGCGTGAAGTCGCTGATCGGCTTCGCCATGCCGAACACCATCCATTCCGACCCGGCGAACCCGAAGAAGAACCCGCTGGCGCTGGCCGCGATCCCGACGGGCATCCTGCTGCCCCCGGTGGGCATCGCGGTCGGTCACGTCGCCCGCATGCAGATCAAGAAGACCGGTGAACAGGGCGCGGGCCTGGCGTACATCGGCCTGGTGTTCGCCTACATCGGTCTCTACGGCGGACTCGCCTACGGCTGCTACGCCCTACGGGACCAGGGCGTCATCGAGGGCGCCCTGTTCTGGATCCTGCTCGGCATCGTCATCTTCTGCGCGGCCGTCACCGCGATCCTCGCCCTGGCCAGGTACGTTCCGTTGATTCGCCGGATCACCATCTGGTGGCTGCACTTCCTCGCCGAGAAGACGCAGAAGACCAAGACCCGCGAAGAGGTCGAAAAGGGCTTCTGGGGCATGCTCGTCAACAAGGTGATGAAGCGGCCCGGGATGTTCGCGCTGCCCATCGTCATCGTGATGGTCCTGCTGGTCATCCCGCTGGGCCAGCTGGCCCTCGGCGGCATCAGCGAGAAGTACCTGCCGCCCGACAACGCGGTGCGCCAGGCGCAGAACGCCTTCGACTCCAGCTTCCCCGGTTACCGCACCGAGAAGCTGACCCTGGTGATTCAGCACGCCACCCCGGAGCAGATCGCCCAGGTCAAGAACGAGGCCTCCCAGATCAGCGGCTTCACCGGCACCTGGGACGAGCGCCCGGTCGCACCCGACGTGAAGAACCCCGACATCGCTGTCGGCGCGGACGGTCAGGGGCACCCTTGCCAGTCCAAGGACATGCCGTGCGTGCTGCAGAACGGTCTGCAGGAGCGCAACGACGCCGCCCAGAAGATCGACGAGCTGCGCAACATCTCGGCGCCCAAGGGCGTATCGGTCTGGGTCGGCGGCACGCCGGCCCTGGAGCAGGACAGCATCCACAGCCTGTTCGCCAAGCTGCCGCTGATGGTCGTCGTGCTGATCCTGACGACCACGGTGCTGATGTTCTTGGCGTTCGGGTCCCTGGTGCTGCCGATCAAGGCAGCTCTGATGAGTGCCCTGACGCTCGGCTCGACGATGGGCATCCTGACGTGGATGTTCGTCGACGGACACGGCTCGGGGATCATGAACTACACGCCACAGCCACTGATGGCGCCCATGATCGGGTTGATCATCGCGGTCATCTGGGGTCTGTCGACCGACTACGAGGTCTTCCTGGTCTCCCGCATGGTGGAGGCCCGGGCGCGGGGTCTGTCGACGGCCGAGGCCATCCGGATCGGCACCGCGACCACCGGCCGGCTCATCACCGGCGCCGCGCTCATCCTGGCGGTGGTGGCCGGCGCCTTCGTGTTCTCCGACCTGGTGATGATGAAGTACCTGGCCTTCGGCCTGCTGCTGGCGCTGCTGCTCGACGCCACCGTCATCCGGATGTTCCTGGTGCCGGCGATCATGAAGATGCTCGGCGACGACTGCTGGTGGGCTCCGCGCTGGATGAAGCGCATTCAGGAGCGCCTCGGCCTCGGCGAGGTCGAGCTCCCCGACGAGCGCAAGCGTCCGACCGTCCGCGAGTCGGAGCCGGACTCCGAGGCCCTCGTCGGCGCGGGCGCCCCGATGCGCGCGCTGCCGCCGCCACACGATCCGACCCACCCGCAGCCCGGCCCCCGTTTGGCGTCCACCGGCAAGGCCGCCCCGCAGCGGGTCAGCCCGCCGTCGGCCGCCGGAACGACGCGCATCCCGGCCGGCCCGGCCGTTCCGGAGGCTCCCGCCGCCGAGCCGCCGACGACGCGGATGCCCGTCGCGCCGGCCGAACAGACCACCCGGTTGTCGGCGCCCGCCGAACCGCCGACCACCCGCACGCCCCGCGTCGAGCCGGGTCGCCCGGTGACGCCGCCGCGTACGGCGACCCCGTCGCGGGGATCGAGTTCGCGGGGAGCCAGCGCCACCGGCAGCCGCGAGATCGAGTCATGGCTGGGTGATCTCCGCGGCGGAGCCGCAAATTCGAACGTGGGCGGAGCCGCCGGAGCGAGCGGGCAGCCGGACGCCAAGTCCGCGGGCCGGCGTCAGCCGCCTCCCCCGCCCGCGGCCGAACCGCCGACGACGGCGATCCCCACGCAGCGCGCCTCGGATGCCGACCAGACCGAGAAGATCGACACCCGGCAGGCCGGCGAGGACGATGCCCCCAAGCGCCGGGGTGGCGGGGTCAGCGCGGCCGACCTGCTTCGCCGCGAGGGTCGGCTCTAGCGCTCGTCGCCGTTGCCGGCCGAGATGTCGTCGGTGGCGCCGGCTATGGACGGCGCCCCGTCGGCCTCGAGCGTCGCCTCCTCGGCGGCGGGATCCTCGGCCAGCAGTACTCGCAGCGCGCTGTTGAGCACCGCGACGATCGGGACGGCGAGCAACGCGCCCACGATCCCGGCGGTGACGCCGCCCGCGGCGATCGCCAGCACGACGGCGAGCGGGTGAAGTGACACCGCCCGGCCCATCACCAGCGGCTGCAGGATGTGCGACTCGAGCTGCTGCACGGCGATGATCAGGCCGAGCGCGATCAGCGCGAAGACCCAGCCCTTGGCGATCAGCGCCACGATGACGGCCAGACCGCCCGCGATCACCGCGCCGATGAGCGGGATGAACGCACCGAGGAACACCAGCGACGCCAACGGCAGCGCCAGCGGGATGCCCATGATCGCCAGCCCCGTGCCAATGCCGATGGCGTCGACGAGCGCGACGAGGAACGTCGCACGCACGTAGCCGATGAGCGAGTGAAAGCCCGCCCGGCTGGCGTCGCGGACCCGGTCCCGGACCGTGGACGGGAAGATCTTGCTGACGAACGCGAAGATGTTGCGGCCGCCCTGGAGCAGGAAGATCAGGGTGAACAGCATCAACAGCGCGCCCGTGACGATCTCGGTGATGGTGCCCGCCGTCGACAGCGCGCCGCTGGTCAGCTTCGACTGGTTGTCCTTGAGCGCGTTGATCGCGGTGTCGGTCGCGCTCTTGATCTGGTCGTTGCTGAAGTGCGACAGCAGGCCGGTGTTCAGCGAGTTCCTGGCGTTGGTGATGCTGAGCGTGACCTGGTCGATCAACGCGGGCGCGCCCTGGACGAACTGGCTGACGACGAACGTCAGGATCCCGCCCACCACCACGATGCTGCCCACGATGACGGCGGCCACGGCGGCGCCGCGCGGCAGTCCGCGCCGGTCCAGGAAGTCGACGAGCGGTAGCAGCATCGCCGTCACCATCGTCGCCAGCAAGAATGGCACCACGATCACCTCGAGGTGCATCACCAGCCACAGGAAGGCGATCAGCGCGGCGAAGATGACGAGCAGTCGCCACGACCAGGCGGCGGTCTTGCGGACGATGGGGTGGACCGACTCATCGGCCTGCGGGTCGAGCGACGATGGGAGCGCCTCGGGCATTCCGGTAGCGTAACGACTCGATTCACCTCTTCCCGGCAACCACGACAGCCCGCGCTGCGGAGTTACTCTGATCCGCGTGTCGGAGGACGCCTCCCCCAGCAGGGCTGACATGACCCGGGAAATGGCCCCGGAGTGCCGGCCGCGCGGCCGGTACTGGTGGCTGCGCTGGGTGATCATCGCCGTCGCCGTCGCGGTGCTGACCGTCGAGGTCGTGCTGGTGTGGGACCAACTGGCCAAGGCGTGGCGCACCCTTGGCCGGGCGAACTGGTGGTGGGTACTCGCGTCGGTGTTCGCCGCGCTGGCATCGATGCACAGCTTCGCCCAGATCCAGCGCACCCTGCTGAAGTCCGCCGGCGTCAAGGTCAAGCAGTGGCGCTCGGAGGCCGCGTTCTACGCGGGCAACGCGCTGTCGACGACCATGCCGGGCGGTCCCGTCCTGTCCGCGACCTTCGTCTACCGGCAGCAGCGTCTCTGGGGCGCCTCGCCCATCGTCGCGTCGTGGCAGCTGGTCATGTCGGGCGTGCTGCAGGTGGTCGGTCTGGCCCTGCTTGGCCTGGCCGGGGCATTCCTGTTGGGCGCCAGCAAGAATCCGCTGTCGCTGATCTTCACCCTCGGCGGCTTCGTCGCACTGTTGGTGCTCGCGCAGACGGTCGCCGCCAACCCCCAGCAGATCGACGGCATCGGGGTACGCCTGCTGTCATGGGTCAACTCGGTGCGGGGCAAACCGGCCGATACCGGGCTGACGAAGTGGCGCGAGATGCTGGCCCAGCTCGAATCGGTGAGCCTGACCCGGCGCGCGCTCGGCACGGCGTTCAGCTGGTCGTTGTTCAACTGGACGGCCGACGTCGCCTGTCTGGCGTTCGCCGCCTACGCCGCGGGCGGGCACCCCTCGCTCGCCGGCCTGACGGTCGCCTACGCGGCGGCGCGGGCGGTCGGTTCGATCCCGCTGATGCCCGGCGGGTTGCTCGTCGTCGAGGCCGTCCTGGTCCCCGGCCTGGTGTCCAGCGGGATGACGCTAGCGTCGGCAATCTCGGCGATGCTGATCTACCGCCTGGTCAGCTGGATCTTCATCTCGGCCATCGGCTGGGTGGTCTTCTTCTTCGTGTTCCGCACCGAGAGCGACGTCGACCCCGACGTCGGGCCCTAGGATCGCCCCATGGTCCGCACCGGATTCGCGTCGTTGGCTGCGATCCTCCTGGTGGCCGGCTGCTCTTCCTCGGCGCAGTCGCCGACCGCGTCCTCCACGTCGGCCTCCGCTTCGTCGTCTGCTCCGTCGTCCGTCGCGTCACCGTCGGCAGCAGCCCCGGCCAAGGTCACCCCCGTCCTCGCCGCCGTCGTCGCACCGCCCGTGCCGGTGCCCACCACCGACGGCAAGCGGCACCTGGCCTACGAGCTCCAGCTGACCAACGCGTTCGACGGCGACGTGACGCTGAAGTCGTTGTCCGTCAAGGCCGGAACGAAAGAGCTGCTGACGCTGACCGGTACCGGGCTGGCCTACTGGACCCGGGCGCTGGGCGCCACGCAAACACCCACGACGACGCTGGGCCCCGGGCGGGCGGCGTTCGTGTGGCTCGACGTCGTCCTCGACGCGACGGCAGCACCGGTGCCGACCGAGCTCTCGCACACCATCGTCGTCGACGTCGCCAAGCCGATGCCGCCGCTGCTGCCCGCGGAGGTGACCGAGAGCGACGTCGCACCGTTCACCGTGTCCACGCACCGGCCCGCCGTCATCTCACCGCCGCTCGACGGGCCACGCTGGCTGGACGCCAACAGCTGCTGCGACCTGACCGCGCATCGGATGGCGATGAACCCACTCGACGGAAGCACTTGGGCCGCTGAACGTTTCGCCATCGACTACGTGCAGCTGGGTGCCGACGGCACGATCTATCACGGGGATCCGACCCGACCGGAGAGCTACCCCTACTTCGGTGCCGACATCCACGCGGTCGCCGACGGTCCCGTCGTCGCCGTCGTCGACGGGTTGCCCGAGCAGGTGGCGGGCCAGAGCCCGACCGGGTTACCCCTGGACCAGTACGGCGGCAACCACGTCGTGCAGGACATCGGCGACGGCAACTACGCGTTCTACGCACATCTGAAGACTGGGTCGGTCAAGGTCGAGCCGGGCGACCGCCTCAGCCGGGGCCAGGTGATCGCCAACCTCGGCAACAGCGGCAACACCGACGCGCCACATCTACACTTCCACGTGATGAGCACACCGGACCCGTTGCGTTCCAATGGCTTACCGTTCGTGATCGATCACTTCACCCTGGATGGAAGGCTGGCGTCGATGGATGCGCTCGACCCCCTGTTCACCGGCCGGCCCGTCGAGCTGGCCCCCGGATCGACACCCCGCGACGAGCAGGACCTCAGCCCGCTGGTGCTCGACGTGATGACCTATGCCAAGGGGTAGCGACCCGGCGCCGCGGGCCGCCGTGACGACCGCCCTGCTCGCCGACGTCGTGTGCGTGCTGGTGTTCTGCGCGATCGGACGGCGCAGTCACGCGGAGGGCATCACGGTCGCGGGCGTCGCCGAGACTGCGTGGCCGTTCCTGTCGGGCGCCGCGGTGGGCTGGCTGATCGCGCGCGGATGGCAGCGACCGACGGCGCTTACACCGACGGGTGTCGCGGTGTGGCTCAGCACCGTCGTAATCGGAATGCTGCTGCGCAAGTTGACGTCTCAGGGCACGGCACTCAGCTTCGTGGTGGTCGCTTCGCTTTCGACCGCCGTCCTGCTACTCGGTTGGCGCCTCGGCGCGAAGGTCCTGGCTCGCCGCTGAGGAAGCCCCTGCCGTTCGGGTGTCGTCATCGTCCGTCGGCGCCAACGGCGTTCAGCTTCGTGGCGCTCGCTTCGCCTTCGATCGCCATTCCGCAACCCGGTTGGCGCCTCGCCTCAGCGCCCCGTCGACGTTGGCCGTGTCGTCCGCGGCGACATCGGCCTCGGGCTGCGGCGCCGTCGACACGGTCAGCGTCGCCCGCAGGCCCCCCAGCGGGCCGTCGGACAGCTCGAACCGCCCGCGGTGCAGGTCGGCCTGCTGAGCCACCAGTGCCAGACCCAGACCCGACCCGCCGGGGGTGGCGGTGCTACCCCTGGCGAACCTGCCCATGACGAATTCGTGTTCCTCGGAAGGCAATCCGCGGCCGTCGTCGTCGACCACGATGGTGAGCATCTCGCCGCGGCCGTCCGGTGCGGGCTGCCGGTGGGCGGTCAGCACGATTCTGCTGGCGCCACCGTGCGCGATGGCGTTGCGCACCAAGTTGTCCACCGCCAGCCGGAGACCGCCGGGCCAACCCCAGATCGTGCCGATCGCCTCGTCGCTCTGCACGACGATCTCGACGTCGCCGAGCCGGGCGTTCTCCCGCGCCACCCGGTCGAGCATGTCCGTGACGTCGATCAGCTCGCGGTCCTCGACCTGCGCGAGCTGGCCCGACGCTAGCTGTCCAAGCGCGGTGATGATGCCCTCGACCCGGCGTTGCGCCCGCGCCAGGTCGCCGACCACCTCGTCGCGCTCATCGGCGGGCAGGTCGTGGATGCGCAACGTATCGAGATCGGCCCGCATGGCGGTCAGTGGCGTGCGCAGCTCGTGGGCGGCGTTGGCCGCGAAGTCCTGCGCGGCCTGCAGCGAGTTGGTGGTCGCCAGCTGCGCCGCGGCCAGCCGCTCCAGCATGCCCGCCATGGCATCGGACAGTTCCTCGGCCTCGCGCGCTCCACGCACGGCCGTCATCTGCACGCTGCCCTTGCCCAGCCGCATCGTCTGTTCGGTCAGTCGGCGCAGCGGACGGATCGCCGGGCCGGCCAGCATCCACCCCAACCCTCCCGCGATGAGCACGGTGACGACGCCGACGGCGGTGTAGAGCGGGATCCTGGCCCGGTTCAGCAGGATGCTGTCGGCGCGTATGCCCACCGACATGATCACCCCGCCCTGCTGGTCCAACGGGATGGTGCGCACGCGGTACTCGATGCCGTTGACCTGGACGGTCTCGGTGCCAGGCGGCAACTGCGGGAGCTGAAATCCGCGCTGGAAGACCACCTGCCCGGAGGACCGGGACCGGCCGGTCTGCAGCACGCCGTTGGTCTGGTCGTAGACGCTGGCATCGACGATCGAGTCCAGCCGTCGGTCGAGTTGGGCGGCGTCGTTGTTGGCCAGCACCACCGACGTCAGCACGGTGAACACCGCGACCACGGCGGCCGCCGCGGCAGCCGAGGCCAGTGCCACGCGCGTGCGCAGCGACGCCGATCTGCCGAAGAAGCGCCGCGAGGCCACCTCAGACCTCGTCGCGCAGGACGTACCCGATCCCGCGAACGGTGTGGATTACCCGGGGGTGGCCTTCGCGCTCCAGCTTGCGCCGCAGATAGCTGATGAAGACGTCGGCGACATTGGTGTCGACGTCGAAGTCGTAGCCCCAGACGAGTTCGAGCAGGCGCTGGCGGGACAACACCACGCCCGCATTCTCGGCCAGCACCGCGAGCAGGTCGAACTCCCGCTTGGTCAGATCGGCGCGCTCCCCCTCGACGAACACCAGGCGTCGGGCCGTGTCGATGGTCAGCGGGCCGACGGTCATGGTGTCCGGTGAGCGCTCGGACAGGCTCGACCGCCGCAGCAGCGCGTGCAGGCGCGCCACCAGCTCACCCAGATCGAACGGCTTGGTCAGGTAGTCGTCCGCGCCCGCCTCGAGTCCGGCGATCCGGTCGTTGACCGTGTCGCGCGCGGACAGCACGCAGATCGGAATGTCGTTGCCGAGCGCCCGCAGGGCGGTCACGACCGCCACACCGTCCAGCTCGGGCATCTGCACGTCGAGGACCAACGCATCATGGGATTCGTTGGACAGCAGTCGCAAGGCCTCCTTGCCGGTCGCCGCGACCCGCACGTCGAACCCGGAATGGCGCAATCCGCGCGACACCGAGGTTCTGACGTCCGGGTCGTCGTCGACCATCAAGACCGTGCGACCCGCGCCGTCGAGCGCAGATGGTTCAGCCACCTGCACCGGGATTACGGCGTGGCTGGGGCGGGTGCTGCGCCGCAGCGATTCTTCAGGTCGACGAGGGGCTGACGAATGCCCGTCATGTCCGCCTTCACACCGGGGTTCTGGTCCATGTAGTCGGCCACCTGCTTGCGGACCTGGTCGCGCGGCAGGCCTTCGAGGCTGGTGAAGAACCAGTTCACGTCGGGATGGGTGAAGAGGTAGGCCGAGGTGGAGGCCGAGACGCCCGCCGCGACGCCGGCGAGGTCCGCGGCGGTGCAGTTCGGCGGGTTCAGCGCGGGATCGTCCGCCAGAGCGGACGGGAGCGTACCGAACAGCATCGCGCCTGCGATCGCGCCGGCGCCCAGGGCACCAGCTACCGCACGTCGCCCAGCACGGGCTGAGACTGACATGATCAAGCTCCTTCTTCGAATGTGCAGAAACCTGCAGGGTTCGTCCGCGGCCGTAACCACCAGCGGTTACTCGCATCGAAAAGCTAAGCAGAAACCATGACGAGTTTCTTGCCTTGCGCCCAAACGATCGAGATAAAGTCCGAATAGCCAGTTCACAGCGTTCGCACGAGCGGGCGGGCACGCCGGCCGGGCTACCTGGTGCCTGCGGTCGACGGGCCGGGCAGCGGCCCGGTGGCCGGCGTGGCGGCGGCAGCCGGCGCCGACTGGGCCGGCACCAACGTGCCTGGCACACCGACGGTCTGCGCGGTGGGCGACGCTCCCGGCAAACCCGGGTTGGCGGTCGAGGGCGACGCCCCGACCGGGGACTGCGCACCCTGGAGCAATCCCATCACCTGGGGCAGGGTCAGCGGGAGCTTGCACCGGGCGGACAGGTTCATCAACGGCTGCTGCAGCGACTGCATGTCCTTGGCCGCCTGCGGGTTGGCGTCGAAGTACGCCTTGAGCGCACCCAGGCTCTGCGGGCCGGTCTGCTGTTGGGAAATCGTGGTCAGCGCGGTGTTCGTCTCGGGGTGGGCATCGAGATAGGTGCCCATCGACGTGGCGACCGAGCCGATGGTCTTGGCGACCTCGCTGGCTGCGCAGGGGTCCGCCGCGGCGTCGGCGACCGGCGTTCCCGGGATCGCCACGGCTGCCGCTGCCCCGCCAACGACACATGCAGCGAACACTCCGGCGAGACCGCGGCGCAGGGACGTTCCGGTCTTCGTCATGGGTTACTCCTCAAGGGTGAATGCCGTCGAATCTGCACTTGAGCGCCGACATTCGACGTAGATTCACGACGCTGGGCTTCCCCGACCCCGGTCCTGTACGAGGGCCATACTGCCATCCCGCCGGCGCGGTCACCAATCCACACAGCAAATCGCCAGGTGGGGTCGACGGCCGACGCCGTTGCCTTGACCACCCCGCGCGGGGCAACGACACTACCTCGTGCTGCGGTACGCTCACGCTTTGAAACGCAGGAGCAACTCGGGGAGTAAGGCAGGGGTTCGCCATCCAGCAGTTCATGTTGCGGTTGAGCAGCAAGCTGCGCCGATTCCGTTGGGCAGTGTTCGTTGCCTGGCTGCTCCTGCTCATCCCGTCGGTGTTCCTCGCCCTGCACCAGTCGGGCAACCTGACCGGCGGCGGGTTCGAGGTCGCGGGCTCGCAGTCCCTCAGCGTCGAGCACGCCGTCCAGGACCACTTCCCCGACCAGGGTGCCTCGCCGCTGGCACTCGTCGCGGCGCCCCGGGCGGACGCCACCTTCGACGACGTGAACCGCGCGGTCGCCGAGCTCGAACGCATCGCCGGCGAGGTCCCCGGCGTCAAGGTGGTCCCCAACCCGCAGCAGCCGCCGCCGCAGCCGGACCGGCCCTACGTCGTCACCCTGCAGACCGACTTCAACAGCGGCAGTTCCGACGTCGCCAAGCAGCTGCGCAAGAAGGTTGGCATCGACGGTTCCCAGCCGGGTCAGTTCGAGGGCGGCAAGGTCAAGCTGTACGTCATCGGCCAGGGCGCCCTGGGCGCCGCGACCAGCGAGGCCACCAAGCACGACATCGCGCAGGCCGAGAAGTGGAACCTCCCGATCGTCATGATCGTGCTGCTGGCGGTCTTCGGCTCACTCGCGGCTGCCGCCGTACCGCTGGTGCTGGGACTCTGCACCGTGGTCGTCACCATGGGGCTGGTCTATCTGCTGGCGATGGTGACCCAGATGTCGGTGTTCGTCACCTCGACGGTGTCGATGTTCGGGATCGCGCTGGCCGTGGACTATTCGTTGTTCATCCTGATGCGGTTCCGCGAGGAGCTGCGGTCGGGCCGCGACCCGGACCAGGCGGCCGACGCGGCCATGGCGACCTCGGGCCTGGCGGTGCTGCTCTCCGGCCTGACCGTCATCGCGTCGGTGACCGGGATCTACCTCATCCACACGCCCGTGCTGGCCTCGATGGCCACCGGCGCCATCCTCGCCGTGGCGGTCGCGGTGCTGACCTCGACGACGCTGATCCCCGCGGTGCTGGCGACCTTCGGCAAGGCGGCCTCCAAGCGGTCGTCCTACCTGCACGTCTCCCGGCGGCCGGAGACCACGCAATCCCGGTTCTGGACCCGCTGGGTGGGTGCGGTCATGCGCCGGCAGTGGTGGTCGGCGTTCGGTGCTGCGGTCGTGCTGATCGTGCTGGCCATGCCGGCGTTCGAGATGACGCTGGGCAACAGCCTGCAGCGCCAGTTCGAACCCACCCACGAGATCCGCGGCGGCATCAGCGCGGCCGCCGAGGCGCTCGGCCCTGGCGCGCTTGGCCCCATCCGCGTGCTGGTGACGTTCCCGGACGGCGACGCCAACGGCGCGGAGAACACCGGGGCCCTGGACGCACTGCAGCAGAAGATGAGCCAGGGGCCCGACGTGGCCACGGTGATGCCGCCGGTGTTCGGCAACGACAACCGCAGCGCGCTGCTGTCGGCGGTGCTGTCGGTCGACCCGGAGGATCCGGCGGCCCGCAAGACCGTCGACTGGATGCGGGCCGAGCTGCCCCGCGCGGCGCCCGGTTCGCCTGCCGTCGTCGACGTCGGCGGCCCGACCGCCCTGCTCAAGGACTTCGACGACAGGGTGGCCGACACCCAGCCGATGGTGTTCGCGTTCGTGGCGTTCATCGCCTTCGTGATGCTGCTGATCTCGATCCGCTCGGTGTTCCTGGCGTTCAAGGGCGTCCTGATGACGGTGCTGTCCGTGGCGGCGGCCTATGGCAGCCTCGTCGTCGTCTTCAAGTGGGGCTGGCTGGAGGCGCTGGGATTCGAGCCGTTGCAGTCGCTGGACAGCACCATTCCCCCGCTGGTGCTGGCGATGACCTTCGGGTTGTCGATGGACTACGAGATCTTCCTGCTGACCCGCATCCGCGAACGCTTCCTGCAGACCAACGACACCCGCGACGCCGTCGCCTACGGAGTCAGCACCAGCGCCCGCACCATCACCAGCGCCGCGCTGATCATGATCGCGGTGTTCATCGGGTTCGCATTCGCGGGCATGCCGCTGGTCGCCCAGCTCGGCGTCGCGTGCGCGGTCGCGATCGCCGTCGACGCCACCATCGTGCGGCTGGTCCTGGTGCCGGCGCTGATGGCCATGTTCGCCCAGTGGAACTGGTGGCTACCGGGCTGGCTGGATCGCATCCTGCCGTCGGTCGACTTCGAGAAGCCGCTGCCCAAGGCCGACATCGGCGACCTCGTCGTCATCCCCGAGGACATCTCCACCACGGGCCCGTCGGGGGCGGACATCCGCAACGTGGTGAAGTCGGCGGCCAAGCTGAAGTCGATGGCGCCGCAGACCATCACGGTGGCCGACCCGCTGGCGTTCAGCGGCTGCCTGCCTCCGGCCCCCGCGCTGGCCGGCCACGTCAAGGGCGGCGACGAGCCCGTGGCCGCACTGCGCCCCGGGGACACCGTCCGGCTCAGCGGCATCGGTCGGCCGGGACGGCGCAACGGCCGAACCGGGGCCGGTAGTGGCAGGTTCTTCCCGCGCCAGCCCGTGCACCCGGTGACCATGTGGCGCGGCCGGCTCGCGGTGGCCCTCGACGCGTTGGCGACCGCCGCCGACGCCGAGCGCCCGGCGGTCCGCCGGCTCAGCCCCGTGGAGACCACCAACGTGCTGCTGCCCACCGGCGACCGGCTGCAGATCCCGACGGGCGCCGAGACGCTGCGCTTGAAGGGCTACCTGATCATGTGCCGCAACAGTGCCAGGGACTACGCCGAGTTTGCCGATCTGGTGGAGTCGATGGAAACTCAGACCGCCGCGGTGGTGCTTGCCGGGATGGACCGGTACTACTGTGGACAGCGGTTGAAGAGCCAGTGGGTGGCGACGCAGCTGGTGCGGCGGCTCGCCGACCCGCATCCGTCGGATGACGACGAGGACTGGACCAGCCCCGAGGCGGAGACCGACTGGGTATACGTCAGGCAACGCTGCCTCTCGGTGGCAGTTGCAATGTTGGAGGAGGCGAGGTGACGTTGACTTCGGATACGCGTGGCGAGGCCGCCGGCCGCCCGCATCCCGCGGAGCGCAACCGCCCCGCCACCGAGAACCGACCGGTGGAATTCTGGCCCACCTCGGCCATCCGCACCGCGCTGGAGACCGACGATCTGACGGTGTGGCAGCGCATCGTCGCCGCGATCAAGCGGGATCCCTTCGGAAGAACCGCGCGGCAGGTCGAGGAAGTGCTGGAGACCGCACCGCCCTACGGCGTCTCCAAGGCGCTCGACGAGGTGCTGACCCGCACCCGTGAGCAGCTCGAGGCCAACGAGTGCGCCGAGGTCGCCCGTCACATCTACATGCTGATGCAGCGCTCCGGTCTCGGTCAGGACGAGTTCGCCTCGCGGATCGGCCTGCGCAGTGAGCAGTTCGCGGCCTACCTCGACGGGTCGGGCAGCCCGGCCGCGTCGTTGATGATCAGGATGCGGCGGCTGTCGGACCGCTTCGCCAAGATGCGCAACGGCGAGTGCCCACCACATTCGCGCTGATTCCCGGCGCGGGCGGCAGTGCGTGGTACTGGCACCGCGTGGTGCCCCTGCTGATCGATGCCGGCGTCGACGCCATCGCGGTCGAACTTCCCGCCGCCGATGACGCTGCCGACCTGGACGTCTACGCCGACGTCGTCCATCGGGCGGTCGCCGAGGCGGCGGGCCCGCTCGTCGTGGTTGGCCAGTCGATGGGCGCCTTCACCGCGCCACTCGTCGCCACCCGCGTGCCCACCGCGGCCATCGTCCTCGTCAACCCGATGGTGCCCACTGCGGGCGAGTCGGCGCGAGCGTGGTGGGATGCCACCGGCCAGCGTACCGCCAGAGTCGCCTACTTCGCTCGAATTGGCTTGGGCGACAGAGACTTCGACGTGGTCGAGGACTTCTTCCACGACGTGCCCGCTAACGTGCGCGACGAAGCGATGCGCCATCCCGAGCCCGAGCAATCGGAGACGCCCTTCGTCCAGCCCTGGCCGCTCGCCGGGTGGCCGGACGTGCCTACGCGGGTGATCCAGGGCAGCGACGATCGCTGTTTCCCGCTCGAGTTCCAGCGCCGGCTGGTGCGTGACCGACTCGGGATCGAGTGCGACGTCATACCGGGTGGGCACCTCGTTGCCCTCAGCCACCCGCACGAGTTGGCCGACCGGTTGCTCGCGGCCGTTGGGCCCTAGCCATCGCAGCCCCGGCGTAGCAGGCTGGGGCTCGCACCGACAGCACCGAAGAGCCCGAGGAGACCGCATGACCAACACCGTCGACGAACGTCCGGTCAACCTGAAGGCGCTTGCGCAGCTACCCGCCGACGCCCCCGTGGTGATGATCAACCTCTTGAAGTTCCACGCCGGCGACGGTCTGGAGCACTACGGCCGCTACGCCCGGGAGGTCGAGCCACACCTGCAGCGGGTGGGCGCCAGCATTCGCTACGGCGGCGCCAACCCGGTCAACGTCATCGGCGATGGTGAACACCCGTGGTGGGACGCGATCCTGGTGGTCGAGTACCCGACGCCGCAGGCCTTCACCGACATGGTCACCGACCCGGAGTATCAGCGGATCCACCAGCATCGAGCCTCGGCCCTCGAACAGGGTGATCTGGTCGCCACCACGCACTGGACGCTCGCCGGAGGCTAACGCGAGTTGATCGGCGAAAGATCGTCGACCAGCCAGCGGCCGTCCTGTTTGAGCAGCGACACCCGCAGCGGCAGCGGGACGGTCTCGGGCGCCCGTCCCGGTCCGTTCTGCGTGCCGCGCATGACGACCGCGACGACGGCAGCCTGCGGGCCGATCGCCTCCACCCCCGCCGACACCGTGCTTGCTTGAACGCTGAGCCCCTTGGTCGTCAAATCCTTTGCCATCGAATCGAATTCGGCCTTGAACGCATCCGACCCGCGCGGCGTCATCATCGACGTCAGCCGGTCCAGGCTGGCGGTCGGCGTCGCAGGCGCGAACGTCGCGGAGGCCTCGGCCGCACTGCTGGCGATACCGACCACCTCGGAGACGTCGCGGTGCATCGCGGCCTCCGGCGCGGTCCACCGGGTGTAGCCCACCACGACCGCGGCCGCCAGCGCGACGGTGGCCAGCCCCACCACGGCCAGCCGCAGACCCGGGCCATCGTCGTCGGTGCCGACGGTGACGCCATCACGCCGGAACAGCACCACGTTGACGATCGACCCCTGCACGATCAGCAGGCACAGCACCGAGCACACCGAGACCCACCACAGCGGCCAAGCCAGCACCACGCCCAGGTACACCAGTGCCAGAATCGCGGCGAGCGGCGCTGCGACGTCGAAGCCGAGCACCCGCAGGCGGTTCCTCATCGGATGGTCTCCAGTCGCGAGACCAGCAACTTGCCGTCGACGTCGGACACGGCCAGCCGCAGCGTCCAGTGCACCGTCAGTGGCTTGGTGCCGGCATTCTGGCTGACCGACGTGGCGACCACCAGGACGTCGTCGGTGCGCGAGGACACGGTGGCCAGCTCGGGCTGCGGTACCGGCGGCAACCCCGGATCACCGGGCTTGGCGTGGAACAGCGACTCGATCGCCACCGATTCGACCTGCCCGACCGTCTGGGACTGCAACTTCTGCACCACCTGGCTGAAGGGTTCGACGGCGGTCTCGAAGTTGGCGTTGAGCTGACCGACCGTGCCGTCGTGCAGCGTCTTCATGCTCTGGGTCACGGTCGATGAGTTCATGTTGATCAGCACGTTGGTCCAGTCGGCGGCGGCCTGCAGCACGCGGGTCTGGTAGGCACGATCGTCGACCTCGTGGCGGTGGCCGTTCCAGATCAGCACCGCCAGCACGACGGCGGCCACCGACAGGACGCCCAGCACTGCGGAGGCGATCCCGAAGCCGGTGATGCCACCGGCACCCGCCTGGGTGCGCTCGTCGTCGAGCTCGTCTGACATGCGCGTGAGGGTACCCGGCGAAGTGCGGTCGCCGCCGCGACCAGCGAGCCCGCGGCGGGCCGCCATCTTTTGGCAGGATGGCGAGGTGACCTTAGAAGCCACCCACTCCGGTATCGACCTGTCCCACGTCGACGACGACACCCGCCCCCAGGACGACCTGTTCGGTCACGTCAACGGCCGTTGGCTGGCCGACTACGACATCCCGGCCGACCGGGCGACCGACGGCGCGTTCCGGCTGCTCGCCGACCGGGCCGAGGAACAGGTCCGCGATTTGATCGTCGAGGCCAGCGAGCTGCACGCCGAAGCCGGCACCGACGAGCAGCGGGTTGGCGACCTGTACGCCAGCTTCATGGACGAGGCGACGGTCGCCCGGGTCGGCGTGCAGCCGTTGCTCGACGAGCTCGCGACGATCGACGCCGCTGCCGACCGCGATGCGCTGGCCGCCGTGCTGGGCGGACTGCAGCGCAGCGGCGTCGGCGGCGGCACCGGGCTCTACGTCGACACCGACTCCAAGGACTCCACCCGCTACCTGCTGCACCTCTCGCAGTCCGGGCTCGGGCTGCCCGACGAGTCGTACTACCGCGATGCCAAGCACGCCGACATCCTGGCGGCCTACCCGGGCCACATCACCCGGATGTTCGCGCTGGCGTTCGGCGAGGAGCCCCAGCCCAACGAGTGGGAGGCCACCGCCGAGCGCATCGTCGCGCTGGAGACCAAGATCGCCGCCTCGCACTGGGACGTGGTCAAGCGCCGCGACGCCGACCTGACCTACAACCTCCGTACCTTCGACGAGCTGATCGCCGAGGCGCCGGGATTCGACTGGGCCGGCTGGATCGGCGCCATCGGAACCAACGCCGAGAAGGCCGCCGAGGTCGTGGTGCGCCAGCCCGATGCCCTGACCGCCTTCGCGGCGCTGTGGGCCGCCGAAGACCTCGAGGACTGGAAGCGCTGGCTGCGCTGGCGGGTGATCAGCTCGCGATCCTCCATCCTGACCGATGCCTTGGTCGCCGAGAACTTCGACTTCTACGGCCGCACCCTGAGCGGCACCGAGGAGATCCGCGAGCGCTGGAAGCGCGGGGTGGCCCTGGTGGAGAACCTGATGGGCGACGCCGTCGGCAAGCTCTACGTCGAGCGCCACTTCCCGCCGGACGCCAAGGCGCGGATGGACGAGCTGGTGGCCAACCTGCGGGAGGCCTACCGCGTCAGCATCGACGACCTCGAGTGGATGACCCCCGAGACGCGAGCGCGCGCGCTGGCGAAACTGGACAAGTTCACCCCGAAGATCGGCTATCCCGTCCGGTGGCGGGACTACCCCGGCCTGGTGATCGACCGGGCCGACCTGTACGGAAACTACAAGCGCGGCAACGTCGTTGGCTATGATCGCGAACTCGCGAAGCTGGGCGCCCCGGTCGACCGCGACGAGTGGTTCATGACGCCCCAGACCGTGAATGCCTACTACAACCCCGGCATGAACGAAATCGTCTTCCCCGCAGCGATCCTGCAGCCGCCCTTCTTCGATGCCGACGCCGACGACGCTGCCAACTACGGCGGCATCGGCGCGGTGATCGGCCACGAAATCGGACACGGCTTCGACGACCAGGGCGCCAAGTACGACGGCGACGGCAACCTCGTCGACTGGTGGACCGACAGTGATCGTGCCGAATTCGGTTCGCGGACCAAGGCATTGATCGAGCAGTACGACCAGTTCGTGCCGCGACAGCTGACCGATGGACAGCACGTGAATGGCGCGTTCACCGTCGGGGAGAACATCGGGGACCTCGGCGGGCTCTCGATCGCCCTGCTGGCCTACGAGCTGTCCCTCGGCGGCGAGCCGGCTCCGGTGATCGACGGCCTCACGGGCGTACAGCGGGTGTTCTTCGGGTGGGCGCAGGTGTGGCGCACCAAGTCCCGCGACGCAGAGGCCATCCGCCGGCTGGCGATCGATCCGCACTCCCCGCCCGAGTTCCGCTGCAATGGCATCGTGCGCAACCTCGACGCCTTCTACGACGCCTTCGGGGTGACCGAGGACGACGAGCTGTTCCTGGATCCCGAGAAACGCGTCAGCATCTGGAACTAGCTGCCGAGCAGACGCAAGGGGCCCTGAAACACTAGGTTTCAGGGCCCCTTGCGTCTTTTCGCGAGCTACATCTGCCAGTCCTGTGCGCCGTCGTTCTGGCTGTAGGTGCCGACGGAGTTCTTCACCACGATCGGGTCACCGCTGCCGAAGTTGTCGAAGAACCACTGCGCGTTGGCTGCACTGAGGTTGATGCAGCCGTGGCTGACGTTGCGCTTGCCCTGATCGGCGACCGACCACGGGGCGCTGTGCACGAAGTTGCCGCTGTTGTCGATGCGCACGGCGTTCTGGACGGTCAGCTTGTACCCCTGCGCCGAGGTGCTCGGCACGCCATAGGTCGCGGAGTCCATCACGATGCTGGGGAACTTCTCCAGCACGTAGTAGGTGCCGTTGGGGGTGTCGTGGCCGGGCTTGCCCATCGACACCGGGAACGTCTTCTCCAGCGTCCCGTTGCGGACGATCTGCATCTGGTGGGTGGTGTTGTCGACCGTGGCCACCAGGGACTCACCGGTGCGGAAGCTCGACTTGGTGCCGCCGGCGTCGATGTTCACCGTCGTGTTGGCCGGCCAGAAGTCGATCGGGCGCCAGCGCAGCTGGGTGTCACTCAGCCAGTAGAACTTGCCGGGCACCGCCGGCACGGAGGACACGTGCACCGCGGCCTGCGCCATCGCTCGATCGGCGATGGGGCGGGCGAAGTTGATGGCGATTGGCTTGGCGACCCCGACCATCGACCCGTTGCTTGGGTTGAAGCTCGGCGGCGCGAAGACCGGCGGCCCGGTGTAGGGCGTCGGATCCTGCCCGGCGGGCGTGCCCTGCGGGATCACGGTCGGTGCCGCTGCGGGGGCGGCCAGCGGATCGGCCGGTGCCATGGGATCGGCCGGTGGCGGCGCGGGCTGCTCGATGGGCTGCGAGTCGATGGCTGCGGGATCGGGGTTGACCTCGGGGTCTGCCCAGGCAGCGGGGCTGCTGACGACGGTGCCGGCGACCAGTCCGGCGGTGATGATTGCGGTGGCGAATCTCGCCGTCGTTCGCTTGAACGTTTCCTGGCGCATGCGCCACCTCCAATACACGAGTGAATCCAGTGTTGCACAGCGCGCCGACCGGGCCCGTGCTGCGGAAATCCCCCACCCCCGACCACCGGTGGGTCGAAACGGGCGTCTAGCTGCCCGTTTGATCGTCGATCCCGGCCCGTTCGTTACCCTCGGCCGGGGGCTGGTCAGGACTTGACCAGGCGGGCGATCGCGGCCGATGCCTCGGCGAGCTTGCGCTCGGCCTCGTCGCCACCCTCGGCGACCGCATGCGTAACGCAGTGCCCGAGGTGCTCGTCGAGCAATCCCAACGCGACCGACTGCAGGGCGCTGTTGACGGCACTGATCTGGGTGAGGACGTCGATGCAGTACTTGTCGTCCTCGATCATCTTGGCGATCCCGCGGACCTGCCCCTCGATGCGCCGCAGCCGCTTGGCGTAGTCGACCTTGTTCGCCGAGTAGCCGTGCGGACTGGCGCCGGACGTCTCCGACATCTTCACTCTCCCAGCATCTTCTTCATTTGGTCGATCTCGGCCTGTTGCGCCGTCACGATCGTCTGCGCCAGCGTCTTGGCGTCGGCATTGGCGCCATCGGCGATCTCGGTCCTTGCCATCGCGACGGCCCCTTCGTGGTGGCCGATCATCGACCGGAGCCAGAGGTCGTCGAACTCGGCGCCCTCGAGCGACTCGAGCTTGGCCATCGTCGCATCGTCGACCATGCCCTGCATCCCCATGCCGGGCATTCCCGTCATGCCGTCATGTCCCTCGTGGCCGGTGGCCGGTGCGGCGTTCCACTGCACCAGGAAGGCCTTCATGGTCTCGATCTCGGGCCCCTGCGCGGCGGAGATGTCGGAGGCCAGCTTGATCACAGCGGGGTTGGTGGAGCGCTGGGGCACCAGGGCCGACATCTCCACGGCCTGCTGATGGTGCGGAATCATGTCGGTGGCGAAGGTGACGTCGGCGGCGTCGTTCGTGGCCGGCTGGGCGGCCCCCGCGCTGGTCTCGCTGGAATGCCCGCCGTGGGAGTCGGGCGCCGGGCTGCTACACGCGGACAGGAACAGGGCGGTGGCGATACCCATGGCGATGGCGGCCACCGGCACGATCGACGACTTCATGAATTCCACCGTACCGGATACCCCACCGGGGTATCGAAAACTGGTTTGGTGGGCGAACCACCCGAAGGCATACTTGACCAATGCCCTCTGATCAGCCTGGTAGCAGCCCCGACATCAAGCCGCGCAGCCGTGACGTCACCGACGGCCTCGAGAAGACCGCCGCCCGCGGCATGCTGCGCGCCGTCGGCATGGGCGACGACGATTGGGCCAAGCCCCAGATCGGCGTCGGATCGTCGTGGAACGAGATCACGCCGTGCAACATGTCGCTGCAGCGACTGGCGCAGTCCGTCAAGGGCGGCGTGCACTCCGCCGGCGGCTACCCGCTGGAATTCGGCACGATCTCCGTGTCGGACGGCATCTCGATGGGCCACGAGGGCATGCACTTCTCCCTGGTCTCCCGCGAGGTGATCGCGGACAGCGTCGAGACGGTGGTGCAGGCCGAACGGCTGGACGGCACCGTGCTCTTGGCCGGGTGCGACAAGTCGATCCCCGGCATGCTCATGGCGGCCGCCCGCCTCAACCTGGCGAGCGTCTTCTTCTACAACGGCTCGATCATGCCCGGCGTCGCCAAGATGACCGACGGCACCGAGCGAGAAGTCACCATCATCGACGCCTTCGAGGCCGTCGGCGCCTGCGCCCGCGGGTTGATGTCGCGCCAAGACGTCGACATCATCGAGCGCGCCATCTGTCCGGGCGAGGGCGCCTGTGGCGGCATGTACACCGCGAACACCATGGCCAGCGCCGCCGAGGCACTGGGCATGTCGTTGCCGGGCAGCGCATCCCCGGTGGCCATCGACAAGCGGCGCGACGAGTACGCCCGCCAGTCGGGCGAGGCCGTCGTCGAGATGCTTCGCCGCGGCATCACCACCAGTGACATCCTCACGCTCGAGGCGTTCGAGAACGCCATTGCCGTGGTGATGGCATTCGGCGGATCCACCAACGCCGTGCTCCACCTGCTGGCGATTGCGTGGGAGGCCGGCGTGAAGCTGACGCTCGCCGACTTCACCCGCATCGGACAGAAGGTGCCGCACCTCGCCGACGTCAAGCCCTTCGGTCGCCACGTGATGAAGCACGTCGACGAGATCGGTGGCGTGCCCGTCGTCATGAAGGCACTGCTGGACAACGGCCTGCTGCACGGCGACTGCCTCACCGTCACCGGCCGGACCATGGCTGAGAACCTCGCCCACATCGAGCCACCGGATCCCGATGGCAAGGTGCTGCGCGCGATGAGCAATCCGATTCACCCGACGGGCGGCATCACGATTCTGCACGGGTCGCTGGCTCCCGAGGGCGCCGTGGTCAAGTCGGCTGGGTTCGATTCCGACGTCTTCGAGGGCACCGCAAGGGTCTTCGACGGTGAGCGGGCCGCGATGGACGCACTCGAGGACGGCACGATCACCGGTGGCGATGTCGTCGTCATCCGCTACGAAGGTCCCAAGGGCGGGCCCGGCATGCGCGAGATGCTCGCCATCACCGGCGCGATCAAGGGCGCGGGACTCGGCAAGGACGTGCTGCTGATGACCGACGGGCGCTTCTCGGGCGGCACCACCGGTCTGTGCGTCGGTCACATCGCTCCGGAAGCGGTCGACGCCGGACCCATCGCGTTCGTCGCGGACGGCGACCGGATCCGGCTCGACGTGGGCAGGGGCACGCTGGACCTGCTCGTCGACGCCGACGAATTCGAGTCCCGCAAGAAGGGTTTCACCCCGCCCGCCCCCAAGTACCCCACCGGCGTGCTGGCCAAGTACCGCAAGCTGGTTGGCTCCGCGGCGACCGGCGCAGTCTGCGGCTAGTTGTCGTGACAGCTAGCCGTCCGGTGGTGGTTGGGGTTCGTAGGGGTCGTACCACCACCAGTCGGCGCGTTCTCCGAGGGGGCCGCGGCATGGTGGGACATCAGGTGGGGGTGTGGTCGGTGGCCGGGCCAGCGAGGCGCCGGTCAGCGGGGTGTCCTCGGTGTCGGTGACGACGAGGTCGTAAGCGGTGCCGGCGATGGTGAGGCCGCCCCGGTGGTGCAGCCGGTGATGGTACGGGCAGAGCAGGACGAGGTTGTCCAGCTCGGTGGGACCGCCGTCCTCCCAATGCCGAACGTGATGAGCATGCAGTCCGCGGGTGGCTCCGCACCCGGGGACCACACAACAGCGGTCGCGGTGCTCCAGGGCCCGGCGTAGTCGGCGGCTGATCTGGCGGGTCTCCCGGCCCGCACCGATCACCCGGCCGTGGCGTTCGAACCAGACCTCACACGTGGTGTCACACAGCAGCAGGCGGCGTTCATCATTGGAGAGCAAGCCACCCAGATGCCAGGCCGCCGAACGGCTCTCCACGTCCAGATGCACCACCACCGTGGTCCGCTGCCCGTGTGGACGGTGGGCCACGTCGGTGTCCCAGCCGGCCTGCACCACACCCAGGAACGCATCGACCCGATCCGGGAACGGCGGCACCCGAACGTCTTCGGAGTCGCCACCGGCGTCACTGGGATCGCTCTCCTCGCCGCGGTCGCGTCTCCATTGCGCGATCAACGCGTCGTGGTGGGACTGCACCGCGGCGTCGAACACCGCCGCCTCAGAAGGTGGCAGGGTGATCTTCCACGTCGTACCGCGGTCGCCTTCCCTCCGAATGAAGGAACGTTCCGGTTCCGGGCGCGGTCCGGGTTCGGGCTTGGGTTCCAGCTTCACCGCGGTCCGCAACTGGGTCACCGTCGCGACCACGGCCAACTCGGCGTAGTGATCGTCGGAGCCCGATGCCGCCCCGGCGGCGATCACCCCGATCTGATCCAGCGAGAGGCGGCCTTGGACGGTGGCTTCGGCCAGGCGGGGGAATTCGTGCAGTCGCCGCGCCACCGTCACCAGCGTGGTCGCGTCGTACGGGGAGATGCCCAACTTCCACGCCACCAGCGCAGGCACCGAGCGGGCGCCGGTGGAGCCCCAGATCCCGTCGCCGTCGATCTCGGCGGCGATCTGCGCCAGCCGGCCGTCGATGGCGTTGCGTTGCCCGGCGAGCTCTTCCATCTCGGCGAACAACACCTCGAGCCGCTCCTGAGGAGCCAAAGACGTTGCCGCTGAGGACATGCCACCATCATCGCAGAGACGTACGACAAACCCGGACGATGCGATCCGCGGGGATTCTCCGCATGTGGGTAGGGTTTTCTCCATGACGCCAGACCTCCATCCCGGCTTGGCGATGCTCGCTCCACTGCTGGGCACCTGGTCGGGCACCGGCGCGGGCGAGTACCCGACGATCCCGTCGTTCGGCTACCTCGAGGAGGTGACGTTCGGCCACGTCGGCAAGCCATTCCTGACCTACGGCCAGCGAACCAGGGCCACCGACGACGGCCGTCCCCTGCACGCCGAGACCGGATATCTGCGGGCCCCGGCGCAGGGCCGGGTCGAACTGGTGCTCGCGCATCCGACCGGCATCGCCGAGATTCAGGAGGGCACCGTGACGGTCACCGACGGCAGGATGGACATCGAACTGACCGCGACGTCGATCGGCTTGACGTCGTCGGCGAAAGACGTTACGGCACTCAGCCGTTCGATCCTCGTCGACGGTGACGAGCTCACCTACACGCTGCGTCTCGGCGCGGTCGGCCAGCCGCTGCAGCACCACTTGGCCGCCACGTTGCGCAGGAAGCAGGCATGACGGCCGACGGCAGGATTCGGGTACCGAGCGACCTCGACGCGGTCACCTCGCGCGGCGAGGAGGATCAGTCCGGCGTCGACGTCTCGGCCATCGAGCGCATCTGGCGGGCCACCAGGTACTGGTATTCGGCCGGCATGCACCCGGCCATCCAGGTGTGCGTGCGCCACCGCGGGAAGGTCGTCCTGGACCGGGCGATCGGGCACGGGTGGGGCAACGGGCCCGACGATCCGCCGGACGCCGAGAAGGTGCCCGTCACGACGGAGACCCCGTTCTGCGTGTACTCCGCGGCCAAGGCGATGACGACGACGGTCGTGCACATGCTCGCCGAACGCGGGGTGCTGTCGCTCGACGACCGCGTCAGCGACTACCTGCCGAGCTACACCGGCCGCGGCAAGGACCGCACCACCATCCGGCACGTGATGACCCACAGCGCGGGCGTCCCGTTCGCCACCGGCCCGAAGCCCGATCTCAAGCGGATGAACGACAGCGAGTACGCCCGCGAGATGCTTGGCAACCTGCGGGCGATCTACCCGCCGGGGCTGGTGCACGTGTACCACGCACTGACGTGGGGCCCACTGACCCGCGAGATCGTCTCGGCCGCGACCGGCAAGAACATCCGCGACGTGCTGGCCGACGAGATCCTCGACCCGCTCGGCTTCCGGTGGACCAATTACGGCGTCAGTCCGCAGGACGTTCCACTGGTCGCTCCGAGTCACGCCACCGGCAAGCCGCTGCCGCCGCCCATCGCGGCCGCGTTCAAGCTGGCCGTGGGCGGGACGACGCACCAGATCATCCCGTTCACCAACACCCCGCAGTTCCTGACCAGCGTGGTGCCGTCGTCGAGCACCGTGTCCACCGCCAACGAGCTGTCCCGGTTTGCCGAGATGCTGCGCCGAGGCGGCGAATTGGACGGTGTGCGCGTCATGCAGCCCGAAACCCTGCGCGCCGCCACACGTCAGGCCAGGCGCATGCGCCCCGACATCGCCATGGGATTGATGCCGATGCGCTGGGGCACCGGATACATGCTGGGCTCCAAGCGCTTCGGACCGTTCGGGCTGAACGCACCCGCCGCGTTCGGCCACACCGGCCTGGTCGACATCGCCGTGTGGGCCGACCCCCAGCGCGACATCGCGGTCGGAGTCGTCAGCAGCGGCAAGCCCGGTGGTCACCGCGAGGCCAAGCGCTACCCCGCCGTGCTGGATGCCATCGCCGCGGCCTTCGGGTGAGCACCTCGGGTTAGCATGCGCGGATGGCCAAGGTCGAGCTGTCCCGCAAACTGTCCATCACCCCGGAGGATGCGTGGTCACACGTATCGGACCTGTCCTCTCTCGGTGACTGGCTGACGATGCACCAGGGCTGGCGCAGCGACCTGCCCGACGACCTGGCCGTTGGCACGACGATCGTGGGTGTCGCGGGCGCCAAGGGCATGCGCAACCGCGTCACGTGGACGGTGCAACAGCTCGATCCCCCGACGCTGATCGGCATCACCGGCGACGGCGTCGGCGGCACCAGGTACGCCCTGAACATGACCGTCAAGCCGCTACCGAAGGGCTGCGAGTTCCGGCTCAAGATCGACCTCGGTGGCGCACCGCTGTTCGGGCCCATCGGCATGGCGGCCTCGCGCGCGGTGAAGGGCGACATCGAGCGGTCGATCAAGAAGTTCGAGGAGCTGTACGGCTAGCGGACGCTCTCGCCGTAGATCCTTTGAACCGCCAGCGCCATCAGCACTCTGCGGTCGGACACCATCACCGACCGGTATTCGTCCCAGTCGGGGTGCTCCCCCGCCGCGCTGCGGTAGTAGTCGACGAGTACCTGTACCTCCGGCCCCTGCGGATCGGTGCCTGGGCCGGTCAGCGTCACGGTGCCCTCGGCGGTGGCCCAGGACCAGCCGTCGGCGCTGGTGACCTCCAGCGCCGCCCGGGGGTCGCGGCGCAGGTTGGCGGTCTTGGCCCGGCCCTCGGTCATCGACACGTAGACGACGTCGGCGGCCCGGTCGTAGAAGGGGGTCACCGGTGAGAGCTGCGGCAGGCCGTTGGCCTTGATGGTGGCCAGCACGCCGAGTCGCGCCTCGGCCAGCAGGATGCGCGGGTTGAATGAGGATGCGGTCATGCCAGAGCGCAACCCGTGACCGCGGTCACGCTATTCCAGAAGGGTCGAGATGCCGACTGACGAACCGCTGCGCGACGACCTCGTCGAGCTGCTGCGCCGCCGCACGCTGACCGAGGACGCGGCCCGCCCCGACGCCGTCGAGCGCAGACACGCCGGCGGCGGACGCACCGCGCGGGAGAACGTCGCCGACCTGATCGATCCGGGTTCGCTGGTCGAGTACGGCCGCTATGCGATCGCGGCGCAACGTCTTCGGCGTGACGTCCACGACCTGGTCGCGCGGACGCCCGCCGACGGGCTGGTGGCCGGAACGGCGCGCATCGAAGGCGCCCCCTGCGCGGTGCTGGCCTACGACTACACGGTGCTGGCGGGGACGCAGGGCGCGCTCGGCCACCGGAAGAAGGACCGGCTGTTCGACGTCATCGAGCGCCTGCGCCTGCCGACGGTGTTCTTCGCCGAAGGTGGCGGTGGCAGGCCGGGTGACACCGACTATCCGGTGGTCTCGTCGCTGGACGTGCGCGCGTTCAAGCTGTGGGCGGCGCTGTCCGGGCTGGTACCGCGGATTGCCGTGGTCCGGGGTCGCTGCTTCGCGGGCAACGCCGTCATCGCCGGGTGCGCCGACCTGATCGTCGCCACCGCGGACGCCTCGATCGGGATGGGCGGTCCGGCGATGATCGCCGGCGGTGGTCTCGGTGACGTCGCACCCGACGACGTCGGTCCGATGTCGGTACAGGCCCCCAACGGCGTGGTCGACGTCGTGGTGCCCGACGAGGCCGCGGCCGTCACCGTCACCAAGAAGCTGCTCGGGTACTTCCGCGGGCCGAGCACCCCGGGTGGTGCCGCGGACCAGACCGCCCTGCGCTCGATGATTCCCGAACGCGCCCGACGCGCGTACCACGTCGGGCCGATCATCGAGACGATCGCCGACGAGGGATCGGTGACATTCCTGCGCGAGCGTTTCGCACCGGAGCTGGTGACGGCGCTGGCGCGCATCGACGGCCGCCCGGTCGGCTTGCTGGCCAACGACACTCGCGTGATGGCCGGGGCCATCACCGCGGATGCCGCCGACAAGGCGGCCCGGTTCCTGCAGCTGTGCGATGCGTTCGGACTGCCGGTGGTGTCGCTGGTCGACTGCCCCGGATACATGGTCGGCCCCGCCGCGGAGGCCGAGGCGCTGGTGCGGCGCGGTTCGCGGCTGCTGGTGGCCGGCGCGGCGCTGCGGGTGCCGCTGATCGCGGTCATTCTCCGACGCGGTTACGGGCTTGGGGCACAGGCGATGTGCGGTGGCAGCTTGCACGAACCGCTGCTGACGGTGGCCTGGCCGGGCGCCCATCTCGGACCGATGGGCCTGGAGGGCGCCGTCCGACTGGGGTTGCGCAAGGAACTCGAGTCGATCGCCGACGACGACGAACGCGAAGAGCGGGTGCGACAGGCCACCGCCGCCGCTCAGGACAATGCCAAGGCCCTCAACGCCGCCGCGCTGTTCGAGATCGACGACGTCATCGACCCGGCCGACACCCGTGACCTCATCGCGGCCACCCTTGCCGCCGCGGCCGCCGCACCCAGGGAGTCCGCCCGGCCGCGCTTCGTCGACACCTGGTAGCGGTCAGTATCTCGTATCGCTGTGCAGCAGCGGCGGATACACCTCGGAGGGCTCTCCATCCACGGTCGTCCCGGCGAACTGCAACGAGGCCCGCTGCGCCCCGTGCATCGGCGCCGGATAGTTCAGGGTTGGGCGCGAGACGTCGTCGAGGAGGCACAGCTGCTCGTCGGTCAAGACGACGTCGGCCGCCGCGAGGTTGGCCTCGAGATGGTGCAATCGGCGGGCACCGAGGATGGGGACGACGGTCCCCCGGCGCGCCCGTAGCCAGGCCAGGGACACCGCCGCAGCAGAGGTGCCCAGATCATCGGCGATGGCGTCGACCACGTCGATCACGCCGAAGTCGGCGTCGCTGGGCCCGCCGACGAATGCCGCGCGGGCAGAGTCCGCCACGGTCGACCCGCGCCGATACTTGCCGGAGAGGAATCCGTTCCGCAGCGGGCTCCACGGCATCAGGGCCATCCCCTGATCCAGGGCGAGCGGAGCGAGTTCGCCCTCGACCGTCCTGGCCAGCAGCGAATACTCCACCTGCAGCGCGACCAGCGGTGTCCAGCCGCGCAACACTGCCATGGTCTGTGCGGTGGCAGTCACCCAGGCCGGGGTATTGGAGAACCCGACGTAGCGGACGGTACCCGCCCGGACCAGATCATCGAGGGTGCGCATCGTCTCCTCGATCGGGGTGTGCCGATCCCAATTGTGCAGCCAGTAGACGTCGAGGTGGTCGGTCTGCAGACGGCGCAGACTCTGGTGAAGCTGCGCGATGATCGACGATCGTCCCGCACCGCCGCCATTGGGGTCGCCCGGGTACATGTTCGTGAAGAACTTGGAGGCGACGATGACACGATCCCGCAACCCTGGCCGCCTGGTGAAGTAGTCGCCAAGGATCTTCTCGGAATGTCCGTTGGTGTAGAAGTTGGCGGTGTCCACGAAGTTTCCGCCGCGCTCGAGATAGTGCGACAGGATCCGCTCGGATTCCTCGACGCTGGCGCCAGCCCCTCCGGCGTCCTCTCCGAATGTCATGGCGCCAAGCGCAAATGGACTGACCCGCAGGCCCGATCGACCAAGGGTGACGTAGTGGTCGAGTGACACGGTGTGGCTCCTCATCTCGATGAATGGCTTACGACATCATCGAAGCGCTCACGGCCGGCCGGAGGTAGACCGATCCCCGCGATCTCTTGCCCATTCCTGCTCGACTTGCGCGGATCAGGTTGCCGGGCGCGAGTGTGAGGTGGTTCTGTGGTCGGGTGCCCATGACGACCGTCCTCGCGGAGATCCGCACCCGCATCGGCACGCATGCCCGGCCGGACATGTCCACACCAATCGAAGGACTGCTGCTGTCCAAGGTGACCACCGGTGGCGAACACGTCGACTACTCGTTGACTGAGCCGCTCGTGGTCGTGATGGCTCAGGGCGGCAAGCGACTCTGGCTCGGCGACCAGGTGTACGAATACCGCTCCGGGCAATTCCTGGTGGTGACCGCCGCACTGCCCGTGACTGGCCAATTCATCGAGACCAGCGCGGCGCACCCGGCGCTGGGCGTCGGCCTGGTGATCCGGCCACCGGTCGTTGCCGAGCTGGCGCTCGCGGCCGCGCGCGGACACCGGCCAGAGCCGGCGCGGGGACAGACGGCGATGACCACGGGTGATGCCACACCCGAGTTGCTCGACGCCGTCGCCCGCATGTTGCGACTCCTCGAGTCCCCCAGGGATGCACCCATTCTCTCGCCGTTGATCGAGAGGGAGATCCTCTGGCGACTGCTCAGCGGGCCAGATGGCCACACGCTGCGTCAGATCGGCCTCGCCGACGGCAACCTGTCGCACGTCACCAACGCAATCACCTGGCTGCGCGAGCACTACAGCGAACCCATGCGGGTCGAAGATCTCGCTCAGTCCTGCGGGATGAGCGCTTCGGCATTTCACCGACACTTCCGCGCGGTTACTGCGATGAGCCCCTTGCAGTTTCAGAAGAGGATCAGGCTGCAGGCAGCACGCTCATACGTGATGTCTCGACACGGTGACGTCGCGTCCATCGGCCACCTGGTGGGTTACGACAGCCCGTCGCAATTCAGTCGCGAGTACCACCGCCTCTTCGGTGCACCACCGGCTCGGGACGCACAGCGTCTGCGTACCGCCGCCAGCCATCCGGCAGTGCTCTGACCCGACACCACCGCCGCAGCGAATACGCTGCGGCGGTGGTTGGTTCGACTCCGGTCAGCCGGCCATGAACTCGTCGTAGGCCGTCGAGAGGTCCGGCGGCAGCACCGACACGTTGCATTGACGCTGCGTCTCGCCGATCGGGGCGAGGATGCCGCGCAGCTGGTAGTACTCCGACGGGTTGGCCGTGAAGTAGCTCCGGATGTTGGCCGCCGCCTCGGCCCGCGGCTGGTGGTACGCCGCGGTCACCACGTCGTTGGCGCCAGGATGCGCGCCAAGGTAGTCGCGGGCCTGGCCCGTCGTCGTGCTGACGGTGTCGGCCACGCCCGCGGCGCTGCAATCCGGTGCCGCTGACGCGACGGGTGCCGCGATGGTGGCGGCCGCGACCGCGGCGAACAGGCTTCCGGCCAGCGTCCCGATGGCACTCCGGCGCGCGAATTCTCCACTGGATTTCATGATGTCTCGATTCCCCTCGAAAGTTGGTCGCGGGAACCACGTTCTGGATTCTCGCATCCCGACCCGTTGCCCACCGTACGCGTCCGACGGCGCACTGCCAGAACCTGTTTGGACCCCCATCGCGTCGTGCGCGCCCGGCGTTACGCCGCCACCGGGTGACCCGTGCGACACTTTCGGCTCGATTGCGCGCATTTGCTCATGAACGAGCCCAGACTCTTAATTGATCGTGATCATCGCCCTGACGGACGTGACCGAATCGTTATGCAGCTGTGCTGACACCCTCAGCCACGCACGCCGCCGTAGATGCCCCGGCGCACGATCACCGGTTGCAGGATGCGATCGATCGACCATGCCGGAAACCGGACGGCACGACCGCCGCTGGTGAACACCTCAAGACCGTCGCGCTGGACGCCCAGCACCGACCCCCAACGCCGTTGCGGCGCTTGAAAGACGCGCAACGGCCGGCCGTCGAAGTACGCGCGGACGTTGTGGGCCAGGAGCCCGTCGGCCCGGTTGCGCGCCGAACTGCGCAGCGGGTCGGTGGCGGCGACGTCGCCGATCGCGAAGACACCGGGGTGCCCCGGCACCCGAAGATCGGGGTCGACGCGCACGAAACCGTGCTCGTCGAGCATCTCCCGGGGCAACCAGCCGGTGTTGGGACGCACCCGGCCGATGGTCCAGAGCACGGCGTCGGCGGTGACCGGCGGTTGGCCGGTGCTCCAATGCACCGGATCGGCGGTGATCTCGTCACACGCGAATCCGTCCGGCACCACGGCGCGGTGCCCGGCGTGCAGACCCACGCCGAGATCGAGCAGCCTGCGCCGGATCCGGCCCCACACCCGCGGGTGGTGCCGAGGCAGCGCTCGCTCACCCGGGTAGTAGAGGTCGACGTGCGTGGCAGGCCAAGTCGCCGCCAGGTTCGCCGCACTACTCACCGCCGCGGCGCCACCGCCGAGGACGACGACGGATCCGGCAGCCGCCAGCCGAGCGTGGGCGTCGCGCAGCTCGTTGCCGATCTCGTTGGGCGACTGCACCTTCGGTCGTCGCCAGAAGCCATTGGACACACCCGTCGCGATCACCAGCGCGTCGTAGTGCTCGGTGTCCTCGGTACCGTCGGCGCACTCGACCGAGACCGTGCGCGCCGCGAGGTCGACACCGCTCAGCGTGGCGTGCACCTTGCGCACGCGATCCAGGCCGCGGAATCTGTCGAATGCGATCCAGTAGTCGCGTGCCCAGTCGTCGGGCCGGCTGAGTCGGATGCCCAGCTCCTGGCCGCTGACCAGCGCGGTCTTGCTGGAGATACCGACGACCTCGGCCCGCCGCGCGAGCCGGATGGCGGTGAGGATGCCGCTGTCCCCGAGCCCGGCGACGACGACGCGCTTCACCGCCCGGCCTTCGGCGGGCGCGGCACGAAGCGCGACACCCTGTCGACGACGTCCTGGTAGCCGGGTCGGCGGTCCAGGCTGCGTTGCTCCATCATCGGAATGCTCGCGAAGAGGAACATCGCCAGGATGGCCACCGCACCGATGACGAGCCACCAGGCGTCGGCCGGGGCCGCCGCCACCCCGAAGAGTGCGACCGCGAGCCAAAACCCGAACTCGCCGAAGTAGTTTGGATGGCGCGACCAACTCCACAGTCCGCGGTCCATCACCTCGCCGGGGCGCCGCGTCGCCACGAACCGGTGCATCTGCACGTCGGCGGCGAGCTCGATGCCGACCGCAGCCAGCCCCACCACGAAAGCCACCCAGGCGAGCCAGGTCACGCCCGCGCCGGGCCGGGTGACGGCGACGTAGGCCGGCACCATGGCGAGGAAGACCTGACAGGTCGGGATCAGGTGGATCGCCCCGAGGTCGGCCAAGAACTCCCACCGCCCGGCACGCTCCTTGAACATCGGATAGCGCCAGTCCTCGTGGTGCAGGCCGGGAAACGCGTAGACCCAATTCGCGGTCAGCCGAATCGCCCAGAGGACCACCACGATCGCGACCAGCCAGCAGCGCATCCGGTCCACACCGGGTCCCGCCTGACTCCACCAGTACAGAATCAGCAGCGGCGGAATGACGCTCCAGTACGCGTCGTAGAAACTCGAGTTCCGGTACATGCGGCTGAACGCGAACACCACCAGGGTGGCGAGCACGTCGGCGACGAGGGTGTCGAGCCAGAGGCGGCCCGTGCCAGGACCCCATGCCAGCCATGCCGCCGCGACACCGATGGCGAAGACGTACGCGACCGCGACGACGAGCAGGGACCGGGTCTTGTTCATCGGCCGGCCGAGGAATTGCAACACGTTCTAGTTGTACGCCCTGAGCCGTCCCTCGATGCGAGAAACGACCCCCGGTGTGGATTGACGGGTGTCGAGTTCCTATCGTGACTGAATGAGCAACGTTGCTGATGCCGACCGGGTCGCCGACCTGGCGCGGACCGTCGTTCGAGAGCACGATCCGAAGTCGGTGCCGATCCCCGAATTCCTCGGCGCCTGCTACGACGCCGGCCTGTCCTGGGTGCACTTCCCCGAAGGTCTTGGCGGACTCGGGGTCTCCCGCGGAAACCAGGCCATCGCGGACCGGATCCTGCAGGGCGCCGGCGGGCCGGTGCCGCTGGGGCTGAACCCGATGGGGTACGGCATGGCGGCCCCGACGCTGCGCGAGCACGCCCAGTCCGACGAACTCAAGCGCTCCTGGCTGCGGCCACTGGCCACCACCGAGGACATCTGGTGTCAGCTGTTCTCCGAACCGGGAGCCGGTTCGGATCTGGCCGGGCTGGCCACCTCCGCAGTGCGCGACGGAGACGACTGGGTGATCAATGGGCAGAAGGTCTGGACGAGCCTGGCCCACCGGGCGCGGTGGGGACTGCTGCTGGCCCGCACCAACCCCGACGTGCCCAAGCACAAGGGTCTGACCTACTTCGTCATCGACATGCACTCCCCGGGCGTCGAGACCCGGCCGCTACGCCAGCTCACCGGCCAGGCCGAGTTCAACGAGGTGTACTTCGACGACGCCCGCATCCCGGACGCCCATCGCCTCGGTGACGTCGGCAACGGCTGGGCCGTCGCGATGACCACGTTGATGAACGAGCGCAGCGCGCTCGGTGGCAGCGGCAGCCGGCGCGGCGCGGGCACGATCGCCGAGGCCGTCGCGCTGTGGGCGGCCCGCCCCGAACGACAGACCCCCGTCCTGCGCGACCGGTTGACCCAGCTGTGGTTGCGCTCGGAGGCACAGCGCCTGACGTCGGAGCGGTCCCGCGCCAAGGCGACCGTCGGCGGACCGGGTCCCGAGGGCTCGATCGGCAAGCTCGTCGGTGCCGAGCTGAACCAGCAGATCTACCAGTTCTGCATGGATCTGCTTGGGCCGGAAGGGATTCTGTACCACGGCTATTCGACGCAGGAGGGCGACCGCGAAGACGCCGATTGGCGCGGCCCGATCCAGCAGCGCTACCTGCGCAGCCGCGCCAACACCATCGAGGGCGGCACGTCGGACGTGATGCGCAACATCCTTGGCGAGCGGGTCCTCGGCCTGCCCGGTGACTTGCGTGCCGATGCCGGCATGCCGTGGAAGGAGATCCCTCGTGGTTGAGGAGCTTGCGGAGTACACGTTCACCGACGAGCAGGAGCAGCTGCGCAGCGCGGTGCGCAGATTCTGCGCCGAGAACTTCGACGAGGCGACGGTGCGCCGGCTCATGGAGTCCGACCCGCCCTTCGACCCCAAGGCGTGGACGCGGCTGGGCACCGAGCTCGGCGTACTCGGGCTCTCGGTGCCCGAGGCCGACGGAGGCGTCGGTGGCACGCTGATCGACCAGGCGGTGGCCGTCGAGGAGCTCGGTGCCGCGCTGGCGTGCGGGCCGTTCTTCGGCACGGTCTACCTCGCCATCCCCGCGCTGGTCGCCGCCTCGCCGGGCCCGGTGCGCGACGAGGTGCTGGCCGCGCTCGTCGAGGGCCGGCGGACCGCGGCGTTCGCCGTGCGGGACCTGGCGGGTGCACTGGATTCGACGGTGCACGTCGCCGCGACCGCCACGGGTGACGCCTGGACGCTCACCGGCACCGTCGAGCGTGTGGTCGACGCGGGCGCCGCCGACGACCTGCTGGTGGCTGCCGCCGGCCCCGACGGCCTCGGCCTGTACGTCGTCGACGCCGGTGCGGCCGGTGTCTCGCGTACGCCGTTGCTCACCGTCGACCCGACGCGGCCGCAGGCCACCGTCTCACTGACGGATGCATCGGCCCGCCGGGTGGCCGGCCCCAGCGAGGCTGCGCGCGTGATGAGTCATGCGCTGCAGGTGGGTTCGGTGCTGCTAGCCGTCGAACAGGTCGGCGCCGCACAGCACATCCTGGACGTCGCCGTGCAATACGCCAGGGAACGCCTCCAGTTCGGTCGGCCGATCGGGTCGTTCCAGGCGGTCAAGCACCGGCTGGCCGACATGATGGTCGACCTCGAACACGCCCGCTCGACCGCACAACACGCGGTGTGGGCGCTGACCGACGGCTCCGACGACCCGTTGCTGGTCGCCAGCATCGCGCAGGCGACGTGCTCGGCGGCATTCAGCCGCGTGGCGACCGACGCCATCCAAACCCTCGGCGGCATTGGCTTCACGTGGGAACACAAGGCGCACTTGTACTTCAAGCGTGCGATCACCGACGCGGCCCTGCTGGGCAGCGCCGAGCAACACCGGTCCCGCATCGCCGAACTGGTGCTCGACACCGCGTCGCCCGACAAGCCACCGCGCGTCGCCGACGGCACCCGCGGCTAGGCACGCACCTACCGCGACAGCTCCGCCCAGATCGTCGCCGCGTCCCTCCCGCCCGCCTGTCGCACCGCCACTGCATCACGCCCCAGCGCGCTGCCAACGGCGTTCTGCCACAGGCTGTTCCAACCCGGCGCCGGCACGTTGGGACCTACCTCGGGCAGACCCGTCAGCAGTGCCCTCTCCCCCTGATCCATGGCCTCAGTCAACGCGCACCGAGGCGTGGTGGGCAATCGATTTTCCGCGCGGACGGCTCAGAAGAGCACGCGGTAGTTCCACAGCGCTCCGGCGACCAGCACGATTCCGACCCCAAGGAACAGGACTCGCACCGTCACCGGCCCGTAGCGGGTGGTCACCCGGACGATGTTGCGCTGCACGCGCCTGGCCCGGATCGTCCGCTGGGTCGACAGCGCCAGCACGGCCACCGACGGCAGGAGCGCCACCGCGCAGTAGCAGAGGATCAGCACCGGCCACAGCGTCGGCAGCGGGTGGCGCGCGGACAGCATCGTGAGGGTGGTCAGATAGGGCACCGAGGTGACGGCTTGGCCCGCGCCGATGACCAGACCCACGATCGCGAACAGCCACGGGTTGCGGCGCGCCATGTTAAGCGCCCACAGCGGAGGGGTGGGCCGTGCCGCACCCGACAGGCTCGCGACGGCGATCAGCACCAGACCAAGGACCAGCTGACCCCAGTAGCGGATGGTGGGCGTGACGTCGAACTCCACCCGACCGGTCACGAAGGTGATCCCGACCACGGTCAGTAGCCCGAACGACGCCGTGGCCACGAAGACACCCGCGACGAAGCTCAACCCGCCCGGTAGCGCCGACCTGCGGCTCAGTCGGCTGTCGTAGACGACGGCCGACGTCACTCCCAGGTTCAGCACGTTCAGCGAGTCGAGGAGGGCGAAGCCGAGGAGCGGGAGCAGGAGACCGAGCATGACACTGGAGAACCTACGGCAGTGCCGGCCGCGGGGCGTACTCGTCGGGCCCCAACTACCCTCGAGACGTGGCAGCGGTGTTGACGGTGAACAGTGCATACGTCGAGGACGGCGGCGGTCGGCCGAAGACGGGCATCGACAAGCGTCCGACGGGTCAACCCGTCGAGGTGCGCGCGCCGGGGCCGATGCGCGGGGGCCTCGGCAGCGGCATCGTCGGTGACGTGATCGGCAACCGCAAGCTGCACGGCGGTGACGATCAGGCCGTATATGCCTACGCGCGTGAGGATCTCGATGCGTGGGAGAAGCGGCTGGACCGCGAGCTGAGCAACGGGACCTTCGGCGAGAACGTCACTACCTCCGGCGTCGACGTCAGCGAGGCCGTCATCGGTGAGCGGTGGCGCATCGGGTCCGACGGAGTCCTACTCGAGGTGACCTCGCCGAGGACGCCCTGCAAGACCTTCGCCAACCGGCTCGGCATCGCCGGCTGGATCAAGACCTTCACCCACGGCGGTTCGCCGGGTGCCTATCTGCGGGTGATCGAACCGGGGTCGATTCGGGCCGGGGACGACGTCGAGGTCCTCGAGCGGCCCGCCCACGGCATCACCATCGCGTTCGTCTACCGTGCGCTGATGCTCGACCCGGACCTGCTGCCAGAGCTCCTCACCGTCGACGCCCTGCCCCAGGACATCAAGGACCAGGCCCAGCGTCGGGCCGCGCGGTGAGCACCCGACTCGGCGTGATCCATCGTCCGGACTTCGCGCCCGACGGACTGCGACGGGTCGCGGCGGCAGTGGAGACCGCAGGCGTCGACGAACTGTGGCTGTGGGAGGACTGCTTCCAGCAGGGCGGCATCGCCCAGGTCGCGGTGGCACTCGCAGCCACGCAGCGACTCAGCGTTGGCGTTGGACTCGTGCCCGCGCCGCTGCGCAACGTCGCAGCCACGGCGATGGAATTCGCCACCCTGGAGGCGATGTTCCCGGGCCGGGTCCAGCTCGCGGTCGGCCACGGCGTGCAGAGCTGGATGCACCAGGCAGGCGCCGCGGTGGCCTCTCCGATGGCCCTGCTGCGGGAGTACGTCACCGCGCTGCGCAGGCTGCTGGCCGGTGAGCGCGTCACGGTCGAGGGCCGCTACGTCCGGCTCTCCGAGGTCGAGTTGCTGTTCCCGCCCCAGCGGCGGCTCCCCATCCTGATCGGCGGCACCGGGCCCAAGACGCTGCGACTGGCCGGGGAGATCGCCGACGGGGTCGTCATCGACAGCCGCTACTCCACCCGCACGGTGCTCGAGGCGCTGGGGCACGTCGCCGCCGGCCGGGACGAGGCCGATGGCCGGGAGCCGTTCCGCACCGTGCAGTTCGTGGCGTGCGCACCGGGGGTGGACGCCACCCGAATCCTGGCCGAGGAAGCGGCGCGCCAGGAGGTAGCGGCGGGTGACCAGTTCGGCGTCGGCGGCAGCGCCGAAGGCATCGCGCTCGGCCTTCGCCCCTACCGCGGCGCCGGGGTGGATGCCATTGCGCTGCAACCCCTTGGCTCGCAGGACGAGATGCTTACGTTCATCACCGCGGCCGGCGAGGTACGCCGCCTCCTTCACTGAGCGGCTCGATACCCCAAGGGGCCGTGCGGTTCTCAGCCCTCGCTGCGGCCGGCCATGATGGTGTAGTCCTCCTGCACCAGCTCACCGTCCTGGTTGGTGATCCAACTCTTGAGCACCAGCACGTCCGCCCCGAAGGCCTGCCGCAGCGCGTCGATCCGGATGCGGCAACGCAAGCGGTCCCCCGCCTTGATCGGCTTGAGGAATTTCAGCCCCTGTTCGGCCTGGATCATCTTCTCGTCCCGGATGGGAATGTCCTCGTGGTCGAAGAACGCCATCTGGGCCCGGTAGCCGAGGATCGAGATGAAGGTGAGCGGAGCCAGCAGGGCGGGGTGCCCGAGCTCGGCGGCGGCCCCCTCGTCGACGTAGGACGGATCGAGGTTCTTCACCGCCGCCGCGTACTGACGCACTTCCTCCCGCCCCACCGTGAAGTAGTCGGGGTACTCGTACTCCAGTCCGACGATGTCGGGCGACAGTGCCATGGCACGCCACGCTAGTCGGTGGCCCCCGATGTGCGTCACGACACACGCGGAATCAATCGTCTCCGTTGCCGGTTCAACCACACAGAGCGTCCGAATCGGAGCATTACCGCAACGGCTCGAACACGTTCGAGATGAAGGGAAGACGACATGTTGAACATGAAGAAGTTTGGACTCGCAACGATCCTCGCCGGCGGCTTCGCCGCGGGCGCCCTCGGTTTCTCGGGTGCCGCGCAAGCCGACATCGACCATCACGCGTTCATCAACGACATCACCCCGACCGTCAACGTCCCGCACGTGGACACCACGGTCCATCAGAGTCGCTGAGTCTCAGACTCCGGTCCTCGCGAGAGGGACGACGAAGGGGGCATCCGCCGCGGCGGATGCCCCCTTCGCATGTCCGGCCTAGGACGCAGTGACGGCGTCGATCGCGCGGTGGATGCGCTGCTCGCTCACCGGTCGCGCCGTTCCGAGCTGCTGGGCCCAGAGGCTCACCCGGAACTCCTCGATCAGCCGCCCGATGTCCCGCACGTCCTCGGCGGACGCCCGCGAGGGTGACAGCGCCGCGACGAGTTGGGCATGGTCGGCCTGCAGGGCGTGCACCCGCGCCATCCGCTCCCGGTCGGCGGTCGGCGCGTGCGGCAGCCGCTCGAGCCGCCTGCCGATGGCGTCGAGGTAGCGCGCCAGGTCCAGTAGATGCGTGGCGCCGGTGGCGCTGACGAACCCGACGGGCAGCAGCGCGGCCAGCTGGGCACGGATGTCGGCGATGGCGTCGGCGTGGGCGGGCGGCACGGTGGCCGGCAGAGCGACCTGGACCTCGTGCAGCGCGCCGAGCACCCGCTGCACCCGGTGCAGGACGTCGCGCGTGGTCGACGGCAGCGCCGTCGCCACCCGGTCGCGCAGCGCGACGAACTCGGCCCGGCTCCACGCCGGTTTCGGTGCGAGCACCGCCACCGCGGCGTCGGCGCAGTCCTCCAGCAGCGCGGTAAGCGAGCCGTCGGGATTCGCCCCCAGCGTGAGCCGGGCCCGCATGTCGAGTTGCTTCTCGATGGCCTTGACCGGCGATGGAACCGCCAGGCGTAGCAGGCGGCGGGTGCCCGGTCCCATCGCGGCCGCCTGTTCGCCGGGGGTCGGAAACACCCGAATGTCGACGCCGGCGCCCGCGTCGACCAGGGCGGGATGACCGCGGACGGCGCGCCGGCCGCCCGCGCTCTGAACGACGCGGGGCAACTCGTCGAGGTCGTCGGGCCACGACCGCAGACCGCGGCGCTCCAGATCGCCGGCGAACGCCTCGGCGACGGCATGGCGTACCGGCGCCGCGAGCTGGTCCTGCAGGGCCTCGAGGTCCTTGCCGCGGGCCAGCTCGATGCCGTCGTCGGATTCCACGGCGAACGTGACGCGCAGATGGTCGGGCAGCTTGGTCAGGTCGAACGCGTCGATCGGCACCTGCACCCCGGTGCGGCGCCGGAGTTCGCGCTGCAGGGCATCCAGCAGCGAGCCCGCGCTCGGATCGAGCGAGCCGACTACCGCCCGGGCGGTGTCGGGTGCGGGAACGAAGTTGCGGCGCAGGTCCTTCGGCAGCGACCGGATCAGCGCGGTGACCAGCTCTTCACGCAATGCCGGTACGTGCCAGGCGAATTCGTCGCCACCGAGGCGCGCCAGCACCTGCACCGGGACGTGCACGGTGACGCCGTCGTCGGTGCGCCCCGGCTCGAAGCGGTAGGTCAGCGGCAGTGACACGTCGTCGGCCTGCCAGGTGTCCGGGCGATCGGCGTCGTCCTCGTTGCGCAGCAGGTCCGCACGGGTGAACGTCAGCAGATCCGGCGTGCGGTGCCGCTGCTTCTTCCACCACCCGTCGAAGTGTCTCGCCGAGACCACTTCCGGAGGCACCCTGGCGTCGTAGAGCGCGTAGATCTCGTCGTCGTCGACGAGCAGGTCCCGCCGCCGGGCCCGCTCCTCGAGCTCGGTCAGTTCCTCACGCAGCCGGGCGTTGTCGCGGAAGAAGTGGTGCCGCGTTTGCCAGTCCCCCTCGACCAGCGCGTGCCGGATGAACATCTCCCGCGCCACCACCGGGTCGACGGTGGCGTAACCGACGCGCCGGCGGGTCACCAGGGGCAGCCCGTACAGGGTGACCCGCTCATACCCCATGACGGCACCGCGCCTGGCGTCCCAGTGCGGTTCGCTGTAGGTGCGCTGCACCAGATCCCCGGCGACGCGTTCGACCGTCTCGGGTTCGGTGCGTGCCGCGATCCGCCCGAACAGCCGGCTGGTCTCCACGAGGTCGGCGACGACGATCCAGCGCGGCGGCTTCTTGGTCAGCACCGAGCCCGGCGCGAGCACGAACTTCGAGTTGCGCGCACCGGCGTACTCACGTCCGTCGCCCTCGCGCAGCCCGACGTGCGACAGCAACCCGGCCAGCAACGCGGCGTGCACCTTGGCCGGGTCGGCGGGCTCGGGGTCGTCACTCTCCCGGATGCCAAGGTCCCTGGCGATGCTGCGCAGCTGTCCGGTGAGGTCCTGCCATTCCCTGATTCGCAGGTAGTGCAGGAACTCTGCGTGGCACATCCGGCGAAAGGCACTGCCCGACAACGCTCTTCGCTGCTCACCGAGATAGCGCCACAGGTTCAGGTAGGAGGTGAAGTCGGAGAATTCGTCGGCGAACCTGGCGTGCTTCTGCCGCGCGGCCTCCTCGCGGTCGGTCGGCCGCTCCCGCGGATCGGGGATCGACAGCGCGGCGGCCAGCACCAGCACCTCGCGCACGCACCCCTCGGCGTCGGCGGCAAGGATCATCCGGCCGATGCGCGGGTCAAGCGGCAGGCGCGCCAGGCGGCGGCCCAGCTCGGTGATCGCACCCTCCTCGTCGAAGGCCCCCAGTTCGCGTAGCAGTTGGACGCCGTCGCGGACACTGCGCGCATCCGGCGGATCGAGGAACCCGAAAGCCTCGACGTCTCCGAGACCGAGCGCCGACATCTGCAGGATCACCGCGGCCAGATTGGTCCGCAGGATCTCGGGATCGGTGTAGCGGGGCCGAGTTTGGAAGTCGGCCTCGGAGTACAGCCGGATGCAGACACCGGGTGCGGTGCGCCCGGACCGGCCCGCCCGCTGCGCCGCCGACGCCTGCGAGATCGGTTCGATGGGCAGCCGCTGCACCTTGGTGCGCCTGCTGTAGCGGGAGATGCGGGCCGTGCCTGGGTCGACGACGTAGCGGATCCCCGGCACCGTCAGCGAGGTCTCCGCGACGTTGGTCGCCAGCACCACGCGGCGCGGCCCACCGCTGCCGCGGTCGAAGACCTTCTGCTGTTCGGCCGTCGGCAACCGCGCGTAGAGCGGCAGCACCTCGGCGTACGGCAGCGCCTCCCGCAGGACCTCTGCGGTGTCGCGGATCTCGCGTTCGCCGGACAGGAACACCAGCACGTCCCCCGGCGGTTCGTCGGCCAGTTCGGCCAGGGCATCGACGATCGCGTCGGTCTGATCGCGGACCTCGGTGCGGACGATCTCGTGGTCCGGGTCGTCGGGATCCTCGTCGCCATCGGTCACCGCGGGCACTTCCAGTGGGCGATAACGGATTTCGACGGGATAGGTGCGACCGGACACCTCGACGATGGGGGCCGGGCCCGCGTCGGAGCCGAAGTGCGCGGCGAATCGCTCCGGTTCGATCGTCGCGGAGGTGACGATCACCTTCAGGTCGGGCCGCCGGGGCAGCAGCTCCCGCAGATAGCCAAGCAGGAAGTCGATGTTGAGGCTGCGTTCGTGGGCCTCGTCGAGGATCAGCGTGTCGTAGCGCAGCAGGCGGCGGTCGCGCTGAATCTCGGCGAGCAGGATGCCGTCGGTCATCAGCTTGACCAGGGTGCGGTCGCTGGCGTGGTCGTTGAACCGCACGGTGTAGCCGACGGCGTCGCCGAGCGGCACGTGCAGCTCGTCGGCGATGCGCTGGGCGACGGTGCGCGCGGCCAGCCGCCGCGGCTGGGTGTGCCCGATGGTGCCCCGGATGCCGCGGCCCAGCTCGAGGCAGAGCTTGGGCAGCTGGGTGGTCTTGCCCGACCCGGTCTCGCCGGCGACGATCACCACCTGGTTGTCGGTGATCGCGGTGGCGAGCGCACCGCGCATGTCGGTGACCGGCAGGTCGGGGTAGGTGATCTCGGGGACGGCGGCCAGCCGGGTGGCGACGAGGGCTTCCGCGGCGGTGAATTGCTCGGCGAGCTTGGCGAGCGCCGCCGGGTCGGCGCCACGGAACCCACGTAGCCGGCGGCGCAGGCGGTCGGCGTCGCGGATCGTCAACCCGTCGAGGCGAGCACGCAGCTCGGACGGCTCGACGCGGGGCGGTTCGGACACTCAGTCAACGATAGGCGAGCCCTCAGCGGCGCCAGAAGTCGTACTCGTCGCGGCCCGGCCGGAAGCCGGCCGCCTCCACCACGTCCACGGCCACCTCGAACTGGTCGCCCACCCGCAGCGGGACGTGCGCGTCGCTGCCGAAGGACACCGCCCCGCCCCCCTCCTCGTACCACCACCGGATCAGCGACACCGAGGCGAGCGGGCTGGCGGTGTTGAACTCCAGCGGCCGGTCGGAGGCGGCCAGCGCCCGGAACACCGTGCGGTACTCCTCCTCGAAGTCGGCCTCGCGATATGGGCCCTCGCGGCGGGTGGGCCAGTAGCGGCGGGGGTAGTCGCAGTGCGCGAGGACCTGGAAGACGTCGGAGGTCTCGACCAGGCGAAGCAGCTCGGCGAAGTAGTCGCGCACCACGACGTGGGCGGGCAGCGAGCCGAACACGTCGTTGGCGTAGACCAGGCGGCCGTCGTGGACGATCGAGTGCAGTGAGCCCAGTACGCGGTCGAACTTTCCGGTGCCGAGGACGGCGGCGACGCTACCGGCGAAGTGGTGCGGCTCGCCGGCCTCGACGCCGGACAGGATGCGGACCTCGGGAAACAGGTGGCGGCACTTCTCGATGCTGGCCAGATATCCGTCGAGGTCGACCGGCTGGACGCGGTGCCTGGCGTGGATCCGGGCGTCCGCCGGCGGCCGGTCGTCATCACCCCAATCGGTGAAGTCGACGTGCTCGGTGAACGCGATCGCCGGCAGCCCGACGGCGACGGCGCGGCGGCAGGCCTGCTCCATCGAGGCGTTGGGCCCGGTGTCCCAGGAGAACTGTGAGTGCACGTGGTTGTCGGCGGGAAGCGTCACGCAGCCCACAGTGGCACGGGCGGTGGGTTCTCTCGGGGCCCGGGTATGAACGAGTGATGGCCTCGAACCGAATCCGCCGGGCCGTGACTGCCAGCGTGGTCGCGGTCCTGCTGGCGGCCTGCGGTGACGCTGGCCAGCCGTCGGGGCCGTCCGGCGCCACCGGGGTGCCGCGGACCAGCGCGTCGGAGCCGAAGGATGCGGCTCCCGGCACCGGTCCCAGCTACGTGGCGATGGGCGACTCGGCAGCCGCCGCGCCGCTGGTCCCCGACCAGGCCCAGCCGATTGGTTGCCTGAAGTCGACCAACGACTACCCCTCGGTCCTCGCGCGCCGGATCGGCGCGGCGCCGTTCACCGACGTGACCTGCAGCGGGGCCAGGACAGAGGACCTCGTCTCCCACGAACAGACCACCCGCACCGGCCCGGTGCCGCCGCAGCTGGACGCGGTGTCGGCCGACACCCAGCTGGTCACCGTCACCATCGGTGGCAACGACGTGGACCTGCCGACCATCGCGGCCAGGTGCCGGCGCGACGCCCTCGACGTACCGCCGTGTTCGCCGGGGCTGGTGGTCGACGGCGTCGACGGCATCTCCGAGGCAATCGACTCCGATGCCAGCCGGTGGGCCGGCCTCATCGCCTCGATCCGCGCCAAGGCGCCGGACGCGCGGGTGATCCTGGTCGGCTACGGCACCTACGTCCGCCCGGAGGGCTGCTTTCCGGCCCAGCCGATCAACCCGCTCGACGCCACCTACTTCCAGCGCAAGCTCGACGAGCTGGACGATCGGCTCGAGCAGGTGGCCGAAGCCAACGGCGCGGAGTTCTTCGACACCAGGACGCTGTCGGTCGGCCACGACATCTGCGCAGCTCCGCAGGACCGCTACATCGAGGGTTTCGCGCCATCGCGGCCGGCGGCACCGTTGCATCCCAACGCCGACGGCGCGGCGGCCGTCGGCTCGGCGCTGGCCAAGTTCGTGACGGCCTAGCGGGCTAGGGGCGATCGGGGGCCCAGTACGCCAGCATCTCGGCGAAGGTCTCGAAGGCGGGCCGGGACACGCCGTAGGTCGCCTCGAAGTGGATGCTGAGCGGGAAGCCGAGATCGCCGACGCCGTCGATGACGCGCTTGTAGAGGTCGATCATCCGCTTGCGCTTGTCGGCGGGGTCGGCGGCCGCCAACTCCTTGACGAAGGCCTGTTCGGCGGCGACGGCGGCGTTACCGGGGTCCTGGATGAGCCAGTTGATCAGCCCGACGTTCGTCTCCATCTTGGGCACGAAGCCGAAGGACAGCAGGATCTCGGGGCGGTGCTCGGTGGTCTCGGCGAACTCGGTCAGGAACCCGACGATGGCGTCCGAGTACAGCAGCTGCGTCATGCCGTAGGTCGCGCCCTGGTCGCACTTGAAGGAGAAACGACCCTGCTCTGCCTCGCGGGTCGGGATGAGGATCGCACCGCGGTTGGGCACCAGGGCCTCGTACATCGACAGGGCGTCGGTCGGGGCGACGCCCACCCCCTCGCCGTCGGCCATGGTGCGCGGGACGCCCACGAAGGCGATGCCGTCGAAACCGGCGTCGCGCAGCTCACCCAGCCGGGCCTGCAGCGCGGACTGGTCCAGGAACGAGGTCACCTGCGTGCACAGCCCGTTCATGTCGGGCAGCTCCGGCCGGATGATCGACCAGTACTCCAGGACGTCCAGCTTGGGCTTCATCTCGATCGGACGGTCGTCGTCCTCCTCGATCATGCCGGGGATCATGACGTGCCGGATCCGGCCCTCGATGCCGGCGTCGACGGCCAACTGCAGCACCTTGTGCGCCTCGTCGACGGCCCAGGCGGCCCCCCGGTCGACGTTGGGCGGGACGAGTTCCAGCGCGATGGTGTTCAGGGCCACGGGACTGCTCCTTGCGACATGCACTGGATATGCACTGGTTTGATTTGGCGCTCCCTTGCGCGTGACCCGTGGTGTTCGGGCCGCCGGGAGGACACCCTACCGATCCTCCCCGAGTGGTCCCGAAACCGCGTTTCGTGCGCTGCGATGCAACGTCGGCAAAGCGCCTGACGTGGCCTACCATCCCAAGAATAGGTAATGTTAGCCTAACCAAATGTTGAGCATAGGACTGTCTACTCGGGCTCGTCGAGCCCTTGCCCTCGTCTTCACGATCGCACTCGGGTCCGCACTCCTCGCCGGTTGCGGGAGCTCCTCGAGCCCCGCGCCGACGTCGAGCACCGCCGCCGGGGGCGTCACCATCACCCACGAGTTCGGTGAGACCACGGTTCCGGCGAATCCGCAGCGGGTCGTCACCGCGGGGTGGATAGACCAGGACTTCGTGCTGTCCCTCGGGGTCGTCCCGGTGGGCAGCCGCGGCGGCTACTTCGACAACTACGACAGCTTCCCGTGGGTGCAGCAGGCCACCGGCGGCAAGGGCGTGCCGCGCATCGACGGCGACACCATCAACTTCGAGGGCATCGCAGCGGCCAAGCCCGACGTCATCTTCGCCATCAACGAGACCGTCGACCGCAAGACCTACGACCGGCTCTCGCAGATCGCGCCGACCATCGTGCAGTCCGCCGACTACCCGGCCGAGGAGACGCCGTGGGACGTGCAGCTCGTGACCACCGGCAAGGCACTCGGCAAGCAGGACCGGGCCCAGCAGCTGGTGGACCAGGTCAACGCCAAGTTCGCCGAGGCCAAGACCGCGCACCCGGAGTTCGCCGGCAAGAAGCTGGTGTCGGACTTCACCTCGGAACCCACCGCGCACTACGTGATCGGCAAGGGCGATCCCCGCAACGCGATCTTCGACGGCCTCGGTCTGGACACCGGCACCACCATCGGCGACGTCTCCGAGGAGAAGCTCGACCTGCTCGACGGCAACGCGCTGTTCGTCAACGGACTGAGCAAGGAGCAGCTGGCCGGCGCCCCGGCGTTCCAGCGTCTTCCCGTGGTGCGTGACGGACGCACGCTGTACGCGGGTTCGGACTCCACCCTCAGCGGCGCCATCGCCTTCCACGGACCCGACGCGATGCTCTACGCGCTGAACCTTCTGGTGCCCCAGCTGAGCAATGCGCTGACCGGCAAGCCGGTCGCCGACCTCTCCAACGCCTGACCCCCTCTGCGCGAGCAGACGCAACGGGCCCTCATTCCGCGCGAATGAGGGCCCCTTGCGTCTGCTCGCCTCGGGTTAGCGGGACAGCTCGGCGGCGATGAGCGGGCCGAGCTGATCCAGTACCTCGGCGTCCATCAGCTCGGAGTGCCGGCACGGCAGCGTCACGACCCTCAGCTCGCCGCCCACGTGCTCGCGCCAGCCCTGTGAGGCCACCCCCTCGAGATCCATCTCCAAGATCGCGGCGTCGACGAAGAACACGTCGCCGTGGTAGCGGCCGTAGTCCGCACTGGCCGTCAATCTCTCTGCGGCGACGTAGTTCTCGACGACCCGGCCGATCTGGACGTCGTCGAGGATGGCGATCGCGTCGCCGCTGGCGCGCACCAGCGCCACGGCGTCCTCGATGGTGGTCCTGGCCCCCGCCTCGACGGGGAAGCCCATCTCGCGCAGCAAGCCGCCCAGCACCGCGGCGGGGTCGAAGTCTTCGTCCGGGTCGACGTCGGTGCGCGCGTCGAGCATCCCGACGAAGGTCACGTCCCGGCCGCGACGGGTCAGCTCGTCGGCGACGAGCAGGGCCAGCGACCCCCCGAAGGACCAGCCCAGCAGCCGGATCGGGCCGTTCGGCGCGACCTCGTCGACCAGGTCGGCGTACGTCGTGGCGAGCTCGGCGATGGTCGCGGGCAGCGCTGAACCGGAAAACCTGGGCGACTGCAGACCGTATAGCGGAACATTTTGCGGCAGATGACGTTTCAGCCCAGCGAACTGCCAGCTGAGACCGCTGGCAGGAGGCAGGCAGAACAGCGGCGGTTCGGTCCCCTCCGCGCGCAGTGGCAGCAGCGGCGCCAAACCGGCGCCGGCCGACTCGTCCCCGTGGCCGGCCAGCACGGTCTCGACAGCGGCCACCGTTGGCGCCGCCATCAGATCCGCGACCCCGACGTCGACGCCGAACGCGCGCCGCAGCACCGAGGCCAGCCGCACCAGCAGCAGGGAATGGCCACCGAGGGTGAAGAAGTCGTCGTCGATGCTCGTCACCCGGACGCCGAGCACCTCGGAGAACAGCTCGGCGAGCCGCTGCTGGCGCGGTGTCACGGCGGGCCTGCCCGTGCCCCCGGTCGTCTCGGGGTCGGGCAGGGCCCGGCGGTTCAGCTTGCCGCTGGGAGTCAGTGGGAACTCGGCGAGCTCGACGTAGGCCGACGGCACCATGTGGATCGGGAGCGCAGCCGATGCGTGCTGCCGCAACTCCTCGGCCGACGCGGCCTCGGCGCCCGGCGCGGGCAGGTAGTACGCGACCAGCCGGTCGGCGCGCACGACGACCCGCGCCGACGACACCGACGGATGCCGGGCCAGCACGGTCTCGATCTCACCGGGCTCGATCCGCACGCCACGCAGCTTGATCTGTTCGTCGGTGCGGCCGAGGTACTCCAGTTGCCCGTCGGCCCGCCAGCGCACCAGGTCTCCGGTGCGGTACATGCGCGCAGCCGCCTCGAACGGACTGGCGACGAAGCGTTGCGCCGTGAGGCCGTGGCGGTGCAGATAGCCGTCGGCCAGCTGCACACCTGCCAGATACAGCTCGCCGGGCGCTCCGATGGGTACCGGGTCGAGGTACCCGTCGAGCACGTAGACCCGGACGTTCCACCCGGGCACGCCCAGTGCGACGGGGCCGCCGTCGGCCGTCCAGCCGAGGACGTCCACTGCAGCCTCGGTGGGCCCATAGAGGTTGTGCAGCGGCACGCCGACGGTCTCGGCGAACCGCGCGGCGACGTCGGTGGGCAACGCCTCCCCGCCGACGGTGACCCTGGTCAGCGAGGCACAGTCGGCCGCTGCTGGTTCCTCCAGGAACGGCTCGAGCATCGACGGCACGAAGTCCACGGCTGTAATGCCCTGCGAGACCATGGTTTCGGCGAGGTAGCGAGGGTCGCGGTGACCACCCGGCCTGGCCACCACCAGCGTCGCCCCGACGGCCAGCGGCCAGAACACCTCCCACACCGACGTGTCGAAGCTGATCGGGGTCTTCACCAGCATGCGGTCCTCGGGCCCCAGCGGATAGGCGTGTTGCAGCCAGGCGATGCGGTTGACGATTCCGGCGTGCGGCACCGCGACACCCTTGGGTCGACCCGTCGTGCCCGAGGTGTAGAGCACGTAGGCCCAGCCCGACGGGTCGACCGCCCCCAGCCGTGCCGTCCCCTGCCCGTGGCGCACCGTCCGCACCCAGTTCGCGTCGTCGAGCACTACGGCGGGACTGGCATCGGATGTCATGTACTGCAGGCGATCCGGTGGATAATCCGGGTCCAACGGCAGGAACGCCGCGCCGGACTTCGCCACCGCGACCAGGGCCACGACCAACTCGACCGAGCGTGGCAGGGATACCCCGACGATGGCCCCCGGTCCTGCGCAGGCTGCGACGAGTTCGGCGGCGACCCGGTCCGACCAGACGTCCAGTTCAGCGTAATCGAGCGCATCGCCGTCGAAGACCACCGCGAGGGCGTTCGGCGTTCGCGCGGCCTGCCGTGCCACCAGGGCCCCCAGCCCGACGTCGTCGACGTCGTGGGTGGTGGCGTTGCGCTCGATTAGCAATGCCTCGCGCTCGCCGTCGCTCAGCACGTCGACCGCCCCGATCGCGGTGGCACCATCGGTGGCGATGCGGCCGAGCAGGGTGATCAGCCGGTGCGTCAAGGACCGCACCGTCGATGCGTCGAACAGGTCGGCGCCGTACTCCGCCATGATCGTCGCCCCACCCGTGCGATCGTCGACGAGGGTGAAGCTGAGATCGAACATGGCTGCAGTCGAATCGGTTTCGCGCCATTGGGTGGGCAGACCGAGCATCTCGGCCTCGTCACCATCGCGCAGCTGGTAGCCGACGAAGACACCGAACAGCGGGTTGCGGCCCGCCACCCGCGGCGGGTTCAGCGCCTCGACCAGCCGCTCGAACGGTAGATCCTGATGCGCGAATGCGGAGAGGTCGGCCTCCCGCACGCGTGCCAGCAGTTCGTCGAAGGACGGGTTGCCCGACGCGTCGACCCGCAGCACGACGGTGTTGACGAAGAAGCCGATCAGTTCGTCGAGGGCGGAATCGTCCCGCCCCGCGACCGGGGTGCCGACGACGATGTCGTCACCGGCACCCATCCGGTGCAGCAGCGTGGCCACCCCGGCGTGCAGCAGCATCAGCATGCTGACCTGACGATGGGCCGCCAGGGTGCGCAGCGCCTCGGCGGTGTCGGCAGGCACCGCGACGGCCATGGTGCCGCCGGCACCGCTGGGCCGCAGCGGCCGCGGACGGTCGGTGGGCAACGTCAGCTCGTCAGGCGCGCCGGCGAGCGCTTCGCGCCAGAACGCCAGCCGCGCCTCCTCGATCTCGGCCAGCCGATCACGCTGCCACAGCGCGTAATCCGGGTACTGCACCGGCAATTCGGGCAGTGCCGCGCGCTCACCGCGCCGGCGCGCCGCGTACGCCCGGTTGAGGTCGGCGACCAACGGTGCGTCCGACCACTCGTCGGTGGCGATGTGGTGCAGGATGATCGCCACCGTGTGAACTTCGGGCGCGACCCGAATCACGCTGACGCGCAACGGAATCTCGGTGCTCAGCTCGAACCGGCGCCACGCCGCCTCGTCGACCCTGGCCTGGACCTGATCCTCGTGGCAGTCCACCACCTGCAGCGGGACCGGGGTGCCGACGGGCAGGATCCGCTGGAACGGCACGCCGTCGTGCTCGTCGAACACCGTCCGCAGTGCTTCGTGCCGGTCCACGACGTCGCCGAGTGCCGCGCCGAGGGCAGCCACGTCGAGCGGGCCGCGCACCTCGAACACCAGAGGATAGTTGTAGGCCACCGCCGCGTCACCGAATTGGTCGAGGATCAGCAACCGCTCCTGGGCGGGCGAGGTCGGGATCCGAGTCGGGCGCGTCACCGCGGCCAGTTCCGCTCGCGGGCCGGCCCCGGACGGCCGGTGCTCACCGAGGATCGCCGCGAGCGCCGCGACGGTCGGTGCGTCGAAGACGTCGCGCAGCGACATCTCCACGCCGAGCACGGACCGCACCAGCCCGATCAGCCGAATGCTCAGCAGCGAATGCCCTCCGAGATCGAAGAAGTCATCGTCGGCGCCGACGCCGTCCACCCCAAGGACCTGGCCGAAGAGTCGGCACAGTACTTCCTCGGTCGGGGTCTGCGGGGGTCGGCCACTGGCGCGCCGTACGACCGGATCGACCTCGGGCAGCGCCCTGACGTTCAGCTTGCCGTTGTCGGTCAGCGGGAGCTCGGCGAGCACCGCGATCGCCGACGGCACCATGTACCCGGGCAGGACGTTCTTGAGCTGAGCGCGGACTTGCCCGACGAGAGCGTCCTCGTCGAACGTGTCACCGACTGCGACCCCCGCCGCGACGACGTAGCCGACGAGGCGGTGCGATCCGGAGGCGTTCGGGTCGGGCTTGGCGATCACCGCGGCCCGGGCCACCCCCGGGTGTGCGGCCAGCGCGGCCTCGATGTCCCCGAGTTCGACGCGATAGCCGCGAATCTTCACTTGATCGTCGGTGCGGCCCAGGAAGTCCAGGTTGCCCGCCCGGTCCTCGGTGGCCCGCCGGCGGGCCACCAGGTCGCCGGTGCGATACATCCTGCCGCCCGGCTCGTCGGGGTTGGCCACGAAACGGCCTGCACTCAGGGCGGGTTGACCCAAATAGCCGCGGGCCAGCCCGGCCCCGGCGATGTACAGCTCACCCGCGACACCGTCGGGCACCGGGCGCAGCCAAGCATCCAGGACGTGGGCGCGGGTGTTCCAGATCGGCACGCCGACCGTGGAGGTGGCGCTGTCGTCGGTGCCGCCACCGAGGGTGTTGATGGTGTACTCGGTCGGACCGTAGAGGTTGTAACCGTAGCTGGTCTCGCTGTCGCGCAGGCGATCCCACACCGCCGTCGAGACGGCTTCCCCGCCGAGCAACACGAGGACTGGCGGATGACCAGAGCCAGTGTCGAGCAACCCCTGGTCGAACAGCAGCTGGGCATAGCTCGGTGTCACGTTCACGACGTCGATCCGATGCTGGTGGCAGTACGCCACCAGCGCGGTCGCGTCCCGCCGCAGGTCCTCGTCGCACACGTGCACCTCGTGGCCCTCGATCAGCCACAGCAGTTCCTCCCACGACATGTCGAAGGAGAACGACACCGTGTGCGCGATGCGCAGTCGCCGGCCACCGGCCTTGGCGATGGCAGGGGCGAAGATGGCCTCGCGGTGATTCAGGTGCATGTTCGTCAGACCGCGGTGCGGGGTGACGACACCCTTGGGCTTGCCCGTTGATCCGGACGTGTAGATCACGTAGGCCGGATGGTCCAGAGAGGGCGCATAGCCGTCCCAGTCCAACCGGCTGGCCACCAATTCCCTTCGCGCCGAGGCAGCGTCGAGCACGACGGCCGCGCACGATTCGGGTGTCAGCAGGCCGATGCGCGTGGCCACCGCCGAGGTGGTCAGCAGACAGACGGGAGCGGCATCGGCGAGCATGACGGCCAGCCGCTCGTCGGGGTAGTCGAGTTCCAGCGCAAGGTAGGCCGCACCGGCCCGCAACACCGCGAATAGTGCCACGACCGCGTCGATGGAACGCGGAATCGCCAGCGCCACGGTCTGTTCCGGCCCGATGCCACGGTGGCGCAGTACCCAGGCCAGCTGGTTGACGCGAGCGTCCAACAGCCCGTAGTCGATGCGTTCACCACCGCACACCAGGGCCGTCTCACTCGGGGTACGCGCGCTGCGTTCGGCCAGCAGATCCATCACGGTGGCCTCGGGCAACGGGTGGCGGGTCGCCTCGGCGCGGGCGACCAGCTCGGCCTGCTCCTCGTGGAGCTGCATCGGAACGGCGGCCAGGACGTCCTCGCCGTGCTCGCCGATGTGCAGCAACACCCGCTGCAACCGGTGCAGCAGCCGCTGCGCGTGGGGCCGTTGAACCACGTCGGGCCGGTACTCCAGCTTCACCCAGAGCCGCCGCCCTGGTGAGGCCACCCAGGTGAGCGGGTAGTGCGACGCGTCGACGGAATCATGGCCGACGATGCCGTATTCGGACTCCATGTCGGTGAAGGTGTCGTCGTCCAGGAAGTTCTGCAGCACGTAGAGGCTGTCGAAGAGCGGCCCGTTGACGCCCGCGGCGCGTTGAATCTCGCCCAGGCCCAGGTATTCGTGGTCCATCAGCTCGAGCCGCTCGGACTGGACTGCGCGCATGGTGTCGGTGACCGTGCGGTCGGGCCGCAACCGCACGCGTGTCGGGACCGTGTTCAGGAACAGCCCGACGACGTCCTCGATGCCGTCGAGTTCGGTCGGACGGCCGGCCACCGTCGAGCCGAAGACCACGTCGTCAGTGCCGGATTCGTACCCGAGCACCATGGCCAGCGCGGTGCTGACCGCCGCGTTCAGGGTGACGCCGGCGGCCCGGGTGACGCCCACCAGCGCAGCGGTCTGGGACTCGGTCAAGGTGAAGTCCAGTCGCAGCGCCAGGGTGGGTTCGGTGCCGACGGCGGCAGGCACCAGAAGCGTCGGTGCGGGCAGTTCGGCCAGTGCCGCGGCCCACCGATCGGCGGCGGCTTGGCCGTCCCGATCGGCCAGCCACCGCAGGTAGTCGGTGAACCGGGCCCGTGGTACGGGGCGATCGGCGACGGATCGCCCGGTCGCCGCGGCATATTCGGCGAAGAGGTCGTTCAGCAGCCCTTCCCGGGACCAGCCGTCGAGCAGCAGGAAGTGGTAGCTGAGAATGAGCCGGTCGCGGTCGGTCGCGCGGATGATCGTCATTCGTGTCAGCGGTGGAGAACCGAGGTCGAAGGTGCGCAGGCGATCGGCAGCGGTCAGCTCGGCGATGCGATCCGCGAGGTGCTCGGGGGCCACGTCGGTGAGGTCGACGAGTTCGGGCTCGCAAACCGGATCGACCATGATCGCAGCCACCGGGCCCGGCAGGTCGTCGGCGAGGAACGCCGAGCGCAGCACGGGATGTCGTCGCATCACCGCCGAGTAGGCGGTCCGCAGCGCGGTGGCGTCGATGGGTTCGGTGAAGTCGAACACGTTCTGGACGATGTAGACCGCCGCCTGCGCGTACCGCGCCTGGAAGTAGACACCCTCCTGCAACGGTGAAAGTGGCCAGATATCCTCGACCGCAGTCGAACTCGTAGCCTCGATTTGATCGATCTGAGCCTGGGTCAGCTGCACCAGCGGCAGGTCCGACGGCGTCAGCCCGCCGCGCGGAAAAGCTCCTCCGCCGGCGTCGTCGGCCAGCCGGCTCAGCTCGCGCAACACGGTCGACCACTGCTTTGCCAACGACTCGGCTGCGTCGGGAGTCATCTCCCCGTCGGCGTAGGTGAGCGTGGCGCGCAGCACCGGACCATCGGCGGTGTCCTCGCAGAACGCGTTGACCTCCAGCAGATATGGCGTGCCCAGATCGGGGTTGGGCGCAGCGCGCAGCGCGTCGGCCTCCGGTGCGGTGGTCCAATCGCCGGTGTCGCCGGCCGACCCCCTGCCGAGGTAGTTGAACAACAATTGCGGGGCGGGCAGCCGGCCGAGCGCGGCGGCCGTGCGCGGATTGCAGTAGCGCAACTGACCGAAGCCAAGACCCGATACCGCCCGGAGCCTCTCCTTGACCTCCTTGAGCACGGCAACGTGATCCGTTCCGGCGCGCGACGGCAGCCGTACGGGTGCGATGGCGGTGAACCAGCCCACGGTGCGGGACAGGTCGACCTCCTCGCCCCAGCCGTCGCGGCCATGACGCTCCAGGTCGAGCACCAGCGGCCGGTCGGGGATCCCCCGCGCGTCCCGCCAGCGCCCGACTGCGAGATACAGCCCCGCCAAGAGTGTTTCGGTGACGTCGGCATTGGCCATCGCGGGCACCGTGGTCAGCAGCGGCAGCGTCTCGGCGGCCGTGAGGCGCAGCTCGTGGTCGCGGGTGGCCCCGACTGTCAGCCCGACGGTGTCGGCTCCTGGATCGAGTTCGCCGCCCGGTGCCAGCGTCGACGTCCAGTGCTCGAACTCGGCGAGGCGTGCCGCCTGCTGGGCGCCTTCGTTGACGATCCTGGCGTGCGAGCGAATCGACGTCGCGACGGCGGGCAGCACCGGGGTGCGGCCACCCCGGACCTGCTCGAACGCCTCGGCGAGGTCGTCGAGCACGATGCGCCAGGACACGCCGTCGATGGCGAGGTGGTGCACGGTGAGCAGCAACCGGCCCCGTCGCTGCGGGCCGCGGTCGAACCACACCGCAGCCACCAGGGTGCCGCTGTCCGGGCGCAACCGGTCGGCTGCCGCGTCGGACTGCGCGGCGATCGCCGCCCGCAACCCGTCCTCGTCGAAACCTTCGGCGTCGACCCGCAGGATCGAGACACGCTCGGCAGCAGCCGTTTCCAATGACCACAGCATCGGCACCGGCCGGTGCAACCGCAGCCCGAACGCGTCGTGCCGATGGGTGACCGCGTTCAGCGCCGCCTCGAGCTCGGCCAGCGTCGCGCCGGTCGGGGTGACCGTCACCTCGGACTGGTTGAGTCGATCGATGGTGCCGCCGAGCTCGGCCAAACGCTGCACGATCGGCGTCAGCATGACCTCGCCGAGGTCGGGTCCGGAGTCGTCGGCATCGGCGACGGGCGGTGCCGCCGGGACGGCCGCCTCGGCCAGCGCCCCGGGCGTACGGCAGACGAACACCTGCTGCGGCGTGATCTGCACGCCCTTCTTGCGCGCGCGGTTCACCAGCTGGATGGCCACGATGCTGTCCCCACCCATGGTGAAGAAGTCGTCGTCGACACCCACTGCGGCACCGAGGATCTCCGAGCACAGCGCGGCCAGCAGCTCGGCGGCGGTTCCCGGCGCGGCCGGCACGGGTGCCGCCGGATCGGGTGCCGCCGGATCGGGTGCCGCTGGGCGGTCGGCGGGCGCGGGCAGCGCCGCACGGTTCAGCTTGCCGTTCACCGTCAGCGGCAGGGCATCGAGCGCCACCAGCGCGGAGGGCACCATGTAGCTCGGCAGCCGTTCGGTGAGGCGGTTCCGGACGTCGGTGACGTCGACGGCATCGCGTCCGACGAGGTACCCGATCAGCCTGGCGCGGCCGGTCTCGTCGTGGTGGACCGCCGCCGCGGCATTGACCACGCCGGGCTGTGCCGACAGCGCCGACTCCACTTCGCCGAGCTCGATGCGGTAGCCGCGCACCTTGACCTGCTGGTCGGAGCGCCCGACGTACACCAGCTCCCCGCTTTCGGTCCACATCGCGGTGTCCCCGCTGCGGTACAGCCGCTCGCCGGCCGCGTCGAACGGGTTGGCCACGAACCGGGTCGCCGTGAGGCCGGAAAGCCCGACGTACCCGCGGGCGAGTTGTCCTCCGGCGACGTACATCTCACCGACCACACCAACCGGCACCGGTTGCAATGCTGCGTCGAGGAGGTGGATCCGCAGACCGGGAATCGGTCCGCCGATGCCTCTCTCGGGTGTTGCGGACTGCATCCGTCGATGCGACACGTGCACGCAGGTCTCGGTGATGCCGTACATGTTGACCAGCTGCGGCGACCGGGCGTCGTGACGTCGGTACCACTCGGCGAGGCGGCTCGGATCCAGGGCCTCACCGCCGAAGACCACGTAGCGCAACGCCATCGGCAACCGAAGCCGCCGATCGGCCTCGATCAGAGGGTAGAAGGCCGAGGGGGTCTGGTTGAGCACCGTGACCCCCTCGGTGGACAGCAGTTCGACGAAGCGGTCGGGGTCGCGGGCCACCACGGTGTCGACGACCACCAGGCGCCCACCGCGCAGCAGCGGCCCCCACAATTCCCACACCGAGAAGTCGAACGCCGCGGAGTGGAACATCGTCCACACGTCGTCGGGGCCGACGTCGAATAGCGTCGACGTGCCGTCGAAGAGTGCTGCCACGTTGCGGTGGGTGATGGTGACGCCCTTGGGCACACCCGTCGAACCGGAGGTGTAGATCACGTAGGCGGCGTGGTCGGGTTCGAGGCGGGGCGGCGTGACAGGACCGTCGACTCGGTGGCCGGCCGCCTCGGCCAGCACGATCGTCGACGTCGCGGTCGTCACGGCATCGGCTGGCAGCCGGTCGGCGCGGTCGACGAGGACGCACACCGGGTCCGAGTCGGTGACGATGTGGTGCAGCCGGGCCGCCGGCGAGTCGACGTCCAGCGGGACGTACGTGCCACCCGCCTTGACCACGGCCACCAGGCCGACGACGAGATCCAGTGAACGGGGCAGTGCCACGGCCACTCTGGACTCCGGGCCCACTCCGAGCTCGATCAGGGTGGCGGCGACGGCGGTGGCCCGCTCGTCGAGTTCGCCATAGGTCATTCGCGCGCCGCCGCAGGTGACCGCGACGTCGTCGGTGTGCCGGCGGGCGATGCCGGTGAACCACGCGGCCAGGGTGCGATCGGGACCAACCCGGGTCTCGGCGTCGGACCCGAGTCGGCGTTCGGCATCGGTGCGCACGTCGATGTCGCAGATCGGCGCGTCGGGCCGCTCGGCGAATGCGGTCAGGATCCGTTCGACGTGTTCGGCGTACCGGTCGGCGCTGGCTGCGGTGACCTTGCCTGCGTCGTACTTGATCTCTACCGTCAGCCGGTCGTCGAGGTAGGCGACCAGGGACACCGGATAGTGCGGAGCGTCGGTGCCGGTGAAGCCTTGGAAGGCAAGGGCACGAGCGTCATTCGGTCGCTCGTCGGCGACGGTTGGGAAGTTCTCGACGACCACCATGGTGTCGAACAGATCGCGCGCACCAGCCAGTCGGGACGTCTCGGTCAGGCCAACGTATTGCGCGTCGAGGACCGCACTCTGGGTGTCCTGCAGCTCTGCCATCGCCGTCTCGATCGGGGTGTCGTGGTCCCACGACATCGGCACCGGGATCGTGTTGATCAGCAGCCCGACGATCGACTCGGTGCCCGCGAGTGCACCACCGCGCCCGGAGACCGTGGACCCGAACACCACCCGGCGGCGGCCCAGCAGCCGGCCGAGGAGCAACCCCCACGCGCCGTGCAGCACCGCACCCGCCGTGACGCCGCGCGAGCGCGCCGTCTCGACCAACGCGCGGGTGAGTTCCGGCGTCAGGTGCCGCACCGAACTGCGGTGTTCCCCGACGGTGTCGGGTTCTGGAGTTCCGCTCTCCGGCGGCGGGACCAGCGTCGTGGCTTCGACGTCGGCCAGCACCCCCGACCACGCCTGGCGGGCAGCCTCGGTGCTGGTGGCAAGGACCGCTTCGACGTGGTCGCGCAGCGTCGCGGCGAGCGGCGCTGGCGCCGGTCCGATGCCGAGCCGGGCGTGGTAGTACGCCACGACGTCACCGAAGATCACGGGGTAGGACCATCCGTCGGCGACGATGTGGTGCAAGGTTTGGATCAGCCTGTGCTCACCCGCGCCGACGGACACCAGCACGTAGCGCACCAGCGGCGCGGTGGCCAAGTCGAATGGCCGCGAGAGCTGTTCGCGGGCAATGTCCTCGACACTACGATCGGCCGCGTCGACGTAGGTGAACTCGACGGGCACGGCAGCCCAGATGATCTGGGCGAGCCGGCCGTCGTGGAGCTCGCGGAAGCTGGCACGCAACGCCTGGTGGCGCGTGACGACGTCGATCACGCTGGCGCGCAACGCATCGACGTCGACCGGGCCGGTCAGCACGGCGATCTGCTGTACGCGGTAGGTGTCGGTGTGTCCTTCGAGTCCCTGGCCGAAGGTGCCGTGGAAGTACATGCCCTCCTGCAGCGGGAGCAGCGGAAGTACGTCCTCGACGGGCCCGGTCCGCTGCCAGTCGTCGAGGTCGGCCTGAGACACCTCGATCAGCGGGAAGTCCGACGGCGTGTGACCGGCCAGCGCCTCGCACCGGGACAGCGCCGTCAGAGCGTCGGTCCAGCGGTCCGCCAGCTCGGCGATGTCCGCATCGTCGAGCAGGCCGCCCGGCCAGGCCAAGCTGACCGTCAGCACGGTGCCGTCGGGACCATCCTCGGCGAGTGCGTTGATTTCCAGTGTCACCGCGGGATTGGTGGGGTCCACGCCTTCGCGCAGCGCGCCGAACCCGGCGACCGGCTCCCAGGCCCGGCCGGAACCCCCGGAGAAGCGGCCAAGGTAGTTGAACAGGATCTGCGGTGCGGCGCCGCGCAGCGGCCGGGTCTCGTCGAGGTGGCGCAGCACGCCATAGCCCAGCCCACGACTGGGCACCGAGCGCAGTTGCTCCTTGACCGACTTGGTCGCCGCGGCCAACGCCGGCCCGGCCGCCAGCACGTCGCTCCACTCCAGCCGACCCGGATCGACCCGGACGGGGTAGATCGCGGTGAACCAGCCGATGGTGCGGGACAGGTCGAGATCGCCGGGGACGAGGTCGGCCTCGCGTCCGTGCCCCTCGAGGTTGACCAGCGCGGCGGTGCCCCCGTCGTGACCACGCTCGGCCCGCCATCGGGCCAGCGCCAGCGAGAAGGCGGTCAGCAGCACGTCGTCGACGCCGCCGTGGATGGCCGCCGGCACCGATGACAGCAGGGCCGCGCTGGTCGTCGATGGCAGCGAGAAGGCGTGACTCCGCACGGTTTCCGCGGTGTCGACGGCAGGGTCGATCGCGCGGCGCCCCAGGTCGGGATCCGGGGTGGACAGCACCTCGTTCCAGTACGGCACCTCGGTGTCGAAGCGGGCCGTCGCGATGGTCTCGGACCACGTGCGGAACGACGTCGGGACGGGATCGAGGGTCGGCGGGTCGCGGCGGTCGTCCCCTTCGGCGAGTTCGGCCCAGGCTCTGGTGAGGTCGTCACCGAGGATTCGCCATGACACGCCGTCGATCACCAGGTGGTGCACGACGACCAGCAGCTGGCCCGGCTCCCCCTTGGCGTCGTACCAGACGGCCCGGATCATCACTCCGTCCTGCGGGGCGAGCTGCGTTGCCGCTGCGGCCGTGGCGGCCTCGACCTCCGCCGAATTCAGCGCCCCGGTGCGGACGGTGAGTAGGCGCGAGACCGCGAGCCGATCCTCGGGGACCGAGAGACGCCAACCGCCGCCGTCGATCTCGAGGCGGGCGCGCAACATGTCGTGGGCGTCGACCACTGCCTGCAGGACGAGTTCGAGGCGGCGGCTGGTCATTCCCGGTGGCGTCGCCAGCACCATCGACTGGTGGAAGTTGGCCAGCGGGGTCTGCTCGCGGGCGGTCTCGGCGAGCATCGGCGTCGCCGAGATGGCACCGACTCCACTGTCGGGCGCGAAGTCGAGAGGCACGTGGTGCTCGGCGGTGGCGGCGGCGAGGGCAGCCACCGTCCTGCGGCGGAACACGTCGCGTGGCGTGATCACCAGGCCGGCCTTGCGGGCCCTGCCCGCCACGGCGATCGAGGAGATGCTGTCACCTCCGAGGGTGAAGAAGTCGTCGTCGACGCCGATGTCGGGAATTCCGAGGACGTCACCGAAGATGCTCGCCAGCAGCCCTTCTCGATCGTCCCGCGGTGCCCGCGTCGCTCCGGTGGCCGGCGCCACCGGTGTGGGAAGGGCACGGACGTCCAGCTTGCCGTTGACCGTCAGCGGGATCGTCTCGACCACCCCGTACAGTGCCGGCACCATGTAGTCCGGAAGCGCCTTGGCCAACTGCGAACGCAGATCCGTGGCGAGGGCCGCGGGGTCCTCTACCGGAGCGTCGGGCACCACGTAGCCGACGAGCTGCTTGACCGACGGCGTCGGGCCCGGCCGCGCGATCGCGACCGCCTGACGAATCCCCGCCAAGGCCGACAAAGCAGCCGCGACCTCACCCAGCTCCACCCGGTAGCCGCGGATCTTCACCTGGTCGTCGCTGCGGCCGAGGAAGTCCAGCGTGCCACCCGCATCCGACCGGCGCGTGACGAGATCACCCGTGCGGTACATCCTGCCGCCAGGGACGAACGGGTCGGCCACGAAGCGATCAGCGGTGAGCGCGGCGCGGTTCAGATATCCGCGGGCCAGCCCAGCGCCGGCGATGTAGAGCTCACCGACCACACCGTCGCCGACCGGCCGCAGCCACGCATCCAGCACGTAGGCCCGAGTGTTCCAGATCGGTTGGCCCACCGTCGGAGTGGCGCTGTCGTCGGTACCGGCGCCCAGCGTGTTGATCGTGTACTCGGTGGGGCCGTACAGGTTGTACCCGGTGCCGGCGGGCAGCTCGCGCAGCCGGCGCCACACCTCCTCGGAAACCGCCTCGCCCCCGAGCAGCACCAGGGTGGGCGGGTGACCGGATCCCGGGGCGAGCGAAGCGACGGGGGAAGACCCCGGGGCGACGGGGGACGATCCGTCCTCGAGCAGACCCTGCTCGAAGAGGTGGTGGGCATAGCTGGGCGTCACGTTGATCACGTCGATGCGGTGCTCCCGGCAATAGGCCACCAAAGCGGTTGCATCCCTGCGCAATTCCTCGTCGCAGACATGTACTTCGTGACCCTCGACGAGCCACAGCAGTTCCTCCCACGACATGTCGAAGGAGAACGACACCGTGTGCGCCACCCGCATCCGCCGCCCGCCCGCCTTGGCGACCGCCGGATCGAAGATCGCCGTCCGATGGTTGAGCTGCATGTTCGTCAGGCCGCGGTGCGGTGTCACCACGCCCTTGGGGCGGCCGGTGGACCCGGAGGTGAAGATGACGTAGGCCGGGTGGTCGAGCCGGTGCGTTCCACCGCTGCGTGCGAACGCGCCGAGCTCGGCGTCGGACAGCTCACCGGCCGGCGTCTGCGATAGCCCCCGGGCCACCGCCGGGTCGTCGAGTAGCAGTACGTCGTTGCCCAGTGCCCTTTGGTGCGTCGCCAGTTCGGCGCTCGCGCCGCGGCAGACCAACAGCACCGGTGTCGCGTCGTCCAGCATGCCGGTGAGGCGCGCGGTCGGGTAGTCCAGCTCCAGCGGCAGATACGCCGCACCCGTGCGAAGGGTGGCGAACAGTGCCACGACCATGTCGATCGACCGCGGCAGGGCGAGCGCGACGATGCACTCGGTTCCGGCGCCCCGGGCCAGCAGCTGGCGCGCCAGCTGATTGATCCGGCCGTCGAGTTCGGCATAGGTCAACCGTTGCGCCCCGAACACGAGCGCCGTCTCGTTCGGGCACCGCTGCGTCCGTTCGGCGAGCAGGTCGGCGATGGTAGCGTCGCCGATCTCGTGCTCGGTCGCGTGCCAGCGCCTCGTCAGCGCCGCCCGTTCCCCGGGCAGGGTCAGGTCGAGATCTCCGATCTGCATGTCGGGTCGGGCCAGCAGAGTCTCCGCGGCCAGCCGGAACCGGCTGACCATAGCCAGGGCGCGGTCACCGTCGATGACGTCGGGCCGGTGCTCCAGTTTGACGGTCAGGCGCTCACCCGGGGTGAGCACCCACGTCAGCGGGTAGTGCGTGGTGTCGACGAAGTCGACCCCGACGATGCCGTGCTCGCGTTCGAAGTCGGTGAAGGTGCCGTCGTCGAGGAAATTCTGCAGGACGTACAGCGAGTCGAACAGGGGCTGGAATCCGGTGCTTCGGGTGATGTCCCCGAGACCGAGGTACTCGTGGGCCATCAGGTTCAACCGGAAGTCCTCGACCCGCCGCAGCAGACCGGTCACGGTGGTCTGCGGCGTGGCTTCGACCCGTACCGGCACGGTGTTGAGGAATTGCCCGATGACGTTCTCGATGCCGGGCAGCTCCGGTGGCCTGCCGGCCACAGTGGTGCCGAACACCACGTCAGCACTCCCGGTTTCGTAGCCGAGCACCAGCCCCAGCGCAGCAGTCAGGACGGTGTTCGCGGTGGTCTGCGCGGTGCGGGTGTGCTCGGCAAGGCGTGCGGTCACCTCGGCGGAGAGCTCACCGTAGACCCGCTGGGGCAGCGTCGACTCCCCACCGACGGCCTCCGGGGCGACCAGCGTGGCCTCCGACAAGCCCGCCAGTGCGCCCGCCCAGGCGTCCGCCGAGGCGGTGCGGTCGCGACCATCTACCCACCGCAAGTAGTCGGCGTAGGTGGTGCGCGCCGCGGGCAGTGCGCCCTTGAGTCCGCCGGAACGATACAGCGCGAACAACTCTCGGAGCACCAGCTCGCGGGACCAACCGTCCCACAGCAGGAAGTGACACGTCAGCAGCAGGCGGTCACCCCGGTCGGGGAGTCGGATCACGGTGAGCCGGAACAGCGGTGGCATCCGCAGATCGAAGGGCCGTTCGGCGTCCTCGCGCATTACCTCGGCCAGCCGAGCCGCGACGACGTCCACCGCCAGATCGCTCAGGTCGACGAGGGCGACGGTGGCCGGGACGAATCGGCCGACGTACTGCACGGGGCGCGGCAGGTCCTCACCGGCGAATCCCACCCGCAAGTTGTCGTGCCGGGACAGCAACGCGCCGAACGCCGTTCGCATGGCCTCGACGTCGAGTCGGTGGTCGAAGTCGAAGACGTTCTGCGCCAGGTAGGTGTTGACCTCGTCGGTGTAGGTCGACTGGTAGTACACCCCGGCCTGCAGCGGCGAGAGCGGCCACACGTCCTGGACCTCGACGGGACATTCGTACGCGAGCCGGTCGAGATCGTCGTCGGACAGCCCGTGCCACGCCGCGGGAGCGACCTCGGGTTCGGGCTCCGGCACGCTCGGGACGGAGTCACCGAGGGCATCCTCGAGTGCCCGGGGCGTCCGCAGGGTGAACAGCTCGCGGGTCTGCATCGGCAGGCCGGCACCGGTGAGCCGGTTGACCACCCGCAGTGCGAGCAGGCTGTCGCCACCGAGGGCGAAGAAGTCGTCGTCGATGCCAATCGGAGAGGACGGGTCGAGTCCCAGAACGGCCTGGAACGTCCGGCAGATCAGGGCTTCCCGCTCGGTGCGGGCTACGGTATTCGACGTCGCGAGTGCGGGTTGGGGCAACGCCCGGCGATCCCGTTTGCCGTTGGGCAGCAGGGGAAGTCGTGGCATCGGGGTGATCGTCGCGGGAACGAGGTGCGCGGGCAGGCGCTGCGCCAGCGCCGACCGGACCACGGCGGGGTCGATTGCCCCCTGGGTAGCGGTGACCACGTAGGCATCCAGGCGCGCGGCGCCGGCGGCACCGTGATGCACGGTGACGACCGCCTCGGCGATGGTGGGGAGTTCGGTCAGTGCGGTCTCGACCTCACCGAGCTCTACCCGGAAGCCATTGATCTTCACCTGCTCGTCGGCGCGGCCGACGAACTCCAGGGTCCAGTCCGGGGTCCACCGAGCGAGGTCACCGGTGCGGTAGAGGCGCTCACCGGCACCGGTGAACGGATCGGCGACGAAGCGTGACGCGGTCGTGGCAGGGTGCCCGAGATAGCCCAGGGCCAACTGGACTCCGCCGACGTAGACCTCACCGGTGGCCCCGGGCAGCACGGGATCCAGGTCGGGTCCGAGTACGTAGACCCGGGTGCCAGGGACCGGGCGGCCCATGGTCACGGCGCCGGAGTCGGCCACCGGCCCGGCCACGACGTCACCGGCGACCTCCGAGGAGCCGTACGAGTTGACGATCTCGGCGCGCGGCGAGGCCAGCCTCAGCGCGGTGACGGTCGCGGCGTCGAGGGGCTCACCGCTGCAGATCCAGCGTCGCACCGCAGACAACCGTTCCGGTGCGACGTCGGCCATCGCGGCGGCCAGGCTCGGCACGACGAGCACCTGCGCGGCCGACACCTCGTCGATCAGGGTGGCCAGTGCCGCGCCGTCGCGCGCGGTGTCCTCGTCGGCGACGACGGTGGTGGCGCCGGCGACCAGCGCGCCGAGCAGTTCGGTGGTGCCGTCCACGAAGCTCATCGAGCTCTTGGCGATCCGCACGTCACCGTCCTCGTGCGACCACTGCTGCGCCGCCCACCTGAGCCGGTTGCCCAGCGCGGCATGGCTTCCCACAGTGCCACGGGGTCGCCCGGTGCTTCCCGAGGTGTAGACGATGGATGCGGCGTCGCCCGGTTCGGGGACGGAGGCGCCGTCCCACGGCGAGGTGCCCGCAGCCACGGCCACGGTCGGCAGCGAATGCTCTGGCAGGGGCCGAGCGTCGATGACGACGACCGTCGGCTTGGCGTCGGCGAGCATGAAGGCGATGCGGGCGGCGGGGTACCCGGGGTCGACGGGCAGGTACGCGGCTCCCGCGCGCAGGACGGCCAACAGCGCCACGGCCATGTCGACGGTGCGACCGGTGGCCACGGCGACCACGTCTGCGCGCCGCACACCCGCGTCGAACAGCGCCCGCGCCAGGCGTCCGGCATTCTGGTCCAGTTCACCGTAGGTCAACCGACGGTTGCGATCGGCGAGCGCCAACGCAGTGGGATCGCGCCGAACCCGCTCGTCGAACAGGTCGAGGACGGTGCCGTGCCACGCCGGACCACCAGCACCGGCGGCGAGCACCCGATGCCGCTGCGCCGCGGTCATGACTTCGACCTGGCTGCAGGGGGTTTGGTCCGCCGCGACGATGGTCGCCAGCACCCGGCGGTAGAGCTCGAGCACCCGTTCGGCCGTCGCGGTGTCGCAGACGGTGCGGTCGTGGGTCAGCACGAGGCGGAACGATTCGGCTGGCCTGACCATCAGGGTCACGGGGTAGTGCGGCGCCTCGACCACGTCGACCGACTCGACGCGAATCGACCCGGACCGGTCATCGGTCGCGGCGCGGCCGTCGATCACGACCAGCGTGTCGAACGGGTCCGTCAGGCCGACGGCGTGCTGGACATCGGCCAGCGCCACGTGGTGATGCTCGAAGGTCGCCGACTGCGCGTCGGCGAAGCGCCGGACCACCGTCGCCAAGGATTCCATCGGCGCCCAACGGGTTCGGGCCACGACGGTGTTGATCAGCAACCCGACCATGTCGTCGATGCCCAAGACCTCGATACCGCGACCGGAGACCGTCGAGCCGAATGCGACGTCGGTGCGCCCAACCAGCCGCCCGAGCGTCACACCCCACGCGGCGCCGATGACGGCACCGAGGGTGACGCCCTGGCCGGCCGCCCATTCGGCAAGGCCGTCGGCCACCTCGGTCGGCAGGTCGACCTCGACCGTGCCGAAACCGCCTTCTGCCGAACGGCTTCGCGGTAGCGCCTCGGCCAACCGGGTCGGCTGGTCGAATCCCGCGAGTTCGGTGCGCCACGCGTGCAGGGCTGCGTCCAACGGTTCGGCGGCGATCCACTCCAGGTAGTCGCGGAAGCGCGGCGCGGCGGGCAACGCGGCACCCGGGTCGTCGTGCAGCGCCACCAGCTCGGCGAGTATGACCGGCACCGACCAGCCGTCGGCCACGATGTGGTGCACGGTCTGGATCAGGACGTGCCTGCGACCGGAGAGGCGCACCAGCGCGTAGCGCATCAACGGAGGGTCGGCCAGGTCGAACGGCCGCTGCCGCTGCTCCTCGGCGATGGTCTCGAGGCGGATGCGGGCGGCGTCGGCCTCGGCACCCGCGAGATCGTATTGACTCCAGGGCATCTCGAGGCCGCCGGTGAGCACCGAGACGACGGTGCCATCGGCGATGGGCCGGAACGCGGCACCCAGCTGCGGATGACGCACCAGGAGCTGGTCGGCGGCGGAGCGAAGGCGCTCCGGGTCCACCGGCCCGGACAACTCGACGATCTGCTGCACCACGTACGGATCGGCGTCGGCATAGGTGGAGTGGAAGTAGATCCCGGCCTGCAGCGGTGTCGGGGGCAGCACGTCGAGCGCCCCGGCGAGCTCGCCGTCGAGGTCGGCCTGCGTGACGGTGACGAGGGGGAAGTCCGACGGCGTCGGGCCCGTGACGGCGGCGCTGGAGGCGATCGCGGTCAACGCGTCGGTCCACAGCGCGGCCAGCGCCGAGACCTCGGCGCGCGCGAGCACACCGGCGGGCCAGCTGAAGGTCGCCTTTAGACGGGTGCCGTCGTCACCGTCGACGGCGATGGCATTGACCTCGATGGCGCGCGGCAGCGGCATGGTGGGGTCGCGATCCTCCGTCACGGCGGAGTCCGCGAGCGTCCACGGCCGGTCGTCGGCTCCGGTGAACCGGCCCAGATAGTTGAACAGCACCTGGGGCCGAACCACCAGGTCGGGCCGCGGCTCGTCCGAGAGATGGCGCAGGGCTCCGTAACTCAGGCCATTGCGGGGAACCTCCCGCAACTGCTCCTTGACGGTCTTGATGGCCGCGCCGAGTGCTGCTCCACCGGACATCAGGTCGGCCCACTGCGCCGACCCCGGATCGACGAGGACGGGGAACAGGGTGGTGAACCAGCCAACCGTCCTGGACAGGTCGAGGGGCGCGGTCGCACCACCGAGGTGTTCGGCCTCGCGGCCGTGACCCTCCAGTTCGAGCAGACACGCCGACGTCGTGGCATCGTCACGCCACTCGGCGAGCGCCAACGCCAAGGCGCCGACGAGGACGTCGTTCACCCCGCCGCGGATCGCGCTCGGCACGGGACCAAGCAGCCGCGACGTCACCTCGTCGTCGAGGTGAACGGTCAGGGAGTCCTCGGTGGCGACGACGTCGACCGCGGGATCCACGGGCCGGCTACCGATCAGGGGATCGCACCGACCGCCGGCATCGACGACCCGCCGCCAATACTCCTCGTCGCCGGTGAATTCGCCGCGTCGGGTCGCGGTGCGCAATTCGTCGGACCACTGCCGAAATGGGCTGTCCGCCCTGGCGAGCGCGATGGGCCGCCCGGCCCGGACGTCGGCCCACGCCGCGGCTAGATCGTCGGCGAGCAGGCGCAGTGACACCCCGTCCACCACGACGTGATGGACCACCAGAATCAACCGACCCGGCCGCTCCGTCCCGGCATCCAACCACACCGCCTCGACCATCCGCCCGGCGGCAGGGTCGAGCCGGCCCACCGCGCGGGTGCGTTCGGTGGCGGCGCGCTCGTCGAGGTCACCGTCGGCCTCGACAATGGTGAGTGCCGTTGCGGCGGTGATCTTTCCAGCCGGCGGCACGGTGAGGCCACCCGCCGCGACATCGCTGGGGCTGGCCCGCAGGACGTCGTGGCAGTCGAGCAGCGCGTCGATCATCATGGCCAACACCGACGCCGTCAGACCAACGGGCGTGTGCACGGTGACGGCTTGGAAGAACCCGTTCATGCCGTGCCCGAGCTCGTCGAGCCACGCCAGGATCGGGGTGGGCGCGATCTCGCCGACCGGGTCGACGGCCGCGCTCGCGGCATGCCGTCCAATGTCGGTGGCCGCGCTCGCCAGGGCACCCGGGGTGCGCAGCGTGAAGACGTCGCGCGGACGAATCCGCATGCCCAGCTTCCGGCTTCGACTGATCAGACCCATCGCGACGATGCTGTCGCCACCGAGGGCGAAGAAGTCGGCGTCGGGTCCGACGGCGGGCACGCCGAGCAGGTCGGCGAAGATCTCGCACATCGCCCGCTCTCGCGCGTCGGTCGGCTGGGACGACTCGGCGACCACCACTGATGCGACCGGTGGAGCCGGCAGCGCCCGCCGGTCGAGCTTGCCATTGGCAGTGACGGGGAACTCGTCGAGCACCAGGAAGGCGCCGGGCACCATGTGTTCGGGCAGTTTCGCCGCACACCACGAACGCAGCTCGGCAGCGTCGACGTCGTCGTTGGACACGACGTAGCCCGTCAACTGCACGGCTCCCGAAGGGGCTTGGCGCAGCACCACGGCGGCGTGCCGCACCTTCGGGTGGGCCGCCAGGGTGACCTCGATCTCCTCGAGTTCCACCCGCATTCCGCGGATCTTGACCTGGTTGTCGGCGCGCCCGAGGAATTCGAGGACGCCGTCGGCAGTCCAGCGGGCGAGGTCGCCGGTCCGGTACATCCTCGACCCGTCGACGTCGAACGGGTTGGCGACGAAGCGTGACCCGGTCAACCCCGGTGCATGAATGTAGCCGCGGCCCAGGAGGAAGCCAGCGGCGTACAACTCACCACCGACGCCGACGGGTACGGGGTTCAGGTCCTCGTCGAGGACGTAGAGCTGAGTGTGCGGATTGGGCCGGCCGATCGAGGTCTCGATGCGCTCGGCGCTGTCGCGATAGATGACGTGCGAGACGCCGATGGTCGCCTCGGCCGGGCCGTAGCCGTGGTAGAGCGTCGTGCTCAACTGCGAGCGGAAACGTTCGAACAGTGCGGGGGTCAGCACCTCTCCCCCGCACCAGACGTGCTTGAGCCCCGACAGGAGGGTGGTGCACTCGGCCAGGTCCAACAGCACGTCGAGCATCGAGGACACCAGGTAGACGAACGTGACCTTCTCGCGGGCGATCAGGTCCAGCAGGTACTGGGGATCGCGCTCGCCACCGGGGTCGGCGACCACTACGTAACCGCCCGACACCAGGGGCAGCAGGATCTCGTTGATCGAGATGTCGAAGGACAGCGGCGCCTTGAACAGTGACGCGTCGCCGAGGCCGAAGCCGAGGACCTGTTCGACCTGCCAGTTGAGGCGTTCGCAGATCGCCTCGTGCCGGATCATGGCGCCCTTGGGCTTACCGGTCGATCCCGAGGTGAAGATGACGTACGCGAGCTGATCGCCATCGACGTCCACGTCCGGGGCGCAGGCCGGTTCGCCATCGAAGGTCCAGTCCTCGAGCGCGAGCGCGATGGGCCGGGGGTCCTCGACGCTAGCGGCGCCCGGCGCCACCAGTACCGAGGTGGCCCTGGTGTCGGCCAGCACCCGACGACGCCGTTCGTCCGGCCACTGCGGGTCGACGGGCACGAAGGCCGCACCGGTGGCCAGCACCGCCAGCACCGCCACGACCATCTCCGCCGAGCGAGGTACCGCGATCGCGACGGTCTGTTCGGCCTGAACACCCTGATTGAGAAGGTGATTGGCCAGCTGGTAGGCACGCGTCGCGAGCTCACCGTAGGTCAACCGCGTCTCGCCGGCGACCAGCGCCAGTGCGTCGGGCACCAACGTCGCCTGCCTGGCGAACGCAGCGGGCACCGTGGTGGTCGAGGTCGGCCAGCTCTGATCGTTCCACTGCCGCAACAGTTCCAGCCGGTCGTCGGCGGTCAGTCCATCGTCGAGATCGGTCGTCGTCACGTTGGGGTCTCCGTTGCATACATGTGGCGTGCCGCCCAGGCACGCCAGAGCTGGGCATAGCGGCCGCCCGCGGTGGAAAGGGCGTCGTGGCTGCCCTCTTCGACGATCTCGCCGCGGTCCATGACCACGATGCGATCCGCCGTGGCGGCCTGGGTCAACCGGTGGGCGATGACCAGCGTCGTCCGGCCGGCCGTGGCCGCCGCAGCGGCGCGCTCTAGCACCCGCGCGCCCTGGCTGCCCGCCTCCGCCGTCGCCTCGTCGAGGATCACGACCGCCGGATCGGCCAGTACCACCCGGGCGAGCGCAAGCTGTTGAGCCTGAGCTGAATTCAACTGATGACCGCCCTCACCGACGACGGTCTGCAAGCCCTCGGGAAGACGGTCGGCCCACTCGTCGGCACCCACCACCCGGAGTGCGTCGCGCACCTCGGCCTCGGTGGCGCCGGGCCTTGCCAACCGCAGGTCGTCGACGAGCGGGCCGGCGAAGACGTGCACCTCTTGGCTGACGGTGCCGACGTGGCGGCGGCGCTGTTCGCGGGTCAGGGAGGACAGGTCGACGCCTCCGATGCTCGCGGTGCCCCGCTGCGGGGTCAGCGCACCCGCCACGATGCCCGCGACCGTCGACTTGCCCGCCCCAGTCGAACCGACCAGCGCTACCCGCTCGCCCGGCGCGAGTCGCAGGGTGAGCGCGCGAACCACGGGATGGCGTCCGTCGTAACTGAACTCGACGTCGTCGAGGGCCAGCTCGGCATCCTGCGGTTCGGTGCCGCAGCCCGAGTCGGGTGCCCGCTCGATGGGGGTGGTCACCAACCCGACGAGACGCGCAAGGCTGGCGCCTGCGTCCTGGGCCTCGTCGAAGGTGAACAGCAGCATGCTGATCGGGCTGAACAGTCGATGAAAGAGCAGTGCGGCCGCGGTGGTCTGCCCCACCGACACCTCACCGTGCTTCACCAGCCAGAAGCCCATCACCAGAATGGTTGCCAGGCCGATGAATTCGGCCCGGTTGATCCGGCCGACGAACCGGGTGAACAGGGTGAACACACCGATCGAGATGTCCCGGACCTTCGCCGAGGCCGCCTCGATCGTCTGCTGGTGCGGCACGTGCACGTCATAGGCGTGGACCGTGGCGACGCCGATCATGCTCTCCATCAGGACCTGGGAGCGTTCGGCGATGGCCCGCCGTTCCTCGGCGTAGCGCGGCGCCGAACGCGGGAGGTACCACCGCAGTGCCAGCACGTAGAAGGGCACCGCGAGCGCTCCGCAGAGCCCAAGCCGCCAATCCAGGCCGACCATCGCGACCAGCGACAGCACACCAAGCAGGATCGAGGCGAACATGGTCGGAACGACGTCGGAGACGGCCTTGGCGATGGTGGCGACGTCGGTGCTGACCCGCGAGAGCACGTCACCGCGTCCGACGCGTTCGATGGTGGTGGTCGGTAGCGACAGTGCCCGTTCGACACCTCGTTCCCGCAGGTCGGCAAGCGCGACGGCGCCCAGGCGACCGATCAGGTAGGCCGAGGAGCCGAGCGCCAGGCCACCGAGGACCGCGGCCACCGCGACGACGATGGCGATCGTGACGATCACCGACGTCGGCGACCCCTCGACGATCCGGTCCACCAGCACGCCAAGCACGTAGACCGGGCCCACCGACATCGCGGCGGCCGTCACCCCGGCGAGCAGCACCAGCACGACGGAGCCAGCGCGGGAACGCATTTCGTGGCACAGCCAGGCCCGGGTCTGGCTGCCCGTTGCCACCGGAAGGATCGTGTCGTCACTCATCGCAGCACCGCCTCCTGGTAGTCCGAGCGCACCATCAGATCCGGGTGCGTGCCCGATGCGGTGATTCGGCCCCCGTCGATCAGCAGCACGCGGTCGGTCACGGCCAGCAGTGCCGGACTGCACGTGACGACCACGGTCGTGAAGCGGCGTTCGGCGTCCACGTGCCGCAGTCCGGCGATGCCCTGCGCGACGGCGCTCTCGGTGACCGCGTCGACCGCGGTCGTGGGTTCGTGCAGCACCAGCACCGGAGCCCGTCGCAGCAGCGCGCGGGCGAGGGTCAGGCGTTGCCGCTGGCCCCCCGACAGACTGGCTCCGCGTTCGGCGACGGTGTGGTCGAGTCCCCGATCGTGAACCTCGGCGACGTCGATGGCGCACGACGCCCGCAGGGCGGCCGCGACCGCCGAGTCATCCGAATCCGATTCCCCCAATCGAAGATTGGAACGCAGCGACCCCGTGAACAGGTCGGCAGTGTGGGGCTCCACCAGGAGTACGCGGCGCGCCGCACCGAGGTCCAGGTCGGGTAGTGGGACGCCACCGACCTTCACGGTCCCGCGGTACTCGTCGGCGGCCAGCCGGCCGGACAGCACGTCGACAAGGGCGTCGGCGTCGGCCGGGCGGGTCGCCACCACCCCGACCATCTCGCCGGCCTCGACCGACACGGTCACGTCCTCGAGGGTGCCGTGGCCGACGTGCTCGAGTTCGAGGCGGTGCGGGCCAGCCCCGAGTCGCGCCGCGCCCGGTGTCAGTGCGACGGGAGCGTCCTCGACCCAGCCGACGCGTTCGGCCGACGCGCGGGCCTCGGCGATCCAGCTCGGCACCTCCGCCATGGTGCTGAAGGGTTCGAGCAGGAACTGCGCCAATCCGATGACCGTGACCAGCTCTCCGATGGAGATGTCACCGCGCAGGGCGAACCAGCCCGCGGTGACCGCGACGCCGACCGCGAGCAGCGAGCTCATCGCATTCGAGAACCCGACGTACACGCTCTGGGACCGGGTCGCCCGCAGAGTCGCCGTCAGTGCCTCCCGGCTCACCGCGCGGTAGCGGTCCGCGGCGGCATCCTGTGCTCCGATGCCCCGCAGCGGCCGAAGGCCGGCCATCAGGTCGGCCGACATCGCCGTGGCGCGCCCGGCCAGCTCCTGCTGGTCGGCGACCCGGCGGGTGATGACGGGGCCGCCGAACTGCAACGCGCACAGGATCAGCGGGGTGCCGATCAACACGACCAGGCCCAGTGGCACGTCGATGGTGAAGAGCACCACGGCACACACCACGATGGCGGTGACGGCGCCTGCGATGCGGGGCACGTAGTCCAACAGGTACGACGTGTCGTCGGCGTCGGTGCTCGCGATCGACAACAGCTCGCCACTGCGCAACCGGGTACGCAGCCGCCACGGGTGCAAGATCTTCGTCGAGAGATCGACCCGGAGCTGGTGGCCCTCGGTGGCGATGGCTCGCATCAGGTGCCGCGCGCCCATGCGGTAACAGGTGCTCAGCACGACGAACAACGCCGCGAGGGCGGCCACCCAGAGCGCGAGCTGGCCCGCGTCACCGGCTTCGACGGCGCGCCCGATGACCAGCCCGATCAGCACGGGCACCATGGCCTCACACAGCTGGTGACCGCAGATGAGCAGGGAGCCGATGGTCAGCAGTCTGCCGTTGCGGGTGACGGTGCGTCGCAGGATCGCCGCACCGGTAGGCGTCTTTGCGGTGCCTTCCGTCTCGGCGGGTGACACTGCGTCGGTGGCTACGATGACGCGTCGACCCCCGAGGCGCGCTGCGCGGCGGCCATGCGATCTCGCAGGCTCTTCGGCCGCATGTCGATCCAGGTCTGCTCGACGTAGTCCAGGCAGGCCTGCCGCGTCGCGTCACCCCCGGCACCGAACACGATCTCCCAGCCACCGGGAACCTGCTTGAACGTCGGCCACAGCGAGTACTGCTCCTCGGCGTTGACCAGGACGTAGAAGGTGGCCGACTCGTCGTCAAAGGGGTTGCCCGACATGCGCTCTCCTCGTCATCGACTTGATGTGCGTCGTCGTTCCCTTGGCGAGCACTAGGCATGCCCGCCGGAACCTGGTAACCCTATCAAAGGTTAGGCTTGCCAAACCTCGGCACATAGGAGACGGACATGCGAGTAGCGACCTTCGGATACCAGACGTGGGGGCACGAGACCCTGAAGACGCTGATCAAGTCGTCTCACGACGTGGTCCTGGCGGTCACGCATCCGCCCAGTGATCAACCCTACGAGTCGATTTGGGCCGACTCGGTCGAGGACCTCGCGCGCGATCACGGCATTCCCGTGCACCTGGCCCAGCGGCCCGATGCCGAACTCCTCGAACGGGTCAGGGCGGCCCAGCCCGACATCATCGTCGCCAACAACTGGCGGACCTGGCTGCCGCGCGAGCTGTTCGACCTGCCCCCGCACGGCACCCTCAATCTGCACGACTCGCTGCTGCCGAAGTTCACCGGGTTCTCCCCGGTGATCTGGGCGATGATCAGTGGCGCAACGGAAGTGGGGCTGACTGCACATCGGATGAACGACGAGCTGGACACCGGTGACGTCGTCCTGCAGCGGAGCATCCCGATCGGTCCGCACGACACCGGGACCACCCTGGTGCAGGCCACCATCGACCTGATCCCCGACGTGCTGCTGGAGGCGCTCGACCAGATCGAACGGGGCACCGCCGTCTGGACCCCGCAGAACCTCGACGAGCGGACGTTCTTCCACAAGCGGGTGGCGCGGGACAGCATCATCGACTGGCGTTGGACCGCAGAGGATCTGGATCGCTTCGTGCGTGCCCTGTCCGATCCGTACCCGAACGCGGTGACCTACTACCGCGGTCAGCGGATCCGCGTGCTGCGGGCGTCGGTGTCGCGCTGCCGGTACGGTGGCACGCCCGGGCGGGTGTTCATCGCGGAGGGTGCCGGCATGGTGATCGTCGCCGGGCCGCACGCACACCGCGGTGACGGGCACGGGCTCGTCATCGAAGTGGTGCGGCTCGACGACGGCACCGAGCTGCCCGCCCTGGAGTTCTTCGGCCGCGGTGGCGGTTACCTCACCGACGCGCCCTAACCGGCGCTGCGGCTCCCCACCGCGACCTCGCTCGCGGAGCCGAATTCGGCTTCGCGAGCGATGGATTCGACGATCTCGCCGCAGCGAACCGCAACGTTGGACAGCAGCGAGGAACTCAACCCGTGGGTGTGTTCGGTCCCGCCCTGCAGGTAGATCGCCCCAGAGATCTCCCGCGACGTCCGCAGCCGGTAGTCGCGATCCACGCCAGGTCCGCCCGCGGCATACCCGGCCGGATCGCAGAGGTCGCCGAGGATGTTCGGTAGCGGCATCGGGATGAAACCCGTCGCGTAGACGACCGCGTCGCAATCGAACGTCTCGATCGTCTTGGTCGGATGGTGTTCGATGCTCACGCGCACGCCGTCGGGATGTTCGGTCGCCGACTGCACACCGGAGGCGCCATGGAAGAACAGCCGCCGCCGGCCGGCCACCCGCTCGGCGTACTCGCGCGCATAGAGCGCCTCGATCAGCGGAAGGTCGACGCAGGAGTAGTTGGTCGCGCGGTGATAGTCGAGTAGGCGCTGGCGCACTGCGTGTTCGGCGGAGTAGAAGTCGTCGACCGCGGCCGGATCGAAGACCCGGTTGGCATACGGGCTGTCGTCGGCCGGACTGTAACCGTACTTGGCGAACACACCGTGGACCTCTGCGTCCGGATACGTGGTGTGCAGGTAGTCGGTCACCTCCGCAGCGCTCTGCCCGGCGCCCACGACGACGAAGCGCCCGTGCTGGTGTGACGGCAACCGCGGAATCTTGTCCAGCAGTTGGTGATTGTGGAACTGGCGGGCCGTCTCGACGACGCCGGCGGGCAATTGCGGCTGAAGACCACCGGCCAGGACGACCGCCCGGGCCCGCAGCGTCCTGGGGCGGGCTCCCGCGACGTCGACGGCAAGCCAGCCACCATCGTCACGGACGGCGACCGCCCGTGACCCGTAGTGCACGGTGGCCGACACCCGCGCCGCCGCCCACTCGAGGTAGTCGTGAAACTCCAGCCGAGTGGGGAAGAAGGTTTGGTAGTTGATGAAGTCGTTCAACCGCCCTCGGTCGGTGAGGTAGTTCAGGAACGTGTAGCGGCTACGCACGTTGCGCTGGCTCGCGAGATCCTTCAGGAACGAGATCTGCATGGTGGTGCCAGGAATCAGCATGCCGCCGTGCCAACTGAATTCGGGCTTGGCCTCGACGAACTCGGCCGTGATGACCTGCGTCGGCTCGCACGTCTCGTTGTGTTCCTCGATGGCGATCGCCAGGCCGAGATTGGACGGGCCGAAGCCGATGCCGACGACGCCGAGTACCTCGTCGGCGACCGGGTGGCCGTTGCCGGCGCTCATCGGCTGGCCAACTGGTCGAGTGCTCCGGGAACCGGCTGAGCGGGGTCGTGGCCGAGCGCCACGATCCGGTTGTGCTCGTCGACGTGCACCACCCGCGGTGCATGATCGGTGATCTCGCGCTCGTCGAGCGTCCGGAAGGACATGATGATGACCAGATCGCCTGGGTGGACCAGATGGGCCGCGGCACCGTTGATTCCGATGACTCCCGAGCCCGCCGCACCGGTGATGGCATAGGTGCTCAACCGCGCTCCGTTGGTGATGTCGACGACGTCGACCCGTTCACCTTCGAGAATGTCGGCCGCCCGCATGAGGTCTTCGTCGATGGTGATCGATCCGACGTAGTGCAGGTCGGCCTGAGTGACCGTGGCGCGATGCACCTTGCCACCCAGCATCGTTCGCAGCATGTGCCCTCCAGCATCTTTGCGTAAGTGGCCAACGACCGCATCGTTAGCAGAGGCTATCCTAACCCAGCACTCTCTCAGGATGACGGCCACCTGGTTCGCCCGCCTCGGGACCCTCCTGCCGTCTGGCCCGTAACCGACGCGATGCACGCGGTATCACCAGCGGCGTTCCGGTCTCGGGGTCGTCGATCACCTGACACCGCAGCCCGTAGACTTCCTCCACCAGGGTGGAGTTGATCACGTCGCGCGGATTGCCCTGAGCGACAATTCTTCCCGACTTCATCGCAATGATCTGGTCGGCGAACCGGCAGGCGTGGTTGAGATCGTGCAGCACCGCCACGATCGTGCGCCCCTGGTCGGCGTTGAGCTCGGCGAACAGTTCGAGCAACTCGATCTGGTGGGCGATGTCGAGGAACGTCGTCGGCTCGTCGAGCAGTATCAACGGGGTCTGCTGGGCCAGCACCATCGCGATCCACACGCGCTGACGCTGGCCACCCGACAGCTCGTCTACGGGCCGTCCGGCGATCGGGGTGACGCCCGTAGCGGCCATCGCCTCGGCGACGGCCCGCTGATCTTCGCGGGAGAACTGGCGCAGCATGGTCTGGTGGGGGAACCGCCCGCGGGTCACCAGGTCGGCGACGGTGATGCCCTCGGGAGCGATGGACGACTGCGGGAGCAGACCCAGCTTGCGGGCTACGTCCCTGGTGCGCAGCTGGGAGATGTCGGTGCCGTCGAGCACCACCTGGCCCGCCGACGGGCTGAGCAGACGCGCAAGCCCCCGCAGCAGCGTCGACTTCCCGCAGGCGTTCGGGCCCACGATCGCGGTGACCGCGCCCGCCGCGATGTCGACGGTGAGGCCGTCGACGATCGGAGTGGCGCCATATCCAAGCGACAGATCGGACGCACCAAGGCGCACATGGTCATTCGCCGACACTGGGCTCCCTCCTACCTACGCCGAGCCTGCATCACCAGCAGGTAGATCAGATACAACCCACCAAGCGTGACCGTGACCGCACCTACCGGCAGTTCGGCGGGCGCGAAGATCTTCAGTGCGATCAGGTCGCTGGCCAGGAGCAGGAACGCCCCCATCACGGCGGCAGAGATCAGATTGACGCCCCCAGCACCCGTGAGCCGTCTAGCCAACTGGGGCGCGGCCAGGGCGACGAACGAGATCGGGCCTGCCGCCGCCGCGGCCACGGCGATCAGCAGTACACCGATCACGAAGTACGCCAACCGAACTCGCTCCGGTCGAACACCGAGCGCACCGGCGGCGTCGTCACCCATCTGGAGGATCGCAAGCTGGGGCCCGACGGCCATCAGCATCACCACCGCAATCGCGAGACCACCCACCACCGGAAGCACCTGGGCCCACTCCAACCCGCTGAGCGACCCCTGCTGCCAGATCGAGGCGGTGATGGCCTGGTGCAATCTGATCTTGAGGATGATCCACTGGCACACCGAGCTCAACACCGCGCTGACCGCGATGCCGACGATGATGAGTCGGAAGCCGGCGAGCCCGTTGCGGTAGGACAGCAGGTACACGACGACGGCGGTGAGCAGCCCGCCGATCACGGCACAGACCGCGGTCGTGTAGTAACCGCCGCCGAGCGCGGCGATCGCAATCAACGCACCCGTGTAGGCACCGAAGTCGAACCCGATTACATCCGGACTACCCAGGGGGTTCCTGGTCAACGCCTGGAAGATGGCACCCGAGACACCTAGGGCGGCACCGATCAGGAGCGCCAACAGGATTCGTGGCATCCGCCACTGGAGCACCAGCGTGCTGGCGAAGGTACCGTCCCGGCCGAGCAGGATCGCGACGATCTGGCCGGGCGGCACGGGGTACTGCCCAACGCCAAGCGCAAGGACGGCTAGCACCAGCGCGCTGGCGCCGAGGACCGTCAGCGCCACGATACTGCGCCAGGGCGCCCGCAACGCCACCGCCGGCTCGCGGCGCAGGATCACCTGGCGCCGGCCGAAGTCCACGGTGTCGGGTGGTGTCACGGGGCCGCCGCCTCCCGGCGGCGCACCAGCCAGATCAGTACCGGTGCGCCGACGAAGGCGGTCACGATGCCGGCGGGTAGCTCACCCGGTCTGGTGACGACGCGGCCAACGACGTCGGCCGCCAATAGCAGCGCCGGGGACGCGACGACGCAGTAGGCGCAGACCCAGCGCCAGTCCGGGCCGGTGAACCAGCGCACCGCATGCGGGACCATCAGTCCGACGAAGCCGATCGGTCCAGCGCCCGCAGTGGCGGCACCGGCGAGCAGCGTAACGGCGACCAATGCCACGGCCCTGGTGCGAACCACGTTGCCGCCCATTGCCACCGCGAGATCGTCACCGAGTGCGACGGCGTTCAACCCGCGGCTGACGTACAGGCACATCAGCGCGCCCACCACGACGAACGGCGTGACCACGGCGACGACGGCCAGGGAGTGCCCGTCGAGGGCACCGGCGTCCCAGTACCGCATGTCGTCGAAGGCCCGCGGGTTGCGCAGCCGGATGGCGTACGACAAGCCCTCCATGACCGCGCCGGCCGCAACGCCTGCAAGCAGCATGCGCACCGGGGTCGCGACGGCGCGGCCCGTCATGCCAATGAGGTACACCAGCAGCATCGCGACCAACGCGCCGAGGAACGCGAACCAGACGTAGGTCCACACCGAGCGCAGGCCCAGGAAGGCGATGGCCGCCACGACAAAGAGCCCGGCGCCGGAGTTGATGCCCAGAATCTGCGAGTCGGCCAAGGGGTTTCGCGTCACCCCCTGGATGAGCGCACCACTCAATCCGAGCGCGATGCCGACCACGATGCCGAGCAGCGTGCGAGGGAGCCGCAGATCGCGCACGATCCATTGGTTTCCGCTGTCGGTGTAGTCGGTGAGCGCCCGCCACACCGTCGCCGGGTCGACGTTCTCGGTGCCGATCGCCAGGCTCAGTACGCAGGCCATTAGGAGCATCGCCACCGCGACCAGCAAACCAGCCAGGCGACGCCGATCGCCCGGCACGGGTACCGCCGCCGTCGGCACGTCGGGGCGGTCGGTGGCGGTCGCGTTGGCGTTCAACGGCTTACAGGCCTGCCTGTTCGAGCGCGACGTCGAACTCCTCGGCGGCCAGCTTGTCGCCCTTGCCCTCGGCGAGCGCCCGCAGGTAGACGGCCATCATCTCCTCGCTGACCGCCTCGAACCGCCGGTCCCAGATCTCGGAGTCGAAACGCCAATACCCGACGATGTCGTATTGGCTTGTCGCCCAGCCCTGCTCGCCGCGCAGATACTTGCGCACCTCGCGGGTGGCCTGCGCCTCGCCGGCGAACCAGCAGTAGCCCCGTCCGGCGGGCAGTGTGCGGTTGCGGACCAGCTCGGTCAGCCGACTGGGGGCGCGGCCGTTTCCGGTGCCCACGGTGGTGACGATCGGTACGTCCGGGCGGTTCGGCAGATACTCGAGGTCGGCGGCGTCGGCCACCTCGACGATCACCTCGGCGGCCATCCCGTCGGGCAGCTCCTCGAGGATGCGCGCCAGCGCGGGCAGACCGGAGAGATCGGCGATCAACAGCTGCCAGGCGGTGCTCGACTCCGGTTGGTACCAGCTGCGGGCATGGTCGAGGGTGAGACGATCACCGGCCGTGGCCGTCCTGACCCAGTCACTGGCCACGCCGCGCCGGTGCAGGACGAAGTCGCACGTCAGCTGGTTCACTCCGGGGCCACGGTGCCGAATCGTGTAGTTGCGGCCGTCGGGGTCGCCCGCACCGTCGACCGGGAAGTAGATGCCGACGGCCTCGTCGCCGACGCCAGGCAATGCCAGCTGGGCAAGCTCCGGAACGTCGAGGACGACGCGTCGCATCCGGGGCCCGGCGTCACCGACTGCGGCAACGGTGGCGGAGATGGTAGCCATGTAGTGCAGGCTAACCTAAGCTGTCGCAGCCGTGGCAGCCGACGTCGATCGCACCCGTGCCGACGGGGTTAGCATCCAGCGATGGCGTTCCCGCAGGTCTCGTTGCAGCTGCGCACCTTCACCGACGACCCCGGCCACGATTGGTCCGCGACCCTCGGACTCGCCAGCGCCATGGACGAAGCGGGCATCGACCGCGTGGTGGTGAGCGACCACGTCGTCTTCGGTGAGACGCCCCAGGCATACGCCGACCCCTCCCTCGGCGGCATCGCCGGCGGTCGCCAGCCCACCGGGCCCGACGGTCAGTGGCTGGAACCCCTGACCGTCCTGACGGCGATCTCCGCCACCACCAAGAGGATTCGGCTCGGAACCGCCGTCCTGCTCGCCGCCCTGCGCCGACCCGCCGTGCTGGCGAAGCAGGTCGCGACCCTCGACGTGCTGTCCGGTGGCCGCGTGGACCTCGGCGTCGGCGTTGGCTGGCAGCGCGAGGAGTACGAGGCTGCCGGGTTGCCGTTCGAGCGGCGCGGCCGCCTGCTGGACCACACGCTGGAGGTGTGCCAGACGCTGTGGACGCAGCGGCGCGCGACTCTGCACAGTGCCGAGTTGTCCTTCGACGGCATTCACCAGATGCCCAAACCCGTTCAGCCGGGCGGTGTTCCGATCTGGGTCAGCGGTACCGTCAACCCAGCGGTGGTGCGCCGGATCAGCCGCTTCGGCTGCGGCTGGATTCCGTGGGGTGCCGATCGCGACCGACCGGACACCGCGATCGCTCGGATGAAGGACGCCATCGTCGACGCCGGGGGCGACCCCAGCGGGCTGCAGGTGCAGGGCAATGCGGCGACGGCCAAGCGCGCGGACGGCTCGCTCGACGTGGCGGCCACCGTGGCATCGGCACCGGCGCTCGTCGCGGCGGGCGTCACCGACGTCCGTTTCACGCTGTCGATCCCCAAGCACCGCGGGCACGCCGTCGACCTGCTCTCGGAGCTGGTCGCGGCCTTTCACGCCGTCACCCGGTAGAGGTTTCCGTTTACCGTCGGGCCGCGCCGGGGTAAGCGCCAAGGATGGTCAAGGCATTCGGATACAACGCGCACGGTGGACCCGACGTTCAGGAATTCTTCGACCTGGAGGCGCCCTCGCCGTTGCCCGGCGAGCTGTTGGTGGAGGTCCGTTCGGCCGGAGTGAACCCCGTCGACTGGAAGATCCGATCCGGGCTGTTCACCAGCGGCGACTCCGGCGGCTTTCCCGCCATCCTCGGCAGCGAGGTCTCCGGCGTGGTGCGCGAGGTGGGCAAGGACGTCGACGGCTTCGCCGTGAACGACGAGGTGTTCGGCTCGACGGCGCCGGGTTCCGGCGGATTCACCGAGTATGCGCTGGTGACCGCCGGCGCGGCTGCGCACAAGCCGGCCCAGGTGTCGTTCGACGACGCCGCAACCCTGCCGGTGGCCGCGGCCACCGCGTACGACGGAGTGACCCAACTCGGGCTGGCCGAGGGCCAGACCCTTCTCGTCAACGGCATCGGCGGAGGGGTCGGGGTCGCCGCGGCGCAGATAGCCAGGGACTTCGGCATCAACGTCATCGGAACGGCCAGCGAGGACAAGCGCGCCCTGGTCGAGACACTGGGTGCGACCATGATCGCCTCCGGGGACGACGTCGCCGAGCGCATCCGCCAGATCCTGCCCGACGGTGTCGACGCCATCTTCGACCTGGCCGGCGGCGACAGCCTCCGCGCCGTGGCCGAACTCGTCACCGACCGCAGCAAACTGATCAGCGCGGGCGACCCCGTGGCCGCCGAACTCGGCGGCCACATGATCGAGCGGGACCGTACCCACCGGGTGCTCGAGATCGTCGGAGCCATGGTCGCCGAGGGCAAGCTGGATCCGCACGTCGAGGACGTCCGGCCGCTCGAGGAAGCAGCCGATGCCGTCGCGGCGGTGGAGATCGGCCACGCCAGGGGCAAGGTCGTCGTGCGGGTGAGCACTTAGGCACCAGGGTGCGGGTGAGCACTTAGGCACCAGGGTGCGGGTGAGCACTTAGGCACCAGCCTCTTCACAGGCGCGAAACCCGGCGAGCAGCGCCGGTGCGGCCTACTATTCACGCTCCAGACAATTCCGTCTGCGTAGGTGCGAAGGGGACCGTCATGAGGACCAGGAACGTTGGCGTCGCGGCGATCTTCGCGTTGGCGAGCATGGCGGGCGGTGCGGCGGTTGCCCCGCTAGCGCTGGCGGATACGTGCGATCCCGCGGTGACCGTCTGCCAGGGCGGCGACGTCGCGCCAAGCGACTCCGCGTCGTCCGGCAACGAGTTCTCGCCCCAGACCACGGCCAGCGACGACCAGTATCCGTTCGACGGCGACTGGTACTTCAACCCCGCAGGCGGCAGCACCGAGTTGCAACCCTCGCACACGTCGGGTGGCGGTGGCGGCGGCGGCCATCACTAGGCACCGGAACGCATCAATTCCGTTCAGCCCCACCAACATAGGAGATCAGTCGATGCCGTCTTCAGCCAGTTCTGCGCGACGATTCGCGGCAGCCGTGATCGGTGGAGGTGCGATCGCCGCAGCGATGCTCTTCGGCAGCGCGGCCTCGGCGCTGGCCGACCCGCCACCGCCCCCGCCAGGTTGCTCGGCGGCCGACTTCGAACAGGTCACCTCGCAGGTCGCCGCGGCGACGTCGGACTACTTCTTCACCCACCCAGACGTCAACGCCTTCTTCTCCAGTCTCCGAGGCCAGCCGCGCGACCAGATGCGGGCCAACATCCGCACCTATCTCGACGCCAATCCGCAGGCGAAGTCCGATCTCGAGGGCATCCGCCAGCCGATGCACGACCTGAAGACCCGCTGCGCGTAAGTCGGGCCGCTTCGGCGAGAAGTGGTCGACGAGCGGACGGTCGACAGATCTCCCGAAGTGTTCACTGCGCATGCTGAATGCATGTCCGAACCGCCCGCCCCGCACGCCGACCGCCGCCGCGCCGAGTCCTTCGGTGCCGCGGCCGACGCGTACGACCGCCACCGCCCGCGTTATCCACGGCAGCTGATCGAGGCATTGGTCACCCGCCCAGGGACCGCGACGCTGGACGTGGGCGCCGGAACGGGCATCTCCTCCGTGCAGCTGACCGACGCCGGCGCCCGGGTCCTCGCCGTCGAACCCGATCCACGGATGGCACAGGTGACGATCGCCAAGGGCATCGACGTCGAGGTGGCGACCTTCGAGCAGTGGGCGCCCGCCGGGCGGTCGTTCGACCTCGTCGTGTTCGCCCAGTCGTTCCACTGGGTACAGCCCGAGCCCGCGCTGGCGAAGGTCGCGTCGATCCTGACGCCGGGCGGGCGCCTCGCCCTGATCTGGAACAGGATCGTGCCCACCTCACCCACCAGTGACGAGCTGAACGAGGTCTATCGCGACTACCTCGACGAGGTGAAGCGGCCGTCCATCGCGGCCGAGGCGAACACCGTGGCGATCCTGCAGGACAGCGGTTTCACGGTGCAGCAGCGCCACATCGCCGAAGACCGTCACTACCCGGGAGAGGAATGGCTGGACCTCGTCTTCACCTACTCCAACCACCTTGGGCTGCCGCCTGATTCGCGTGTCGAGCTGCGGTCGCGGCTGGCGCGCAGGATAGGTGACGCCGGGGTGCGCGCGCACAACGACGCGCTGGCGCTGATCGCCACGCCGCGGGCCCGGGTGTCGTCCCAAGTGTCGTCGTCCTAGGTGTCGTCGTCCTCGCGCGGCTCGGGCGGCAGTTCGGGTTGCGGCTTGTCCAAGTAGGCCTTCATGCGCATCAGCTGACTCAGCGCCAGCCCCACTCCGAGGAGCGCGACCACGACGACGATGGCGATGGTCATGGCGGCCTCCTCGGTCGTACCCCACCTTAGGGGCGAGCGATGCGACCGGCGGCCGGATCCCACGATCCCGCGGTCATCCGTGCAGCCCTTCCTCGTGTCGAAGCCGGTCGTAAGCCTCCGCCCAGGTGGGCGGCACGCCCGTCGACGCAGGAGCGGTCCAGGAGGCGAACCGCGAGCCCGCCATCCGCGGGCCGAAACGCGTCATGGTCTCGACGTGCGGCCGGCGCCCGACCGCGGCGTCGAGCGCATCCCGGTCCTGCCAGGCGGACAACGTGTAGAAGGTGCGCTGCGTCGGCCGGGCGATGAGCGAGACCCCGACCGCTCCCGTCGAGTTCAGCATCTGGCGGCGAATCCGGAAGGCCGCCAAGAGGAATGGCAAGACGTCGCGCCAGGAGCGCAGATCGAAGCGCGATGCCATCACGATCACGTCGGTGCCACGAGGCACTCCGGCCTTGGCCGCCGTCCAGGGCAGTGTCGGCATGGCTGGCTCCTCGTCGTCGATCCACCGGCGCCGATAGTACACAACTGACATGTCAGGTGTGTACTATCGGCGGCCACGCCAGGTCAGAAGCCGTACTTGTCCTTGATCGCCCGGATGGGCTCGGCCCCGTGGATCGCGGCCCGCATCGAACTCTCCGCCGAGCTGTCCGAGACGAACAGCATCTCGTCACCCGCCTCGAGTACCTCATTGGGCGTCGGAAGGATCACCGCACCAGCGCGGACCAGCGTGACCATGGCGGTGTTGGCGGGCAGGTCCAGTTCGCCGACTCGCTGCCCGACGAGTGGATTGTCCTCGGGCAGCGTCAGTTTCGCCAGATCTGCCTGGCCTTGCCGCAGCCCCATCAGCCGCACCAGGTGGCCGATGTCGATGGCGCCCTCGACGCCAGCCACCATCGCCCCCGGCGTCGACACGGCGACGTCGATGCCCCACGCCTGGGTGAACAGCCACTCGTTGCTGATCTCGTTGATCCTGGCCACCACCCGCGGCACCCCGAACTCGGACTTGGCCAGCAGTCCCACCACGAGGTTGGCCTTGTCGTCACCGGTCGCGGCGATCAGCACGTCGCACGTCTCGGCGCCGGCCTCCTCCAGTGTGGTCACTTCGCAGGCGTCGGCGAACAACCAGTCCGCCTCCGGCACGACGTGTGGCTCGAACTTGCGGCGTTCGCGTTCGATCAGCAGCACCTTGTGGCCGTTGTCGAGCAGTTCCCGCGCGACGGACCGGCCGACGTTGCCGGCGCCGGCGATCCCGATGCGTGTCTTGCGTTCGGCCATGCCGTCATCTTCGCCCATCGGGCGAGGGGACGCCGCCGACTTCTCGTCCGACCGCGACCGGCGGTCACCGTCGGTGAAATACTGACGGCACTTTGAGCCTGCACGAGCTGTACCTGACCTTGCTGATCGGGGGCTTCGTGCTGCTCGCCAGCATCGTCGGCACCCGGGTCGCCACCCGGGTGGGCTTCCCCAGCCTGCTGCTGTTCCTGTTCGTCGGCGTCGCCATCGGCGAGGACGGTCTCGGACTGCAGTTCGACGACGTCGAGGTCGCCCGCAACGTCGGAACCGCCGCACTGGCCATCATCCTCGTCGAGGGCGGTCTGACCACGCGGTTCGCCGACATCCGCAAGGTGCTGGCGCCCGCAGGCGCGTTGGCGACCATCGGAGTGGTCATCAGCATGCTGATCACCGCCGTCGGTGCGCACGTGCTGCTACGGATGGACTGGCAGCTGGCGCTGTTGTTGGGCGCCATCGTCTCCTCGACCGACGCGGCAGCGGTGTTCTCCGTGCTGCGGGTGCTGCCACTGCCCCGAAGGGTGGCCGGACTGCTCGAGGCCGAGTCCGGCTTCAACGACGCGCCCGCGGTGATCCTGGTGCTGATGTTCAGCGCGGTGCCCTTCGTGTTCGAACCCGAGAGCGCCGTCGCCGACCTGGTCTACGAGCTCCTCGCCGGAACCGCCATCGGTCTGGGTTTCGGCTTCCTCGGCGCGTGGGTGCTGCGCCGCGTCGCGCTGCCCGCGTCGGGGCTCTATCCGATCGGCATCTTCGGCATCGGCATCGTGGCCTTCGCGGCCGCGGGCACCGTGCACGCCAGCGGTTTCATCGCCGCCTATCTGGCCGCCGTCGTGCTGGCGAACTCCGGACTCCCCCACCGGTCGGCGACCCGGTCGTTCGCCGAGGGGTTGGGCTGGCTGGCGCAGATCGGCCTGTTCGTCCTGCTCGGCCTGCTGGTCGACCCCAGCGAGCTGGCCGCCGACGTGGTGCCCGCGATCGTGGTCGGCCTGGTGCTGCTGCTGGTCGCGAGGCCGCTGTCGGTGATCGGCTCACTCGCCGGGTTCAACGTGCCGCTGCGCGAACAGGTCTTCCTGTCCTGGGCCGGCTTGCGGGGCGCCGTGCCGATCGTGCTGGCGACGTTCCCCATCGTCGCGGGGGTGCCCGACAGCAATCGGCTGCTCAACGTCGTGTTCCTGCTGGTGGTCGTCTTCACGCTGGTGCAGGGGCCCAGCCTGCGTCCGCTGGCGCACGCGCTGCGGTTGATTCCCCGAGACGCCCCGCGCGAGATCCAGGTCGAGTCGGCCCCGCTGGACGTGCTGGAAGCCGAGCTGCTGACGCTGACAGTGCGTCCCACCTCTCGCCTGCACGACGTCACCGTGCTGGAGCTGCGGCTGCCCGACCCCAGCGTGATCACCCTGATCATCCGCGACGGCCACACCTTCGTTCCCCTGCCCGACACACGCATCGAGGCCGGCGACGAACTGCTGATCGTCACCACCACCAAGACCCGCGCCGCCGCCGAGCGCCGGCTGCGGGCGGTCAGCCGCCGGGGCAAGCTCGCCTACTGGTTCGACGAGTACGGCGAACCGGACTAGAGCCGCGCCCGTCGTGAATCCTCTGCGGGTTTCGGGCCCGATCGCCGCAGAGGATTCACGAGCGGCGAGGGTGCTCGCCTACTTGCCAGGCATGGCCGCTGCCACCAGGGGGCAGAGGTCGTGATCCTGCAGCTCCTCGGCTGCGGCCTCGTCTCCGGTGACGGCATCGGCCCGGTCGGTCAGCAGCACGAACCCCGGGTTGCCAGCAGCGCCAACCGTACCCACCACCGCCATCGTCCTGGCGGCCATGTCGTCACGCGCACCGGGCACCCCGTCGGCCAGCAGCACGAACGGGTCCACGTCGAGTTCGTCGCCGCCGACGGCCATCGCGTCGTATTGGTGGCCGGCCAGCGGCACCGGGAACGGTGCCCAGACCGGGCCCACCGCGTCGGCGTGTGCACGCAACGCGTCGTGCACGTCGGCGCGCACGCAGTCGACGTGGATGTGCAGCTGATCCTGCGACCGCGCGAATGCCGAGTTGATCGTCAGGCCGATCCAGTCACGCGGCAGGTCCGCGCCTGCCCGTTCGTCGACGAACGAGCGCGCGCGCCACGCGGCGGCGAAGTAGTTCGGCGCCGCGCCGTCCAGGAGCGCGGGATCGTCGATGCCCGAGGCCCGCTGGGTCGGAATGAGCAGGAACTGCGTCGGGCCGACGAGGTCCTTGAGCACCGCCCAGCCGCCGCGTAGATCCACCCGAGCACACGGCGCGGGGTCGCCGCGGTCCGCCTGGTCGGGCACGCACTGCTCGTGCACGATGCGCCAGAGTGCACTCGGGTCCGCCGCGTGCGCCGGGCTGGCCGTGACGATCGCCGTCAGCAGCGCCAGCAGCAACGCGCCCCAACGAATCCGGTGAGAAGACACGCGAAGACCCTACTGGCCGCGAACTCCGATTGTTCATCCGTCGCCCCAAGACCGTTCGCCCGTTCCGTCGCTACCGTGTCGATGAACCCGGGGCAGCCGGGACGCCGAGCGGAGGCCGCAGATCACGACCACGAGCGCAGAGGCAAGCATCGGTGCACCGGTGCTGCCGCCGGGGCCGGCCCTGCCGCGCAGCATCCAGGGCGCCGTCGCGCTCGTCGACCGGCGAGCAGCGTTGACGGCGATGCGTCGCCGCCATGGGCCCGACTTCACCGTCGACGTGCCGATCTTCGGTGAGGTGGTGGTGATCGGCGATCCCGCCCACGTGCAGCAGATCTTCCGTTCGGCGCCCGAGGAATTGGACACCGTCGAGGGCAGCCTGGGCCGGGTGCTTGGCGCAGGTTCACTGTTCGCGCTGAAGGGCGAGCGGCACCGGGTGCAGCGCCGGCTGCTGACACCGCCGTTCCACGGCAACAGCCTGCGGTCCTACCGCGGGGTCATCCTCGAGGAGAGCCGGCACGAGTTCGCCGGCTGGCCCGAGGACCGCGAGTTCGCCACCCTGCCAGCGATGATGCGCATCACCCTTGCCGCCATCCTGCGAGCGGTGTTCGGGGCACGCGGCGCGCAGTTCACCCGGCTGCAGAGCCTGCTGCCGCCGGCGGTGGCGCTGGGTTCTCGCCTGTCGATCGTGCCGGTGCCGCAATGGGATTGGGGACGACTCAGCCCGTGGGGCCGCTTCTTCGCGGCGCGGCGTGAGTACGACGCCATCGTCGACGAGCTCATCGCGATTGCCACCGCCGATCCGGCGCTCGACGATCGCACCGACGCGCTGGCAGTGCTGCTGCGCAGCCGCTACGCCGACGGCACGGCGATGAGCCGCGACGAGATCGCCGATCAGCTGCTCACCCTGCTCACCGCCGGATACGAGACCACCGCTACGACCCTGGCCTGGTCGGTCGAGCGGCTTCGCCGCCACCCGCAGATCCTGGCGCGCCTGGTCGCCGAACTCGATGACGGGGGCGAGGAGCTGCTGGACGCCACCATCGCGGAGGTGCAACGGTGCCGACCCGTCGTCGACACCACGTTCCGCGAAGTCGCCGCACCGTCCTACCGGCTCGGTCCATGGACGCTGCCGCACGGACAGACGGTGATGGTGGCAATCGGCCTGGTGCACGATGGATCTGGACTAGACGACCGCCCGGGCTTCGATCCGGACCGGTTCCTCGGTGGCCGGCCCGACCCCGCCGGCTGGATTCCCTTCGGCGGCGGTGCGCGACGGTGCATCGGCGCGGCGTTCGCCACCATGGAGCTCAAGGTCGTTCTGCGCGAACTGCTCTCGCAATTCACCCTGCACCCCACAGCCGAGCGCGACGAGCCCATGCGCTCGCGCGGGGTGGCCATGGCGCCCGGCCGGGGCGGCCGGGCGGTCGTCACGAGACGACGAGCTGCCGGCTGAGGTAGGGGCTGACGTTGCGCATGGCCCGCGCCACGTAGTCGTCCTTCTCGCCGATCGGCGCCACGTAGTGCAGGGCACTCTCGGCGGCCGCCACGTCGACCAGCCGGGCGATCAGCCAGGCCGCCAGATACTGCGACGCCAAGCACCCGCCCGCGGTCGCCACGTTGCCCCTGGCGAAGAACGGTTGCTCGAGGACGTCGACACCGGCCGCCTGAACCCACGGCTTGGTGATCGAATCCGTGCATGCGGGGACGTCGTCGAGGAGGCCCAGCTTGGCCAGCACCAGCGTACCCGAACACTGGCCGGCCAGCAGCTGGCGCGACGGGTCCAGGCGCAATCGCGACATCAGCTCGCCGTTGGCGACGACCTCGCGGGTCTGCATGCCGCTGCCCACGATCACCGCGTCGGCCGCGCCGGCCTCCTCCAGGGTGGCCATCGATTCGACGACGACGCCGTTCATCGATCGCACCCGGTCGGTCGGGCTGGCGATCGACACCCGCCAGCCGGGCAGCTGCACGCGGTTGAGGACACCGAGTGCGATGAGCGAGTCGAGTTCGTTGTATCCCTCGAAGGTCAAGATGGCGATGTGCATGGGGCGATCGTAGGATCGCGTCATCGTGACAATCAAAGAATTGTCATGCATACAATGCCCTGGTGGCGGTGTCGCGATACAAGGTGGTGGTCGACGCGATCGCCGCCGACATCCGCTCGGGCCGACTGCGCGCGGGCACCCGGCTGCCGACCCATCGCGCACTCGCGGCCCAAGAGGGCCTCGGCCTGGTCACCGCGTCCCGGGTGTACGCCGAACTCGAGGCGATGGGTCTGGTCAGCGGGGAGCGTGGCCGTGGCACCTTCGTCAGGGACACCACGCTCGCGCCCGGGCACGGCATCGACCAGCAGGCCGTGGCTGCCGGCGTCGCGGATCTCAACTTCAACTACCCGGCCCTGTCCGATCAGTCCGACCTGCTCCGTACCGCACTGCGGGAACTGGCTGCCGGCGGGGACCTCGACGCCCTGCTCCGCTACCAGCCGCACGGCGGTCGGCCACACGAACGAGCCTCGGTCGCAGAGCATTTGGGCCGCCGCGGACTGAGCGTACTCGCCAACCGCGTGCTGATCGTCAACGGCGGCCAGCACGGCTTGGCCGTCACCGCGATGGCCACTCTGCAACCCGGCGACGTCGTCGCGGTGGATGCGCTGACCTACCCGGGCTTCAAGGTCCTCGCCAAGACGTTGCGTCTGGAGCTGGTGCCCGTCCCCGCCGCCGACGGTGCCACCGATCTGGACGCCCTCGCCCACGTGTGCGCGACGCGGCCCGTCCGCGCGGTGTACGCGATGCCGACCCTGCACAACCCGCTGGGGTGGGTGACCTCCGAGCAGCACCGCGAACGACTGGTCGAGATCGCCCGCGCACACGGCCTTCTCATCGTCGAGGACGCCGCCTATGCGTACCTCGCCGATCGTCCACCAGTGCCGCTCGCCGCGCGCGCCCCCGAGCGCACCGTCTACGTCTCGGGCCTATCCAAGAGCGTCGCGACGGGGCTGCGGATCGGATTCATCTCGGCTCCAATGGAATTGGTGCCATCGCTGGAACGTGCCATCCGCGCCACCACCTGGAACGCCCCGGCCCTGCTGACGGCGATCGCCTGCCGCTGGCTCGACGACGGCACCGTCGACCGACTGGAGGCCGGCAAGCGCACCGACGCGGCTATGCGCCAGGCGATCGCGCGCGAGGCGCTGGCGGAGTTTCCGACTGTCGGCCATCCCAGCTCGTACTTCCTATGGCTGTCCCTTCCCGAGGAGGTGCGGGCCGAGGCCGTCACCGCCGCCCTTCTCGCCGAACGGGTGTCGGTGTCGACGGCCGAACCGTTCGCCACCACGACGCACGTCCCCCACGCCCTCCGACTGGCCCTCGGCTCGGTCGACCCACACACCCTGCGCACCGCCCTGGGCACCGTCCGCGACGTCGTGGCCGTCCACGCATTCGCCTCAAGGGTTCAGCCGCCACTGCAACCCCGCGCTAGTAGTTTGCCCGACCCAAGGAGTGGAAGTGAGCATCAGGACGTCTCGGGTAGGCGGCCGTTGACGCGTAGCGCGCGCTCCACGTCGTCGAACTGAGCCGCCTGGGCGGTGACACGGGCGATGTCACTGGGCCGCTTCAGCAGACTGCGCACGGCGATGACGGCGACCTGTTCGGCGACGCGGATGGCCTCGTCGGCGCGGTCGCCCTCGTCGGTGTGCAATCGCGTCCGCTTCTGCGCGCCCTCGTCGAAGTTCAGCAACAGCCCCGCCGTCTCGTCGGTGTCGCAGTCGACGAACCGGCCCTCGGCGATCGCCGCGGCGATGAGGTCCGCGACCCATTGCTTGAGCCGTTCGTAGTCGGTCCAGAACTGAGCGAACTCGGCGCGCTGATCGTGCGCGATCCGCTGGATCTCGTTGAAGTCGATGGGCGAGAGTGCCAGTTGCAGGGTGTCGAAGCGCAGCAGCCGGTACAGCTTCACCGCGGGTGAGCCGGAGCCCGCGCCGACGGCCGCGATGAAGTCCAACGGCGCCCGGTTGACCAGCAGCGTCTCCTGGAGCAGGCCCTCCTTGTTGCGGAACCAGTAGTAGAGCGAGGATTGCTGCAGCCCGCAGGCACGGGCGATGTCGCTCATCGTGGTCTGCGCATAGCCCCGCTGCGAGAACAGCTTGGTCGCGGCGTTGACGATCCGCGCCCGTGGGGAATCGTTCTGCGCGGGATCGGCTTCCGGTGACGGCACGCCACGAATGCTACGGCGCGCATTGATCGCCACTACCTCGACAATGGCGGTACCTCGTCATGCGCACGCGACACCACGTCCCTGGCCGCGGCGACCACGTCGGTCTAGAGCTCGAGTCCGAACGTCTTCGACGCCCGCGAGGGGTGGCCGGTGACGCCGTTGGTGGAGACGCGCTGCACCGGGTACCGGAACACCGTGCCGGCCGTGCGGTCGGGGTCGTCGGCGGTGTGCATCCGGTCGACGTCGACCAGTTCCGGCCGCAGCACCAGCATCAGCGAGGTCTCGGCGGCGTTCGCGTGCCAGTCGACGGCATCTGCGGTGGCGCGGCGGGCGATGTCGGGGGTCAGGTCCCACCACTGCACGACGCCGACGCCACCGTCGGGGAATCGGCGTCGGAACTCGTCGCAGGCGATCCACAGCGGGGCGGCGTTGCCGACGTGGCCGTTGACGAACAGCACCCGGCGCGCGCCGGATTCGGTGCAGGCAGCCGCGGTGCGGAACGCCGCGCGTGCGGTCTGCTCACCCGTGCTGGCGATGGTGCCGGCCAGTTCGGTGCCGTGGAACTGACTGGCACCGAATGCCAAGGGCGGCAGCACCAGTGCGTTCTCCCCGGCGGCCGCGTCGGCGAGCGCCGCGGCGACGATGGTGTCCGTGCCGACCGGCAAGTGCGGGCCGTGCTGCTCGGTGGCCCCCACCGGGATGAGGACCACCGTGTCCGGATCGGTCGCGAAGCGTTCGGCGAGCTGGGCCGACGTCAGCTCGGCCCAGTGCTGGCTCATCAGAAGAACCGCAGGTAGCGGTCGGTCTCCCACGCCGACACGTGGGCGGTGTAGGAGTTCCACTCGAGGCGCTTCTCCGCGACGAACGAGTCGAACATCGCCTCACCGAACACCCTCCGCGCCAACGGGTCCGCCTCGAGGGCATCGATCGCGGCATCCAGCGAGCGCGGCAGCCAACCGATTCCGCGTGCCGCAAGGTCGTCCTCGGACAGCCGGTAGAGGTTGTCGCGGTTGGGCTCCCCCGGGTCGAGGTTCTCCCGGATCCCCTCCAACCCGGCCGCCAGCATCAGCGCGGCACCGAGGTAGGGGTTGTTGGCGCTATCGGCCGCCCGGCATTCGACCCGGCCACCACCGCGCGGGATTCGCAACATGTTGGTCCGATTGTTGTCGCCGTAGCAGGCGAAGATCGGCGCCCAGGTGAGCCCGGACATGCTGCCCTGCTTGACCAGTCGCTTGTAGCTGTTGACGGTTGGCGCGATGACGGCGCAGATCGCCGGTGCGTGCCGCAACACGCCGGCGATGAACTGGTAGCCCAGCGTCGAAAGCCCGCAGCTGCGCGGGTCCTCGGCCGCTTCGAACAGATTGGTGCCGTCCTCACCGGCCAGCGACATGTTGTAGTGCGCACCGCTGCCGGTGCGATCGGCGAACGGCTTGGGCATCCAGGACGCGAACAATCCGTGCTTGCGGGCGAGCTCCCCGACCATCATTCGGAAGAACGTGAACCGGTCCGACATCGCTACGGCGTCGGTGTAGGTGAAGTCGGTCTCGAACTGCCCGTTGCCGTCCTCGTGGTCGAACGAGTAGACGTCCCAGCCGAGTTCGTTCATCGCCGAGACGATCTCGTCGACGATTCCGTAGTTGTGCAGCAGTCCACGCAGGTCGTAGCACGGTTTGTCGAGGTCGTCGTCGAGACTGGCCGGCGCCGGCGTGCCGACGCGGTCGTCGGTCAGCAGGAAGAACTCCGTCTCGATCCCGAGGTTGAAGGTGTAACCCAGCGCGGCGGCCTCGGCGGTGACGCGCTTGAGGATCTGGCGACTGCACGCCTCGAAGGGCGCGTCACCGATCCACAGGTCACCGGGAAACCAGGCGACCTCCCGGTTGAACGGCGTGATGATGGCGGCGTCCAGATCGGGGTGCGGGGCCACCTCGTCGTCGTTGACGTCCTGCGGCACACCGTCCAGTGCCGCGCCGGTGAACATCTCCGAGCCCTTCGCCGCCTGTACCAGGTGGTTCAGCGGCACCATCTTCGCCTTCGGCTTGCCATGCATGTCGACGAAGCTGATCGCCGCGTACTTGACGCCGGACTCGGCCAACCGGGCCGCGACGTCGCGCGCCTTGGCCGCGACGCCCGACTGGGCGCTCTGTCCGTTCAACACCGTGGTCATCTGAAGACCCCTCCTATCCCGTGGATGCGAGCTTGGCCGAGTGGCCGGTGAGTCCGAGTTCTCGCCCCAGATACCGGTAGAACTCCCAGAGCGGGCGCTCCAGGTGTGACAGCCGGCCGACGCCGGTGACGCCTGCCTTGATGGCGCGCTGCACCGACGCGCAGACGTCGAGGTCCTCGCGGTGGATGTCGCAGATCGACTTGACGAGCTGATTGCGCCTTTCCTCGAGCTCGGGTGCCGCCAGCGCCGCGGGCGACATGGCGATGTCGAGGTGGACCTCGATGCGTCCGGCACCGAGCGGTAGGACCTTGAGCCAGTACATGTAGCCGGGACCCATCGCGATCTGCAGCAGCGGGTATGCGATGAAGATCAGCGACTTGCGACTGTGTTCGGGGGTGAGCGTGTCGGCGCCGGGCGTCATGAACGGGGCCGTCACGGGGTAGCCCGGTGCCTGCGCCGACCACATCGTGGTGAAGTAGGGGCCGACCTCTCCGGTGGAGCTCAGGTGCGCCGGGAACTCGTCCTCCAGCGTGCCGCGGTGCGGTCCCATGTGGTGGTAGCACTCCATGAAGTTGTCCACCATGATCTTCCAGTCCCATTCGCACTCACCCCATTCGGTGTGCTCGACGGTCTGGTAGTTCTCGAAGTCGTACGGGTCGACCACTGCGGACAGCTCGGCCAGCTGTTCGGCGAGCGGTGACGCCTGCCCGTCCAGGTTGACGAAGACGAAGCCCTTCCACAGCTCGTGGCGAAACTGCTTGAGCCCGAAGTCGGCGCGGTTGAAACCGTCGGTCTGCTTCATCTCCGGTGCGCCGGCGAGGTGCCCGTCGAGTCCGAACGACCACAGGTGGTAGGGGCACTGCAGCACCTTGGCCGCGCCGGCACCGCTGCAGAGCTCCATCCACCGGTGCGTGCAGTTGCGCGAGAGCACCCGGATCTCCGAGTGCCGGTCGCGGGTGACCACGAGCGGGGTACCGAGGATGTCGATGCTGTAGTAGCTCCCGTCGGTGGGAATCTGCTCCAGACGGCACAGCGGGATCCAGCCGCGTTTGAAGATGCGGTCCACTTCGTCGGCGTACAGCTCGTCGCTGCCGTAGGCCTCCGGTGGAAGCGTGACGGCGTTGGCGGGTGAGTCGACGGCACAGGTGGCGGTCATCCGCGAGTAGTCGAAGGCCATGGGATTCTCCTTGCCCGTGAGGTGGTGGGGGTCAGACGGCCGTGGTGGACGGCACGCTCGCGTCGGCCGGGAGACTGTCGCCGTGCTCCTCGGCCGCGGTATTGCGATTCAGTGCATAGTGCAGCCCGCCGGCGACGAATAGTCCGACCAGCCAGGCGATGTCGACGCCACCGAGGGCGGTGGCGAACGGCCCGACGAACAGCGGGCAGCTCATGAAGGGCACCTCGGCCAGCACGGCGACGGCATAGGTCCCGATCGCCTTCCAGTTCACCAGCCCGTAGCGACCACGCATCGACAGGATGCTCGAGACGTCGTAGTGACCGCGGTGGATGACGTAGAAGTCGACCAGGTTGATCGCCGTCCAGGGCACGAGCATGTAGAGCAGGAACAGGATGAGATTGGACAGGTTGGTCAGGAAGTCCCCCGAGAGGAAGATGCCGATTGCGGTCCCGATCAGGCCGAAACCGCCTGTCACGCAACCCCGTACCAGCCGCGACACGTGCGGCGGCCCACCTGCCTGCGTCACCGTCGACAACCCGGCCATGTACGGGCCGTAGAGGTTGTCGCAGTTGGCCCCGATCATGCCGAGCACCAGCACGACGGCGATGACGGGAGCACCCATCGGCGCCAGGCTCGACAGGTAGACCAGGGCGTCGCTGTTGAGACTGTCGAGGGCGTACACGGCCACCACCGCGCCGAGGGCCATGAACAGGATGGCCCCGGCGCAGCTGCCGATCAGCGTGTACCAGAACGTCTTCGCGCCACCCTGGGACGTCGGAAGGTAGCGCGAGTAGTCCGAGACGTACGGCGCGAAGGTGATCTGCCAGCTGGCGCAGATGGACAGGATGAGGAAGAAGTTCGCGAACGTGGGCTGCGACGGCGCGGCGGGGGCCGAGCCGTAGTGGGCCACCGCGGCGACGAAGAGCAACGCCAGGACCAGCACCGACACCACGGCCATCGCCCGGTCGAAGAGGTGGATGGCGCGGTACCCCGCGAAGGCGATCAGCCAGGTGATCGCGTTGCACACGATGATGCCGGTCCAGGTGGGAATGCCGGCGATGCTGGCGATGGCCTGCCCGCCGATGACGCCGGCGCCGGCGAAGTAGCCGACGTACATGATGATGGCCAGCAGGTTGGGCAGCGCAGCGCCGAAGAACCCGAATTGTGCGCGGCTCTGGATCATTTGGGGCAGACCAAGCTGAGGACCCTGCGCCGAGTGGTAGGCCATGAAGACCGCGCCGACGAGGTTGCCAATGACGATCGCCAGCAGAGTCGGCACCAGTCCGGCGCCGACGCTGATGCCGATGGCGCCCGTGGTGGCCGCCATCACCGTCGCGTTGAGGGAGAACCACAGCGGCAGCAGGTGCCAGGCCTTGCCGTGGCGTTCGTTCTCCGGGATCGCACCGATGGTGCGCTGTTCGATGAGTGTTGCCATGTGTCGTTCCTGGTGACCTCGAGGTGGCGGACCCACCGTGGCTGATCAGGGCAGTCACCGACGTTGTGACGACCCGAATCTAAGCGCGGTCCATTTCGAGGTTGTTTCGCCGCAGTGAATGACTTATTGATGAATTCGCCGCCGCGACCTGCTGTGCATTGCCTTCGAGCTGCCGCCACCGGAATTTCATCAATAGGTTATCGACTACTCCGGGTGCAGGATCACCTTCACGCACTCCGGGCTGCGCGCCGCGACGGCGGCGTAGGCCCTGGCCGCGTCGGCCAGCGGGAACCGGTGGGTGAAGATGCCGTCGGTCCGCAGCGAGCCGTCGGACACCAGCGGAACCAGCTCGGTCCAGGTCTGCTGGATGGGGGCGGTGGTCATGCGCAGCGTGAGGCTGCGGACCAGCGCCATCAGGATCGGCAGCGGGTAGGGGTTCAGGTCGTGCACGCCCAGCACCGACACCGTGCCGTCGGCGCGCACACAGGCCAGTGCGTCGTCCAGCGTGACGTCGAGGGCCACGGTATCCATCACGGCATCCGCACCGCGACCATGGGTGTGCTCGAGAACCGCTGCGGCCGTTGGCCCCTCGATGGCGATCGCCCCCGAATCGACGGCCAGGGCGCGGCGGCCAGCCACGGGATCGGCGGCAAGGACGGTACCCGCGCCCTGGGCGAACGCGGCCCGCACCGCGCACAGCCCGACCGCGCCGAGCCCGAGGACGACGACGGTGCCGCCCGGCGGGATGTCGGCCTTCTTGGCACCGATCCAACCGGTCGACAGGTTGTCGGTTAGCAGCAGCGCCGCCTCGTCGTCCACGCCGTCGGGAATCCGGAGCAGCTGAAAGTCCGCGCTCGGCACGGCGACCGCCGTCGCCTGCCCGCCACCCAAGACTCCCGAACCGAAGATCTGCATGCCCCGCGCGCACGTGACGGGATTGCCCGTGGCGCAACCATCGCACCGGCCGCACCCCGTGACCGACGCGGCCAGCACGCGATCGCCGACCCGGACGTCGCGCACGTCCGGACCGACCTCGAGCACCGTCCCGATGAATTCGTGCCCGACCGCGACTCCGTCCCCCACCGGCAGGTCACCGTCGTAGAAGTGCAGATCCGAACCGCAGATGGCGGCCGATTCCACGCCCACCACGGCGCCGTCGGCCCCTGGGGGCACTGGATCGGGCGCCTCCCGCACCTCGACGGCGCCGGGGCCGGTGATGACGACGTTGTCCATCTGGTGTTCCTCGCGGCCGGCCGGCCTCGTCGCCGGCGTCTGAGCCGACGCTACCCGTTCGACCCGGAGCCGAACCGGCGCCGACCTCCGTACCCTGGAAGGGGTGAATTCCGCACCCCAGACCACCGTCGTCCTCGACGACCGCTTCGCCAGGGAGCTGCCGGAGCTGGCCGTCGCCTGGCAGGCCGCCACGGCGCCCCAACCGCGGCTGCTCGAGCTCAACGTCGCACTGGCGAGCGAGCTCGGCCTCGACGTGGCGTGGCTGCGTAGCCCGCAGGGGTTGGCCTTCCTGGTCGGCGCGGCGGTACCGCCCGGGGCCAGTCCGGTGGCGCAGGCGTACGCCGGGCATCAGTTCGGCGGGTTCGTCCCGCGCCTCGGTGACGGGCGCGCCCTGTTGCTCGGCGAGCTCGTCGACGACGGCGGGCGGCTGCGCGATCTGCATCTCAAGGGGTCCGGGCGCACGCCGTTCGCCCGAGGTGGCGACGGCCTCGCGGCCGTCGGTCCGATGCTGCGCGAGTACGTCGTCAGCGAATCCATGCACGCCCTTGGCATCCCGACCACCCGGTCACTGGCCGTGGTGGCGACGGGCCAGGCCGTGCACCGCGATACGGCGCTGCCAGGGGCCGTGCTCGCCCGCATCGCGAGCAGCCATCTGCGCGTCGGCAGCTTCCAGTACGCCGCCGCCACGGGCAACGGCGACCTGTTGCGGCGGCTGGCCGACCACGCCATTGCCAGGCACTACCCCGACGCCGCCACCGCCGACGAGCCCTACCTGGCGCTCTTCGCCGCGGTGGTGGCCCGGCAGGCGGCGCTGGTCGCCAAGTGGATGCTCGTCGGTTTCATCCACGGCGTGATGAACACCGACAACATGACGATCTCGGGCGAGACCATCGACTACGGGCCATGCGCCTTCATGGACGCCTTCGACCCGGCGACGGTGTTCAGCTCGATCGACCACGCCGGGCGCTACGCCTACGCCAACCAGCCGATCGTCGCGCAGTGGAACCTGGCCCGGTTCGCCGAGGCCCTTCTCCCGCTGCTGGCCAACGACCAGCAGCGGGAGGCCATCGATCGCGCCGTCGAGGTGCTCGGCACGTTCGGCGGGAGCTACGCCGCCGCATGGACATCCGGCATGCGCGCCAAGCTCGGCCTGCCCTCCTCGGTCGACGACGCGACCATCGCTCAGCTGGCAGGAGACCTTCTCGCCCACCTGCAGCAGAGCCGGGTCGACTACACCCTTTTCTTCCGGCAGCTCGCGACGGCCGCCCGCGGTGACGCCGAACCCGCCCGTGGCTGGTTCGTCGACCTGGCCGCGTTCGACGGCTGGCTTGCCAGGTGGCAGAATCTGCAACCCGATGCCGCAGCGATGGACCACGTCAACCCGGTCTACGTACCGCGCAACCATCTGGTCGAGGAGGCGCTCGCCGCCGCCACCGCAGGCGACCTCGATCCACTCGGTCGGCTGCTGCACGCGACGGCCGACCCGTACCTCGAACGTCCGGGCCTGGAGTCCTACGCCGCCGCGGCGCCGGACGACTTCGGGCCGTATCAAACGTTTTGTGGCACCTGAGGACTACCGAGCGCGAGGTTTGTCGACCGAGGAAGTCGGCAATCCGCACCGACATGATCTCCCCTCACCTCGTTCGGCTCCTCGGCGTCGCAGTCGCGGCGGCGTGGGCCCTGGCGGGCGCGCCCGCTGCCTCCGCCGAACCCGCCCCCGGTGCTGCGGCGCCCGCCTGTCCCGACGTCGAGGTGGTCTTCGCCCGCGGGACCGGTGAACCGCCCGGGGTCGGCGGCGTCGGTCAGGCCTTCGTCGACTCGTTGCGCTCCAAGGTGGGGACGAAGACCGTCGGGGTGTACGCCGTCCAGTACCCGGCGAGCCTGGACTTTCCGCGGGCCGTCGACGGAATCAACGACGCCGCGGGCCACATCCAGCAGACCGCGGCCACGTGCCCGCAGACCAAGGTCGTGTTGGGCGGCTTCTCGCAGGGCGCCGCGGTCGCGGGCTTCGTCACCTCCGACGTCGTGCCGCCGGGAGCGGCGGACTCCGGGGTGACCGGTCCGCTACCGCCCGCGGTCGCCGACCACGTCGCGGCGGTGACGCTGTTCGGCAAGCCCGACGGCCAATTCATGAACATGATCAGTCAGCCGCAGGTGGCCGTCGGCCCGCTCTACGCGGGCAAGACGCTCGACTCCTGCGTTCCCGGCGATCCGATCTGCTCGACGGGCGGTGACTACGCCCTCCACAATGCCTACATCTCGGACGGCCTGGTCGATCAGGCTGCGACGTACGCGGCGGGGCGGCTCGAGCCCACTCCGACCCCGGCCCCCGAACGCTAGCCCGTGAGGTCCTGCGCATTGCGGCGCAGTCGCTGGTGGATGCCACCGAACGGACTCACCTCGGGCAGCAGGTCTCTGGGGATCTTGGTCACCGCGCTGTAGTTGACGTCGACCACGTTGGCCAGCGGAGACAGGCACAACTGACTGCACAGTTGGTAGGCATCCATGTGCCCGATGTCATACAGATCGCCCATCCACTTGACCATCTCGACCTGACTGCACCGCCAGGCGTCCTCGAGGGGGCGAGCCGACCCGACGGCGATCAAGGCGTCGTCGTGTTCGAATCGCGGCCAGGCGGGAGCGCCTCCCTTGATCAGGTCGACGATCAAGGTCACGTTCATGGCTCCCTCCAACGCCGTCCCACAGGTCTCACCCTCCCCCTGCCGGTAGTGGCCGTCGCCGATCGAGAAGAGCGCTCCCTCCACGTTCACCCCGAGATACACGGTCGTGCCGGCCCGCAACTCCGGGGTGTCCATGTTGCCGCCAAAGTAGTCCGGCACCAACGTCGTTCGCACTTCACGCAACGCCGGGGCGACGCCGACGGTGCCCAGCATTGGCGCCAGCGGCAACGCCACGGTGAAGTCGCCCTCCTGCGCGACGAAGGTGGCAGTGCCCGCGGCAGCGTCGACCGAGTAGATCCACGTCAGCTCCGGCAACGCCGGTTGCAAACCCGCCGTGCGATCGGTGCCGGTGAGGGCGCCGAACAACGGGATCGTCGTGGATGCAGCCCAGTCGCGGGCCGGTTCGATCGAGACGAAGTGTAGAACCAGCGTGTCCCCCGGTTCCGCGCCGGTGACGTAGAACGGGCCCGTCTGCGGGTTGAGTTCCTTGGGGTTGAGCACCTCACTCGGCTTGTCGGCCTGCGAAGTGACCCGGCCCGCGAACGCATCCTCGGTCCAGAGGCGCATCGCCGAACCGGGCCGCACTTCGAGGACGGGCTCCACCCCGCCGAACGTCCACGCGTACTGCTCCTTCGACGGTGTGAAGTCGAGGATCTCCATGTCTTGGTCCTGTCTAGGTGGTGGCGACGGTGGCCAGGCCGGCGGTACTCGGCCGGTTGGCGAGAACGCGCGGGACGAAGGCGGCGAAGGTGGCCCCGATCACCGTCCACATCACCGCCGACGCGAGCACCGAGTACAGCCGGAAGTCGGCGAGGACCTCGGCGGGGAAGCCCGGATAGAGCTCGGCGCCTTGGGAATCGGCGAGCGGCCCCGGCGTCTCGGCGTAGGTTGGCATGGCCAGGAGCACCAGGCTGATCGCCAGCACGTAGCCTGCTGCACCGAGCACCGCCGTCGTGAATCCGCCGAACTTCGGCAACAGCCGTCCCGCCGCTGCGTACGCGGTGATCGCGAGCCCGACCGATAGCACCACCAAGATGAGGTACGCACTGGTACGGCCGCCGATGGTCGCCGCGTCCCCGACCCCGGGCGGGTTGGCCGGATACCCGAGGAAGGGAACCAGATACAACACCACGAAACCCGCGCCCGCCAGCGCAGTCGCGAGCGTTCGCGGTGAGACCGCCGGATGCCTGCGCCGTAGCCGGGCCCACAGCACCGAGAACGCCACGGCGAATAGGGCTCCCAGCACGATGCCGAAGACCACGGTCGCCACGCCCGCACCCACGTTGGCCTGCAACGCGCGGCTGAACACCTCGTGCCCGTGTTCGCGTTCCCCGGACAACGCCGCTTCGGCCGCCGACCGTCCGTCCTCGTAGTCGATGGCAGCCGCGATCAACGGCGTGACCTGGGTGCGCGCTACGGCGAACGAGGCAATCCCGCCGACGCACCCGGCCGCGACGCCGAGACCGATGAACTTCTTCTCCACGATGCGGCCCTTCCTAGTGGCAGGGGAAGCCGAGCAGATGCCGGGCGTCGTGAACGAATTCGTGCACGTGGGTGTCGGCGCCGAAGACCGACACCGCGCCCTGGTCGATTCCAATGAAGTAGTACGCGAGCAGTGCCAGCACCGTCGTCACGGTGAGCCACATCGCGGCGCCGATGGCGGCCTCCCCGGGCAGTGCGGCCGCCGCTGCGGCTCCGCGGGACGATTCCCTTGCTGTTGACGTCATAGGTCTTCCCTTCCGGTTTGACGGCGTCGTTCCTGAACGTGTCCAAGGAATTACTTCCGTCTGACAACTTTTTCGTACGAGGACAGTTACCCACCGACGCAACGCCCGGTCAAACGACGAACGAGCTTCGGGGCGTTTTGAAACCCAGGTTTAACAAAGTCGCGGCCACCTGTTAACCGTGTGTAACGGCTGGTCTCGAGCGATTGCACGCTCGCGGGGTGGGATGCATAGTTCCATTTGAAAGTATTGCTCGACAAAACTACTGAAGGGAGATGATCACATGCACGGTCCCCACGACCTCGGTGGCCGCGATGGCATCGGCGCCATCGATCCCGAATTCCTCGAACCAGGAATTCCGGACTGGCGCTATCCGTTCGAGGGACGGATGCACGCGGTCACCGCGATGGCGATCAAGAAGGGCGCCTTCAACCTCGACGAACAACGCCACGGCATCGAGTTGATGAAGTGGAGCGAGTACCTGGACTCGACCTACTACGCCCACTGGCTGTTCTCAGTGGAGAAGTTGCTCAACGACAAGGGATTCATCACCCACCAGGAGATCGACGAGAGAATGGCCGAACTCGGCGCCCCGTCGATGACGCCGCACCCGGCGAAACCGGAGACGCTGTCACCGTTCGCCCAGGAGATGATCGACATCCTCTGGAAGGGAACGCCCCACGACGTACCTGCGGACGCGCCACCCGCGTTCGAGGTTGGCGACGCGGTCGTCGTCCGAAACCTCAACGAGGCAACGCACAACCGGCTCCCCGGTTACCTCAAGAAGACCCCCGGCGTGATCGCCCGCCAATACGGCGCATTCCACGATCCCGCAGCCAGTGCCCACCAGCAGATCGACCGCCCGCACCAGATGTACATGGTGCGATTCACCGCCACCGACCTGTGGGGCCCCGACGCAGCCGAGCAGTTCGACCTGTACGCAGACCTGTTCGAGGACTACCTCGAACCCGCCAACGGCTAGATCAAGGAGATGACCGAAATGGATTGGCTTTCATTGTCCGACGTCGAGGCGCGCGTGAACGCACTCGAGTCGCTGATGGTCGAGAAGGGCCTCGCCGAGCACGAGGCCGTCGACGCCGTCGTGGCATCCTTCGAGAACGACATGGGTCCGGTCAACGGCGCCAAGGTCGTCGCACGCGCCTGGACGGACCCGCAATACCGGGAGTGGCTACTGTCCGACGCGACGGCGGCCATCGCCGACATGGGGTTCACCGGGCTGCAGACCGAACACATGGTGGCCGTGGAGAACACGAAGGATCGGCACAACGTGGTGGTGTGCACCCTGTGCTCCTGCTACCCGTGGACCCTGCTCGGCATTCCGCCCGCGTGGTTCAAGTATCCGCAGTACCGCGCCAGGGTCGTCAAGGAACCGCGCAGCGTGCTGGCCGAGTTCGGGGTCACCCTCGCCGACGACGTGCACGTCGACGTCTGGGACAGCAGCGCAGAGATTCGGTACCTGGTGATCCCGCAGCGGCCCCCAGGAACCGACGGGATGACGGCAGACGAACTCGTCCCGCTCATCAACCGCGACTCGATGGTCGGGACGGCGTTCGCCGACAGTCCGGCAGGCTCGTGATGACCACTCTCACAGTCGAACTCGACACCTACGACGATCCCGGCGGGCTCGGTGCGTTGCCACGGTCCAACGGCGAGTTGGTCTTCGATGCACCGTGGCAGGGCAGGCTGTTCGGCTTGGTCGTGCACCTCTGCGAGTCCGGCGCGTTCGCCTGGGACGAGTTCAAGGCCCACCTCATCGCCGCGATCGAGGAGTCCGGGATCGATGACACCTGTGACCCAGCGATCTACTACCGCCAGTTCGGCGAGGCGTTCTGTCGGCTCGCCGCAGACAAGCACTTCCTCGATGCCGCTGCGCTGGAGCAGCAAACCGCGGTGGAACTCGGACGGCTATCGCACTCCGACCACGACCACGACCACGACCACGACCACGACCACGACCACGACCATCACCATGGCCACGAGCACTGAGACGGAGAACTCGCCATGTCCAAGGTGACCGCACTATCGATCAGCGTCGGGGTGTTCGGCATGCTCTCGACACTGCTGACGGCCACGATCTGGCCGCTCCCCGTGTGGGTTCTGTTCCTGGCCTGGGCGTCGTTCTTCTTCGTCGGCTCGGGCTGGTCCGGGCTGGTCAAGTCGGTGGCATGCAACTGGACCGGGATCGTCATCGCCACCTGCACCCTGCTCGCCGTGCAGGCGACGACGAGCGCCCTATGGCTGTCCGTCGCGGTCGGCATCGGCAGCTTGGTGATGGTTCAGGCCTCCCGCATACCGTCGATCTCGGCGACTCCGGCGATCGTCTTCGGGTTTGCGATGACGGTCGGGACCATGGCGGCGACGGGTCGACCGATCACCACGGCCGATTTCTCTCACCCGGCGCTCGTCGCCGCGGTCACCGCACTCGTCGGTGCGTGCTTCGGCGTCGCCTCCGAAGTGGGCGCAACGGCATTGGAGCGAGGTTTTGGTCGGCTGCGGTCCGCCTCGGCACAACCCACCTAGCGGCGGTGGCGCGCGCCACCGCCGCATGCGGTAATTTCCCAATAATTCGCAATGGAAGCAATGAGCTCAGGAGCATGGTGCCAACGCGTACTGATCTGGACGTGGTCGCCCACGGGTCCGAGGTGTTCTTCGATGCCGCGCGCTGGTGGACCGAGGCGTTCGGTACCGCCCTCGTCGACTCCGACGTGAACACACTCGAAGGCTGGCGTGTGCTGGGAGCCCTTCGCCACGGTGACGGATCGACGATGAGTGAGATGTCGGCGGCGATGGCGATTCCGCCGCCCACGCTCACGCGGATCGTCGACAAGCTCGTCGATGGCGGGTTCGTTCTGCGTCGCGTCGACGCAGCGGATCGGCGACGCGTGCTCATCTACCTCTCGGCTCGCGGTAAGACCAAGGTGCGCAAGCTCAGCAAGTCCGAAGCGCTCGTCAGGCAGAAGCTGGTCGACCATCTGGGCGCGGATGCCACGGCGCAGTTCCTCTCGACGCTGGCGCGAATTGGCGAGTTGACCGTCTGATTCGAGAGGTGGGGGATCCACCCGATGAACGATATTTTCATCGCGAGAACAGCCATGCAATGCCGTAGTAACCCGCCGGGCACACCATCTTCTCGTCGAGCGCGATCGCGCGGACGGCGGACGACGAGGTGATGATGAACACGGGAGCGCAAGTGACGGCACGGGCGCGCGGCCGCAGCACCATCGACGTCGCACTGGTGATCCCTCGAAGCGGCTCAGCCGGAATCTACGGGCCGTCGTGTGAGGCCTGTGCCGAACTGGCCATCGCCGAGGTGAATTCGACTGCCGGGCTGCTCGGCAGTCGGGTTCGCCTCGTCCCCGTCGATGGCAGCCGAGCACCGATGGCCGTGGCAGCCGACGTCGCCCGCCTGGTCGATGCCGGCGCCGTCGACGCCGTCACCGGGTGGCACATATCTCCGGTGCGACAAGCGATCGCGCGAGTCACCAGCGGCCGCATCCCCTACGTCTACGGTCCGCTCTACGAGGGTGGTGAGCGCACGCCCGGGCTGTTCCTCACCGGTGAGACGCCGTCGCGCCAGCTGCTCCCCGCGATGGACTGGATGAAGGCGGAGCACGGCGTCGATCGATGGATCCTGATCGGCAACGACTACGTCTGGCCCCGTCGGACCGGCGCCGCGGCGCGCGATCACGCCCGCGCCGCCGGCAGCCCGCTGCTCCAGGAGATCTACCTGCCGCTAGGTACCCAGGACTTCACCGCGGCCATCCGCGACGTGGAAACCACCTCGTCCACCGGTGTACTGCTCCTGCTGGTCGGTGGTGACGGTGTCGCCTTCAACCGTCAATTCGCGGCCGCCGGGCTGGCCGACGCCATTCCACGGCTCAGCCCGCACGTCGAGGAGAACATGCTGCTGGCCAGTGGCAGCGAGAGCAACGCCGGGCTGTTCGCCGCGGCCGGGTACTTCGAAGCGCTGAACACCACCTCGAGCATGGACTTCGCGGCACAGTACTACGCCCACTTCGGTCCTGGCGCTCCGGCGCTCAACAGCATCGGTGAATCTTGCTACGAGGCAATCACCTTGCTGATCGCCCTGTGCGCGAGAGCGGGTTCACTGGACGTCACCGCACTGACGGCGGCGTCGGCCAACCTCGCCTACACGAGCCCCCGCGGGGAGGTGGCCCTGCGCGGGAACCAACTCACCCAGGACATCTACGTGGCCGAGGCCGTTGACCTCGACTTCGAGATCCGGGCGCGCATCTCGGCCGCCTGACCCCTCGCCGCGGACGACTAGGTCGCCCGCCCCCGGGACAGCAGCAGGCCAGCCGAGAGCAGCTGCCACCCGATGATCGTGTAGACGCTCGTCCGCTCCAACACCGCGCCGGGCAGCCCCACGCTCACCGACGTCGTCGTCATGGCGAGCAGCGCGAAGCTCGTCAGACCCAGCGCCGCGAGACCGTAGGACGCGGCGCGATACCAGCGCGGGCGATCGAGGGTGGGTACCGTCGTGACACCAGCGGCAATGGCTGCGTTGCCCCCGAGGATGGCCAGCGCCGCACCGGTCACGTGCACCCAGGCCACCCCGCTCGTACCGCTCGGTACCGTCGCGACGACGGCGTTGCCGACTCCATTGGCCGCGGCGCAGACCAAGAAGACCCGCGCGCTTCGAGCTCCGCACGCCCGGGCCGCCAGCACGGCACCGGCCAGGAACATCGTCCCCTGAATCACGAGGGCCCCGTTCATCGCCCAGCTCAACGGCGACTCCGGGCGACCCAGATCGCTGATGAAGTCGTGGGCGTACCGGTACCCGGATTGGGCGCGCGCGGCGCCGGCCTCCAGTGCGAGGTAGAGGACGCCTCCGGCCAGCCAGCACGTCGCGGCGCGCCTGGCCGTCACGGCGAGACGCCAAGGGCGACGGTGAGTTCCAGGATGGTCCTCGGATCGTTGAGTGCGTCGCCGTAGAGTTCGCGCACCTGGGTCATGCGATAGCGCACCGTCTGCGCGTGGACGAACAAGTCGGCTGCGACGGCGTCGCGCTGCCCCTGGTGCAACAGCCACGACCGCAGCGTCTCGGCCAACCTCTCGGCGGTGTTGGGCCGCAGACCGGCCAAGGGCGCCAAGGCTTGCCGGCGAAGATCCATGGCCGCTTCCCGGTCCGCGGTGAGGACGAGTTCGACGAGATGGTCGTCGGTGTCGACCACGTCGTCGTCCACGTTCAGCTCGCGGGCCCGCAGCGCGCGCCGATAGGACGATTGGGCGAGCGCCCACGGCCGGGCCGGTCCCACCAGCGCCCGTCGGCCCTGCAGCGTCGAACGCAGCTGCGCCCGGTGCCGGCCGTCGAGATCGGGCACCAGGAGCACCGCGAGCGAAGCCCCGGCATCGACGTCGGGCAGGTCTTCGCTGAGCTGTAGGGTGGATTCGCCGAATCGTGCTGCCAAACCACGGGTTTGGGCCTCGGCCACGACGACGGCGGTCAGCGTCTCCGGCGGCCGCCAGTCGGCCTCGTCGGCGCTCGTGCGCAGCTCGTCGACCGGCGCACCGGCGAGCAGCTGTCTGGCCAACCGCTCGAGGTAACGCTGCCGCACCCGGCCGGTGGTGGCCAGTTCGTCGGCGTGGCCCGCCACGCTGGACGCCGACAACTCGTCGATGAATGCGAAGACCAGTTCGGCGAAGCGGGCGATGGTCTCGGCGGACAGCCCCGACGCGACGGCCGTGGCCGATAGCTCGCGCCAGGCGACGCGGGCACCGACGCGGTAAGCCGAGAGCAGCGCGTCGATGCTGCGCCCCTGGCGGGCCTCACCACGACCCAGTTCGTAGGCGCCGTCCAGCGCGGGTGACAGCGTGGCGCTCGGGTCTGAGTCGTTCGACCCGACGGCCAGTCTCAAGAACGCCCCCAGCGCCATCTGCACCGCGTTCTCGATGTTCTGGCCCATCCGCCCGCTGAATGCCCGGGTGTAGCTGGGCACCTCGACCGTCACCGCCGTGACGGTGCGCTCGGCCATGCTCGGGAGCACGGCCTCCAGCGACGCGACGACCTCGTCGTCGAGGGCTAAGCCGGTCAATTGAGGCGAATCGGTCATTATCTATTCCTGACGAACAATTCATGCCGGGTTATTCACGCCAGATGGCCAAGACTTTATACCCCCGGTTCGACGACAGTGAAGTCATGACCACGACCGCACCCCGCCCGACCACCGTCGGAACGCTCCGGGCGCGCATCATCAAGTTCGCCGAACGGGTGACCACTCCCCTGGTGCCCGCGGACTACCTCGACGTCATCGATCCCCTGCGGTCGGGCGCCGACCTGCGCGGCCGCATCGTCGCCATCCATCCCGAGACGCGCGACGCCGTCTCCGTGGTGATCAAGCCCGGTCGTGGCTGGCGCGGTCACACCCCCGGTCAGTACGTGCGCATCGGCATCGACGTCGACGGCGTTCGTCAGTGGCGCGCCTACTCGCTGACCTCCGAGAGGGCGCGCGCAGACGGTTGCATAGCCATCACCGTCAAGGCCATCCCGGACGGCAAGGTCAGCAATCACATCGTCCGCCGGGCCCGGCCCGGCACCATCGTCCAACTCGATCAGGCCGCAGGCGAGTTCACGCTCGGCGAGCAGGCACCGCCCAAGATCCTGTTCCTCACCGCCGGCAGCGGTGTCACCCCCGTGATGGGAATGCTGCGCAACCTGACCGCCGACTCGGACATCGTGGTCGTGCACTCGGCACCGACCGCCGACGACGTCATCTTTGGCGGTGAGCTCCGCCAACTGGCTCGACAGGGTCGAATCCGACTGGTGGAGAAGCACACCGACGTCGACGGCATGCTCGACGTCGCGACGCTGCACCAGCTGGTCGACGATCTCGCCGACCGGCAGACCTGGGCGTGCGGACCGGCCGGAATGCTCGACGCCCTCGAAACCCGCTGGGCTGCCGACGGCATCGCCGACCGCCTGCACACCGAGCGCTTCCGCCCGATCATCATCACCGAGGGCGACGGTGGCGAGGTCACCTTCTCCAAGTCCGGCGCTCGAGTCGACGCCGGTAGCGCCGAGACCCTGCTAGACGCCGGGGAGGCCGCGGGCGTACTGATGCCCTCGGGCTGCCGGATGGGCGTGTGCTTCGGCTGCGTCGTTCCGCTGCGTCAAGGCGCCGTCCGCGACCTGCGCACCGGCGACGTCACCTCCGCCGCACCCGGCGACAACGTCCAAATCCAGACCTGCGTCTCCGCCGCCGCGGGCGCCTGCGACATCGATCTCTGACCTCCGAGGGAGCTTCACCATGACCACCACGCAGATTCACCCGAATCCCACCGTCGCGCACCTCACCGCCGAGGACGTCGAGAACCTCGGCCGCGAACTCGACGCCATCCGCGAACAGATAATCGCCAGCCGCGGTGAGCGCGACGCCGCCTACATCCGCAGGGTCATCGACGGCCAGCGCAAGCTGGAACTCGGCAGCCGCGCCGTGCTGCTGTTCTCGCTCTTTCCGCCGGCTTGGCTCGTCGGCACCGTCGGCCTGTCCGTCTCCAAGATCATCGAGAACATGGAGATTGGCCACAACGTCATGCATGGCCAGTGGGACTGGATGCGCGACAGCAAGATTCACTCCACCACCTGGGAGTGGGACAACGCCTCACCCGCCGAGATGTGGAAGCACTCGCACAACGAGGTGCACCATACCTACACCAACGTGCGCGGCAAGGACCACGACCTCGGCTACGGCATCATGCGCGTCGACGAGAACCAGAAGTGGGTGCCCTTCTACCTCGCCCAGCCGCTGTGGAACTTCATCAACGCCTGCGTGTTCGAGTACGGCATCGCCGCCTACGACCTGCAGATCGGCCGGTACCTCAAGGGCCGTTCCGACAAGGCGGACTTCCGGGCCAAGAGCAAGCGGGTGTTCGCCAAGATCCGCAAGCAGGCCACCCGTGACTACGTGCTGCACCCGCTGCTGTCGGGCCCGTCGGCGCTGCCCACGCTGACCGCGAACCTGACCGCCAATCTGGTGCGCAACCTGTGGACGCACTCGGTCATCATGTGCGGCCACTTCCCGGAGGGTGTGCAGACCTTCGAGAAGCACTCGATCGACGGCGAGACCCGCGGCGAGTGGTATCTGCGCCAAATGCTCGGCTCGGCCAACATCTCCGGAAGTCGGTTGCTGCACTTCATGTCCGGCAACCTGTCGTTCCAGATCGAGCACCATCTATTCCCCGATCTGCCCAGCAATCGGTACCAGGAGATCGCGCCCAAGGTCCAGGAACTGTTCGAGCGCTACGGCCTGACCTACACCACGGGTTCACTGCCGCGGCAGGTCGGCTCGGCGTGGAAGACGGTGTTCAAGCTGTCGCTTCCGAACGACTTCAAGGTCACCGACCTGCTGCACCGCGCGACCAAGACGATCGCGCCGGCGACGGTGACGCGTGCAGTGTTCGGCCAGCCCGCCACGGCCGACGAGGACGACGAGGCCCCTGCGATTTCGGCGTGATCGGTCGCGGTCGGCGCGACTCATCACGCCGAAACCGCGACGGCGGCGAGAAGAAGGCATTGTGGGCACTCGCGATCTTCTGTTAGCGTCGCGCATGCCCACCGGATCCGGGCGCTACCAACGCATCACGGCGTTCACCAACGCGCGCGCGAAGAGCAAGCGATACCCGGAAGGTCTGACCTTCCCGGTCACCGACACGGGTCCGCTCGACGGCGAGATCGTCGTTCTGCTGCACGGCTTTCCACAGACGTCCAAGTCGTGGCTGTCCGTCAGTGCCCTGCTGAACGCGAGCGGCTACCGGACGCTCGCTTTCGATCAGCGCGGTTACCCGGCGGCGGCCCGCCCCCGCGGCCGGTTCGCCTATCGCATCGGCGAACTGGTCTCCGACGTGGTGGCACTCGTCGACACCGTCGGGGCACCGGTTCACCTCGTCGGGCACGACTGGGGCGCCGTCGTCGCGTGGGCGACGGCGGCCTCCCACCCAGCCCTCGTCTCGTCGCTGACCGCGGTGTCGGTGCCGCACACCAGGGCGTTCCTGCGCTCACTGATCGGCAGCGACCAGGCGCTGAAGTCCTACTACATGGCGGTGTTCCAGCTCCCCTGGCTGCCCGAGACCATGTTGACCCGCGCGCCGAGACTGCGCCAGCGGATGCTCCAGGACAGCGGCATGGCCGCCGACTCGGTCCGCGACGTCGAACGCGACGTGATCGCCACCGGGGCCCTGCGTACGGCCATCAACTGGTACCGGGCCATCCCGTTCGCAACTCTCCGCTACCTCGCCCCTGTCTCCGTACCGACGACCTACGTGTGGAGCACCCACGACATCGCACTGGGCCGCCGGGGTGCCGAGCTGTGCGAGCGCTATGTCACCGGGCCGTACCGGTTCGAGATCACCGAGGGGTCGCACTGGATCCCCGAGGAGCAGCCGGAGCTCCTGCACGCCCTGATCGTCGACCGCATCGCGCACTGAGCCGTTCACCGAGTGTTTCCCTTGTAAATTCAGTGTTACATCCATGTTGCGGATACAGTGTCCACATGGACGAGAAGTCGGTGTTCTTCGAGGTCGAGGCGCTGCGGGCGGATCGGGCGCGCCCGGTGCTCTCCGCAGCCGCCCTCGAGGTTCACGTCCGGGTGGTCGACCACCTGGCCCACACGACGGGTGCCGCGTTCATCGCCGACGAGATACTGGACACCCTCGCGCACGGCCGGGTCACCACGATGGCCGCGATCGAACTGTGGCTCGCGGGCTGGTGGCGCCGGCTCGACGGCGGATACGTGATCGTGGACCAGGAACTCATCGATGCCCTGTCGCACAGCCCGGCGCTGCGCCGCCTCGGCGCGGCCTGCCGCCGGTTGTGGAAGACCCTCAACAGCGAGACCGTCATTCCGCTGTAACTCGCCTCAGCGCACCCGCTCGAGCAAATTGCGGGCGGCCACCGTCACCAGCACGCGGTCGTAGGTGATCGACATGTCGAAGCGGCGGTCATCGTCGCTGAGGGAGGCCGCGAAGTTCTGCTCGCGCGCGACCAGCGCGGCCGCGTGATGCGGGCCCAGCATCAGCACCACCCACTCCGCGCACAACGGGTCGTCGGCGTCGAGCTCCACCCCGCGGATGCCGCGCCCCAGATCGCCGTCGAGACCACGACCGAACACCGCGACCATCGGCGAGGTGGCTGCGATGTCGCGGTAGCGGCGGCGCGTGCTTCCGCTGAAGTTCTCGGCGCGCTGGAGCGAGGCCAGCATCATCGGCGGGTCGGTGGCATGTGCGGCCTGCGTCTCGATGTGACGCGAGAACGGAATGAGCACCGCCTTGCGCGCGGTCCGGACCGCCGCCCGGCCGGCGACCACGTCGAAGGGCGACCTACCATCGGAGCGCACCGGATGCTTCATCGGCGGTGGCGACCAGTCCACCGAAGTCTTGCCGGTCAGCGATTCAGCCCTGCCATAGCGGTAGCCCTGGCCGAGGGTCGCACCGAGCGCCAGCGCCTGCTCGAGGTGTTCCTCGGATTCGATGCCCTCGGCGAGCAGGACCGAGCCCGTGCGTTCCTGGTGGGCGAGCACGGCCGCCAGCACGCGCGCCTGGTCGTCTCCCATCGTCACCTGGATCAGATGCAGATCCAGCTTGATGACGTCCGGACAGATGACGTCGAGCAGTGCCAGCGAATCGGGATGCGCGCCAACGTCGTCCAACGCGATGCCGAATCCGTCGTCGCGCAGCTTGGCCACCTTGCGCAGCAGAGCGCGGGGACTCTTCAACAGGCTGCGCTCGGTCAGCTCGAAGACGACTCGGAACTGGTCGCCCGCACGAGCCAGCATCCGGTCGCAATGCCGGTCGACGTACCCGCTCATTGGTTCGCAGTTGAGCAGTAGCAGCGTTCCGGCGGGTAGGTTGCGGGCCAGCGCCGTCTCGAGGGCGGAGTCGATGCACGTGCGGTCCAGCTGCTCCAGCGTGCCGGTGACCGCCGCGCGGGCGAAGACCTCGTGCGGTGCGGGATTGCCCAGGGTCGGCCATCGCGCCAAAGCCTCGAAACCGACCACGGCGCCCTCGGGCAGCGAGACGATCGGCTGGAACACCGATTGGACTCCGAACCCGCTCGCCGCGGCGTCGGACACATGGGTGCCCGACGCGCCAGAAGTCACGAGCCGAGAAGCGGATCGATCATCACCCTGGTCGGACACCCGTCCCCCTTCGGCGTGTCACCCGACCATACGCCGCAGCGACCACGACCGGGCCGAGATCGGAATGCAGTCGAAGTGGTCGATTGGTGCTGCGGCAGAATCACCCGAGTGACGACGCCGAACGTGAACCTGATGGAGATGTTTCGACTCGACGGCAAGGTGGCCATCGTCACCGGCGCCTCGTCCGGCCTCGGAGTCGCCTTCGCCCAGGCGTGCGCCCAGGCCGGTGCCGACGTGGTCCTGGCCGCGCGGCGCGTCGAGAAGCTGGGCGCCACAGCCGAATTGGTGACCGCTGCCGGCACACGGGCACTGCCGGTTCGCACCGACGTCACCGACCCCGAGCAGTGCCAGGCAATGGTGGACGCCGCCATGGCCGAGTTCGGCCGCGTCGACGTACTGGTGAACAACGCCGGCGTCGGCACCGCGGTGCCCGCGACCCGCGAGACGCCCGAGGAGTTCCGCGCCGTCGTCGACATCAACCTGCACGGCTCCTACTGGTCGGCGCAGGCCTGCGCCCGGGTGATGATGCCAGGCAGCTCGATCGTCAACATCTCCAGCATCCTCGGGCTGACGACGGCCGGACTCCCGCAGGCGGCATACAGCGCCAGCAAGGCCGCGATCGTCGGACTCACCCGGGACCTGGCCCAGCAGTGGGGATCTCGAAAGGGCATCCGCGTCAACGCCATCGCGCCGGGCTTCTTCAAATCCGAGATGACCGATCAGTACAAGCCGGGCTACCTCGAGGCGCTGAACGCACGGCTGGTCCTGCCCCGGATGGGTGACCCCGCCGAGCTCGCCGCGACACTGGTCTGGCTGGCCTCGCCCGCCGGCGGCTACGTCACCGGCCAGACCATCACCGTCGACGGCGGCGTCACGATCACCTAGGTCCCAGTGCGGGGTCCTCGAATTCCGCGCGGACGCAGTCCAGGTTGACCTGCATGTTCTCCTGCCATTCGCGCAACCGCTTGGCCACGATCCGGCCCTCCAGCTCGGGCCTGGCCGTGATCGCGTAGGTCAGTCCGGACGGACCGGGGCCCATCCGGGCCCACTGCCGGATCAGCACGCCGTCGCTGGTGGGCTCGACCTCGAATCCCCACGTCGCGGTGGGGCCGTCCGGTCCGCCCAGGACGTTCCACACCCACCGCCGGCACTCCTCGACCTCGACGATCTCGCACTCGGTCTGCCACGACCCCATCGCGGCGTGCACGTTGGAGCCACGGAAACGCGCTCCGACCCTGACGCGGTCGGCAGCCCCGATCCACTCCACCCGCTGCAGCTCCGACGAGCAGCGCGCGGGCAGACCGATGTCGGTGACCCGGTCCCAGGCGGTCGCGACGTCACACGCCACCCGCTGCGTGACCTCCACGGTCGGCTGGTCGCGGTAGCGCATGGTGGGCAGCCTGCCATAGTGCAGGAGACGCATCCGTCGGAACGAGTCAGGAGCGGCAATGTTGGTCGGAGTCCTCGTCGAGCCGCACGCTCCAGGAGCGGTGGAGTTCGCCCGTGCCGCCGAACGCATTGGCGTGGACTCGCTCTGGGTTCCCGAGGTCTGGGGATACGACGCGCTCACCGGTCTGGCGTTCCTCGCGGCCAGCACGACCGAGATCGGGCTTGGGACGTTCGTGGTCCAGCTCGGCTCCCGCAGCCCGGCCCTGCTGGCGACGTCGGCGCTGAGCCTTCGGGAGTTGTCGAGCGGCCGCTTCACGCTGGGGATCGGGACCTCCGGGCCCGGGGTGATGGAGGGTTGGCACGGCGTCAGGTTCCGCAAGCCGGTGCAGACCACCCGCGAGACCATCGAGATCATCCGCACGGTCAGCCGGGGTGAGCGACTCGTGCACGCCGGCGAGATCTACCCGTTGCCCCTGCCCGGCGGCGAGGGCAGCGCCCTGCGGCCGCTGGTGCGCCCCGAGCACGTCCCGGTGTACGTCGCCGCGATGGGCCCGCAGAACCTGCGGCTGACCGGCGAGGTGGCCGACGGCTGGCTGGGCAATGCGTTCATCCCCGAGGCAGCCGAGGTGTTCCTGAACCCCTTGCGCGAGGGCGCCGAACGCGTCGGCCGCAGGCTGTCCGATCTCGATCTGGTCGCGCCCGTCGCGGTCGAATTCACCCACACCCGGGCCGAGGGTGACGAAGCAGCCAGACGTCACGCCGACGGCTACGCGTTCACGATCGGCGCGATGGGCTCCCCGTCCGGGCGCAACTTCTACAACGAGGCTTTCACCCGGCTCGGGTACGGCGCGGAGGTCGCGGAGACCGAGCGGCTCTGGAAGGCGGGGAGACACGACGACGCCAGGGCGGCGGTTCCGCTCGACCTTGGCCGGCTCACCAACCTGCTTGGCACCGACGCCGCGATCGCCGAGCGCGTCGACCGGTATCGCGCGGCGGGGATCACCACGCTGTTGGCCAAGCTCGACGGAGACCACGGCACGCAACTCTCGACACTGCGGCGGCTGCTGGCAATCGCCGCCGACCGGTGACGGCGTCGCGACGCCGGGGCGGGGCGCCCATCGGCCCGGCGCTGCTGGTCGTGGTGGCCGCGGCGTCGCAGGAGGTGGGTGCGGCGTTCGCGGTCGGACTGTTCGGTGCGCTGGGCGCCGGCGGCGCGGCGCTGACCCGGTTCGCCGTGGCCGGTGTCATCCTCTGCGCCGCCGTCCGCCCCCGCATCCGCGCGTTGCCCCGGCGGTCCTGGATCGCTGCCCTGGCGCTGGCGCTTTCGCTGGCCGCCATGAATCTGTGCTTCTACGAGGCGATCTCACGTATCCCGCTCGGTATCGCGGTCACCATCGAAGTCCTCGGTCCGCTGGTGCTGTCGGTGACCTCGAGTCGTCGGCGCATCGCCTGGCTGTGGGCGCTGCTGGCCTTCGCGGGGATCGCCGTCCTCGGCTTGACGCCGAAGGACGTGGGACGCCTGGACTGGGTCGGCGTCGGGTTCGCCGGCGCCGCCGCCGTGGCGTGGGCCGGTTACATCCTGTCGACGGCCCGGGCCGCACGGCTGCTGCCGCGCCTGGACGCCCTGGCGATAGCGACGGTGATCGGCGCCCTGGCGGTGGCGCCCGTAGCCGCGTTCACCGTCGACGTCACCGCCGCGCTGCACTGGCACGTGGCGGCACTGGCCGTGGCGGTCGGCGTGCTCAGCTCGGTGATCCCCTACTCACTGGAGCTGTGGTCGCTGCGCACGCTGGTGCCGGCCACCTTCGCCGTACTTACCTGTCTGTCACCGGTGGTCGCCGCGCTGGCCGGGTGGGCCGTGCTCGATCAGCGGCTATCGCCGCTGGACTGCCTGGCAATCGTGCTGGTCACCGCGGCTAGCGCGGGCGCCGTCCGATCGGGGCGCGGGCCAGGACTGCCCGCGGAGTAGCGACGTCCTCAAGCGGCCGACTGCAACTCCCGCAGCGCGGTCCGCAAGCCGCGTCGCTTGCCCGTCTTGGGGTCCACCCCGAAACTCTCGCGCATGCCCTCCCGGATGCGAAACTTCAACTCCGAGTTGGTCTCCGGCGCATCGTCGGGCGTCGCCTTGAGCAGCTTGTCCGGCAGGGCGAGCTTGAGGATCGTCCAGAATGATTGGGCGTACTGTCGCAGCAGCGGCCCGGTCGTGTAGGGCAGGTCGTACTTCTCGCACAGGGCCCGCACCCGCACGCTGATCTCGGCGTACCGGTTGCTCGGCAGGTCCGGAAACATGTGGTGTTCGATTTGGTAGCAGAGGTTTCCGCTCATGAACGCCATCACGGGGCCGGCGTGGAAGTTTGCCGAACCCAGCATCTGGCGCAGGTACCACTCGGCCTGCGTCTCGGTCTCGTATTCCTCCTTGGTGAACTTCTCCGCGCCATCGGGGAAGTGGCCGCAGAAGATCACCATGTAGGACCAGTAGTTGCGGATCAGGTTCGCCACCGCGTTCGCGCCGAGAGTGTGCTTCCAGGCCGGGCCGGTCAGCGCCGGGAACACGACGTAGTCCTTGCCGACCTGCTTGCCGACCTTCTTGCCGATGACCTTGAGGTCCTTGCGAACCTCCGCCAGCGACTTCTCGCCCTTGCGGTACTTGGTGGTCTCCAACCCGTGCGCGGCCACCCCCCACTCGAACAGTGTGCCGAGCAGGATGTTGTAGATCGGATTCCCGATCATCCACTTCTCCCAGCGCTGGTCGCGGGTGAGACGCATGATGCCGTAACCGATGTCGTCGTCCAAGCCGACGATGTTGGTGTACTTGTGGTGAATGTAGTTGTGCGACTTCTTCCAGTGCACCGACGGGGAGGTGGTGTCCCACTCCCACTCGGTGGAGTGGATCTCGGGGTCGTTCATCCAGTCCCACTGACCGTGGGTGATGTTGTGCCCCAACTCCATGTTCTCGATGATCTTCGCGAGCGCGAGCATTCCGGTGCCCGCCGTCCAGGCGAGCTTGTCGCGGCTGGCGAACAGCGCGATCCGGCCCGCCGCCGCGAGTCCGCGCTGCAACTGGATCGTGCGCCGGATGTAGCGCGCATCCCGCTCACCGCGGGATTCCTCGATGTCTGCTCTGATCGCGTCGAGTTCGCGCCCGAGTTCCTCGACGTCCTCGGGGGTGAGGTGGGCGTATGCCTTGATGTCGCTGATGGCCATGATGTCTCCTAGATGTTGAGAGTGCAGTCGCCGGATGCCGCGGAGATGCAGGTTTGAATGCGGTCGCCCTCGCCGTGTTCCTGGCCGGACCGGAAATCCCGAACGTGGCCGGATTCCAATGGCAGAACGCAGGTTTGGCAGATTCCCATGCGGCAGCCGAAGGGCATCTGGATGCCCACCTTCTCACCGGCCTCCAGCAGTGAGGTGGCGCCGTCGACCTCGATGGTCTTGTCCGAGACGGCGAACGTGACGGTGCCGCCCTCACCGCCCTTGTCGGTGCGGGCGATGACGAAGCGCTCCATGTGCAGGTGGTCGTCGGGCACACCGGCCTCGGCCCACACCTTCTCCAGGGTGTCGAGCATTGCCGGCGGACCGCAGGCCCAGGTGGGGCGCTCCCTCCAGTCCGCGACCACCCGGTCGAGTTCGGCGAAGTCGAGATGGCCGTCCTCGTCGGTCAATTGCAGGTGCAGCCGGTAGTTCTCCCGGTCATCCTCGAGCCGTCGCAGCTCGTCGTGGAAGATCACCTCGCCCGCGGTCGGTGCGGAATGCAGGTGCACGATGTCGCAGTCGTGACCGCGCTGCTGGATGGAGCGCAGCATCGCCATCACGGGTGTGATCCCGCTGCCTGCGGTGACGAGCAGGATCTTCGCGGGCGGCGGGTCGGGCAACGCGAAGTCACCCTTCGGTGACGCCAAGCGAACGATCGTTCCGGGTTCCACGCCGTTCACCAGGTGGGTGGACAGGAAGCCCTCGGGTGTGGCCTTCACGGTGATCGTGATGAGCTTCGCGTCACGTCGCGGAACGGAGGTCAGCGAGTAGGACCGCCAGTGGAACCGGCCGCCGATGCGCAGCCCGATGCCGACGTACTGACCGGGTTGGTAGTCACCGGAGAATCCCCACCCCGGCCGGATCGTCACGGTGGCCGAGTCCTCGGTCTCCCGCTGCACGTCGACGATTTCGCCGCGAAGCTCGCGCGCCGACCACAGCGGGTTCAGCAGTGTCAGGTAGTCGTCGGGCAGCAGGGGCGTGGTCGCACGGGCGGCGAGGCCACGCAGGACGTTGATGCGCCGGCCCGACGCGGTCGCCACGTTCCTGGCCGGCTTCTCACTCCAGCGGGTGAGCCTACGCAGCGTCGAGGCCATGCGTCAGCCCCCTCCGCCCGGCTCCGTCCAAATGAGCTTTCGGTGTACACATGTACGCCGACTACCCAGACGTGGCGCAGTTCACACCACCGGATTGCGAGGAGTCAGTCGTCTTCGTGCGGGACGGGGGTGAGCAGGCCCGCCACATCGGGTGAGCCCGCCGTGGTGGACGCCATGAACTCGTCGATGAGGTCTGCCACCGCCGTGGGCGCCTCGACGTGGGCGAAGTGTCCCACCCCCGGCAGCACCTCCAGCCGGCTGCCGGGCCGGGCCGCCTGGGCGGCATGGCCGTGCGCCACGGGGATGATCTCGTCGTCCTCACCCCAGATCGCCAGGGTGGGGAGCTCGGAGCGGACGTGCAGGCGGTTCAGCGCGCTCACGGCCTGGCCGCGATAGTCGACCACGGACCGCAGGGTGCGCAGGAACGCATCGCGCGTGGCCTTGTCCGAGAACGACGAGTACGCCCGCCACATCTCGCTGGCGCGCGGCGCTCGCATGCCGGCGGCAGTGAACCAGGAGCCGATCTTGTTGCCCACCTTGAGAACCGGGGTCGGCGCGATGACGGGCAGCACGAACTCCGCCCCCGGGGCCGACAGCAACCGAAGGACGAGGCCGACATCCGGGCCGAGACCACCGCTGCTGATCAGGATCAGGCGTTCGCAGTAGTCGGGATGCTGATAGATGAACTGCATCGCGACCCCACCGCCCAGCGAGTGGCCGACGATGGTCGCCCGGGCGATGCCCAGCTCGTCGAGGAGGTCGCGCAGCCACACCGCGAACGCACCGAGTGAGTAATCGCCGCGGGGTTTGGTCGACTTGCCGTGGCCGAGGAGGTCGGGTGCCACCACGCGATGGGACTTCGACAGCCGCGGGATCAACTCCCGCCAGGCATCCGAGCTGCCGGCCATGCCGTGGATCAGCAACAACACCTCACCGCTGCCCTCGTCGCGGTAGGCGACCCGGTCTCCGTGCAGGTCGAGGAACTTCAGGTCAGTCATCGTCGGACACTCCGAACTACTCGCCGGTAACTTCGAGACTGCCCGATCGAATGGGCACCGTCAACGCCCCGCGTCAGCGAGCTCGCTTGGCGAGCCGCTCCGGATCGAGGATCAGCACGCTCTTGCCCTCGACCCGGACCCAACCCCGTTGACTGAAGTCCGCGAGAGCCTTGTTCACCGTCTCCCGCGACGCGCCGACCAGCTGGGCGATCTCCTCCTGCGTCAGGTCGTGGGTGACGCGCAGCGCGTTGCCCTCCTGCGCGCCGAAGCGCTGCACCAGTGCCAGCAGCTGCTTGGCCACCCGGCCGGGAACGTCGGTGAAGATCAGGTCGCCGAGGTTGTTGTTGGTCCGGCGCAACCGCCGGGCCAGCACGCGCAGCAGCTGCTCGGCGATCTCGGGGCGCCCCGCGATCCAGGACCGCAGCGCATCTCGGTCCATCGACACCGCGCGGACCTGGGTGATCGTGGTGACGCTCGAGGTTCGCGGACCCGGGTCGAAGATCGCCAGTTCGCCGAACATGTCCGACGGACCCAGCACGGTCAGCAGGTTCTCCCGGCCGTCGGATGAGCCGCGGACGATCTTCACCTTGCCCGAGACGATGATGTACAGCCGATCACCGGGTTCGCCCTCGACGAAGATCGTGTGTCCCTTGGGGAAGTCGATCGGCTGCAGCTGTTCGATGAGGGCGGCCACCGCCGCGGGTTCGACCCCCTGCACGATGCCGGACCGCGCCAGCGTCTCCTCGACGTTGCCGGGATCGACCGCCGACCTCACGCCTGCCCTCTCGCAGTTTGTGCGTACATACCTGTGAGCGTGACGCCGCCACCTGAGTTTGTAAAGGGTGCAGGCACCTTAGACGTCGGTGGTGACGTAACGCGTCTTGACCGGGGGCGCGGCCAGCAGGGGCGGAAGATCGGTGATCTTGCCGTCCCCGGCCCGGAAGGCGCGGTAGGCCTCGTCGTCGGCGACGGTCTCCCAGACCTCGTGGATGATCCAGTGCGCCTCGTCGTCCTCGTCGACGAGCACGTCGACGACCTGCGCACCCTTGAAGCCGCGGGTCTTGACGAGCTCACGGGCGAAGACCTCGCGGGCCTCGGCGACCGATTCGGGCTTGAACCTCAGCTCGAGCAACACGGTGACGGACATGGTTCTCCTCGAGACGTCGCGATTCCGGCGGAGTTCCGGCTGCCTCCACCTTCTCAGATCTCCAATGCGACGGTGACGTCGCCGCCCCCGGGACGTGCGTCCGCCACCAGCGACCACGGTGCGCGATAGATCCGGCCGGGCGCCGCCGGCCAGAGCGTGCGCCTCGTCCCGATGACGCGGCCGTCCTGGTGGGCGCGCAACCGCGGGGCGCGGTGGTACTCGTCGACCCAGAACAGCAGATCACCGCGCGGTGCCACACCGCCGCCGGCGGTGACGAGCTGCGGGGTGACCCACCGCAGCGGCGCCTCGGCCCGGATCCGGGTGCCCGCATCGTCGTGTTCCCGATGCGTCAGCCAGGCGCGGACGTGCGGGGCGACGTGCCGACCGTCCAGCGCGGCGGCGTCGGCGGTGTCGACCGGGTGCAGCAGGTTTCCGACCGCGAAGACCCCGGGGACGCTGGTACGCAGACCGGCGTCGACCAGAGGCCCGCGCGTCGCGGAATCCATTGCGAGCCCGGCAGTTCGGGCCAGTTCGTGGTCGGGTATCCAGTCACCGGTCGTGATCACCGTGTCGCATTCGATGACCGAGCGGACACCCGTGTCGAGGTTCTCCACCACCACCGAGCGCACCCGTCCCTTGCCGTCGATGCGGGCCACCCGGCTGCGGGTCAGCACGGGTCCACGCAACAGCGCCCGACCCGGGACGCGGAAGGCGGCGTACGCCTCGGCGTGCGGATGGGCGCTGACCATGGCGACCGTGGCACACCCGGCTTCACGCAGGGTCAGCACCGCCGACCAGCTCACCAGTTCGGCGCCGATCACCACCGCGCGCCGGCCGACGTCCGCATGGTGTACGTGGACGAGGTTCTGCAGCTGACCGGTGGTGCAGACCCCGTCGGGCCGGTCCCCGGGAATGAGCCGCGCCGGTCTCGGCCGCTCCCTGGCTCCGGTGGCCAGGATGACGGCGTCGGCCTCGACGATCCGGCGACCGCGCGGCGAGGTGACCTCCATGGTGCGCTCGGCGCGCCATCCGGTGACCATGGCCTCGGTCTCCAGCCGGGCTCCCGCGTCCTGCGCGCTGGCGGTGAGCGTGCGCGCATAGGCGGGCCCTGAGACGAAGCGCCGCAGATCCCGCAGGCCGTAGCCGAGATGGTCGCTGTGCCTGGGGATTCCGCCGGCCTGCGCCTCGCGTTCCAGGACCAGGACCTCGCCGTCGACGGTCGGGGCCAGAGCCGCCGCTGCCGTCAGCCCGGAGGGACCGGCGCCAACGATCGCCACCGCCACCCGCTGGACGTCGGCGTCGGGACGGCTCATCGGGCGGTTCCCACACCGGCAGCGAGCAGGTCGGCGGTCTCGGCACCGCAGTAGAAGCCCTGGCACCGGCCGTTCATCACCCGGGTGCGCCGACGCAGGCCGTCGAGGTCGTGCGGCGGGATCACCGAGTCGAACGCGTCGCGGATCTCACCGGCGGTGACGCGCTCGCAGAAGCACACCACCCGGCCGTACTCGGGGTCCTCGGCAATGCGTCCGGCGTCCTGGTAGGGCCGCAGCGCGGCCTCGCCGATGTTGGGCATCCGCGGCGCGGGCGGCAGGTCGGGCCGAGGTGTCAGGTCCAGGCCCGTCGCGGTAAGCAATTGCGAAACATGTTCTGCCACTGCCATTCCCGATGTCAACCCGGTCGACCGGATGCCGCCGACGAGCACGTAGCGCTGCTCGGAGTCGACGTCGATGAGGTAGTCGTCGCGGTCGGCGGCGGCCCGTAGCCCGGCGTAGGTCGCGGTGATCTCCTCGTCGAAGAGGGTCGGCATCAGGGCCCGGCCCTTGCCGACGAGGAACTCGAAACCCTCCTCCGAGGTGCCGGTGGCGGTGCGGTCGGTCAGGTTCTCCGACGTCGGACCCACCATCACGTTGCCGTAGATGGTGGGACTGACCAGCACGCCCTTGCCCCGCGAGGACGGGACGGCCAGGACGATGCACGGCACCATGGGCCGGGTCAGCTTGTCGAACACCAGCAGTTCGCCCCGTCGCGGCGTGACGGTGAAGCGGTGGTAGCCGAACGCCGCGTCGAGGTGGTCGGCACCCAGCCCGGCCGCATTGATCACCCAGCGGGCCCCGATCCGCCCCCGGGTGGTGACCAGCGTGGTGTGGTCCTGGTGGGCGACGACGCCGGTGACGCGTTCGCCGCGGCGCAGTTCGGCGCCCCGCTGGACGGCGTCGGTGGCCAGCGCGAGGTTGGTCGTCCACGTGCAGATGATGGCTTCACCCGGCACGGTGAGCCCGGCCAGCGCACCGGGGCCCAGTTCGGGCACCCGGCGGTAGACCTCCTCGGCGGTGACCAGCTCGCAGGCGTGATATCCATTGCGCTCGGCCTTGTCCCGCAGCCCGGGCAGCGCGTCGCGTTCCTCGTCGGTCCAGGCCACCAGCAGCGCCCCGGTGCGCTCGACGGGGATGCCCGTCGCCTCGGCGTACTCGCCGAGCAGGTGGTAGCCGCGGGCCACCAGCCGGGACTCCAACGTGCCGGGGGTGGCGTCGAATCCCGTGTGCAGCAACGCGGTGTTGGCCTTGCTGGTGCCGTCCCCGACGTCGTCGCGGGCGTCGACCAGTGTCACGGTCAGCCCGGTGCCGGCCAGCACGCGGGCGATGGCGCTGCCGACGATTCCGGCTCCGACGACGACGACGTCGCGAATCTGGTTCTCGTCGGTCATGTTTGGGACTCCTCGTGGGTGGTCGCTGCCGCAGCGGCATGCCGCCAGCGGGCGAGATGTTCGGCCGCGCGGTCATCGGACCAGACGGGTTCGTAGGTGTGCGACGGCGTCCAGGTCCCGACGACCTGCGCCGGGCCGAGCATCGGATCGATGGCCAGCCGCGCGCATGCCGCCGCGCCGAGCGGGGTGGCATGCGCCGACGGGTAGACCTCGACGGGGATGCGGACCAGATCGGCTTGGGCCTGCATCAGCGCGGCGGAGCGCGTCAGCCCGCCGTCGACCCGCAGCCTCGTCAACGGTTGCCCGAGGTCTTGGGCCACCAGGTCGGCCAGGCACGCAACCTGAGCGGCGATGCCCTCCAGCAGCGCGCGCACCAGGTGGCCCCGGCCGCTGCTGAGCGTCATGCCCGTGAACGACGCGGTGGCTTGGGCGTCCCACCACGGCGCGGCGAGGCCGGCCAGCGCGGGCACGCAGAGCACGCCGCCGGAGTCGGCTACCGACGTCGACACCGCATCGAGCTGGTCGGCGGCCGGTACCAGCCCGAGGTCGATCGCCCAGCGCACCGCCGAGGCCGCGGTGTAGACCTGCCCGTCGGCGCAGTAGGACGTGGCACCGCGCAACGTCCACGCCACCGATGTGGTCAGGCCGGCACCGGACCGGGCAGCGTTCGCACCCAGCTGGGCGAGCAGGAATGCCCCCGTGCCGTAGGTGCACTTGGCCGCACCGGGGTCCAGGCAGCTCTCGGCCAGCAACGCGGCCTGCTGGTCGACGATCAGGCCGGCGACCGGAATGGCAACCTCGCCGAATGCGGTCGTCTCGCCGACGACTTGGTCACTGGCGACGATGTCGGGCAGTGCCTCGTCCGCGAGCCCGAAGAGGTCGAGCAGCTCGGCACTCCAGGTGGCGGTGTCCAGATCCAGCAGCAGGGAGCGGCTGGCCGTCGAGGTATCGGTGACGAACGCCCCGCAGAGCCGGTGCACCAGCCACGTGTCGGTGGTGGTGACCACGCCGTCACGCGTCAGGGTGGCCCGGAGCCAGGCCATCTTCGGCGCGGAGAAGTACGGGTCGAGCACCAGGCCGGTCCACCGGGCGACCGCGCCGGCCGAGTCGGCGAGCCCCGCGCAGATGCCCTCGGCACGGCGGTCCTGCCACACGATCGCCGGTGTCAGCGGCCGGCCGGTGGCGCGGTCCCACGCCAGCACGGTCTCGCCCTGGTTGGCCAGCGCCACCGCTGCCACGGGCACCCCTGCCTCGGCGAGTGCGCGCCGACCCGCTTCCACCACGGACTCCCACAACGCCTCGGGGTCCTGCTCGACACCGCCACCGGCCAGATACACCGGGCGCAGGGCGGTCTCGGCGATCGAGACCACCCGGCCGGTGGCGTCGACGACGATCGCCTTGGTGCCCGAGGTGCCCTGGTCGATGGCCAGTACGTGGGTCATGGCCGCGCGGTACCCGCTTCGTGGTCCAGGACGGCGTCGATCGAATGTTGGTCGGGCATGGCCAGACCGGCGCGCCCGCGCCGGGCGAGCAGGTAGCCGAGGTAGCCGGCGCCGATCACGACCATCACGATGACATACAGCCACGCGTCCTTGAAGCTGGCATCGCGGAACAGGGCCAGCTCGAATACCAGCCAGACGACCGCGACCACCAGGATCGGCTTCTCCCACCCCCCGAGGTCGAACTTGCCGTTCACGGGCAGCTGCCTGCGCTTGGCCAGATAGAGCACGACCGTGGCGGCGTAGATGATCGCCGGCAAGAGCGTGGCCGCCCCGAAGAGGGTGAACAGTGCGTCCTCGGATTGGGAGAAGATCGCCAGGATCAGTTCGGCGAGGACGACGAACAGCACCGTCGCACGTAGCGGCGTGTGGAACCGCGGTGAGATCCGGTTCCACTGCTGCCAGCCGGGGAAGCGCTCGTCGCGAGACATGGCCCACGTCAACCGCACTCCCGTCATCATGATGACGAGCCCGCAGGCGAAGATGGCGATCACGACCATCAGCAACAGCAGCGTACTGACCACCGAACCCAGGGTGTGCTTGATGACGTCGGCGATCGGCGTGCCCGACTCGGCGAGCGCCACCGGGTCACCCGCCGCGAGGGTGACGGCGATGAGGAAGACGAAACCGAGGATGCCCGAGGCCAACACGGCCTGACACATGGCGCGCGGAACCACTCGCTCGGGATCGTTGGTCTCCTCGGCCAGGTTGGCTGCCGACTCGAAGCCGACGATGGTGAATGCGCCGAGCAAGAAGCCGAGCATCCACGGGCCGGCCGAAGTCCAATCACCGAAACTCCAAAAGCCCTCTGCTGCAACGGCTCCCTTGCTGAAGAGGTTGCCGAAGTCCATCTCACCGCGGACGGCAGCGACGATCAGCAGCAGCAGCGTCAGGGAAACCATGCCGATGAGCTCGAGGGACACGGCGCCGTTGTTCACCCGTTCGCTCCACCTGGTGGACAGTGCGAGCAGGGTCGCCTGGGCCAGCAGCACGGCCGCGGTGACTGCCCACGTGACGGCGCTGGTGCCCTCGTAGTTCAACAGGACCGGCAGGACCGTCGAGGCGATCGTGTAGTCGACGGCCACCACGACGATCGCCAGGAAGGTGAACGAGATCCAACCGATGATCCAGCCGAGGACCGGGTTGGCCAGCCGCGACATCCATTGGTAGGCGTAACCGGTGACCGGCATCCGCGAGGCGATGGTGCCGAGCACGAAGGCGACGGCCAGCTGCCCGACGACCGCAATCGGCCAGGTCCAGATGCCGACGGGGCCAGAGGAATTCAGTACCGCTCCGTAGGTGGTGAAGATGCCGGTGGCAATGGAGACGAACGCGAACGCCACCGCGAACGACGCGAACTTGCCGGTATGGCGCTCCATCGACTGCTGGTAGCCGAACTGAGCCAGCTCGGCCTCGTCACCGCCGGAGCGGGCCGCGGGCTGCGGATCGGACATTGGTTCCTCCAGTTGGTATAGACCATGTGGGTGAACCAAAGTATGGGAGCGGTGTCCGAACCCGTCAACCCGAATGGGAATGTTGCGTCGTTTCGAGGTGGTCTGGACCAAGTGGGCTCTTGGCCGCACTACCCTGCAGGGGTGACGGCAACGGGCAGCGAGCGGCGGGCGCCGGCCACGCCGCGCTACCTCGCCATCGCCGCCCAGGTGCGCGACCGCATCGTCGTCGACCAGCTGGGACCGCACACCCTGCTGCCGTCGGAGCGCGAACTGGCCGAGCAGCATCAGGTCAGCCGCATGACCGCCCGCCAGGCGCTGTCCCTGCTGGAGACCGAGGGCGTGGTCTACCGGCGACCGCCGCGCGGAACCTTCGTCGCCGAACCCCGGGTGCGATTCCACATCGGCAGCTTCTCCGAGGAGGTGTCGCGGCTGGGTCGCCATCCCGCGGCGCACCTGCTGTGGGCCGAGCTCCAGGAGCCAACCCCCTCGGTGCGGCTGGCCCTCGACCTGGCCGGCGGGGCGGCGGTACATGCCTTCCACCGGCTGCGCACCGTCGATGACGTGCCCTTCGCCCTGGAGACCACGTTCCTGCCCGCCGATCTCACCCCGGGCATCCTCGATCTGGCCGACGAGGGCTCGCTGTGGGCGACGTTGCGCGACCGCTACGGCATCGAACTCAGCCGCTCCACCGCGGTCCTGGAGTCGATCGTCCTCGACGACGCCTCCAGCGCCCAGCTCAACGTCCGGCCCGGTGCCGCGGGCACCCTGCTCACCAGGACCACGTTCAGCACGGACGGCCGTCGGGTGGAGTTCGCCCGCGACGTGTATCGCGCCGACCGGGCCTCGTTCGAGGTGTCGGTCGACCTCTCCTGAGTCGCGATTCGTGCACACGCGGTTGCGGCTCGCGCAACCGAGCGTGCACGAATCGCGCGGCTACAGCCCCAGATCGCGCCCGATGAGTTCCTTCATGATCTCGTTGGACCCCGCCCAGATCTTGGTGACCCGCGCGTCCTTCCACGCCCGCGCGACCCGGTACTCGTTCATGTAGCCATAACCACCGTGCAGCTGCACGCAGTGGTCGAGGATCTCGTTCTGCACCTGCGAGCTCCACCACTTCGCCTTCGCGGCGTCGATCGCCGACAGCTCGCCGTGCGTGTGAGCCACCACGCAGTTGTCGATGAACGCCTGCGCCACATCGAGTTTCGTGACCAGCTCGGCCAGCAGGAACTTGTTCCACTGCAGCGAGCCGATCTGCTGACCGAAGGCCTTGCGGTCCTGCGCGTACTGCACGGTGTCCTCGAGGCTGCGTCGCGCATGGGCGAGGTTCTGCACGGCGCCGCTGATCCGCTCCTGCGGGAGCAGCTGCATCATGTGAATGAACCCGCCGTCGAGTTCGCCGATCCGGCGCGACGACGGCACCCGGACGTCTTCGAAGAACAACTCGGCGGTGTCGGCCTCGGGCTGGCCGACCTTGTCGAGCTTGCGGCCCCGCGTGAAGCCTGGGTCGTCGCACTCCACGGCGAAAAGGGTTATCCCCCTTGCTTTCTTCTCTGGAGAGGTGCGCGTGGCGACGATGACGAGATCGGCCTGGGTGCCGTTGGTGATGAACGTCTTGGAGCCGTTGATCACGTAGTCGTCACCGTCCTTGACGGCCGTGGTCTTCAGAGCGGCCAGATCGGATCCGCCGGACGGTTCGGTCATCGCGATCGCCGTGATCAGTTCACCACTGCAGAACTTCGGCAACCACTGCTGGCGCTGCTCCTCGGTCGTCAGCTTCACCAGGTACGGCGCGACGATGTCGAACTGGATGCTGAACGCCGAGGCGATGGCCGCACTGGAACGCGCCAGCTCCTCGTTGAGGATCGCGTTGAACCGGTAGTCACCCGCGGCGCTGCCGCCGTACTCCTCCGGCACCTCCAGACCCAGATACCCGTTGCGACCGGCTTCCCGCCAGGTGTCACGGTCGACGAACCGCTGCTCGATCATCTTCTCTTCGGCAGGCTCGACGGTGCGGGTGACGAACTCGCGGACGGATTCGCGGAATGCGTCTTGATCGGCATCGAACAGGGTGCGCTTCATGGGGCTTCTTTCCTCGTCGATCGGGCTCACTCGAGGATAACTACCGGGCGGTAGCGGAGACGTGGGGCGCCGACCGCGCACGCGCCGCGCGGTCTAAGGTTCACAAGATGGCAGATTCGCAGCGAACCACCGCCGAACTGATCGTCGAATGCCTGGAGAACGAGGGCGTCACCCACGTCTTCGGCATTCCGGGCGAGGAGAACATCCGGCTGGTCGACGCGCTGTCGCGTTCGTCGATCTCCTACGTGCTCACCCGACACGAACAGGGTGCGTCCTTCATGGCGGAGGTGTACGGCCGGCTCACCGGCAACGCCGGCGTGTGCTCGGCGACGTTGGGCCCGGGCGCCATCAACCTGCTGCTCGGTGTGGCCGACGCGACGACGAATTCGACACCAGTGCTTGCCCTCTCGGCTCAGGTCGGCATGAAGCGCAGCTACAAGGAGTCCCATCAAGGAGTCGACCTGGTGTCGATGTTCGCGCCGGTGACCAAGTGGTCTGCGCTGGTCGCAACGCCCGGTGCGGTGCCGGAGATGGTGCGCAAGGCGTTCAAGCTCGCGCAGACCGAACGCCCCGGCGCGGTGTACCTGGCCGTGCCCGAGGACGTCGAGTCCGCCGACGCCCCGGAGGGATCGTTGCCGTTGCGCGTCAACATCCCCCGCCCCGACGATCCATCGGCGACGCAGATCGCCAGGGCCGCCGACATCCTCGGCGCCGCCCGCAATCCGGTGGTGCTCGCCGGGCACGGGGCGGCCCGCTCCGGCGCGGCCGACGCGGTCCGCCGTTTCGCCGACACCCTGGCCATCCCCGTCGCCACCACGTTCCACGGCAAGGGCGTCATGCCCGACGACCACCCCCTTGCGCTCGGCGCCGTCGGCTTCATGCGGCACGACTACGTCAACTTCGGCTTCGATCAGGCCGACGTCATCGTGGCGGTGGGTTACGAACTGCAGGAATTCGACCCGATCCGGATCAATCCCCGCGGTGACACCAAGATCATTCACGTGCACCGCTTCCCGGCCGAGGTGGACGCGCACTACGACGTCTCGGTGGGACTGCACGCCGACATCGGCGGATGCCTCGACGAGCTCGCTGCCGCGGTGCACCGCGAGCATCCACCAACATCCGGTCAGGAACGCATCCGGGAGCTGCTCACCTCCGAACTCGAGGGCGGCCGCGACGACGACCGGTTCCCCCTGGCACCCGCCCGCATCGTCGCCGACACCAGGGCCGCCCTGGGCCGCGAGGACATCGTGCTCGTCGACACCGGCGCCCTGAAGATGTGGATGGCACGGCTCTACCCGACCTACGAGCCCAACACCTGCCTGATCTCCAACGGCCTGTCCACCATGGGGTGGACCCTGCCCGGTGCCATCGCCGCGAAGATCGCCCGGCCGTCGGCCAACGTCCTCGTCGCCACCGGTGACGGGTCGTTCCTGATGAACTCTCAGGAGATCGAGACCGCCCTGCGTGTCGGCACCCCGATCGTCATCCTGGTCTGGGTGGACGACGCCTATGGGCTGATCAGCTGGAAGATGGATCTGGAGATCGGGCACAACGTCGACACCCGGTTCGACAACCCCGACTTCGTGGCCTACGCCGAGAGTTTCGGCGCCACGGGGTACCGGATCGCCTCGGCCGACGAATTGCTGCCGACCCTTCGCGAGGCGCTGGCCGCCGACACCGTCAGCGTGATCGCCTGCCCCGTCGACTACTCGGCGAACAGCGTCCTCATCGCGTCGCTCGGTGAGCTCGACGAGTCCTGGTCGTGATGCTGCGGACCACGTAGCAGACCGCGCTGGTCAGGTAGAAACCCGCGACCAAGAGCAGCCAGCGCCCCAGGTACGGCTCCTGAGTCAGGCCAGTGGCCGCCGTGTAGGTGAGGCCACCCTGCCGAATGATTCCGGGCAGGAACAGCAGGAAGGTCAAACCGGCTGCCAGCGTGGGCATCCGGAGGTAGTTGATCGACGCGACCCGCGGTGGGCGAAAGTCGATCGAGGCAACCCATTTCGTGCAGTGCACCCCAGGAAGGGCAGGAACGACGATCCTGGCCGGGTAACCGTGGTCAGCTGATAGCTCGGCGCCGTTGACCCGCAGGGCGAGCAGAGAGTCGGGGTGTAGCACCTGATTGCGTTGCAGGCGAGCGTGATTGAACGCTCCAAATCGCTCGAGCGAGGACACGGCGGCCGATCCCGGGTCAGGTCGGCCCGCGGCGGCCGCGGCGCGGTTGATCTGAAAGTCGTTGAGACCGTCGCCATGGCTACGTCCCCTGGGCAACAGCAGCTCCAGCGGCCGCAACCACCCACCGACGGTCTGACCCACGATGAGTACGGCGACCAACAGGGCACCGCCACCGACGACCGCCACCTCCTGTCCCTTGGGCACCATGGCGGCGGAGCTGAAGAACGACGGAGCATTCCGCCCGCTGCTCGACGCCGCCTTCCGCCGGTGGGAACGCCCGATCCGCGCCGGTGACCCGGCGACCCGCTCAGCCGGTGGTGAGCAACACGTACTGCGCGGCCAGCTGCTGATGGACGTCGAGCAGCTGCTCGCTGCGGGCCTCGATGGCGTACCGGCCGGCGGGCACCACGCAGTAGAAACCCTTGGCCAGGGCATGGCAGCGGCTGTCGGGCAGGGCCTTGACCCCGTCGGCGGGTGTGGTGCCCTCCGAGGACACCTCCTTGTCGAAGGAGTCGACGATCATCTGCGCCGACCCCTCGTCCCTGGTCTGATAGACGTTCGTGCTTCCCATCCCCACCTGCGTGGTGCCGGTGTCCTTGAACAGCGTCGCCGAGGCCAGTGGATTGCTCTGGAAGTGTTCGGCACCGCGGGCGGCGTAGACCGCGTTCTTGGCCGCGGCCGAGACTGCGGCCGGCAGGATCTTGGCCAATAGCCCGGTCGGATCCAGGGGAACGGCGGCGAGATCGGGGGCCGGGGTGAACTGGTCGATCATCGGGGCCTGCGCGTCGATCGCCTTGGCCACCAGCGAGGTGGCCCGGTCCAGCCCGTCGCCGGACTGCACGAACTGCATGAAGACGTACGGACCGTGCGCGGTGAACGATCTGACGGCAGCCCTTGGCTGGTTCGACCCGTGCGGCGTGAACGGGTAGGTGGAGGCCACGGTGTCGGGATGGCCGGGGATGGGCTGGGCGGCAGGCAGGATCCCGGCGACGGGTTGCTTGGCCGAGGCGTCGCCCATCGCGGCACTGGCGGCGACGGCGGCAGCCGGATCGGGGAAGCGCATCACGGCGTTCACCATCGAGGCCTTCTCGGATTCCTGGCGGGCCGAGGCAAACCCGTTGATCATCCCGTGCTGGGCGGCAGCGGCAGCGATGGCCTCGGGACCCAATTGCTGCAACACGTCGGTGGTGGAGATGACGTAGTAGCTGTTGAGGTAGGTGTCGACGAGCTCGTCGTCGACCTCCCAGGGCCCCACCACGAAGTCGGCCATGTTCCGGGCGTCCACCACCGCACCCATTCCCGGGTTTCCCGCCACACCCAGCGGCGGCCGCGGTTTCACCGGATACGGGCCGACGTCGAGCAGCGCGGGGCTGACCACCGGCCGTGGCGGCGCCGAAGTGGTCGCACTGGTGGCTGACTGCTGCCCAGTCCCGTTGACCTGCCCTGAGTTACCAGAACTCCCGCAAGCGACGAGCATCAGCGCGCACACGCCGAGAACCCCGTATCGACCCGTGCGCCGCATCTTGTCTCCCATCGTCGGACGCTCCAACCTACTGGGCAGCACCGTCTCGGTCCGGCATTTGCTGGCCACCGGGTGCCCGGCACTGGCTAGCGTGTCGGCATGATCCCTGCCGCCCTCCTCGTCCGCGCCGTGCTCGTCACCGCGGCCCTCGCGCTGACGACGACCGCCGTACCCGCCCCGGCCCGCGCCGACGAACAACCTCCCCTGTACGCGTTGGTCGACGCAGCCGCGACGCGTCTGCAGACCGCCGACGACGTCGCCGCCTCCAAGTGGACCACCGGCGGGTCCATCGAGGATCCCGCCAGGGAGCGCCAGGTGCTCGACGCGGTCGCGGCGGCCGCCACCGAGCGCGGTGTCGACCCGACCTACGTGACGGCGGCCTTACGCAACCAGATCGACGCGACCGTCGGGGTGGAGTACGCCCTCTTCGGGGACTGGAAGCTGGATCCGGCCAGCGCCCCCACCGCCGCACCGAACCTGGCGAACTCCCGGTCGACGATCGACGCGCTCAACCGCACCATGGTCAGTGAGATTGCCGGACAATGGGATTCACTGCACTCGAGCGGATGCCCAGCCGAGCTTCAGGCCGTCAGGGACGCCGTCGCCGTCGCCCGCCACCTCGACGAGCTCTACCAGCGGGGGCTGGCGCTGGCGACGCGTTCCTACTGTCAGTAGAAGCCGCGATGAACCCCAGGTGAACCGCGTTCGCCGGGCCAGTCGCCCCGATTAGCACATCGGTCAAGCGATTAGGTGATCCGGGTGTTCACGCATTACTCTTGCCCGCGGTTCGTCGTCGACTCAGGAAACTTTCCCCATGACTGTTCAGCCCGCTCTGCGGCGCCCGCATGCCCTGCGCGGCGCCCGTCGGCACAGCTTCGCTCCCCGCGTGCAGTGCCCCACCGTCGGCCAGTGTTTCGACATCGAGGTCAGCCGCGAGATCGACGGCTGGACCATCCGCGTCCCCGAGATCGGCGCCGTCACCCACGCCAGGCGCAGGGCGACGGTCGAGATCGCGGCGCGCGAGTGCATTGCCGCCAAGACCGGCATTCCGATCGGCTACGTCACGGTGTTCGTGGCCACCGAGAAGGTCTGACTCGCACTAGATTCGCCGCTTGTCCGAGGCGGCACTGAACACGGCGTACGCGTGCATCGGCACCGCAAGCCCAGTCGCCAGGCCCGCGATGACGAGAACGGCGACGGCTCCATCGGAGCACAGTGAGGTCAGTAGCTCCGGGGAAGGTGCGGACGCGAACTGCACCAGACCGCTGAGCATCCGGAACACGAAGACGCCGGGCACCATGGCCACCACCGAGGCGAACCCGATCGCGGCGAACGGGATTCGCAGCCGATGCGACACCGGTACCAGCAGCGCTCCGATGATGAGGCAGGACACCAGTCCGGCGGTGGCCAGATCCACCCGCCCGATGCCGAGCAGCCACCAGTGCGCGGCGTGCGCGAGCATGCCGAAACCGACTGGCCACCCGATCATCCGGTACGGCATCGAGAAGAAGACCGGGTACGAGCCAGCCGCGACGCCGGCCGCGATCACGTCGACCCACAGCGGCACGCTGGTCGCGGGTTGCGCGACCGAGATGGTCAATCCCCCCGCCGCCACCCCGAGAATCAACCCGGTGGCGATCGCCACCAGGATCAGCGCCGCATAGCCGAGCCGGCCGAGCCCCAGCGTGATGCGCAGCGCGAGGAGGTCGAGGGCGCCGTTGAGGATGTGCGGCCCCGGTACCAGCACCATGGCGGGGCACAGCACGACCAGCCCGAGGGCGTCGGGGATGCCGACGTGGTGGGCGGCGACGCCGCCGAGGCCGGCGACCAGCGCCGCGGTGAACGCCTGGGTGAGGATGCCGCCGCCGAGGCGGTCCACGCCACGCCGCGCCAACCCGCCAAGGGCCGCACTGAGGGCCACGATCGCAACGGTCAACGGATCGTGCGTCCCGAACAGCACCGCCAGCGCGCCGGCACCCGTCGCACAGGCGGTGGCGAACAGCCAGGTGTTCGACACCGGTTCGCGCTGCGCGGCGGTCAGCTGGCGCCGCACGTCGACGGGATCCAATGGGCCGTCCTGCGCGGCGTCGATGGCCGCCATCGCCGTCGCCACCCGGCGCATGTTCACCGCGGTCGGCGAGACGCCCGCGACGCGCACCGAACCATCCGATCCGATCAGCTGCAGCGCCGGCCAGCTAGGCACCAGCGTGGCCTCGGTGCCGAAGCCACGGTTCAACCGGTCGACGGCCGTCAGGGTCATGCCCGTCGACTGGGCGTCGACGTGCAGCAGCACCACCGCGTCGAGCACGACGTCTAGCGGGTCGACCGGCGCGCCGGTCTGCACCTCACCGCCCATCAAGCCCCGCCAGGACCGTTGCCGACCATGCCCAGGGGATCGACCACCGAGTCGAACTGCTCACCGGTGACGTGCCCGGAGGCCACCGCCGCCTCGCGCAGCGTGGTGCCCTTGGCCAGCGCGTCCTCGGCGATGTGGGCGGCGTTCTGGTAACCGATGACCGGGCTGAGCGCGGTGACGAGCATCAGGCTCTCCGAGACGTACTTGCCGATTCGGTCGGTGTTGAGAGTCGTTCCGCGAACCGAGAACTCGAGGAACTTCTCGCACCCGTCGCCCAGAATCCGCGCCGAGTGCAGGAAGTCGTTGATGATCACCGGGCGCATGGCGTTGAGCTCGAAGTTGCCCTGAGAGCCCGCCAGCGCAACGGCCGTGTCGTTGCCGATCACCTGGATGGCGATCATCACCAGCGCCTCGCACTGCGTCGGGTTGACCTTGCCCGGCATGATCGAGGACCCGGGTTCGTTGGCGGGCAACACCAACTCACCCAGTCCGCACCGCGGGCCGGACGCGAGCCAGCGCATGTCGTTGGCGATCTTCATGAGCGCCACCGCGAGGCCGCGCAGCGCGGCGTGGGCGCGCACCATCGCGTCCAGTGATCCCAACGCCGCGAACTTGTTCGGCGCGGTGACGTACTCCGTGCCCGTCAGTTCGGCCAGTTCTGCGGCGACGTCGGCGCCGAATCCCGCAGGGGCGTTCAGGCCGGTGCCGACGGCAGTGCCGCCGACGGCCAACTCCAGCAGCCCCTTTCGGGCATGCCGCAGTTCCTCGATGCACGCGTCGAGCTGGGCCGCGTATCCCGACCACTCCTGTCCGACGGTGAGGGGAACTGCGTCCTCGAGATGGGTGCGACCAATCTTGACGACGTCAGCCCACTGCGCGGCCTTGCCGGCGATCTCGTCCCGGAGGGCCTCGACCCGGGGAATCAGGCGGTCGTCGAGTTCGGTCACCGCGGCGATGTGCATCGCGGTGGGGAAGGTGTCGTTGCTGCTCTGGCCCATGTTGACGTGGTCGTTGGGACCCACCGGCTGCTGGCTGCCGAGTTCGCCACCGAGTAGTTGAATCGCCCTGTTGGACAACACTTCGTTGACGTTCATGTTGCTCTGTGTGCCGGAGCCCGTCTGCCAGACGAAGAGTGGGAACTCACCGTCGAGCTTGCCGGCGATTGCCTCGTCGGCCGCCTGCACGATCACCTTCGCGCGCCAGTCCTGCAACCGGCCGGCGCGCTCGTTGACCAGCGCACAGGCCTTCTTCACCAGGCCGTAGGCGCGGTATACCTCGATGGGCATGTGGTCGTTGCCGATGGAGAAGTGCTCCAGCGAGCGCTGGGTCTGGGCACCCCAGTACCGGTCGGCCGGAACGTCGACGGTGCCGAGGCTGTCGAACTCGGTCCGCATCCCGGTCGCGTCGATCCCCACCGGTACGTCGGTGTAGGTCGGCGCGTCGTGATCGGCGGCGTCTGGCATGTCGTGTTCTCCCATCGTCGGATTCGGTGCAGGCGCGCGCAGGGTGGACGGTCCGGCGCACGCCAAGAGTGCCAGCATTGGCCTCGCCGGCGGAGGCAAACCGCACATCGCCACGCCCGTCGGACGGAATCCATTCTCCGTCCTTGGGACGGCCGCCGTCGTCCACGGTGGCGCCACCACCGTCTGGGGGTTAGCTGCTAGAACGCTCGTCTCACCGCCGCGACGTGCCTCGCAGGCGCTGCGCCGCCAGCCGCACCGGGGCGTTGTCGATGCCGTAGCCGTCGTAATCGCCGATGCGCTGGATGAATTCGAAGAACACCGTGCCGACGGTGCGAGTGTAGAAGTGGATGAAGGCGCCGTCGGCGCTGCGGTCGTAGAGCAGGTCGAGGTCGCGCAGCTCGGCGATCGTGTCGGCATCGACGCCGAAGCGGCCCGCGACGTAGTCGTAGTAGTTGTCGGGCACGTCCAGGAAGCCCAGCCCCCGGGCCCGGGCGGCGCGGGCGAAGGCGACGACGTCAGCGCACGCAAACGCGACGTGCTGAGGCATGGGGTCCTGTTCGAGGACCTGCGGTGCGACGTTGAGCGGCAAGCGAATCGAGCCGTCCTCGGTGCGCATCACCTGGCTGCGGACCAGTCCGATCGGCCCGGCCACCTCGGTGGGTGCGTCCGCGCCGAGCCCGAAGACACTGGTGAGGAACAGCACCGCCTCGTCCGCCGTCTGCCACGGGACGGCCAGGTTGACGTGGTCGATGCCGTACGGGGCCGGACCCGGCCGCGACGGCAGACCATTCTCGAACTCGCCCACCCAGGCTGGAGCCGAGCCGGTCGACGGTGCCCCGACCCAGAAGAACTCGGTCCCGTCGGGTGCGGTGGCTCCGCCGAGTGCCTGTTCACTGGCGTAGGTCCGGCGGTAGGCGGCGGGTGCCATCAGGTCTGCCGCGCGCTGCGAGGTGGCATCTGCGTCGGGTACCAGCAAGCCGACCGCGGCGACGTGCGGGGCGACGTCGCGGGCCTGGTGCTCATTGAGCACCACACGGACCTCGCCCGAGGTCCACAGCGACACCGGCTTGGTGCGGTGCCGACCGGCTGGGATGAAGCCCAGCTGTTCGAGCAGCACCTCGACGTCGCTGGTGTCCTCGGCCTTGAGTTCGACGAAGTCGAAGCCCACGGGCGGCTTGGCGTCCGCGACGGGCGTCAGCGCGGCGGCGCGGCCGGCGCCCGGCAGTGCTGCCACCTTGTCCTGGAGCCAGACCAGCGACCGCAGCGCGTGCACCGCGGTGCGTTCCGGGTCGGTCTGCCGGAAGGTGTCGTTGAAGACCTCGAGGGACAGCGGTCCGTCGAACCCGGTCGCCAGCACATGGGAGACGAACGTCGCCAGATCGAAGGCACCCTCACCGGGAAACAGCCGATGATGCCTGCTCCACGACAGCACGTCCATGGACAGGGCGGGCGCATCGGCGAGTTGGAGGTAGAAGATCTTGTCCCCGGGGATGCGTTCGATGGCCGCCGGATCGTCGCCGCGGGACAGCACGTGGAAGCTGTCCAGACAGACCCCGACCGCGGGGTGGTCTGCCAGTTCGGCGATGCGCCAGGCCCGTCGGTAGTCGTCGACGAACCGCCCCCACGCCAGCGCCTCGAAGGCGATCCGGACTCCGTAGCCGGCGGCGACGTCGCCGAGCCGGCGCAGCTGGTCGGCGGAGTGCTCGTCGGAGTCGACGGTGGCGGTGGCCACGTTGCTGCAGACCAGGACCGTGTCGATGCCGAGCCGCTGGGCGGTGGCGAACGTGGCACCGGCGCGGCGCAGGTTCTCGGCGAAGGTGGCCTCGTCCACGCCCTCGATGTCGCGCAGCGGTTGGTACAGGTCCAGCGAGAGGCCGAGGCGGCGCGCCAGCGCGCGGATCTCCTCGGGGCTGTGGTCACTGGCGATCAGGTCCGGCTCGAAGATCTCGACGCCGTCGAACCCTGCGGCTGCGCACGCATGCAGCTTCTCGACGAGCGACCCGCTGATGGACACGGTGGCGATGGACGTCCTCATGGTGTGCCTCCAATCACACCCAATGTACTAAACGGTTAATACATTCGGAAGACAGTCCGCCAAATCGACTTCGGACGCGAAGTAAGCTGCCCGCGTGACCGTCCCCGAGCCCAAGCGGGAGCTGCAGCGCGATGCCGAGCGCACGCGGGCCGAGGTGCTGGCCGTGGCCACCGAGGTGTTCGCGGAGTCGGGATACTCGGGCGCCAGGGTCGACGAGATCGCCGATCGCACCCGGACCACCAAGCGGATGATCTACTACTACTTCGGCGGCAAGGAGCAGCTCTACCTCGCCGTCCTGGAGAACGCCTATCGCGGCATTCGCGAAGCTGAGCAGAAACTTCAGGTAGACCACGTCGATCCCGTCGTCGCGATGCGCCGGCTCGCCGAGCTGACCTTCGACCATCACCTGGACCACCAGGCGTTCATCCGACTGGTGTCGATCGAGAACATCCACCGGGGTGAATTCATCGGCCGACTCGACTCGCTGCGCACGCTGTCCCGGCCGGCCACCTCGCTCCTGGACGAGATCCTGGCCCGCGGCCGGGATCTCGGCGTGTTCCGCGACGACGTCGAGGCGCTCGACGTGCACATCGTGATCAGCTCCTACTGCGTCTTCCAGGTCGCCAACCGGCACACCTTCGGCTTCCTCTTCGGCGTCGACTTCACCGAGGTCAACCAGCGCGCCCATATGCGCCGGATGATCGGCGACGTCGTGGTCGGCTGGCTGACCTCGCGGTAGTACGCGGCCCCACACTGAGACCGGGCCCACCAACCAAGGCTTGACGAGACGCACGCCACACTGCTCTACTCTCTTGTACGTACCAGTTAGTTCATTAGAGAGAGCGGTAGACCGTGGCGAACGAACCCTTCCTCGTCGGCCTGGTCGGCATCGGCGTCGGGCCGTCGCTGACCCCGGCCATGCACATGGCCGAGGGCGCGGCCCACGGCCTCGACTACGTCTACCGGACCATCGACCTGCGCGAGATCGGCGTCGCCCCCGAGCGCGTCGGTGAGGTGCTCACCTGGGCCCGCGCCCTCGGCTTCAACGCCCTCAACGTCACGCACCCGTGCAAGAAGCTGGTCATCGAGCACCTCGACGCGGTCGACGACGCGGCGGCCGCGCTAGGAGCGGTCAACACGGTCGTCTTCGAGGCGACCCGCACGGTCGGGTACAACACCGACGCACCCGGGTTCGCCACCGGCTTCGCCGAGGGACTGCCGGCAGCCGCAACCACCGACGTCGTCCTGCTTGGCGCGGGCGGCGCCGGTGCCGCGGTCGGTCACGCCCTGCTCGAGCTGGGTACCGATCATCTGACCGTCGTGGACCTCGACGTCGATCGCGCGACCGCGCTGGCTGGTGAACTGGCCGCGCGGCACCCGAACTCGCGGGTCGACGCCTCGTCCTTCGACAAGCTCGCGGTGCTCCTGCCGCACGCCGACGGCGTCGTGCACTGCACGCCCACCGGCATGGCCGAGCACCCCGGCCTGCCCTTCGACGCCGGCCTGCTGCATCAGGGCCTCTGGGTCGCCGACATCGTCTACCGCCCGTTGAACACCGAACTGCTGACGGCTGCCCGACGCGCCGGCTGTCGCACCCTCGACGGTGGGCACATGGCCGTGCACCAGGCCACCACCGCATTCGGACTGATCACCGGCCGCACGCCGGACGCCGGCAGGATGTCGCGACACTTCCGCGGCCTCGTCGGCTGATTCACCCCCACCAACCCAGCGCCCGCAGGAAACTTAGGAGGATCCGATGACCGCAATCCACCCAAATCCCGCCGGGGGTGTGCCCCCGGCCCGGCCCGCGCGCACCCCGCGCCGGGCCGCGCTGGCCAGCTTCATGGGCAGTGCGGTCGAGTACTACGACTTCTTCCTGTTTGGCCAGGCGGCTGCGCTGATCTTCCCCCGGGTGTTCTTCCCCGCGGGCGGCGGCCAGGGCGCCCTGGTGATGTCCTTCGCAACCTTCGGCGTGGCCTACTTCGCGCGGCCCGTCGGGGCATTCGTGCTCGGCCACTTCGGCGACCGGATCGGCCGGCAGAAGGTGCTGATGTTCACCATCGTCTTGATGGGCGTCTCGACCTTCGCCATCGGCTGCCTTCCGACGTTCTCCAGTGCTGGTTACCTCGGACTCGGTCTGCTGGTGCTCTGCCGTCTGCTGCAAGGCTTCTCGGCGGCGGGTGAGCAGGCCGGCGCCAGTTCGCTGACCCTGGAACACGCCCCCGACCACAAGCGCGCGTTCTACACCTCGTGGACGCTGACCGGGACCCAGGGCGGACTCATCCTGGCGTCGCTGGTACTGATCCCGTTCGTCTCGCTGTCGGATGAAGCCGAGCTCTCCTGGGGTTGGCGAGTTCCCTTCTGGCTCAGTGCCGTCGTGGTCGTCGTCGCGTACTTCATCCGCCGCAAGCTGCACGAGACCCCGGAGTTCGAGGAGGCCAAGGCCGCGGGCACCATCGCCCGGATGCCGCTGAAGCCGCTGATGCGCGATCACTGGCGCGACGTGCTGCGCGTCTTCTTCTGCGCCTTCATCGCCGCGGTGTCGACGGTGTTCGGCACCCTGGCCATCGCCTACGGCAAGAAGGTCGGGTTGCCCGCCGACATCACCTTGTGGCTGGTGGTCGTGGCCAACGTCGTCGCCCTTGGCACCCAGCCGTTGTTCGGCATGCTCGCCGACAAGATCGGGCGCAAGCCGACATTCGTCTACGGCGCACTGTCCTCGGCGGTGCTGATGCCGTTCTACATGCTCTCGATGAGCAACGACGATCACACGCTGACGTTCATCTTGGCCATCGCGACCTTCGCGTTCGGCTACGGTGCCGCCAACGCCGTCTGGCCGTCCTTCTACAACGAGATGTTCAGCACCGAGGTGCGTTTCTCCGGCGTGGCGATCGGTACTCAGCTCGGCTTCCTCGTCGCCGGCTTCGCCCCGACGATCGTCACCGCGCTCGGCGGCATCCGCGAGGGCGGCTGGGTCGTCATCGGCGTCTTCACCGCCGTCGTCTGCGTCATCGCGGCCGCGTCGGCCCTGACCGCCAGCGAGACCAAGGACGTCCCCACCATGCTGCTCGGCAAGCGGACCCAGGACCCGACCCGGGCACTGGTCGACCACTAGCACCGAGGAGGACCACGACATGTCAAGCATCGCAACCAATTCCGACAGCGCGTCAAGCAGCCAGGCCGACGTCAGCGCCGAGATCGCGGCCATCGAGAGTACCTATCAGCAGGCCGGGGTCGAAGAGACCCAGCCCCGGCTGGACTACGCGCCGTACCGCAGCAGCCTGTTGCGGCACCCGACCAAGGACCTGCACCACGCCGATCCCGAGGGGATCGAACTGTGGACGCCGTGCTTCGGCCAGCGTGACGTCAACGCACTCGAGTCCGACCTGACCATCGGGCACGGCAGCGATCCAATCGGTGAGCGGATCGTGGTGACCGGGCGCGTGGTCGACGGGGACGGCCGCCCGGTGCGGCGTCAGCTCGTCGAGATCTGGCAGGCCAACGCCGCGGGACGCTACATCCACCAGCGTGATCAGCATCCCGCCCCGATCGATCCCAACTTCACCGGGGTGGGGCGATGCCTGACCGACGACGACGGCTACTACCGGTTCACCACCATCAAGCCGGGCCCGTATCCGTGGAAGAACCACCGCAACGCGTGGCGACCGGCGCACATCCACTTCTCGCTGTTCGGAACGGAATTCACCCAGCGGATGATCACCCAGATGTACTTCCCCGGTGACCCGCTGTTCGGTTTGGATCCGATCTACCAGGCCATCACCGATCAGAAGGCGCGCGATCGATTGGTCGCCACCTACGATCACGACGTCACGACGCACGAATGGGCGACCGGATACCGATGGGACGTGGTGCTGACCGGTGCCCACCGCACGCCGATGGAGGAATCGTGAACGCCATGCTGACTGCAACCCCCGGCCAGACCGTCGGCCCGTTCTTCGGTTACGCACTTCCGTTCGAGCGCGGCAGTGAATTGGTACCACCCGGGTCGCCGGGTTCGATCCGGCTGCACGGCGTCGTCACCGACGGCGAGGGCAACCCGGTTCCCGACGCACTCCTGGAGATCTGGCAGGCCGACGCCGACGGCAACGTGCCGAACGCCACCGGGGCGCTGCGGCGCGACGGCTGGACGTTCACCGGTTGGGGCCGTGCAGCCACCGACGACGAGGGGCACTACAGCTTCTCGACGGTGTTGCCCGGCGCGACCAATCCCGGTGCGGCGCCGTTCATCATGGTGACGATCTTCGCCCGCGGGCTGCTCAACCGACTGTTCACCCGGGTCTACGTACCGGGTGACCACCTGGCCAAGGACGCCCTGCTGGCATCGCTGCCCGCCGATCGGCGCGACACGCTCGTCGCCACCGGCGAGCCCGACGGCCTCCGTTTCGACGGCCTCCGTTTCGACATCGCCCTGCAGGGTCCCCGGGAGACGGTCTTCCTGCGGTACCCGGGCCATCGGCCGTGACGGATCCCTTCTGGCCGGGTGACCACCTCGCCGGCGAGGTGATGAGCGGTGCGACGTTCCTGCGGGCCATGGTTGCGGTGGAACGGCATTGGCTCGACGGCCTCGTCTCAGCGGGGATCGCACCAAGGGCCGCCAGCGCCGAGCTGAGCGGCTACCTCGATGCCGACGACGCGGAGGCCATCGCGCAGCGGGCCGACACCGACGGCAATCCGGTGTCGGGTCTGGTGAGGCTGCTGCGCCAACGCACGCCCGAGGCGACGGCACGCTGGTTGCACCGCGGACTGACCAGCCAGGACGTCGTCGACACCGCCTTGATGCTGTGCCTGCGCGAGGTGGTCGACCGGATCACCGCGGAGATCGCCGTCCAAGTCGGTGCCCTGTGCCAGCTCGCCGAAACCCACCGTGACACACCGATGCTCGCGCGCACCCTGACCCAGGCCGCGCTGCCGAGCACCGTCGGGGTCAAGGTCGCCGCCTGGCTGAGCGGTCTGCTCGATGCGGCCGAGCCGTTGGCCGACGTCCGCACCGGCCTGCGCGTGCAGGTGGGCGGCGCGGTGGGCACGCTGGCCGCGATCGTCGAGCTCACCGGATCGGTGCGAGGCGCCGTCGACCTGGCCGACGCATTGGCCGGTGCGCTGGGTCTGGCGCCTGCGGCACCGTGGCACACCACGCGCGCGCCGATCACCCGGGCCGGCGACGTGCTCGTCGGGTGCTGCGACGCCTGGGGCCACGTTGCCGCCGACGTCGCGACCGGCAGCCGACGCGAGATCGGGGAGTTCGCCGAGGGCAGCGGCGGCGGGTCGTCGACCATGCCCCACAAGAACAATCCGGTGCGCTCGGTGCTGATCCGGCGCGCGGCGCTCACCGCCGGCCCACTGGCCGCGACGCTGCACACCGCCGCGGCCGTCAGCGTCGACGAGCGCGCCGACGGCGGCTGGCACGCCGAGTGGGCGCCCCTGCGGACCCTGGGCCGCCAGACCGTCGTCGCCGCCGTGCACGCCTCGGAGCTGCTGACCGGGCTCGCCGTCGACGCCGACCGGGCCGCGGCCAACCTCGCTGCCGCCGGCGACCTGGAAGACGAGCAGCGTACGATGGCGCAATTGGCTGGGCGGCAACCGAATCCGAGCTATGTCGGCGCGGCCGACCTGCTCGTCGACGGTGCGCTGGACCGCGCGCGCCGCTACCGGAAGGACGCTTCGTGAGTACCCCGCGACTGGTCGGAACCGACTTCGGCGGCCCGGCCGACGCACCCCTGCTACTACTCGGCCCGTCGCTGGGCACCTCGGCGGACACGCTCTGGGCCAGCGCGGCACGATACCTGCGTTCGCATCTGCGCGTCGTCGCATGGGACCTGCCCGGCCACGGCCGCAGCCCGGCGGCCGAGGTGTTCGGCATCGCCGACCTGGCCGCCGGCGTGGTGGCACTGGCCGATCGGCTGGACGCCGAAAACTTCCACTACGCAGGAGATTCCGTCGGCGGAGGCATCGGCCTGCAGCTGCTGCTCGACGCCCCCGACCGGGTGCGCACGGCCACGGTGCTCTGCACCGGCGCGGTGATCGGCACCCCCGACGGCTGGCACGACCGAGCCACCGCCGTCCGCGCCGAGGGGATCTCCGCCGTCCTAGGCGGTGCCGCGCAACGCTGGTTCGGTAGCGGGTTCGCCACCCGTCGACCCGACCTGGCCGCCGGGCTGCTCGGCGCGCTGCGCGACACCGACCCGCAGTGCTACGCGCAGACCTGCGAGGCGCTGGCCGCGTTCGACGTCACCAGTCGTCTCGCCGACATCACCACGCCCGTGCTGGCGATCGCCGGGGCCGAGGACGTGCCCACTCCCCCGGAGTCGTTGCGGCGCATCGCCTCCGGAGTGAAGAATGGTCGCCTGGAGGTGCTCGACGGCGTCGGGCACCTGGCCGCCGCCGAAGCTCCGGCCCTGGTCGCCGCGCTGATCGCCGAGCACTGCGGCGTGACCACCGAACCCGACGGCACCACCGCCGCCATCCACGACGCCGGGATGACCGTGCGCCGGGCCGTGCTCGGTGACGCCCACGTCGACCGTGCCGTCGCGGCGACCACCGATCTCACCGCCGACTTCCAGCGGATGATCACCGAGTACGCCTGGGGCACCATCTGGACGAGGCCCGGGCTGGACCGTCGCAGCCGCTCGATGATCACGCTCACCGCGCTGGTCGCCCGCGGCCACCACGAGGAATTCGCCATGCATCTGCGCGCGGCCCGGCGCAACGGGCTGACCAACGACGAGATCAAGGAACTGCTGATGCAGACCGCCATCTACTGCGGCGTGCCCGACGCCAACACGGCGTTCCGGATCGCCTCGACGGTGCTCACGGACTACGACTCCGGAGAGAACCGATGAGCCGCACGGTGATCCACGATGACTCCGCGGCGGCCGTAGCCGGCATCGCCGACGGTGCCACCATCCTGGTCGGCGGGTTCGGCATGGCCGGCATGCCCACCACGCTGATCGACGCGCTGATCGACCAGGGGGCCAGCGGGCTGACGATCGTCAGCAACAACGCAGGCAACGGTGACACCGGGCTGGCCGCCCTGCTGGCCGCCGGACGAGTCGACGAGGTGATCTGCTCGTTCCCGCGGCAGTCAGACTCCTACGTGTTCGACGGGTTGTACCGCGCCGGCAAGATCCGGCTCGAGGTGGTGCCGCAGGGCAACCTCGCCGAGCGCATCAGGGCCGCGGGCGCCGGTATCGGGGCGTTCTTCTGTCCCACCGGTGTCGGAACGCCGCTGGCCGAGGGCAAGGAGACGCGCACCATCGACGGCCACGACTACGTCCTGGAGTACCCGATCCACGGCGACGTCGCGTTGATCGGCGCCCACGTCGGCGACACCGCAGGAAACCTGCTGTACCGCAAGACCGCCCGCAACTTCGGACCGGTGATGGCGACCGCCGCGGCGCTCACCATCGCCGAGGTCGCGCGCGTCGTCCCGGCCGGTCACATCGATCCCGAGACCGTGGTGACGCCAGGCATCTTCGTCGATCGCATCCTCGATCTGTCCGCGTCGACCCAGTCGGAGGTGGCATCGTGACGCTGCACGCACCCGTTGCGCCGACGGTCGAGCACCTCGATCGTGGGCCGCTGAACCGGCGCGAGCTCGCGGCCATCGTCGCCCGCGACATCCCCGCCGGCTCGTACGTCAACCTCGGCATCGGGCAGCCCACCACCGTCGCCGAGTACCTCGATCCGGCGGCCGGGGTGGTGCTGCACACCGAGAACGGAATGCTGGGCATGGGCGGCGAGGCCACCGGTGACGCGATCGACCCCGACCTGACCAACGCGGGCAAGATCCCCGTCACCGAGACGATCGGGGCGTCCTACTTCCACCACGCCGACTCGTTCGCGATGATGCGCGGCGGCCATCTCGACGTCTGCGTGCTCGGCGCGTTCCAGGTCAGCCACCGCGGCGATCTGGCCAACTGGCACACCGGTGCCCCCGACGCCATCCCCGCCGTCGGCGGCGCGATGGATCTGGCGATCGGCGCCAAGAACGTGTTCGTGATGATGAACCTGTTCGCCAAGGACGGCACGGCAAAGCTCGTCGCCGGCTGCACCTACCCGCTGACCGGCCTGCGGTGCGTCAGCCGTGTCTACACCGACCACGCGCTGTTCGAGATCGACCTCGGCGGCTCGGGGGTGCGCATCCTGGAGACGTTCGGCACGCCCGCCGCCGACCTCGCCCGCCGCTGCGACTTGGGCGCGTAGTCGAACGTCTACGCGGTGAAGACGGGGATGGCGCGGCCAGTCCGCAGCATGACCACGGGGATGTGGCGCGTCGTCGAGCTCTGGTAGCCGAGGTAGGGCGGGAACAGGTGGGTCATGTAGGCCCAGACCTGGTGGCGCTCCTCGTACTCCGGTTCGCGCCAGGTGGCCTCGAACGCCTGGGTGGCGATCTGCACGTCGACCGTCTCGCTCTCCCTGATGTTCAGGTACCACTGCGGATCGGTGTCGGCGCCACCCTTGGAGGCGACGATCACCACCTCCCCACCGACGATGCCGTAGATCAGGGGCGTGACGTGGGGTGTGCCGGACTTGCGGCCAGCGACTCTGATCAGGCAGTGCGTCCCGAGCTGGTGGCCGCCGGCCGAGCTGAGGTCCAGGATGTGCCCCTGCGCACCTCCCGATCCGAGGTAGGTCTCGAGGTGCTGCCTGGTCCAGTCCGCGGCGTCTGCGTCGCCCATGAACGAAATCCCCTCATTCGGTCGATTCGGCCGCCTACCCAGACGGGCCGCCCCATGGCGCTGCGGACCGCGGCGAGCGGCGTGCCGTTCTGCGTCACCCGATCGAGCGTACTGATCCGACCGCGCACCCGAGGTTGCCGCGCCTGGCGCCCCACCTACACTCCTCGGGTGCGCGCCATCCCCGTCATCGCCTTGACCGGGTACCTCGGTGCCGGCAAGACTAGTCTGCTCAACCACGTACTGAGGGCTCCGGACGCGCGGATCGGTGTGGTCATCAACGACTTTGGTGACGTCAACGTCGACGCCGCGCTGGTGACCGGCCAGGTCGACGAGCCGGTATCGATCGCGGGCGGGTGTGTCTGCTGCCTGGAAGACGACGAAGGGCTCGACACTGCCCTGGAGAAGCTGACCGACCCGCGGTTGGCGCTGGACGCGATCATCGTCGAGGCGAGCGGGTTGGCCGACCCCGTCGCCGTCTCACGGTTGATCCGCTTCAGCGGCGTCGAGCGGGTGCGCCACGGCGGTGTGGTCGACGTCATCGATGCCGCCACCCACTTCGACGTCGTCGACCGTGGCGGCGCCCCGCTCGCGCGGTACGGTGCGGCGTCGCTCATCGTGGTCAACAAGCTCGACCAGATCCCCGAGGACCGGCGCGACGCCGAGTTGGCCCGCATCGAAACCCGCATCCGGGAACGCAATCCGCACGCCCACGTGGTCGGGGCAGTCGGCGCCAGGATCGACCCCGCGCTGCTGTACGACGTGGCCGACACCGACGACGGGACGGGACAGCTGTCGATTCGCGAGCTGTTGCTCGATGCGCACGCCGACCACCACGACCACGTCCACGCCGCCTCGGCCACGGCGACCAGCGAGGGATGCATCGACCCCGGCGCCCTGCTCGACCTGCTCGAGGATCCACCCGCCGGGGTGTACCGCCTCAAGGGCACCGTCGCGATCCGGGGTCGCGACCGGGTGCGCCGCTACGTGGTGAACGTGGTGGGCACCTCGGTGCACGTGGCGACCGCACCACCCAACGCCAGGGCCAACTGCCTGGTGGCCATCGGCACGCACTTCGATCCCGACGCCGTCGGCGACCGGTTGGCGACGGCGCTGCGCCAGCATGACGGCCCCGCAGGCGCGGTAGGCGTGCGCCGGCTGCAGCGTTACCGGAGGCTCAGCATCTGATCGGTCAGAACCGCCAGAAGCGTTGGCGCCGATCGGGTTCGGTCGGCGTGATCTCGTGGGGTTCGAAGCGGCACCGGACGCCGAAGTGATCCGAGGGGAACACCCGCGGCAGCTCGGCGGCGATCGGTTCGGTGCCGAGCAAGTCGATTTCGGTGGCCGCCCAGCAGTCACCCTTGAGCAGCACCCGGTCGAACCGGACGTGGCGGTGCTTGCTCTTGCTGTCGAAGCGCATGTGGTTGATGGAAGTGTCCTCGGTGAAACCCGGCTCGTCCGGCCGCAGCGCGGGCCATACGTCCCGGTACGCCGCGGTGATGATGGCGTTCTCGGTGTCACGCATGTTGAAATCGCCCATCACGATGGCGTTCTCGGCCCGTCGCAGAGAGCCGAACACCCGGCCCAACTGCCTCGCGCGAAGTGCCGAGGCGGCCTTCCCGCTCTCCAGGTGGATGGCGGTGATCACCAGGGGACGGCCGTTGACGATCAGCTGGGCGGTCAGGAAGCCACGGTCCAGATGCGTCGGCAACCGGGTGTAGGTGACGCGCCCGAGCGGCAATCGGGACAACATCAGCATGCCGTAGTTGCCAACGCCGGCACCGGTGATCTCGGCCCGGCGGTAGCGCACCCTGATCCACGGCTGGGTGAGGAAGACCTCGAGCGCCTCGGGGGTGACCTCCTGAAAGACCATGACGTCCGGAGGGTTTCGGGACAGCAAGCGTGCGATGGCCTGGAAGCGGTCCTGGGCGTAGTACTCGCTGAACCACACGTTGAAGGTGGTAACGGTGAGCGACTCGCGCTCGACGTCGGCGACGCCGCCCGCGTCGACCCATCGGTCCGACGCCACGTCGAACTTGCCGACGGGGACCGTCCTGCCGCGCGCTCTCAACGGCGTGTCACGGCCGGCGCAGGGTCAGCACGGTGATCTCGCTCGGTGCGAAGACCCGGAACGGCGGACCCCAGAAACCCGTGCCGCGGCTGGTGTAGAGCTGGGTGCGCTCGCCGTGACGGCTCAATCCGTGCACGACCGGCTGATCCAATCGGACCAGGACGTTGAACGGCCAGATCTGACCGCCGTGGGTGTGCCCGGAGATCTGCAGGTCCACCCCGGCCCGGACCGCCTCGGGGATCTGCTTGGGCTGGTGGGCCAGCAGCAGCACGGGCAGCGCCGGGTCGGCACCGGCGAGGGCTTCATCGAGGTCGGCCCCATGCCCGAGGGCACCCGAGCCGCGGGCGGTGGCGTCGTCGACGCCGGCGACCACCAGGGCATCGCCACCACGCTGCACCACGACGTGCCTGTTGTGCAACGCATCCCAGCCGATGTCGGTCATGTAGTCCAGCCAGCCCTGGGCCTCGCCGAAGTACTCGTGGTTGCCCGTGACGTAGACCCGGGCCAGCCGCGCGCGGACCGCCGCGAGGGGGCGCACCTGTTCGTCGCGCATCGCGGGCGTGCCGTCCGCGAGGTCACCGACATGGCAGACGACGTCGGCGTCGATCTCGTTGACACGGTCGGCGACCAGCGCCGACCACCGGGTCCGATCGATCGGCCCGTAGTGGGTGTCGGTGATCATCGCCACCCGCATCCCGTCCAGTCCGCCGCCGAGCCTGGGGATGACCACGTCGACGTGCTTGGTCCGTGGCAACCGCATCGCCTCCACGTGCCCCCAGACGAGCAGCACCGCGACGACCACGACGACCGAGGCTGCCACGATCCGAGAGCGGGCCGGATCGTCGATGCCCGCCAGTAGTAGTGCTACGCGCAGCAACTGCGCCAGCACCGTCCAGACGAACAGCACCCAGATCGCGCCGAGCAGGGTGTCACCGATGACGGCAGCCCAGTCGCGGTGCCGCCGGCCGTGACCCAGCATCATCGCCATCGGAAGCCCGACGAATACTGCGGCGAATGCGACGGTCCCGGCGATCACCACGGCCGGCGGCCACGCCGTGCCCGCCGAGAGCAGCGTCCACCAGGGCGCTCCGAGCAGGATCAGCAGGATCAGGCCGACGACGACGAGTCGCACACCACTGCGCCCGCGCCTGCGCGCGGTGGTCTCGACCGTGACTGCCGGGGTGTCTGCCATGACCGCCGAGGTTACCCGTCGCTCCTCGGTCACCCGGGCGCGCCGCGGCCCCGGATCAGTTCGGTGCGGCCGGGTCCCGTTCGACGGCCGGGTCCCGTTCCACCGCGATGACGAAGTCGTCCCCGTGCTCGCAGACCCCGGCGATCACGGCATCCTCGACGGCCTCGGCGGCGTAGCGCTGCCGAATCATCATGGGGTCGTTGCGAAGATCCTTCACCAGCGCCACCGCGAGACCAACCATCACCAGCACGAACGGCAGGGCGGCCAGGATGGTCAGCGTCTGCAGACCGGTCAGCGCATCGTCCCCGCCGACGAGCAGCATGACCGCCGCGACGGCCCCGGTGGCGGCACCCCAGAACACCACGGTCGCCTTGCTCGGCTCTATGGTCCCGCGTTCGGACAGCGAGCCCATCACGATCGACGCGGCGTCGGCTCCGGAGACGAAGAAGATGGCCACCAGCACGATCACCACCACGCTGGCCACGGTGGCCAGCGGGAACTGGTCGAGCAGCGTGAACAGCTGACCCTCGGTGGTGCCCTCGCCGGCGAGGTCGACACCGCTCTGCTGGATGTGTATCGCTGCGCCGCCGAAGATGGCGAACCAGATCAGCGACACCACGCTGGGCACCAAGAGCACACCGGTGACGAACTGGCGGATGGTGCGACCGCGCGAGATTCGCGCGATGAACATGCCGACGAACGGCGTCCACGACAGCCACCACGCCCAGTAGAACACCGTCCAGGTCTGCAGCCAGGTGTCCACCGCACCCCCCTCGGCACCGCTGCGGGCCGACATCATCGCGATGTCCTGCAGATAGCTGCCGAGTGCGGTCGGAATCACGTTCAGGATGAACACCGTTGGGCCGACCACGAAGACGAACACGGCCAGCGCGAGCGCCAGCACCATGTTGATGTTGGACAGCCACTGGATGCCCTTGGCCACACCGGAGACCGCGGAGAAGACGAAGGCGATCGTCAGCACCACGATGATGCCGAGCAGGACCGCGTTGCCGCCGGCGCCGATGCCCGTGACGATGTCGAGCCCACTGCGGATCTGCAGGGCACCGAGACCGAGTGACGCGGCCGAACCGAACAGCGTCGCGAAGATCGCCAGCATGTCGATGACCTTGCCGAGCGGCCCGTTGGCGCGATCGCCGAGCAACGGTGCGAACGCCGCGCTGATCAATTGCAGGCGGCCCTTCCGGTAGACGCCGTACGCGATGGCAAGACCCACGACGGCGTAGATCGCCCACGGGTGCAGCGTCCAGTGAAAGAGCGTGGTGGCCATCGCGGTTTGCATGGCCTCGGGGTTGCCCGGCGCACCGGTCCCGGGCGGCGGTGTCACCAGGTGCGAAAGCGGCTCGGCGACCCCGTAGAACATCAGCCCGATGCCCATGCCCGCGCTGAACATCATCGCGATCCAGGACACGGTGCGAAACTCCGGTTCCTCACCGTCACGCCCGAGTGGGATGGCGCCGAAACGGCTCGCGGCCAGCCACAGCACGAAGACCACGAACCCCGTCGACGTCACGACGAAGAGCCAGCCGGTGTTCTCCATGGTCCAGGTCAAGGCGGTACCGGACACGCTGCTCAGCGACGGCGTGCTGACGAAGCCCCACACCAGGAATCCCACGGCGATGACGGCGGTGACGCCGAACACCGCCCAGTCGATGCCACGACTGCGCGCCTGCTCGGTCTCGTCGACCGCGACGTCCAGCGCAGGATGGGATACCGCGTCGACCGTGCGACGGCGCCTGCGTGGTTCGGCGGGCTGTTCGACATCTGGGCTGGCTTCGGTCGTCATGAAGCGACCTTCCGGTTGACTGTCGGCATACGGATGGCTAACAGACAACTACCTCACAGGGTGTGCGTCAAACGCGGGTGCGGGTCACTGCGGGGCAGAATCCAGCGACAGGTGTTCGTGAACGCCGAGCCAGCGGCCGTCGGCGTCGCGCCGCAGCACGATGGTCTCGCGTTCGCGTTGCTCGGTGTCCTCGCCGGCCAGCCGCGTGCGCACCTGGTGCGTGAACACCGCGACCTCGTCGGTGACCACGTCCAGGCGCGGGTTCACCGAATGGCAGGACAGCACCCGAAAACCGTCGCGCTCCCACTGCGCCCACAGCTGCTCGTAGGCCGCCCGCGATGGCAACAGCGCGGGTTCGGCGTGGAAGAGGAACGTTGCCTCTGGGGCGAACGCGTCGAAGTAGGCCGCGGTGTCGTGCGCGCCGAAGGCCTCGATGAGGGCGACCGCGGCCTGCATGGCCGAGGTCGAGGGATCGTCGGACGTGGGCATGTGTACCTCCGGGTTGACGCTAGCGGGTGACGATCTTGACGCATGTGAGCGTCGGGTCGGAGGCGCTGATCGGGTTGCCGGCATCTCGCAGCGCCGTCAACAGTCTCAGCACGTCGTCGTCGAACCGCTCGCCCGGCATCACCAGCGGGATGCCCGGCGGGTAGGGCGTGATGGCCTCGGCGGCGATCCGGCCCGCCGCCCGATTCAGGCTCACCGTCTCCGCATCGGCGAAGAACGCCTCCCGCGGGGTCAGCACCACCTCGGGCCGCACGGCCAGCACGTCGGCGACCAGCGCCGTGCCGCCGGTGCCGGACCGCGCCCCGGCGTACTGGGCGACCTCGGTGAACGCGGTGACCAGTCGCTCCATGTCGGAGTCGGTGTTGCCGATCGTGGTGATGCACAGCACGTGCCCGGCTCCGGCCAGCTCGGGTTGGACGCCGTGAACGTCGTTGAGCCGCTTGAGGATCGACCGGCCGTCGGCGCTCGATCCGGCGGTCCCGATGAGCAGCTTGGTCTCGTCGAGCTGGTGCAACCCGGTGCCCGGACCCGCGAGGTGTTCGGGCCGCAGCACGGTCAGTCCGGGAATGGCGGCGAGGCGGGCCCCGGTTCGGCGGGCGCGGTCCAGGGCGTCGTCGAGGAGTCGTCGCCCGTCGAGCATCATCTGCCGGCGCGCGAGATCGATCGAGGCCATGATCGCGAAGTGCGGGCTGGTGGTCTGGATCAACTGCAGGGCGCGGCGCACCGTCGCCTCGTCGAGGACGTCCGGGTCGACGTGCAGCACCGCCGCCTGGCTCAGACCCGAGATGACCTTGTGCACCGACTGGACGGTCGCTGCACCGAATCGTTCACCGGGCGTTGGCATTTCGGGGTGAAATGCGAAGTGCGGCGAGTGCGCACCGTCGACGAGCAGGGTGGCACCGTGGCGGCGACACGACGCGGCGATGGCCGAGAGGTCCCCGGTGGTGCCGTAGTAGGTGGGGTGCAGCACCCACAGCGCGGTGGCTCCACTGTCGCGGAAGCCGCGTTCGACGACGTCGACGTCGAGGCCGTGGGCGACCCCGAACGCGTCGTCCCAGCGGGGTTCCAGCCACACCGGCCGCGCGCCGACCTGCACCAGACCCGCCAGCACCGACTTGTGGGCGTTGCGCGCCACCAGGACCGGCTGCCCGGGCCGCAACGCCGAGAGCGCGACGGCGATGTTCCCGCCCGTCGACCCCTGCACCATGATGAAGCTCTTGCCGACGCCCCAGGCGTCGGCGATCAATCCCTCGGCCTGCGCGATCGGCCCCTCGGGGCAGTGCAGGGTGTCGGTGTCGGGCAGATTGTTCAGGTCGACGGCGGCGAGGTGGTCGCGAAACCACGGGTCGAGGGTGCGGCCCCCCTTGTGCCCTGGGCTGTAGAACGGTGCCTGATCGCGTTCGACGAACCGCCTCAGCGACTCGTAGAGCGGTGCGGCACCGTGCTTCACAGCCCGTAGACCCGGGTGGAGTTCTCGACGCCGATCATGTCGACCAGGTGAATCGCGTCGGCGACACCGCAGTCCCCGGTGCGGATCCAGTCGCCGAGCACCTGGCCCATCGCCCGGCGCCACAGCACCGAACCGAGCACGTGGAGTTCGGGTGGGCCGAAGGCATCCGAGGAGTACAGCTGCTTGGCGAACGGCGCGGTCTCCAGCGCCTCGGCGACCAGTCCCGTGGACCGCACGCCGAGGTAGTTGATCGCCAGGCCCACGTCGAAGTTCACGTGGTCGAAGGCTTGCGCCAGGTAACCCGCCTGCCGCTGGAACGGATAGCAGTGCAACAGCAGCACCGGGACCGGGCTCATGGTGCGCAGTAGCGGCAACAGCAGCATCGGGTCGCTGCGGTGCAGGTCCATGTCGCGGTCGCCGAAGCCGACGTGTACCTGGATCGGCAGATCGTGCGCCGCCGCCTCGTGGACGCCGAAGGCGATCAGCACCGGATCGGCGACCCGCAGCGGCGCCGGGCCGGCTGCGAGCGCGCGGGCACCAGCGACCACGTCGGCGTCCGACGGCCGCGACCAATCGATGTCGAAGCCGATGCGGTAGGCGGCGATCGTCTTGGTGCCCAACACGTTCGGGTCTGCGGTGGCCTTCTCGAGGGCGGCGCGGAACGCCGCGGGGAAGTCCTCGGGCGACGTGCCTCCCTCGAGCAGGTCCTCGGTGAGACGCTCGAGCCGCAGGATCTCCGACGACGGCACCCCGCTGAGATCGGTGAGCCGCTCGGGGGTAGTGATGAGGTCGCCCTTGAAGCCGGTGTCGACGATCCAGCGCGCGACGCCCGCGGCGGGCAACAGCAGTCGGGCCAGCTCGTCGGGGGCGAATTCACTGCGGCGTGCCCAGTAGTCGTCGGCGCTGGCGAACGCGTCCAGGCCGAGCAGCGGTGCGCACCACCGCCGGATGGACAGGCCCAGCGGCGAGTCGAACTGCGTCATGAACCCGGGCACCGGATCGGTGGAGCCCTCGTTGATGGAGGCCTCGAAGTCGGCGCGGTCCACGGCTTGGTCGAATACGCCGTGCACGTGGTGGTCGATCAGGCCGATGCCCCGAAGATGCTCGGCCAGCGGGCCGGGCACCACGTCCTCGATGCCGGCGAAGAAGTCGGGCATCCCCGCTGCGGACACGTCACCAGCCTGCATAGCGTGCAACCTCCTCGGTATCGACTCGTCCGCCGGCGGCGTCGGCGATGGCAGCGCCGAGGATCTCGACCGCACGGTCCGCCTCGGCCTCGGTGAGGACCAGCGGTGGGGTGATCTCCAGGACGTTGCCGCCGACGTAGTAGACGACCGCTCCCAGCTCCCACGCACGGTAGACCACCTGCGCTGCGAGCCGGGGATCACGGTCCCCGGTTTGCGGGTCGACGAGCTCCAGGCCGATCGCCAGGCCGCGGCCCCGGACGTCGCCGATGTGCTCGGCGCCCGGTGATCCGGCCAGTGCGCGCAGCCCGTCGGCCAGGCGCGCGCCGACCGTCGCCGCTCGTTCGGCCAGCCCGTCGCCGACGATGGTGGCCAGCACCGCGCGACCGGCCGCGGTGCACACGGGGTTGCCTGCGGTGGTGAGAAGAGCTGCGGCAGGCGGATCGTCGAGGATCTCGGCCGGGCCGACGGCCGCCGAGAGGGGCAACCCGCCGCCCAGCACCTTGCCGAAGGTCACGATGTCGGGGGTGATGCCGTCGTGCTCGAACGCGTGCAGGGTGCCCGGGCGGCCGAGTCCCATCTTGACCTCGTCGCAGATCATCGGAACCCCGTGCTGCGTGCACAGTTCCTGCAACCGGGCCAGGAACCCATCGGGCGGGACGACCAGCCCACCGTCGGACAGGATCGGTTCGACGATCAGGCAGGCGGCCGAACCGCTGCTCAGATGGGCCTCCGCCTGCTCGAGGCAGCGGGTGACGTCGTCGGTGACGTCAGCCCCCGATGGCCGAAAGGGGTTGGGATAGGCCAGGAACACCGCGTCCGGATCTGCCGGGGTGCCCGCATCGACGTGCACGCCGGAGACGCCCATCGCGACGCCGACCCCACCGTGGTAGCTGTGTTCGAACGCGATCACGGTGCGCTTGCCGGAGGCATGCCGGCACGCGCGCAGCGCGACGTCGTTGGCGTCGGAACCGGCGTGGCCCAGGTACACCCGCCGCTCCCCGCTGCCCGGCACCAGCGCCAGCAGATCCTCGGCGAGGCCCACCGAGTCGGGATGCACCGCGGACAGGCCACCGGAACCGGGGGCGGTCCGCACCGCGCGGCTGACCGCCTCGACGATGGCCGGGTGCCCGTGGCCGAGGCCGCTGGCCGTCCACGTCGCCGACAGGTCGAGCAGCTCCCGGCCGTCGGGGGTGACGAGCGTCGACCCGTGCCCCGATGTCACCTCGAGCGGGAAGAACCGCAGCTTCTCGATGCCGGCGATCGCGGCGGCGTCGCGCTGGTAGAGCGTGCTCATTCGGACTGCGTTTGCGCCAGCTCGGCGGCCAGGGACTCACCGACGCGCTTGGCAATCCGCGACGCGGCCAGGGCGATGACCAATCCGACCAGACACCAATACAATCCGAGCAACGGAGCGTCGGACCACGTCTGTGCGCCCTTGACGTTGAACCACAGCACCACCGCGATGACGATCGCACCGAGCGTCGGCAGCAGCAGCCCGAGCACCTTGCCGCCGCCGCCGTGTACGCGGACGAACCTCGGCGCGCCGACGAACCACACCGCAGCGATCTCGACGAGCAGGTAGCAGACCATCAGGCAGACCGAACCAGCGACCGCGAAGAGGAAGTAGGTGTTGATCGCGGCGTTGCCGGTGCCCATGTCGGGCCAGCCGAGGGCACCGCAGATCAGGTCGACCACCAGGGCCACCCCGACCACCAGCCAAGTGGCGAAGCGCGGTCCGCCGGTGCCTTCGTGGATGTGCGCCAACGACTTCGGGCCGAAACCGTCCCGCCCGAACGCGTACAGCATCCGGCCGGAGGTCGCAGAGCACGCCAGGTGGCAGCCGAACGCGGATACGATCGCGGTGAAGATGATCAACAGGCTGAACCACTGGCCGACGTAGCTACTACCCAAGTCGCCCAACGTGTTTCCGGAGTTCTGGAAGGCGTCCAGGCCCGCCTGATCGGTACCGAACCCGACCACCTGGGCGAACATCACGACGACGAACAGCACACCGGTCAGGATCAGCGTGCCGGCCAGGGCCCGCGGGATGTTGCGGCCGGGATCGTCGGTCTCCTCGCCCATCGAGGCGCAGGCCTCGAAACCCGCCCACGACAGGAAGGCGGCGACGACCGCGCTGAGCACGGCCGAGGCGGAGACCCCGTCGAAGGAGAACGCACTGAAGTCCACCCCGGTGCTGGGCGCGCCACCCTTGGCGAAGATCACCACCACCAGCACGATCATCGACACGATGCCGACTCCCTCGATGGCGAGCAGGATCTTGGCCAGCAGCCGGACGTCACGCCCCGACAACAGGAACGAGATCAGGGCGCCGATCACCACGACGACGAGCCACGGCACCTGGAACGGGTTGTCGTTACCGGGCTGCAGTTCGGCGATGAAGGCGTTGACGAACGCCGCGGTCAACGCCAGGGTTCCGATGGCGAAGCCGACGTAGGCCCCGAGCATGGCGAAACCGGAGAAGAACCCGGCCCGCGGCCCCAGGGTGCCGCCGACCAGGCCGTAGGCCGATCCGGCGTGGTTCAGGTGACGCGTCAGCCGCACGAAGCTGTAGCCGACGAGCGAGACCCCGATCAGGCCGATCAGGAACACCAGCGGAATGGCCTTGCCGACCGTCGCGATCAGGCCCTGGCCGTTGCCGGACATCGCGAGGGTCGGCCCGACCAGGGCGACCGACATCGCCAGGGCCACCCAGAAGGGCAACCGGCGGTGCGGAATTTGGTCGGATCCCTCCGACGGGGTGACCGGCGAGGTGTTGGTACTCATCGATGTCTCCTTCTCGGCGTGCGGTGCGGCGGTGGTGGGTCAGCAACTCCAGGCGAGGCGCAGCGCCTGGGTGGTCTCGGCGGGGGTCAGCGGCCCGTAGGTGGTCAGCTCGTAGCGGCGCACCGCGACGAGCGCCTCTACCACCTCCGGAGTGAGCAATTCGGCTGCGACCGTCGAGTTTTCGAGCGCCTCGATGGCCTCGCGCTGTCCGGTGGGCAGCGGCGGCGGTGGCTCCGAGGACTGCGCGGGATTCTCGGGGATCTCAGGCGGCAGGGCCAGACCATGGTCGATGCCCCGCAACGCGCTGCCGAGGAACGCCGCGGCGGCCAGGTAGGGGTTGGCGCTCGGATCGATCAGCTTGAGTTCGGCGTTGGCGCCGTAGGGGCTGCCCGGCGTGGCCGCGATGAAGCGCACCGCCGCCTCTCGGTTCTCCAGCCCCCAGCACGCCGCCGCGCCCGCCCAGTTGCCCGGCTTGAGCCGCAGCGCCGACAGTGCCGAGCCGGCGTAGACCCCGATCAGGTCGGGAAGGGTGTCGATGACGCCGGCGATCGCGGACCCGCCCGCCGGGCGGATGCCATGCGGGCCGTCGCCACCGGACAGCAGCGGCCCGGTCTCGTCAGCAAGCGACAGGTGCAGGTGTGCCCCGTTGCCCGCCGCGCCCTCGAAGGGCACCGGCGCGAACGAGATTCGCAACCCGTGGCGAGAAGCCGCCCGACTCAACACGATTCGCGCGAGGATCACCGCGTCGGCGGCCTCAACCGGCGTCGTCGGCGCCAGGGACACCTCGAGCTGGTCGTGGCCGTACTCGGTGTGGATCTGTTCGACCTGCAACCCGGCCCGTTCGGCGGTCGCCGCGAGGTCGACGAGGAATGCCGACCGGTCCAGCGACGTCCGGATCCCGTACGGGGACCAGGAACCGGTCGAGGCGGGGCTGCCGTCGGGCGCGATCATCGTGCACTCGAGCTCGGCACCCACGCGTACCTCGAGCCCGAGTTCGGCTGCTGCCCGCTCCTTCGCGGCCAGCAGCGAACGCAGGCACAGCGCAGCGGGCGCGCCCTCTTGTTCGGTCAAACTGCCCGGGGCCCAGGCGATGCCGTCGTCGATGATCCTGACCTGGTCCGGGTCGATGCGGATCCGCAGGTCTCCGGCGACGCCGATGGTTGGAGTGAAGGCGATGCCGGTGTCGACGCAGAACACGCTCCACGACGGGGACACTCCCATCCCCGAACGCTGGAAGGCGGAGAGCCGACGCAGCGGAACGTACTTGGCCCTGGTGACACCGGCGGGATCGGTGAGCGAACCAGCCACCAGCTCGACGCCCGCGGCGCGCAGTTCCTCGATGCGGTCGTCGGTCGACACCGGCATTCGTTCTCCTTCGCATGGCACGGGTTGGTCGGGACGGGCTTGTCGGACGGCAATCAGCCTGCGAGGAATCTATGTCATGAATGTTTCAGGATCTTTAAATTCGACGGTTTATGGTTGATTCATAAGATGACGGATCGGAGGATGCTTGCATGTGCCGGCTCTTGGGCGTGGTGGCCACCGGCCCGACATCGGTCGCCGACGCCGTCGGGGACGGGGTGCTGAAGGACTTCGTCGCACTGACGAAGATCCACGGCGACGGCTGGGGCGTCGCGGACGTGGACCGAATCGGCGCCACGCCCCACGTACGGGTATCCGCGGGCAGCGCGCTGGACGACGCGGACTTCGGCGCGGCCACCCACGACCTCCGGTCCGCGGCGGCCCTGGTCCACCTGCGCTGGGCCACCAACGGCCTCGCCGTGGAACCGCAGAACTCCCACCCGTTCCGCGCCGATGGGCTGGCGATGGCGCACAACGGCTCGATCAAACCGATGGCCACGCTCGACGACCTCCTCGAACCCGCCGTCGCCGCGTCCCTGCGCGGCACCACCGACAGCGAGCGGTACTTCGCCGTGATCCGGCAGCACCGCAGGACGGCGCCGAGTCTCGCCGAAGCCGTCCGCCGCGCCGTCGCCCAGCTGCGGCAGCTCTACCCCGACGCCAGCCTCAACGCCCTGCTGCTGGGTGAGGACCAGCTGATCGCGGTGCACGCCCACGCCCGCAGTCGGCTGCTCGACGAGGACATCGAGGAGATCAGCGCCACGGATCTGCCCGCCGAACACCTCGAGGACTACTTCTCGCTGCGTGTCGCTCGCCCCGCCGACGGGGTGCTGGTGATCGGGTCGACGGGATTCGGCGACCTGCCCTGGGAACCACTCCCGACCGAGTCGGTGATCGCGGTCTCGATGCGGGACCTGTCGACGACGGTGCTTCCACTCGCCCACCACTGACGTCATGCACCATTGACCCCGATGAGCGACGAGAGCGTGGCCACGCGAGCGAACGCAGCCCTGCCCACCCTGAGTCGGGCCGAGCGCCGGGTCGGGCGCGCCCTGCTCGCCGACTATCCCAGCGCCGGGCTGGCCAGCGCTGCCCGCCTCGCCGAACGCGCCGAGGTCAGCCCGCCAACCGTGCTGCGCTTCGCGCAGTCCCTCGGGTACGACGGATTCACCGATCTGCAGGTGGCCCTGCGGGCGGAGTTGACCGCGCGGTCCAGTGGCCCGATCACCCGCCTGCCGAACGCCCCCGCGAACGCCGAGGGTGGCCTGCTGGATCGGTTGCTGCACCAGGCCAGCGCGCAGAACGACAGAGCCGAACAGACCCTGGCCGAACTGCCCGTCTCCGCAGTCGAGGCGGCGGTGGCGCTGCTCGCCGACACCGGCCGGCCACTGCACCTGCACGGCGGGCGGTTCTCCCACCTGCTGGCGATGCACCTGGCCGCGCACCTCGAACAGTTACGGCCCGGGGTGCGGGTGCTGGCGGATCCCGACGGCCGCGATCTCGGCGCGATGATCGAGCTGACCCGCCGCGACGTCGTCGTGCTCTTCGACTATCACCGCTACCAGCGCAGCGCCGCCGAGCTCGCGGCGCGGGTGCACCGCGCGGGGGCGACGGTGCTGCTGATCACCGACGACCTGGCCTGCCCGGTGGCGCCGGAGGCCGAGGTGGTGCTCGCCGCCTCGAGCACCGTCGGCACCACCTACCAGAGCATGGCGGCGGGGTTCCTGCTCACCGAGCTGCTGGTGCCTCTGGTGATGGACGCGATCGGTGAACCGGCCCGCACCCGGATGGCGCTGTGGGAGGAACAGCGGCACACCGAGCTGCTGGGCTGAGGACCCCACCCGCTAGTCGGCCGCCACCGCCAGCGCCTTGCGCGCGTTGGCCCGACGCTCCTCGATGGTGCGGCCGAATTCCTGCAGCAGCAGCGGGTTTCGCTGCACCATCATCTCGACGTAACTCCGTTCGACCTGGACCACGGTGACCTCGTCGACCGCATGGGCACTGCCGATCACGGGCTGGCGGGTCAACGTGCTCTGACCGAGGAAGCCACCCTCGTCGAGCGTGGCGATCGCGATCTGGGTACCGTCGTCGGCTTCACCGGTGAGCCGCACCCGCCCGGAGACGATGAACGACATCCGGTCCGGGACCTCCCCGGCGCGCTGGATCACCTCTCCCGCACCGTAGCGCTCCAGCATGGCGTTCGGGATGAGCTCGGCCTGATCGTCCCCGGAGAGCCGCAGTGTGGGGGCTACCACCCGATGAACGGCGTCGGCGACGCGGTCGGTAGTCGAGAACTCCTCGCCTGCCTCGTTCAAGTGCAGGCCCTCGCGCCGCGAGGCGTACCAGATCCATTCCAGGAACCGCGTCTTCGCGGCACCGTCGTCGGCGGGTGAGACCAGCGGGATGGTGGTGCGGTACTCCTGGCCACCGGACGGCGCCGCCGAGACGGTGGCATCGGGGCGGCGGTGCGGCAGGTCGGCGGCCACCCGCGCCAGCATGGCGCACACCCGGTTGGGCGGATCGTCGAGTGAGAAGACCGTCGTCACGGTGAGCATGTGCTTGCTCGCGGGCCGACTGAGGTTGGTGAACGACGCCCCGGCCAGCACCGAGTTCGGAGTGATCTGCAGACCCGTGCTGGTCTCCAGATGAACTGCGCGCCAGTTGACTTCGACGACGCGACCACGTGCAGCCGGAGTCTCCAGCCAGTCCCCCAGCTGGAATGGCTGCTCGAAGAGCATCAGCAGACCCGAGATGATCTGGCCGACCGAATTCTGCAGCGTCAAGCCGATGACGATGGACGTCACACCGAGCGCGGTGAACAGACCCTTGACGTTGGCGCCCCAGATGTAGGAGAAGATCATCGCCAGGCCGATCGCGATGACCAAGAACCTTCCTACGTCGATGAAGATCGTCGGCACCCGCTTGCGCCACGTCCCCGCGGGTGCACCCTTGAACAGGGTCGCGTTGACTCCCGACAGCACCAGGATCAGCACGACGAACGCGAACAGGGTGGCGACCATGCGCACCGGGGTGGTGCCGGCGGGCACCTGCTTGGCCTCGGTCAGCAGGAGCAGCAGCGCGCCGAGCGGTAGCAGGTAGTTGCGCAGCAGCGTGACGGGCCGGACCAGGAAGCTCTCCCTCCTGACCAGCGCGTGCTGCCATTCGGTGAGTGCGACCAGCCCGACGGGCAGCCCGATGGCGATGCCCACCGCCCAGTAGAACCAGGACGAACCAAACACGTTGGCCATCAGCGATTCTCCAGACGCCAGATGGGCCGTTCGCGTCCGTCGACCACGAGGCTCCCGGCGGGGGTGAAGCTCATCGTGTCCCGCAGCGCATCGTGGACCGGATCGGTGACGTCGATGCCGGGTTGTTGCGACCCGCTCTTGACCTGGTAGGCGATGTTCACCGCGGCACCCCACATGTCGTAGACGACCGACATCCGACCGCTGAGCCCACTGCTGACCGTGCCGGTGTCGATGCCCGCACGCAACGAGAGATTGCTGCCCGTCTCGCTGTTGAAGCGGTCGATGATTCGCCGGCACTCGATCGCGAATTCGACCGTGCGACGCACGTTGTCGAGCCGGGGCACGTTCAGACCACAGCTGCCCAGGTAGCCGTTGCGGACACCGCGGATCCGCTCGATGCCGAGACTGTCTGCCGCCGCGTCGAATTGGCGCTCGATCTCGTCGACGATCTCCAGCGACCGCTCGGAGGTCAGCTCGGCCTGCAGCCGGTCCAGGCCCAGCACGTCGGCGAAGATCACCGTGACGTCCTGGTGCTCCTCGGGCGGGATCTCCTCGCCTTGGCGGTAGCGCTCGACCACCGGCTCCGGCATCAGCAGCGCCAGCAGCTGGTCGTTCTCCTTGCGCTGGGCGTTGAGGAGCTCCTCCTTGACCGTCAGGCTTCGGCTCATCTCGTTGAACGCCTTGGTGAGATCCCCTATCTCATCCCGGGTCTCGACGGGAATGCTGACGCTGTAGTCGCCCCCGCTGATCCGGCGGGCGCCGGTCTCCAACCGCCGGATCGGGCGCACGAACAACTGGGCCAGGAACACCGCGGCCACGCAGACCACGAAGATGATCCCGACGGTCGCCAGCACCATCGTCTTGGTGAACGTCGCCTCCCTCGCGAACGCCTCCGCGGTGTCGACCTTCGCGACGATGGCCCAGTGGATCTCGGAGTCGGGGATCACCACCGGGGCATAGGCCTGCAGTGTCTCGTTGCCCAGGTAGTCGGTGGTGATCAGGGTTCCCGACTCGCCGCGCTCGGCATTGGAGGTGGCCTCCGACGGGACGGGTTGCACCAGCGTGGTGCCACCAAGGCGAATGGCCCGGTCGGCGACGTCGGCAGGGGTGCCAGCCGCGACGACCTCGCGACGGTAGGCCTGCTGATCTTCGACGAAGATGCGGGAATCCGAGCGCATCAGATCGTCCGGCCCGACCAGGAAGGTCTCCCCTGTCTGACCGAGACCCGAAGCAGCCCAATGCTTGTCGAAGGTCATGAGTCGGTTGATCTTGGTCGAGGGGAACTGCAGGGCCAGCACGCCCGCGGCCCGTCCGTTGATCACCACGGGGGTGACCATCCACGCGGTGGGCACGTTCTCGGCCGGCTGGTAGATCTCGAAGTCGGTGAACCCCACGTAGTCCAGCGCATTGGACGACAAGGCCTTCTCGTAGGCGCCGCGTAGCTTGGACCCGCTGTACGGACCGGTGAGGATGTTGGTGCCGAGGTCGACGTCCTTGTACGCCGAGTAGACCACGTTCCCTGCGGTGTCCAGCAGCAGCGCGTCCTCGAACTCGAAGCGAGTGACGATCTCGCGGAAGAAGTCCTGATACTGGGCGTTGGCCGCCGACCACGCGCTGCCGTCGTGCGCGTCGTCGATCGTGACCGCAACGTCGTCGGACTTGCGTTGAGCGGTGTAGTTGGCCTGTAGATAGCGCTGCGCACCGCCGACCGGGATCAGCTGCTGGGCGTTCAGCTTGGTCCCGCTGTACTGCTCGACCTGCTTGATGAAGACGTCGTCGTAGTAGTCGGTGATCGACTGTGCCTGCGCCGGGCTGATCGGTTGGTTCTGCAGTTCGTCGAACCCGCTGGTGAATGCCGCGAGCGCATTGCGGGTGGTGGCTCCGCGGGTATAGATGATCATCGAGTTCTTCAGATCCGTCAGCTGGTCCTGAAGGGAGCGGGACTGCGACTCGCGCACCTCGGTCAGCCGGTTGAACACCGAGTCGCGCAGCGAGTTGCGGCCGGCCTGGAAGCCGATGATCCCGACGACGGTGGCCGCCACGATGGTGCACAGCACCATCATCACGACGAGCTTGGACTGGATGCTCACCTTGGCCAGCAGGCGCCGACGCTGAAATCGCCCGAATCGGTGTGGTTTTGGCGTCTCGACAGCCGTCACCTCGGCAGCATCCGGCTCAGACACTTGTAACATCGGCATCCCTTCGCCGGTCGGGTCACCGCGGCGGTCTCGGGGCGCACACTAACACCGCCTCAGCGCTCGATGCCGGGTAGCGGACGGGGTTTATCAAATCGACGCCCTAAGGAGATGCGCCGCGCGCCAGCCACATTCACCGGACGGTCACACACCCGTTTCCTGTGAGGAATCTTCGCGTCAGCTGCCCGTCACGGCGATCACGTCATGGCCCGGCGCGGCGCCAGGCGCGTCACGTCCAGCCCTCTGGCGACCAGATCCGGGGGCGCGGGCCGACCGAGCGCCAGGGCCGCCGCCAAGCGGGCCGTCGCGGGTGCCGTTTGGATTCCGTATCCGCCCTGGCCGGCCAGCCAGAAGAACCCGGGCGCCTCGGGATCGGGACCGAGGACGAAGTTGCGGTCGGCCGCGAACGTCCGCAGCCCGGCCCACGCCGAGGCCACGGTGCGTATCCCGATGGTGGTGGCGGCGTTGATCTCCTCGATCGCCCGTGCGATCTGCTCGTCGTCGGGCTTGGCATCGCTTGGCGGACAGGGCGTCTCGTCGGCCGGCGAGCACAGGAACTGCGCCCCTTCGGGATTCACGTAGAAGGCGTCGTCGACGTCACCGCAGTTCGGCAACCCGCGGCCCGCTTCGCCCAGCGGGGAGGGCACCATGAAGATGGTCCGGCGCAACGGTCGCAGGCCGACGCGGCGCACCCCGGCCGCCTCGGCCACCACGTCGGCCCACGCGCCCGCGGCGTCGACCACGATCGCGGCCCCGTGCCGCCGGCCGTCCGCGGTCGTCACCGTCCACGAGTCGCTGCCGCGCCGCATCGTACGGACCTCGGCGCTGCGCACGATCTCGGTGCCGTTGCGGCGCGCACCGCGAGCGTACCCCTGGTGCAGGGCCGCCACGTCGAGGGCCAAGGCGCGCGGCTCGTACATGCCGTTGTCGACGGCATCGGGCCGCAGCAGCGGGAAGAGTTCGCGGCACCGGTCCGCGTCGAGCAGTTCGGCGTCGCCGACCAGTGGCAGCACCGCCCGGTGCAGCTCTTCGACGCGGTGCCCGCGACCGCGCAACGCGACGAGCAATTCGGGCCGCGGGGTCGTCAGCGGCGAGCCGAAGCCCTCCGGCGGGTCCTCGAAGAAGGCCCGACTAGCCGTCGTCAACGCTCGAATCTGTTCTCCACCATAGGTTTCCAGGAAGACAGCAGCCGACCGTCCGGTGGTGTGATAGGCCAGCGTCGGCTCCATCTCCAGCAGCGTGACGCGGACCGACGCGGACAATTCGTAGGCGATCGACACCCCGGCGATGCCACCTCCGACGACGATGACGTCTGCGGTGCCGTCCATCTCGACGACGCTATTGGCGGCCGGGCGATCCGTCCAGCTGGCCGTATCCTGTGAGCCATGACGTACGAGGGACACAGGTGAGCGCCGGGCTGTTCGGACTCCTCGACGACGTGGCGGCGCTGGCGCGGCTGGCGGCCGCCTCCGTCGACGACATCGGTGCTGCGGCGGGCCGGGCCACCGCGAAGGCGGCCGGGGTCGTCATCGACGACACCGCGGTGACGCCCCAGTACGTACACGGCATCGCCGCCGCCCGCGAGCTGCCGATGATCAAGCGGATCGCGATCGGGTCGCTGCGCAACAAGCTGGTGTTCATCCTGCCCGCCGCACTGCTGCTGAGTCAGTTCGTGCCGTGGCTGCTGACCCCGATCCTCATGCTCGGCGCCACCTACCTCTGCTTCGAGGGTGCCGAGAAGGTGTGGGCCCGGTTCGGCGCGCACGGGCACGACGGCCAGGGCGGGCACGGCGCGCCGACAGCCGCCGTCGGCGAGGACGCCGAACGCCAGATGACCTCCAGCGCGATCCGCACCGACTTCATCCTCTCCGCCGAGATCATGGTCATCGCGCTCAACGAGGTGGCCGACCAGGCCTTCCTGCCGCGGCTGGCCATCCTGGTCGTCGTGGCGCTCGTCATCACCGCCGGGGTCTACGGGGTGGTGGCCCTCATCGTGAAGATGGACGACATCGGGCTCAGCCTGGCGCAGCGATCGTCGCGGGCCGCCCAGAGGATCGGCCGCGGGCTAGTGGCGGGCATGCCGAAGGTGCTCAGCACGCTCTCGGCCGTCGGCACCGTCGCGATGCTCTGGGTCGGCGGCCACATCCTGCTGGTCGGCACCGATACCCTGGGCTGGCACTGGCCGTACGGCGTCGTGCATCACCTCGAGGACGGCGTGCACCACGCCACCGGCGCCGCCGGGGGCGTGCTGGGCTGGTTGGTCAACACCGGCATCTCGGCGGTGATCGGCCTGCTGGTCGGGTCGCTGGTGGTCGCCGTCGTACACGTCCTGCCCTTCGGCAAGAAGGCCGTCGCCTAGCCGAGGCTCAGCGCCGCGCCAGCACCATCATCGCGACGTGCAGCGAGGTCCTCGACTCGGCGTCGTCGAGGTCGACGCCGAGTAGACGCTCAAGCGCGGCCAGCCGCGCGTACAGCGTGGGGCGCGAGACGTGCAGCCGCTTGGCCAGTTCGGCCTTGTTGCCACCGACGTCGAGGAAGCCCGCGAGCAGATCGAACGTCTCGTCGCCGAACTTGGCCCGGCGCTCCAGCAGCCCGCGCAGTTCGGTCTCGGCGAAGGCCTGAACTCGCGGGTCGGCGCGAATGAGCCCGATGAGGCCGCGCAGCCGCACGTCGGCGGCGCGGTAGAACGGCCGGTCACCCACCGCGGGCGACGCGTTCTCGGCCATCGTCAGCGCCACCTCGGCGACGTGCCCGGATTCGGCAAGCCCACCCGCTGCGTCCACCAGCCGGCTCGACTCCGGACCGATGCCGATCACGCACTGTGACACCCCGTCGACGTGCAGCACCGCACGCCGCACCGCCACCGCGACCTCGGCAAGGACGCGCTCGTCGTCGGGCGCCGACCCGCCGATCGCCATGGTCCGCGACTGCGGCGCCAGCAGCAGGTCGATCTGACCGTCGTCGCGGCTCGCCGTCAGCACGCTGTGCCCCCCGGCGCGGATGGCGTGGACCAGTGCGTCGAGCGTGCGACTGCGCCGCTGCTGGATCAGCAGCTGGTTGGTGGTGACGGTCTCCCGCAGCCGCGCCGTCATCGGGACGTAGGCCAACGCGGGGCGCAGCCCGAGAGCGTGGGCCCGCGCGGTGGCCTCACCCTCGTCGCGGATGCGGCCGCGGAGCAGGTCGTCGACGAGACCACTCTGCGCACGCATCTCCAGCGACGTCCGGTCCTGCTCGACCATCCGGTGCAGGGCCAGCGCCTGCGCGGCGCGTTCGAGGGTGGTGACGGTGCGGTCGTCGGCCTCGCCGTCGCGGCTGCGGCCCCGTGGCGCGACGAGGCGACCCCAGACGTGACGGTGCGGTCCGACGGGCCGGGCGACCCAGGTGCCCTGGCCCGTGGTCGGAGTCAGCCGCGATCGGCGCTCCCAGTCGGCGAGCAGCTCGGTGGACGGCACGTCACGCCCGACGAAGGCCAGTACCTGGCGGTTCAGGTCCTCGAGCACGATCGGCGTGTCGAGCATGTCGGCGGCCGCCGCGACGATGTCGTCGACCGAGGCGCGCCGCATGCTGAGGTTGGTGAACGCCTCGTGCACCCGCCGGGCGTAGTCCACCGCGGCATACTGCTCGGCGACGATCCGCCGGTGCACCTCCTCGGTGACCTCGACGAAGCGGACCGGGTGGTGCAGGACGACGACGGGCAGATCCAACCGGGAACCGACCGCGCGGACCGACGGCGGCACCTCCTCGACATGGGTACCCAGCTCGACGACCACCGCGACGGCCCCCGCTCTGGCCAATTGCGGCAGGTACCCGTCGCGACGCTCGGCGTCGGCCAGCGCCTGGCCGGTGGTGAGCACCATCTCGCCGCCCTCGAGCAGGTTGGACAAGTCGGGCAGGTCGCTGACGTGGACCCAGCGCACGGGACGGTCCAGCGCCTCGGCGTGCTCGGCCCCGCAGACGATCTCCGGTCGGCCCGCCTGAAGCACCGGCAACGCGAGGATCTCCCGCACCGTAGGCAGCATTGACAGAGCGTAAGACAATCGGTGCCATTCGTTACACACCGTCGGGGCTCGCGGCGATCGGCGCGGTCGAGAATCGACGGGACGACACCCTTCAGATTGGACCTCCCGTGACAGTCAGCACCCGCGTCCGCACCATCTCGCACTGGGCCGACGGCAAGAGCTTCGCCGGTTCCAGCGACCGCACCGCACCGGTGACCAACCCGGCGACCGGTCAGATCACCGGTGAGGTCGCCCTCGCCGACGTCGCCGACGCGCGTGCGGTGATCGACGCCGCCGCGGCGGCCTTCCCCGCGTGGCGGGACGCCTCGCTGGCCAAGCGAACGGCCGTCCTGTTCGCGTTCCGGGAACTGCTCAACGCCCGCAAGCACGAGCTGGCCCAGATCATCACCAGCGAGCACGGCAAGGTCGTCTCCGACGCGCTCGGCGAGGTCAGCCGCGGCCAGGAGGTCGTCGAATTCGCTTGCGGCATAGCCCATCTGCTCAAGGGCGGGATGACCGAGAACGCCTCGACCAACGTCGACGTCGCCTCGATCCGCCAGCCGCTCGGCGTGGTCGGCATCATCAGCCCCTTCAACTTCCCGGCCATGGTGCCGATGTGGTTCTTCCCCATCGCGATCGCCGCGGGCAACACCGTCGTACTCAAGCCCAGCGAGAAGGACCCGTCCGCCGCGCTCTGGATCGCCGAACTGTGGGCCGAGGCCGGTCTGCCCGCCGGGGTGTTCAACGTGCTGCAGGGCGACAAGGTCGCCGTCGACGAACTGCTGACCAACAAGACCGTCAAGGCGATCAGCTTCGTCGGCTCCACCCCGATCGCGGAGTACGTCTACGCCACCGGCACGCTGCACGGCAAGCGCGTGCAGGCCCTCGGCGGAGCCAAGAACCACGCCATCGTGCTGCCCGACGCCGATCTGGACCTGGCCGCCGACGCGATGATCAACGCCGGCTTCGGTTCCGCGGGCGAGCGCTGCATGGCGATCTCGGCCTGTGTCGCGGTGGGGCCGATCGCCGACGAGCTGGTGGCCAAGATCGCCGACCGGGCCAAGGGCCTCAAGACCGGTGACGGCACCCGCGACGCCGACATGGGCCCGCTGGTGACCAAGGCGCACCGCGACCGGGTCGCGTCCTACGTCGACGCCGGCGAGGCCGACGGCGCCACCATCGTGGTCGACGGACGTGGCGTCAGCGTGGACGGCGAGTCCGACGGCTTCTGGCTGGGCCCGACGCTGATCGACAACGTGACCACCGAGATGAGCGTCTACACCGACGAGATCTTCGGCCCGGTGCTCTCGGTCGTGCGGGTGAACTCCTACGACGAGGCGCTGGCCCTGATCAACGCCAACCCCTACGGCAACGGCACCGCCATCTTCACCAACGACGGCGGCGCCGCGCGGCGGTTCCAGAACGAGGTCGAGGTCGGCATGGTCGGGGTCAACGTGCCGATCCCCGTCCCGACCGCCTACTACAGCTTCGGCGGCTGGAAGAGCTCGCTGTTCGGCGACACCCACGCACACGGCACCGAGGGCGTGCACTTCTTCACCCGCGGCAAGGTGGTCACCACCCGCTGGCTCGACCCGAGCCACGGCGGCATCAACCTCGGCTTCCCGCAGAACGACTGACAGGCACACGAGGAAGACTGAGGACATGACGACCTTCGACACCACCGACTCCCCGTCGCTGCGCTCGCCCCAGGACCTGCCCAGCGGGCAGGACCTCGCCACCGCCAAGGCCGAGGGCGCGCGCGCCTACGAGCTCGACCGCAAGCACGTGTTCCACTCCTGGTCGGCACAGGCACAGATCAAGCCGATGACGATCGTGGCCGCCGACGGCCAGTACGTCTGGGACGGCGAGGGCAACAAGCTGCTCGACTTCTCCGGGCAGCTGGTCTTCACCAACATCGGCCACCAACACCCGAAGGTCGTCGAGGCCATCGCCGCGCAGGCCGCCAAGCTGTGCACGATCGCACCGCAGCACGTCAACGCGGCGCGCTCGGAGGCGGCCCGGTTGATCGCCGAGCGCACTCCCGGTGATCTGAACAAGGTGTTCTTCACCAACGGTGGCGCCGACGCCGTCGAGCACGCCGTCCGGATGGCGCGCCTGCACACCGGTCGCTACAAGGTGTTGTCGCGCTACCGGTCCTACCACGGTGGCACCGACACGGCGATCAACCTGACCGGTGACCCGCGCCGCTACCCCAACGACTACGCCAGCGCCGGCGTCGTGCACTTCAACGGCCCGTTCCTGTACCGCTCGTCGTTCCACGCGGAGAACGAGCAGCAGGAGACCGAGCGCGCGCTGGAGTACCTGGAGCGCCTGATCCAGCACGAGGGGCCGTCGTCGTTCGCGGCGATCATCCTCGAGTCGGTCCCCGGCACCGCGGGCATCATGGTGCCCCCGCCCGGATACATGGCCGGCGTCAGGGAGATCTGCGACAAGTACGGCATGGTGTTCATCGCCGACGAGGTGATGGCCGGCTTCGGGCGGACCGGAAAGTGGTTCGCGATCCAGAACTTCGACGTCGTGCCGGACCTGATCACGTTCGCCAAGGGCGTCACCTCCGGGTACGTCCCGATGGGCGGTGTGGCGATCAACGCGAAGATCGCCGCGACGTTCGACGACCGGGCCTACCCCGGTGGTCTGACCTACTCCGGCCATCCGCTGGCCGCCGCGGCCGCCGTCGCGACGATCAACGCGATGGAGGACGAGGGCATGGTGGACAACGCCGCGCGGATCGGTTCCGAGGTGCTCGGCCCCGGCCTCGCCGAGCTCGCCGCCAAGCACCCGTCGGTCGGCGAGGTGCGCGGTCTCGGTGTCTTCCATGCCATCGAGCTGGTCAAGAACCCCAAGACCAGGGAGCCGTTGGCGCCCTACGGCGGATCCAGCCCGGCGATGAACGAGGTGATCGCCGCGTGCAAGTCCGGGGGGCTGCTGCCGTTCGCCAACTTCAACCGCATCCACGCGGTGCCCGCATGCAACATCACCGATGCCGAGGTCGCCGAGGGGCTCGAGATCCTCGACGCGGCGCTGACGGTGGCCGACGGGCACGTCGTCTGACCTGAGGCTGCGCGCCGACACTACGGTTGCCGCCGGAATCGAGCCGATTCCGCGCAGCGACCGTAGTGTTGGCGTGCGCTACTAGCTGCCTGCCGATGTGGGTATGCGCCCCCCATGGCGACTGAGACTGAGTACGACCTGATCGTGATCGGTTCTGGGCCCGGGGGTCAGAAGGCCGCGCTGGCTGCCGCCAAGCTCGGCAAGCGGGTGGCCGTCGTCGAGCACGGCCACATGCTGGGCGGCGTCTGCGTCAACACCGGAACCATTCCCTCCAAGACGCTGCGCGAGGCGGTGCTGTACCTGACCGGGATGAACCAGCGCGAGCTGTACGGGGCGAGCTATCGCGTGAAGGAGAAGATCACCCCGGCCGATCTGCAGGAGCGCACCGCGCACGTGATCCGCCGCGAGATCGACGTCATCCGCGACCAGCTCGTCCGCAACCGCGTCGACCTGTTCATCGGTCACGGCAGCTTCGTCGACGCCAACACCGTGACCATCGAAGGGCAGGACGACGCCGAACACCGAACGCTGACAGGGCAATTCGTCGTCATCGCCACCGGTACCACGCCGCGCCGGCCCGACGGCGTCGACTTCGACGCCGAACGCGTGCTGGACTCCGACGAAGTCGTCAGCCTGGACTTCATCCCCACCTCGATGGTCGTCGTCGGGGCCGGGGTGATCGGCATCGAGTACGCCTCGATCTTCGCCGCGCTCGGCACCACCGTGACGGTGGTGGAGAAGCGCGACACCATGCTCGACTTCTGTGATCCAGAAGTGGTGGAGGCATTGCGATTCCATCTGCGCGACTCCGCCGTCACGTTCCGGTTCGGCGAGGAGGTGACCGACGTCGACGTCTCCGAGCACGGCACGTTGACCACGCTGGCCAGCGGCAAGCAGATCGCGGCCGAAGCCGTCATGTACTCGGCGGGGCGGACCGGACGCACCGCCTCGCTCGATCTCGCCGCCGCCGGCCTCGAGCCCGACGCCCGCGGGCTCATCGAGGTCGACGACCACTTCCGCACCAAGGTCGAGCACATCTTCGGCGTCGGCGACGTGATCGGCTTTCCCGCCCTGGCCGCGACGTCGATGGATCAGGGTCGGCTCGCCGCCTATCACGCGTTCGGCGAGCCGGCCAGTGACATGACCGATCTGCAGCCCATCGGCATCTACACGATCCCGGAGGTGTCGTTCGTCGGGGCCACCGAGTCCGAGCTGACCCGCGAGTCCATCCCGTACGAGTTCGGAATCTCGCGCTACCGGGAGCTGGCCCGCGGACAGATCGCCGGTGACTCCTACGGCATGCTGAAGCTGCTCGTCTCGACCGAGGACCGCACGTTGCTCGGTGTCCACATCTTCGGCACCGCCGCAACGGAACTCGTCCACATCGGCCAGGCCGTGATGGGTTGCGGTGGCACGGTCGACTATCTGGTCGACGCGGTGTTCAACTATCCGACCTTCGCCGAGGCCTACAAGGTGGCCGCGCTCGACGTGATGAACAAGATCCGCGCGGTCAGCACGTTCAACGACGCACGGCAGGAGGCGGCGGACTGATCGCCGGCCGGGTGGCATCCATCTCAGTCACGGTCCTCGTCGGTCCTTGGCACCGGCGCCGGTGAAAGGATGCCCTGGTGGCAGAGCACGTCAGCTTCCCCAGCACCAGCGGCCCCCTCCTGCGCGGGATCGTCGACCTCCCCACCGGTGAACCGCGGGGGTGGGGCGTCTTCGCCCATGGATTCACCCTCGGCAAGGACTGCCCCGCCGCCAGCCGGATGTGCAAGCAGCTGGCCAGCGAGGGCATCGGCATGCTGCGCTTCGACAACCTCGGCCTCGGCGGCTCGGAGGGCGACTGGGGGGACGGCTCCTTCTCGCACAAGGTCGCCGATACCGTCCGCGCCGTGGAGTTCATGAACGACTCCGGTCGTGAAGTCCGGCTCCTCGTCGGACACTCCTTCGGCGGGGCCGCGGCGATCGCCGGCGCCCACGAGTGTCCGACGGTCGCGGCGGTGGCCAGCGTCGGCGCGCCGTACGAGCCCGCCCACGTCGAGCACACCTACGACGCCCTGATCCACCGCATCGAGGCCGAGGGCGAGGCCCAGTTCCTGGTGGGCGGCAAGGCACTGACGCTCAAGCGGCACTTCATCGACGACGTGCGCAACGCCGATCTGCGCGAGCGGATCCGGACCCTGCGCCGGGCCCTGCTGGTGATGCACTCCCCGACCGACAACACCGTCGGCATCCAGAATGCCAGCGACATCTTCCGCACCGCGCGGCATCCGCGCAGCTTCGTCTCGCTCGAGGGCGCCGACCATCTGCTCACCGGCAAGAACCAGGCGGCCAGGGCGGCCCGCATCATCAGCGCCTGGGCCGACCCCTACCTGTAGCCGGGCTCCGATTCGACGCGATGCCGCCGACGTGTTTAGCGTTGAGCGGGTGACACCTCGGGACGCGCCGCGATTGAAGGTCCTCTACCCCGACGATCTCGGCCTTCGGGTACCGGCGGATGCGCCCGACCTCGACCTGGTCCCGTACTCCCCCGAACGACCGTGGCCAAGCGAGCATCTGGACGCAGCTGTCGTCGTGGTCGGCTTCGAGAACGCCGAGGCGATCGGGGCGCGCTTCGGCGAGCTGCCCGAGCTGCGCCTGGTGCAGACGCTCAATGCCGGCTACGAACAGTGGCTGCCGCATCTGCCCGACGGCGTCGTGCTCTCCAACGGCCGTGGGGCACATGGCGGTTCGTCGGCCGAGTGGGTGGTGGCCGCGCTCCTGGCCATCTACCGGGAGCTCGCTTCGTTCCGCGAACGACAGGCTGCGGGGGTGTGGCGACCGCGGGACACCGAGACGCTGATCGGCAAGCGGATCGTCATCCTCGGCGCCGGGGACCTGGCCGCCAACCTCGCCGCCCGGCTCGCTCCGTTCGAGACCGAGGTGACCCTGGTCGGACGACACGCCAGACCCGGGGTGATCGCCCTCGACGACGTCGGCGAGGTGCTGCCGTCCGCGGACGCGGTGGTCGCCATGCTTCCGGGCACCGAGGCCACCCACCACCTGATCGACGCCGCGTTCCTGAGCCGGTTGCGCGACGGGGCGGTGGTCGTCAACGTTGGCAGGGGTGGCGCCGTCGACACCGATGCCCTGCTGGCGGAGCTGACGGCCGGCCGGTTGCGCGCCGCCCTCGACGTCACCGAGCCAGAGCCGCTGCCGGCGGGGCACCCGCTGTGGTCGGCGCCCGGCCTGCTGCTGACCCCGCACGTGGCTGGCAGCACCGAAGGCGCCTGGGACCGGGCCTGGCGCATCGCGCTGCACCAGATCGACGTCTTCGCCGGCGGTGGCCGGCCCCCGAACCAGGTGGCCGGGCCGTGAGCGCGGTGCCGCGGGTCGCCGTCGTCGGCGCCGGCCTGTCGGGCGCGGCGTGCGCACGAGCCCTGCGCGATGGCGGCGTGCAGGTCGAGGTGTTCGACCAGGGCCGGGCGCCCGGAGGCCGGATGGCGTCTCCGACGATGCACGGCCGGCGCGTCGACATCGGGGCGGCGTACTTCACCGTCAGCGAGCCTGCCTTCGCGTCCGTCGTCGAGCAGTGGGCGGCCCGTGGCTTGATCCGCGACTGGACCGACACCCTCGACGCCTTCTCGGCCGCCGGGCACCGGCTCAGTTCGGGTCCCATGCGCCACGCCGCACCCGACGGCCTGCGCTCGCTGGTCCAGGCCAGCCTGCCCGACGACGTCCGGTCCGGTCGGGTGGTCGGTGCCCTCGACGAGCTGGACCACGACGCGGTGGTGCTGGCGATGCCCGATCCTCAGGCCGCCCGGCTGGCCCCGTACGCCGCCGATTGGGTGACCTACGAACCCGTCGTCACGGTGATCGCGGGCTGGGACCGCCGATGCTGGCCGATGACCCACGCCGCGTTCGTCAACGACGACCCCGACATCACCATGGTCGCCGACGACGGATCGCGCCGCGGCGATGGGGCCGCGGTGCTCGTCACCCACACGACGGCCCGACTGGCCGGTGCTCATTTGCAGACACCGCTTGATGCGATCGCCCCCGTACTGGCCGCCCTCGCCCGCGTCATCGACGTGACGGCGGACCCGCAGTGGTCACTGGCCCACCGCTGGACCTACGCCAAACCCGTTGGTACGCACGGCAACAAGCCGTTCGCGCTGGTGGATGGCGGAGGCAGGCCCGTGGGCCTGTGCGGAGATTCGTGGTGTCCGTCCGGTTCGCCCCGCATCGAGTCGGCCTGGTTGTCCGGCCACCGGCTGGGCACCGCGCTCGCCGCCCGGTTGGAATCGTGAGGTGGCAGAGGTGACCGGTGAGTACGACGTCGAGGCCGTGCGGCGCTGCTTCCCCGCGCTCGAGGACGGCACCGCGTTCTTCGACGGGCCCGGCGGATCGCAGACCCCGACCGCCGTCGCCGACGCGATCCGCGACGCCATGCTTCACCCACTGTCCAACCGCGGCACGACGACCGCCGCGGCGCGCAATGCCGAGGACGTCGTCGGGCGATGCCGGCACGCGCTGGCCGATCTGCTCGGTGCAGGCCCCGACGAGGTGATCTTCGGGCGGAGCATGACCGCGCTGACGTTCGACCTGTCGCGCACGCTGGCGACGCGGTGGCGCCCCGGTGACGAGGTCGTCGTGACCCGGCTCGACCACGACGCCAACATCCGGCCGTGGGTGATCGCCGCCGAGGCGGTGGGCGCGGTGGTCCGCTGGGTCGACTTCGACCCGGAGACCGGCGAGTTGCCGGTGGCGCGGGTCGAGGCGCAGCTGAGCCCTCGTACCCGGGTCGTCGCGGTGACCGCGGCGTCGAACCTGATCGGCACCATGCCCGACGTCGCCGCGATCGCCGAGCGGGTCCACGCCGCAGGGGCGCTGCTGTACGTCGACGGCGTGCATTACACCGCGCACGAGGTGGTCGACGTGCGGGCGCTCGGGGCGGACTTCTTCGCCTGCTCGCCCTACAAGTTCCTCGGCCCGCACTGCGGCGTCGTCGCTGGGCGGCGCGCCGTTCTCGCCGAGTTGCGACCCGCGAAGCTCCTGCCCTCCACCGACGAGGTGCCCGAACGCTTCGAGCTCGGCACGCTGCCCTACGAGCTGATGGCCGGTGTCACCGCGACCATCGAATTCCTCTCCGACCTAACGGATCTCACCGGTTCCCGGCGCGAGCGCCTGGTGGCGGGCATGCACGCACTGCAGCGGCACGAGGACGCGCTGCGCACGCGCATCGAGGCTGGGCTGGCCCGGTTGCCCGGCGTGGAAGTGCACTCCAGGGCGGCGCGGCGGACCCCCACACTGCTGCTGACCTTCGACGGGCATCCCGCCGCGCAGATCGCCATCGCGCTGGCAGGGCGGGGAATGAACGCCCCCGCCGGATCGTTCTACGCGCTCGAAGCGTCTCGGCGGCTCGGCCTCGGCGATGAGGGCGGGTTGCGTGTCGGGTTGGCGCCCTACAACACCGACGACGACGTCGACCGGCTTCTGGATGCATTTGCCGAGCTGCTGAGCTGACGCCAGTTGCATAGTTCTGCCTATGTACTGGATCGGCCGCAGCGCACGACTCATACTTTCATGCAGTTGACGACTTCGAATACGAGCCCGTCAATGAGCATTGCGTGGCTCGACTAGCCAATGCATAGGGTGCGTGATATTAGTACCGGGTGGAAGATTCGCCGGCGGGGCCCGACGTCAGCGAGTGCGTCGGCGAGCTGATCGATCGCGCGGTGGATCTGACGGCCCGCTTCCTGACCGATCGCGCCGAGCTGAGCGCCTCCGCGGGATTCACGATCAACCGGGTATGCCGGGAAGGGCCGCTGCGCCTGACGACCCTGGCCGCGCGGGAGGGAATCACCCAGCCGTCGATGACGCAGCTGATCACCCGGCTAGAGCGGCAGGGCCTGGTGACGAGGCTGCCCGACCCCGAAGACGGTCGCGCCGCCCTCGTCGGCATCACCCAGCTCGGTCGCGATCTCATCGACGACCGCAAGCGCGTGCGCCGCGAACGGCTCGCCGAACTGCTCGCGACCCTGTCCCCGGAGGAAGCGAACGCGCTGTGGCTCGCCGCGCGGGTGGCCTTTCCCGTCATGGAACGAATCGTCACGAATGCGGAGACCGCACCGGATGATCCGGCCGGCCCGACGGTCGCGCCGCGACCTGTCAATCAGCGGAAGGTGTTGGGGTGAAGCGTATTCCGATAGGCCGGACGGCGAAGGCGGTGTGGATCCCGCTGGTGCTGATCGTGGTGCTCGCGGTCTCCGGCCTGGTGGTGTACCGGTTGCACGGGCAGTTCGCGTCGGCAGATCTGAATGCCAACGCCGGTGCCGGCATCGAGATCGTGCAGTTCAACCCCAAGGTCATGGTCTACGACGTGTACGGCGCCCCCGGCGACACCGCTCAGATCAGCTACTTCGACCCGGATGCGAACGTGCACTCGATCACCACGACGCTGCCCTGGTCCGTCACCCTCTCGACCACGTTGCCGACCGTCAGCGCCAACCTCATGGCCCGCGCCGACGGCGACCAGATTGGATGCCGCGTCACCGTGAATGGAACCGTCCGTGAGGAGCAGTCCGCCAGTGGGATCGAAGCCCAGACCTACTGCCTGGTGAAGTCGGCATGACGCAGGCGACCCCGACCCCGACCCCGGCGCGGCCGAAGCGGCCCTACCTTCCGCACGCGATCCGGCTCTTCTCGGTGCCGATCGTGCTGTTCTGGATCGCCGTCGCGGTCATCGTCAACGTCATCGCTCCCCAGCTGGAGACCGTCGGCGAACTGCACTCCGCGCCGATGGCGCCCGAGGACGCGCCGTCGATGACGTCGATGAAGCTGATGGGCGGCAACTTCAAGGAATTCGACTCCAACAGCACCGTGATGGTCATCGTCGAGGGGCAGAAGCCCCTCGGGCAGGACGCGCACGACTACTACGACGCGATCATCAAGAAGCTGCAGCAGGATCCCGAGCACATCCAGCACATCCAGGACTTCTGGGGTGACACGCTGACCGCGGCGGGTGCGCAGAGCTCCGACGGCAAGGCGTCCTACGTCATGATCAACCTGGCCGGCGAGCAGGGCCAGACGCTGGCCAACGAGGGCGTGGAATCGGTCCGCAAGGCCATCGAGGACACCAAGGCGCCACCCGGCGTGCAGGCCTACGTCGCGGGGCCGGCAGCCCTGACCGACGACCTGCACGTCATCGGCAACGCCAGCCTGGCGCAGATCACGCTGTACACGCTCATCGCGATCGCCTTCATGCTGCTGGTGGTCTACCGCTCCATCGTCACCACGCTGATCCAGCTGTTCCTGACGTTCCTCGGGCTACTCACCGCCCGCGGTGTGGTGTCGGTGCTGGCGACCAACGGCGCCTTCGGGTTGACGACGTTCGCGGGCAACATCCTGACGATGCTGGCGATCGCCGCGGCCACCGACTACGGCATCTTCATCTTCGGGCGCTACCGAGAAGACCGGGGTCTGGGACTGGACCGCGACGACTCCTACTACGCGACGTTCAAGTCCGTCGCTCCCGTCATCGTTGGCTCGGGCCTGACCATCGCGGGCGCCACCTTCTGCCTCAGCTTCTGCCGGCTGCCCTACTTCAGCACCATGGGCGCTCCCGTCGCGATCGGCATGGTCGTGGTGGTGGTAATCGCGGTGACCCTTGGGCCGGCGGTGCTGTTCCTCGGCAGCAAGGTCGGGCTCTACGAGTCCAAGCGGCCGCCGCAGAGCAGGTTCTGGCGCAAGGTGGGCACGGCCGTCGTCCGTTGGCCCGCACCGATATTCGTGGTCAGCCTGTTCGTGGTGCTGATCGGCATCGTGGCGATCCCCGGTTACAAGCCGGCCTACAACGACCAGTACTACCTGCCCAAGGACGCTCCGACCAACATCGGTTTCGCCGCCGCTGACCGGCACTTCAGCCAGGCCCGGATGAACCCCGACATCCTGATGGTCAACGCCGACCACGACATGCGCAATCCGGCGGACATGCTGGTGCTGAACGCCGTGGCGCGCAACGTGATGCACACCCAGGGGATCGCGATGGTGCAGAACATCACGCGGCCGCTGGGCATCCCGATCCAGCACAGCTCGATTCCGTTCCAGACCAGCGTGCAGGGTCAGACCTCCAACATGAACCTGCCGTTTCAGCGAGATCAGCTGGCCAACCAGCTCAAGACCATCGAGACCACGAACGCCTCGATCGCCATCATGGAGCAGCAGTATCAGCTGTCGCTGCAGCAGACCAAGCTCACGCAGGACTCGGCGGCCAAGTCGCAGGATCTGCTGGCCACCACCGAGAAGCTGCGTGACTCGATCGCGAACTTCGACGACACGTTCCGGCCGATGCGGGCGTACTTCTATTGGGAGCCGCACTGCTTCGACATCCCGCTGTGCGCGGCCATCCGCTCGCTGTTCGATTCCCTCGACGGCATCGACGAGCTGACCGACCGGACCGGGGCCGTGCAGGTCAACACCGACCAGTTGGCGGCGATCGCGCCCAAGCTGACGGCACTGCTACCGCAGACCATCGCGACCATGAAGCAGAGCCGCGATCTCGCTCTGGCGTCGTACAACTCGCAGAAGGCGCTGCTGGACCAGATGGAGGCCAGCAACGACACCGCCCTGGCGATGGGGGCGGCCTTCGACGGCGCCAAGAACGACGACCTGTTCTACCTGCCCCCGGAGGCCTTCACCAACCCCGACTTCGAGCGCGGCCTGAAGATGTTCCTGTCCCCGGACGGCAAGTCCGCGCGGATGTTCATCACCCACGAGACCGATCCCGCCACGGTCGAGGGCATCAGCCGGGTCAGCTCCGAACGCAGCGCCGCCCAGGACGCGCTGAAGATGACGTCGCTCTCGGACGCCAAGATCTATCTGGGCGGTACCGCCGCGACGTATCGCGACATGGCCGACGGCGCCAAGTACGACCTGATGATCGCCGTGGTGTCGGCGCTGACGCTGATCTTCATGATCATGCTGATCCTGACGCGAAGTGCGGTCGCGGCGCTGGTCATCGTGACCACCGCGGCGAGCTCGATCGCCGCGTCGTTCGGCATCTCGGTGCTCATCTGGCAGGACCTCTTCGGCAAGCCCGTCCAATGGCTGGTCATGCTGATGTCGGTCATCATCCTGTTGGCCGTGGGCTCGGACTACAACCTGCTGCTGGTCTCCCGGTTCAAGGACGAGATCCACGCGGGGCTCAAGACCGGCATCATCCGGTCGATGGCCGGCACCGGCGGCGTGGTGACCTCGGCCGGGCTGGTGTTCGCCGCCACCATGGCCGGCATGATGGGCAGCCAGCTCATCGTGCTCGCCCAGATGGGCTCCACCATCGCGATCGGCCTGCTGGTGGACACCTTCATCGTGCGTTCGCTGCTGATGCCGTCGATCGCGACGCTGCTGGGCCGCTGGTTCTGGTGGCCGCAGGTCGTGTATCCCCGCGGCGACAACCACTTCCGCAAGTCGACCCCGCCGAGCGACGACACGGACACCGCGCCGGTGCCGGTGTCCGGCTAGGTCCGGACGGCTGGGGTCAGGCGGCGCCGTGCACGCCCAGCGAGGTGGCCGATGCCGGTCCCGCGCCGGCGTCGCTCGTGACGAGCTGGTACAGCGGCGTGCCCCAGTCGTGCGCGCCGCTCGAGGCCGGCGCGTACGAGGTGTGGATCGCCAGCGCGGCGGCTGACAACGGATCGGCGGTCGAGTCGGCGTCGTAGTCGCAGACCGGATCGCCGACGTCGCACACGCTGACGGTGCGCGCACCGATCGTCGCCGGCAGCTTCGAGGTAGGGGCCGAGGCCAGGAACGAATGCTCCTGCGCGACGCCCTTGCCCACGCTGGGCACCACGGCGGTCGAACCCAGGTCGATCGTGGTGTCGCCGGGCAGCCGGTCACCGTCGGCGATCAGCAGCGCGGCCGCCACCTGGGGATCGTCGGCCAGGTCCTTCAGATTGCGGTGCACGACCATCGCGCCCTGCGAGTAGCCGGCGAGCACCACCTTGGTGGCGGGGCACTGCTCGGTGAACGCCGCGAGCTGCTTGGCCGTGGCCTTGGTGCCCTCCTTGACGCTGTCCATGAAGTCCATCCAGCCGCCAACCCCGCCGTCGAGCGGTACCGGCGCCGCCGGGTACTGGACGGCCTCGGCGGTGATGGTGCGGCCACTGGCGGCCAATTCGTCGCGCAGGTCGAGGAACGACTGGTAGACCACCTTGCCCATGCCACCGTTGGCGGTCAGGCCTGCGCCGTCGCGCTGCCCCGACCCCGCGGCTCCGATCCAGTGGTAGTCGGCGCACCCGGGCGCCGCAGTGGCGATGCCGGGGGCCAGCCCGACCACGGCGAAACCGGCCGCCACGGCGACCACACCCATCCGACGAATCACGATGACTTCCCTCCGACCTACGCGGCGCGACCCGACCGAGCGCTGCCGCCTCAGACGGTTATTCGTCCCCTGGGCCACCGCGCGTTACCGACAACGGACCGGGGTCACGGGCCGGTCCCACCGCATTTCCCAGGCGGTTCACAGCCAACCCACCGTCACATGGACCAACGCGTCCGTGGCACGAACGCGCACCCGGCCTGCTTCTGAACCGCCGATCGGGCTGCATACAGCGGGTTTCCCGCCGCGACGGCGGCAGCCGGTGTCGTCCGGTTCGCCTTGACGGCGAGCCGTACTGGACGATACAGTTCAGTTAGCATCATTCTCAGCGTTCCCGGCAGCACAGATAGGACTGCATCATGCAAAGTCGGTTCACACGCCGCGTCGCCGCTGGCCTCGGCGTCGCCGCCGTCATCTCCATGGGAGCGCTGACTGCCTGCGGCGGCAGCGGATCCAACGCCCCCTCCAGCACGACGACGACCACGACGACCACCGCGCCGTCGTCCAGCGTCACGCCCACGGAGAAGAGCATCAACCCCACCGGTGGCAACCTCTTCACGCCGCCCGTCAAGGCGCCACCCGCTCCGACCGCCATCCCCGGCACCCACAACTGAGTTCGGCCGTCGACCAGTAGAGATTGGACTGCATCGTGCATAGCAAGCTCACACGCCGCGTCGCGGCGGGCCTCGGCATCGCGGCCTTCATCTCGATGGGAACGCTGACCGCCTGCGGCGGTGGCGAGAAGAGCGGCCCGTCGAGCACCACCACCCCGTCCAGCTCGTCGGCGACGGTGTCACCGACCGAGAAGAGCATCAACCCCACCGGTGGCAACTCCTTCAGCCCCGGCGTCAAGGCGCCGCCGGCTCCGACGGGTGTGCCCGGTACCAACCACATCGGTTAGTTCGCGTCTTCCGTCCGAGGCGGGCCAGTCATCGACTGGTCCGCCTCGCTCGCGTCGGGGGTCGATCAGTCGGCGATCTCGGCCGTAACCGAGCGGAACGACGTGACGTGCCCGATCGCCGAGTCCAGCGCGGTCTGCATCAGTCGCGGGTCGTGCGTCGTCTGGGTCAGCAGGTAGCCACCCTCGACGGCGGCAAGGAGACCGGTGGCCAGCGCGAGAGCATCGATGGCCTCGACGAGCACCCCGGCGTCGCGCATCCGCTCCAGGGCGGCGGCCAGGATGGCCCGCCATTCGGTGAAGTGCTCGGCGAGCGACATGCGGGCCTTGTCATCGCTGTCGGACAGCTCCGCGGCAAGGGAGCCCAGCTCGCATCCCCACAATCCGCGGCGCAGCGTGCACCGCTGCACCATGGCGTCGCGCCACTGGTAGAGGCCCCGGAAGGAGTCCACCTTCTCCAGCCGGAGTCGCTGCCAGGACAGGATCTCGTCGGCGCGCAGGGTGATGACGTCGTAGACCAGATCGGTCTTGTCGTCGAAGTGTTGGTAGAACTGCGACTTGCTGGTCGCGCTCGCAGCAAGCACCTCGTCGATCGTCGTCGCGGCGACGCCGCGCACGTGCATGAGCTCGGCTGCGGCAAGCACGATTCGGTTGCGCGTCGCCACGCCCCTCGACGTCAGCTTGGGTCGCGACGCTTCATTCGGGTGCGGCGACATGGTGTAACTGTAGCCCCTCAGTTGGACTAAGAAGTCCAACACGGGCAGGACATCCGGCGGTTCGCCGGAGCCCGGTGCGGACGGTCGATGGGTGCGTCGTCGTCGAACGCACCCACCGACCCGGACCCGTTACTGCTGCGCGGTGCCGAGAGTGACCTGGGCGGTCTGACTCGCACCCGACGGGTCGAGATAGGTCAGCGTGACCTGGTCGCCCGGCGCCTTCGACCGCACGGCGGCCACCAGCCCCTCGGCGCCATCGATTACGTGATCGTCCACTTTGGTGACGACGGCTCCGTCCGGGACGCCGGCTGCGGCCGCGGGACCGCCGTTGACCACCTGCGCGATGGCAGCGCCGCGCGCGTTTGCGTCGCTGCTGAGCTGCACACCCAGCGACGCATGCGTGGCCGTGCCGGTGGACACCAGCTCGTTGGCGATGCGCTTGGCCTGATCGACGGGAATGGCGAAGCCAAGGCCGATCGAACCGCTCTGCCCGCCCGACGAACCGCCACCCAGAGATGCGATGGCCGAGTTCACGCCGATCAGCTCGCCGTTCATGTTCACCAGCGCGCCGCCGGAGTTACCCGGGTTGATCGCCGCGTCGGTCTGGATCGCGTCGAGCACGGCACCCTGATCGGATCCCTCGCCGCCGGCGGACACCGGCCGGTCCAAGGCACTGACGATGCCGGTGGTCACGGTGCCCTGCAGCCCGAGCGGAGAACCGATCGCCACCACGTTCTGGCCGACCTTGAGGTCCTTCGACGAGCCGAGCGCGATCGGGGTGAGGCCCGAAAGGCCTTGCGCCCGAACGACGGCGATGTCACTGGACGGATCGGCACCGACCACGGTGAACGGTGCGGAGCGGCCGTCGGACAGCGTGACCGTCGCCTGCATGGACTGTGGGCCCGGGATCTCCTGGCTGCTGGGGGCGGCTTGGCGTCCCGAACCGTCCTGGCCGCCCTGCGAGCCGCCGCCGGCGGAGTTGCCGGCCAGGGCCGCGACGACGTGGTTGTTGGTGAGGATCAGACCGTCGGGGTCCAGGATCACCCCGGAGCCCTCTTCGCTCTGGCTGCCCATGTCTATCTGCAGCTTGACCACGCTTGGCACCACCTTGGCGGCGACCTGCTCCACCGAACCGGTCGGCAGGTTGGCGGCCGGGACGGCGGACTGGCTGGGCGCCGTCGCCAGCGCGGTGGCAAGTCCGGTGGCGGCCGTCCGGTCGTCCTGACTGGTCAGCGCCACCGCGCCGACACCGGCCGATACCACCGCGAGGGCGGCGACGCTGGTGATGGCCACACGGGACCGAGACTTCTTGCGCAGCCGGCGAATTGGCGCCGTAGGGGTCGAATCCATCTGGCGGTGGTGACGGTTTGGATCGTAGGGCGGAGCTTGCTGGGCATAGCGCCAGTCGTAGCCCTGCTGATACGGATTATGAGCTTGGTTGCTCGGGTGTGGTTGTCCCACAGCCTGATTCGCACCCACGCCGGGAGCGGGGTGAGGATGCGGGTACCGCGGGTGATTCGTCATGTCCGGGCGTCTTACCTTCTTCGAGGAGCAGCAAAGTTGTGACTCCACTGTGCAGCCACCATCTGAGACGCGACTGAGAGATGGTTCTGTGCAGACCAAGACTCTTGGGCGGTCATCCTCGAGGGTCAGCAGCCCGTGCGCGCCCAATCGGCAAGCGCCCGTTCGGTCGTGATGTGGTCCAAGCCCCAGGCGATCGCGCCGTGGAGCGGACCATCTTCTCCGTGGTGGCCGTTCCGCACCGGTGGCGCCGATGACTTCCGGAACGACATCAACCCGTCGCGATAAGCGGTGTCGAACGCCTCGCACGCCGCCGCCCGCAGCGGTCCCGCCAGCCCGCCGAGGGTCACGACCTCGGGGTCGTGGAGGTTGACCAGCCCGCCGATGCCGGCACCGAGCGCGGAGGCCAGCGCCTCGAGCGCCGCCGTCCGGCGCGGGCTGGGGGCGCGGCCGAGGACGTCGTGCGCGTAACCGACGGGATCGGCCGGCGCTGGTTCACCGAGGTGCCGGGCCAGCGCGCGGCCGTCGATGGACAGATCCCAGCAGCCGCGGGCCCCGCACGGACACACCAGCCGGCCGTCGCCGAACGGCACGTGCCCGTACTCTCCTGCGGCACCGTGCGCGCCGGTCACGGGCTCTCCGTTGACCACCAACGTGCCGCCGAGGCCGACCGCGATCAGCAGATGCAGCGCCGTCGCCGCCCCGCGGGCGGCTCCCGAGCGGGCCTCGGCCAAGCCGGCGAGGGTCGCGTCGTTGCCCAGCAGCAGCGGCAGGTCGGCATCATCGCCGAGGCCCGACGTGAGCCCGGACAAGTCCACGCCGGTCCAGCCGCGGGTAGTGAACTGCACGAGACGCGCATCGCTGACGGTGCCGGCCGCCGAGACGGCCACGGCCCGGATGCGCTGGGGCCGTTCGGCGTACACCGCCGCGATCGCCGCCGCGGTGTCGGCGAGGAGCCGGGCCGGGTCCGCGCCCACGTTGCGCGCCTGGGCGACCACCCGCGGCAGACCGTCGAAGCCGGCAAGGGCGAGCCGCCAATCCCCGGCCCGCAGTTCGGCCGCCAGGACCAGCGGCCCCTCGGGGTGCGCACCGAGGACCGTCGTCGGGCGCCCGCGTCCGGTCGCTGGTGCTGGCGTCTCGTCGAGGAGCCGGGCGGTGCGCAGCCGCGCGACCAGGTCGGCGGCCCCACCGCTGCCGATGCCGAGGCGCTGGGCGGCCGCCGCGCGCGTGATGCCCGGCTCGGACCGCACCAGGCTGATCAGTTGCGCAGCACCGAACCACCGCTGCTGCGCGACCGTGCGGGGTTCCTGGGACATCGCCTGACATGATCGCACTTGTTTAAACTCTGCTGCTGAGTATATTCGTCGACGTGCCGACCGCGACCTCTCTGGACCCGCCCCGGCTCGGTCTGCGGCAGCACCTGCCCGGCCTGTCGTCGCTGGCGCTGGCGTCGTGCCTGGCCGTGACCACCGAGATGCTGCCCGTGGGGGTGCTCCCGGCCATCGGACGGTCGTTCCACGTCGACGACTCGGTCACTGGGTTGCTGGTGAGCCTCTACGCCGTGATGGTCGCCCTGCTGGCCGTCCCGCTGACCCTGCTGACCGCGCGATTCGCCCGCAAGCCGCTACTGCTGACGACCCTGGCGTGTTATGCCCTGAGCAATCTGTTGGTCTCCGTCGCCCCGACGTTCGCGATACTAGCCGCCGGCCGTGCGGTCGGCGGGGTGACGCATGCGCTGTTCTTCTCCCTCTGCATCGGCTACGTCCCCCGGCTGGTCGCCGGCCGCCAGGTTGGTCGCGCGCTGGCCATCGCAACGGGTGGGGCCGCGGCGGGTTTCATCGTCGGTGTGCCATTGGCGACGTCGGTGGGTACCGCATTCGGCTGGCGCACTTCGTTCGGTGCCCTGGCCGTGCTGTCCTTGCTGACCCTGGCGTCGGTTGCCTGGGTGCTGCCCGGCGTCGGCAACGACGTCCCCGCCCGACCGCACCGAACACGCAGCGGCCGAGGCGATCTCGCGGCCGTGGTGGCCTCGAATTGCCTGACCTACCTCGGCCAGTTCACGATGTACACGTTCGTCAGCCTGCTCTTCCTCGCCGCCGGCGCCCCGCCTGCGTGGATCGGGCCGCTGCTACTGCTGTGCGGCGTGTGCGGCCTGGCCGGATTGTCCTATGCTGCAGAAAGACTGGATCACCGTCCGCGCCGTACCATCGTCGTCATCCTGGCGCTCGTGATGGCCGCGATCCTTTCGCTGGGCATCGGCATGCCCGCGCTGGTGCCAGTCGTCGTGGCCGCGGCCGTGTGGAACGGCGCCTTCGGCGGTGCCCCGTCGATCTACCAAGCGGCGGCCGTCCGCACCCGCGCGGTCAGCCCGGAACTCGCCGGGGCGTGGGTCAATGCGTCCGCCAACGTGGGGATCGCCGGCGGTGCGGCGATCGGGGCGGGACTGCTTCCCGTGATCGGCCTCGGTGGTCTGCCGTGGGTCGGCGCCTCGTTGATCGGCCTCGGCCTGCTTACGAGCATGGCTGGGCGGCAGGCGTTTCCGGCCCGACTCTGACGGGCGCTAGCCCGTGTCACTGGTGTCGAAGACCGTCTCGGATCGGGACGTGTCACAGGCCATCGCGATTCTGTGCCGCATGTCGTCGGACATCTCGGGAAGGGCCCGTACGTCGAACCAGTCGGCGTCGACGCTCTCGTCGTCAGCGGCGTACGGCTCACCGCCAACCCACTCCATCCGAAAGACGTGGTCGAGGTACTGCGCGTGGTCACCGTTGGCGTGCACCACGGGTCGGGTGACGTGCACCCAGGCCAGCCGCCGCGCCACGGCGTGGACCCCGCTCTCCTCGAGCACCTCGCGCACGGCACCATCGGCGGGGTTCTCCCCGGGTTCGACGATGCCCGTCACCGGCGTCCACGCTCCGTTGTCGGCGCGCCGGACGAGCAGGATCCGCTCACGCCGTACGACGACGGCGGTCACCCCGGGCAGCCAAAGGGAAGCGTGACCGATGCTGCGGCGCAGTTCGACGATGAAGTCGGGAATCGGCATGCTCGTCATCCAACCGTGCGCGTCACCGCCAGGCGAACGCCGGCTGTTCGAGCTCCTGCACGGAGTCGTGGCGGCCCTCGAGACCCAGCCACCGCAGCTGCAGCAGCACCGCTCCCGTCGGGGCATGAATCAGGTCGTTGCCGAGCGGGATCTGGACGACCGGTCGAGGGCTCTCCGCAATGGTGACGAACCGCGGCGAGTCGGCACGGCACAGTTGGTGCAGACCCACCCGGTAGGCCGCCACCACCTCGTCGGGCGCCGGGCGCGGTTCGAGCCGTCCGCCACCCCAGACCACGACGGGCGTGATGACGTAGCCAGACCGGGTCGGGTAGTCGTCCATCAATCCGAGCACGGCGTCGCCAGGCAAGCGAATGGCGAGTTCCTCGTCCAACTCCCGCAGCGCGGCGTCGACGGCGTCCTCACCCGGATCTACCCGTCCACCGGGCAATGCCCACTGCGCGGCATGAGCACGGAGCCGAGAAGCCCTGCGGCACAGCAGGAATGAAGCTCCGCCCGCGACGTCGACCATGCGTCCATCGAGGTCCTCCGGAATCGGCCGGCCATCGATCCACTCGTCGACCGGGGCGGGATCCACCCGGTCCTCGCCGGACACGGAATCCACCAGCACCACCGCCACGGCCGCGTGCCGCTTGGACGGATCACTCACCTCGCGGCGGTCGTGGTCCGAGAGGTGCGTCCGGATGCGTTCGCGCAGCTCGTCGTCGTAGGCGATCGTCATTGCCCGACCATAGGCGGGCGCGGGTCCTACCCGCGGTACTGCGCCACCTTCGCGGCGTACTCGTCGAGCAGACGCAGGGCCTCGTCGGTCGGCACCGACGGCAGCAGCAGCGCCACCTGACCGAACCCCAGGTCGTCCACGGCGCGCCAGTAGTCCAGATCCACCGGGGTGCCGAACATCGCCAGCGGCACGTCGCCGTCGCGGCCCTCCTTGATCTGCGCGATGCGCTTGCCCAGGTGCTCGGCCGGTAGTGGGTTGGAGATCCAACCCGCGTCGTGCCGGTTCACCCGCTTGACGGTGGCATCGGAGTCGCCGCCCACGTAGATCGGCGGGTGCGGCTTGCGCACTGGCTTCGGCCGGCTGTACGACGGGCCGAAGTCGACGTACTTGCCGTGGTACTCCGCGGGTTCGGTGGTCCACAGCGCCTTGATGGCCTCGATCCGCTCGTCGAGCAGGGCGCCACGGGTCTTCGGATCGGTGCCGTGGTCACGCAGCTCCTCGATGTTCCAGCCGGCACCGACCCCAAACACGAAGCGGCCGCCGGAGATCAGGTCGATGCTCGCCGCCTCCTTCGCCGTCGTGATCGGATCGCGCTGGATCAGCAGGGCGATGCCGGTGAAGAGTTCGATCTCCGACGTGACGGCTGCGGCCGCAGCGAGCGTGACGAACGGGTCGAGGGTCTTGTAGTAGATGTCGGGCAACTCACCGCCGCCGGGATAGGCCGACTCCCGGCTCGCGGGGATGTGCGTGTGCTCGGCGATGACCAGCGACGCGAACCCCCGCTCCTCGATCGCGCGCCCCAGAGTCACCGGGTCGATTCCGTCGTCGGTGACGAAGGTGGAGATTCCGAATTTCATGTCGACCCCAATCGTTGGACTGTCACGGTCGGCGACGTCAGACGGTTGACTGGCCATTCTCCCGTCCGGAACCCATTCAGCATCGCCTCCTCGCCGACCGGAACGCAACCGGCCGCACGCACTGCGCCACCGGGGCCGACCGATTGGACGAACGTTAGATAGGGTCACTATTGGTTGAGCCGGAATCGAGGGCGCTTCGGGTGCGAACAGCCAGTCGCGAGAAGGACCGTTCGCGGGAATGAAATCCCGCTGCACAGATGTTGGAGGCTCACGTGCCTGCCCCCATTCCGTCGACCAGCCGTCTGACCGACGTTCGAGAGCAGGCCTGATGCGTCAAGGTCCGCTTGCGGGACGCTATCCAGCGGTCGCCGCGATGGTCACCCTGGCGCTGATCCCGTATCTGGCGTTGTCGGCGGCGATGGATCCCCTCGTCCCGATCATCACCGCGGAACTGCACACCACCGTCCAGATGATGAGCCTCGGGTCCGGCCTTGGCAACGCGGCCTATGCGGTGGGCACCGTGCTGGCCGTCCAGTTCGCCCAGCACCTGCCCCAGCGCCGGATGCTGCTCGCCTACGCGGTGACGTTGGTGGTGGGATCCGTGCTGGCCGCGACGGCCCAGAACGCGGGCATGTTCATCGGCGGTCACGTGCTGCAGGGACTGGCCACCAGCATGCTGCTGATCGCCGCCGCCCCGCCGCTCACCATCGGCTTCCCGAAGGAGAAGCTGCGGAACACAGCCGTCATCATGAACATGTGCGTGTTCGGCGCGGTTGCGCTCGGACCGTTCATCGGTGGCGCGCAGGCCGAGTCGCACGCCTGGCGACCGCTGTTCTGGATCATCGCCGGGGTCGCCCTGCTGGCGCTGGTGATGGCGGCGCTGACGTTCGAGGACGCCCCGCCAGCGGATCTGGATGCCCCGCGTGACCTCCGGGCGATCATGCTGGCGGCCGTCGGCTGCGCTGCCGCGTTCGTCGGCGCCTCGCAGCTGACCAGCCACGGGTTCGGCGACGCCGCGGTGACGGTGCCGATGTTCGGCGGGCTGGCGCTGATCGTCGCGCTGGTGGTCTACCAGTTCCGGGCCAGCCGGCCGCTGCTGACCGTGCGCACCATGCTCACTAGTTCGATCCCCGTGGCCGGCATCGGGGTCGCCCTGTTCGCCGCGGCCGCGTCGGTGGCGGCGACGGCACTGACCGCCAACGTGCTGCTGCAGACCTACAGCCCGGTGCACGTCGGGCTGCTCTACCTTCCCGAGCTCGGCGGCGCAGTCGTGATGGCCGTGGTGTTCGGCATCGTCATCACCCGGCGGGCGATGCACTACCTGCCGCTGGTGGGCATGGTGCTGCTGGCAGCGGGCATCCTGGTGTTCCGCGCCGCCCTGCCCGCCAACCAGCCCCTGGTCTTGCTGGCCTCGGCACTGACGGGGCTCGCACTGGGCGCCACCGTCGCACCCGCACTGTTCGTCGCCGGGTTCTCCCTGCAGTCCAACAGCCTGCAGCGGGTGTTCGCCATCATCGAGCTGTTCCGCGCGGTGGCAGCCTTCATGGTCGCACCCATCCTGGCCCACTTCGCGGCCACCGCCTCCACCGACCTGGCCTCGGGGACCGACGACGCCCTGTGGATCGGCTTCGGCCTCGCCGTCGGCGGCGCGGTGTTCGGGGTGTCCATCTACGCCCTCAGCGGGGCCCGCCCACAGCGCCCGGATCTCGACGAGTTCCTCGACGGGGACGACCCAGCCTGGTACTCCCCACCGTTGCTCGCCCGGCTTCGCCGCGGACTCCCCGCGGCTGCGATGCCGCCGCCCGCCCATAGAACCGCGGCCCGCGAGGTCGCGGACGTACCCGCCGGCGTGGTGCTGTTCGCCTACGACGGATCGGATCTGGCTGCATTCGCGATCACCCAGGCCGCGACCCAACTCGGCCCCCGCCGAGATGCGCTGGTGGTCTGCGTCTGGCAGCCCGTGGACGTCGGCTTCACTCCAGCCGGCACCGGCCACTTCGACGCCGACCGCGCCACCGACGTGCGACGCGCCGCCGAGGTGACGGCCGCACACGGGGCGGCGCTGGCCGAGGAGGCCGGTTTCTCGGCGCGGAGCCTTGCCGTCGAGGCGGCCCCAACGTGGAAGGGCATCGTCGCCGCAGCCGACGAGCACGATGCGAGCCTGATCGTGCTGGGCCCGCATCGCCGCAGCGGCATGCTCGGACATCTCCAGGGCAGCGTCGCGGCGGCGGTCCTCGCCCACTCCCCGAGACCGGTGCTGATCGTGCCGCAGCAGCCCGTCAGCCTCTGAGCCCGGTCACTTGGCCCGCAGCAGCGGCGTCACCCGGCGGATCGTGCGGACCTCGCTGTCGCGGTACGGCCGTCCGTCGAGCTGCAGCAGGTCGCTGAACCACACCTTCGGGGGCGCGGGGTCCGGACGGTCCCACGAATCCCAGGGCAGGTAGGTCTGCGTCTTGCCCGCCACCAGGCCCCAGTTGAACGCGCCGACACCGTGCCGTGTTGCCACCGGGAGGATTCCCTCGACGCTGCTGCCCAGCGTGCGGGCCAGGTACTCGGTGCAAAGGATGGGTCGCTGCAGCGGCGCCAGCTCCCCGATCCTGCCCTCGAAGTCGGCAGGTCCGGCGTAGGAGTGGAAGGAGATGACGTCGGAGTTGTCCAGCTGGATACCCGCGATCACGCTGCGCCGCCCGGGGTCGGCCCAGGTGCCCTGCCAGACGCCGCTGGTCAGCGGCTGGATCGGGTCGACGGCACGCGCCCAGTCGAACACCTGCGGCAGCAGGTCGGCGACGAGGACCTCCTTGTCGGGCCGCTCCACCGCGCGGTACACGCTGGCGGGGTTGTCGGGCTCGTTCCACAGATCCCACCCGAGGATGCGGTCGTCGGTGCGGAACTGGGTGAGCACCCCGGTCACGTACTCCTCGAGGACGTCGCGGTAGCGCGGGTCCCCGAGACGGTCGGCGCCGGGGCTCTGCACCCATCCCGAGTTGTGCACGCCTGGCACCGGCGCCTTCTGCGGACCGGCCTTGGGGTGCGGGTCCCAGCAGGAGTCGAAGAACACGAACAGAGGCTTGATGGCGTGGCTGGCCGCGATCGTCACGAACTGCATCAGGCGCCGCATGAAGCCGCGCCGGTCCTGCACCCACAGCAGGTCGTGAAGGAAGACCCGCAGCGTGTTGAGCCCCAGGTTGCGGGCCAGACCCAGCTCGGCATCGATGCGCCGCGGGTCGTAGGTGGCCGGTTGGAACATCTCGAGCTGGTTGATCGCGTTGGCCGGGATGTAGTTCGCACCGACCAGTCGCCGCTGCGCGCGGTACCAGGTGCCGGCCCGATCGGCCGACCAGCGGCCCCGCCCAACGGCGCCGGCACGCGGCACCGCGGCGATCGTCGCACCACCCGCCAGGACCAGTGGCACCTTGAGGGCCGTTCGGCGCTGAACGGGACGTGAACCGGGTTCGGGGTTGCTGACCAAGCTGCAATCCTTCGAGTCGGAGGCCGTCCGCCGACGCTCGCATCCGACGTGCGTCACAGGACAGCGAAAGAGGTTGGCGCGCAAGGCTTCCGGAGAGGACGGCGACTACCGCTGCTGGCCCGAACGTGAAAGGTGGTTCGGCACGCTTGCGGCCAGGGGCCCACGCTACGGGAACCTCGGCCGCGCGGCACCTTCCGTCCGCCGCCACCGTCGTGACCTGGCCGTTCGTCAAGCCATTGGGCGCAAGCACTTTGCTGCCGACGCAGCTGCAACCCGCGGTTCGAGCCGTCTCGAATCGATCAATCCCGAGGTTCGTGCTTGATACCGGGCCTGGATGGGTACCACGGCGCAGAAGGGTTTGCCACACAGAATGGAGCGCTCACCATGACCGACACCCGGATCGCCCGCCGATTCTCCGCTGCCGCGGGAATCGCTGCCGTCATCGCCCTCAGCACGCTGACCGCGGCCTGCGGCGGAAGTGACAGCGGTAAGGAGTCGTCGACGTCCAGCACGACGACCACGACCACCACGGCTACGACGACCGCGACGCCGACCAGCGAGACCGCGACCGCACCCGCCACCAGCACCGAGGGCGGCACCGGCGCTCCGGGTGCGGGAGCTGGCCCCGGCGGCGCCTCGGCCGGTGTGCCGGGAGCCGGCGCAGGAGCCGGACCCGGCGGCGCCTCGGCGGGGGCCGGCGGCGCAGGTGCCGGTGCCGGGCCGGGTGGCGCCGGCGCGTCCGTCCCGGGTGCCGGGGCGTCTGCGGGACCGGGTGGAGCCGGCGCCTGCGCCGGTCCGGTCTGCGTCGGCACCGGCGGCTAAGGACCACTACCGGGCCGCCGCCCGAGTCTCGTCCGCGCACCGCGCCGCCCGTGGCCTCCCCGCCGCCGGCGGCGCGGTTCGCGTCCGACGACCCCTACCGACTCCTCCCCGCTAGCAGGAATGCCACGTTGCCTGCTGGTGGTTACCCCAGATGGATGTCAGCGCCGATGTGTCGGCGGCCTGACTGCGGGACTCTTCAGAGGTCCGCTCACCACGTCGGAGGGAACCACCATCATGAGCGCCAACGCCACCTCACCCACTTCTCTCCGACGCTGGCGGCGCTGGCTCGGGGCCACGGCATTGGCCGTCGCCGCCGTGGCGGGTCCACAGGCCGCCGGGCTGGCCGCCGCCGAGGATCCCTCCTGTCCGGCCGTCGAAGTGGTATTCGCCCGCGGCACGTTCGAGGCTCCGGGGATCGGTGCCACCGGGCAGGCCTTCGTCGATGCCCTCAACGCCCGCCGGGGTGGTGCTCCGGTCGCCGTCTACGGCGTGGACTACCCGGCGTCGCTCGACTTCCAGGCCGCCGCCCAGGGCGTCGCCGATGCCAGCAACAAGGTGGAATCCATCGCCGCGAGCTGCCCCAGCACCAAGATCGTCCTCGGCGGTTACTCGCAGGGGGCAGCGGTCGCCGCCTACACGACCTTCGACGCCGTGCCCGCCGGCCTGGCCCTGCCCAGCAGCATCACCGGCCCGATGCCGCCGTCGGTCGCGAACCACGTCGCGGCGGTCGCGCTGTTCGGCACACCGGACAACTGGTTCCTCAACCTCGTCGACCGCAGTGCTCCGCCCATCACGGTCGGGCACCTCTACGCGGCCAAGACCACCCAGCTCTGCAACCCCGGTGACCCGGTGTGCTTCCCGGGCGGGCTGGATCGCTCCGCGCACAGCGCATACAAGGACAACGGCGCCGCCGACCAGGCAGCCGCCTTCGTGGTCAGTCAGTTGTCCGCGGCGTCGGCCGCCTGACCGTCTCGCCGGCACCACCATCGTCGACCCGTGCGGCACACTGCGGTGCTGGATGGGTTGACGTGTGTCCCTTCGGGTAACAATTGCTCTGTGCGCAATGACTTCCATGGCGAGCTCGACTCGCTGACCAGCACGCTGAGCCAGATGTGCGGACTCGCCGGCCTTGCCATGGAGCGAGCCACCCAGGCGCTGCTGCAGGCCGACCTGGTGCTGGCCGAACAGGTCATCACCGACCACGAGCAGCTGACCCTCATGCAGACCCGGGCCGAGGAGGCCTCGCTGCTGCTGCTGGCACTGCAGGCTCCCGTGGCCGGGGACCTGCGCGTGGTGGTCAGCTCCATGCAGAACGTCGCGGATGCCGAGCGGATGGGCGGGCTGGCTTTGCACGTGGCCAAGATCGCCCGCCGTCGCCATCCCGATCACGCGGTGCCGGAGGAGGTCAACGGCTACTTCGCCGAAATGGGGCGGATCGCCGTGGATCTCGGCAACAACGCCAAGGAGGTGGTGCTGGCGCGCGACCCCGAACAAGCCGCTCAGATCGGGCGCGATGACGAAGCCATGGACGTGCTGCACCGTCACCTGTTCACCCTCATGATGGACAAGGAGTGGAGCCACGGTGTCGCGGCCGCCGTCGACGTCACCCTGCTCGGCCGCTTCTACGAGCGCTTCGCCGACCATGCAGCCCAGATCGGGCGCCGCGTCGTCTTCCAGGTCACCGGCACGACTCCCGAGCTGTGACCCACGCCGCTACGCAGTTTGCCAGCGATCGCGCGTCGCTGTGATGTCCGTCGCGATGGCGCCGTCGGAGTTGGCGCCTCCACCTCGGCGATGCCACCATCGAAAGGGTGTTGGACCCGATCGCTAGACATCTACCCTGGATGCGTTGATGGACTTTCAATCGTTTGCTCGATCCGTCCGTCGCCAGCTCACCGCGCTTGGACGCAACCCGCTCGTACGCACCAGCGATCGACTCGAGGCATTCGCCGTGCTGGCCGTGCTGGTGATCGGACTGCTGGCCATTCCACTGGCCGCCCGCGTAGAGGACGAGAACTACCGCGCCAGGCTCCCCACCGCCATCGAGGAAATGCAGACCCGGCATTCCGTCCAGGCCGTTGCCGTCGAGGGCAGCAACGGCTTGCCGACGGACTTCTACAATCCCAACTACGTGCGGGTGCAGTGGCACGAAGGCACGCGGGTCCGCACCGAGGAGGTCGTCAGCCCCGGCACCATCAAGGCCGGCGATCCCCTCGTGATCTGGCTGGACCAGACCGGCAAGGTCGTCACCACCCCCCTCACGCCGGGTGACGTCGAGTTCAGTGCAGTCACCGTCGGATGGACGGTGTGGGTGATGGCCGTGGTCTTCAGCGGTCTGGCCGCCGTCGCGGTCCGGGTCTGGCTGGACCGTTCACGGTCGCGGGCCTGGGAGCGCGAGCTGACGTTGATGGCGCACAACGACGACGGTTGGGCCAACCGCCGGGCCTAGCGGATCGCCTAGCCCGGCCCTGCACCCGGACTCGGCACGTCTGCCTGCCAGCGCGCGCGGCGCTGCGCGGCGGTCTGTTCCCACCACGGCGGTCTGCCCCGCTCGCCAAGCGCGACCTTTGCCGCATGGACGCCGGCCCGCGCCGTCGATTCCTCGTCGGTGCCCTTGGTCCGCCGTACTTCTCGGCGCCAGGACATCAGGATGGCGACGAGCTCGGCCCGGCGTTCCTCGGGAATGTCGGGGTCGGTGGCGCGCCAGCGCCGTCCGCCGATCACGCGGTAGCGGCCGTCGTCGGTCAGCGGCGGATCACTCACCTCCCCAGCGTAGGTTCGGGATCAATGCCTTATCGTGACCTTATTTAAGCCTTAGTTTTCTTAGAAATACGCGTAGGGTGTACCCCGTGGAGCCTCCCAGGCGACGCAATCGATCCACGGAAGGAACCCGACATGACGTCTGCACCCGAGCGAATCGTCCTGATCACCGGCGCATCGAGGGGGATCGGCGCGGAGGTGGCACAGCTGCTGGCCGCCGCCGATACGCACGTCATCGTGAACTACCGGGAGAAGTCCAAGCGCGCCGAGACCATCGCCGACGCCATTCGCCACGCCGGCGGGCAGGCCTCTACGATGGCCGCCGACCTGTCCGACGCCGCGTCCGCCGCGGCGATGATGGACGCGATCGCCGCACGGTTCGGTCGCCTGGACGCACTGATCCTCAACGCCTCCGGCGGCCTGGAGCTGGGCGCCGATCCCGGCTACGCGATGCGACTCAACCGCGATGCCCAGCGACGCCTCGCCCTGCTGTCGATGCCACTGATGCCCGTCGGCGGCCGAATCGTGTTCGTCACCAGCCATCAGGCCCACTTCTTCCCCCACAAGGCGGTGCCGAAGGGGTACTCGGCAGTGGCCGCGAGCAAGCGAGCCGGTGAGACCGCGCTCTACTCGATGCGTTCGGAGTTCGACCACGCGGGGATCCACTTCTCGGTGGTCTCCGGCGACATGATCGACGGGACGATCATCGTCCGGCTGCTACACCGCCGTGACCCCGATGCGGTGCAGGCCCGTCGCAACGCGGCGCCCCTCCCCACGGTCAATCAGTTCGCCACGGCGATCGCCAACGCGGCCACCAGCCCGAATCCGCCCGGCATCGTCTACGTCGGAGGCGCCGACTACCTGGTGACCGCCTGACCCGGCCGCCGTGTCTGCATCGTGATGGAAGTTTGTCCCAAACGTCACATGGGTAACTCTTGTAACAGCGTGATGGCAACCACGCCGCAAGGTCCGCGACGAAAGAGATGAATGGGACACCGCAATGAACACCGTCTTGTACTTCAGCGCCAACGGCGCGGTCTATGAAACCCGCGCCTACAGCAAGGTAGACATCGACCAGCTCGTCCAGTCCAAGGGATTGCAGTGCTTCACCAGCGCCGATCGACAGTTCGACTTCTGGTTCAGCCCGTCGACGCCCCGCTGCCAACGTCGGGTCAACCGCATCGCGACCGAGCTCCTGCTGGCCACCACGTCCTTCAGCGCCCGTACCGTGCCGCTGCTGCACGGCGCCGTCGTCGTCGCCACCCATGACTCCGAAGGCGATCTGGACGGCCTCAGCTGGCAGCAGCTCGACCTACTGGCCCGCAAGTCGCGGTCGCTGACCAAGCGGCAGGAGCGGGCGATTGCTCGCCGGATCGATCGCGACGACCTACGCCGCCGTCGCCTGGTCGAGGCCCCGCGCACCGCTCCCGTGCGTCAGGAACCCGCCGTCGGCACGCCGGTCCTGCACTGAACTCGGATCGCTCCTACTGGCCCGCGTTGCGGGCCAGTTCGATGGCATACGAGTTGACGAAACGGCCCGGTCCGGGGTCGCCGCGCCCGCAGCTTCCGTCGGACTCACCAGGGCGCTTGACCCACAGGTAGGCGTCTGCGTGTGCCCCCGAGGTGGCAGTGCTGGGGGCGACACCCAGTGCCCGGCCGCTCGGGTTGCACCAGGCCAAGTCTCCGTCAGCCGGTCCGGCACCGTTGCGCGACGTGTCGATCACGTAATGCGAACCGTTGGTGAGACCAGAGATGGCCTCCGCGTACCCGGTCTCCTCGTCGGTGGTGAAGAAGTTCGCGGTGTTGACGCTGAAGCCCCGCGCCTTGGCCACGCCGACCTGGTTGAGCCGCGCCGCCATCTCGTCCACGCCGACCCAGCGGGAGTGCCCGGCATCGACGTAGACCGCCGTGGCCGGGTTCTGCGTGAGCGTGTCGACGGCGTAGCGCATCAGGTCGAAGCGTTCTTGCCGCTGCTCGCCCGACAGGCAGTCGGCCATCGCCAACGCGTCGGGCTCGAGGATGATCGCGGCCGGGCCGCCCCCGATGTCGGCGGCGACGGTGTCGATCCAGCTCCGGTAGGACGCTGCCGACCCGAAGCCGCCCGCCGCGAAGCTGCCGCAGTCGCGGTGCGGGATGCCATAGAGCGCGAGGATCGGGACCGCACCGGACGCCTGTGCCGCAGCGATGTACTTCGCGTCGACCGCAGGGGTGGACAACTGGTCCATCCAATACGCCTGCGGTGTGTTGGCGATGGCCGTCAGCTCGGGGCTGGGCGGGTTGGCTCCCTGGGCAGCCCGCATGGCCGCGGAGTTCGGGTTGACGTACATCGGCGCGCCGGCCAACGGGTTCGCGTCGCTGGCCAGCCGTACCGGGGCGGAGGCGACGTGGCCCGCCTGGGCCGAGCTCACCAGGCCGGCCACCACCGCGACCGCCAGGAGCGCAGGAAACCACCGGGCGAGCGCGCCAACACCAGAAGACATCACCCCAGGAAAAATAGTGGGGCCGCTCCGTCCACGCCAATCACCACCCCCGAGCCCGCCGTGGTCGTCCGAACCGCGGACGAACCGGCCCGCTCCCTACGCGCCGCGGCGGATCAGGCTGACGTCGCCCGCAGGCACGTCAACCCCGTCGCGGCGCCGGAACGCGACGCCCACCCGCTGACCGGTGGCGGTTTCGACGAAGCGGTAGTCGCTGCTGTCGGGTCTGGCCAGGTGCACGTGACCCCACTGACCGATGGCCGCCAACACCGAGCTCAGCTCCCGCCCGGCCGCAGTCAGTTCGTAGCGACCGCGTCGGCGCGCACCAGGTTCCTGATAGTCGACGACCTCGAGGATGTCCTCGGCCACCAGCTCGGACAACCGAGCGCTCAGCACGTCCGACGGTATGCCGAGCTCGTCGCGGAACTCGGAGAAGCGGGTCCGGCCAAGCAGCGCCTCACGGACGATGAGGACCGCCCACCGCTGCCCAAGAACGGACATCGTGCGAGCGATTGGACATGCGTCGTCTGACCAAACCACCGGTGACATCGCCACATTCTACGTGGGTTGGCGAGGCCAACCTAGAAGATCACCTCGCGCGGAGCACGCCGTCCGCCACCGTGGGACGTCACGCCTAGAGGGGCGCTTGCGGGTAACCCCCACCGACGGTTGCAGTCCACCACCATCCGAGTCTCTCGGTACCGGGGATGACGCCTGGGTTCGCCACCTGGACAGTGGAGCCATGCCCGAGTCAGCTGACCGCACCGCAGCCGGGTGGACAGTGAGTCCACCGAGTTCTCGAAACGATTGCCGACTCTCCGGCAACGCGGGAACCAACGACCAATGAAGAGCGGATGACGACGTGATCAACGCCTACCGTCTGTGCACCGGCCCCGACGGCAACTCGCACGTCGAGCGCGAAAGCATCGCCGTCGATCCCATCATCGGCGCAAAGTCGTTGCTGTTCAAGGAGACTGCGGCACACTCGTCGCTCGACTGGCACAACGGTCCGACCCCGCAGTACGTGATCACACTGTCCGGTGTGCTCGAGTTCACCACGGTCGGCGGTGACACGTTCACCATCCGTCCCGGTGACGTACTGTTGGCCACCGACCACACCGGCACCGGGCACCGGTGGCGCCTCATCGACACTCACTTCGTGCCCGACCGATCATGACTGCACTGCCCGGGGGAACCGATCGCATGACTTCGCCAGACGCTGCCCAGATCTATCAGTCCGCGACGATGGAGGCGCTGCTCAGCGGTGTCTACGACGGCGCGCTGACGATTCGAGAACTGTTGAACCACGGCGATTTCGGGCTTGGCACGTTCAACGGCCTCGACGGTGAGCTGCTGATTCTGGACTCCACCTGCCATCGACTCCGCTCGGACGGCAGCGCCACCCAGGTCTCCCTCGACGAACGGGTCCCGTTCGCCGTGGTCACCCGGTTCCAGCCGCAGATCACCCTCGACATCACCGAGCCGCTCGACCGCACGGCCGTCACCGCACTGGTCGACGATGCGGTGGGGAGCGCCAATTCGATGGCGGCGGTTCACGTCACGGGCAGATTCGAGACGATTCGCACCCGCACCGTCACCCGGCAGGAGCGGCCGTACCGGCCCTTCACCGAGGCGACCCACGACCAGCGCGAGGTCGCCTCGACCGACGTGACGGGAACGCTCGCCGGGTTCCGCATGCCCCCTTGGATGCAGGGGATCTCGGTGGCCGGCTATCACGCCCACTTCCTCGACGCCGACCGCACCCGGGGCGGCCACGCCCTCGGCTACCGGCTCGTCCGGGGCACCGTCGACATCGGCGTGTACACCGAATTCCACCTCAGCCTGCCTCGCACGGCGCAGTTCGAACAGGCCAATCTGACCGATGACGACGCCGACGGACAGATCCGCCGGACCGAGGGAGCATGACATGACCACCCAGCCCACACGTTCGGCGCAGACCGTGGTGGATACGTTGTCCGCCTACGGGGTTCGCTACGTCTTCGGCATTCCCGGTGCCAAGATCGACGCGGTCTTCGACGCGCTCGCCGACGGTGGACCGCAGCTGGTGCTGTGCCGGCACGAGCAGAACGCGGCATTCATGGCGGCCGCCGTCGGACGGCTCACCGGAACCCCCGGTGTTGCGCTGGTGACCTCGGGACCCGGCACCACCAACCTCGCCACCGGGCTGGTGACGGCCAACACCGAGCAGGACCCGATGGTCGCGATCTGCGGGGCCGTCGGGCGAGCGGACCGGCTCAAGCGCACCCACCAGTCGATGAACGCCGCGGCGCTGCTGGACACCGTGACCAAGTACACCGGTGAGGTGACCCACCCGGACAACACCCCAGAGGCGGTGGCCAACGCATTGCGCGCGGCCAGCACGGTGCCACGCGGCGCGGCCGCGGTCGTGCTGCCCGCCGACGTGGCGGCCGAACCCACTACGTCGACGATCGCCGCACCAATCCCGCCGGCTCCCCTAGGTGCCGCGCCGGCCGAACGAATCTCGCGCGCAGCCGATCTCGTTCGCGGGGCCGAACGGCCAGTGCTGCTGGTCGGCATGCGCGGCGGCGACCCACGCGCCTGCGCGGCGCTGCGGGACCTGCTCGCGGTCACCGAACTCCCCGTCGTCGAGACGTTCCAGGCCGCCGGCGTAGTGTCACGCGACCTCGAGGAGCACTACCTGGGGCGCGTCGGGTTGTTCCGCAACCAACCCGGTGACGTCCTGCTCGCCCATGCCGACGTCGTCCTCGCCGTCGGCTTCGATCCGGTCGAGTACGACCCCCGGCTGTGGAACCTCGACCCGGCCCGGACCGTGATCCACCTCGACGAGATCGCTGCCGACATCGACACCCACTACCAACCCGCGCTCGAACTCCGGGGAGACGTCGAAGCCACCCTCCGCGCCCTCACCCCCGAACTGTCGGGGCTGCGGTCCGCCGAGAGCGCCGCCGCGGCCGCGGCCGAACAGCGCGCTGCGCTGGTCGCCATCGATGCGGCCGCGGCCGCCCACCCCGACACCGAGGTCGGCGTCAACCCCGCGGCGCTGGTGCTCAAGATCCGCGATCTCATCGACGACGACACCACCGTCGCCTGCGACATCGGGTCGAACTACATCTACACCGCGCGGCACCTGCGCGCCTACGAGCCGAGACGACTGCTGTTCTCCAACGGTCAGCAGACCCTCGGCGTGGCGCTGCCGTGGGCCATCGCCGCCGCCCTCGTCCGGCCAGACAGCCAGGTGGTGTCCATCTCCGGAGATGGCGGCTTCCTATTCAGCGCACAGGAATTGGAGACGGCCGCCCGGCTCGGCGTCAGTTTCACCCACGTCCTGATGCGCGACGACACCTATGACATGGTGGGTTTCCAGGAGAAGCTGAAGTACGGCCGCGAATCAGGTGTGCAGCTCGGCGAATACGACATCACCCATTACGCCGCGGCCTTCGGCGCCAAGGGAGTTCGGGTGGATTCGCTGGCGCACTTCGCCACGGCATTCGAGAAGTCGCTTCGCGATCCCGGTGTCACGATCATCGACGTGCGCGTCGACTACCACGCCAACACCGACCTGGCGAAGCAGCTGCACACCGGCGTGCTGGACTAGGACTCGGTGACCCGCCCACCGTCCACCCGCCACGTGCGATCCAGCCGGACGTTCTGCAACATCCTGCGGTCATGGGTCACCAGCAGGAGCGCACCGTCGTAGGGCTCCAGCGCCTGCTCGAGCTGTTCGATCGCGGCGAGGTCGAGGTGGTTGGTGGGCTCGTCGAGCACCAGCACGTTGGTTCCGCGCGCCTGCAGCAGCGCCAGGCCTGCGCGAGTCCGCTCGCCGGGTGACAGGTCGTCCACCGAACGTTCCACGTGGTCGGCACGCAGGCCGAACTTCGCGAGCAGAGTGCGCACGTCGGCCGTCGTCCACGTGGGCACCCGCTGTTCGAAGCGGTCGACGAGTCGTTCGGATCCGGTGAAATCCGCTCGAGCCTGGTCGATCTCACCGATCGCGACGCTGGCGCCCAGGCTGGCCCGGCCCTCGTCGGGCCGTTGTCTGCCGAGCAGGAGCCGCAGCAGCGTCGACTTCCCGGCCCCGTTCGGCCCGGTGATCCCGATCCGCTCACCGGCGTCGACTCGTAGCGACACCGGCCCGAGGACGAAGTCACCCTGGCGCACCAGCGCCCCGTCGAGCGTGGCGACGACCGAACTGGACCGCGGCGCAGCGCCGATGGTGAATTCGAGGTTCCACTCCTTGCGGGGCTCTTCGACCTCCTCGAGCCGGGCGATGCGGCTCTCCATCTGGCGCACCTTCTGCGCCTGCTTCTCACTGGACTCGGTGGCGGCCCGGCGCCGGTTCTTGTCGTTGTCGGGGGCCTTGCGCATCGCGTTGCGGACGCCCTGGCTGGACCACTCCCGCTGGATGCGGGCCCGCGTCACCAGATCGGCCTTCTTGTCCGCGAATTCGTCGTACTGCTCACGCCGGTGCCGGCGGAGGACCTCGCGCTCGGCGAGATAGCTCTCGTACCCACCACCGAAAACCGTGGTGGTGTTCTGCGCCAGATCCAGCTCCAGGACGCGAGTCACCGTGCGAGCCAGGAATTCCCGGTCATGACTCACCAGCACCACGCCGCCGCGCAGCTCGCGGACGAACTGTTCGAGCCGCGCGAGTCCGTCCAGGTCGAGATCGTTGGTCGGTTCGTCGAGCAGGACGATGTCGAATCGCGACAGCATCAGCGCCGCCAGACCCACCCGGGCCGCCTGGCCGCCCGAGAGTGCCGTCATCGGCGTCGAATCCGGCCGGACCGCCTCCGAGTCCAGTCCCAGGTCGGCCAGCACCGCGGGCAATCGTTCGTCGAGATCCGCGGCGCCGGTGGCCAGCCAATGATCCAGCGCCGCAGCGTAGGCGTCAGCCGGATCACCCTCGGCCGAGCTCGGGTCGGCCAGCGCCGCGGCGGCAGCGTCCATGGCCCGCGTCGCCTCGGCGCATCCCGTCCGCCGCGCGATGTAGGCGGCAACGGTCTCGCCAGGAACCCGCTCGTGTTCCTGGGGCAGCCACCCCACGAACGCGTCGGCCGGTGCGAGGCTGAGGGTGCCCTCGAGCGGTTCGAGGTCCCCGGCCAGGATTCGCAGCAGCGCGCTCTTGCCCGCGCCGTTGGCGCCGACGACCCCGATGACATCGCCGGGGGCAACGGTCACGTCGAGCCCCTCGAAGAGGGTTCGGTGGGCGAAGCCACCGGCCACGTCCTTCACGACGAGCGTTGCGGTCATTGCTCCATCGTCGCACCAGCTGTGGGGCGGCGGCGGCGACGTGGATCGCCGAGGCCCCGGCCCGCTAGGGTGCTGTGGGTCGGCCCCGGCCGAGGGGCGAAGAGGAAGTTGGGCGCATTCATGACCGCAGCAGCAGAAACGTCGCCGCTCGAAGCGCGGGTGGGCAGCTACTACCAGATGGACGGCACCTACCTGGTCGGCCGCGAGAAGCTGCGCGAGTACGCCCGCGCCGTGCAGGACTACCACCCCGCGCACTGGGACGTCGCCGCCGCCGCCAAGCTGGGCTACCCGGACGTGATCGCGCCGCTGACCTTCACCTCGGCGCCGGGCATGCAATGCAATCGGCGCATGTTCGAGGAGATCGTCGTCGGTTACGACACCTACCTGCAGACCGAAGAGGTCTTCGAGCAGCACCGCCCGATCGTCGCCGGTGACGAACTGGTCATCGACGTCGAGCTGACCTCTGTTCGCCGGACCGCGGGCCGGGACTTCATCACCGTCACGAACACCTTCACCGACGCCGACGGCCAGCGGGTGCACACCCTGCACACCACCGTCGTCGGCGTGACCGGCGAGGACATCGACGCCGGGGTCAAGGCCGCGGTGCAAAAGGCGATGATGCACGACATGAACATCATCGACATCCCGGGATCGGATGGCGACTACGACAAGGAGCTGCGGCCCGCCGGCGAGGTCCGAATCTCCGACGGCGGTCTGACCCGCACGTCGGGAGCCCGAAGGTTCGACGAGGTCCGGGTCGGTGACGAGCTCCCCACCCACCACACCCGGCTATCGCGCGGCGACCTGGTGAACTATGCCGGCGTGGCCGGTGACGCCAACCCGATCCACTGGGACGAGGCCATCGCCAAGCTGGCGGGGCTGCCCGACGTGATCGCTCACGGGATGCTCACCATGGGATTGGGCGCCGGCTTCGCCAACGAGTGGATCGGTGACCCCGGCGCGGTGACCCGTTACGCCGTGCGCCTGTCCCAACCCGCGATCGTGTCGGCGACAGAGGGCGCCGACATCGAGTTCAGCGGCAAGGTCAAGTCGCTGGACCCGCAGACCCGGTCCGGCGTCGTGCTGGTGGGCGCGAAGTCCGACGGCCGCAAGATCTTCGGGCTGGCGACGTTGACCGTGCGCTTCGGCTGAGCTGGCCGTCCGTCCGTGGTCTCCGACCGTGTGTCGTGATCATGACGGATCCCGCACTACGCGGCCGTGTCGTCGGTGGCGGTCTACTCTGCTCTGCGTGACGCCCTGCCGCCGCCTCGGAAATCCCCGTTCGTGCCCGCACCGGTAGCCGTTCACTTCTTCCTCGAACTGGCCGTCATCCTGCTGGCCTGCCGGGCTATGGGGATGGTGGCCCGCCGCTTCGGGCAACCACAGGTGGTCGGAGAGATGATCGCCGGTGTCGTCCTCGGGCCCTCACTGCTGGGTCTGATCGCGCCCGAGGTCCAGCACTCCCTGTTTCCCACGGGACCGGCCAACACCGTGCTCTACACCATGGCGCAAATCGGCCTGGTGCTCTACATGTTCCTCATCGGGCTCAACTTCGACGTCCACCTGATCAAGCACCGGGCGGGGACCGCGGCCGCGGTGTCATCGGCCGGCATCCTGGTGCCGCTGGGCCTGGGCGCTCTGATCGCCGGGCCCCTGATCGCGCACGGTTCGTTCTTCGGAGACGACGTCACCCTGGTCATGGCGATGCTGTTCCTCGGTGCGTCGATCGCCACGACGGCGTTCCCCATGCTTGCGCGCATCATCTTCGAGAAGCGGCTCGCCGGAACGTCCTTGGGCACCCTTGCCCTGGCCTGTGGCGCCACCGACGACGCACTGTCCTGGTGCATCCTCGCGATCGTGCTGGCGATGAACCGGGACAGCCCCGGCCTCGCCGTCATGGCCATCGCCGGGGGAATCCTCTACGCGCTGCTGGTCCTCACCGTCGGCCGCCGGGCGCTGGGCGTCCTCGGTCCGATGTCGGAGCGTCGCGGTGCCATCAGCGCACCCATGCTCGGAGTCGTGCTGTGCGTGCTCATGCTGTGCGCCTGGTTCACCGACACCATCGGCATCTACGCGATCTTCGGTGCCTTCATCCTGGGCATCGCCATGCCCTCCGGCTTCTTCGCCCAGCGCCTCACCACCACGCTCGAGCCGCTGGTGACCACTTTCCTGCTACCGCTGTTCTTCGTCTACTCCGGCCTGAACACTCAGATCGGCCTGGTCGACACCCCGGCGCTCTGGGCCCTCACCCTGGGACTGCTCGTGGTCTCGATCGCGGGAAAGGGCGTCGCGTGCACGCTGGCGGCTCGGCTCAAGCGGGTGCCCATGCGGGAATCCGTCGCACTCGGTGCCCTGATGAACGCGCGCGGCCTGATCGAGCTCATCCTGCTCAACATCGGGCTCCAAGCCGGCATCATCACCCCGACGCTCTTCACGATCCTGGTCCTGGTAGCCATCGTGACGACGCTGATGGCCTCCCCCATCTTCGAGTTCGTGTACGGACGGCACCGTGTTCCGGACTTGCCCGCCGGTGGGCAGTCGCCGCGGGTCGACATCGGCGAGACGTAAGGGTTTGTTCACAAATTGACGTCCGCGTCCGCCCGCCGCGGCGGCATCACGAATGATCTTGACCGCGAGCCGAATTCGAACCGCGCCCGCACGGTGTCATCCGTGTAGCCGTAGGTTCTGGGCCGCGGGCAGCGGTTCCGATCCGTGTTACGTTCGATCAGCCGAGTGACTTCTTCGACGTGACCCGAGGGAAGGTGGCGCGTGGACGTACGAGCGCAACTGGCGCAACTGAGTTCGGAGCACCGAGATGCGCTCGCGCGCAAGATCCAGGCGCGGCTGTCCGCGGCGGGAACGGCCGCCACCGATCACGACGTCAGCATCGTCGGCGGCGGTGTCGCCGCGCTGACGCTCGCGCTCGAACTCACGCGGGCCCGTCCCGGCACCCGGATCCTCATCGTCGAGCCGAACCCCCACCCGGTCCCCGAGATCACCCACACCGTCGGTGAGTCGACCGTCGAGGTGTCGGCCCACTACCTCCGCGACCGGCTGGGCCTCGGTGATCACCTGAACACCGCCCAGCTGCGCAAGATGGGGTTGCGGATGTTCTTCTCACGGGACGGCAACACCGACATCGCCAGGCGGACCGAACTAGGCAGCTCCACGTTCACGGCGCAGACCACCTATCAGATCGACCGCGGCAGGCTGGAGAACGAACTGCACCGCCGATGTCTGGCCGCCGGGGTCGACGTCAAGTCCGGTCGCGTCCGGACCATCGAGGTCGGCAGCGGTGCCACCCCGCACACCCTGACCATCCAGAGCGACGATGCCGTCACCCAGCGCACCGCCCGCTGGGTGGTCGACGCGTCCGGTCGCAACCGGACCCTGCCCAGGGAGCTGGATCTCAAGCGCTCCAACGGCCATCACTGCAACGCCGCCTGGTTTCGCGTCGCGGCCGAGATCGACGTGGGCCGCTGGAGCGACGACCCGGCGTGGCACGCCCGCCTCGCCGAGGGGGATCGGGCATTCTCGACCAATCATCTGATGGGCGAAGGCTATTGGGTGTGGCTCATCCGACTGGCCTCGGGCGCCACCAGTGTCGGCATCGTCGCCGATCCCGAGTTCCATGCGTTCGACGACTTCAACACCCTCGCCAAGGCCAAGTCGTGGCTGGCCAGCCACGAGCCGCAGTGCGCCGCCGAGGTGGCGCGGCACGACATCATGGACTTCCGGGTGATGAAGCACTACAGCCACACCGTGACCAAGATGTTCGACGGTGGCGACCGTTGGTGCCTGACCGGTGACGCCGGGGTCTTCCTCGATCCGCTGTACTCGTCGGGTCTCGATCTCGTCGCCATCGGCAATGGTCTGGTCACCGACATGGTCACGCGCGACCTCGACGGTGAGGACGTCGCCGCCCGCGCGGGCATCGGCGACTCGCTGTTCCGCTCACTAACCGACATGTGGCTCAACATCTATCGGGACCAGTACCCGTTGATGGGGTCGCCCGCCGTCATGTCGGCAAAGGTGATCTGGGACATCGCGTTCTACTGGGGATTCGTCGGTTTGCTCTACGGCAACGACCGTTTCACCCGGGTCGCCGACCAGCCGGACGTCGTCCCGCACCTGCAGGGGCTGATCGATCTCAGCAACCGGATGCAGGCGTTCTTCCGCGAGTGGGCCGCCGTCGAGCGCGCCGAAGGGCCCGCGACCTTCGTCGACCTCTACGCACCGCTCGACTTCATGGTCACACTGCACCACGCGATGATGGGCACGGCGGACGACTTCACCGCCCAGTTCCACGCGAACGGCCGACTTCTGCGCCAGGTGGCGGGCCATGTCATCGAGACCGTGCTCGACGACAAGTCCTCGAACTTCGCCGACGATGCCGTCATGCAGCAGATGCAAGCCTGGCAGCGGGACTCCCTGCTACGCGAGCTGCGCTCCATCTACCGCCGCGAGCAGGCGATCAGCCCAATCACCGAGAATTGGATCGTCAGTCCTGCACCCGCGCTGTGAGTTTCGCCGGGTGCATCACGGTTCGAGCCGATTGAGGCAGTCACGACGCGGCGTGCGTTCGGGCTCTTGGAAAGAGGATGATGATGCCCGCTGAGGACGGCCGGGAGCCGTTGGCGATCGTCGGGATCGGTTGTCGCCTGCCAGGCGGCGTCGGTTCCCCCGACGACTACTGGGAGCTTCTGTGCAACGGTATCGACGCCACGCGTGACGTGCCCGAAAACCGTTGGAACGCCGATCGATTCCACGATGTCACGTCGGGCAAGGCCGGCAAGATGGTCACCCGGCGCGGCGGCTATCTCGACGAGGTCGACCAATTCGACGCCCAGTTCTTCGGCGTGTCGCCCCGCGAGGCGAACCTGCTGGACCCGCAGCAGCGCCTGCTGCTGCAGACCACGTGGGAGGCGCTCGAAGACGGGGGCATTCCCGCCGAGCACTTGGCCGGCACCGAGGTCGGCGTCTTCATCGGCGGTTTCACCCTGGACTATCAGCTACTCCAGAACCAGGGCCGCACCAGTAGGTTCCGCTTCAAGACGCATTCCACCACCGGGATGATGCTCACGATGCTGGCGAACCGCATCTCCTTCGCCTTCGACCTGCGCGGCCCCAGCATGACCATCGACACAGCCTGCTCGAGCTCGCTGGTCGCGGTGCACCTTGCCGCACAGAGCATCTGGAACGGCGAATGCCACCTTGCCCTTGCCGGCGGGGTCAACGTCATCATCGGTCCCAACACCGCCATCGCCGAATCCAAGAGCGGATTCCTCAGTCCCGACGGACGCTGCAAGGCCTTCGACGAGTCCGCCGACGGCTACGCCCGCGGCGAGGGCGGGGCCGTCGTCGTGATCAAACCACTGGCTCAGGCCATGCGCGACGGTGACCAGGTCTACGCCCAGATTCTCGGCTCCGCCGTCTCACAAGACGGTCACACCGACTCCATCACCGTGCCAAGCGAGGACGCGCAGCGGACGGCGATCACGACGGCCCTGCAGCGAGCTGGCGTGCACGCCAGCGAGATCGGGTACGTGGAGGCTCACGGCACGGGCACGCCGGTGGGTGACCCCATCGAGATGCGGGCATTGGCAGGCGCGCTGGCCGCCGAGCGCGCGTCCACCGATCCGCTGCTGATCGGGTCGGTCAAGACCAACATCGGTCACCTCGAGGCCGGCGCCGGGGTAGCCGGGCTGATCAAGACCGCCCTGGTGCTCAAGCACGGCTTCATCCCCGCCCATCTGCACCTGCGGAATCCCAGCAGCCAGCTGTCGTTCGCCGAGTTGAACGTCGACGTTCCCACCACGGGGCGGCCGTTCCCCGCGTGCGAGCGACGGCTGGCCGGAGTCAACTCGTTCGGCTTCGGCGGCACCAACGCCCACGTCGTCCTGGCCGAACCCCCCACCCCGGCGATCGAAGCAGCTACCGATGCGGCCGAGCAGGCGGCGCCCACCGTACTGCCGGTCTCGGCACGGTCCGAGGAGGCACTGGTCGCTACGGCGCAGCGGTTGGCCGACCACCTGCGCGCCCATCCCGACCTGAGCCTGGCCGATCTGGGCTACCACCTCAGCCGGCGCCGCTCCCACCTCAGCCACCGCGTGGCGCTCATCGCCGACGGGATCGACGACGCACGCGATCAGCTCGAGGACCTCGCCGCCGGCGGTGGACGACTCGCCGCGGCACGCACGCCGTCCCAGACGCCGAGGCTGGCGTTCGTCTGCACGGGCATGGGTCCGCAGTGGTGGCGGATGTGCCGGGACCTGCTCGACACCGACTCCCGCTTCGCCGAGAGCATCCGGCGCACCGACCGTGAACTGTCCAGGTACACCGACTGGTCGCTGCTCGAGGAACTCCGCCGCGACCAGGCCGATTCGCGGATGTCCGAGACGGAGATCGCGCAACCCGCCAACTTCGCGATCCAGGTGGCCCTGGCCGCGCAGTTGGCCCACTACGGCATCCGGCCGGACGCGGTGGTCGGTCACAGCGCAGGTGAAGTCGCCGCCCATCATCTGGCCGGGCTGCTCACCTTCGAGCAGGCCGTCTACGTGATCTTCCATCGCAGTCGGCTCCAGCAGCGCACGACGGGTCTGGGCCGCATGCTCGCGGTCGGCCTTGGCGCCGAGGCTCTGCTGCAGCGGCTCGACGGCGCGGCCCTGGACGAATTCGGTTCGCGCGTCTCGGTGGCCGCGATCAACAGCCCGTTCGCGGTGACGATCGCCGGCGACGGCGACGTGCTCGACGACATCGCCTGCCAGCTGGACGCGGCAACGGTCTTCAACCGCTTTCTGCCGGTCAAGGTGCCGTACCACACGCACTACATGGATCTCGTGAAGGACGATTTGTACGGGGCGTTCGAGGGGCTGTCCTCGGGCACGGCCACCACGCCGCTGTACTCCACGGTCACCGGCGAACTCCTGACCCAGTACTCGGCCGGCGCGGCCTACTGGTGGCAGAACACCCGCGCCACCGTGCTCTTCGAACCGGCGGCGCGCCGGATGATCGACGACGGCTACACCCACTTCGTCGAGCTCGGGCCGCATCCCGTGCTCGCCTCCTCCATTCTCGAAATCGCTGGCTCGCAACGTGTCTCGGTGCTCGCCACGCAGCGGCGCAACGACGACGACGTCCGGTCACTGCTCACGTGCGTTGGCGCACTGCACAGTCAGGGCGCCAGCGTGGCCTGGGACGCGCTCAATCCCCGCAGCAGCAACCGACCCGTCCGCCTGCCGACCTATCCGTGGCAGAACCGGCGTTTCTGGAACGAGACCCAGGAGGCCGCCGAGGACCTGCACTACCACCCGGTCCACCCGCTGCTGGGACAACCGGTGAGCGCCGTGCATCCCACCTGGGAGGTCGAGCTCGGCACGCACACCCTCGGCTTCCTGGCCGACCATCGGGTGCAGGGCAGCATCGTGGTCCCCGGTGCGGTGTTCGTCGAGATGGCGCTGGCCGCCGGGGCACAGACCTATGGATCCCGGCACGGCGTGCGGGATCTGGTGCTGCACCGCGCCCTCATCCTCGACGACACCTGCGATCCGATCGTCAGGACCACCCTCGATCAGGACCGCGGCACCATCGAGTTCGCCGCCTTCACCGCCACCGCGGACGGTGACTTCACCTGGACCCTGACGGCGTCGGCCGAACTCACCGCGCTGCCGCCGCGCCCCCGTCCCGCCGACACGCTCACCGCGGTCGAGGCCACCACGTCGACCGCCGAGGACTTCTACGCCCACACGCGCTCGATCGGGTTCGACTACGGGGACGCCTTTCAACCCATCACCGAGATCAGTGCCGGAACCGACTGGGCCACTGCACGACTCAGGGTTCCCCCGGTGATCGCCGGGGACGTCGGCGCCTTCTCGTTCCACCCGGCGCTGCTCGACGGAGCCTTCCAGACGCTGTTCGGCACGACGTTGGTCGAGGGCAACGACGACGGCACCTACCTCCCCCACCGAATCCGGCACGTCACGATCTACGGCCCACCCGCGCCGGACATGACCGCCCGCGTCCGTGTCGTGTCGGCCAACGCCGAGAAGATCGAGAGCGACGTCACGATCGTCGACCACCGCGGTGAGCCCCTCGTCGTCATGGAGGGCTTCGAGGTGCAGTCCTTGACCGCATCGTCGACCATGTCGACCGAGCGAATCGACAAGGGACTCTACGAGGTTCAATGGATTCCCCACCCCTGCGTCGACGCCGTCACCTCCGTCGGCGACGGTCGGTCCTGGCTCGTCTTCGTCGACGACACCGGCTTCGGCGCCGCGCTCGCCAGTCGGCTGCGCCGTGACGGCCACCGGGTCCGCACCGTCGAGCACCATGCCACCGAGACGCTCGTCGACACCGGCACCGGATACCGGCTCGACCCCGGCCGGCCCGATCAGCTGCGCGCACTGCTGCAGGTCCACCTCGCGGACCACGGCGACCTCATCGGCGTCGTCGACTGCTGGCCGCTGGACGTACCCGCCGGCTCTGGTTCGTTCGAGCCGACCCAGCGGCTCGGCGTTCTCGCCGTCCTGCACCTGATCAACGCCCTGGCCGAACTCGATGGCGTCACGCCGCGTCTGCACCTGGTGACCGCCAACGCCCAACCGGCACCGGGAACTCCGACGACGGCCGTCGACCAAGCCGCCGTCTGGGGGCTGGGTCGGGTGATCGGTCACCAGGAGTTCGCCGAACACTGGGGCAGCCTGATCGACGTCGATCTCGAGCCGGGCCGCGACCATCGGCAGACCGCCGAGCGGGTCTGCCGGCACCTGCTCGACGACGGGCCAGAGGACCAGATCGCGATCCGCGGCGAGCAGACCTTCGTTCCGCGTCTTCGCCCGTGCGCCGCGCTTACCAGGGCCTTCCCCACCAAGCTCACCCCCAACGCGACTTACGTCGTCACCGGCGGCACCGGCGCTCTGGGCCGCAGTGTGGCCACCCACCTCGCCGAGCACGGTGCCCGACACCTCGTGCTGATGAGCCGGCGGGCGGTGCCGCCCCGCGCGCGGTGGGCCCAGCTGGACGTCGAGGACCCGCACTTCGCGACCGTGCAGACCATCCGCGCGATCGAGCGCCTCGGCGCCGACGTCGTGTGCGCGGCCATCGACGTCACCGATGCCGACCGGATGCGGACCTGGCTCACGGAGTACCTCGACGGCGGCGGCCGCCCGGTCCGCGGCATCGTGCACACCGCCGGCACCGTCGACGATCGGTTGCTGGTCAACATGACCGAGGCGCACTTCACCGAGGTGATGGCGCCCAAGGTCGTCGGCACCCGCGTGCTGCACGACGTGTTCGGCGCGAACGACCTGGAGTTCTTCGTCATGTTCGGCTCGGCGGGGTCGGTGATCGCCTCCCCCGGCCAGGGCAACTACGCCGCGGCCAATGCCTTCCTCGACGCCTACGCCCACGACCTTCGCGCACGAGGCCTGCCGGCACTCACCATCGGATGGGGTCCGTGGTCGGTGGGGATGGTCTCCGAACTCAAGCTGGAGAAGATCTACGCCCAGCGCGGCATCGAGCTGATCACGCCGGCCGCCGGAGCCAGGATCCTCGACCGGCTGCTCGACCAACCGGTCGCGACGGTCGTCGCCATCAGCGCCGACTGGGGCCGCGCCCGTCAGCTGGGTCTGGGTGGCCATCTGCCGCCGATGTTCTCCGACCTCGAGACCACCGACTCGATGTCGGGGGACGCCGCCCTCGGGACGTCGGTCCTCGACGTGCTGAGCGCCACGGCGGAGCCCGAGCGGGTCGACGTCGTCACCGAGCACCTGCGGCTGATCGTCGCGACCGTCTTCGATTGCGCGGTCACCGACGTCGAGACCGACGAAACCCTCGACGACATCGGTTTGGACTCGATGATGGCGATGGAGTTCCGTGTCAGGATCAACGCAATGTTCGCCATCGACCTACCGGTTCTGGAGATCCTCCGGGGCGTCAGCGTCACGTCCCTGGCCTCCCGCGTGCTCGCCGAGCTCGAACTTCCCGGCTCCGAGGAACCGGTGGTCGACCCACCCCAACAGCCCGCGTCCGCTGACGTCGACCGCCTGATCGAGCAGCTGTCGGAGGAGGACCTGCGGGCGCTGCTCGCCGAACTCGAGGCGGAGTCCAGCGACGGCGGATCGGACGGAGTGCCGGCGTGAGGCATTCGGCGTGACGGCCACCGAAAGCTCGCTGGCCGTGCGGGTCCGCGGACTGTCGAAGGCCTACGGGCGGCTGCAGGCCGTGCGGGAACTGAACCTCGACGTCGGTTACGGAGAGGTCGTCGCGATCCTCGGCCCGAACGGTGCCGGTAAGTCCACCACTATCGAGATCCTCGAGGGCCACCGCAAGCGCGACGGCGGCGACGTCCGCGTGCTCGGGGAGGATCCCGGAACCGCGGGACGGAGCTGGCGCGCCAGAATCGGCATCGTGCTGCAGGAGGCCAGCGACTTCGGCATGCTCACCGTGTCCGAGACGGTGTCGATGTTTGCCAGGTGTTACGCCGCGACGCGGTCGACCGAGGACGTACTCGAATCGGTCGGTCTCGGAGCCACTTTCGGCTCCCGGGTGCGCAATCTGTCGGGCGGCCAACGACGCCGGCTCGACGTCGCCCTCGGCATCGTCGCGATGCCCGAGCTGCTGTTCCTGGACGAACCGACCACCGGTTTCGACCCCGAGGCGCGCCGGCAATTCTGGGACCTCATCCGGTCCCTGGCCGGCGACGGCACGACCATCCTGCTCACCACGCACGCGCTGGACGAGGCCGCTGCACTCGCCGACCGCGTGGCGATCATCGCCGGCGGCCGGGTGGTGGCGGTCGACTCTCCCACCAAGCTTGCCGCGCAGGCGAACTCGGTAGCGACCGTGCGATGGGTGGAGGGTGACGTCGTCCACCTCGAGCAGACCGCGCATCCCACCGAGCTGATCCGGCAGCGCTCGGCGGCCGGCGCGGAACTGGCCCAGCTCACGGTGACGCGACCGACGCTCGAAGATGCCTACCTGGAACTGATTGGTCTGACGTGATGGCGATCGAATCCGAACGCACGGTCTGGGGGCCGCGCCATCGCGCCGGCGACGCGGACCCGGCGCTGCCCTCGCCGCTGCGCATCGGCCTGTCGCGGGTGGTGCCCGAGGTGAAGATGTTCTACCGGCGCCCAGAGCAATTGGCGCTGACCTTCTCGATGCCCGCGGTCATCTGCCTGCTGCTGGGGTCGATCTTCTCGGCGAAGCTGCCCAACAGCGACACCAGCACCGGCGCGGTCATCGCGGCGAGCATGCTCGCCTACGGCATCCTGTCCACGTCGTTCATCAACCTCGGTATCAGCGTCGCCGCCGACCGGGACACGGGCGCGCTGCGGCGACTTCGCGGCACCCCGGCGACCGCCACGTCCTACTTCGTCGGGAAGATCGCGCTCGTCACCATCGCCAGCCTCGCCGAGGCCGTCATACTCCTGGCGGTCGGCGTGCTGATCTTCAAGCTGCGGTTGCCCTCCGACGTCGGCGAATGGTGGACCCTGACGTGGGTGTTCCTGCTGGGCATCGTCAGCTGCTCGCTGCTGGGGATCTTCATCAGCAACTTCGCCAGCAATGCGGTGTCCGCGGCGGTCATCACCAACGGTCCCGCGGTGGGCCTGCAGTTCGTCTCGGGCACCTACGTTCCGCTGATGGCGCTGCCGGCGTGGATGCTGACCATCGGCTCGCTGTTCCCGGTCAAGTGGATGGCGCAGGGATTCCGCTCGGTGCTGTTGCCGCCAGAGATGGTGGCGTTCGAACCGGCGGGCAGCTGGGAGCACGGGCGGATCTTCCTGGTCCTGGCCGCCTGGAGCGTCGTTGGCCTGATCTGCTGCCTGCGGGTGTTCCGGTGGTCGGACAAGAGCTGACGGTCAGGCCGTGGCGCCGGGTCCGCGCAGTCCGACCCCGATGACCATCTCGGGGTGCGCCGCGGGGTCGAGCCACTGCAGCACCGAGCGCATCTGGTCCCGTCCGATCGCCACGCAGCCCCAGGTTGGGTCGCCGTCGGTGACGTGCAGGAAGATCCCCGCCGAACGGCCGGGGATCCGCTGCGGGTTGTGCTCGATGAGCACCGCGTAGTCGTAGATCCCGCCCGAGTCGTAGAGGTTCTCGGCATCCTCGGAGTCGATCTCGGCGGCGTGAACGTGCGTGTTGTACGTCGGGGAGTCGACGTCCTCGTCCCACCAATCCTCGTCGGTGGCTTGGAAGTACGGCATGCGCGTGCCCGGATTGGGTTCGCGGCCGAAGGCCTGGCCGAGGGGGAAGGTGCCCTCGGGCGTCCGAAACGAGTCGTCCGCCGGCTGGCCGAGGCCACCTTCCCCGAGATCGGCCGGGATCGGGCCGAGCACTAGCCTCCAGTCCCCGCCGGAGCGCTCATAGGTGGTGAGGCTGGCCGTCGTGGATGACGCCGATGGTGCACTGACCACGATCCGTTGTTCGGGCGCCTCGGCCCCCGCCGGTGCCGGGCTCGCCAGGTCGGCAGCGACGAGCGAGGCGACGACCAGGGCGCCGACCGCAATCCGCGATGGCACGCCCACCAGCATCCCTGCGGCGCGCGAACACCCCTTCGACCTCGCGTTCATTCGGTGTCGTCCCCTCCCGTTTCGCCCGCGTGCGTGGTTCGACTCCGGGCATCTCCCATGCTGCCCGGTCTCACCCTGCCCGGCGGGATACCCGCGGCACGCCCATCCGTCGAGCTCGAGACGCATACGTGATCCTATGGAGATCCTTCCCACATGGTGTGGATAAGACTTTGACAGCGTCACCCCATGACCAGCGGTGATCCTATTCCGGTGACGAACCTCGGCATCCCCGCCTCACGGCAATCGCCCCTGGCCCCAGTGGTGCGGCTGCCCCGGAGGCACCTCGACGGCAGGCAGCCCAGGGTCCTGATCGTCGATGCCGAACGCGTGGTGGCCGAGATGTCGTCGATCGCCCTCAATGGCGACGGCATCCAGACGGTAACCGCGCCGGACGGGGCCAGCGCCCTCGCCATGGCACGCAGCTTCGATCCCGATCTGGTGGTGCTCGATCAGCGACTGCCCGATACGGACGCAAACACCCTGGTGTGTCGGCTACGGGACTGGCGCCCGTCCGTGCTCACCATCAGGATGCACGACAAGTCCGGCGCGCGGCAGCGTTCCGCGCGCGACGCTGCCGGCGAGGCGTGCCTGTTCAAGCCGTTCAGCATCGAGGACGCAACGTCGCGGGTGCGAGCCGTGTTGCGCAAGGGTGGTGTCGACCACGATGCCGTCCGGGCCAGGGTGTCGGTCGGGAATCTCGTCTTGGACGAGGAGTTGCGCCAGGTGTGGCGTGACGGCGAGAACATCGCGCTGACCCCCACCGAGTTCGCCTTGATGCGCTTCTTCGTGCGCAACCCCGGCCGCGCCCTGAGCACGCGGGAGATCCTCGGGCGGGTATGGCATTACGACTACACCGGCCAGTCCTCGCAGGTACGGCTCTACGTGTCCTACCTCCGCCGCCGGATCGACGACGGTCGGGAGCCGATGATCCATACCCTGCGGCGGACCGGATATGTCTTCAAGTCGGCGCAGGCTGTGCCCCAGCGGGCCGCGCGGTCCTAGCCTCGCGTCACTCCATCGTCGAAGCCGATGTCGCGAACCGATTTTCGGCTCAGTGCGCGGGCGCGGTCAGGTCGTACAGGGTCACACCGTCCACCGTCATCAAGGTGTAATGCTGCTTGACCCAGTCCAGGATCTGGTCGGATTCCGACTTGGCTCCCGACCCGCCACCGAAGGACGGCATTCCCGGACGCGACGAATCGTAGTAATAGTGCACCCGGCCGTCTCGGACGTAGCCCTGGAACTGCCCCAGCGTCGGCGCCGGATCCCCGCCCCCGAAGCCGCCGATCGGCATCACCGAATGTCCGGTCGCCAGTTGGTAGTCCGAGGCACCCATCGATCCGGAGGTCGCCGCCACCCAGGTGTAGTCGTCGGCGTTGGCGGACAGCAGCGCGGTCACCTGGTCGGACACCTTGCCGCCCATCGGCCCGAACGGGGCACGACCCGCTTCATCCCCGGGAGCTCCCGGCCCACCGCGCCCACCCGGGCCCGGCATCCCGTGCATGCCGCCGCCCTTCGACTGCGGTCCTGCGGTGATGATGGAGCCGCTGTGTGCCGTGCCTAGGGTCTGGATGCAGTACGACACCGGCCCCGCCATGGCCGCGGCGACGGCCAGCCCGGCTGCCCATACCCTCGGGTCGCGTCCGGCCGGGATCGAGCTTGGTCGGATCGACGACACGAGGAACAGGATCGTCGCCACCGCTCCAGTGGCGACGACGACCCAGCGCAGCCACGGCAGGAAGTCGGGCGCCCTTCCCAGCAGCACCCATGACCACGCCGCGGTGATGGCGACGACCAGCGCCAATACCGCAGTCGCCCAGCGCTTCTCGCGATGACGCCACAGGTGCGTCGTCCCCATGCCGACCACCGTTGCGACCGCGGGCGACAGTGCCACCGTGTAGTAGTCGTGGTAGATGCCCGACATGAAGCTGAACGTCAGTGCCGTGACGAGCAACCAGCCACCCCAGACGATGTATGCCGCCCGCCGAGCATCCGTTCTGGCCGCACGTCCGCACAGCACTAGGCCGGTGACGAGCAGCACCAGCGCCGCGGGCAACAACCAGGAGATCTGCGTGCCGGATTCCGTCACGAACAACCGGGCGATGCCAGCCTGGCCGAACATTGGCCCACCGGGGCCGCCGTGTCCGCCCGGTCCGAAACCGTGGGGAAGCCCACCGCCACCGCCGACACCGCCACCCAGGATGCGGCCGAGTCCGTTGTAGCCCAGCGTGAGTTGCAGGAAGCTGTCGTTGGATGAACCGCCGATGTAGGGGCGCTCGGACTTCGGCCATAGCTCGACCAGAGCGACCCACCAGCCAGCGGCCACGATCGCCGCGCCGAGCCCGGCGAGCAGTTGGAGCAGGCGCGTTCGCAGCCTCGGCGCCGCCGCGACGAGGTAGGCGATCGCCAGGCCCGGCGTGATCAGCATGACCTGCAGCTGCTTGGTCAGGAACCCGACGCCGATGAGCACACCGCACAGCACGACCCAGCGCGTTCGCCCGCTGTCGATGCCACGCAGCAGGGCCCACACTGCCGCCACCATCAGGAACACCAGCAGGGCATCGGGGTTGTCGTAGCGGAACATCAGCGTCGCGACGGGTGTCAGCGCCAGCAGCGCGCCGGAGATCAGACCGGCGCCGGGGCCGAAAGTCCTTCGCACACAGGTGTATACCAGCGCAACCGACGCCACGCCCAAGAGCATCTGAGGCACCTGCAGGGCCCAGGAGTTCACTCCGAAGAGGCGGGTGCTGATCTCCATCACCCACAGCGATGCCGGTGGCTTGTCGACGGTGATGGAGTTGCCCGCGTCCGATGACCCGAAGAGGAGGGCCTTCCAGCTCTGGGTACCCGCCTGCACGGCGGCGGCGTAGAACGAGTTGCCCCAGCCGTTGCGGTCGAGTCCCACGGTCCAGCAGATGGCGGTCACCAGGAGCAGTGCGACCAATCCTGGCCGGGCCCAACGAGGATCGGGCGCGACGTCGGCCCGGGCAACGCCGTTGGGCCGGGCGGCGTCGTCACTGCGCTCGGTGGGCTCTGCTGCGATGGTCATGGGTCTCTTTCGCGAGGGATGGAGTGGCTGTCAGCGATTTGGGTGAAACACCCAGGAGCGCAGCACGACGAAGCGAAGCACGGTGGCGACCAGGTTGGCCGTGACGAGCACACCCAGCTCGAGCCAGTGCGGGGTGGGATGCACCAATGCGTGAATGCTAGCGAGCGACCCGCTGGTGATCAGCAGCGCCATGCCGAAGACCAGCAGACCCTCGCCGTGATGACGGGCCCGGCCGGCCTGGCCACGGATGCCGAAGGTGAACCTGCGGTTGGCGCCCGTGTTGCCGACCGCGGTGATCAGCAGCGCCAGGAAGTTGGCCGCCTGCGAGCCGACCGAGGCGTGAAGTGCGCTGAAGATCAGCAGGTACGCCAGCGTGCTGACGAGGCCAATCGCGCCGAAGACCGCCAATTGGTACGAGGTCCCCCGCGGCTCGGCAAGCTGCTCCCGCCGCGCCCCCAGATCCGCGGCCAACTCGTCGACGGGAATCCGGCCGAGGGCGAATCCCCTTCGCATCCTTGCGATGCCCTTGAGGTCGGCGGTGGCAGTCGCCACGATGTCGACCCGGCTGTCGGGGTCGTCGACCCAGTCGACCGGGACCTCGTGGATGCGCAGGCCGGCGCGCTCGGCCAGCACCAGGAGTTCGGTGTCGAAGAACCAGCCCGTGTCGGCGACCAGCGGCAGCAGCCGGCGCGCCACGTCGGCACGGATCGCCTTGAAGCCACACTGGGCGTCGGAGAACTTCGCCGACATCGTCGTCTTGAGGATCATGTTGTAGCAGCGCGAGATCACCTCGCGCTTCGGCCCACGCACCACTCGAGACGTCCGCGCCAACCGGGTACCGATGGCTAGGTCGGAATGGCCGGAGATCAACGGGGCGACCAGGGGGCTCAGCGCCGCCAGGTCGGTGGACAGATCGACGTCCATGTACGCCAGCACGGGGGCGTCGGAGTTCGACCAGACGGCGTTCAGTGCGCGGCCGCGGCCCTTCTGTTCCAGGCGGACCACCCGCACGCCGTCGAGTTCCTCGGCGAGTTGCGCGGCGATGCGTGGGGTGTGGTCGATGCTGGCGTTGTCGGCGATGGTGATGCGGACGGGGTAGGGCAGCGTCTCGGCGAGGTAGCGGTGCAGCCGGTGCACCGAGCCCGCCAGGGCGGCTTGCTCGTTGTAGACGGGCACCACGACGTCGAGGACCGGCACGCCGCGGCGGGCGGCATCGGCCAGCACGCTCGCGCGCCCGATGGTGGACGGGCCACTCTCGGCGGCCGGGGTCTCGATCAGCATCTTGGTCATGTGAACGATCCTGCGGTCCGGACATGAGCGGGATGTGGGTCCAACATTTGTGGTTGCTATGCGAGTTCGCGCCGGCACTCCACTCTGCGGTGACGGTGCGAGATTGCGAGTGGACGTCGCGGTACGCGCAGACTCGACCCGGCGGTCCCCCGCCGACGCTGACTACGGTGGTCAGTCGAAGCGCCCGACGGCGGGCGACGCGGTCGAGCGAGGAGACCGGCCTTGGCCGAACCGATCCTGAGTCCCACGCTGATCGCCGTGTGCGTCGCGATGACGATTGCTGCGGCTTTGGTCTCGAGGCTCGCGCTCAGGGGTTCGTGGTGGCCGGTTCCGACGGCGGCGGTGCGCGCGGTCGCCCAGCTCGCGGCGGTGGCGACCGTGCTGGCGGTGGCGTTGTCCAGGTTGTGGTCCTCGGTGCTGGTCCTCGTCGTGATGTTCACGGTCGCGGCGGTGACCGCCGCCCGCCGAAGCGAGGCCACCCGTGGTTCGTGGTGGCTGGCGCTCTCGCAGGCAGCTGGGATGACCGCGGTGATTCCCGTGCTCCTGCTGTCCCGCGTCGTGCCCCTGACCGGAGTGGCACTCGTCCCCGTGTTCGGGATCGTGCTCGGCGGCACGATGACGGCGTCGTCGGTGGCGGCCAGGCGTGCCCTGGACGCGCTGATCCTTCGCGCCGGTGAAGTCGAGGCCGCGCTGAGTTTGGGCATGACCGAACGCGATTCGCGGATGGAGATCATCGGCCGGCCGCTCACGGACGCGCTGCTGCCCAACCTCGATCAGGCCAGGACCGCGGGCCTGGTCACGCTGCCGGGTGCGTTCGTCGGCGTCCTGCTCGCCACTGGCTCAGCCGCTCAGGCGGGCGCCGTTCAGGTGCTGGTGCTGATCTCGCTGCTGCTAGCCCAGGCGTGCGGGGTGGCGGTGACGGGGGAGTTGGTGGCGCGCGGACGCATCGTGCGGGCTGGTGAGCGCGCGCTGCGACCTCGGTGATCTCACAGCGGGGTGCTGCGACCGTGTGGAGATCGACGCATCGACGTGGCCGGGAAGGTCTTCCGGCACCTAGGCGAGCCGGGGGAACAACGCCGCGGCATTCCCGCGGCACAGCATCTCCAGGGCAATGCCGTCGACACCGAGTTCGTCGAAGGCGTAGCCGATCTCGTGGATCGCGGCGTCGACGTCGGGCAACGGCAGCGAGGCGAGGAGCCCGAACCGGTCGGGATGCCGCCCGACGATCGCCGCCCCCTCCTCGTTCACCGCGCGGGCGAGCTCCCTGGCGTCGGCTGGATCGTCGGTGAGCAGCACGCCCGGCGAGGACACCGACAGGACCGCCGACGCGATGCCAGTGCGGTCCATCGTCGTCAGGGCGGCGTGCGGCTCCCACTCGGGTATCGCGGCCATGCCGTCGGGCATGGCGTGCCCCGTCGCCACCATCGCCTCGCGCAGGCGCGGCGTGATGAAGTGGGCGTGGACGTCGATGGCGGACTGCAACGGTGGTGCCCCGCTGTCCGGTTCAGCCACGACGAGTCCGAACTCTCGTTCCGGTGAACGACGGCACCGCGGCGCACATCGCCCCCACCGAACCGGTGGCCATGACGGTGCGGTCCGGACGGATGACCGCGGCGGCCGCACGGCCGCGGTGCAACCAGCGGGCCAGCTCGCTTCCGGCCTCCGCCGTCACGACGACCGCTCCGCGATCGGCCGCCAGCATGGCGTCGCTTTGCGCCACCGGGCCGGCGGTGACGATGGCGAACCCATTGCCCAGCCATGCATCCAGCCGTCGACCGTCGGGTTGCACCGGGTTGGGGATCAGGGTTCCGGCGAGTTGCCGCCGGGGCGTTCGATCCTTCTGGATCAACACCGAACGACGCAGCGGCGGAGTCACGCTGTCCACGACACGCCGCCGCAGCCCGGGGACGTAGTGCAGGCGCGGCACGACGACACGGCGGATCAGATTGCCGACGTCACCACCGCCGGTCATCGCCAGCCCGATTCCTCGCGCCAGCTGGATCAGTTGCCGTGCATGGGGTTTGCGCTCGGCCTCGTAGCTATCGAGCACGGCCTCGGGAAGGTCGCCGTGGAGTACGCCGGCCAGCTTCCACGCCAGGTTCATCGCGTCGCGCAGCCCGGCGCCCATGCCCTGTCCGATGAACGGCGGAGTCAGGTGTGCTGCGTCGCCCAACAGGAACGTGCTGCCGTGCCGCCACCGCTCGGCGACCTGCGCCCGGAAGGTGTAGTCGGTCACGCGGACCAGGTCGAGATCCTCGTCGGGGACCTCGCCGACCCACGGCTGGATCAGCGGGCGCACCGCCACCAAGGAGGTGAAGTCGGCGGCGGATTCGCCGTCGAGCAGCCGAAATTCCCACCGGTAGCGGCGCGCACCGATGCGCATGAAGGTGCCTGCCCGCCGCGGATTGCAGATCTGGTGTACACCGTCCCACTGCTTCAGGTCGTGTTCGGTCGACACATCCATGACCAGCCAGCGCTGGTCGAACCTCAGGTCGCGCATGGCGACCCCGATCCGGTCGCGGGTGATGCTGTTGGCGCCGTCGCACCCGAGGAGGAAGTCGCACTGCACCACGTGCTCGGTACCGTCCGCGCGGTCGACGTAGGTCACCCTCGGGCCCGGCCGGGCGCCGGTGTCGATCTCGATGACTTCGGTCTCGCCGCGCAGGCGCACACGCGGGTGGTCGGCGAGGTTGTCACGCAGCAGCTGCTCGAAGTCGGGCTGGTCGAACATGTTGGCCTGCGGAAAACCGTTGCGGCCACACACGTCGTCGCGCTTGAACTCGGCCAGCGGGGTCAACGCGTCGTCGAGCAGCCGGAGCCCCAAACCGGGCCGCGAGATCTTGGCGAACTGCTCGGCGATGCCCAGGTGCGCCACGATGCGACACACTTCGTCGTCCATGTGTACCGCCCGCGGCTGGGGGTACACCCCGCTCCAGCGGTCCAGGACGAGGGCCTCCACGCCGTAGGACGCCAGCAGCGTGGCCGCCGTGACGCCGGTGGGCCCGGCTCCGATCACCAGGACCGGAACCCGTTGCGCAATGACCTCGCTCACGACGCGTTCTCGAGCACGCACGTCACCGTGTACCACCCGAGGATCTCCTCGACCCCGGACCGGTCGGCGTCACCGACCAGCGACACGGTCACCACCGTCGCACCGTCGACGGAGGCGGCGTCGACTGCCTGGACGCCCGCCACGCCGGCGAGCGCACCACGGATCGCATCCTCCGCGGCGGCTGCCCGCAGCGGCAGCTTGTGGGGCTTGCCGATCGCCGTCACCGGAAGCGCGTCCAGCACGTGCACCGCCTTGGGTACCGCTGCGCGTTCGCCGATGCGACCGGCCGCCCACCGAACCAGTTCCTCGGCGGTCGCGGTGCTGCCGGGCGAGACCGTCACGTAGGCGACCGGCACCTCCCCGGCGTGGGGATCGGGCCGGCCCACCGCGGCCGCACCGGTCACGTCGGGATGGGCTAGCAGCGCATCCTCGATCTGGACCGGGTCGATGTTGTGGCCGCCGCGGATGATGAGGTCCTTGGCGCGCCCCGTCAGCCGCACGAATCCGTCGTCGTCGACCGAACCCAGGTCACCCGTGTCGAGCCAGCCTTCGGCCAGCTTGCCGAGCCCGTCGAGGATGAATCCGCCCGCGGTGCGCCCGACCACGTATCCGGGGAACACCGTGGGTCCGCTGATGGCCAGGACGCCGACCTCACCGGCAGGCAGGTCGGTCCACCGTCCCTCGTCGTCGACGTGCACGGCCTTGATCCGCTGGTAGGGCATCCGCTGCCCCACCGATCCCGGCCGCGGGTGCTCGGAGAAGCTGCGCACGCTGGCGCAGGTGGCCTCGGTTAGGCCGTAACCCTCCAATAGTGCTATCCCCGTGTGGGATTGGAAGTCCTTGCGCACGGAGTCCGGAAGTGCGGATGCGCCGACTAGGGCAAAGCGCAGACTCGAGATGTCCGCGTCCAACGGACATCGTGCGAGCACCGCGTACACCGTCGGGACGGCGCTCATCGCGTTGATGCCGTAAGCGGCGATGATCTTCCAGAGGTTGGCGTAGAGCGCGAAGTCGCGGTATCCCAGCGGTCCGGCCCAGATCGACTGCTGGCCCCTCAGAAGTGGTGCGAGCAGCGTGACCACCAGCGCATTGACGTGAAACAGCGGCAACCCCGCGAAGACGACGGCGTCCTCGGCCAATTGGGTATTCGCGGCGATCGACCAGGCGTCGACGACCTCGTTGGCGTGGGTGTGTGCGGCCAGCTTCGGCGTGCCCGTGGTGCCACCGGTGTGGAAGAGCGCCGCGAGATCACCTCTCTCGGGAACGGCACCGTGAAAGCGCGAGTCGTCGCGATCGGCCGCCAACCGGCTCAGGTACCCGACCGTCGCACCCGCGAGTTCGGGGGCCGACGACGGCGCCGCCACGCCCGTCGGGCTCAGCAGCAGGATGGTGTCGACGACCCCCGCGGCGGCCAGGTGCCGAGCGGTCTGCCAACTGGCCTCGTCCAGTTCGGGTGCGGCCGAGATCAGCACCCGCGCACCCGATCTCGACATCAGTTCGGCAACGTGGTCGGCGACCAGTCCCCCGTTGACCGGTGCGGCGATCCCCGCGAGTTCGGCCGCCAGCGTCGCGGTGATGAGCTCGTCGCAGTTCGGGCTGATCAGTGCGACGGCGTCGCGGCGGTCCACGCCAAGGTCACGAAGCAGGTTGGCGGTGCGGTGCACGTCGGAGAGCAGCTCACCGAACGTTCGCCGCGTCGGCTCCTGCCAGTGCTCGGCATCGGGCAGCACGGTGACGGCGATCCGGTCGGGCCAGGTCCGTGCGGCGTGCTGCAGAATCTCGTAGGTCGTCGCGGGCAGGTGCCGCTGCGCCAGCGGAACGGCCTCGATGTCGGCGAGATCTCCGGGTGTGGTGTAGCGCGTCGGCCACGTCGAATCCGCTGCGCTCACCGGTGATTGACCACCATCCGCTGGGTGCCCAGATCGATGGCCCCGTCGTCGGTGGCCACCGATGCCTCGACGACGTCACCGTGCGACAGGTACTTCTGATTACCGGCCTGGCGTTTGAAGAATGCCTTCCACTTCACGGCCGGCGGCAGCAGGGAGCCGATGATCTCGATCGGCTTGGGCGGCGCGCTCAGCGCGGTCCCGGCGGGCGTACCGGTCAGGATCAGATCACCGACGGCTAGGTCCTGGAAGTTGGCCAACGACTGCAGCGCCTGCAACGGCTTGTAGAGCATGTCGCCCTCGACCAGCGCATCCTGGCGGATCTCGCCGTTGACCCGCAGCCGCAGTCGCAGATCTCCGAAACGCTTGAGCTCGTCCGCGGTGAGCAGGACGAGGGCGGGACCGACGGGTGTGAAGGTGGGGTAGGACTTCGCCTCGTAGAACTGGGTCTGGGGCAGCTGGACGTCGCGCGCCGAGACGTCGTTGGTGATGACCAACGCGGCGACGAAGTCGGCCAGGTTGGCGTCGGTGACGGAGGTGCCGACCGGCAGCTCGCGACCGATGACGAGTCCGATCTCCACCTCGTAGTCGAGGAACCGGACGTGCGGGGGCTTGACGATGTCGTCGTACGGTCCGCTGATCGAGGCGGCTGCCTTGCGAAAGAACGTGAGCGGCACGGTCTTCGGATCCATGCCGGAGTCCTTGACATGGGATTCGAAGTTGGTCATCTGCGCGATGACGCGACACGGCCTGGTCACTGGCGAGATCGGCGCCAGGGTGTCGACGGGCACCGTCTCGGTGCTGACGGCCGCGCGTTCGATGGCGTCGCGGTCGGCGAGCAGTTCGGCGGTGGTCGTGGCGCTGGTCTGGATGCGCGCGGCACCAGTGCCAGTGTCGACCCACCAAGCGTCGGCGGTACGAAGGACGGAAGTCGTCACGAGTTGGGCACTTTCAGTAGTCCGAGTAGGCGGGTGAAGTCGAATTCGTTGTCGGTGTCGCGCACGGCGCTCAGCAGTGCCTGCGCTTCATGGCGGATGGACCTTGGGCTCACCCCGAGGAAGTCCTTGGTCGCCGGCGGTCCCCATTGCGCCAACCCCGAGGCCGTGAACGGCGACCAACCCGGTGCCAGGGAGCTGTCGAACATGTCGCCGTCGGTGAAGTGCTCGACGAGGAACCCGTCGGGATCACGCCAGTAGTCGAAGATCTGGCTGCCCTCGTTGTGCCGCCCAATCCCCCAAGACCGCTGATAGCCACGGGCCTTCAGGTATTCACCACCCGCGGCGAGCGCATCGAAGTCGCATACCTGATAGGCCGAGTGCACGTACCGGTTCGACGGCCCCAGCGCCATTGCCAAGGTGTGGTGATCGGCGGGTGTGCGACCGAGGTCGCAGCGGATGAAGCTCATCACCGGACCGCGCTCCCGCTGACCCGGAAAGAACTGGAAGTCGCTGACGATCATGCCGAGCTTCTCGAGATACCAGTCGAGCGTCTGACGGTACTTCGTGCTCTGCAGCACCACGTGTCCGAGGCGTTGTACCCGCGCGGGTACGCGGGGCGGGCGCTGGAAGTCATTGATGCGCAGGAGTTCGTCACCGACGTTGAGGGTCTGCGCCGTCTGATCCTGCAGCGCGGGCAGCTCGTGCATGCCCGCGACCACCGCCACGGGCACCCCGCTGGGGTCGACCAGATCGACTGCGTGTCCGCCGATCGACTCCGGCAGTGCCCGCGTCGCACGACCGGTGACGTCCGCCAGGCGCAGCACGTCCGCTTCGTCCTGAGCGGCGAACGCAACGCCGCGGAACCGGGTGCGCGCACCCTGCCGGATGACCACGCAGGGCGCCCCGGCGCGAGTGCCCCGCAGGATGAGTTCCTGCGGCGTCCGCATGGCGATGGCGAATCCGAACGCCCTGGCGAACGCCTCGGCACGGACGAGGTCGGGCTTGTCGAACTCCAGCCAGGCGATGTCCCGCACCTTGATCACCGGATTGGCCGAACGACCGGGATGCTCACCGCGGTGCGCGCCGTGCTCGCCGTGTAGTCCGTGATGTGCGTCGATTGTCTGCGACACGTCGCCTCCTCTCGTTATCTGACGAAATCGTCACATACGACGCGACGATCAGTCAAGCGTCTCTGAGGAAATAGTCATGACTGAGGACCGTCCCTTAGACTGACCCGAACACGGAGGTGGACATGACGTCGGACGCCGGTCCCGCAACGCCCAATCGACTACAGCGCCGCAAGCAGCGCACGCGCGCCGCGCTCATTCGGGCCGCCCAGGCGTTCATCGCCGCAGGGAAGACCAACGCGCCGATCCTCGAGATCACCAAGGCTGCCGACGTCGGTATGGGCTCCTTCTACAACCACTTCGAGACCAAGGACGAGCTCTTCGCCGCCGCGGTCGCGGACGTGCTTGACGCCCAGGGCGCGTTGTTGGACCAGATCACCGAGGCGCTCGACGATCCGGCCGAGGCCTTCGCGTGCCGCTTTCGCCTGTGCGGACGGCTGTTTCGTCGGCAACCGCAGGAGGCTCGGATCATGATGTCCAACGGGCTGTCACTGCTGTCATCCGACCGCGGACTGGCCCCAAGGGCGAGACGCGACATCATCGCCGCCGCGGAGGCCGGCCGGTTCACCGTCGCCGATCCCGACGTCGCGCTGGCCATCGCCGGCGGCGCCCTTCTCGGCCTCGGCCAGCTGTTGCTCGATCAGCCCGACCGTGACGATGCCACGACGACCGATGCGGCCACAGTCGAGGTGCTCCGCCTGTTCGGCGTCACGGCAGAAGAGGCACGACGACTCTGCTCGCGGCCGATGCCGGACGTGGTCCTGGTCGGTGACGCCGGGTCGGCCGCCTGACGGTGACGCAGACGCCGGCGACCGTCAGGACTCCAGACGCAGGGCCGCCACCGGGCACGCACTCACCGCGGAGGACGCCGAGTCGGTCTGATCCGTAGGCAGATCGGCACCCTCGAAGTGGTGCACGAGCCCGCCGTCGTCGTCGAGTTCGAAGATGTCGGGTGCCTGGAACGTGCACATGCCGTGCCCTTCACACCTTTCGTAATCTGCGATCACCCTCACAGCACCCCTCCAGCTCCGTTGTTCCGACCTGGTACCAGCCGCAGTGGCAGCCGTTCGAATCGATGAATGATGTTGTTGGAAGCTAGCTTTGGAACACCGGCCACCTCGATGTACTCCACTCGGTCCAACAGCGCTTCGAGGATCGACTCGGTCTCCAGGCGGGCCAGACCCTGGCCAGCGCATCCGTGCACGCCGAGCCCGAAGCCCAGCTGGGCAGCTGCGTTCCTGGTGATGTCGAACGAGTCGGGATCGGTGAAGACCGCAGCATCGCGGTTGGCCGAGGCGTAGAAGACGTTGACGCGCGCACCCCGGCACACCGGCACACCGGATATCTCGGTGTCCTCGATGACCCACCGGCTGAACGATCGCAGCGGCGCTTCGATGCGAACCACCTCGTTGACGGCATTGGACAGCAGCGACCGATCTGCCTTGAGCAACTCCCACTGGTCTCGGTGGCAGGCGAACAGCCACAGGGCGGCCGCGATGGCCCCCGCGGTCGTGTCGATCGACGGCGCGAGGTAGTCGATCATGAACGCCCGCAGCTGGGCCCCGTCGATGGACCTGGAGTCGCGGGCGACGTTCAGTTCGTGGCCCAGGCTGCCCGGCGCGAAGGAACCCCGGCGGGCCACCTTGGCCGTGAACCACTTCATCCCCGCCGCAGCGGGCAGAGCGACTACTGCCTGCCGATTGAGCGGACCCAGCAGGTCGAACGTCGCACCCGCCCAGGTCACCAGGTTGTCCCGACCGTCCCTCGGCCAGCCGATCAGATCGGGCACGATGGTGAGGGGCAAGCCAAGGGCGAGGTCCTCGACGCCATCCACCCGAGCAAGCCCCATGGCGCGATCGACGACCTCGCGCGCTGCCTGCTGCACCTGTTCGCGCATCGACCGCAACGCCCTTGGCGTCAACCGGTGCGCCAGCATCTTGCGCCGCCGTTCGTGGACCTGTCCGTCACTGTTGAGCGTGGTGCCCCTGCTCATCCGGTTGGTCGGCGAGTTGAGCGCGACACCGCGTCCGCTCACGAATGAATCCGGGTGCAGCAGAACGTACTTCACCTCGGCATGGCGAGCCACGGCGTACACCCGCTGCTTCTCGAGCCACACCACGGGGCCCAGCTCACGTAGGGCCGCGTAATGCGGATACGGATCGGCGATGGCTCCGGGGCCGTAGACGTCCGGTGCATAGCCGGGTACGCCGTACGGCGCCCGACGACCGAGAAGCAGTGCGTCGCGCAACGGCCGGCGCGCCGCTGCGATCTGGCTCGACACCGTCATACGTCCTCTTCCCTTGCCCATCCCGGGTCGCGTGGCCTACCCCACGCTGGAAAGTGACGATATCATCATCTATGACGTTGTCGTCATGGATAGCCACGGCTATTCGGCCGTGCGCCTCCCCGGACGGGTCAGATTCTCGGGATCGAGGATTGCGTCCAGTTCAGAAGCCGTCAGCAAGCCACGGTCGAGCACCAGCGACGCGACGTCGGCGTCGGCGCTCAGTGCGTCGGCCGCGAGCCGGGTCGCCGCCTCGTAACCGAGGTAGGGGTTGAGCGCGGTCACCAGACCGATCGAGCGGTCGACGGTCGCCCGCATGCGCGTGGCGTTCGCCGTGATGCCCACGACGCACCGCGTCCGCAGGGTGTCGCACGCAGCCGTCAGGTGAACCAGCGACTCGAAGAGGCTGTGCGCGATGATCGGTTCGAAGGCGTTGAGCTGCAACTGCCCACCCTCGGCGGCCATGGTGATGGTGATGTCGTTGCCGATCACCTCGAACGCGACCTGGTTGACCACCTCGGGTATCACGGGATTGACCTTGCCAGGCATGATGCTCGAACCCGCCTGCACCGCAGGAAGATTGATCTCACCGAAGCCGGCGCGCGGCCCCGACGACAGTAGACGCAGGTCGTTGCAGATCTTGGACAGCTTCACCGCGGTGCGCTTGAGCACGCCCGACAGCTGCACGAGGGCGCCGACGTCCTGGGTGGCCTCGACGAGATTGGCCGCCGTGACCAACGGCAGTTCGGTGACGGCGCGCAACTCCTCGCAGACTGCGTCGGCGTACCCGTGGTGCGCATTGAGACCGGTGCCGATCGCCGTGCCCCCGAGATTGATCTCGGAGATCAGCTCGACGGCCTCGCCCAACCGGTCCCCATCCTCGCCGACCATGACGGCGTAGCTGCCGAATTCCTGACCCAGCGTCATCGGCACCGCATCCTGCAGTTGGGTACGGCCCATCTTGAGGTGCCCGCCGAAGTCGACGGCCTTGTCCGCGAACGCCGTCACCAACGCCGTCATCGCCATGCGCAACCGTTGAACGGCAAAGTGCAGCGCGACCTTGAGTGCGGTCGGGTAGACGTCGTTGGTGCTCTGCCCCAGGTTGACGTGCTCGAGAGGGTGCAGATGCCGGTAGTCACCTCTCCGGTGTCCCAGCAGTTCCAGCCCGCGGTTGGCGATGACCTCGTTGGCGTTCATGTTGGTCGACGTGCCGGCACCACCCTGGATGACGTCCACGACGAACTGGTCGTGCAGCTTGCCGGAGATGATCTCGCGGCAGGCGGTGACGACGGCGTCCCTGCGTTCGGCGTCGAGCAACCCAAGCCGATGGTTGGCCTGCGCCGCAGCCAGTTTCACGCAGGCCAGGGCAACGACGAGTTCCGGATACCGCGAGATCGGCAGGCCCGTGATCGGAAAGTTCTCCAGTGCGCGGGCCGTGTGCACGCCGTAGTACGCCGCATCCGGCACCTCGTAGTCGCCGAGCAGATCGTGCTCTACGCGCAACGCGGTGGGGTTCATCCCTCGTCCCCATCGGCCAGCAATCGTTGGCGCGTGACGGGATCGGTCGCCGCGTCGAGCAGGGTCAGGGCCAGGGCACGGGCCCCGTCGATCGTGGCGCGGTCGGCGGCAGGCGAGATCGCGGCGGCCGCGAATTCGGGTTGGTGGTTGACCGCGGGGAGCGAGTCGATGCCGATGTAGGGGTGGATCGCCGGAATGCGTTGCGAGACATTGCCCATGTCGGTCGAGGCACGGTTCATCCGCGAGTCGGCGCCCGAGCTGAACCGCCTGCCGAGCTGCTCGGCGCGGCGTACGTAGGCGTCGAGCAGTCCCTCGTCGGTGCGGAACTCGGCGTAGGGCTTGCTCTCCGCAGTCACGGTCAGCTCGCAGCCCGTGGCCAGCGCGCCCGCCTCGAAGCACCGGGCGACGCGCTGCTCGAGATCGGTCAGCTCGGCGAGGGATGCAGCCCGCACGTACCAGCGTCCCTCGGTGCGTCGAGGAATGGAGTTCGGCGCCTCTCCCCCGTTGGTCATGACGCCGTGCACCCGCACGTCATGCGGCAGCTGCTGACGCAGCAGCCCGATGGCGACCTGGGCGATGGTGAACGCGTCCGCGGCATTGATGCCGCGGTCTGGGTAGGCCGCTGCGTGCGCAGCCTTGCCATCGTACTGAATATGACTGTGCGAGACGGCATATGGCTCCGCCCGTGCGACGTCCACCGGGCCTGGATGCACCATCGCCGTGGCGTGGATGCCCGCGAACCCGCCCCGGTCGAGCATCTCGATCTTGCCGCCACCGCCCTCTTCAGCGGGGGTCCCGAACACCGATAGCGTGATTCCGAGATCGTCGACGTACGGCTCGAGCGCCAGGGCGGCTCCCGTCGAGATCGCCGCGATGACGTTGTGCCCGCATGCGTGCCCTAGACCGGGCAGGGCGTCGTATTCGGCGCACACCGCGAGGTGCAATGGACCGGTTCCGCGGCGTGCGACGAAGGCGGTCTCCAGACCGGTGAACCGCTCCGCGACGGTGAACCCGGCGTCGGCGAGCTCACCGGCCACCCTGGCGCACGATCGCACCTCCTCCCAGGCGGTCTCGGGGTGGGCGTGCAGGTCGTGTGACAGCGCCAGCATCCGTTGGGCGACGCGGTCACCCGCGGATCGGACGGCGTCGTCGAGTGGGGCGCTCATAGGTCTCCGGGGACTCCGTATGACGGTGCGGCCGTTGGATCGAGCCCACGCGTGCGGTAGTCGGCCTTCTGCGGCTCCCAGACCTCCCACAGCCGCTGGAGTTCGCCGATCGGATCGTCGTGCCAGTCGACGCGCAGATCGGTGACGGGCCATGGCACGTCGGCCACCACCTGCAGTCCGGCGGAGTGCACCGGCCCGGCTTCCCCTCCGGCAGCGGATGCGGCGGCCAGACCGTCCAGCAGGCGCCGCTCGGTGGTGACCGCCCCGGACGTCAGATAGCCCTGCAGCAGGACGGTGATGACGGCCTCGTCGGCGAGCATGTTGCCTGCCGCGGCGGCATTCTCGGCGCGTGCCTCGTGCCGGATGCCGAGAGCCTTGGCGCCGGTGTGGATCGCGGTGTCTCCCGACCCGTCGACGACGACCAGCTGGCGGAAGTCGGCGTGCGGTTCACCGGCGATCGTCATCTCCAGCGCCGCGGCGGCGTTCACACCGCTCGCCAGGGCATCCAACGCGAGGGTGCCGAGGTTCGGGTTCGTGACGTTCTGACTGGCGACGGCACCCACACCGGGGCGCAGGTGCACGCAGCGCGACGCCACTGCCGGGCTGGAGGAGCAGACGACCATGCCGAACGCATCTCCGTCGCGCACGACGAGCGAGAACGTCATGCCGGGTCCTTGCCGAGCACGGCGGTGGCGTCGATCTCGACCAGCCACTCGGGCCGCGCCAGCGCATCGACGACGAGGCCGGTCGACACCGGGTACACGCCCTTCAGCCAGCGCCCCATCACGCGGTACACGGTTTCGCGATAGCGGATGTCGACGAGGTAGACCGTCACCTTGACGATGTCGCGGACGCTGCTGCCCGCCTCGTCGAGCAGCATCGCGATGTTGGCCATGGCCTTCTCGGTCTGCGCCTCGACGTCCCCGATCCCCACCGATTCGCGGGTGTCGAGATCCTGACCGATCTGCCCGCGCAGGTAGACCACGCCGCCGGCCACGACGGCCTGACAGAGGTCGTTGTCGAGGTTCTGCTCCGGGTAGGTCTCCTTGGTGTTGAAGGGCCGAATCCTGCGGTGGGTCGCCCCAGCCGGCGTCGCGTCGCTCATGGGACGGGACTCTCCTCTCTCGATTCTGTTGGCGCCGTTAGTGATCAACGGGTGAGGGCGCCTGGTAGGCCAGGTAGCTGCGCTGGATCGCGATCTGATCGGCCAGATACTTGGCGTCGTGCCAGACGCCCCAGATGAAGCTCGATCCCCGACGGGACTGCCACGGCAGGCCCAGGAAGTAGAGCCCGGGCTCGGTCGACACCCCTCGCTGGTGGCGCGGCCGACCCATCTCGTCGAACGCCTCGACCTGCAGCCATCCGTAGTCGAACGCAAATCCCACGGCCCAGACGATGGAGGTGATGCCGGCGGTGGCCAGATCGAGGGAGGCGATGGGGTCGGTGACGCACTCCGGGTCGGGCCCGAAGACCCGGGCCTGCGGCTCCTCCGGGAGGTCGAGGCCGTTGCGGGCGATGAAGGCGTCGGCTTCGTCGAGCATCGAAAGGTAGCTCGTATCACCGCGTTCGATGTTCTCGCGAAGGTCGGGCGCGAAGCTCATCACGCCGTCGACGTACGGGCCCGCCATGCCGAGCAAGGTGATGCCATTGGCGGCCAGGTTCCGGAAGTCGACGGTGTGACCACCGCGTGCACCACTGACGGCGATGGTGACGTGCTCGGCGCCACGCGGGGGCGCCGCGAGATCCCACTTGCCGAGAACCCCCAGCCACCAGCAGAAGTCACGTCCGCGATAGCTGCGGGGCGGCCGTTCGTGCGGGCCGACTGCGAGGTACGTCGAGCGGCCGGCTTCCCGCAGCTCGTCGGCGATCTGGACTCCCGACGAGCCGGCGCCGATGACGAGCACGGCACCCTCCGGCAGCTGCTCGGGATTGTGGTACGCGCTGGAGTGAATCTGGTGGATTCCGGCGGACTCGGGAATCAGTGGCGGGATGACCGGCTTCTGAAACGCTCCGGTCGCCGCTACCACGAAGCGCGCGTCGAGGTCGCCATCCGATGTCTCGACGCGAAACCCACTGCGCCCATCGATCTTTCGCACCGAGTTCACCTGGACCCCGGTGCGGATGGGTGCGTCGACCTTGTCGGCGTACGCGACGAGGTAGTCGGCCACGGCCTCCTTGCCGGCGAAGGCGTCGGGTGCGACGTCGAACTCGAGACCCGGAAAGCGGTCGTGCCACGCCGGCCCGTTGGCCACCAGCGAGTCCCAGCGCCACGACCTCCAGCGTTCGGCGATGCGATCGCGCTCCAGGACGAGGTGCGGCACACCCTGGGCACCGAGGTGCTCGCTCATCGCGATCCCCGCCTGACCTGCCCCGACGACGAGAACCTCGACCTCTTCGCTCGACACCCTGACCTCCACGGACTCGTTGATCCTGTTCGCCCGTCCATGTTCATTCCGGCGCCTGCATCTGTACAGCGCGTAGTTCCGATGTACGGCATTGGAGAAAACGATCCAAGCACGTGGGAGAGTCAGGAGCCGGGCGCGCTCGCGAACAGACTTCGGCAGAGTTCGGCGACGACGCTGGCCCGCCGGGTGGGTCGGGCCGCGACGGCATCGAGCAGGATGACCGTCAGGCTTGGCGGATCACCACTGATCGGGACCGCCGCGACCGAGTGCCCGTCGAGTGCCGTCGGCACCGCGGCCCGCAGATTCAGCACGCAGTAGGCCAGACCGCGGCCGACCAGCGCACGGCAGGTCTCCACCGTGGTGGATCGGTAGCGAATGTTCGGCGTCACCCCGGCCGCAGCGAACACACCCTGGAAGTAGTCGCGGCTGTGGGGCAGATCCAGCAGCACCATCGGTTCGTCGGCCAATTCGGCGAGGTCGATGCTGGCGCGGCTGGCGAAGCGGTGCTCGCCGGACACCAGCACGTACGGCGGCAGGGTGAACAGCGGCCAGCGCTTGAGGCGCGGATCCTCGACGAGGTCGTAGCCGATGCCGAGTTCGAAGGTGCCGTTGGCCACGCCCTCGGCGAGGTCGGCGAGGTCGACCTCCGTCGTGTGCAGGTGGAGCTTGGGCAGCTTCTCCGCGGCCGCGGCCAGCAGCTCGGGCAGCAGGTAGGGCGCAACGACCTGGAAGCATCCGATCGAGAGCGTGCCGCTGAGCGAGGTCCCCAAACCCTGTGCGACCGCCCGTAGGTCGGCCGCGGAGGTGAGAAGCTGGCGGCTTGCCACTAGCAGTTCCTTGCCCGCCGGCGTCAGACTGATCCCCCTGGCGTGATGGCGGACCAGCAGCTGCACCGACAGCGCGTTCTCGAGGTCCGCCAGCGCCGCGGACATGGCCGATTGCGACAGGTGCACCGACGCGGCAGCGCGGGTGACGCTGCCCGCCTCGGCGACTGCGACGAAATACTCGAGTTGGCGCAGCGTGTAATCGGACACGACGGACCTCCAGTATCAGGAAAACCGATCCTAGGGTTCGGAAAGACCGGCTGTACAGCTGCACGATCGCATTGCAGGGTGGAGTCGACGCTGGGCCCCGGCTCGGCCTGCGAAGGAGATCACGTGACGACGAAGCCAGACACGACGGCGGACACGACACCCGCGACCCTGGCCGACTGGCGCCGCCGCGCCGCGGACGTGCGACCGCGCGACGGCATCTTCGTCGACGGCGCGTTCCGGCCTGCCGAGTCCGGAGCCACCTTCGATTCGGTCAACCCCGCCACGGGAGACGTCATCGCGTCGGTGGCATCCGGGCAGGACGTCGACGTCGACCACGCGGTGTCCTCGGCTCGTCGCGCCTTCGACGACGGCGGCTGGTCGCGCAGTTCGATCGGCGACCGCAAGCGCGTGCTGTTGCGGCTCGCGGCGCTCGTCGAGGAGCATCGCGTCGAGCTGGCGCTGCTCGACTCCATGGACATGGGCAAGCTGGTCAACGAGGCCTTCACCGTCGACGTACCCTCTGCCGCTGCCCTATTCGCCTATTACGGCGAGGCCCTCGACAAGATCAACGGCGAGATTGCGCCGACGGAACCGGGTAATCTCGCACTCGTCACTCGCGAACCGCTCGGTGTGGTGGGTGCCGTGACGCCGTGGAACTTCCCTCTCGACCTCGCCGTCTGGAAGGTCGCGCCGGCACTGGCAGTGGGAAACTCGGTGGTGCTCAAGCCTTCCGAACGCGCACCGCTGTCCTCCCTGCGGCTGGCCGAACTGGCCATCGAGGCCGGCTTACCCAGCGGGGTGTTCAACGTCGTGCCCGGGCTCGGGCACACGGCGGGCGCGGCGCTGGGCCTGCACGCGGGAGTCGACGTGCTGGCCTTCACCGGATCGACGGCCACCGGCAAGCAGTTCCTGCGCTACGCGGCAGACTCCAACCTCAAGCAGGTCTGGCTCGAATGCGGCGGCAAGAGTCCGAACCTGGTGTTCGCCGACGCCGATCTCGACGAGGCCATCGACAAGGCCCTGTTCGGCGCGTTCTACAACCAGGGCGCCGTCTGCTCGTCGAATTCCCGCCTGCTGGTTCAGAAGTCGATTGCCGACTCCTTCGTCACCGAGCTGGTGGCCCGCGCCGCGGCGATGCGACCCGGTAATCCCCTCGACCCGACCGCCGCGCAGGGCGCCATCGTCGACGCCGCCCACGCCGACCACGTCATGGGCTTCGTCGAACGCGCCAGGGCCCATGGCGAGGTGCGGGCGGGCGGACGGCGCATCGACGGTGGCTGCTTCATCGAGCCAACGGTCGTCACCGGTCTCGGCGCGACCGACGAACTGATCACCGACGAGGTGTTCGGACCCGTGCTCGCGGTACAGACGTTCGACGATCAAGACGAGGCGATCCGGCTGGCCAACAGCACCGTATACGGCCTGGCCGCCTCGGTCTGGACCAGCGACCTGCGCCGCGCGCACACGGTCGCCGCGGCCCTGCGGGCCGGCACGGTGTCGGTGAACACCGTCGACGCCTTGAGCGCCCAGACCCCGTTCGGCGGATTCAAGCAGTCCGGGTTCGGTCGCGATCTGTCCCTGCACGCACTGGACAAGTACACCGGGCTGAAGACCACCTGGATCGCCCTCTAGGGCCCATCGCAAGCAAACCCGTCGACGATGAACAGGTGGCTGCCGCGTCCGCGCCAGGCCGTTTCCCTGGTGTGCGGCCAGTGGCTGTTCGGGACCGGCGAGGCGATGCTGGTGGCCGCCCATCTTGGCAACTCACCGTGGACGGTGTTCGCGCAGGGCGCCGCGACGCGTGCGCACACCTCGATCGGCGTGATGACCAACGTGCTCGGCGCGCTGGTGCTCCTGCTGTGGATCCCGTTGCGGCAGCGCCCCGGTCTCGGCACCGTCACCAACGTCCTGCTCGTCGGGACGGCGCTCGACGTCACCCTGCGCTGGCTGGCGCCCGTGGACGCCATGGCCGGCCGCATCGCGCTGTGCGTCGGCGGCATCCTCGTCGTCGCCCTGGGCAGCGGGATCTACCTCGTGACGGGCCTCGGCCCCGGTCCCCGCGACGGGCTCATGACCGGCATCGCACGGGTCTCGGGGTGGCCGCTTGGGGTGGCGCGCACCCTCGTCGAGGCAGGCGTGCTGGTCGCCGGCTGGCTGCTCGGCGGGGACGCCGGGATCGGCACGCTGCTGTTCGCCGCCTGCATCGGCCCCTGCGCGCACGCCGCGGTCCGACTGATCAGCCGGATACCAGACGATCAGCTGTGAGCCGGGCGTCCGCGTCCTCGGCGATGAGCGCACTGGCCCGCTCGGCGACGGTCATGATCGTTCCGACCGGATTGACCGACGGGATCGTCGGGAACACCGACGCGTCGACCACCCGCAGCCCGTCGACACCACGCACCCGCAGCCGCGAATCCAGCACGGCCAGTGGATCGTCGGCGGCGCCGATGCGGCACGTTCCCGAGACGTGGTAGACGGTCTGGTGCGTGGCGCGCAGCGGTGTCGAGAGTTCCTCGTCGGTGGTCAGGTCCGCGCCCGGGAACACCTCCCGGCCAATCCAGTCCGACATCGGGGACTGCGCGGCGATGCGCCGGGCCAGCCGGATGCCGGCGATGAGGTTCGCCTCGTCGGCACCGTCGGGATCGGTGAAGTAGCGGTAGTCGATGCTCGGCGGGGCGGTGGGATCGTCGGAGGTGATCCAGACCCGGCCCCGGCTACGCGGTTTGGCGACGTTCGGGGCGATCGACACGATGTGCTCGGGGAGCTCGATGCCGTAGGTGACGGCGTGATCGGCCACGGCCTCGACCGGAAAGTGCATCAGCACGTCCGGCCGGGCGGGACCATCCTCGCGCACCCGCACGGCGGCGCCGGCGTCCCACCCGGTGGCGCAGGTCTCGGGCACCTCGCGGCGGGCCTCCCACACGATCAGCCCCTCGGCGTGATCCATCAGGTTCTCCCCGACGCCAGGGCTGTCGACCAGGACGTCGACGCCCGCGTCGGTCAAGACCCGTCGGGGTCCGATTCCGGAGAGCTGCAACAACTTCGGCGTGTCGATGGCACCGCAGCACAGCACGACCTCGCGGCGGGCCCGAAGCTCGGATTCCGTGCCGTCTGCGTCGCGCACGACGACGCCGACCGCGGTGCCGTCCTCGACGAGCACCCTGGTGGCGCGCAGGCCATGCAGGATCCGCAGATTGGGCCGGGTGCCGATCGCCTCGTGCAGATAATGCACCGACGTCGAGGACCGCAGATGCGTCTCTGGCGTGTAACCGATCTCGAAGAATCCCGCGCCCCGTCCCGTAAGCGCGAAGTCGGGATCACTGTTCCATGCCGTCCTGGCCGGCAGCTCGAGGGCTCGTCGCGCGGACTCCACGACGTCGGCCACGTACGGGTTCCGGTGCTCGGCCGGCACTGGCGTGATCGGAGCGGCGATCCGGTCGTAGTACGGATCGAGCGTGGCCGAATCCCAGCCCTCGGCACCCAGGCTCACCCACTCGTCGAGGTCGGCGGGCAGCGGGCGCCAGGTGATCATCGTGTTGGCCGTCGAGCAGCCGCCCAAGATGTGCATCCTGGCCTGACGGATGTGGGAGTTGCCGCGTTCCTGCTCGACGCTGCGGTAGTCGAAGTCGTACTCACCCTCGAGCATTTCGGCCCAGCGCCGGATGTCCAGCGCGCGTGGCTCGTTGGCATCGCTGGGGCCGGGCTCGACCACCGTCACCACGACCTCGGGGTCCTCCGAGAGCCGGGCCGCTACGATGCACCCGGCGGTGCCGCCGCCGACGATCAGGTAGTCCGACTCACTCACGCGAGGCTCTCCACCCCGCGCGCCGCACCGGCTTCGTCCCCCGCCTGCATCCGCGGCTTCATCAGCACGTAGTAGAGCGGGCAGATGACCGCCAGCCCGACGATCCAGGAGATGTCGACACCCCCGATCGCGGAGGCGATGAAGCCGGTGAAGAGCGTCGTGGATAGGAACGGGATCTGCACCAGGATGCCGGCGAAGTAGCAGCCGATGGCCACCCAGTTGAACCGGCCATAACGCCCGCCGTCACGCTCGAACAGCGCCTCGATGTCATAGTGCCCGTGGCGCAGCAAGTAGTAGTCGACGAGATTCACCGCCGTCCACGGGATCAGCACGCAGAGCAGCAGGGCCAGGAAGTTGGCGTAGTTGGCCAGGAAGTCGTCGGCGCTGACGAGAGCCGGGATCAGCGCGATCACGAAGAGCACCACCGAGACCGCGGCGCGGCTGCCGGCGCGTGGGTTCCACTTCGGAAAGACGTTCTGCCCCACGGTGATCGTCGACAGCGTGCCGCAGTAGAGGTTCATGGCATTGGTTGCCGTGATGCCGACGGCGAAGATGGCGAACACGCCCGTGCTGACACCGTGCGTCAGCGTCGACAGACCGTCCATGGTGTCAGCGTCCGGCAGCGCAGCCCCGACCAGGACACCGAGCAGCATGGGCAGGACCGAACCGAGGACGCATCCGGAGTAGGTGCCCCAGAACGCGGCACGCTGCCCGGTGTCGCGCGGCATGTAGCGGGTGTAGTCCGAGACGTACGGCGCGTAGGCGATCTGCCACAGGGCGGCCACCGAGAGCGTGGCCATGAATCCGGCCCACGTGAAGCCGTCGGTATGCCAGGTGCCGTCCGGCACGCCATTGACGCCGATCATCCAGACGAACGCGACCACCAGCGCACCGCCTGCGACGACCGACAGGATCGCGGTGACGCGGTGGATCAGCCGGTAGCCCACCATCGTGGCGATCACGCTGATGAGCCCGATGACGACTATCGCCCAATTCGACGGCAGCCCAGTGACCTTGGCCAGCGCCTGACCGCCGAGTACCGCGTTGGAGGCGAAGAACCCGAGGTACATGAACACGACGAGGACGACCACCAGCAGGCTGCCGTACGAACCGAACTGGGCGCGCGTCTGCAGCATCTGCGGGACGCCCATCTGCGGACCCTGAGCGGCGTGCAGGGCCATCACCACGGCGCCGACGACGTTGCCGAGCACCACCGACAGCGCGCCCGCCCACAGCGGCAAGCCGAACACCGTGGTGGCGAGCGCTCCGGTGATGATCGTCAACAACATGATGTTGGAGCCGAACCAGACGGTGAACAGGTCGCGCGCCCGGCCGTGACGTTCGTCGACCGGGATGTGCTCGATGGTCCGTCTCTCGACGGACTCGGGAGTGGGGTTGGCTCCGGGGGTTGATGCAGTCATGGCGTACCGACTTTCGGGGCAACGGCGTAGTCCGCGCGGCGGTGACCGCGATCACCTGAGTATTGGCCGACGCCTAGGACAGGTAAATCACAAAGAATCGGGCGACTGCATCGATTTTGGCGATGCATCGTCGCGAGTGTGAATCCTGCGACGCCGAACCGGTGGATTCCGTCGCAGGATTCACACTCGCTGCGGTCACGCTGAGGCGTTGACCTGCTCGGGTGCGGCGTCCCGCACCGCGACGCGCAACGGCTTGGCCGCCAGGTAACCCACCATGCCCAACGCGGTGAGTGCGGCGAGGGTGCCGAGCGTGAACACCTCGAACACCGTGGCGCTCACCCCCCAGGTCTGTTCGAAGTCGTAGTCCAGGCCGAAGAGGCGGTCGAGCGTGCCCGGGAACACGGCCACCCAGCTCCCAAGTGCCACCCAGGTGATGCAGAGCGCTCCCATCGCCCGGAACACGTTGTCCGAGACCGGCACCCTGAACGGACGGACGACGTCGGGGAACGCGGTGCGCAATCGTACCGCCGCGGGAATCGAGATCAGATAACTCAGCAGGAACGTCGACACCGAGATCGACAGCACCACGGCGAACACCGCCGCCGCCGAACCGCTCACCGCCATGGCGGCGAACATGAACGCGGTGCCCACGGCGCCCGACAGCAGGTTGACGCGCACCGGCGTGCCCAACCTGGGATGAAAGCGGCCGAAGAAGCCGCCGAAGAAGGCGCCGTCGGCGGCGGCCATCGCCTGCATGCGATCGCTGATGATCATCCACGCCGAGCCCTGCGTCATCAGAATCAGTGCGAAGACGACGCCGGTCAGCGTCAGCATGGCCGGGGCCGCCGAACCATACACGGCGTACACCGTGGCCACGGCCTCCATCAAGCCGCCGATGCCGGTGATCTGATCGGCGGGCACGACCAGCAGGATCGCGGCGATCGGGAGCAGGTAGGCCGCGGCGGCGATCGCGGAGGAACGCGCGATGGCCACCGGGACGTCGCGGGCGGGCTTCTTCATCTCCTCGGCAGCGCTGTTACCCGACTCGAAACCGAGGTAGGAGAACAACAGCAGCGGCGTCACGCCAAGCAGACCGGCCAGCGTCGGCGAGAAGTCCCCCGCGGTGAGTCCAGCCAAGCCGTGGCGAGCGGCGTAGATGCCGGCCGTGACGATGAAGCTCACCAGGAAGACGATCTTCAGGATGGCGCCCATGTTGGGGATCCACTTGCCGTGGCGCAGGCTGACGACCGCTGCCACGACCGTCATCCAGATGAAGGCGAACTTGAACCCGTAGTCGGTCGGGGAACCGTGCTCGAAGGGCATGACGTATCGGCTCCACACCTCGGCGGCGATGAACGTGCACGACCCACCCACCCACACGGGCTGCGTCACCCATGTCAGGAGCGACGCAATCGCCGCCATCGGGCGGCCGAAGGCGCGCCGCACCCAGACGTACACGCCGCCCTCGTCGGTGAAGGTGCTGCCGATCTCGGCGAAGATCAGGCCGTAGGGGACGAGGAAGAAGACCGCGAGGACGAGCGCCCACGTGAAGGTCTGACCGCCGAAGCTGGAGACCTGACCAAGCACCTCGATCGACACGACGGCAGCGACGATGAGGAAGACGACGTCGAGCCGCCCGAGCGACTTCTGAAGGTGCTTCGTCTCACTGGCGGCCCGAGCGGTCTGCTCGGCGGCCGATACTTGAATAGGCTTGTCTGGGGCCACGTGTCGCGTCCTTGTCTCGAGAGGTCATCGGGGAGCGAGGCCGCTCCTGTGATACTCGACACTGCAGCCGACGTGCGACGGTTGTAAAGAACACTTTTCCTGCCATGAAGATCGGTTTCATCGATACCGATTGTGCTGCAAAGGATCTCAGTGCACACGGCTGGCTGACGCCAAAACAGTTTTCGCGCATTACGATTCGCCCGTGGGCGGGTGACCACGGGCGAATCGAAGGCGCTGCTAGAGCACCCGGTCGGCCAACTCGCCCAGCACCCGGCCCACCCGGCCGACGAGCTCGTCGATGTCGGCGCGGGTGAACACCAGCGGCGGGGAGAACTGCACCAGCGGCGTGCCCTCGTGGTCCACCGCGGCTCGGCAGAGGATGCCGGCCGCCATCAGCGCGGGCTGCAGCATCGAGTGCACGAAGTCCCCGGCCGGCAGCTGCGCAGCCCAGGTACGCCGGTCCGTGTCGGTGACCAACTCCAGCGAGTAGTGGTACCCGAGTCCGCGGACGTCACCGACGAGCCGCTGGTCGAGCAGCGTGTCCAGCTGGGCCCGGAAGTACGCCTCGTTGCGCCTGACGTTGCCGAGGACGTCCTCGCGTTCCATGATCGCGATGTTCGCCAACCCGGCGGCGCAGGCCGCGGGGTGGCCGCCGAAGGTGAGTCCGTGCAGGTACATGCCGTCCGGACCGTCGTTGACGGCATCGAGGATCTCGCTTCTGGTGATCATGCCGCCGAGGGGGACGTGCGCCGAGGACACGCCCTTGGCGAACGTGATGACGTCGGGCCGGACGTCGAACCGCGTCGAGCCGAACCACTCCCCTAGCCGGCCGAACCCGCAGATGACCTCGTCGGCCACCAGCACGATGCCATGCCGGTCGCAGATCTCGCGCACGCCCTCGTGAAAGCCCGCGGGCGGCACCAGCGACCCGCCGGCATTCTGCATCGGTTCCAGGAAGATGCCAGCCACGGTGTCGGGACCCTCCTGCACGACGAGGGTCTCGATCTCGTTCAGCAGGGCAGCCGTGAACTGCTGCTCGGATTCTCCGGCCGGGCGCCGGTAGCGCTTGCTGTTGGTGACGTGCCGCGAGCCGTACATCAGGGGCTCGAACTGCTTGCGCAGGTTGGTCATTCCGTTCAGCGACAGGGCCCCGAACGACGTGCCGTGGTAGGCCGCGCGCCGGGAGATGAACTTGATGCGCGAGTGTTCACCGCGGGCCTGGTGGTACTGCCTGATGAGTTTGATGGCGGCCTCGTTGGACTCACCACCACCGGAGGTGAAGTACACGCGATCCAGTCCCGGCGGCGCCAGCTCGGCTATCTTGGCCGCGAGCCGCACCGCCGGCGGATGCGCCACCCCCCAGTTCGTGTAGTACGGCAATTCGGCCATCTGGTCGCGCACCGCGTCACCGATCTCGGCGCCGAAGCTGTATCCGACGTTGACGCAGAACAATCCGGCGAGCGCGTCGAGGTACTCGTGGCCGTCGGCGTCCCACAACCGGCTGCCCTCACCTCGCACCATCACCGGCGGCGGGGCACCGGTGTAGGCCGAGCCCGGGGTGAAGCTCATGACGAGGTGCCGCTGAGCCAGCCGGCCCAGATCGGTCGTCGACTCGTCGGTGCGGTCGGGCGTCCGCGAGGTCGTGATGGTGTTGGTCATGGGGTCGTCCCTTCAGTCGATTGGGGTGGGGTCCAGGTGAAGTTCGCGAGCGATGTCGTCGACGATCGCGCACTGGTACTCGACGACACGGGCCGTCGGCTGTTGCGCGACGAAGATCTCCTCGAACGGGTCGACGACCTCGGTTCGAACGCCTGCCAGCGTCTCGATGATCGCCAGTCCGCAGAAGGGCACGGCCGACTCGGCGTATCCGCCCTCGTGCACGACCACCAGACGGCCGTCGCACAGATGCTCGGCAGCCTCGAGCACCAGGCCGGTCATCTCGCGAAATGAACCAGCGTGCAACAGTTGTCGCGCCAGCGGGTCCACCGCGTTGGCATCCAGCCCGCTGGCCACGATGATGAGCTCGGGCCCGAACTCCTCCAACGCGGGAAGCACGATCGTGCGCATGGCGTGCAAATACGTGTCGTGGCCGGATCCGGGCGGCAGCGGCACGTTGAGGTTGAAGCCACGGCCGGGGCCGTCGCCGCGCTCGCCGACCGCCCCGGAGTCCACCGGAAAGCAGTTCTCCTGGTGCAGCGAGATGGTCAGGACGTCGTCACGCTGGTAGTAGACGTGCTGGGTGCCGTTGCCGTGGTGGACGTCCCAGTCCAGGACGGCCACCTTGCCGAGCCCGCGCGACGCCTTCGCCGCTTCGATGGCGATGGGAATGTTGGCCAGCAGGCAGAAACCCATGCCCGTGTCGGGCAGACAGTGATGTCCCGGAGGCCGCGACAGCGAGTAGGCGTTGCGACGGCGGCCGTCCAGTACGTCGGCGACGGCTTGCTTGGCCAAACCCGCCGATAGCGAGGCGATTTCGAAGCCACCGTGTGAGAACAGCGCCTCGGGACCGATCTCGCCGCCGCGTCCTGCGCTCAGCGCTTGGAAGCGTTCGACGTAGTCGGCGGTGTGCACGCGCAGCAGGTCCTCGACGGTGGCGGCCACCGCGCTGCTGACCGTGAGCTCACCGGTCAGGCCGGAGACGTCCAAGAGGGACTTGAGTCGGCGCTTGGATTCCGGGGACTCTGGGTGCCCGCCACCTGCGAGGGGCTGCAGCCAACCGCCGACCGGGAGGAAGAGCACTGCCTCACCCGTGCTGTGCCACAGGCAGAGCTCGTCGTGATAGAGGCCAGTGCCGGCAGAGCCACCAGCGTTGGATTCCATGACCTGCGATCGCCCTCTCTAATTCTCTGCGCTTGAACGCAAAGAATGCGCCTCCGCGAAGGCGTCGTCAAGCGGTGGCGCCGAAGTTACAGCTCGGCGCCGGTGACCGACCGCGCGTAGGACCGCAGCAGACCAACGGCCGAGCGCGCGTCCAGCGAGGAATTGCCGCCGTTGAGATGCATGCCGTAGGCGTCTTCGAGGGCGACGAAGTTCTGCGCGATGGCCAGCACTGGTTCGGTCAGCGTGAAGTCTCCGGACGCGCGGCCGGCCTCGAGCACCGCGACGTACAGCGACACCTCGCGGTCGAACAACAGCGTCAAGAGCGTGCCGTGCGACGGGTCGCGACCAGCGTTGACGGCCAATTCGTAGAGTGCACGGTTGAGCATGTCATCGGTGCCGGTGGGCAGTCCCGACTCGATGAGGTTGAGCAACCGGTCCCGTGGTCGGTCGAGCCTGGTGATCGCCTCGAGCCGCTGCCAGTAGTACCGGTCCACGGCGTTGCGATAGACCTCGTCGATCAGGTCGTCGATCTCGGGGTAGTAGTAGGCCACCAACCGGGGCGAGATCTCGGCCGCGTCGGCGACGTCCTTCATCCGCATGCCACCGACACCGCGATGGGCGATCACGTCGATCGCGGCCGCCACGAGCTGGTTGCGACGCGCGTCCTGATTCCGCACCCGCGCCATGACGACCACCTTCCGCTCAGCGCCTCCGAGCGTACGGTACCGACCGGGCCGGACCAATCGAATCCCAGCCCGGTTTCATTGCGCCCTGGAGCAAGCAATTGCGTGGCACGTCGGCTCGACGGTTCACCGCACGGGTGGCGCCGGGTGCGCCCACAGCGCGCCGGCCGCGACCTCGGCCGCCCGGATTCCGGCGTCCAGATCCACGGTGGCGACCAGCAGCTCCGGACCCACATCGTCTCCGACCCGACCCGCCTGCGCCGCGATCGTCCCGTCCGGAGCGATGATCCCGCTCTTGCCGAGCAGCTCGCCGCCGCACTGGTTCGCCATCACCCACCACTGGCCGTTCGCCAGGGCATTCGCGGGATACAGGACGTCCCACCAGGTTTCGGTGGCGACCTCGTAGGCACACGGTGCGATGACGACGCGGGCGCCGCGGTCGTGGAGCAGGCGCGCGTAGGAGGGATGGTCACCGTCGAAGCACGTGCTTACGCCGACGGTGCCGAATTCGTCGACGTCGAGGACGGTGGCGCGATCGCCCGCCGTGAACACCGCGTCCTCCCCGAGGGGGACGTAGAGGTAGACCTTGCGATGGGCGGCCGCAAGCCGTCCGTCGGGCGCGTACACCGGGACGGTGTTGTAGAGGTGAGCACCGTCGCGCTCGGGCACCGAACCCGCGAACAGCCACACGCCGTGGGATCGAGCCGCCTCCGCCAGGGCCCGTCCACGCGGGCCCTCGAGCGGTTCCGCGGCGCCCTCGGCATCCGTGGCCACCGTCGCGGGTTCGTATCCGCACGGCCAGAGTTCGGGAAGGACGATCAGGTCGCAGCCGCGGCCCGCGAGCGCGGCAATGAACTCGAGGGCGTCGCGCAGATTGCGATCGGGATCGCCACATCGCGCCTGCCATTGCGCGATACCGATCGTCACCATGCCCGCCATCCGGTCAGTATTCGCGCTCACCGACACCGCGCAAAACGCCCTCGATCGATGCAACGGTTCGGATTCCCCGATGCGGGGGTCAGCCCTGCGCGACGGGCGCCGGCGTCCTGGCGAGTCCGTGCAGCGGGCCGAACGCGCGGGCGACGACGGGACTGACCGCGGCCAGCAGGGCCATCGCGACCGACACCGCGACGGCGCCGCGCGGGCCGTACGCGTCGGTGGCGACACCGGCGATGGCGGTGCCGACGGCGCCACCCACGATCGCGGCACTGCTGAGCCACCCGAACGCCTCGGTGGCCACGTGCGGGCCGACCTCTCGGGAGACCATCAGGTGCAGGGCCGACATCGCGGGAGCGAACCCCACGCCGGACAGGAACAGCGCCGCGAACTGCAGGACCAGGCCGTCCACCACCCCGTACAGCGCGATACCGATGGTGACCCCGGCAAGCGCCGCGACGACTCCGATCACCCCGAGCCGACGATGGCCGAAGAACAGCCCGCCGGTCATGGATCCGACACTCGCCGAGGCGATCGCCGCTCCCGCCGTGGCCCCGCCGTTGCCGAGGGCGGCGATGATGCCGACCTCGAGGGCGGTGAAGGACGCCACCAGCGCGAGGCTGGCCACCATCGCCAACAGAACGGCGCGGTGCAGCAGAACCCGGCCGAATGTCACGCCGCTGGCGGCCTTCTCGGGGTGGTGGCGACGAGAACTCAGGAGGAACCAGGTCGTTCCCACCAGCGTGACCGCGGCGCAGAGGATCAACGGGAAGGCCGTCGACATCGCCGACGCCAACACGGTCGCCGCGACCGGGCCGATGACCCAGATCAGTTCTTGCGCCGTGGTGTCGAGCGCGAAGAGCGTGCGCACCTCGTCGTCGCCGACCATCTGCGGGTAGAGCGCCCGCACGACCGGCATCAACGGCGGCATGGACGCTCCAACGAGCAGTCCCAACCCCGTCAGCACCGCGGCCGACGACCCGGCCAGCGCCAGGCCCAGGGTGCCGGCGGCGTTGACGATGGCGGCGGTCATCAGCGTGCGTGCGACCCCGACCCGGCCGGCGAGCCGCGCGGTCATCGGCATCGCGACGGCCTCGCCTGCCCCGACACTCGCCACCACGGTGCCCGCCAACGCATAGGAGTGCGTCAACCCCTGCACGTGCAACAGGATCGCCAGCGTCAGGATGCCAAGAGGCAGGCGCGCGCACAGCTGCGAGGTCGTCACGTTGAGGACGCCGGGCACCCGGAGTATGTCGCGGTAGGTGCCCATGGTTGCCGTCCTTCAGTCGAGTACCGACCCCAGCGCGCGGTACTACACCGTCCAGACGGTACACAGGCTGGAATGGACATCGTAAACTGGCTCGGTGACCTCTTCGCGGGACCGCATCCTGGACGCCTATGCGGACCTCCTCATCACCGATGGTGAGCGGCAGGCCACGCTGGAGGCGGTGGCGGCCCGAGCCGACGTCTCCAAGGGGGGCCTGCTCTACCACTTTCCCTCCAAGGAACGACTGGCCGTGGGGCTCTGCGAACGGCTGGCGACACTGGCAGCTCAGGACGCGCACGCCATGCGCACCGCCGACGAGGGACCCGCCCGCTACTACGTCCGCTCGTCCCAGTACGCGAACACCCCGCTGGACCGAGCTCTGGTCGCCGTCTCGAGGTTGCGCCAGTCCGGCGACGGACGAGCCCGCGCCACCATCGAGGCCGCCTCCGATGCATGGCTGGCCATCCTGCACGAGGCTCTCGGCGATCTCGACGTCGCCAGGGCCGTGAAGCTCATCGGCGACGGCCTGTACTACAACGCGCTCAACGGGGCGGCCGGCGGCCTTCCCGCGCCGACCGAGCCCGACCAGGGTCTGCTCGACGTCGTCGATCGAATCACCAAGGCGGTCAACGCACCTCGTCGTTGACCCCCGGCCGCCGGCAGGACGAGCACCGCGCGCACGTGGGGGCTAGCACTACCCGTTCGGTCATGCCAACGCCATTGTGACGTTCGGCCCCGCGCGGAGATGCTGTCTGCATCGGCGCAGGATTGGCGCCGAACGCACTGGCCGCCAACGGCCCTCGAACCCAAGGACCGGAAAGACCATGAGTAAGGCAGTTCGCGAGGATCTGGTCCTCTCACACGCAGTCGTCACCGCCGACGTGGACGCACCGTTCGACCGCATCGACATCGCGCAGTGGCTGAAGACCCTCCCCACGCACGAGTATCAGCGCTGCGCTCCTGGCGATCACAAGGCCGCCGGTTACACCGTCGACGACGACGGCACACCGATGTCGATCAACGTGGAGATGATCGGGACGGGCCTGGTTATCCAGCAGTATCGCTTCGAGGTGGCCGAACCCCACCATTGCAAGATGGTCTCGCTCTCGGACATCCTCACACCCGCGGGATGGACTACCACACAGGTGATCTGGGAGCTCCGAATGGAACGGATCGACGGGGATCGGTGTCGCTACACCAACTCCGTGACCTCCCACCCCACCGAGGACTTCCTGGCTTTCATCGCCGAGCACGGGCAGACGTTCGAAGATGCCGCCGCAGCTCGGCAGGAGGCGTCGGGACGCCACTGCCGCGTCGAGACCCCGCGGTACGCGCAGAGCATCGCCCGATCGGCTGCTGCCAGCGTCTGACGCATCACGCTGCTGTGCAATCGATCTGGTCATCCGACTCCGTAGTGGATCTCGTCGGCAGCGGTCCACGACGGTCACTAATGCCGCCCCGTGGGTCGTGTCAACACCATCTCTCGCGCACAACGTCTTAGGAGCTCGTCATGACTGCCACGCTGGACTACGACCGCAGAGCGGAGCCCCCGTGCGATCGCTCACTGGGCCGATCCGGTCCCACGTCACGGCGCATGCGGCTGTCCGGAGGCCACCTCGCCTACACCCTGGCCGGCGCCGGCCCCATCGTCGTCCTGATACACGGGTTGGGTGGCACCCGCCAGACCTGGGAGCACCTGATCCCCGTGCTCGCCCGGACGCACACCGTGATTGCGCCCGACCTTCCCGGCCATGGCGACTCCGATCCGCCGGCCGGAGACTACTCACTGGGCGCGCACGCCTGCGCCGTGCGCGATCTGCTCCTCGCACTCGGCCATCGCCGCGCGACGATCGTCGGTCACAGTCTCGGCGGCGGGGTGGCGCTGCAGATCGCCTACCAATTCCCCGACCGCATCGAGCGTTTGATGCTGATCAGTAGCGGCGGTCTGGGATCCGAGGTCGCCCCGTTGTTGCGGGCCGCAACCCTACCGGGAGCCCAAACCGTGGTCGCCGGGCTGGCGAAGATTCCCGTCGCCGTCACGCGGCGCGCCATGGCCCTGCTGCCACCACTGGCCGCATCGCCGGATGCCGATGTACTGGCCAGAGTGCTGCGAGGGCTGACCAGTCTCCAGCGGCGGCGGGCCTTCGTGCGCACCGCGCACACCGTCATCGACTGGCGCGGCCAGCGCGTGTCGGCCACCCGCCAGCTCGGCCTCTTGCGCGAGGTGCCGGTATTGGTCGCCTGGGGAACGCGGGACTCCACGATCCCTCCGCACCATCACCAGAGCTTCGCCAATCGTGTGCCACACGCGGCGCTGCTGGAGATCCCCGGCGCCGGGCACTACCCGCACGAGACCGAACCCGCGCTGCTACTCGCGGCGATGGCGACGTTCCTGTCGAGCACGATGCCGTTCCACTACTCCGAGGAACGGTGGACCGAGCTGCTCACCGCACCCCACCTCGATCCCGAGACGGTAGACGCAGGGGCATGACCCTCAGAGGCCAAGCTTCTCGGCGAGGTCGAGCACGGCTTCGGCGCGGGCCCGGGTGGGTCCCACGCTGCCGTCGTAGGGCCCGGCCGGCGCATCCAACCGGGCGAGGACGTGGCGTGCCTCGTCGATGTCCAGAGCCGACGGACTGAGCAGCCGATTGATCGTCTCGGCATGGTCGAGATCCAGGCACAGCCGTCCGCTCATCCCGGCGGCCTTGGCCACCGCGGTCTCCCGCGCGAGGTGGCGGGTCTGTCCACGCAGGGTCGGTCCGTCGATCGGAGCAGGCAGTCCCGCGGCCCTACTGGCGATCACCAGCCTGGCGCGCGCGTAGGCCAACACCGTCGGGTCTTCACTCATCCCGGTGTCGCGGCGAAAGTCGCCGACACCGAAGGCAATGCGGGAACATCCGTTGGCTCGCGCGATGTCGGAGACCGATTCGACGCCGAGCGCCGATTCGACCAGCGCGACCAGTGGCGTTCCGAAGGGCAGCCGGGCGGCGGTGGTGGCGACGTCGTCACCGGATTCGGTCTTGGCCAACATCACGCCAGCGAGTCCACGCGTCTCGGCCACGGCGTCCAGGTCGGCAGACCAAGCTGGCGTGCTGGTGCCGTTGATTCGCACCCACCCCTGCCCTGCGGCATTCAGCCAGTCGGCCACCGACCGTCGACCCGCGGGCTTCTGCGCATCGGGAAGGCCATCCTCGATGTCGAGGACGACCGCGTCGACACTGCTGGCGACCGCGGCGGCGTAGGCGTCCGCACCATCCGGGATACCGGGCTGCAACAGCCAAGTTCGGGCCAGTGACCAGTGCGGCTTGCGAACTCGCTCGGTTGACTGCGCCGAAACTGGCACGTTCGGGTCCTCTCCTTCGACGATGTCACCTCCATCGTCCAAGCCGCCCGGGCAGAGCACCAGGTTGCGCACATAAAGTTCACGGCGATGAGTTCGGCCGTCCTCCTGCGTCTGCATGGGTACCCGCCCCGAGACCCCAGGAGAGCACCATGACCGCCACCTACACCTTCGACGTCTTCTCCAGCCTCGACGGTTACGGCGGGGTCAGCTCCGGCGACTGGGGTGGCTACTGGGGCAGGCAAGGCCAGGAACTCCTCGACCACCGCCCGTCATCACCGGCCGGACCGGCGACGAGCCGATCTTCCGGGGTGCGGCCGACTTCGACTTCGAGTTGCTCGAGAGCCGGACGCTGGACGGCGACATCCAGGAGCTCGTCCATCGCCCCACCCTGCACGTCTGAGCCAGACCGTGCACGGCGTCCAGCGGACCCACGAGCCCGGGATGCTAGACATGGCCATGCGGCGAAACTCATGGCGCGCCAGGCGTGACGCCTCGGGGAGCCGGTGATCGCGCTGCGCGTCGCGACCTTCAACATCCTGCACGGCCGGACCGTCGGCGACGTCGTCGACGCGGCTCGGTTGTATGACGGCATCCGCCGGCTCGAGCCCGACATCCTGGCACTCCAGGAGGTCGACCTCGACCAGGAACGCTCCGGAAACGTCGATCTGACCGCCGTCGCGGCCGAGGCGATGGACGCCGTCGACCACCGGTTCGTGCCCGCGATCTCGGGCACCCCCGGATCCAGATGGACCGCGGCGACGGGTGCCGAGCAACCCGGCTCGGCGGCGTACGGCATCTCGCTGCTGTCCCGGTTTCCGGTGTCCGACTGGCGGGTGCTGCGCCTGCCGCACATTCCCGCCCGGATACCGGTGTACGTCTCGGTTCCCCGCCGGGTCGTCGTCATGCACGAGGAGCCGCGGGCCGCGGTCGTCGCGCAGCTGGACACACCGCTGGGTCCGTTGACGGTGCTCAACACCCATCTGTCCTTCGTGCCCGGATGGAATCGCCACCAGTTGCGCCGGATCACCGCCGCGCTGCGAGACCTTCCTGGACCGCGCCTGATCGTCGGCGACCTGAATCTCTCGTCGGCTGCCGCGCAGCGATGGTCCGGGCTGCGGACGCTGGCCGTCTCGCCGACGTTCCCCGCCCACCGCCCACGGCGCCAGCTCGATCACATCCTCACCGACGACCCTGGATTGCTGGTGCGACACCGCGAGACGCCGTTGATGCCGATCTCCGATCACCGACCCCTACTGGTCGACATCCACCGTCAGTGATCGGATTTTCCTGCTGGCGTTGACTTCTCGCCGCTCACCACGTCGATGACGATGCCGCGCAACATCTCGTACCACGGGGCGAATGGGGTCTGGCGCAACGGCCACGTCACCACCGATTCGACCAGCTTCAGCGTGCTGAGCGCGATGGACTGAGGCACGTGCAGGGGATCCATGAGGTCGTTCTCCGCGAACGGGCCCTCGTCGGCGGAGACCATGGTGTCGGTCAACTTGCGCAGGGATCGGCCGGTGCTGCGCAACTCTTCGATGCCATGGCGGAATGCGCCCCGCCGCTGCACCTCCTCACGGAAGGCTCCGACGGAGACCCCCAGATGCTCGGCCACCAGACGGTCTCGGGTGTCGAGGATCTCGCGTCGAACCTCGTCGTGGTTCGCAAGCCTGGGATCGGCTTCGATCGCGATGTCGCACTCGCTGTCGAAGCCCAGTGAGCGGTTGTTGAAGTTCGACGACCCGATGCGCAGGAACCTGCCGTCCACGGCGATCACCTTCGAGTGCACGTACACCGATACTCCACCGCCGGCCACCGGCCAGTAGACCCCCAGCCGCTCGTGCAGGTCCGCCGACCTGAGCAGTCGCACCAGGCGCTGACGCGCGCTGTCCATCGACTCGACTTCCAGACGGCTCTCGGAGCTGCGCGGGAGGATGATCACCACTTCGGGCCCGTGCTCCTCGCGCAACCGCGCCGCGATCGCCTCGGCGATGCAGCGCGACGCGAAGTACTGATTCTCCAGGTAGATGACGTCGCGAGCGGCGGCGATCGCTGCCAGGTCCAGTGCCTCGACCTCGCGGACCTCCTCGCGATGAGGCAACCCCGGAAGCGTGCGCGCCACCCCCACCACCACGTCGTGCAGCGCTGGACGGAGGCCCTCGGGCCACACGGACGCGAACGGTACGTCCTTGACCATCGATTCGCCGGTCGCTGCCTCCCACCGCTCGTGAGCCTGCTGGGCGAGCAACCGCGCGGCGGCTCCGTCCATCGCGGCGGCGACCTCGTGTCGGGGGCCGTACGGATCGCCGGGCCCGTGCCTGCGCGGGTCGGCGGGGAGATGGTCACTGGTGTCCCAGCGGCCGATGGTCAGATCGATGCCGCCGCAAAACGCCACCGCATCGTCGATCACCACGATCTTCTGGTGGTGTACCGCGCCGGTGGGGCGCACTCCGTCGACTGCGAAGTGCATGCGCGGCGAGGTGACTTCGTTGACCAGACTCACCGGCGCAACGCCGAACCAGAACGCGTCGAATGCGGGCAGCAGGCGAAGGTTGGACTTCAGCAGGTAGACGTTGAGTTCGCGGCGCTTCCACAGCAGCCAGTGCAGGAAGGGCCCGAGGTGATTGGGCCCCTCCAACGTCGTCTCGCCTCGCTCGAAGGCCGTGCGGTAGTCCAGATCCCAGCCGATGATGACGATTCGATGGTGCGCGTCGAGCATCGCGGTCTTGACGTGGCGCAGGTAATCCGCCCCGTCGACGATGGCGGCGTAGCGATCCGCCGGCGCCGACCGCCAGCAGGTCTGCCCGGGGACCAGCAGCGTCTCGTCGGATCCGTCGGCGTGGTCGCCGGCCGGATCATCGGTGTGCACGGACATCGATTCCTCCCGGATCCTCGGCGAACCGCGCAGGGCGCGGACCCGAGCGCCATCCTCCCTCGTGTGCCCACCCTCGGCACAACCAAACCCAGGGGACCGGCGGCCGGCCATGGGCCAGAGGGCACGATGGACGGATGGACGTCTTGGTGGTCGGGGCCGGCCCCGCGGGCTTGGCGCTGGCGGCGGCGTGCGGGCGTCTTGGGCTGACCACCGCCGTGCTGGACCCGGCTCCGGATCGGCCCTGGACCGCCACCTACGGCATGTGGAGCCGGGAGTTGCCGCCCGAACTCCCGGACTCGGTGGTCGCCGCTCGCGCCGCCGGCCGGGCGATCGCGACGTCGGAGCACCACTTGGGTTGGGAATACGCCGTTCTCGACGTAACGGCGCTGCAGGCCCACTTCACCGACCAACTGGCGGGGGTCCAGATCCAGGCCGGCCGCGCCGTCGGGTCACCCGAGGCGGGCGTGGTCGAGCTGGCCGACGGTTCCCGGCTGCAGGCCTCGATCGTCGTCGACGCCGGCGGTGGGGTGCGTCCGCTGGATGCCACCCGGTCGCGGCGCACCCCGGCGGCCCAAACCGCGTACGGCCTCGTCGTCGACGAAGAGACGGCTGCGCCCCTCGTCGCCCCCGGCGATGCATCGTTCATGGATTGGCGGCCCGACCACGGCGAGGGCGGCTGGCCGACGTTCCTCTACGCGGTTCCGCTCGGCGGTGGGGACGTGCTGCTGGAGGAGACCTCACTGGCCCGCCGGCCGGGACTGCCGATCGCCACGTTGCGCCGGCGTCTACATGCCCGGCTGGCCCGTCACGGCGTCCTGCCTCCGGAGGACGCGCGCAGCGAGAAGGTGTCCTTCCGGGTCGACCATCCGCGCCACCACGGGTCCGGCGTCGTGGGTTTCGGTGCGGCCGCGCCGTTGATCCACCCGGCGACCGGGTTCAGCGTGGCCGCATCGCTGCGGCTGGCCCCTCGACTGGCCGCTGCGCTCGCCGCGCACCTCCCGAACGACCCGGACGGCGCGCTGGCGGAGGCTCGGGAGACCATCTGGTCGCGGGAGGCGCGCATCGTGCATCACATCCGGCGGATCGGCCTCGAGGCGCTGCTGCGGATGCCCCCGGCCGACGTGCCAGGCTTCTTCGACACGTTCTTCGAGCTGCCCGAGGCACGCCGCTGGACCTACCTCACCGCGCGCGACGACGTCCGCGGCATCGCCGCCGCGATGAACTCCCTGTTCTGGGTGTCCAATGGGCGGCTGCGGCGCCACCTCGTCACGTCCGCCTTCCGGCCGCCAGTGCGGACCAACGATCCGGGCTAGATCGCGCCGCCAGGAAATATCGTCTCGACGGCGCGGGTGACGTTCGCGCGGGCGTCGGCGGCGTCGGTCGGGTCCAGGGAACTGATCGCCATCGCGTAGCGGTGGTCGCGCCCGATGATGCCGGTCGACACGTGCAACTGGTCGTTGCCGTTCCAGCAGCAGAACCAGCCCTGTTTGACCGCAACCTGTTCGGCGTAGAGCCCTTCGGGAATGCCGAACCGCTGCGGGTACCCGTCCGTTCCAGTCGGCGTCGACTGCGCGAGGTTGCCGATGATGACGTTGGCCTGCTGGGGCGGCAGCCCACCGGTGCCGTTCAACAGCATGTCGTAGTAGCGGACGAGATCGCTCGCGGTGCTCAGCGTGACGTCCCAGTGGCCGTTGTAGGGCGCCGTCGTGCCGGTCAATCCATAGCGGGCCTTGATTCGCGCGATGATGGCGTTTCCGCCGCTGCGGTCCCAGAAGGTTTGGGCGGCATCGTCGTCCGAGGAACGCAGCATCAGGTCGAGCGACTGACGGTCCTCGTCCGACAGTTGGGTCTGGCCCTGCGACTCCTGCAACAGCAGGTCGTCGGCAATGAACAACTTCACCACCGACGCGATCGGGAAGGGCTTGCTGGATCCGTTGGTGAATGTCCGGCCACTCGTGCGGTCCAGCACCGCTATCTCGATGTCGTCCCCAGACGCCGCGGCGTCCGCGGTGGCCTGACGAACGCGGGCGTCGAGCCCATCGAGTGATCTCGACGGCTCCGCGAGTGGGGCGGCGGACCGCGCGGGAAGGGAGGGCGGTGGAGTCGCGACCGGCGCCGGGGGAATGGTCTCGACGGCCGGCGGTGCCCCCCAAACCTGTGCCTCGCACCCGCTGATCATCAGCGCCACGCATCCAATGGTCATCACCGTCATTCGGTTGGGAAGCCGGCGCACGAGTCTCCTCCACATGGATCATGGATCTAGGAAGCGGCGTCTGCGTCGAGCCACCGATCCGACCAGAATAATCTTCCGGAGGCGGCGGTGGGGTTCCAGACGGCGCCCTCGCTCGACGCTCGAGGTCATGGCAGGGCGTGGACCGGGTGCTCGAATGAGGAGTCTGCACACGTCCACGAATACGACTACATCGTGGTTCCCGTGACCGGCGGTGTCTTCACCGTCGTCGACGATCACGATGCCACGCGAGGGATGTGCAACTCAAGCGATGACCGCCGGGTGGATGGTCCCGCCCCGGGAGCCGGCCTAACGCATCGCCCGACCCGCCGATCCCAGCATCTGAGCGGCCTCGACGACACGTGCGGACATCGCGTTCTCGGCCGGTTTGCCCCACGACCTCGGGTCGTAGGCCTTCTTGTCGCCGTAACCGCCGTCGACCTTGAGCACCTGGTCGTACTTGGCGATCATGTGGCCGGCGATCGACCGGGTGAACGCGTACTGGGTGTCGGTGTCGACGTTCATCTTGACGACTCCACTCGCCACCGCCGACGCGACGTCCTCGGCGCTCGATCCCGATCCGCCGTGGAAGACCAGGTCGAACGGTTGGGGTCGCCCGACTTCCGAGCCGATGACGGTCTGGATCTCCTCGAGAATCTCCGGGCGCAGATGCACCGAATCCGGGTGGTACACGCCGTGCACGTTGCCGAACGTCAATGCCGTCAGGTACCGACCGCGCTCCCCCGTCCCCAGCGCCGCCACGGTGGCGCGCGCATCGTCGACGGTGGAGTACAGCTGCTCGTTGATCTCGTGGGAGATACCGTCCTCCTCACCACCGATCACACCGACCTCGATCTCGAGCAGTGTGTTCGCCTTCACCGAGGATTCAAGTAATTCCGTTGCAATGCGCAGGTTTTCGTCGAGCGGCACCGCCGATCCGTCCCACATGTGCGATTGATAGAGCGGGTCCAGCCCGCGCCCTCGGCGCTCGATCGCGTCGGCGATCAACGGGCGCACCCAGTCGTCGAGGTTCTCGGCAGGACAGTGGTCGGTGTGCAGCGCCACCGTGACCGGATAGTGCGCTGCCACCTCGTGCGCGTATAGCGCGAGTGCCCTCGACCCGGCGAAGCGGCTCTGAACCGCGTTGCCGGACAGGTAGAGTGCCGTGCCGAGCGACACCTGGATGATGCCGTCGCTGTCCGCCTCGGCGAACCCCTGCAGGGCAGCGTTGAGGGTCTGCGAGCTAGTCACGTTGATCGCCGGATAGGCGAACCCGCCCTCCTTGGCACGGTCGAGCATGGCGAGGTAGTGGTCGGGGCTGGCAATCGGCATGAGCCGGGCATCCTCTCGGTGAGCATCAGGTACATCCGCAGGAATTGCGGTGGTTGAACGTCGTCGGCACCCGAATCCGTCGCGGCTCGGCGTCGTGTCCCCGGATGCGGCGCAGCAGCAACTCGGCGGCGGTCGCGCCGATCGTCTCGACGTCCTGCGCCGCCGCGGTGAGCCTGGGTTCGAACAGATCGGACCACTCGAAGTCGTCGTAGCAGACGAAGGCCACGTCCGACGGAATGGAAAGGCCAAGACTGCGCACGGCTTTGAGCGTTCCGATGGTCATCGAATTGTTCAGGGACACCAGTGCGGTGGGTCGATCCGCGCGCGACATCAATTGGTAGACAGCGCTTTCCGCCACGTCGGTGCTGGACTCGCCGTCCACGACGAGAGCGTCGTCGAGATCGATGCCGCGCTCTGCGAGAGCCTCCGTGTAGCCGTCGAATCGCTCGGTGGTCGAGGAGATTCCGGCAAGTCCGCGGACCACGCCGATCCGGCGGTGCCCGAGGTCGAGGAGATGCTCGGTCAGCGCGCGGGCCGACGCGAGGTTCTCGGGACCGACCTGGTCGCAGCCGACGTCGACCCTGCGGTCGATCAGGACCAAGGGCGTTCCGGTACCGGCGATCTTCGGGAGGGTGATCCGCTCCGACCCAGCCGCGGGGGCCACGATCATACCGTCCACCCGCCGGTCGAGCAGCGAGTCGGTCACCCGCTTCTCCGAATCGACGTCATCGTGGGAATCCCCCACGATCAACACGTAACCGGCATCCGACAGCGCCCGTTCGACAGCGTGCACCAGGCTGCCGAAGTACGGATTGGTCAGCGCGGAGATCGACAATCCGACGGTGTGCGTGCGTCCGGCCGCGAGCGAGCGGGCGACGACGTTGCGACGGTAGCCGGTCTGCTCGATGGCAGCCTCCACGCGACGCCGGGTCGCGGTGTCGACCCTGCGGGTGCCGTTGAGCACGTGGGACACCGTCGACGCGGAGACGCCGGCGATGCGCGCCACGTCGCCCATCGTGGTCACCGGAGACGCACGATGCGGTCGGCGCGACCTGCGGTCGACTCGATCAGCTGGGCATTGCGCTCGTCGGGTCCCAAGGCCCAGAACGCGGCATCCTCCGGGGACTTTCCGTACGCCTCGTGTCGGCGCAGCAGCCGCTGGTGGCGAACGTCGGTGTCGGGGGCCAGGAACCAGACTTCGTCGATGCAGGCCCGCGCCGCGGGCCACGCGTCGAAGTCCAGCAGCAGGTAGTTGCCCTCGGTGACCACCAGCGGCACCGTGGGCGGGACGGGAATCGAGGAACCGATCGACTCCTCGATCTCGCGGCGGAACCGGGGCGCGTACGCGGTCGCGTCGTCGACCCGCTGCGCCCGCAGCGCCGCGATCAGCCGGGCGTAGCCACCGTCGTCGAACGTGTCGTGCGCACCCTTGCGATCCCGACGACCCAGGTCGATCAGCACCTCGTTGGCCAGATGGAAGCCATCCATGGGGACGAGTACGGCAACGTCTGGACCGAGGGCGGCGACGAGTTGCTCGGCGACGGTGGACTTTCCGGCCCCCGGAGCTCCGGTGAGCCCGAGGATCCTGCGCTCGCCGGGGACGACGAGCGCCGCCGCCCACTCGACCAATTGGTCCAGGGTGGCGTCCCGCGCGTCCTGCTCGATGGTCACCGTTCTCGCTTTCGACTCAGTCGGGTGGAGAGTTCGCGCAGCCATGCTCGCGGCCCGATCACCGAACACCGTAGTGCCGCCACGCGGGCCGAGCGATCGATGCGCTCGGCCAGAGCCTCGTGGCCCTGCGTCGCGAAGTAGGCGTACGCACCGTGAAAGGCATCACCGGCACCCAGGGTGTCGACCACGGCCACCGGTTCCACCGGCACCGATCCGGACTGCCCATCGGACCACCACCGCACGGGGTCACCTCCGTGCGTGGTGACGACGGTGCGCACACCGCCGCGTACCAGCGCCGCGGCGGTCGACCGGGAGTCCTCGGTGCCAGGCATCCGGAAGTCGTTGGAGCACACCATGTCCGTCGCATATCGAATGAGCTCGCCCATGACCGGTTTCCACCGACCGGCGTCCACGACGAGCGTGGTGTCGCATGCCGCCGCGAGGTTTGCGGCAGCACGGGCGATCAGGGGGTGGTGCCCATCGACGAGCACCACGTCGGCTTCCGCCACGAGGTCACCCAGATCGGCCGGTGGTGACGCGTCGGAATTGACGGCGTCCAGTGAGACGACCGATCGGTCACCCGTCGACTCGACGACCGAGACTGTCGAGACGGGCACCGCCCGGATGGTGCCCGCCGCCGCGTCGAGGACGCTGACGCCGTACGCGGCGAGGTCGGCCCGGATCAGGTCGGCGACCGGATCGTCGCCAAGGGCGGTCACCAGGATCGCCCGGCCGCCCAGCCCGGCGAAGGTGACCGCCGCGTTCGCGGCAGGCCCGCCCGCCGCGACGAATTGCGCCGCCGAGGTGATCTTCTGGTTCACCGCGGGCACTTCCGCGATGCGGTGGATCACGTCGAGGGTCGCCAGTCCGACGAAGAGCCCGACCGGCGCGTCCTCAGAGACCGGCACGTTCGGAATCGGTGGGCTCCTCTGCCCCGGTCATCAGCGCGACCACCTCGGACATCGACCGCTGCTTGGGATCGACGACGCCGGCACGCTGGCCAAGTCGGTGGATGTGGATGCGGTCGGCCACCTCGAAGACGTGCGGCATGTCGTGGCTGATCAGCACCACCGGAATGCCGCGGTCGCGGATCGACATGATCAGATCGATGACCTGACCGGATTCCCGGACGCCGAGCGCTGCGGTGGGCTCGTCCATGATGATCACGCCCCGGCCGAAGGCCGCGGCGCGGGCCACCGCAACGCCTTGGCGCTGCCCACCGGACAACGTCTCCACGGCCTGGTTCACGGACTTGATGCCGATCTTCAGATCCGCCAGGTGCTGCGATGCCTCCTGCCGCATCCGCGGCATGTCCAAGCGTCGGAAGAGACTGCCCGCGAGCCCCTTTCGCCGCACTTCGCGGCCGAGGTACAGGTTCGAGGCGATGTCGAGCGCCGGAACCACCGCGAGATCCTGGTATACGGTCTCGATGCCGGCCGCCCTGGCGTCGCGGGTGTTCTTGAACGACACCGGCGACCCGTTCATCAGGATCTCGCCCGCGTCTGGAATGACTGCGCCCGCAAGGGCCTTGATCAGGCTCGACTTGCCGGCTCCGTTGTCTCCGATGACCGCGAGGACCTCACCCGCCCGAAGCTCGAAGTCGGCCCCGTTGATGGCCGTCACGTTGCCGTAACGCTTGACCAGCCCGCGGGCCTCGAGCACGGGTGTGCCGCTCTTGCCGGTCGTCACTGTGATCTCCTGCGGGCGAACTGATCCACAGCCACCGCGACGATGACGAGGATTCCGGTGGCGATGTTCTGGTAGAGGTTGTCGACGCCGGCCTGGGTGAGGCCGTTGCGCAGGACGCCGACGATCAACGTTCCCACCAGTGTTCCGCCGACGCCTCCGCGTCCACCGAACAGGCTGGTGCCGCCGATCACCACCGCGGTGATGGTCTCGAGGTTGGCGTTCTGGTAGGCATTCGGGTCGGCGTTCGGGATGCGGCCGAGTGCCGCCCACGCGGCGATGGCGGCGATCACCCCGGTGACGACGTATACCGAGAACAGCACCCGCGCAGACTTGATACCGGACAGATTCGACGCCTGCGGATTGCCGCCGACGGCGTATATGTGCTTGCCCCAGGCGGTTTGGGACAGCGCGTACCACATGACGAGGTAGACCAGGAGCATCGTCACCACGCCGAACGTGGTGGAGAAAGACCCGAGGCGGAAGGACGTGCCCAGGAAGGTCAGCGGTCCCGGCTGGACGCGGTAGGTCTCGGAACCGGCAAGCAGGCGGGTGCCCGCCAGGATCGCGGTGAACGTCCCCAGCGTCACGATGAACGGCGGCAGGCGCAGCGCCGTGACGAGGCCCCCGTTGAGCGCACCGAACACGACGCACACCAGCAGCGTCGACCCAAGCGCCACGACCGGGCCGTATGCACCGGCACTTTGGGCCATCACGATCGTGCCGAAGACGGCGACCGCACCGATCGAGAGGTCGATGCCGGAGGTGAGGATGATGAGCGTCTGACCCACGGCCAGAATGCCGACCACCACCGACTGCTGCAGGATCAGCGAGATGTTCTGCGGATTCAGGAAGGAATCCGAGACCGCGCTGAAGATGATGATCGCGACGACGAGGGCCACCAGCGGACCGAGCAGCGGCTCACGCAGGAGGCTGGCAGCGTTGAACCGGCTCGCCGCGGAGGGCTTGGCCGTCGACGGCGCGGTCGTGGGAGCGTCAGTGGTCATGTGGCGACTCAGCCCCAGCAGTTCTTCTCGCCCCAGGCGGTGTCCTTCGACTCGAGTCCGGGGACGGGCTTGTCGGTGACGAGCTGCGAGCCGGTGTCGTTGAAGCCGCTGGGCTTGGTTCCGTCCTTGGCGAACTTGACCACGGCGTCGACGCCCTGTTCGGCCATCTTGGCAGGGAACTGCAGCACCGTCGCACCGATCTTTCCGGACTTCACGTCCGCGATGCCCGTGCAGCTACCGTCGATCGACCCGATGGTGATCTGGCCGGCACGGTTGGCGGACTGGATCGCCTGGTACGCACCGGCCGCGGCCGGCTCGTTGATCGTGTAGAGCGCGTTGATCCCCGGCGCGCGCTGCAGGATGTTCTCCATCGCGGTCTGCGCCTTGGTCTGGTCGCCGTTGGTGTTCTCCCTGCCGACGATCTCCGGCGAGTCGTTCGTGATGCCGAAGCCCTCGAGGAAGCCGTCGTGGCGGAAGGTGTCGACGGTGCCACCGGGAGTTCCGTCCAACATCACGACCTGAGGTGGGGTGTTGCCCAGCGCGGCCTTCACCCACTTGCCCTGGCTGACGCCGGCGGCCTTGTTGTCGGTGGCGAAGGTGGCGTCGACGGCGTCCTCGGGGTCGGTGGCGGTGTCCAGTGCGATCACCACGACGCCTGCGTCGCGCGCCTTCTTGATCGCGTCGAGCACTCCGGTGGAGGAGTTCGGGGTGATCAGGATGCCCTTCACGCCCTGGCCGACCATGTTCTCGATGGCTGCGACCTGGCCCTCGTTGTCACCGTCGAATGCACCTGCCAGGGCGATCAGCTGAGCACCGTCCTTGTCGGCCTGCGCCTTCGCGGCCTCCCGCAGCTTCACGAAATACGGGTTCGAGTCGGTCTTGGTGATCAGTCCGACCTTGACACTGCCCGAGTTGGATCCGCCGCAGCCGGCCAGACCGAGAACCAGCGAGCCGGCCACGAGCACCGCTCCCATCGCGAGCGTGCTCCTGTTTCGGGATTCGAGCATGGGGACTCCCTCGTCCTGTGTGTGACGCCGATCACGCGGCGCGGTCCACAGGAGCTTAGGATGGAGGCAAGCGCTTGCGCATGCGCTTTCGCGAAAAAAGGAATCCTCCGCCGTTCGAGTTCGTGACCCGACGTCACGCCGATGGCCGACTCGCGGTCGCCGCGCTCGGCGAGCGATGGTCGCCCGCCGAGCGGTGTCGGGGCAGCCAGTGCTAGCCGAGCATGCTGCGCATTTCGACGATCTCGGCCTGCTGGTCGGCGATGATCGACTGGGCGAGCTTCTTGGCGTCGGGATTGGTTCCGTCGCGCAGCTCCGTGGTGGACATGTCGATGGCCCCGGCGTGGTGGTCGATCATCATCTGCAGCCACATCCGGTCGAAGGCCGCACCCGACAGGCCGGCGAGGGTGGTCATCTGCTCAGCCGACATCATTCCCGGCATGCCACCCGTCCCGGGCATCTCGTGAGTCGACGTGTCCACCGACGGTGCTGGTTTGCCGAAGCTCTCGAGCAGTCCGGCCATCTGGGTCATCTCGGGCGCCTGCGCCTTTTCGATGGCTTCGGCCAGGCTGACGACCTTCTGGTCCTGGGAGCGGCTGGGGACGAGCTTGGCCATGTCGACGGCCTGGGCGTGATGCGGATACATCATCTGCAAGAACATGACGTCGGCGTCGTCGAAGTCGTTGCGCGTGGCAGTCGAGGTCGATGGGCCGCCGTGATCCATCCCCGGCATCGGCTCACTCATCGCGGGTGACGTCGAGACGGTCGGCGACGTCGAGGCATTGGCGGCGTTGGGGGCGTCGCCGCTACAACCGGACACGGTGATGGCTGCCGCGATGGCGGCGGTGAGCAGGGTGGTCTTCATGGCGATGGCGGAACTGAACATGGTGAGATTCCTTACGAAAGGTTCGACGTGTGAGGTTGATTGGGCTATCGACCAGGCGTAATCCACTCGAGGGGAGCGGTCGGGCCGGCCTACCCGTCAGACCCGCAGGATCGACAGTTCGCAAGGAGTGAACACCGTCCAGGGCGGTGCCCGTTGGCCACTACGGTAGGGAGCGCCCATCGTCGACGCGACCGCCACCGCGTGATCGGTGCCGATCCAGTACAGCAGTTTCAGACCGATCGCGATTGCCAACGCGGTGATCACGAAGACACACCCGTGCAATCCGCTGTGCTCGCCGCAATCGTCGCAACCACGGGGGTCGCTGCCAGGGGGTTCGCCATGTCCCCCCGCCACGACGTGGTGCTGCGCGGCGTCCACCGATGAGGGGTGACCGCCGTGGCCGGAGCCGAGGGAGAACGTGATGGCGTGCATGGCGACGACGCCACCGAGAAGCGCCGCCAGGAGGAGCAACCGCGGGAGGGCCGGAAACGCCGTCTCGCAGCGCAACTCGGCCATGCCCTGATCATAGCCACGATTCCGACTGATACCCCTCCGGGGTACTCGGTCCTCGATGCTGCGCACGGCGGCGTGACACCCCCGCCTCTCGCCCCGACTCGGCCCCACCTCGCGCTGACCTCCGCGAATCACTGCATGCCGCGGCGATGGCGAACGATGTCTGCGGTACCGGGCACAATACGTACGCCGCCGAAGAATGCCACTCCGACGGGATCGATCGCTGCGGCATCGGCCCGGAGGGAAAGGATCAGTAGTGAGTTACAACGCCGCAGACATCACCGAGCTCGACGATGTCCAGCACACGCGCCTGCGGCCAGCGGTGAACCTGGGCCTCGACGTGCTCAACACGGCGTTGCGCGAGCTGGTGGACAACGCCATCGAAGAGGTCGCCGATCCCAGCCACGGCGGATCGACCGTGACGATCTCCCTGCACGAAGACGGCTCGGTCAGTGTCGCCGACGACGGCCGTGGCCTGCCCGTCGACTCCGACCCGGTGACGGGCAAGAACGGCATCGTCAAGACGCTGGGCACTGCGCGGGCAGGGGGCAAGTTCTCCGCCCACACCGATGCGACGAGCACCGGCGCGGGTCTCAACGGAATCGGCGCCGCCGCAGCGGTGTTCATCTCGGCGCGCACCGACGTGACGGTGCGCCGGGCCGGCAAGACCTACCTGCAGAGCTTCGGCGGCGGCTACCCCGGTGTCTTCGAGGGCAAGGACTTCGACCCGCAGGCTCCGTTCACCCGCGCCGACGCGCAGAAACTGCGTGGCGCCGGCAACCGAAAACCGGATGCGCACGGCACGACGGTACGCATTCTCTTCGACCCGGCCGTGGTACCGGACTCCACCGTCGACATCGACGAAGTGCTGCTGCGCGCACATGCCGCGGCACGGATGTCGCCCGGCGTCCACCTGATCGTGGTCGACGAAGGCTGGCCCGGCGAGCAGGTGCGGCCCGAATTGCTCGAACCGTTCGGCGGGCCATGGGGCACCGACACCCTGCTGGACCTCATGTGCGCCGCCGCCGGCACCCCTGCGCCAGGGGTGCGGGCCGCCGTGGAGGGCCGCGGCGAGTACACCACCGGTCGCGGCCCGACGCCGTTCCGGTGGTCGCTGACCGCGGGACCTGCAGAGCCGGCCACCGTCGCCGCGTTCTGCAACACCGTGCGCACCCCGGGCGGCGGATCCCATCTGACGGCAGCGGTGAAGGGATTGTCCGAAGCCTTGGCCGATCGCGCGTCGCGCATCCGCGACCTCGGCCTGGCCAAGGGTGAGGACGGTCCTGAGCCGCAGGACTTCGCGGCCGTCACCGCGTTGGCGGTCGACACCCGCGCGCCCGACGTCGCTTGGGACTCCCAGGCCAAGACCGCGGTGTCGTCGCGCTCGCTGAACATCGCGATGGCCCCGGACGTGGCTCGCGGCGTCACCATCTGGGCAGCCAATCCCGCCAACGGCGACACTGTGTCGCTGTGGACCAAGCTCGCCCTGGAGGCCGCCCGGGCGCGCCGCAGCGCCGAGGGCGCGAAGGCGCGTTCACGGGCGGCGTCGAAGGCCAAGGGCCTTGGCACGAACCTGTCACTGCCGCCGAAACTACTGCCCAGTCGCGAATCCGGGCGCGGATCGGGCGCCGAACTCTTTCTGTGTGAGGGTGATTCGGCACTGGGCACCATCAAGGCGGCCCGTGACGCCACCTTCCAGGCCGCCTTCCCGCTGAAGGGCAAGCCGCCCAACGTCTATGGGTTCACCCTGAACAAGGCGCGGGTAAAGGACGAGTTCGACTCGATCGAACGCATCCTGGGCTGCGGCGTGCGAGACAACTGCGATCCGGAATCGTGCCGCTACGACCGGATCCTCTTCGCCTCCGACGCCGACCCCGACGGCGGCAACATCAACTCCAGCCTCATCTCGATGTTCCTGGACTTCTACCGGCCGCTCGTCGAAGCCGGGATGGTCTACGTCACGCTGCCGCCGCTGTTCGTCGTCAAGGACGGCACGCAACGGATCTACTGCCAGGACGAGTCCGAGCGCGACGCCGCGGTGGCGCAACTGAAGGCCACCTCCAAGCGCAAGGTGGAAGTGCAGCGCAACAAGGGTCTCGGTGAGATGGATGCCGACGACTTCTGGAACACCGTGTTGGATCCGCAGCGGCGCACGGTGATTCGGGTGCATCTCGACGACGGTGAATCCAAGTTGCACCACACCTTGTTCGGCGGCCCACCGGAGGGTAGGCGCACCTGGATGGCCGACATCGCCTCCCGTGTCGACACCTCCGCCCTCGACCTCAGCTAGGAAGAAGAATCGTGACCGCCACCCTGGACGTTCCCGAGCAGAACCCGGACCTGGTACTCGACCAGAGCGCCGATGACTACTGGAACCACTACCAGCTGACCTTCGCGCTCTACAGCGTCAGCGATCGCGCCATCCCGTCGGCATACGACGGGCTCAAGCCGGGCCAGCGACGACTGCTCTACCAGATGCACGAGTCGCGCCTGCTGCCCGGCAACAAGCCGCAGAAGTCCTCCAAGGTCTGCTCGGCGGTCACCGGCAACCTGCACCCGCACGGTGGCGCGTCGATGTACGGCGCGGCGGCGCTGATGGCCGCCGAGTTCCAGCGCGTGAAGGTCATCGACGGGCAAGGCGCCTTCCCCCGCATCCAGGGTGACATCCCCGCCGCTGACCGCTACACCGAGATGCGGCTGTCGGCACCCGGTGCGGCGCTGACCGCCGAACTCGAAAACCATGCGGTGCCGATGGCCCCGACGTTCGACGGTGAATGGATCGAACCGACGGTGCTGCCGGCGCGGTGGCCGGTCCTGCTCTGCAACGGCGCCATGGGCATCGCCGAAGGCTGGGCCACCAAGGTTCCGGCGCACAACCCTCGCGAGATCATGGCTGCCTGCCGGGCGCTGCTGACCAAACCCAACCTGTCCGACGACAAGCTGATGGAGCTGATCCCCGGCCCGGACTGGGGATGCGGAGCCACCGTCGTCGGCACCAACGGGTTGCGCGAGTACATCACCACCGGGCGCGGAGCGTTCACGGTGCGCGGCACGGTGTCGGTGGATGGCAAGAACGTCATCGTCACGGAACTGCCACCCGGCGTCGCGAGTTCCACTGTGCAGGAACGCATTCGGTCTCTCGTCGAGTCGGGCGACCTGCCCGGAGTGGCCGACATGTCCGACCTGACCGACCGCCGCAACGGCCTGCGGATCGTGGTCACCGCCAAACGCGGCCACGATGCCGAAGCCATCCGGGATCAGCTGCTCGCGCTGACACCGCTGGAGTCGACGTTCGCCGCCAGCCTGGTCGCCCTCGATGAGAACAAGGTCCCCCGGTGGTGGTCGGTGCGCGAACTGATCGCCGCGTTCCTGTCGCTGCGCGACTCGGTGGTGGTGCGCCGCAGCGAGCACCGCCTGGAGAAGGTCACCGCGCGCCGCCACCTGGTGGCCGGCCTGATGACGATTCACCTGGACATCGACGCCGCCGTGGCGGTGATCCGCGGCTCCGACACCGTCGACGAGGCCCGGCTGGGGTTGCAGGCGCGGTTCGGGATCGATGCCGAACAGGCCGATTACGTTCTGGGGCTGCAACTTCGGCGACTGACGAAACTCGACGTGATCGAACTACAGGCCGAGGCCGAGCGCCTTGACGCCGAGTTCGCCGAACTGACCGAACTGGTGTCGAATCCCACCGCGCGGCGGACGGTGATCAACAAGGAACTCAAGGAGACGGCGAAGCTGTTCGATGGTCCCGAGTTCGACCGTCGCACCGTGTTGGATGCGACTGCCACCCCGGTGACGGCCGGCACCGACGAGGACGGCGCCCGCGAGCGCAAGGTCAACACATCATGGCGCCTGGACGACCGGGGCGTGTTCTCCGACAGCCACGGCGAACTGCTCACCGCCGGGCTGGGTTGGGCCGTGTGGGCCGATGGACGGGTCAAGTTCACCACCGGCGGCGGTTTGCCGTACAAGATCCGCGACATCCCGGTGGCGCCGGACATCACCGGGCTGGTGCGGTCGGGAGTGCTGACCGACGGTCAACACCTGGCGCTGGTGACCCGGCGCGGGAAGGTGCTGCGCATCGACCCGGCCGCGGTGAACCCACAGGGCGCCGCAGGCAACGGTGTCGCCGGCGTGAAGCTTGCTGGCGACGGTGACGAGGTCATTGCGGCGCTGCCGCTCACGTGTCAGAACGGTGAGGCGATCCTATCGACTTCCGAAAGGAGTTGGAAGGTAACCGAAGTCGCCGACATCCCGGTCAAGGGCCGCGGGGGCGCCGGCGTTGGGTTCCATCCGTTCGCCACCGGGGAGGCCGTGCTGCTGTCGGCGACGGTATCGGCGACCGGGTTCATCCGAGGCAACCGGACCGTGCGGGCCGAGAATCGCGCCAAGTCGTCGATCAAGGGTTCCGGTGCCGACGTGACGCCGGCGTGACCGTTCACCGCCCCCGCAACCATCGTTGTTGGCGCCGAATGAAATTCGCGTCGACGACGGCGCCGTGTCCGGGGACGTAGACGGCGCCGGGCCCGCCGACGTCCATGACCCGGTCCAACGTCGCCGGCCACTGTGCCACGTCGGACTCAGGCGCCACCGAGGGATCGCCGGACTCCTCGACCAGGTCGCCGCAGAACACGACGTTCGGGTCGGTTGCATGGAGCGGCGGTACCCGCACGATCAGGTCATGGTCGGTGTGGCCGATCCCAGGATGCTCGACCTCTACGGTGCGGTCACCGAGGTCGATCGAAGCCCGAGCTCCGAGGTGTTGCGGGATGCGCACCGCGGCGATCACGGCGTCGACATCTGCCTCAGCGGCGCCATATTCGAGCGCGTGTGCCCGCAGGTAGTCGGTGCGGTGCAACATCGTCTCGGCGACTGCGGGCATGGCATGAACCGCAGCCTCGGCGAATACCGTGGAGCCGAGGATGTGGTCGAAGTGGTCGTGCGTCAGCACCACACGAGTCACTCCGCGCTGGTCGAAGGCGAGAACGTCGGCCTCGATCGAGCGAGCCTCATCGAAGGTGGTTCCGCTGTCGATTAGCAACACCCCCTCGCTGCCGAGAACCAACCCGACGGTGACGTCGAGAAACGCCAGCCGACACCGGTAGACGCCCGTCGCGAGTGACTCCCAGTCCTGATTCATGTTCGCTGCCTTCAGCCGATGCCGATCACCATGAAGCCGATCGTCAGCGGCGTTGGACGCGTTGCCAGGCGACGGTTCCCACCGTCATGCCTTGCCCGCGGGGTTGAACGCCTCGGCGAGGTAGGCAGACCGGCATGCCCGGCGCGCGAGCTTCCCGCTGGTCGTGCGGGCCAGCGTACCCGCAGCCACGATGCGGACGTCGGCCACTGCGATGCCGTGACGACGTGCCACGGCGGCGGTGATCGCCGCGACGGCGGATGCATGTTCGTCGCGGCGGGCACCGGCGGCACGTTCGGCGATGACCACCAACCGTTCACCGGAGCCGCGTGCCGTGACATCTGCGAGCCTCTCGGCTGGTACCGAGAAGGCGGCGACGTATCCCGAGCGGACAGCCCGCGAACATTCCGAAACGGTCGCTTCGATGTCCTGTGGATAATGGTTGCGTCCATCGATGATGACGACGTCCTTGATGCGTCCGGTGATGTACAACTCACCATCGAGGTAGACACCGAGATCACCGGTGCGTAGCCAGAATCCGTCCTCCGGGGCGCCCTCGGCGTGGCTGCCATGCCCGAGGCGTCGTTGCAGTTTGTTCTGGAAGGTCAACTCGGTCTCGAGGTCGCGACCCCAGTAGCCGTTGCCGATGTTGCCGCCCTGCAGCCAGATCTCGCCGACTCGTCCGTCGGGCAGCTCCACCCCCTCGGCGGGGTCGACGATCACGCCCCACTGGCTGCGAACCACCTGGCCGCAGGACACGTGGGCAACGGCGTTCGGGGAGTCCGGGTTCACCAGTACTGCCCGATTCAACGACAACTGTTCGCGATCGAGGTGGACCGCACTCGGCTCGGCCTGCGGCGCGATGCTGGCCACCGACAGCGTGGCCTCGGCCATCCCGTAGGACGGTTTGATGGCACTGGGGACGAGCCCGTATGGGGCGAACGCCGTCAGGAATTGGTCGATTGCGCCCATGGTCACCGGTTCGGAACCGTTCAGCAACCCGGCCACATTGCTGAGGTCGAGCCGCTCACCGTCCGCGGGCAGCCCACGCTGGGCAGCGAGTTCGAAGGCGAAGTTCGGTGCTGCCGCAAAGGTTCGGCCGTGGGCGCCCTCGTCCGCGAGTGCCTTGATCCATCGATGCGGTCGTCTCACGAAGGCCTGCGGTGACATCAGCGTTATGTGTCCCCCGCACAGCGCCGGGAACATGATCATCACCAGACCCATGTCGTGGTGAAGTGGCAACCAACTCACGCTGCGGATGTCGGTGTCCAGTCCACCAGCGAGGATCATCTGCGCGACGTTGGTGCACACGGCGCGGTGGCTGATCTGCACACCGGCTGGGTGGCGGGTCGACCCCGACGTGTACTGGAGGTAGGCGACGTCGTCGGTGTCCACGCGTACGGGCGTGAACATGCCGGCGACCGAATCGGGCACCGCATCGATCGCCAAGATCCTCGGACGGCTGAGGAAGGGACGCTTGCGAAGGAACGCCGTGATCGGTTCAGCGGCGACACCGGTAGTCAGCACCACCGACGGCGTCGCATCCGCGATCACCGCATCGAGCCTTTCGGCCTGCCCGGCGAACTCCGGCGCGAACAGCGGCACGGCGATGCCCCCGGCCTGGATGGCCGCGAAGAAACCGACGACGTAGTCGAGGCCCTGGGGAGCCAGGATCGCCACCCGGTCGCCAGGCTCGATGACCTGCTGCAATCGAGCCGCCACAGCCTGCACTCGGGTACCAAGCTCGGCCCAGCTCAGCTGCACCGCTCGACCATCGTTGTCCCGCGCGTAGTCCAAGAATCGATACGCCGGTGTCTGACCGAGCTTCCGCGTGTTGCGTTCCAGGTGCGATATCAGGGTTACACCGTCCGGGATGGCGATATTGCCAGCTTCGTCAAGATAGTCACCGAGGGTCCTCTCGACCTGATCAAGACTGCAGTGCAACGCTTCCCGACTCATGTCGCGACAATAGTGGGCCACTAATTATTAGCCCAACGAAGTTCTTATGGTTCTCGTCACTTCTACTCTCGATTGTTAGATGGATCTCACCGACGCCGACGTCGCCGATGCGCACGCATCAACCGACGATCCCTCGGGGCTCCGCCGACGAAACGGGGCGATATCGAAATGGACTCGGCCGGTAACGCTACGACATTCACAGCAGTCCCATTGTTAACATCCAACGGTGCAGGACTGGCCAGGGTATTCCGCGCGGCGATCACACCCGGTGACGCGACGCGATGCGCTGCGCTATGCGGCCGCTGCATCGGCACTGGCCGGGCTGGGTGCCGCAGCGGCAGGCGCTGGCGCGCCGCGCGCGTCGGCCGCCGCCCCCACCCTGATCGACTACGCCATGCGTCAGATTCCGGCCCAGGACATCCGGGCCGCTGGCCATTCCGGCGTGATCAACTACGTCTCGACGTCGCGCCCGGGTTCGTCCTTCGGTGCCAAGCCCATCACGCTGCCCTACGCGCAGTCGCTCAACGCCGCAGGCCTGGTGATCGTCAGCAATTACCAGTACGGCAAGCCGGGTGGGACCGCACCGTCGGACTTCACCCGCGGGTACGCCGGAGGCATCGCCGACGCGCGGACCGCCTGGCAGTTGCACACCGCCGCAGGCGGCGGCCGCAGCGCACCGATCTTCTTCAGCGTCGACGACGACATCGACCGCAATGCCTGGAACAACCTGGCGTTGCCGTGGTTTCGTGGAATCAACTCGGTGATCGGCGTGCAGCGCACCGGTATATACGGCGGAATCAACGCATGCCAGTGGGCGGCCGGGGACGGAGTGATCGGGCAGTCGCAATCGCCAGGACACGTCTGGGCGTGGCAGACCAGATCGTGGTCGCGCGGCCAGATCTATCCCGCCGCAGTCCTCTACCAACGCATCGTGAGCACCGCGTCGAATCCGGGCCCGGTGGTCGGTGGACTCGAAGTCGACGTCAACGACGTCATGGCCCAGGATTGCGGGCAGTGGAACCTGCATCCGTGAGGATGTAACTGCACTAGCCAGCCCGGTGCGGTCCTCGTCGCACGGTGACGACCAACGTCGCGGGCGGTCAGGCGCCCAGCGGCTTCACCCAACGCCACTGGCGGGTGGAGCACTCCTCGGCGTCGGGCACGCGATCACGCACTGCCGCAACCACACCCGGCCACCATTGCTCGTCATAGTCGTCCCCGGAGAGCCAGCCACCCGGTGCCACCTTCGGCAGCCAACCGTCGATGTCGGCCAGCACGCTGTCGTATTCATGGCGGGCATCGAGGTGTACCCAGGCCAGGGACCCGTCGGCGAACAGCGCGGCAGCCGCCGGTGACGGACTGACCAACAGGTGCACGCGGTCGGCGAAACCGCACGCGATGACGTTGCGGTGCAGCTGCCCGGCGAGGGTGCCATCACCGTCGGCAACGGCGGCGGCATGAGAGTCCTTGGCGGCGGTGCCCTCTCGCCCGCTACCCCGGCAGTAGTCGACGCCAATGACGGTGAACTCGCGATCCGACTCACTCACCACCTCGGCCAGCGAACACAGACTGCGGCCAAGGTAGGAGCCGACTTCGACGAACGTGCTGCCCGCAGCGAAGGCACTCACGGCCTCCTCCTGCAGATCGCGCCAACCGAACCAGCCGTGAATCTGCGACCAATGCGCTATCGGGGACGCGCCCACCTAGTGCGCCTGCCCGGTACTCGCCGAGGTGCCGCCGTCGACGGGCAGCCACGCACCCGTGATGTAGCCGGCGTCCGGACTGGCGAGGAACAGCACGGCAGGCGCGACGTCCGCCGGCTGACCCGGACGCCCCAGCGCTATCCGGTTGACAGCGCTGGCCAGGGCCGCTGGGTCGTCCTCGACGTCCTTGGTGAGGTCGGTGATCGTCAGCGCAGGCGCCACCGCGTTGAAGCGGACGCCGCGAGGGCCGTAGTCCAGCGCGAGTGACTGCACGAAGTTCATGATTGCGGCCTTGGTCGCGTTGTAGGCGGCCTGGCCCCAGTCTCCGCGCACCCCGGACACCGAACCGACCACGACGACGTTTCCCCCGGACTCCTCGAGCGCTGCCACGGAGTGCCGGACGACGTGCACGAAGCCGTCGATGTTCGTGCTCCTAATGAATTCCCAGCTGTCGAGCGACATTTCGTCGAACGGGCCGTTGAAGTAGGCAGCGGCATTGTTGACCAGCACGTCGAGCGCACCGAACCGCTCGATGACCGCGTCGACCATCGCCTTGGCCGAGTGATCATCGGCGACGTCCGCCTCGACCGCGAGCGTGCGTTGCTCGGGATGCCCCTCGAGCACGGCGTCGAGTCTGTCCCGGCGTCGTCCACTAATGGCCACATTGGCACCGTTGGCCAGAAAGGCCTCGGCAATGGCGCGGCCGATCCCGGAGCCGCCGCCGGTGACCAGCACCGTCTTACCGCCGAATGGATAGCTGTTGACCGTCATTCCGACCACATACCCTCTCGCGCCCTACTCGAATATCTTGCCGGGATTGAGGATTCCCGCGGGATCCAGGGCGTACTTGATCGCCCGGTGAAGGCCCAGCACCGTCGGCGAGAGCTCGTTCACCAGGCCACCGCGCTTGAGCAGGCCTACCCCGTGCTCACCGGTGATGGTGCCACTGAAACGCCCTGGAAATCCCGGAGGCTCCTGACCTTGGAAACGAGGATGCAGGTATGCCGAAGGAACAGTCGCCGGGGAAACCCACGGCGCGTC
>NZ_JAWQPU010000006.1:0-491817 GCF_033741125.1 Mycolicibacterium sichuanense | reverse complement strand
GCCCGGACCCATCCCGAACCCGGAAGCTAAGCCTACCAGCGCCAATGATACTGACCACACGGTCGGAAAAGTAGGACACCGCCGAACACCCTTTATGGAATCACCCCCCACGATTGCGTGGGGGGTGATTCTCTTTGGCGACCAAGTGAATGCAATTCGCCATTCATCGCGAATTGCCGAACACCGCCGTATCCTCGTGCGGAACGGTGAGCAGAACAGGGAAGGCAGACGTGGCCCAGGACACGCAACGCGGAGGCGAAGAACGACGGCCTCGGCGGACCACGGGTGCCGGCGCGCCGCGACGAGGCGCTGGCGGCGACCGGCGCGGGGCACCTCGATCGTCAGGGCCCGACCGACCTCGGCGCCCCTCGTCTCCGTCCGAGGACCCTCGTTCGGATCGCAATGCGCCTCCCATTCCAGATGGTGTCGAGGCCAAGCAGTTGGCTCCCGACGTCCGCGGCGAGTTGATGACCCTGGACAAGGCGACCGCCGACTACGTCGCCAAGCATCTGGTGGCGGCCGGCGATCTGCTGGACACCGATCCGGAGCTCGCGCTCAAGCACGCCCAGGCGGCCAGGACGCGATCGGGTCGCATCGCGGCGGTACGGGAGGCGGTCGGCATTGCGGCCTACCATTGCGGTGATTGGGCGCAGGCGCTCTCGGAGTTGCGCGCCGCCCGGCGGATGGGCAGCAAGTCGCCACTACTGCCGCTGATCGCCGACTGCGAACGCGGCGTCGGCCGCCCGCAGCGTGCCATCGACCTGTCCCGCACGCCCGAGGCCGAGGAGCTCACCGGTGACGACGCCGACGAGCTGCGCATCGTCGTGGCCGGCGCGCGGTCGGATCTCGGCCAACTCGAACAGGCTCTCTCGGCCCTGTCCACGCCCGCGCTCGACCCGGAGCGGACCGGGCTGACGGCAACGCGGCTGTTCTACGCCTATGCCGACACCCTCTTGGCCCTCGGCCGCAGAGACGACGCGCTGCAGTGGTTCATTCACGCCGAAGCCGCCGACATCGATGGCGTCACCGACGCCGACGAACGAATCACGGAGCTGAGCTGACTTGACGATCCTCGCGCAGGAACACGACTGCCTGCTGCTCGACCTGGATGGCACCGTCTTCCGGGGCCAGCAGCCCACGGAGGGCTCCGTCGAAGCCCTCGAGGCCATCGAGGTCCGGACGCTGTTCGTCACCAACAACGCCTCGCGTGGTCCCGAGGAGGTGGCCAAGAACTTGCAGGCAATGGGGTTCGCCGCCAAGGCCGACGACGTCGTGACCAGCGCGCAGAGCGCGGCGCGGCTACTGGCCAATCAGTTGGATCCTGACGCAGCGGTCTTGGTGATCGGCACCGAGGCGCTTGCCGAGGAGGTCCGCCGGGTCGGGTTGCGACCCGTCCGGCAATTCGCCGACGGACCGGCTGCCGTCGTGCAGGGGCACTCGCCGCAGACCGATTGGGCCGATCTCGCCGAGGCGGCGCTTGCCATTCGCGACGGTGCCCTCTGGGTTGCGGCGAACGTGGATCGCACGCTGCCGTCCGAACGCGGGCTGCTGCCGGGCAACGGGTCGATGGTCGCGGCGCTCGAGGCGGCTACCGATCAGCGTCCGCAGATCGCGGGCAAGCCGCAGCCACCGTTGCTGCTCGACGCTCTGGCGCGGGGTGACTTCGAGCGTCCGCTGGTGATCGGCGATCGATTGGACACCGACATCTCCGGCGCCACCGCCGCGGGGTTGCCCAGCTTGCTGGTGCTGACCGGTGTCAGCACGGCAGCCGACATGGTCCATGCCGACGCCGCCGAGCGTCCGAACTACCTGGCGCGGGATCTGCGGTCGCTGCACGCCGACGGCAGTGCCCTGCGGGTCGCGCCACATCCCGCGTGGCGAGTAGAGGTCGGACCGCAGGACGTCACGGTCTACTCGACCGGCCGCGATGCCGACGACTCGTTGAGCGTCGTGCGCGCGGTCGCGAGCGCGGTGTGGGGGTCCAGTGTCGACGGCGTGCGCTTCGCGATCCTCGGCGGCGATCATGCGGCGCAGGAGGCGTTGCAACAGTGGTCGCTGGTGGATACCGGCGATCGGATAGCGTAGGCGTCGACATGACGACCGATCCCGACCAGATCCGTGCCAGGGTGGCGGCGCTGCTCGCCGAGCTGCCCGACCCGGACGCCGAGGACGCCGCGCACGTCGACGTGGAGTTCATTGCGGCCCGGTTGGAGGAGGCACACGACGTGCTGGTCCGGGCGCTGGAATCCGTCGAGAGGTAGCCAAAGGTGACTCGGCGCGCTCGGGTTGATGCCGAGCTGGTCCGGCGCGGTCTGGCGCGCTCGCGTCAGCAGGCCGCCGAGTTGATCGAGGCCGGTCGCGTGCACATCGACGGCATGCCCGTCGCGAAGGCCGCCACCGCCGTCGCCGTCGAAGCCAAGCTGACGGTGGCCGTCTCCGACGAGCGCACCTGGGTGTCGCGCGGTGCGCACAAGCTGATCGGTGCGCTCGACGCGTTCGCCGTGACCGTCGAGGGTCGCCGGTGCCTGGACGCCGGGGCGTCCACTGGGGGATTCACCGAGGTGCTGCTCGACCGTGGTGCGGGTGAGGTCGTCGCCGCCGACGTCGGCTATGGCCAGCTGGCCTGGTCGCTGCGATCGGATTCGCGGGTCACGGTCCTGGAGCGAACCAACGTCCGCTCGCTGACCGCCGAGGCGATCGGCGGTCCGGTCGACCTGGTGGTCGCCGACCTGTCGTTCATCTCCCTGGCCACGGTGTTGCCCGCTCTCGTGTCCTGCGCGTCGGCGGCCGCCGATATCGTTCCCATGGTGAAACCACAGTTCGAAGTCGGCAAGGACCGCGTCGGGCCGGGTGGCGTGGTGTCCGATCCCGCGATCAGGGCCGACGCGGTGCTCTCGGTCGCGCGGCGGGCAGGTGAGCTGGGCTGGCAGACGGTCGACGTGACGTCGAGCCCGCTGCCAGGCCCGTCGGGCAACGTGGAGTACTTCCTGCGTCTGTGCGCGCAGACCGACGATCCCCTGCTGGGTGCGTCGCTGGAGGATGCCGTCAGCCGAGCCATCGAAGAGGGGCCACGATGACCTGCGAGCGCCAGGTTCTGCTCGTCGTGCACACGGGGCGCGACGAGGCCACCGAGACGGCTCGACGCGTGGAGAAGGTGCTCGGCGAGAACGGCATCGGCCTGCGCGTGCTTGCCGCCGAGGCCGTCGACCATCAACCCCTTCACCTGGGATCGGCCGAGCTGGCCGCGCTGGGGGTCGAGGTCGAAGTGGTCGACGCCGACGAGCGCGCGGCCGAGGGCTGCGAGATGGTGCTGGTGCTCGGTGGCGATGGCACCTTCCTGAGGGCCGCGGAACTCGCGCGCAACGTGGAGATCCCGGTGCTCGGCGTGAACCTCGGTCGCATCGGCTTCCTCGCCGAGGCGGAGGCCACCGCGATCGACCAGGTGCTGGAGCAGGTGATCGCCCGCAACTACCGCGTCGAGGACCGCATGACGCTCGACATCGTCGTGCGCGTCGACGGTCAGATCAAACAGCGCGGCTGGGCACTCAACGAGGCCAGTTTGGAGAAGGGCCCACGACTCGGCGTCCTGGGCGTCGTGTTGGAGGTCGACGGCCGGCCCGTCTCGACGTTCGGGTGCGACGGCGTGCTGGTGTCGACGCCGACTGGTTCGACGGCGTACGCGTTCTCCGCGGGCGGTCCCATCCTGTGGCCCGATCTCGAATCGATCCTGGTGGTTCCCAACAACGCTCACGCGCTGTTCGCGCGCCCGATGGTGACCAGCCCGGACGCGTCGATCGCGATCGAGGTCGAGGCAAGCGGATACGACGCGATGGTGTTCTGCGACGGCCGTCGCGAGATGGTCGTGCCCGCGGGCGGCCGCCTCGAGGTCACGCGGTGCGGAACGCCGCTGAAGTGGATTCGGCTGGACAGCGCACCCTTCACCGACCGACTGGTACGCAAGTTCCAGTTGCCCGTCACCGGCTGGCGGGGGCACGGTGCTCGCTGAGATCCGCATCTCCGAACTCGGGGCCATCAGGGCGGCCACCGCCGAGTTCGACCGGGGATTGACGGTGCTGACCGGCGAGACCGGTGCCGGCAAGACCATGGTCGTCACCGGTCTGCATCTGCTGGGTGGCGCGCGCGCCGATGCCAGCCGGGTGCGCTCGGGTTCCGCGCGGGCCGTCGTCGAGGGCCGCTTCACCACCACCGACGTCGGCAGTTCGGTGGCCGCGCGGATCGACGAGATCCTCGATTCCTCGGGCGCTGACCGCGACGACGACGGCACCGTCATCGCCGCCCGCTCGGTCAGCCGCGAGGGTCCGTCGCGCGCCTACCTCGGCGGGCGCAGCGTGCCGGCCAAGTCGCTGAGCACGTTCACCACCGAACTCCTGGCGCTGCACGGCCAGAACGACCAGCTGCGGTTGATGCGCTCCGACGAGCAGCGCGTCGCGCTCGACCGGTTCGCCGACGTCGAGGCGCCGCTGGCCCGCTATCGCGCGGCGCGTGAGGAATGGCTGACGCTGCGGCGTGACCTGGCCGATCGCCGGAACCGGGCGCGCGAGCTGGCGCTGGAGGCCGATCGCCTGCAGTTCGGGCTTGGGGAGATCGACGCCGTCGCACCCCAGGTCGGGGAAGACGAGACGCTGGTCGCCGAGATCCGCAGGCTGTCGGAGCTCGACGCGCTGCGCGACGCTGCCCAGACCGCCAGGATGGCGCTCTCCGGTGAGCTGGACGATCCCGCGTCGGGCGCGGTGTCCGCGGTCGACGCCATCGGTCAGTCGAAGGCTGCGCTGCAGGCCACCGACGACGCGGTACTGCGGGCGCTGGGGGACCGGCTTGGCGAGGCGCTGGCCATCGCCGCGGACGTGGGAGCCGAGCTCGGCGACTACCTGGCCGAGTTGCCCAGTGACGCAAGCACCTTGGAGGCCAAGCTGGCGCGTCAGGGGGAGCTGCGCAACCTCACCCGCAAGTACGCCGCCGACGTCGACGGCGTGCTGGCCTGGGCCGAGGACGCACGCACCCGGTTGGCTCAGCTCGACGTCTCGGAGGAGACCCTGGCGACGCTGGCCGCGAGGGTCGACGAACTTCAGGGCAAGGTCGTGGCGGCGGCAGCCGAGGTCACCAAGGTGCGCACCAAGGCCGCCAAGGCGATGGCCAAGGCGGTGACTGCCGAACTGGCCGGCCTGGCGATGTCCGGGGCGGGCTTCAGCATCTCGGTCGGTCCGCTGCTGGCCCGCGCCGACGACTCGGCGCCGTTGACGCTGGCCTCCGGTGAGGTGGTGCACGCCGGGCACGACGGCGTCGACGCCGTGGAGTTCGGCTTCACGCCGCACTCCGGGTCCGACGTGCTGCCCCTGGCCAAGAGCGCCTCCGGCGGCGAGCTGTCACGCGTGATGTTGGCACTCGAGGTCGTGCTCGCGGCATCGGCCGAGGGGACCACCATGGTCTTCGACGAGGTCGACGCCGGTGTCGGTGGCCGGGCTGCGGTCCAGATCGGCAAGCGCCTGGCCCGGCTGGCGCGCACGCATCAGGTGATCGTCGTGACGCACCTGCCTCAGGTGGCGGCGTTCGCCGACGTGCACCTGGTGGTCGACAGCAGCTCCGGCAAGGGGAAGTCGAGCGAGGTGCGCCGTCTCGACGACGAGGACCGGGTCGGCGAGCTGGCCCGGATGCTCGCCGGGTTGGGCGAGACCGACAGTGGGCGGGCGCACGCCCGCGAGCTCCTCGAGTCCGCGCAGCGGGAATCCGAGACCGAACCGTCGGCCTGATCGTGTTGCGCATGTGACTGGAGATGACTTCTGAGGCTGGTGTTACGGCGCGCCTCCACCTCAACTTGAGGGTTGGCCGACAGAATCCCAGCATGAAGATGTCAGCGCTGCTCTCGCGTAATGCCGGCTCCCGACCCGGCGTATCCGGCACGGCCCGCGTCGATCGCGACATCGATCGCCTGCTGCGTCGCGTCGGCCCCGGTGACATCGTGGTCATGGACGCGCTGGACCTCGACCGCATCACCGCCGACGCGCTGGTGGACGCGCAAATCGCCGCCGTCGTCAACGCCTCGCCGTCGATCTCGGGCCGCTACCCGAACCTTGGGCCGGAGGTGCTCGTCGCCAACGGCGTCGTGCTGATCGACGAGGCGGGCCCCGACGTCTTCAAGAAGGTCAAGGACGGCGCCAAGGTCCGGCTGCACAACGGCGGCGTCTACTCCGGTGACCGCCGGATCGCGCTGGGCACCGAGCGCAACGACGAAGAGATCCACGATCTCATGCACGAGGCCAAGAGCGGCTTGGTCGCCCACCTCGAGGCGTTCGCGGGCAACACCATCGAGTTCATCCGCAGCGAGAGCCCCCTGCTGATCGACGGCATGGGCATCCCGGACATCGACGTCGACCTGCACCGCAGGCACGTCGTCATCGTGGCCGACGAGGCCGACGCCGCCGAGGATCTCAAGGCGCTCAAGCCGTTCATCAAGGAGTACCAGCCGGTACTGGTCGGCGTTGGCGCCGGTGCCGACGTGCTGCGCAAGGCCGGGCACCGTCCGGCCCTGATCGTCGGCGATCCGGAGGAGATGAGCGTCGAGGTGCTGCGGTCCGGGGCGCAGGTGGTGCTCCCGGCCGACGCCGACGGTCACGCGAAGGGACTCGAGCGCATCCAGGATCTCGGGGTCGGGGCGATGACCTTCCCGGCTGCCGGATCGGCCGCCGACCTGGCGATGCTGCTGTGCGACCACCATGGTGCGTCGCTGATCGTCACCGCGGGCCACAACGCCAGCATCGAGGAGTTCTTCGACCGCTCCCGCCAACAGAGCAACCCGTCGACGTTCCTGACGCGGCTCAAGGTGGGCGAGAAGCTGGTCGACGCCAAGGCGGTCGCCACGCTGTACCGCAGCCGGGTATCCGGCGGTGCCATCGCACTGCTGGTGCTGGCGATGCTCGTCGCAGTGATCGCCGCCCTGTGGGTGTCGCGGGCCGACGCCGTCGTCATCCAGTGGGTCACGCAGTACTGGAACCAGTTCTCCCTGTGGGTGCAGGGTCTGGTCACCTGACCCGTCGGCGCACGTCACTTCTTGTGGAGGCACAGTGATTTCCCTACGCTCGCACGCGATTTCGCTGGCTGCGGTCTTCCTTGCCCTGGCGATCGGCGTCGCCCTGGGGTCCGGGTTGCTGTCGAACACCCTGCTGGCCGGCCTGAAGGACGACAAGGCCCAGCTGCAGAACCAGATCAACGGGTTGACCGATGAGAAGAACGTGCTCAACGAGAAGCTCAGCGCGGCTGGTGAATTCGACGCTCAGATGGCACCGCGCATCCTGCGGGACGCGATGAAGGGCAAATCGGTGGTGGTGTTCCGCACCCCCGACGCCGTCAACGACGACGTCGAGGCGGTCTCGCGCATGGTCGGTGATGCCGGCGGGGTGGTCACCGGCACCGTCAACCTCACCCAGGAGTTCGTCGAGGCCAATTCGTCGGAGAAGCTTCTCTCGGTGGTCAATTCGCCGATCGTGCCGGCCGGCAGGCAGCTCAGCACCACGTCCGTCGACCAGGGGTCGCAGGCCGGTGACCTCCTCGGCATCGCACTCTTGAGCGGCCGCGATCCGGGCGCACCCGCGGTCGACGACGCGCAGCGCGACGCCGTGCTGGCCGCGTTGCGTGACACCGGTTTCCTCACCTACGGCTCGCAGCGGATCGGCGCGGCGGACACCGCGCTCGTCGTCACCGGGGGCGGCCTGGCCGACGACGCCGGCAACCAGGGCGCGACCGTGGCCCGCTTCGCCGCGGGTCTGGCGCCGCACGGCACGGCCACGCTGGTCGCCGGCCGCGACGGGTCGGCGTCGGGTACCGGTGCCGTCGCCGTGATCCGCGCCGACGCCAGCCTGGCCAACGTGGTGAGCACCGTCGACGACGTGGACAGCCAGTCCGGGCGCATCACCTCGGTGCTGACGTTGCAGGAGATGGCGGGCGGTGGGCGGCCAGGGCAGTACGGCATCGGGCGCGGTGCGAGCTCGGTCACCATCGCCCAGTGATTCAGCCCAAGACACCTCCCGATCCTGCCTCCGACCGGCGCGTCCGCGACGAGTTGTCGGTCTCGGTGTTAGGGTGAGTTTCCGTGGGTCGGCAGGCCCCAAGCCATTCGCCACGGAGGTTGCTCTTGCTCAGCCGAACCAATCCGCTACGCAGGCACCCGCAAACCACGACCAAGCACTTGTTCGTCAGTGGTGGTGTGGCGTCCTCTCTCGGCAAGGGCCTCACCGCCAGTAGCCTCGGACAGTTGCTCACCGCGCGCGGTCTGCAGGTCACCATGCAGAAGCTCGACCCCTACCTCAACGTCGACCCGGGCACCATGAACCCGTTCCAGCACGGTGAGGTGTTCGTCACCGAGGATGGTGCCGAAACCGACCTCGACGTGGGACATTACGAGCGCTTCCTGGACCGCAACCTGTCCGGGTCGGCGAATGTCACCACCGGGCAGGTGTATTCGACGGTCATCGCCAAGGAGCGCCGCGGCGAGTACCTCGGCGACACCGTGCAGGTGATCCCGCACATCACCGACGAGATCAAGCGCCGCATCCTGGCGATGGCCCTTCCCGACGACGAGGGCAACCGGCCCGACGTCGTCATCACCGAGATCGGTGGCACGGTCGGCGACATCGAGTCGCTGCCGTTCCTGGAGGCGGCCCGCCAGGTCCGTCACGAGGTGGGCCGCGACAATGTGTTCTTCTTGCACGTGTCGCTGGTGCCCTACCTGGCGCCGTCCGGCGAGCTCAAGACCAAGCCCACCCAGCACTCGGTGGCCGCGCTGCGCAGCATCGGCATCAGCCCCGACGCGCTAATCCTGCGCTGCGACCGTGACGTGCCGGAGCCGTTGAAGAACAAGATCGCGCTGATGTGCGACGTCGACGTGGACGGGGTCATCTCCACGCCCGACGCGCCGTCCATCTACGACATCCCGAAGGTGCTGCACCGCGAGGAGCTCGACGCCTACGTCGTGCGCCGGCTCAACCTTCCGTTCCGCGACGTCGACTGGACCGAATGGGACGATCTCCTGCGCCGCGTCCACGAGCCGCAGGAGACTGTGCGGATTGCGTTGGTGGGCAAGTACATCGACCTCTCCGATGCCTACCTCTCGGTGGCCGAGGCGCTGCGGGCGGGTGGGTTCCGCCATCACGCCAAGGTCGAGATCCGGTGGGTCGCCTCCGACGATTGCGAGACCGACCCCAGTGCGGCCATGGCGCTGAACGACGTGCACGGCGTGCTGATCCCTGGCGGCTTCGGCATTCGCGGCATCGAAGGCAAGCTCGGCGCGATCAAGTTCGCCCGCAAGCACGGTGTCCCCGTGCTCGGCTTGTGCCTTGGGCTGCAGTGCATCGTCATCGAGGCGGCGCGCTCGGTGGGCATCGACGACGCCAACTCCGCTGAGTTCGACCCCGACACGCCGAACCCGGTGGTCTCCACCATGGCCGACCAGCAGGACATCGTCGCCGGTGATGCCGATCTCGGCGGCACCATGCGCCTCGGTGCGTATCCGGCTGTCCTGCAGGAGGGTTCGCTGGTCGCGCAGGCTTACCAGTCGACCAAGGTGTCCGAACGGCACCGGCACCGCTACGAGGTCAACAACGCCTACCGCGACCGCATCGCCGCGAGCGGGCTGCGCTTCTCGGGCACCTCACCCGACGGTCACCTGGTCGAGTTCGTGGAGTACGACGCGAACGTGCATCCGTTCCTGGTCGGCACGCAGGCCCACCCCGAGCTCAAGAGCCGGCCGACCCGGCCGCATCCGCTGTTCGTCGCCTTCGTCGGGGCCGCCCTGGACTACAAGGCCGCGGAGCGGTTGCCGGTCGAGCTCGCCACCCAGCGGCCCAACGGCGCCGAGCTGCCCGAGCCCGCGCACCGTGGCTGACCACGAGTTCAGCACGGTCGCCAGCGAGACGATCTACGTCGGCAACATCTTCGCGCTGCGCGCCGACGAGGTCAGCATGCCGGGCGGACGCACCGCCCGCCGCGAGGTGGTGGAGCACTACGGCGCCGTCGGCGTCGTGGCACTGGACACCGACGGCAACGTCGCATTGATCTGTCAGTACCGCCATCCCGTTGGTCGCCGGCTGTGGGAGCTGCCGGCCGGTCTGCTCGACATGGGTGCGGAGGCGCCGCACTTGTCGGCTGCCCGCGAGCTCGAGGAGGAAGCCGGCCTTCGGGCGCGGGATTGGGGCGTGCTGGTCGACGTCATCTCGGCGGCAGGGTTCAGCGACGAGAGCGTGCGCCTGTACCTGGCGACGGGACTCACCGACGTCGGGCGCCCCGACGCGCACGACGAAGAGGCGGACCTCACGCTGAAGTGGGTGCCACTGGCCGAGGCCGTCGACATGGTGCTCAGCGGCGAGATCGTCAATTCCCTTGCGGTGGCCGGAATTCTGGCCGCCCGGATGGTCGGCCAGGACGGCCGGGCGTTGCGCCCCGTCGATGCGCCGTGGCCGGACCGGCCGACCAGGTTCGCCGCCAGACGGGCCGCCAGGTGACGATTGCCCTGCGCGCCGTCGACGATCAGCTGCAGGGGTACCTCGACCACCTGACGATCGAGCGCGGGGTGGCGGCCAACACGCTGAGCTCCTACCGGCGTGATCTGCGTCGGTACGTCGCCTACCTGTCGGCGCGGGGCATCGACGACCTCGCCGACGTCACCGAGCAGGACGTGAGCGACTTCCTGGTCGCGCTGCGGCTCGGCGACAGTGATCAGGGCCTGACGCCGCTGTCCGCGGTGTCGGCGGCGCGGACCCTCATCGCCGTGCGCGGGTTCCACCGCTTCGCCGCCGCCGAGGGATTCAGCACCGCCGACGTGGCCCGCGCGGTGAAGCCACCCACGCCGACCCGTCGGCTGCCCAAGAGCATCAGCGTCGACGAGGTGGTCGCGCTGTTGGAGGGCGCCGGCGGTGACAGCGAGACCGACGGCCCGCTGACGCTGCGCAACCGGGCACTGCTCGAGGTGCTCTACTCGACCGGCTCGCGCATCTCCGAGGCCGTCGGGTTGGACGTCGACGACGTCGACACCCACTCCCGGTCGGTGCTGCTGCGCGGCAAGGGCGGCAAGCAGCGGCTGGTGCCGATCGGCAGGCCCGCGGTCAGCGCGCTCGACGCGTACTTCGTGCGCGGCAGGCCCGACCTGGCCCGCCGGGGCAAGGGCACACCGGCGATCTTCCTCAACTCCCGCGGTGGCCGGCTGTCGCGACAGAGCGCCTGGCAGGTGTTGCAGGACGCCGCCGAGCGCGCCGGGATCTCCGCGTCGGTGTCGCCGCACACCCTGCGCCACTCGTTCGCCACCCACCTGCTCGAGGGTGGTGCCGACGTGCGCGTCGTCCAAGAGTTGCTCGGGCACGCGTCGGTGACCACCACGCAGATCTACACGTTGGTGACGGTGTCGGCACTTCGTGAGGTGTGGGCCGGCGCGCATCCGCGGGCCCGCTAGTCTCATCGGCCGCGACGACCGGGGAAGCGGGTGCTTGTCGATCGCGTTGCGATTGCCATGGATTCGAACGCACGGCTGGGTCTGTCGGCTGACGAGGTACTCACCACCACGCGGGCCGTTCGCAGGCGGTTGGACTTCGAGCGACCCGTCGCACGCGAGCTGTTGCGGGACTGCGTGACGGTCGCCCGCCAAGCCCCCAGCGGGCGCAACCGTCAACGCTGGGACTTCGTCTTCGTCGGTGACGGTCCCCGCAAGCGGGAGGTGGCGGAGTGGTGGTTGGCGGGATTGCGGGCCGGCCAACCCGGTGGGGCGCTCACCCGCGACGGGTCGTCTGCGGGGTGGCGGCGGATCGCGGCGAGCCTGGACGACCTCGCGTCGCGACTGCACGATGCGCCGTGGTTGATGATCCCGTGCGTCCGGGTCGATTCTCGCGCCGAACTCGACGACGTGCGCGGGCAGGCGGGCGCGTGGGGATCCGTGTTGCCCGCGGTGTGGAGTTTCATGTTGGCCGCCCGCGAGCGTGGTCTGGGCACCGCGTGGACGACCGCGCACCTGACCTTCGAACGCGAGGTCGCCGGCGTCCTGGGCATCCCGTACGACACGGTGGTTCAGGCTGCGCTGACCCCCGTCGCCCACACCGTCGGCACCGACTTCGCACCGGCGCGACGGGCGCCCACGGAGGACTTCGTCCACTGGGATGAGTGGTAGCGGTCGCTGCGGCGCCTCGGGAGCGGTGTTGCGGTCCGTCGAATGGGGCCGTCGTGCGGTATTGGTCGACCCGGGTCGCGCGGGTCTGGCGTCCGAGGCGTTCTCGTCCCGTTAAACTCCATGCGATGTTCGCCAAGCCCGAAGGTTGCCTGAGCGGCGGCGGTTCCTCGTGACCGACGACGCCGGCACCACCGACGGCATCGGACATACCGGTCGTCCCTTCCGGCCCATCCCGGAACCCAGGCCCCGAAGCGTGCACGGCCCCGCCAAGGTCGTGGCGATGTGCAACCAGAAGGGCGGGGTCGGCAAGACCACGTCGACCATCAACCTGGGTGCGAGCCTCGCCGAATACGGCCGACGCGTGCTGCTCGTCGACCTCGATCCGCAGGGTGCGCTGTCCGCGGGGCTGGGCGTGCCGCACTACGAACTCGACAACACCGTGCACAACCTGCTGGTCGAGCCGCGGGTGTCCATCGACGACGTGCTCATCAAGACCCGGGTCAAGGGCATGGACCTGGTGCCGAGCAACATCGACCTGTCCGCGGCGGAGATCCAGCTGGTCAACGAGGTGGGGCGGGAGCAGTCGCTGGCCCGCTCGCTGCATCCGGTGCTGGATCGCTACGACTACGTACTGATCGACTGCCAGCCGTCGCTGGGCCTGCTCACCGTCAACGGGCTGGCCTGCTCGGACGTCGTCATCATCCCGACCGAGTGCGAGTACTTCTCGCTGCGCGGCCTGGCCCTGCTCACCGACACCGTCGACAAGGTGCACGACCGGCTGAACCCCAAGCTCAGCATCGGCGGCATCCTCATCACCCGCTACGACCCGCGCACCGTGAACTCGCGCGAGGTGATGGCCCGGGTGGTGGAACGCTTCGGCGATCTGGTGTTCGACACCGTCATCACCCGTACCGTGCGTTTCCCCGAGACCAGCGTCGCCGGCGAACCGATCACCACGTGGGCGCCGAAATCGACTGGTGCGCAAGCATATCGGTCACTGGCGCGCGAGGTCATCGACCGGTTCGGCGCGTGAGCTCGCCAGAACCCGACGAGGCGCCCCAGGCTGGATTTCAGGTTCGGCTGAGCAACTTCGAAGGCCCTTTCGACCTGCTGCTGCAGCTGATCTTCGCCCACCGCCTCGACGTCACCGAGGTGGCGCTGCACCAGGTCACCGATGACTTCATCGCCTATACCAAGGACATCGGTCGCCAACTCGCACTCGACGAGACCACCGCCTTCATCGTGATTGCCGCCACTCTGCTCGACCTCAAGGCCGCCCGCCTGCTGCCCGCCGGCGAGGTGCACGACGAGGAGGACCTCGCGCTGTTGGAGGTTCGCGACCTGCTGTTCGCCCGGCTGCTGCAGTACCGCGCGTTCAAGCACGTGGCCGTGATGTTCGCCGAGCTCGAGGCCGCCGCGCTGCGCAGTTATCCGCGGGCGGTGTCGCTGGAGGACCAGTTCGCCGACCTGTTGCCCGAGGTCATGCTGGGTGTCGACGCCAAGGACTTCGCCCAGATCGCGGCGACGGCCTTCACGCCACGGCCCGTCCCCACCGTCGGCACCGACCACCTGCACGTCCAGGGCGTTTCGGTACCAGAGCAGGCGAAGCGGTTGCTGGCGATGCTCGAGGAGCGCGGGATCGGTACCTGGGCGTCGTTCACCGAACTGGTCTCTGACTGCGAGGCGACCATCGAGATCGTCGGCCGCTTCATGGCGCTACTCGAATTGTTCCGGGCCAACGCGGTAGCATTCGACCAGCCAGAACCGCTTGGTGTGCTGCAGGTTTCCTGGACCGGGGATCGCCCCACCAGTGAGTACCTGGCCACCGCGGTGGAAGAGTGAGAAACACGCAATGACGGACGAGTACCCAGAACCCGGTCCTGCCCCCGATCCGGGTGAGGCCGAGGCCGTCGTCGACCTCGGCATCGACGTCGCAGAACCGCCCGAGATGGACGATTCCCAACTCGGTGCCGTGCTCGAGGCGATGCTGCTGATCGTCGACACGCCGGTGACGGTCGACGCGCTGGCGACGGCGCTGGGCCAGCCGGCCTACCGCGTCGCGGCGAAGCTGCGGCTGTTGGCCGACGAGTTCGCCGCCCGCGACAGCGGCATCGACCTACGTGAGGCCGGCGGCGGCTGGCGGATGTACACCAGGGCGCGCTACGCACCCTACGTCGAGCGCCTGCTGCTCGACGGCACCCGGTCCAAGCTAACGCGCGCCGCGCTGGAGACCTTGGCGGTGGTGGCCTACCGCCAGCCCGTCACCCGGGTGCGGGTGAGTGCGGTGCGCGGCGTCAACTGCGATGCGGTGATGCGGACCCTGCTGGCTCGCGGCCTGATCACCGAGTCGGGCACCGACTCCGAGACCGGCGCAGTCACCTTCGCGACCACCGAGCTGTTCCTGGAGCGTCTCGGGTTGTCGTCGCTGACCGACCTGCCCGATCTCGCACCGCTGCTGCCCGACGTCGACGTCATCGACGACATCACCGAAACACTGGGCGACGAACCGCGTTTCGCGAAGCTCGGAGTAGTGCCCGCCAACCAGGGGTTGGCATTCGACGTGGACAAGGACTGACATGACTGACGAAGACGAAGGCACCCGACTGCAGAAGGTGCTGTCGCAAGCCGGGGTGGCGTCGCGCCGGGTCGCAGAACGGATGATCCGCGACGGACGCGTCGAGGTCGACGGTCACATCGTGACCGAGATGGGCACCCGGGTGGATCCCGACACCTCCGAGATCCGGGTCGACGGGGTGAAGGTCCGCGTCGACGACACGATGGTGTATCTCGCCATCAACAAGGAACGCGGCATGCACTCGACGATGTCCGACGACCAGGGCAGGCCGTGCGTCGGGGATCTGGTCGAGTACCGGGTTCGAGGCCACAAGAAGCTGTTTCACGTCGGACGGCTCGACGCCGACACCGAAGGCCTGCTGATCCTGACCAACGACGGCGAGCTGGCGCACCGCCTGATGCACCCGTCCTACGAGGTGCCCAAGACGTACCTGGCGACGGTCGTCGGCGCGGTGCCGCGCGGGCTCGGCAAGAAGCTCAAGGCCGGCATCGAGTTGGACGACGGTCCCATTCACGTCGACGACTTCGCGATGGTCGACACGGTGCCCGGCAAGTCGCTGGTGAAGGTGACGCTGCACGAGGGTCGCAAGCGGATCGTGCGCAGAATGCTGGCGGCGGTGGGCTTTCCGGTCACCGACCTGGTGCGCACCGACATCGGGACGGTGTCCCTCGGTGAGCAGAAACCCGGCAGCATCCGAGTATTGACCAGCAAGGAAGTCGGCGAACTGTACAAGGCGGTGGGAATGTGAGCGGCGCCTTGACGGTGGCCATCGACGGACCGGCGGGTACCGGAAAGTCCTCGGTGTCGCGGGGTCTGGCGCGCGAACTCGGTGCGCGCTACCTCGACACCGGTGCGATGTACCGGATCGTGACGTTGGCGGTGCTGCGGGCCGGGCTCGACCTCGACGACGCCGCCGCAGTCGCGACGCTGGCGTCCGGCGTGGATCTCGCCGTCGGCTTCGACCCGGACGAAGATCTGTACTTCCTTGCGGGAGAGGATGTCTCGGCCGAGATTCGCGGTGACGCCGTCACCAAGGCAGTCTCGGCGGTGTCGGCCGTGCCCGACGTGCGGACCCAGCTGGTGCAGCGACAGCGCGAGCTGGCAGACGGCCGGGCGGCAGTGGTCGTGGAGGGCCGCGACATCGGCACCGTCGTGCTGCCGGATGCCGACGTGAAGATCTTCCTGACCGCCTCGGCGGAGGAACGGGCCCGCCGGCGCAACGACCAGAACCTGGCCTCCGGGCTGGCCGGTGACTACGACGCGGTGCTGGCCGACGTGCGTCGTCGTGACCACCTGGACTCGACGCGGGCGGTGTCGCCCCTGCGGGCCGCCGAGGACGCAATCGTCGTCGACACCAGCGACATGACCGAATCCGAGGTCGTGGCAAGCCTTCTCGACCTCGTCGAGCAGCGACGCGGCAGCGATGAGCGCTTACGCCAAGAGCAGAGAGTGCAGCGATGAGCGAGACAGAGGTCGACGGCACGTGGTCCGACGAAGGCGATTGGGAGCTGCCTCCCGAGGGTGTCGACGTCGGTGACCTCGAGGCCGAGTACGCCCCGCCGCCGGTGGTCGCGGTGGTGGGCCGGCCCAACGTCGGCAAGTCGACGCTGGTGAACCGGATCCTGGGGCGCCGCGAGGCCGTCGTGCAGGACATCCCCGGAGTCACCCGCGACCGGGTGTCCTACGACGCGAGCTGGCTGGGCCGGCGTTTCCTGGTGCAGGACACCGGCGGTTGGGAACCCGACGCGAAGGGGCTGCAGAGCCTGGTGGCCGAGCAGGCGACCGTGGCGATGCGCACCGCCGACGCGATCATCCTCGTCGTCGACGCCGTCACCGGGGCCACCAGTGCCGACGAGGCGGCGGCCAAGCGGTTGCAGCGCTCCGGCAAGCCGGTCTTCCTGGCGGCCAATAAGGTCGACAACGAGAAGATGGAATCCGAGGCCGCGCTGCTGTGGTCGCTGGGGCTGGGCCAGCCGCATCCGGTCAGCGCGATGCACGGCCGCGGGGTCGCCGATCTGCTCGACGCGGTGCTGGCCGTGCTGCCCGAGGTCTCCGAGATCGGCACGGCGACAGGCGGTCCGAGGCGCGTGGCGCTGGTCGGCAAGCCCAACGTCGGCAAGAGCTCGCTGCTCAACCGGCTCTCCGGGGACGAGCGGTCGGTGGTGCACGACGTCGCGGGGACGACGGTCGACCCGGTCGACTCGCTGATCGAATTGGACGGCAAGCTTTGGCGTTTCGTCGACACCGCCGGTCTGCGCCGCAAGGTCGGGCAGGCCAGCGGGCACGAGTTCTACGCCTCGGTACGCACGCACGGCGCCATCGACGCCGCCGAGGTGGTCATCGTCCTCATCGACTCGTCGCAGCCGCTGACCGAGCAGGACCAGCGCGTGCTCACGATGGTGATCGAGGCCGGCCGCGCAGTGGTGCTGGCGTTCAACAAGTGGGACCTGATGGACGAGGATCGGCGCTTCCTGCTAGACCGCGAGATCGACCTGTCGCTGGAACAGGTGCAGTGGGCGCAGCGCGTGAACATCTCCGCCAAGACCGGTCGCGCGGTGCAGAAGCTGGTGCCCGCGTTGGAGAGTGCGCTCGCGTCGTGGGACCGGCGCATCGCCACCGGCCCGCTGAACACCTTCATCAAGGAGATCGTGGCCGCTACCCCGCCGCCGGTGCGCGGCGGCAAGCAGCCCAAGATCCTGTTCGCCACGCAGGCCACGGCGCGCCCGCCGACATTCGTGCTGTTCACCTCCGGCTTCCTGGAGGCGGGCTACCGGCGCTTCCTGGAGCGCAAGCTGCGGGAGAAGTTTGGCTTCGAGGGTAGCCCCATCCGGATCAACGTCCGGGTTCGGGAGAAGCGGGGAGCTGGCGCCAAGAAGCGCTAGATAGGGTCAGACGAGTGTCCGTCCTCAACATGATCCTCATTGCGCTGGCCGGTGTCGGCGCGGGCGCCATCAACGCCGTCGTCGGGTCTGGCACGCTCATCACGTTCCCCACGCTGGTGGCCCTGGGTTATCCGCCGGTCACCTCGACGATGTCCAACGCCGTCGGCCTGGTCGCCGGCGGTGTCTCCGGAACCTGGGGCTACCGCCGCGAGCTGGCGGGGCAGTGGGACCGGCTGAAGTGGCAGATCCCCGCCTCGCTGCTCGGTGCTGTGCTGGGGTCGTGGCTGCTGTTGCACCTGCCCGAGCGGGTGTTCGTCTCCGTGGTGCCGGTGCTGCTGATCCTGGCGCTGCTGCTGGTGGTGTTCGGACCGAGGATCCAGGCGTGGGCGCGGGGGAGGTCGGCCGACGAGGGGCAGCCGGTCTCGATGCGGCGGATGGCGCTAGTGGTGATCGGCACCTTCGCGGTCGGCGTCTACGGCGGGTACTTCACTGCGGCGCAAGGCATTCTGCTCATCGGCGTGATGGGCGCGCTGCTGCCCGAGTCGATGCAGCGGATGAACGCCGCCAAGAACCTGCTGTCGCTGCTGGTCAATCTGGTGGCCGCCGCGGCGTACACGCTGGTGGCGTTCGACCGGATCAGCTGGGCGGCGGCCGGGCTGATCGCGGTGGGCTCGCTGTTGGGCGGCTTCCTCGGCGCGCACTACGGGCGCCGGCTGTCACCGAATGCGCTGCGCGCGGTGATCGTCGTGGTGGGGCTGATCGGGTTGTACCGGCTGCTCGCGCTCTAGAAGTCCTCGCGGACGGCTTCCTGTTCGAGGACCGCGTCGAGGTCGGCGAGCCGGTTCATGTTGGCGACCACCCGCTGGGTGCGGTTGTTGTTGGCGAGCATCTCGCGGTTGCGGTGCACGAAGTTCCAGTAGCCGGCGGTGAACGGGCAGGCGTCATCGCCAAGGCGCTTCTTGGGGTCGTACGCGCAGTCGCCGCAGTGGTCGCTCATCTTGTTGATGTACGCGCCGCCGGAGGCGTAGGGCTTGGTGGCGAGCAGGCCGCCGTCGGCGTGCTGGCTCATCCCGACGACGTTGGTGGGCATCACCCACCGAAAGCCGTCGACGTAGGCGGTGGCGAACCACTCGGTGAGCTCGTCGGGTCGGTAGCCGCGCTGCAGGGCGTGGTTGCCGAGCACCATGAGGCGCTGGATGTGGTGGCTCCAGCCGCGGTCGCGCACCCCCTCCAACGCGTGGCTCAGGCAGGCGGCGGTGACCGCGTCGGCGTCGAGATCGGCCCACCAGTCGGGCAGGGCAGTCGTGGCGCCGAGGGCATTCTTGGCGGTGTAGTCGGGGCCGAAGTGCCAGTAGAGATGCCACATGTACTCCCGCCAGCCGAGGATCTGCCGGATGAAGCCCTCGACGGCCGACAGCGGGGCGTCGTCGCGGCGGTAGGCGGCCTCGGCGGCCTCCACGGCGTCCAGCGGATGTAGCACGCCGAGGTTGAGGGGGACCGACAGCAGCGAGTGCGACATCGCCCAGTCCTGGCTCATGATGGCGTCCTCGTAGCGGCCGAAGGCGGGCAGCCGATGCTCGATGAACCGGTCCAGGGCGCGCTTGGCCTCGGCGGGGGTGACGGCGAACAGCCGCGGCCCGTCGACGCCGACGGTGTCGAGGTTCATCCGGTCCAGGTCGTGACGGACCTGTTCGTCGATGTCGTCCTCGCGCGGTTGATACGGCTTGGGCAACTCGAGGGTCTTCTGCTTCTTCGGAGGGGGTTCGCGGTTGTCCTCGTCGAAGTTCCACCGGTTGCCGACGGGGTCGGTGCCGTCCATCAGCACGCCGAAGCGGCGGCGCTGGTCGCGGTAGAAGTCCTCCATGCGGAACCGGCTGCGGTTGCCGGCCCAGTGCTCGAAGTCCTTGCGCGGCAGGGCAAACGTCGGGGTGGGCAACACGTCGGCGACCAAGCCCTGGTCGCGCATCCGGTGCACGAACCGCTCGGCGGCGTGGGAGGTCGGCTCGTGCACCAGGACGGGACGGCCGTACCGTTCCAGCGCCTCGGAGTAGGTGTCGGACTGCAGCAGAGTGGCGCGCTCACCGAGGTCGCGGGCGGCGTGGCGCAACGCGGAGAGCACCAGGTGCAGCTTCTGGCGGTGGTAGCGCCGACGGCCCAGGGCCGAGGTCGCCTCGACCAGCAGCACCTCGCGGTGGGCGTGATCACCCCCATGCACGGCCGGGCCGAGCTGGTCGGCGAACAGCCAGAGGGGAGTGTCCTCGCGTACCTTCGGGCTCACCCGGTGGGTAGTACCCGAAGCGGTGCGTGGTGACGCGTCCCTGGCGGTTGGGATTGCGGGTGGGGGCTGGGGTAGCATTTCGACCGCTGCCGGCGATGCCGGTGGCGCCGCGGGCTGTGGCGCAGCTTGGTAGCGCACTTGACTGGGGGTCAAGTGGTCGCAGGTTCAAATCCTGTCAGCCCGACGCAGAGAAACCGCTTCGACCGTGGGTCGGGGCGGTTTCGTCGTTTCGGGATCTGGGTGACGAGGCTTCGCTCCGGCGATCAGACGTGTCAGCGCGCGACCATCAGTCCGACCATGTCGAACACGACGGTGGCTGCGGCGATCGAGGTGATCTCGGCGTGGTCGTAGGCCGGTGCCACCTCCACCACGTCGGCACCGACGAGGTTCAGGCCGGTGAGTCGCCGCAGCATCCGCAGCAGTTCCCGCGCCGTCAGCCCACCGGATTCGGGGGTACCCGTGCCGGGCGCGAAGGCGGGGTCCAGCACGTCGATGTCCACCGACAGGTAGACCGGCGCATCGCCCACCCGGCGCCGGATCACGTCGACGGCGGCGTCGATGCCCATGACGTCCAGATCGCCGGCGCGGATGACGCGAAAGCCCATCGCGGCGTCGTCGTCGAGGTCGGCGCGGTCGTAGATGGGCCCGCGGATGCCGATGTGGATCGAGTGGTCCTCGATCAGCAGGCCCTCCTCGAACGCGCGCCGGAAGATCGTGCCGTGGGTCACCGGGGCGTTGAAGTAGGTGTTCCACGTGTCGAGGTGCGCATCGAAGTGCACCAGCGCGACGGGGCCGTGCACCGCGTGCAGCGCGCGCAGGTTTGGCAGGGCGATGGTGTGGTCCCCGCCGATCGAGACGATGCGGCGGCGGCCACCGCCGAGGATCTCGGCGGCGTGCCGTTGGATCTGGCGGCACGCCTCCTCGATGTCGAACGGCGTGACCGTGACGTCGCCGGCATCGACGATCTGCACGACCTCCAGCGGCGCGACGCCCAGTTCGACGTGGTAGCCCGGCCGCAGCGTGCGGGCGGCCTGGCGGACCGCCATGGGACCGAAGCGGGCTCCAGGCCGGTAGGAGGCGCCGCCGTCGAAGGGCACGCCGAGGATGGCGATGTCGTAGTCGCTCACCTCGCCGATGTCGGCGATCCGCGCGAAGGTCCCCTTTCCGGCATAGCGCGGCACGTCGATTGCGGGTACGGCGCCCAGCGGCGCGGACTCGGTCATCGGGAGTCCACCTCGCGCGCAAATTCCTCGTCCAGGACCTCGAGCACCCGCTCGACGAACCACTCGGTCAGCATGCGGCCCTTCTCGGCACTCGCCGGCACCGGCGAGGACAAGGCTCCACTCGCGGTGGACAAACGCGTGTCGATGGGCAACACGTCGTGATCCACCACGCGTTCGGGCTGATCGGGGGCGATGCGCTCGGTGCGCACCATGTCCGGCTGATGGTGCATCCACAGCGAGGTTTCGATGACCGCCGCGTGTTCCAATGCGAGTCCGGGAAACGCGTCGGGCCAGAGGAGTTCGCGGCGCTGCGGGGTGTAGTCGGGGTTGACGTCCTCGATGACGACGATCTTGACCTCGGGTCGTCGCTGGCTGACCAGAAAGGCTGGCTCGTAAACGAACCCGCTGTTCTCGAAGTGCCAGTTGTACAGCACGATGCTGCGGAATCCGCCACGGACGAGTTCGTCGAGGACGTCCTCCAGGACGCTGATCAACGTGGTCGCGCGCAGCGAGAGCGTGCCCGGAAAGTGTTGTCCGCCGCCGCTTCCCGGCCGGCTGCGGTAGCCGAAGGGGATGAACGGTCCGACGACGAGGCGGCGATGCCGTGCGGCGTGCACCAGGATCCGTTCGGGCAGCACCCAGTCTGTGCAGACCGGGAGGTGGTGACCGTGCTGCTCGGTGGCTCCGATGGGAATCACCACGGGCACGTCGGCTGCGGCCGCGTCGGCGATCTCCGGCCACGTCATGTGTTGGTAGAGAACGGGAGTGACGGCGCCGGTCATGGCGTCGGCTCCAGGTCCGGGGCCTCGACGGCCTTGGTGGGCGTGGGCGGTGACCACACCTTGGATCCGGCCCACGCCAGCAACGCCACGGCGATCAGCACCAATTCGGCGATCAGGTACGGCGTGTCCTGGGTGGCCAGCGCGATCGCGGTGAACGCCACGACCGCCAGCGGCGGCAGCGGCCACAACGGCATCTTGAACGGGCGCGGCTCGTCGGGCAGCGATCGGCGGCTGCGCAACGCGGCCAGGCCGATGCACAGGTACACCGCGGCGATGACGGTGCCCGCGAAGATGATCAGGAAGTTCAGCGCGGAGGTGAACACCAGCACCGCGGCGGGCACGGCCAACACCAGCACGCCGACTCCTGGCGCCCGGAACCGGTTGAGGCTGCCGAGCATCCGGTTCACCGGCGGTGGCCAGGCCCCGTCGCGACCCGTGGTGTAGACCCCCCGGGCGAAGTACATGAGCAATGACAGCATCGCGTTGAACAACGCGACGATGGCACCGATGTCCACGATCGCGCCCGCCTTCGAGCCCAGGGACGCCTCCACCGAGTAGACGACCGGCGCCGGGGCGCTGAAGAACTCCTTGAGGTCCGGCGCGGCGACCACGGCGGCGATGAGCGGCACCATGATCAACACGCAGGCCAGCACCGCCGAGATGATGACCGCCTTGCCGATGTTGCGTTCACCGCCCTTGAGTTCCTCGGAGAAACCGAGCGCGGCGTCATACCCGTTGATGACGTTGAAGGCCGGGGCGAGCGTCGCGAGCATGACCGCGAACCCCACGGCGACGAGTTCGCCGTTGCTGAGCACGGTGGGGTGGAACGTGACCTCGGTCAGGGACTGATGCGGATTGGCGAAGGCGGCGATCGTGATGATGCTCAGCACGACGAGCTCGACGACGACCATCAGCGCGGTGGCCCACGCTCCGATCTCGACGGTGGTCAACGCGAGAGCGGTGGCCAACGCTAGCAAGATTATCGCAATGACGCCGTCGGACAACGTGATCCCCGGGATCAAGTTCTTGAGGAAGGCACCGATTCCGAGCGCGATACTGGCGGGGATGACGACGCCCTGGATCAGGTAGTTGAACATCGTGATCCAGGACAGCGGCCCCGGCAGCACCTTCTGGACGAGTGAGTACATGCCGCCAGCGATGGGGAACATGCCCGCGAGTTCGGCCAGACACAACGAGATCAGCACCACCACAACGGACAGGAGCAGGCCCGCCCCAATCGAGAACGTGCCGCCGACGACGAACACGCCCGCGGAGAGGAAGAGGACGGCCATCGTCGGGGAGACGTCGGCCATGGCCAGGCCGACGACCTCAGGGACATTGAGTCGGCGGTGCAGGTCCTGGGTGTAGCCCAGCTGTTCGAGCCGGGACGGGGCTGGGGCTCGTTCTGGTTCGGTCATCGTCGTGCTCTCCCTCTCGTAGATCGGGTTCTATTGGGCGGCAACGCCGATGGTGCCCACGGGTACGCAATTGGTGCGGCCGCCGTCGGCGACCATCTGGGCGCCGGTGACGTAGCTGGCGCGATCGGAGAGCAGGAATGCGACGACTTCGGCGATCTCCGCTGGTTCGGCGATGCGTTGCATCGCCACGCTCGCCGCGTTGTCGGCGAGCTCCGCCTCTGGGTCCGTGGCTCCGTCGAACTCCGCGAGGAACATCGGGGTCTTGGTGGTGCCGGGACACACCGAGTTGACCCGGATTCCCCACGAGGCAAGTTCGGCGGCGGCGCTGCGGGTCATCGCCAGGATGGCCCCCTTGGTGGCGGTGTACGCGACGTAACCGGCCTGGCCGATCAGCGCGAGTTCGGATGCGGTGTTGACGACCGCGCCGCGGCGACGGGGCTGCATGACGCGGGCGGCTTCGCGCAGGGTGTGGAAGCTGCCTGCCAGATTGGTGCGCACCAACCGGTCGAACATCTCGTCGGTGGTGTCGACGAGCGGTGCCACGATCGAGATGCCCGCGTTGTTGTGCACGGCGTGTATGGGGCCGAGGTCACGTTCGACGCGTTCGAAGGCATCGCGAACGGAGCGGGGGTCGCCGACGTCGACTCCGACCGGCATAGCCTGGCGGCCATGGCCTTCGACGAGCTCGACGGCGGCGCCGAAGTCATCCTCGGCGCGCGAAAGCAGTGCCACGTCGGTACCGTCGCGGGCGAGTGCGGCGGCCGTGGCCATCCCGATTCCCGATGCGGCGCCGGTGACCAATGCAACTCGTCGAGCACTCGATGTCATGGGTGTTGCTCCTCGTGGTGGTGTTCGGGTGTCAGGTGTTCGCGCGCAGCCAGTCGATCTGATCGCGTAGACCCCGGTCGAGGTCCCACTGCGGGCGATAGCCGAGGTCGCGTTCGGCCGCGGAGATGTCGAAGGCGCCCATGTGGTCCCAGGCCGGTAGCAGGCCGGGTCCGATGTCGAACGTCGCCTGCGGCAACAGCTTTGCGAGCATCGCGGCGGTCTCGGTAACCGAAACCTGCCGTCCGCCGGAGACGTTGTACGTCGGTTGGGCGGGCGCGTCGGCGATGGACGCCAGCCGTGCCGCGGTGGCGACGTCCTCGACGTGGACGAACTGGAACGGGTGGTCCCCACCCTCGGGGAGACGGAACGGCTCCTGGTTCAGTGCCGCGCGGATCATGTCGCCCAGCAGGCTGGGCATCCAGAGGCCCGGCCCGTATACCTCGGTGATGCGCAGGGACACGACGTGAATGCCGTACAACGACGTGTAGACCGAGCCGAGCAGTTCCCCCGTCACCTTGGTGACGCCGTAGACGGTGGTCGGGGCGGGGGTGACGGCCTCGCCTACTACCGTTCCCGGCGCGATGTTGCCCAGTGCGCACTCCGACGAGAAGTTGACCACTCGCTCGACGCCGGCCATTCGAGCGGACTCGAGGACGGAGAACGTGCCCTCGGCGTTGGCTGCGAATGTGGTCACCGGGAGCTCGATGGAGACGCCGGGATGACTCTGCCCAGCGGTGTGAATGATTCGCGTGACCTGGTGGTCGCGCAGCGTCTGAACCAGCCGGGGGATGTCGAACAGTTCACCCTGGACGAGCACGAGCCCGTGGCGGTCATCGACGGCGAAGTCGCGGTTGTAGCTGACCACCGGTTCGCCGAGGCCGATGAGCTGGTCGACGAGGTGGCGTCCGACGAATCCGCGGCCGCCCGTGACGAGGGTGCTCATGTGGTTCTCCGCTCACCAGGTGGGATAGACGGCGGGGTCGACGGCCAGCGGTTCGAGGCGCCGCCGGTCGACGGTGGGGTCGGCGAGCACCGCGTCGCGCAGCTGGGTGCCGGTCATGAAGGTGACGTCGCCGCGGTCGTAGATGATCTCGATCATGCGGCGCAGGTTCCGCGCCCGTCCGGCACGACCGGATAGGAAGGAGTGCGCGGTGAGCTGGAACAGCCCGCCGAATTCGCGCAGTCCGTCGAGTTCGGCGGTCCAGAGGGCGAGCGCCTTCTCCGGAGGCTCGATGACGTAGCCGAGGTGTGGCTCGGGCAGGTATGCGTACTGTTCCCAGTCGTCCAGCGACCAATGCGGCGGTAGTTCGACCAGCGGGCCGTGGTCGGTCTCGATGACGTAGGGGCGGTCGTCGTCCATCAAACTGGTGTCGTAGGTCAGCCCGTGCTCGACGGCCAGTCCCGCGCTGCCCCACGTGGCGGCCCACATGGGGGAGCGGTAGCCGTTGGGCGTGATCCCCAGTCTGGCGAGGGCTTCGTAGCCTCGCTCGAACTCGATGCGCTCCTCGGCGGCGCTCAGCTGGGTGGCGGGCCGGTGCGAGTAGCTGTGGTGGGCGACGTCGTGGCCGCGCTCCACGATCTCGGTCACCAGCGCGGGCCAGAGCTCGGCGGAGATTCCGGGCACGAAGAACGTTGCCTTGATCCCGAATTCGTCGAGGATGTCGAGAAGCCTCGGGGTGCCACGGCGCGCGTCGAACTGCTGGTGGGTGACTGCCATCGCGTTGTCGGCGTGCCTGCGTCCTGCGGCGAGGACCGGTGTCACGCCGTCGACGGCGAAGGTCAACATGGCGACTGCTGCCGCGCCGTTGCGCCACCCGGGGGATGGGTGCGTGGACTCGCGCGGGTTCACTGCCGGTTGGGCGGTCATCGGGCTCCTGTCTGCCGTGACCGCCAACGATTGTCGCGTTCGTGCGCCGTTGCAACGGACGTAGTGTCAGCAATACAAGCCCGAATCATGGGACATACTGTCGTATGAGTTTGATCCTGAGCGAGGTGCTCGACCACCCGCTGTTGCAGTTGGCCGACCCCGTCATCCTGAGCGGGCACGACAACCTCGATCACACGGTGCGCTGGGTGCACTCCGCCGATCTGCTCGACATCGCACCGCTTCTGCGGGGTGGCGAGGTGTTGCTGACCAACGGTGTGGGACTGGTCGGCGTCGACCAACCGACACGACGGCACTACGTTCGGAGCTTGGCCGAAATCGGAGTTGCGGCACTGCTGTTCGAAGTCGGTCGGACCTTCATCGAGGTGCCGCAGGAGATGGTCGTCGAGGCGACGGAAGCAGGTCTGACCATCGTGCAGATGCAGCCGGTGCTGCGGTTCACCGAAGTCGCCGAGGCGGTGAACAGCGAGTTGATCGATCGGTCGGTGATCCGGCTGCGTCATGCCGACGAGACGTCCCGCGCGCTGTCCGTGGCACTGGCCCGCGGTGCCTCGCTGCGTGAACTCGTCGCACAGGTGGCGGCCACGCTGGGCTCTTGGGCGCAGCTTCGAGACCGGGCCGGCCGGCTGGTGGAGGAGGCCGGTGGTCCGCACGATCCGGAGGCCGCGAGCGCCGACGCGCCGGTGTTGGTCGACGGCGCCGCCTGGGGGCGGCTGGTGATCGGAACGGACGGCGCACCCGAAACACAGTGCGAAGCGGTGCTGGATCGCGCCCCGACGGTGCTGGGGTTGTGCCTGATCCGCGAGCACAAGGACGTCGCAGACGCGGTCCGCGCTCAGCAGATCCTGCTCGAGCAACTCGTCGGGAACCGTTCGGTGGCGCGCGGACTGCTCGAGGCCCAGCTGGCGGCAGCCGGGGTGGCCGTCGACGGTCACGAGTACGTCTGCCTAATCGCAGACTTGCACCGGATCCCCTCCGCCGAGCACTTCGTGGACAAGGTGCTCCGCCAGTGCGGGCACGGAATCTTCGGCGTCGTAAGAGGTTCGCTGTGCGCGGTGGTAGCCCGCAGCCGCGACGTCGAGGGGGCGGCGTTCGGCGACACCGTGCGGCGGGTGGCCAAGCGCGAGCTCGGGCGGGACAAACGGGTCTGCGCTGTCGTGGGCCGCCGGGTCCAGGATGTCTCCGACGTACCCAGGGCAATGGCGGATGCGCACGCCACCCTCGAACTGGCTCGGGAACTGCACCAGTCCGACCCCGTCATCGAGGTACAGCAGCTCGCGCTTCAACGACTGCTCGATGGGTACAGCGACCGGGAGACGCTGCGCCAGTTCGTCAACGAACAGATTGGCATGCTCGACGACTCCGACAAGCGCCGCAGCGGGCAATTGCTGCAGACGCTGGAGGTCCTGGTGGCGTGCGCGGGCAACAAACTCGAAGCCGCTCGACGCCTGCACATTCGGCGCCAGTCGCTGTACTACCGTCTCGACCAGATCCAGCGGCTCACCGGCCGCAATTTGGACGACGCGCAGCAGCTGCTGCCGATGGCGGTCGCGTTGACGGCGCGCACCATGCTGACCGCCGGCCGCTGATCGAGAAGCGCTCGGCCGGAACGCAGCACGGGGTTGAGGGTCGGTCCCTGCTTCGCCGCTAGTTGAAGTTCACGGGTGTGAATCCGCTGGCATCCGTGTAGGTGGGCGGCAGCCAGTCGGGTTCGCCCGGCACAACCGTGTCCGGCGTGACCGGGTACTTCACCTTCTCGAAGATCTGTTGGTCTTGCCAGTAGCCGCCGCTGGTGCTGCAACTGTAGGTGCCGCAACTCGTACTGATCGGCACCTGGTGCGCCGGTATCCAGACCATGCGGAATCGCACCCAGCTGCCGTCTGGTTGCTTGGGTCCATCGCAGATGCTGCGGGTCTGCATGCCGAGGAATCCCCACCGATCGTCTTGACACCCGGCTTGCACGTCTGCGTTTGCCTGCGGGACCCAAGCAAGCCCGGCGACCATCGCGGTAAGCGCTGCGACAGCTAATCTCAAATTCACGACTTCCCCTCCCCAACTGGCAATGTAGACCTCAGTTCGTCTCCACGGCAAGGAAATTGCCGAAGTGGAACGGCTTGCGTTGCCAATGGTTCTGATGTTGCTGGTGTGGCTGGCGCAGGTCGGGGCACCATGATTTGACGACCGCCGTGAACACCGATGCCAGGCGCCCGTGGGCCGGAATGCAGTAGTGCTCGAGGCGAGCAGGGAAAGGTGCAGCGATCGCAGGCGGAAGCAAACTCTCCTGCTGAGGATGCGTGCGCGGGATAGGTTGTCGCCGTGAGTCGATGGCTGGTGTCCTACGTCCCCGCTGGGGTTTTGCTCGTCCTCCTCGTCGTGTTGGTCTCCGGCGGAGCGATGCTGATCCAGCGGTTCGTCCGGCGACGCTTCCCGACCCTCACCGGCGACGAGCACAACGACGTCACCAGATTCACCTACGGGTTCATCGGTTTCGTCTACGCCTTCTTCACCGGCTTCATCGTGTCGACGATGTGGGGCCAGATCAATACCGCCGACGGCGACGCGCGGAGCGAGGGGGCCGCTGCCGTCCAGATGGTGCGTGACGCCGTGGTGTTCGACGGGTCGGACCGGGCCGGCATCCAGTCATCGCTTCGCCGGTACGCATCGGCTGCCATCGGGGAGTGGAACACCGCCGACTTGGCGACGTCGAAGGCGGCCGACGAGGCGTTGGCCGGCGTGTACGCCGCCTACCAGCAGGTCCGGCCGACGACGGACGTGCAGAAGGCTGCCCTCGCCACCTCCCAGTCCAACCTCGACGAGATCAGTCAGGCGCGAACCGTTCGCCTGCTGACGGCACGCGAGGACACCGGACCGCCGGGGCCGCTGTGGGCCGTCATCCTGGTCACCAGTGCCCTGGTGCTCGGCACCGCCATCGTCTACGGCGTCGAGCGTCCCAGATTGCACTACCCGATGGTGGCGATCGTGGGCATCATCGTCGCAACCAACCTCTTTCTCGTGTTGGAGCTCTCCCACCCCTACGCCGGGGCCGTGTCGACGTCCTCCGACGCGCTGCAGGAGGTGCTTCGCGTGCTCGACCGGTGACCGACGGCGAGGTCGGCGGGCCGTGAGACGACCGACTTGCATTGTGGGACAACGCTCTTGCCGAGCTGGCCGCGCACCCAGGTTCGCGTCCTAGGGTGGGAGGTTGCGCGACCGCATAGTCGAGGGAGGCTCGTGAAGATCACGGCGTTGGAGGAGCACTACCTGACATCGGAGGTGGCCGCAGCCTGGGATCGGCTCGACGAGCGATGGCGTGATCCGACGGCCTCGCTCTCGTCCGCATCCGACATCGGTCGCCAGCTGGTCGACCTCGACGACGAACGACTGGCGATCATGGACGCCGCGGGCGTCGACCAGCAGGTGCTGTCGCTGACGACCCCCGGTCTGTTCGACCTCGACCCGGCTGACGCCGTCGCGCTGCAAACGACGGTCAACGATCGGGTCGCCGACGCGGTCCGGCGCCACCCGGAGCGGCTGCAGGGCTTCGCCACGCTGGCACCGCAACGGCCGGATGAGGCCGCCGCCGAACTCGAGCGCGCGGTACGGCACCTGGGATTCCATGGCGCACTGATCTTCTCGCGCGTGCGCGACGAACAGATCGACCACCAACGGTTTTGGCCGATCTTCGAGGCCGCCGAAGCGCTGCGCGCACCGCTGTACCTGCACCCCCAGACCCCGCCGGCCGCAGTCCGGCAGGCCTACTACGGCGGCCTGCGCGACGGGCTCGGAGCGGCACTGTCCACGCACGGCATCGGTTGGCACTACGACGCCGGTCTGCAGTTCCTGCGTCTGGTGCTGACTGGCGTCTTCGACCGGTTCCCCGACCTCCAGGTGATCCTGGGGCATTGGGGCGAGATGATCGCGTTATATCTGGATCGCATCGACCGCGTCGCCCCCATCGCCGGTCTGGACCGCAGCATCACCGACTACGTCGCCCACAATGCGTTCCTCACCCCTGGCGGCGTCTTCAGCCAGCGCTATCTGGGCTGGGCGCGGGAGGTGGTCGGCACGGACCGGCTGCTGTTCGCCGCCGACTACCCCTACGTCCCGACCGGGGGCGGGGCAGCGCGCAGGTTCCTCGACGAGGCCGCGTTGTCCGACGAGGACCGGCGCATGATTGCCTCGGGCAATTGGGACAGACTGGTGGCGGGCATCCGGCGCTGAGCCATACCGGCTGAATCGAAGCAGGGGGAGAGACCATGGCAGTCGACGACTTCTTCCGGGGTTTCCTGCGGGCCGCTCCGCTGTTGAACGGGCCGGTCGAAGCGATGGTGAACTCCCGGATCCTGGGACGCTTCGTCGGCCGCAGCATCGCAGTGCTCACCTACACCGGCCGCCGGTCGGGTCGCGAGATCACCATCCCGGTGTCCTACCGCCGCTCGGGTGACGACGTCCGGATCGCCGTCGCCATGCCGGATGCCAAGACCTGGTGGCGCAACTTCACCGGAGACGGCGCACCACTGTCGGTGCGACTCGACGGCGTAGACCGCGCCGGACATGCCGTGGCGCAGCGCGACCCCAGCGGGCGGGTCAAGGTCGACGTCCGGCTCGACGCGTCCTGACCTCAGCCCGCCGCGTGGCGGCCAGCCCGGAGCGGCCCGTGCCCCCGGTCTCACTGCTCGCCCGGTAGGCGTGGCTCTCGATGCGACATGCCGCTCGGCGCGGTGATGACAGCGTCTGTCATCACGTCTAGTGTCGATGACACTCACTGACATCGTGCGGTCGTCCGGCCGCCCCGAGGAGGATCTCGTGAACACCATCGTCGATGCCGCCCATCAGTCCCTCGGGCCGGTTGGCGCACTCCTTCCGGTGACGTTCACCGATACGCCGTCGGTCGACGAGCAGCGCGAGGCCGCCCGGCGACTCGAGCGCGCCGGTTACGGCACCACGTGGACCAACGAGGTGATCGGCAAGGACGCGCTGGTGCAACTGGCGATGTTGTTGGGGGCCACCGAGCGCATGGTGTTCGGCACCAGCATCGCCAACGTATGGGCCAGGGCACCGCAAACCTTGCACGCTGCCGCCGCGCAACTGGCCGATGGACACCCCGGCCGGCTGGTGCTTGGGCTGGGGGTGGGCTATCCGCAGCAGGCGGAAAGCACGGGACGGGAGTTCGGCAAGCCGCTGTCGACGATGCGCGACTACGTCCAGCGCATGGACGGTCAGACCTGGCCGCCGGCGCCTGCGGCCAGCTACCCACGATTGATCGCCGCGAACGGTCCGAAGATGCTGGCGCTGGCCGCGGAAATCGCCGATGGCGCACTGCCCGCCGGGTTGCCCCCGGAGTACACCGCCCTGGCGCGGCAGGCGCTGGGCGTCGACAAACTGCTGGTCGTCGGCATGTCCATCGTCGTCGATTCCGACCTCGACCGGGCGCGGGCGAAGGCCCGCGAGACGGTGACGGCTTTACTGGGGCAGCCGTCCTACGGGGCGACTCTCGATCGGCTGGGTTACGCCGACGAACTCGACGGTGTCGGTGACCGACTCGTCGACGCGGTGGTCGGCCATGGTGACCCGGCTGGCGTCGCGGCCGCGATTCGGCGACATCTCGCCGCGGGCGCGGATCACGTCATGGTGATGGGACCCAGCGGCGACTTCGACGCCGGACTACGGCAGCTGGAGAGTCTGGCTCGGGTTCTGACCACCATCGGCTGATTCGGCATCACAGCCCGAAGGCGCCCCCCTCGACCAGGATCGCGGCCCCGAGGCCGATCAGCACGACGGGTAGCAGGACGTGGCCCCACCGGACCAGCGCCCGCGCGACGACCGGGCGGGTCGCCAGGTACCGCCCCGCGGCGAGACATCCGGCAACCAGGACGAGGAACGTCACGACGTAGACGCCCGTTTCGGCCACGCCCGCCGTGGCGAAGATCGGGACGTACACCCCGACGTTGTCGCCGCCGTTCGCGAACGTGACGGCGGTGACCTCGAACACCGTAGGCCCACTGGGCCCGATCGACGGGGCATCGCCGTCGGTGTCGGTGCCTCGGCGTGCCTCCCAGGCGGCCTTGAGTCCAAGGATCAGCGGGAGAAGTCCCAGGTAGGGCAGTGCGGCCGCGGGCAGCAACGTCGCTCCCCAGGCTCCCGCCACGGCAACGACGAGGATGAGCGTGAAACCGAGGTACTGGCCGGTCGCGATGCGCGCCGTCGACCCCCGGTGATCGGCACCACGGCCGAAGAACAGCGCCAGGATGACAAGGTCGTCGACGTTGGTCACCACGAAGATCAGCAGTGCCTGCCAGAGCAGGCCCGCGCTCACCGGCGCCTCGTCGGCGTGCGCGCACTCACGCCCGCACTGTACGGCCCGGCTTCATCGGGACGAGACGCCAAGGCGTGCAACGCTGCTGGTGCGCCATGGGACCAGTCGATCTCAGCGGCCGAAGGTCGACACCCCGTCGGGTGTCACCTGGAATCCCTGCGTGGCCCCGGCCAAGGTGCCGACGCACGCCACGCCGCCGGTTACCGCCATGCAGGTCGAGCCGATGCCGTTGACGCGGTAGCCCACCGGCAGCCGTTTGATCGGCCCCGGATACGCCGGCGTGCCGAACTTCGGCGCGTCGGTGCGCCGGATTCCGGCGCCACCGGGCAGCTGGGCGTAGACCTCGTTCTCACCGCCGGAGACGCCGGGCAACGGTCCGTCGCAACCGATCTCGCCACCGCTGGACACGACGATGGAGCAGGTCAAACCGCCATCGACGGTGAACACCGGAAACATGTTCTTGGCGCCCTGACCCACCAGGTAGCTCTCGTCGCCCACGACGTAGGCGTTCGGGTCCGGGAAACCCGGCGGCAGGCCCTCGGTGGCGGGTCCGATGCCGGTGCCCTGCGGCGACACCACCATCCACTGCGCCACCGGCTGGCCCTTGGTACAGGCCGTGAAGGACCCCGCACCGACGGCGCACTCGAAGTCGCCGAACACCAGCTTCTGGCCCACTGGCAGGACCCGGGCGGCGTCACCGGTCGACTTCACGAAGTCGTGCGAGCTGGTGGCGCGCAGCCCGCCGGCGTTGACGTCGGCCGACAGCACGATCTCGTTGGCGCCGCTGACCGTGCCCGGCAGCCGGCCGCCGCATCCCGCGACGCCGTGGTCGGGCTGGATCGCGCAGAGCAGACCGTCGGGGGTCTGGAAGTAGGCCTCGTTGCCCATCGTGAACGGCTCCGGTGCGACCGCGATGTAACCGCGCAGGTCCGGTGCCGCTGGGGGCTGGGCGCCCGCGGGGGTGATCGGTGACAGCGCGAGGCCGATGACGAGGGAGAGGAGGATCAGGGCGAAACGCATCACCTAGCAATGTAGGCGAATGACGCGCGGGGTCCCAAGGCCGCTCGTCGGCCGGAGGAGGTAGACCGGCGATCCGCGGTGTGATGATCCCCACTGCTAGCTAGAGCAAGCGATTCGTTTGCGCTGGCAAGCGCAGGGGAATGCAACTCGCGCCACTTGCACCAAGAGATTGAGATGACCCGTGGAAATGCCAGACACCGTCCGAGGCGTTGGTCTTGGCGTGATGACCCTCAGTGCAGCCCAGGCCGACACCGCCCGCCGTCTGCTGGATTCGGTGCGCTCCGGCGCCGGCCTCGGGTCGCTGCCGTCCACGGCGAACCTTCTGGGCAGGACCATGGTGACGTGGGTGGATGCGTTGTCGCTCGCACCTCGCGCCGAATGTCCCGTCGAGCCGGCCCAGGGTTACGTCATCGTCGACAGGGCGCTCACTCGCTGCTGATCTGGCGAGCCCGACCCGACCTATCCCCGGACGACGAGGTCGGCGACGGAGCGCGGGTCGTGGTGGGCGATGTGAGCGCATTCCTGCGCGGCCCAGCGGTCCCACTGCGCCGCGAAGGTGGCGCCGTCGCGGCGAAGCGCGCGCCGTTTGCGCGTGTCGTCGGCGCATTCGATCCAGATGCCGAGGTCGGCCAACGCGCGATTCTCCGGTGTGAGGGCGCCTGAACCCTCGACGATGAGCGGTCGATCGGGTGCGACGTCGTGCCACTCGGCGGGTGACTCTCGCGACCAGTCCCATCGCCGCCAACGACCGCCGCGGTGGGCGCGGCGTGGCGCCAGCAGAGCATCGTGAACGTGCTCGACGCCGGCGCTCAGCCCGCCCCAACCGGGATAGACGTCGTCGAGGTGCACCACGGCGCTGTCCTCCCACAGGGCCTGAAGCGCCGCGGCGAACGTGGTCTTGCCGGCTCCCGATCGCCCATCGACCAGTACGGTCCTGGCCTCGGCGCGCACGAGGCGGCGGACGACCTCACTGGCGTCCAATGAAGTTCCAGTGTCCCGTCGCGATCGAGGCGCCGACCGAGATGGCGGCGATCGAGATCCCGGTGGCGATGAGCGCGACGTCCCGCCCGTGCAGCGACGAGGGCCGTGCCCAGGTGCGCGTGCGGTGAGCGCCGAGGCCACGCGCCTCCATGGCCGTGGCCAGCATGGAGCCCCGCCGGATCGCCGACACCAGGAGGGCGAATGCTTGCCCGGTGGCTCGTCGAATCCTGGCGTGATCGCCGACCCCGCGCGCTCGCCGCGCGTATCCGATGGTGCGCCAGTCGTCGGCGAGGACCCCGACCAGACGCAGTCCGGCGAGGGCGCCGAGGACGAAGCGGGCTGGCAGCCGCAGGATTTGACCGAGGGCGTCGGACAGGTCGGTGGGGTCGGTGTCGATGAAGAGCGCAATCGACGGCAACGCGATCGCCAACACCCGCAGCAGCGTGGCAACGGCCAGAGTGATCGACCCGTCGCTGACGTTGATCAGCAGGAAGTGCCAGTGCACGGTACCGGTCCTCTGCCCGTAGAGCAGGATGGTGACCGCCGTCAACGCCGCCGCGAACACCAAAGGAACGGATCGAATTATCAACGTTTGCAACGGTATTCGTAGAACGGCAATCAGCACGATCTCGAGGACCAGTGCCGTCAGTGCGGACACCCAGTCGACGCTCAGGACCAGTGCGCAGGCAATGATCACCGTCGCCGCAAGCTTCGCTACGGCATTCAACCGCGGGGCAGCGGCCGTCGTCGAGGTGACCGGCGCCGTCATGGGTGCGCCCCTAGTGCGTCCGATCCTCGGATCGACGGCAACTCGATGCGCCGATCGGCGAGCGCCTCGACGAAGTCCAGGTCATGGGTGCAGGCCACGACTGCGACTCCGTCGTCGGTGGCTTCGGCGAGCAACTGGACGAGTTCGTCCCAGGTGTTGCGGTCCTGGCCGAACGTGGGCTCGTCGAGCACCATGACGCGCGGTCGGGTCGCCAGCACGGTGGCCACCGATAGTCGGCGCTTCTCACCGCCGGAGAGCGTGTAGGGGTTGGCCTCGGCGAGATGAGTCAGTCGCAATCGAGCCAGTAGGCCGTCGGTGATCTCGGTGACGGTGGCGGGGGAGCGCTTGAGCGCCCGGGGGCCGAGGCTTATCTCGTCGCGGACGTCACCGGTGAGGAACTGGTGCTCGGGGTCTTGGAAGACGCTGCCGATGCGGGTGAGCAGCTCCCTGGACCGCCAGCGGATCGGGTCGCGTCGGCGCGAGCTGGGTGCCAGGGCGGTGCTCGCCTGCAATCGGCCGTGGCGGCCGGGGATGAGTCCGCCGAGGGTGAGCGCGAGAGTGGACTTGCCGGTTCCGTTGGGGCCGGTCACAACCGTGGCTGCGCCCGAACCGATCTCGAAGTCCAGGCGATGGGAGAGCGGCTCGGCCGCGGACTGTCCGATCTCAAGTCCGGACGCGACCAGCGAAGGTTCCCGGGCGCCGTTGCCGGACCGCGTGATCCGAGGGGGTGGGTGGCCGGGAACCCACACCCCGGCCCTGTCGAGGTGACTGCGTTCGCGGGTGACGACCTCTTGGCCTGGCCCGTCGGCCAGGATCTGGCCCCGCTCATCGAGCACGACCACCCGGTCGACGACGGGCAGCCACACCGACGTGCGGTGCTCGATGACGACCAGCGTGGCGCCGGTGCGGTCCGCCACCGCCGCGACGGCGTCACGCACCTCGATCACCCCCGCCGGGTCGAGGTTGGCGGTCGGCTCGTCGAGCAGTAGCAACCCGGGGCGCATGGCCAATACCCCGGCGAGGGCCAGGCGTTGCTTCTGCCCACCGGACAGTGTCGACGTCTCGGCATCGAGCGGGACGGCCAACCCGACGTCGGTCAACGCCTCGTGGACCCGCGACCAGATCTCGTCGCGGGGGACGTTGAAGTTCTCCATGCCGAACGCGACGTCGTCACCGACTCGGGGCAGGATGACCTGGCCGTCGGGGTTCTGCAGCACCATGCCGATTCGATGCCGGGTCTGGGTGGGCGATACATCGTCGACGAGCAACTGCCCGCTCTCGCAACCGTCTTCGCTGCCGCCCAGCAGTCCCGCGACACCGTGCAGGAGGGTCGACTTCCCGGAGCCGGATGCGCCGAGCAGCAGCACTCGCTGCCCTGGCTCGATGGTGAGGTCGAGGCCCTCGATGGTCGGCCGCAAGCGGCCGGCATGGCGCCATCCCCACCCTCGCGCGTCGACCCGAGCGCCGCCCTGGCGGCCCGGGTGCGGCGTGGTCATGCCGCGTCGAGCCGCTTGGCCTGCCTGCCGGATTCGAAGCGTGACAGTGCGCCGGTGCGGGCCAGGGCGCGCACCACGAGCCAGGACAGCACTCCGGCGATGAGCGCACCGGAGGCGACCCCGGCGACGGTGTACACGACGGCGAACGCCGCCGCCGAGCCCGGATACCACAGGATGAGGTCGTTGATCGCCATGGCAAGCCCGGCCACCGCTCCGGCGAGCGCCGCGACGGGAAGACCCCACCGGCGATACAGGAAGACCGCGAAGACCAGCTCGGCGCCCAACCCCTGCACCAGACCGGACTCCAAAGTCAGTACGCCCCACTGGTTTCCGACCAGAGCCGACAGCGCGGCAGCCACCAGTTCGCCGTAGAGGGCGGCACCGGGCTTGCGGATCACCAGACCGGTGAGCACGCCGGCGAACAGCCAACCGCCCCCGACGAGGGCGTTCAGGCCCGGCAGCACGGCACCCAGCGGAGCGCTGATTGGATTGGACGCGACGTTCCACAGCACGAACACCATGCCCGACGCGACGGCGAGCACGCTGGCTACGACGATGTCGATGACGCGCCAGCGGTGCACCTGGCGAGCCTTCTCGGTAACGGACGACGTTCTCATCACTTCACTCCCTACGCCGGCATTACCCGGTCAGGTTCGTACGGTCGACGGACCAGCCGTCCTCTCAGCGCACCCGGTGTGCGCTCCCGCGTGGATTGCGACTACCAACTTAGAGCACGTCTGCCGCTCGAGGTCGATCGCCGACATGGTGACCCATCCGGGTACTACTACTCATGTGCAACGGCCCGCGGCCCGGCATGCTGAGGTCATGGCACTGACCAAGCCCTCGCCCGACGCGTCGGCGATGGCCGGCGCGCCCCCCGGCCGCGACCGCGCCGTCGACGTCGCCCGCCTCGCCGCGCTGCTGGTGGTGATGTTCGGGCACTGCGCGCTGCTGCTGGCCACCATCGACTCCAGCGGCCTGTGGATCGGCAATCTGCTTGGCCAACTGCCCGCGCTGGCGCCGATTACCTGGGTGGTGCAGGTGATGCCCCTGTTCTTCCTGGCCGGCGGCGCCGCCGGTGCCTACGGCTGGAAGCCGGGCACGCCGTGGGGCACGTGGTTGTTCACCCGCTCGCAGCGTCTGTGCCGCCCGGTGTTCTGGTATCTCGCCGCCTGGGTGGTGGGACTGCTCATCACGCGGATGGTGCTCGGTGCCGAATCCGCCGTGGGCCTCGGCCGCGAATGCGTCGCCCTGCTGTGGTTCCTCGGGGTCTACCTGGTGGCGCTGGCCTTCGTGCCCGCGCTGACGCGGCTGCGGACGGGGCGTGCGGTCGTCGGCGTCGTGCTCGCGTTGCTGACGGCCGCGGCCTCGAACGACGCCATCCGGTTTGCCGTCGGCACGCCGGAGGCGGGGCTGGCCAACTTCCTGTTCGTGTGGCTGATCTCCGTCGTGATCGGCGTCGCGCTGGCCCGCCGCTTGCTCGGCCCGTGGGCGGCCCTGGCCATCGCCGTGGTGGCGTTCGCCGCGCAGGTCGGGTTCGCGTTGCTCGGGCCCTACGAGGTCTCGCTCGTCGTCACCGGCACCGAACGCCTGTCGAACGTCTCGCCGCCGACGCTGCTGCTGGGACTGCACTGCACCTGGATGTCGTGTCTGTTCGTCGCCGTCGTCGGACCGATTCGGCGGTGGGCCCAGCGCCCGCGGGTCTGGGGTGTCGTCGCGCGGGGCAACGGCGGTGCCATGACGCTCTACCTCTGGCACATCCCGGCGATCGCAGTGGCCACGTTCTCGCTGCATGCCGTCGGCCTGGACGCCTACGACGTGCACGCAGCCCACTTCTGGCCGCTGCTCGCGCTGCGCGAGGCGGTGTTCGCGGTGGTCATGCTCGTCGCGTTCGTCCTGCTCTCACCGTTGGAGCACCGCAAGCTGCCCTGGTGGGACGCACCCAGCCGGGCCAGGGGAGCCCGTTCGGTCGCTGCCGGCATCCTGGTGTGCGTGGCCGGGCTCGCCGTGCTGTCGATGGCCAAGGACGGGCTGAGCGGGGTGACGGGGTGGTCGGCGCTCGGCGCCTTCGTCGTGGCGGCCGCCGCGGCGCGTGCGTGTGCCGGGTCCGGTCGGTGAGCGACGCGCCCGCCCCACCAGCGCCGGGAGGGCCCGTCGGACTCATTGGGTAGGGTCTCGGCGTGACACAGAGCGCCCCCGTCAAATCCGTAATTGCCCGTCTCGCTGATGAACTGGCTGTTCGCGAGGCTCAGGTGGCCGCGACAGTCCGGTTGCTCGACGAGGGGGCCACGGTGCCCTTCATCGCCAGGTACCGCAAGGAGGTGACCGGCAGCCTCGACGATGGGCAGCTGCGCCTGCTCGAGGAACGCCTGGGCTACCTGCGTGAGCTCGACGCTCGCCGCACCGCGGTGCTGGCCTCGATCGAAGAGCAGGGCAAGCTCACCGACGACCTGCGGGCTGCACTGCTCGCCGCCGAGACGAAGTCCCGGGTGGAGGACATCTACCTGCCCTTCAAGCCGAAGCGGCGGACCAAGGCGCAGATCGCCCGCGAGGCCGGCCTGGAACCGCTGGCCGACCGGTTGCTGAGTGACCCGACGCTGGTGCCCGAGGACGCGGCCGCCCAATTCCTGGGCGACGACGTCGCCGATGCCGCCGCCGCGCTGGACGGCGCCCGGCACATCCTCATCGAACGGGCCGCCGAGGACGCGGAGCTGGTGGGTGCCGTGCGGGCCAAGTTCTGGGCCGACGGGTCGTTGCGCACCTCGCCGTGGTCCGAGGAGATCGCCAAGAGCGCTGCGGCACAGAAGTTCCGGGACTACTTCGACTTCTCCGAGCCGCTGGAGAAGATGCCGTCGCACCGGGTGCTCGCCGTGATGCGTGGGGAGAAGGAGCAGGTGCTCGCGCTGCAGCTCGAGGGTGGTGACGAGGAGGTGTACCACGCCATGGTCGCCAAGACGCTTGGCGTCGACCTGTCCGCAGGCGCACCGGCGACCCCGTGGTTGGCGACCACCGTCAGGCTGGCGTGGCGGGTCAAGCTGATGGTCTCGGCGGCGGTCGACGCCCGCATCCGGCTCAAGCACCGTGCCGAGGAGGACGCCGTCGCGGTGTTCGCCAAGAACCTCAAGGACCTGCTGCTCGCGGCGCCGGCCGGAACGCGCACCACCCTGGGCCTGGACCCGGGATTCCGGACCGGCGTCAAGGTTGCCGTCGTCGACGCCACCGGCAAGGTGGTCGACACGTGCGCGATCTTCCCGCACCAGCCGCAGCAGAAGTGGAACGAGGCCAAGGCGACCCTCGGTGCCTTGATCGCGCGCCACGGGGTCGAACTCATCGCGATCGGCAACGGGACGGCCTCCCGCGAAACCGATTCCCTGGCAACCGAACTCATCGCCGACATCCAGAAGTCCGGTGCCAAGGCCCCGATCAAGGCCATGGTCAGCGAGGCCGGCGCCTCGGTGTACTCGGCCTCGGCCTATGCGGCGCACGAGCTGCCCACCCTCGACGTCACGCTGCGGGGCGCGGTGTCGATCGCACGTCGCCTGCAGGATCCGCTGGCCGAGTTGGTGAAGATCGAGCCGAAGTCGATCGGCGTCGGCCAGTACCAGCACGACATCACGCCGGGCACGCTGGCCCGCAGCCTCGACGCGGTGGTCGAGGACGCCGTGAACGCCGTCGGCGTCGACCTCAATACCGCCTCGGTGCCGCTGTTGGCCCGAGTGTCCGGGGTGACGGACTCGTTGGCCGAGGCGATCGTCGCGCACCGCGAGTCGACCGGTCCGTTCCGCAACCGCAAGGCGCTGTTGACGGTTCCGCGGCTGGGGCCCAAGGCATTCGAGCAGTGCGCCGGGTTCCTACGGATCCGCGACGGCGAAGACCCGCTCGACGGGTCGGGCGTGCACCCGGAGTCCTATCCCGTGGTGCGCCGCATCCTGGACCGCTCGGGCGTGACCCTGGCCGAACTGATCGGCGACGAGAGGGCGCTGCGCCGGCTGGCGCCTGCCGACTTCGCCGACGACCGGTTCGGCATCCCGACGGTCACCGACATCCTCGCCGAACTGGAGAAGCCGGGCCGCGACCCGCGGCCGGCATTCTCGACCGCGACGTTCGCCGCCGGCGTGGAGAAGGTCGCCGATCTCGAGGTGGGCATGGTGCTCGAGGGCGTGGTGACCAACGTCGCCGCGTTCGGTGCGTTCGTCGACGTCGGCGTCCATCAGGACGGCCTGGTGCACGTCTCGGCGATGTCGGACCGCTACGTCTCCGACCCGCACGAGGTGGTCCGCTCCGGACAGGTGGTCAAGGTGAAGGTCCTCGAGGTCGACGTGGACCGGCAGCGCATCGGGCTGACGCTGCGGCTCAACGACACCCCGCAGCAGCGCAGTGCGGGCAAGCCCGGAGGGCAGGGGCAAAGGAGCCGGACGGAGCGGCCAAAGGTCAACCGCGGCAAGGACACCGGACGGCGCGAGGCGGCCCCGGCGGCCGGGTCGATGGCGCAGGCGCTGCGGGACGCCGGCTTCGGCCGCTGACGCCGGCCCTAGGGCGTCACCACAACGAGAGCTGCCGGGTGTCCTCGTCGCCGAACTTCACCGGCACCGGCCGGTTTCGCACCCGCACGGGCCACCAGAACCACCGCCCGAGGATCGCCGCGATGGACGGCGTCATGAACGACCGCACGATCAGCGTGTCGAACAGCAGACCAAGGGCGATCGTCGTACCGATCTGCCCGAGCACCACCAGATCGCTGACGATGAACGAGGCCATGGTGAACGCGAACACCAGCCCGGCGGCGGTGACGACCGAGCCGCTGCCCGCCATCGAGCGGATGATGCCGGTGTTGATGCCGGCGTGGATCTCCTCCTTGAACCGCGTGACGAGCAGCAGGTTGTAGTCCGATCCCACGGCCAGCAGCAGGATGATCGCCAAAGCCAACACCACCCAATACAGCTGGACGCCAAAGATGTACTGCCACACCAGAACCGACAGCCCGAACGACGCTCCCAGCGACAGCGCGACGGTGCCCACGATCACCACCGCGGCGATGATGCTGCGCGTGATGAACATCATGATCAACAGGATCAGGCTGAGCGAGGCGATGCCGGCAATGATCACGTCGTACTTGGCCATGTCCTGAATGTCCTTGTACGTGGCCGCCGTCCCGCCGAGGTAGATCTTCGACCCGGCCAGCGGTGTGCCCTTGACCGCCTCCTGGGCCGCGTGCCGGATCCCGTCGATGTGCGAGATGCCCTCGGGCGTCGCGGGATCACCGTCGTGGGTGATGATCATCCGGGCGGCCTTGCCGTCGGGGGAGAGGAACAGCTTCAATCCGCGAACGAACTCGGGGTTGGTGAACGCCTCGGGTGGCAGGTAGAAGGAGTCGTCGGTCTTCGACGCGTCGTATGCCTTGCCAAGCGCCGTGGCGTTGTTCAGCGCCGCCTGGGTCTGGTCGTAGATGCCGGCGGTGGTGGCGTAGTTCGTCATCGTCAGATCGCGGTTGGTCTGCTGGTTCTGGATCTGCGGCGGAATCAACGACAGCAACTTGGGTTGCAGCGCATCCAGTTTGGCGATGCTTCCCGACACCGTCGCCAGCTGATCGGTCAGTGCGTCGATGCCGTCGAGGGCATCGAAGATCGACCGCAGCGAGGCGCAGACCGGGATGTCGAAACAGTGCGGCTCCCAATAGAAGTAGCTGCGCAGGGGTCGGAAGAAGTCGTCGAAGTTGGCGATCTTGTCGCGCAGGTCCTGCGCGGTGGCGACCGTCTGCTTGAATGCCTCACTCTGCTCGTGGGTGATCGCACCGGACTGTTGCTGCAGCGAATACTGTTGGCGCAGCACGTTGATCGTGTCGTCGATGACTCCGACCTGCTTGACCAGATCGGAGGCGCGGGCCTGCTGGTAGGGCAGGTTGTTGATCTGGGAGGCGCTCGATGCGCTGATCTGGAACGGAATGGACGTGTGGTCCAGGGGCGTGCCCAGCGGGCGGGTGATCGATTGCACCTGGGCGATGCCGTCGGTGTGGAAGACAGCCTTGGCGACGCGTTCGAGCAGGATCATGTCCGTCGGGTTGCGCAGGTCGTGGTCGGTCTCGATCATCAGCAGCTCGGGGTTGAGCCGGGCCTTGGAGAAGTGCCGCTCGGCCGCGGCGTAGGCGAGGTTGGACGGGGCGTCGGCGGGCAGATAGGCGCCGACGTCGTAGCTCGTCTTGTAACCGGGCAGGGCGAGAAGACCGATGAGCGCGATGCCGATGGTGGTGAGCAGGATCGGCACCGGCCAGCGCACGATCGCCGTGCCGATGCGCCGCCAGCCGTACTTCTTGGTCGCCCGCTTGGGGTCGAGCAGCCCGAACCGGCCGCCGATGACGATCACGGCGGGAGCCAGGGTGAGTGAGGCGAGCAGGGCGACGAGCACCCCGATGGCGGCCGGCACGCCCAGGCTCTGGAAATAGGGCAGGCGCGTGAAGCGCAGGCAGAACACCGCGCCGGCGATCGTCAAGCCCGACCCGAGCACGACGTGGGCCGTCCCGCGGTACATGTCGTAGTAGGACGGTTCGCGCTCCGCGCCATTGCCGCGCGCCTCGTGATAGCGCCCAAGCAGGAAGATCACGTAGTCCGTGCCGGCGGCTATGACGAGCAGCGTCAGGATGTTGGTCGAATACGTCGACAGCCCGATCAGGTTCGCGTTCGCCAGGAAGGCGACGATGCCGCGGGCGGCGGCCATCTCGACCAGCACGGTGACCAGCGCCAAGAGCATCGTGACGAACGAGCGGTAGACGATGAGCAGCATCACCGCGATCACCCCGACGGTGAGTGCGGTGACCAGGTTCGTGCTGTCATTGCCCACCTCGAACTGGTCGGCGATCTGTGACGCCGAACCGGCGACGTAGGCCTTGACCCCGGGCGGTGCCGGGGTGTCGGCGACGATCTTGCGCAGCGCATCGACCGACTCAAGCGACCTCGCCTCGCCCTGGTTGCCGACGAGGAAGACCTGGACGTAGGCGGCCTTGCCGTCGGGGCTCTGGGAGCCGGCCGCGGTGAGCGGGTCGCCCCAGAAGTTCTGCACGTGTTGGACGTGGGCGGTGTCGGCCTCCATCCGCTTGACCAGGTCGTCGTAGTAGCGGTGAGCGTCGGCACCGAGGGGAGCGTCACCCTCGAGCACGACCATGGCCTCGCTGTCGTAGTCGAACTCGTGGAAGACCTTGCCGATGTGCTGAAACGCCTGCAGGGACGGCGAATCGGGCGAACTCAACGCCACGTTGTGCTGCTCACCGACGGCTTCGAGCTGGGGGACCAGCACGTTGGTGAGGCCGGCGACGACGACCCAGAACACGACGATGGGCACGCAGAGTGGGCGAATCCAGCGAGCCGTGCGGTCGGTCAGTGATGAGGGTTCGGCGTGCTGTGTGATCATCCCGACTTGTCCAGGCAGAAAGTGTAGGCGTTCAGAGTGTTCGCAGTGCGCTCGTCCTTGACGGCATCGTCGATCTTGATCCGGCAGCCGATGGAGTCGCTGTTGCCCTGGGCCTGCACGTTGACGAAGACCGCCGGCTGGGTGGTGGTGGTGTCGTAGGCCCACGGCAGGGTGGCGGCGTCGACCCGCTGGGGTTGGGCTTCGACGTCGAGATAGGTGATCGTCGCGACCGTGCCTGGGGGCCCGAAGACCTCCATGACCACGTGTTTCGGGTTGAACGGGACGATTGCGTTGGCGTTTCCGTCACCGGTGGACGTGACGTCCTCGGAGCCGAAGATGCGGTTGAGGCGGTAGACGGCGAAGCCCGCGATGGCCACGACCACCACGGCAACGACGATCATCCACCGCCGCCTCAGCACCCCGCCGGGCGAAATCCGCTGCATCCGTGACCCTTCGCCGATCCAAACCAGTACAACCGGTGGTGTGCGCGCTCAGCGCATGTCAACTAGGTTGATTCTTACGGTACGAAGCGGTGCGCCGCAACACCGGCGCCGAATCAACAGGCATCCTCGTGCTCGGCGAACGCCCGGTCGCGGGCGGCGCGCGGTGCGGCACCCGGCAAACGGCGACGGCTGCGCATCTGCAGCCAGACGGCCAGTGACGACATCGCGGCGTAGGCGCACCACAGCGAGGTGAAGGCATCGAAGTAGGCCACGGCGACGACGATCAGACCCGCCAGGTTGAGCACGCCGAACACCACCACCAGACGGTGGCTGGACGTCACCAGCGCCCCGACGATGGCCACCACGTACAGCGTCGCCCACACCAGTGGGTGCGTGACGCCGGTGCGGTACTCGAGCGCGTGCGGGTGCACGACGACCACGACGGGACGGGTGAGCACGACGGTGGCCAGGTAGGCCGCGACGACGACGCCCATCGCCACGAACGGCGCCATCCTGCGCCGGGCCTGCCTCGGTTCGAGCAGGATCACGGCGATCGGCACCAGGGCCGGCAACAGCGGCCACGCGATGAACACGTACACCAGTGCCGCGAGGTGGCCCGTCTCGGCGGAGACCCGCCCATCTCGTTGAGCCCACACCAGTGCCTCGATCAACTGGTGTGCGGCGAACACCGCGGGCAGCGCGGCGAAGGGAACCTCGCGCCAGTGCCGAACCTCGCGCAGCGTGAGTGCTGCGACCGGGAGCAACGCCGCACCCGCCGCGAGATCGGCAGTGACCGAGAAACACATCCCTGGCGGCACCTCTCGTGGGCGTTCTACGAGAACAGGTTGCCACGAGCCTGGCGGCGCGCGGGGGTCATGACACGGCTAGCCTCGAGGGATGCGCATCGTCGTCCTCGGTATCGGCATCGTCCTGGCGTGTTTCGGCGTCCTGTTCGCCCTGCAGGGTTTCGGGTTCGTGCACGGCAGCCCGATGACCAACACCACGACCTGGTCGGTGCTCGGGCCCATCATCGCGCTGGTGGGCATCGCCATCGCCGGGTTCGGCGTGCGAATGCGAAAATAGTCTTGCCTCAGGGCAATTCAAGCTCCGCGGTGAACATGCTGACGTCGGTGAGTGCCTGCTCGAGACGCTCCATGACGGCGTCTGGACCACACCGGTCGGCGACGCCGCTGGCGATGATGTCGCGGCACGCGCTGACGATGGTCGTGCTGAACACGGCGACCGCCAACTCCAGGCGAGGATCGTCGGTGGCGACGCCCATCTTGGCGGCCAGCGCCTCCATTGCGGCTGGACAGCGGTAGTCGATGGCCGCCTGCCGCAGCGTCGGCGACGAGTACACCACCCGAAGGATCAGCATGATGCGTTCGGCGGTCAGTCCAGCCGAGACCCGTCCCCGTGCCGCCCGCGTCAACACCGCAATGTGCGCGGCCCGCAAGGCCGCCAGCGGACCGACGGTGGACTGCTGGGAATCGAGCTCGGCGGCGATCTCGTTGGCGAGGTCGTCGATCACCGCGATGAACACCGCGTCCTTGGAGGCGAAGTAACGGTTGAAGGTGCGCGGCGAGACCGAGACCGCATCCGAGATCTGCTCGACGGTCGTGTTCTCATAGCCTCGACTCAGGCAGAGGTCGACCGCGGTGTCGATCAACATCTTCCGAGTTCGAGCCTTCTTGCGCTCACGCAGTCCCGCTGGATGCGAGCCGGAGGGGTCGACCACGCGCCACACCATACCGGCGTGGGTGACCCGCCAGGCCGGGACGAAACCGTCGACCGGACCCGCCGAGATGGTCGCGGCGGCGGTCCGGCGAGCCGGTGAGCAGCCCGTTTGGCTCCACGGGCCGCCGTCGTCGGTGCTGGCGCATGCGCGGCTGGCCGACTCGATGCGTCACGAAATGGAAAGAAGGCGCCCTCGCCGAGCGGTCTAGATCGCGACGGGTCCCGCATCGGGAGCCGGCGGCACCTCGGACGCCGGTGGCGGCGGTACCTCGGCGCCTGGCGGCGGCAGCAGCTGTGCGTCGGCTCCCTCGACGGCCGGAAGGTCGGCGGGCCCGGGGGCGGGCGGTGGCGGCGCGAACGGGTCCGCCGGCGGGGCCTGCGGATCGGTGGCCGGCTCGTCCTGTGCCAGCGGTAGGTACATGTGCCGGGTGAACTGGGGCTGGAAGGCGCCGCCGCCGCCGATGCGCACGCCGCTGCCGCTCTCACCGGCCGAGACCGGGGTGCCGTCGGGCAGCGTGACGGCGGTGTGGCCGGAGTTCCAGCCGATGTTCAGCGCACCGGGCTCGGTGCCGTACTTGAACCCGCGCGCCAGCAGGGCCTGCTCCTCGTTGCCGGTGTGGAACCGATCACCGTAGATCGGCCGGCCGCTTGCCGCGTTGGCCACCCATGACACCAGGCCTGAGCAGTCCGTGCCGGCAGGAGAGTCGCCACCGGTGCGGTACGGCGTTCCCGAGACCTGGTTGACCAGAGTCAACAAGGCCGTGGTCGCAATAGCATCGATCATGCCGTCGGACGCTAGCAACGGGCTTTGCCCATCACCAAAATCTGTGGCGGCCATCACGTTTCATGATCATTACGGTGCAAATCGCAAAATACGTTGGGAGAAGCCCTTTCTCGCGCAAAATCTGGTGGCTGATCGACGTTCGCGATTCTCCGGGAAGCAAATTGGTGAATTGTCCCGGTAGGTCCACGAATGTGCATGTCAAAGCGCATATCTCGACACGGCGCCAGTCTGTCGCACACCCGCTCTGGCAGCTTCGCCGGCACGTCGGCCGTCGTTGCCAAGATCGCGCAGCCGTGACGTCGATCAGGTCGTCGGTGAATCGATCAAGTGCGTCAGCGGAATACGCCCATCCCGCCGTCGACCATGATGGTCTGGCCGGTGATGTAGCGGCCGTCCTGGCTCACCAGGAACGCCACGACCGCTCCGATGTCCTCGCGTGTGCGCCCCACCCGTCCCAATGGGACGCCGCGGAGGGCCCGTTCGAAGTCCTTGGGGGCGACGTCCTGCCAGAAGCGAACACCGGGGGAGTCTGCGAACGGGCAGACGACGTTGACGTTCACCGCGTCGCGTCCCCATTCCAGTGCGGCGGCCTTGGACATGCCACGGATCGCCTCCTTCGCCGCCGCGTATGCGGCGAATCGAGCCTGACCGCCCGTTCCCGAGGCCGACCCGAGGTTCACGATCACCCCACCGCCGCCGGCCTTGAGCACGGGATGCGCAGCCTGCATCAGGAAGAACGTCGCCCGTGGACCGACGTCGAAGACCAGGTCGTAGTCATCGGAGGTGATGTCCACCAAGGGTTTTGGCTCGTTCGTCGCAATCGCGTCGTTGACCAGCGCATCCAGTCCGCCAAATCTGCGGACGGCAGTCTCGACGATGGCGCGCGGACTGCCGGGATCGCGTAGGTCCGCCACCATTACCTCGAATTCGCCTGCTGCGGTGGAGAATTCGTCACCGGTCTGGTGCAACGTATGGGCGTCGTGGTCCACCAGGAGGACTGACGCGCCTCGGTCGAGCAGCGCACCGGCGATGCCCTTGCCGACGCCTTGGGCTGCACCGGTCACGATCACGGTGTGGCCCGCCAACGCCGCCGGATGCGAGTAACCGCCCGGGGTGGCTGGTGGGCTCGTCATGGCGACAATGTACCGGCCAGGACGCAGGCAGATGACCGATTCGTGACGTCCCGTGCGTCGATGCTTCGTTTGCCAAATAGGGGGTAATAGGGTCGCTGGGTCGTGGCACCGTCGTAACGTAGGGTGGCGAGCGGTGCCGGCCCGGGGCCGACGCCGACGAGGCGCAAACACTTGAGGAGGCGCCCGTGAGTACGAATGAGGACAAGCTGGACCTGGAACCACATTTCGACGACATCCAGGCGCATTACGACCTGTCCGACGAGTTCTTCCGGCTCTTTCTCGACCCGACGCAGACCTACAGTTGCGCGTACTTCGAGCGGGACGACATGACGCTGGAGGAAGCGCAGATCGCCAAGATCGACCTGGCGCTGGGCAAGCTCGACCTCGAGCCTGGGATGACTTTGCTGGACATCGGCTGTGGATGGGGCGCGACGATGAAGCGCGCCATCGAGAAGTACGACGTCAACGTCATCGGGTTGACCCTGAGCCGGAACCAAGCCGCGCACGTGGAGAAGATGTTGGCCGCCATTCCCGGCGAGCGCAGTCGGCGCGTCGAACTCAGCGGCTGGGAGGAATTCGACGGATCGGTGGACCGCATCGTCTCCATCGGTGCCTTCGAGCACTTCGGCTACGACCGGTACGGCCGGTTCTTCGAGATGGCCTACCGGGCGATGCCCGACGACGGCGTGATGCTGCTGCACACGATCACCAGGGCCGGACCCGAGGAGCGGGCCGAGCTGAACCTGCCGGTGACCATGTCGCTGCTGCGGTTCACGAAGTTCATCGGCGACGAGATCTTCCCGGGCGGGCAGATTCCGGTGATCGCCGAGGTGGAGAAGTTCTCGACCGAGGCCGGATTCACCATCGAGCGGAGACACGAGCTCAGGGAGCACTACGCCAAGACCCTCGACATCTGGTCGGCGACGTTGGAGGCCAAGCACGACGAAGCCGTCGCGCTGCAGTCCGAGGAGATGTACGAGCGGTACATGAAGTACCTCACCGGCTGCGCCAACTTCTTCCACAAGGGCTACACGAACCTCTGCCAGTTCACGCTGGCCAAGTAGCCCTTGCCGCTAGGGCGCGCCGACGGCCGTCGACGCCACTTCCTTGGCCCAGCGGTAGTCGGCCTTGCCGGCGGGGGAGCGGACCACCTTGGGCGTCCTGATGAACGCCTTGGGCACCTTGTACCGCGCGATCGAGGTGCGGCATACCTCGAGGAGCTCCTCGTCGGTGGCCTCGGCTCCCTCGGCGAGTTGCACCACCGCGACGACCTCGTTGCCCCAGCGCTCCGACGGCCTGCCGACGACGACGACGTCGTAGATGCTGGGATGCGCGGCGATCGCGCGTTCCACCTCCTCGACGAAGATCTTCTCGCCGCCGGAGTTGATGGTCACCGAGTCGCGGCCGAGGAGTTGAATTCGCCCGTCGGGCAACACGTCTGCGCGGTCACCGGGCACCGACCAGCGCACCCCGTCGATCGTCGGGAACGTCTTGGCGGTCTTGGCTGCGTCGCCCAGGTAACCCAGGGGGATCAGATCGCGGCGCGCCAACCAGCCCTGGCCCTCACCGGGCTGCAACACCCGGTCTAGGTCGGCGGAGACGACCGCGGTGTCGAACTGCGGGGTGAACGTGGCCGGCGCGGTCTCATCTCCGGCCGTGGTGGCGGTACTCATCTGGGCGCCGGACTCCGAGGCCCCAACGGCGTCGAGCAGCATCAGGTGTGGCAGCGCCACGAGGAGGCGTTCGCGGACCGTCGGTGAGAGTGGCGCGCCGCCGTTGGTGATGGTGAGCAGGTTCGACAGGTCGTAGTCGCCCGCCTCGATCTCGTCGACCAGGGGCCGCGCGATCGCGTCACCCACCACCGGAAGGCTCAGCACCTTCTCCTCGACGGCCAATCGCAAGACGTCGGCCGGGCGCATGCGCTCGACGTCGTCGGGAATGACGATGCGGCCGCCCATCGTCACGGCATTGAACGCGGCCCACTGGGCGGCGCCGTGCATGAACGGCGGGATCATCAGCATCGACACCGCCCCCGCGCTCGCCCGCGCCTTCTCGGCCAATTCGTCGTGCGAGGCCAGCGGCTGGTCACTGCCCCACGGCCGGCCGCCCATCGACGACAGGAAGATGTCGTGCTGACGCCACAGCACGCCCTTCGGCATGCCGGTGGTGCCACCGGTGTACAGCACGTAGAGATCGTCACCGGACGGCGTCGGTAGGCCCGAGCCCGGAGCCGGGGTGGTCAGGATGGTCTCGAAATCGACTGCACCAGGCAGTAATTCGTGTCCGGAGTGATCGGCTACCTGGATGAGGATGCGCAGGTGAGGCAGGCGCTCGCGAATGGCCGCGACCCGCGGGGCGAACTCGCCGGGGTAGACCAGCGCCGCGGCCCGTGAGTCGGTGAGCAGGTACACCAACTCCTCCTCCACGTAGCGGAAGCTGACGTTGAAGGGTGCGACGCGCGCCCGGAAGGAGCCGATCATGGCCTCGAGGTACTCGTTGCCGTTGCGCAGGTAGATGCCCAGGTGGTCCTGGCCGGATTCGTGGCCAGCCAACCCGTCGCGTTCGGTGTGGCAGCCCAGCCCCACCGACGTCAAGTAGTTGGCGAAGCCGGTGACTCGGCGGTCCACCTCGCCGTAGGACAGCCGGCGGCCCCGCCACACCAGGAAGGTGTCGTCGGGAATGGTCTTGGCAACCGTGCCGAAGACATCGGAGAGATTGAACTCGGTGCCGCTACCCATGGCAATCGACCATACAGGCGCGTGGTCGATGTATGGTCTGACTTCGGCGATCAGCCGGGGAAGAACCCGGCTCCGGTGAGGGTGCCCGGCTGCCAGCCCTGCTCGCCAAGGCAGACCATCGGGCGTCCGTCGGGTGCCTGTGCGGCCATCTTCGGGCTCTCGCACGGCGAGCCGATGTCCTTGACCCCCTGCAGCGGATAGGACGACACCCAGAATCCGGTGTAGACCGGCGGCCACTGGTTGGGAATGTAGTGGCAGACCTCGGTCTGGCCGCCGGGACCGCGACCGAAGGTGAACAGCTGATAGTTGTCGCAGGGCGCGCCGAGCGACGCGTCGTAACGAATGCCGGGTACGTCGGTGGCGTAGTGCCCCGGATTGTCGGGATACATCGGACCCGGGTCGGCCATGGCCGACGGCGCCAGTGCGATGGCTGCCCCGGCGACCGCCGCGGCGACCGTCAGTTCGCGAATCATGATGAGCCCTCCAAACACGGTCGCCGCCGAGCGGCCCCAGAGACGTTTGGCAAAGCCTAGCGGGTCAGGCCAAGGCGGTGAGCGGGTTTGGGGCAGGTGTCGGTAGCCGCTACTCGGAGTCGAGCACGCTGACCGCGATGCCGTAGGGCAGGAACCGCACCCTGCGGCCGGGATCGGTGTTGTTCTTGTTGGCGCGCAACGCGTCCAGCTCGGTCGGGTAGACCTCTTCGATGTGGGCGCCACCGGCGTCGTCGACGGTGTAGATGGACCACACGCCGTCACCGGTCTCACCGGCGGTCTCCGGTTCGTTCTTTCCCCTGGTGCCCCTGGTGAACTCGTCGAGCAGCGTCGCCCAGCCCGCCTGCTTGCCCAGACGGCCCAGCGCATCGCGAAGCCCGTCGCCCGCCTCACGCATGACGCGGTCGAAGTCCTCGGGGTCGATTCCGAACGGATTCTGGCTCATGGCGGACTCCTCGTCTGCGCCGGCTCGAGGCGCGGCGCCTCCGTCCAGTGTGCAGGTCGCCGGCGAACTTCGCCACGACGGTGACCTGGCCGCACCCGCGGTGTTGGACGATGGGGGACATGTCCGCCAACCGCGCCGACCTGCTGGCCGCCGTCGAACGCTCCCCGCAGGCCGCTGGCGCACACGATCGCGAGGCCTGGGTCGGCCTGTTCGCCACCGACGGGGTCATCGAGGATCCCGTCGGGTCGCGCCCGCACCGCGGACGCGCCGCGATCGCGCGCTTCTACGACACCTTCATCGCGCCCCGCGACATCACCTTCCACCGCGACGCCGACTTCGTGGCCGGGTCGACGGTGGTTCGCGATCTGACCCTCGAGGTGCGGATGGGGTCGGCGGTGACCATGACCATCCCCGCCTACCTGCGCTACGACTTCGACGAGACGCTGAGTATCGTTCGGCTGCAGGCATTTTGGGAGTTGCCCGCGATGACGAGGCAGTTCGTCCGCAACGGTCGCGGAGCAGTGCCGGCCGGACTCGGCCTCGTGCTGGCGTTGCTGGGCAACCAGGGGCCAGCGGGAACGGCCGGTTTCCTGGCCGGGTTCGGCGGCGCCGCGACCAGGGGCAAGCATCACCTGGCGGGGCTGCTCGACGACGCCTGCGCGGGGGACCAGGTGGCCGTCAAGAGACGGCTGGGCGACGCGGCGACCCTGACCAGGGATGCCGGTGCACGCATCGGGACCACCGAGGTGGTGGCGCTGCTGCACGGCTGCCGGTGGGACGGGATGATCCGGGCCGGACGCACCGTGGTTGCCAGGGCCCGGCGGGACGGTCGCCGGGTGCTCGTCTTCGGCGACCTCGAGATGCGACCGACGCATTTCCGTGCACTGCACGTGTTCGCCGACGACCAGCCGACGTGACAAGGTGAATGAACCATGTCTGATTACGACTCGATGACGTACGAGGAATTCGGGCGCAGGTTCTTCGAGATCGCGGTGACCGAGGACCGCGTCGGCGCCGCGATCGCCGACATCGCCGGCGCCGAGTTCTCGATGGGGCCGATGGCGCAGGGCCCGGGCAAGATCGCCAAGGTCACCGCCAACGTCAAGGTCCAGGACCCTGCGGTCACGCGGCATGACGGCGACCTGCTGACCTTCGACATCCGCATTCCGCTCGAGATCGGGCTGGTCATCGACCTGCGCATCGACAAGCCACGGTTCATCGTGTTCGGCGAGATCGCGCTGCGAGCCACCGCGATCGCCGCGCACCCGCTTGCGCTAATCCTCGACGTCGAGAAGCCCCGCCCGTCGGACATCTCCATCCACATCACCTCGACCACCCTGCGGGCCGAGTTGCTGCGCATCGTGGGAGGGGTCGACGCCGAGATCAAGCGGTTCATCTCCCAGCACGTCGCCGGCGAGATCGACAGTCCGGGAGCGGCGAAGGCCAAGGTCATCGACATCGGTGGCCAGATCGACGAGGTGTGGACCGGCGTCTGATTGGGCCGATCCCGCGATTTCGCCGTACGCTTTGGCCCGTGGACAGCAAAACTCGCAAGTCGGCCTCGCGCATCGCCATCGTGACCGCCGGTGCCATCTGCACCGCGGTCCTCGCCGCGTCGCCCGCCTCCGCGGACTCGACGACCGACTTCATCGACTCGCTGGGCACCGCCGGCATCCCCTCGGTCGACCCCGGTCAGGCGGCCGACCTCGGACGCTCGGTGTGCCCGATGCTGTCCCAGCCCGGCCAGGACCTGGCCGACACCGCCGCCAAGGTCGCCGATGCGGGCGGCATGTCCCTCGGCCCGGCGACGATGTTCACCGGGCTTGCCATCTCGGCCTTCTGCCCCAGTGCGATGAGTTCGCTGGCCAACGGTGAATCGCCGGTTCCGCTCGGCCTACTCGGCGGCCTCGGCTTCTAGCTCGGGAGCCACGGGCGTCAGCAACGGGCGCTTCGGATCGCGGCCATTGCCGCTCGACAGCCCCCGCAGATGGCGCCAGATCCACGGCATCAGCAGGTTCTGTGTCCACAGCGCCTGCGAGTACAACCGCGAGCGCACCCCGGGCCTGACCACGTCGGTCTTCGCAATGGCCCAATCGTGACTGCTGCCCGGCAACTCCAGTGCCTCGGCGGCGGCCTCGGCGAACACGGCGTGCCCGGCCGGGGAGCCGTGCACGCGGTCGGGACTCCAGATGTCCGGGTCGCTCAGCGAGGGCGCGTGGTACAGGTCGACCAGCCGGAACCCGTGCCGCTCGGCCGCAGTCCTGATGACGGCGTTCATCTGCCGCACGCGCGATCCGAGGAGCCGGCCCACCGGCAGGATCCGTTCGAGGTCGGGGAAGGTGGTCGTGACGACGGTGGCGCCGGTGAGCGCCATCCGGTCGTGCAGCAGGTCGATGTCCTGCAGCGCGGTGGCGAAGCTGCGTCCGGGCCGGGTGACGTCGTTCATCCCGATGCAGCTGGTGATCAGGTCGGGCCGCATCGCGACCGCGGCCGGCAGCTGACGGTCCAAGACGTCCCGGATGCGACGCCCGCGTACGGCGAGGTTGGCGTATTGCACACCGGGATCGAGTTCCTCGAGTCTGGCGGCCAGCCGGTCGGCGAAACCCCTGACGCCCGAGGCGTCGTCACCGTCCCAGAGACCCTCGGTTTGACTGTCGCCGAGTGCGACGTATCGGCGGTATGACTCGTCGGCCACGAAGGCACTCTAGCGGTCGTGCGGCACGCGGGTCGGTCCTGGCGGGCGCGGGTGTGGGAAGGTGGGGCATGCCCGAGCCCGTGACCGCGACTGCAGCTCTTCTCGACGCGCCGCGACTCACCCGCGAGCAGGTGTTCGCCGAACCGTGCCCCGTGCCGAACGAGCCGGGTGTCTACGGCTGGTGGTTCCGCGGGCTGCCCGAGACCCTCGACGTGTCCGGCTGCGAGGTGCGCGACGGCTTTGCGCTGCTGCACGTCGGGATCAGCCCGACCCCGCCGCCCGCCAACGGCCGCCGCCCAGTGAGCCAGGACCTTCGCAAGCGCATCCGGTACCACTTCGGCGGTAGCCGCGGGAACGCCGAGGGGTCGTCGCTGCGCAAGACGCTCGGCGTGGTCCTCGCCGGTGAACTCGGACTCGAGCTGCGCCGCATCGGGTCGGGCCGGTCGATCACCCTCGCCGGTGGCGAGTCCGTGCTCAACGGGTGGATGGCCGAGAACGCGTTGGTGTCGTGGGTGGTGCAGCCCGAGCCATGGCTGGTCGAGGACGCGGTGGTCGCCGCACTGAAGCTGCCACTGAACCTGCAGGGCGACGACGACTTCCATCCGGAGCTCAAGCGCCTGCGGCGGGAGGCCATGCAGCGTGCCAACAAGCTACGCGTGCTGAAGGAGTGGTAGCGCGGTGCCACGCGTCAGCGCAGGCCTGCTGCTGTACCGACGCGCCGGTGACGACGGCATCGACGTCTTGATCGGGCACCCCGGTGGTCCGTTCTGGGCCCGCAAGGACGAGGCCGCGTGGTCGATCCCCAAGGGCGAGTACGCCGACGACGAGGATCCGTGGACTGCCGCGCAACGGGAATTCGTCGAGGAGATCGGCCTTCCGGTGCCCGACGGGCCGCGTGTCGAGCTGCCCCCGGTCAAGCAGTCGGGCGGCAAGATCGTCACCGCCTTCGCCGTCGAGGCCGATCTCGACGTGACCGACAGCAAGAGCAACACCTTCGAGATGGAGTGGCCCAGGGGTTCGGGAACGTTGCGCGAATTCCCCGAGATCGACCGCGTCGGTTGGTTTTCCGTCACCGAGGCGCGGGAGAAGCTGCTAAAGGGTCAACGACCGCTGCTCGACGCCCTCATCGCCCATCTCGAAGGAGTTTGATCGGGCGCGTCTCAATGGCGTTGACGGTCAACCGGCGGCCGTGGATGCGCCACCCCAGTGGAGTCTGTAGGTACTCGTCGTCGTAGCGAAGGTGCCACACCACGTCGGTGAGCTGGTCCGCGGCCCTGGTCCAGTGGTGTGCGACGCAGGTGATGCGACCCAGCGCGTAACCCGGCTCGGGGCCCGGCGCGTACACCTCGCCGACGATGGCGTGCTCCGTGCGTTCGATCGCGCGCAGGGCCGCCATCGCCTCGGCCACCCCGGCCCGGCCGCGCTTGACGATCACCGGTGCTAGGTCGCGGGGCGGATCTGGCAGGCGCAATTCGGCTGTCTCGGTGAATAATTCGGTCACGTCGTCGAGGCGTCGGTCGTCGACGGCGGCGGCGTAGAGGTGCACCAGGTCGGCCACGGCGAGCCGGTCGGCGAGGCTCAGCGTCACGGCAGCCCCTTGTCGCGCCGGATGTCCTCCCAGCACCGGAGCCGGGACTGACCCGTCTGCTGCATGCAGACCCGAACCGGCGTCTCCTGTTCGGTTGGCAACGGCGCCTCCGTCGGATCGACCGTCACCGTGGGGCTCGGCACCTGCCCGGGAGTCAGTGACCAGATCGTGGCGCTGGTGCCCTGCAGCGTCGAGCAGTACGCCGTCGCCCCGCTGGTCGTGGTCCCGCTGCTGCCGGCCGGAGCGCAGTCCGATCCGATCACGGCGGGCGCGGGTGCGGTGGTGGCCGTCGCGGCGGGAGTGTCGGTGGTGGTCGCCGACGTGGATGGCGAAGACGGCGGCCCGGGTGGTGGCGGCAGTGGGGTCACGGTGGGCATGGGCGTGGGGGTGGTCGCGGGGCCGGCCCGCTCGTCGTCGGCCCGGGTTAGCTCGAACAGTCCGAAGGCGAGTGCCGCCACCAGCAGAACGGCCAGCACGGCAGGCACCAGCACCGCCGTCCGCAGTGGTGATTGGCGTGTTGCGACGGGCGCCGACAGCCGCGTCTCGCCAGTGTCCGCCTCCTGCGCGAGACGATGTCGCAGGGCGCGGGCGAAGTCTGCGCACCGCTCGTAGCGGTCACCGGGATCCTTGGCCAGGGCCTTGGCGAATACCGGATCCAGCGCGGCCAATTCGGGCCGGCGATCGCCGATCACGGGCGGTGCGGCCGAGAGGTGCTGGCTGATGACGACCGCCGGATTCGAGTGCTGAAACGGCGGGGAGCCGGTCAGCAGGTGAAATGCCGTGGCGGCCAACGCATACTGGTCGGCGCGGCCGTCGAGCTCACCGCCCATCAGCTGTTCGGGAGCGGCGTAGGACACCGTGCCGACGGTCATGTTGGTTGCGGTCAGCCCGCTCGGATCGTCGACCCAGCGGGCGATACCGAAGTCCGCCAACGATATTCGACTGTCAGGTGTGCCAAAGTTGGCGAGCAGGATGTTGGCGGGCTTGACGTCGCGGTGCAGCAGCAGACGCTGATGCGCATAGTCGAGCGCGTCGGCCACGGCGGCGATGACGTCGGCGACGGCCGGACCGGGCATGCCGTCGGGGTACTGCCCGTGCAACAGCTGCGCGGCGTCGGAGCCGTCAACGTAGTCCATGTCGATCCACAACCGACCCTCGGCTTCGCCCCGGTCGTGCACGCCGACGATGTGCGGGTGCCACAGCGAAGCGGCGATGTCGGCCTCGCGATCGAAGCGCTCGCGATACTCGTGGTCGGCCGACACCTCCGGCCGCAGCACCTTCAACGCGTCGAGACGCGGCAGCCGCGGATGCTGGACCAGATAGACCTCACCCATACCACCGGTGCCGAGGCGCCGGACGATGGTGTAGCCGGCAAAGGTCGAACCCTCGTCCAACGGCATGGAGGCATGGTAGTCGGCCGGGAGGCCTCAGAGGTCGAGGATCAGGTCCTCGTCGCCCGCCGCCCGCGAGACGCAGGTCAGCATCATTCCGGCGGCGCGCTCGGGGTGGGTGAGCAGCATGTCGCGGTGCTCCACCGCGCCTGCCAGCACCCGGGTGCGGCACGTCCCACAGAACCCTTGCTGGCACGAGTAGGGCGCGTGCACGCCTTCCCGGTTGAGCGCGGTCAGCAGCGTCTCGTCCCTGCCGACGCGGATCCGGCGGGCGGTCGAGGCGATCGAGACGGTGAATTCGGCGCCGTCGACGACCGGGGGAGCGGCGAAGCGCTCGAAGTGCAGCTCGACGTCGTCGCGGCCGACCAGCGCCGTGCGCAGCGCGGTGAGTACCGGGGCAGGTCCGCACGCGTACACCGTGGTGCCGTCCGGGCAGTCCCCGAGCAGTTCGGCGGCCGTCGGAAGGCCCGCCTCGTCGTCGGTGCGGATCTCGATGCGGTCGCCGAATCGGGCCAGCTCCTCGAGGAACGGCAGGGTGTCGCGGCTGCGGCCGGCGTAGACCATCGACCACTCCACGCCGAGCTGCTCGGCCTGGGCCAGCATCGGCAGGATCGGCGTAATGCCGATGCCACCCGCGATGAACCGGAAGCGCTGAGCCGGCGAACCGTAACCCGGCACGGTCAGGGGAAACGCGTTGCGTGGTCCACTGGTGGTGATGGTCGCCCCGACTGCCAGTGAATCGTGCACCTCGATCGATCCGCCGCCCCCGGAAGGAATGCGGCGCACCGCGATTCGGTACGAGTCGGTGACGCCGGGATCGCCGCACAGCGAGTACTGGCGCACCAGCCCGCTCGGCAGGTGCACGTCGATGTGGGCTCCGGGATGCCAACGCGGCAGTGCACCGCCGTCTGGCGCGGTCAAGGTCAGGGCGATGACGTCCTGGTCGTGGGCGACGACGCGGCGGTCGGCGACGACGAGTGAGAAGGTGCGCTCGACGCCGGGCAGCGGCGCCACGTTGCGGACGGCGCCCGAGAGGTTGAAGAGCCCGTCGATCACGGTGGCGGCAAGGCCCAGCGGCACGTCGTGGCGGGACCGTCCGGAGGTGCTCGGGGGCGCCTCGCGAAAGCGCGCGAACATCAAAGATGCGCCGCGCGAGCCGCGGGGGAGCTCGCCAGGTAGGCGACGGCCTGTGCCGTCGACCCCATGTCCTCGGGGGAGAAGCCGGGGCGGAAGTAGGTGAAGGTGTTGGAGCCGAACAGCTTTCGATACTTGGGCAGCAGCCCGAGCTTCGAGTCCCGCATCCGCAGCTTCTGCATCTGGAACCAATTCATCGTCATCGTCGGGTCGTTCTTCGACAGGTACCAGGCGCCGCGCTGGAAGAACGTCGCCATCAGCACGACGGCCAGCATCATCGCGCGAATGCGATCGACGTAGCTGTCGTGGAAGTACCTGGCCACGTCGTGGGCCACCATCCGATGCTCGACCTCTTCGCTTCCGTGCCATCGGAACAGGTCCACCATCGTCGGGTCGGCGGCATGGTCGTCCCACGCGCAGTTCAGCGAGAAGTCGCCAAGCACGGCGGTGTAGTGCTCGATCGCGGCGATCAGCCACAGTCGGTCACACAGGTGGTTGAGCTTGCGCTTGGGATCGGTGATCGACGGATCCGGGGCGAGCACCTTCTCGAAGACGTACTCGATCTGATCGAGGACCGGCTTGACGTCGACCCCGTGCCCGACCATGTACTCGTGGAGCACCTTGTCGTGGACGTCGGCGTGGGTGGCCTCTTGGCCGATGAAACCGCGCATGTCCTCGGCGAGCTTGGGGTCACGCACCAGCGGCAGCGCCTCGTCGTAGGCGGCCACGAACCAGCGTTCGGCGGCGGGCAGCACGATGTTGAGCAGGCTGATCATGTTCGACGCCACCGGGTGCTCGGGAATCCAGTGCAGTGGGACGTCGTCGACGTCGAAGTGCACCCGACGGGCCTGGATCTGCACCGGACCGGGGTCGATCTCGGTGTGGAACCGCTGTGGTCGCAACATCGCGTACCCCTTCCTGCGAAGTGTCCGGAGGGATTCTACGCGGGATACATGGGAACGCGGGTCCCGGGTACTTCGGTTTAGCCGACGGGGACGGGAACCCCGATGGGTCCGCCATAGGTGCCCTGGCCTGCGCCGGGCGCCGGGGCGGTCCCGCCGGCAGCAGGGGCGCTCGGCGCGGCAGGCGTCGAGTCCGAGGCGTGGTCGGCCGCGGCCTGCGTGCAGTCCAGCATCAGGATCATCTTGTTCTTGGAGTTGACCTTCTGCTGGCTGACGATGCACTGGGACTGTGGCAGGTCACTGCCGAACGACCCACCGAACGTCGCCTTGACGCCTTGGGACTTCAAGATCACCACGGCCTTGGCGTACGGCTCGCCGACGACGTTCATCGCGTTCAAGCTGCCCGGGTCGGCGGATGCCGACACCGGGGCGAGCAGGGCCGACGCGATGGCGGCGGGCACGACGAGCCCAGCGGCTCCCAGTCCAAGAATCTTCTTCACGTGCCCTCCGAAGGTCGTGGTGCAAAGGCGAACATAACGCAGTTCAGTCTCGCGAGAAACTTCGTTCACTCGGCAGCCGGCGTTACCTGCGTGCGCATGACCTCGGCCAGCGCCGCAGCCCGCGGGTCGGCGAAGACGTCCTCGACCAGCATTTCCCGGCCGTCGGGGCCGGCCAGTTTGACCCGCCAATTCGGGTATTCGTCGGTGGTTCCCGGCTGATTCTGGGTGCGCACGTCGCCGACCGCGTCGGGCAGCGCCAGGGCCAGCAGCCGCGAGGGCGTGCGGCCCAGGTAGGCATACAGCGCCGCGACGACCTGCTCGACGCTGGGATCCTCGCCGATCAACTCGGCGTCCCGCAGGGTGGCCAGCCAGGCCTGCTGCTCGGCCCGGTCGTGCGCCAACTCCTCGCTCGCCGGCCGGGTGAGCAGCCCGAGCTCGTCGCGGATGCGGACGTGCTCGCCCGCCAGGTACCCCGCCGTCGGCGGCAGATCATGCGTGGTGACCGACGACAGGCAGTACTCCCGCCACCTCCTGGCGGGCAGCGGACCGCCGCCTGCGTCGCGGTCCAGCTCGAACCACAGGATGGAGGTTCCCAGCACGCCACGCTCGCGCAGGTAGTCACGCACCCACGGCTCGACGGTGCCGAGGTCTTCACCGACGACGACGGCACCGGCACGCTGCGCCTCGAGTGCGACGATGCCGATCATCGCCTCGTGGTCGTAGCGGACGTACGTGCCCTCGGTCGGAGCGGCGCCGTTGGGGATCCACCACAGGCGGAACAATCCGATCACGTGGTCGATGCGGACACCCCCGGCGTGCCGGAGCGCGGCGTTGACGAGCGCCCGAAACGGTTCGTACCCCTGCTCGATGAGTTGATCGGGTCGCCACGGGGGCTGCGACCAGTCCTGGCCGAGCTGGTTGAACTCGTCCGGCGGTGCGCCCGCGCTGACACCGAGCGCCAGCACGTCCTGCAGCGCCCATGCGTCGGCGCCGTTCGGGTCGACGCCGACGGCCAGATCGTGCATCACCCCGAGCGCCATGCCCGACTGGATCGCGGTGGCCTGCGCCGCCGTGAGCTGATCGTCGAGCTGCCACTGCAGCCAGCGGTGGAAGTCGACGGCGTCGGCGCGCTTGGCGGCGAACGCCGCGACCGCCTCGCTGGCGGGGTGTCGCAGGTCCTCGGGCCACTGGTGCCAGTCGTTGCCGTATTTCTCGGCGAGGGCGCACCAGGTGGCGAAGTGGTCCAGGCTGACGCCCTCGCGGGTGCGGTAGGCGGCGTAGGCCAGTTCCCTGCCCGCGGACCGCTTGACGCGGTAGACCGCCTTCAACGCCGCGCGCTTGATCTTCCACACCGAGTCGCGGTCGATGAGCTTGGACTTCTTCGCCCGGGCCTGGGCCACCGACCTGGCCTTGCGCAGTTCCCCGCGGTCGGCGACGTAGGCGAACTCCGGCACCGCCTCGACGCGCAGGTAGATCGGGTTGACGAAGCGCCGCGAGGTCGGCAGGTACGGCGACGGTTCCATCGGCGCCGCCGGAGCTGCCGCATGCAGCGGATTGACCAGGATGAAGCCCGCGCCGTGCTGGGCCGAGGACCATACCGCCAGATCGGTGAGATCGGTTTGGTCGCCCATGCCCCACGACTTGTCCGAGCGCACGCTGTAGAGCTGGGTGGACAATCCCCAGGTCCGCCCGCCGCCGAGCGCGGTGGGAAGACGGATGCCGTCCGGGGTGACGATGAGGGCCGCCGCGGCATCCACCCCGCCCGCGTCGACGTGCAGCCGGTGGTACCCGACGGGCAGGTCGGCGGGCAGCTCGAAGGTGGCCTCGCCGATCAGCCGACCGTCCAGTTCGTAGGGCGGCCGGTTGTTCTCCAGCTGACGTAGCCCGGTGCGGACCGTGCCGTCCTCGAGCCGGATCCACCCGCCGACGTGCTGGCCGTGGGTGACGTGGACCCAGAACGGCGTCGCGCGGCCCGACCTGGCCACCACGGTGTGCGGCAGCGTGCGGCGCCAGTGGTCGCGGTCCAGCGTCAGCAGCGCCGCCTGCCGGTCGTCCTCGGTGGCCGCGGCAACGCCAAGCGCGGCGAGGACCGCGACCAGCGTCGACTCCGAGACCACCCGGTGCCCACCCGTCCAGTCGTGGTACGTGGCCGCCACGCCATGGCGGCGGGCGAGTTCGACCAACGACGCGGCCAGTTCAGTCATGATCGCAATCTTGCCGGGAAAGGCCCCCGCGTGCGTGCTCCGGCGCACTCACCGGGCCCGGTTGGTCGCCCAGTATCGTCTGCTCGGTGGTGACGGGCGGCCGGGTCGACGCGAGCGCCGGCCGGGCCAGGGTCGCGGTGTCGGCGATGTTCCTCACCAACGGAGCCATCTTCGCCAACCTGGTGCCGCGCTTTCCCGAACTGAAGGCGCAGCTGGCGCTGAGCAACACCGAATACGGCGCCGTGGTGGCGGCGTTCCCGGTGGGCGCCCTGGTCGCCGGGCTGGCCGCCGGGGTCATCGTGCGCCGGCTGACGTCGGCGCGTACCACGCTGATCTGCACCGTCGGGATCGCGCTGTTGCTGTTCGCGGCAGGTCTGGCGACGACGCCGGTCCTGCTGGCGGTCCTGCTGTTCGGTGGCGGGCTGTGCGACTCGGTGACCGACGTCGCCCAGAACGCGCACGGGCTGCGCGTGCAGCGGGTCTACGGCCGTTCGCTGATCAACTCCATGCACGCGTTGTGGTCGGCGGGTGCGATGCTCGGAGCCGGCATGGCGGCCGTGGCGATTGCCCTGCACGTGCCGATCGGGGTGCACCTGGGGCTGAGCGCGGCCGCGTTCATCGCGGTGGCCGCCGCGGCCTACCCCTTCCTGTTGAAGGGGCCCGACGGCCGGGACCATGGCGCCGACCCGACGCCGGTGACCGGCCGGCCGGGGTGGCGGGTCTGGGCGGCCATGGCGACGCTGCTGGTCATCGCGACGGCGGGCGCGATCATCGAGGACGCTGGCAGCTCGTGGGCGGCGCTGTATCTCGGCGGTGGACTCGGCGCGGCGGGCGCGATCGCCGCTCTCGGCTACGTGGCGCTGCTCGGTGCCCAGTTCGTCGGGCGGTTGGTTGGCGACCGCCTGGTGGACGCGCTGGGGGAGCGAACCGTGACGCGGGTCGGCGGTCTGCTCCTCGCGGTGGGCATGGGGCTCGCGCTGGCGTTTCCGAGCGTGCCGGGCACCATCGCCGGGTTTGCCGCGGCGGGTCTGGGGGCGGCGACCGCCATTCCCGCAGCCATGCACGGCGCCGACCGGCTGCCCGGCCTGCGGGCCGGCACCGGGTTGGCGCTGCTGGCGTGGTTGATGCGCGTCGGTTCCGTCGGGGCGCCACCGATCGTCGGGGCCATCGCCGACGCGACGAGCCTGCGGGTCGGGCTGGTGATCGTTCCCGTCGCCGGGTTGGCGATCGCGGTCGCGGCCGGGGTGCTCAGTGGGCGGCGCCCACCAGTTCGATCGTGAGGACGCCGGCGATCACCAGACCGATGCCGATCAGCATCCGGGTGGTCAGCGGGTCGCCGAACAGACAGCGGGCGATCACCGCGACGAGGGCGACCCCGCAGGCCGTCCAGACGCCGTAGGCGATGCCCACGGGCATGCCGAGTCGCAGCGTCAACCACAGCAGGTAGAACGAGGCCAGGTAACCGGCCACGACGGGTGCGATCCACGCCCGTTTGCGCAGCCCGTCCGAGGCGCGCAGGCCCAGCGTGGCGAATACCTCGACGCCGATCGCCATCGCCAGGGCAAGCCACATCAGGACGCGCGATCCTCGGTGCGGGAACCGAACTCGATGAACAGCACGCCGGCGACGATGAGGGCGATGCCGAGCGCAATGGGCCAGGTGAAGGGATCGCCAAAGAGCACGGCGGCCAGTATCGCGGTGAGTGCCGTGCCGGTGGCGCCCCAGATGCCGTAGGTCACGCCGACCGGGAGGCCTTGTCGCAGCACCAGCGTCAGCAACGCGAATGCCGCCGCGTACCCCAGCACGACCGTCACCAGCCAGGCGGAGTGTTCCTGAGACGCACGCAGCGAGAGCGTTGCCCCGACCTCGGTGAGGATGGCCGCGGTCAGATAGGCCCACTTTCGCACCGAATCAACCTAGTCGCCCGGGCGGCGTCGAGGTTCGCGCGAGTAGCCTGGTGAACTTCAGGTTTCACCAGTTCGTTGATTTCGTTGAGTTCGTCGAGGAGTCCCGATGTCGGATACCCCATGTGCATTGACTGCGGTGCCGCTCGATCACCCGGGTTCGGCGACGGGGATCGAGGGCGACCGCGTCGCTGCCAGGGGTGACCGACGGTGACGGCGGGCCCCGGCACCGGACGATCCCTCGACGCACCGGTCGTCGACACCGCCTACGGACGGGTACGCGGCGTCGACGACGGCACCGTCAAGTCGTGGCGCGGTGTTCGGTACGCCCGCCCGCCCGTCGACGAGCTGCGCTGGCGGGCACCGCAGCCCCCCGAACCGTGGGCCGCCGTCGCCGACGCCACCAGGGTCGGGCCGGCCTGTCCGCAGCCCACCGACCCCCGGATTCCGATCGACCTCGGTGCGCCACAGGGCGACGACTCGCTCACCCTCAACGTCTGGGCCTCCTCGGACACCGAACCCGGGGACCGCAAGCCGGTCATGGTGTGGGTGCACGGCGGTGCCTACGTGCTCGGTTCGGCGTCGCAACCGCTCTACCGGGGACGGGCACTGGCCCGTGGCGGTGAGGCGATCATCGTCACGGTCAACTACCGCCTCGGCGCCTTCGGCTTCCTGGACCTGTCCTCCTTCTCCACCGATCGCACCCGCTTCGAGAGCAACCTCGGACTGCGCGACGTGTTGTTCGCCCTGGAGTGGGTCCGCGACAACGTCGCCGCGTTCGGGGGAGACCCCGCCAGGGTCACGCTGTTCGGGGAGTCGGCCGGTGGAGGCATCGTCACGACGCTGCTGGCCAGCCCCGCGGCCGCAGGGCTCTTCTCGGCGGCGATCGCCCAGAGCTCACCCGCGACGTCGGTGTACGACGCGAGCCGCTCGCGCGGCATCGCCCAACAGTTCCTCGACACGTTGGGCATCGCCGCCGACGAGGTGGACCGCTTGCCGGCGGCGCCGATGAGCGCCGTGCTGGCGGCCACCAAACGGCTCTTCGACGAGGTGCCCGTGCGCACGCCGGGCACGCTGGCCTACGCCCCGATCGTCGACGGCGACGTGGTGCCCGACTATCCCGTCGCGGTCGCGCGGGCCGGCAGGACGTTGCCGGTGCCGCTGATCATCGGCACCAACAAGCACGAGGCGGCGCTGTTCCGGTTCATGAAGTCGCCCCTGATGCCCATCACGCCGCCGGCGATCAAGGCGATGTTCGAGGGTATTGCCGCCGAGCAGCCGGGCTTGCAGCTGCCCAGCGAGGCGCAGCTGGGCTCGGCCTACCGCGGCCGCGGCAAGACGCCCGGCATGGGCGTGGCCAGGGACATCGGTTTCCGCATGCCGTCCATCTGGTTCGCCGAGGGGCACGACACCGTGGCGCCCGTGTACGCCTACCGATTCGACTGGGCCACCCCGATGCTGCGACTGATCCGCCTCGGAGCGGCTCATGCCACCGAACTGCCCTACGTCTGGGGCAACCTCGTGATGGGCCCGAAGGATCCGACCTTCAAGTTGGGCGGACTCAAGACGGGCACCGCGGTGTCCGAGCGCATCCGCACCCGGTGGCTGAACTTCGCCGCCACCGGCGAGCCGACGGGCCCCGCCGGTGAGCCGCGCTGGCGGCCCTACCGCGACGAGGACCGGGCGACGCTGATGATCGACCGGCAGGACACCGTGGTCGAGGATCCAGACCGGGCGCTGCGCGCGGCTTGGGGAAACGACGTCTTGAGCTTTCGGTGACGGCGCGGGGCTGACATCCCACTCGAGGAGGCGTGAACATGCAGTGGCTGGCAGACGTCCGTTCGTTCCTCGACGTGCTACCGCCGCAGATGCGGGATCCGGTGCTCTTTGCGATCCCCTTCTTCCTGCTGTCGTTGATCCTGGAGTGGACCGCCGCGCGCAAGCTCGAACGTCTGACCGATGCCGACGAACGGGCCCCGGCTGGGGCGTATCTGCGCAGGGACGCCGTGGCAAGCATCTCGATGGGCCTGGTGTCGATCGCCACGACCGGCGCGTGGAAGCTCCTGGCGTTGCTGGGGTATGCCGCGATCTATGCCTACCTCGCGCCCTGGCACCTGTCCTCGACGCGCTGGTACACCTGGGTCGTCGCGATCGTCGGTGTCGACCTGCTGTTCTACGCATACCACCGCATCGCCCACCGGGTTCGGCTGGTGTGGGCGACGCATCAGGCGCACCACTCGAGTCAGTACTTCAACTTCGCCACCGCGCTGCGCCAGAAGTGGAACAACAGCGGCGAGATCCTGATCTGGATCCCGTTGCCACTGCTGGGGATCCCGCCGTGGATGGTGTTCGCCAGCTTCTCGCTGAACCTGATCTACCAGTTCTGGGTGCACACCGAACGCATCGATCGGATGTGGCGGCCCATCGAATACGTCTTCAACACCCCGTCGCACCACCGCGTGCACCACGGGATGGACCCCGAATACCTCGACAAGAACTACGCCGGCATCTTCATCCTGTGGGACCGCCTTTTCGGCACCTACGCCGAGGAGCTGTTCCGGCCGCACTACGGGTTGACCAAGCAGGTGGCCACCTACGACATCTGGAAGCTGCAGACCCACGAGTACGTGGCGATGGCTCGCGACGTCCGGCGGGCCGAGCGCTGGCGCGACCGCCTCGGCTACGTGTTCGGCCCGCCGGGGTGGCAGCCCAAGCACGCGGCCCCTGCGGCTGGCCTCTCCAGCAGCAGGCTGGCTAGCGGTTCCTGAGTAGGGTCTACCCGTGCACACCGTCTTCGATGCCGCCGTCGATCCCGCGCTGATCGACCGGTCCCTGGCCGTCAGCGCGTTCGGCTCCATGTGGCTCGACGTCGAGCGGCCCGAGTATCCGAGGTTGACCCAGTCGACCAGTTGCGACCTGCTGGTGGTGGGTGGCGGCTACGCCGGGCTGTGGACGGCACTGCATGCCGCGCAACGCGATCCGGACCGGCGCATCGTCCTGATCGAGGCCCACCGCATCGGGTGGGCGGCCTCGGGCCGCAACGGCGGTTTCGTCGAGGCCAGCCTGACGCACGGCCGGGAGAACGGAAAGAACCGGTGGCCCAACGAGATCGACCAGCTCGACGTCATGGGTCTGGAGAACCTCGACGGCATGCAGGCCGAGATCGAACGCCTCGGGCTCGACGTCGAGTGGCAGCGCAGCGGCATGCTGGCCGTCGCCACCGAACCCCATCAGGTCGCGTGGCTGGCAGAGTCCGCTGCCGATGGCGACGGCGAGTACCTCGACGAGTCGGCCGTGCGGGCCGAGGTGCGCTCGCCGACCTACCTCGCCGGGTTGCAGCATGCGAACACCTGCGCGATCGTGCACCCCGCCAAGCTGGTGCTCGAGCTGGCTCGCGCCTGCACCGAGGCCGGCGTCGCCATCTTCGAGCACACCAACGCGACGGCACTGGACTCCGGGACCGCCTCGATCAACGTGACCGCCAGGCCTGCCACCATCCGCGCCAAGCAGGTGGTGCTGGCCACCAACGTCTTTCCGCACCTGCTGCGGCGCAACCGCTTTCACACGATTCCAGTCTACGACTACGTACTGGCCACCGAGCCGTTGACCGCCGAGCAGGTCGAGAGCATCGGCTGGCGCAACCGCCAGGGCATCGGTGACTCGGCCAACCAGTTCCACTACTACCGGATGACCCAGGACGACCGGATCGTCTTCGGCGGCTACGACGCCATCTATCACTTCGGCCGCAAGGTGGCCGCCGACTACGAGGATCGCGACGAGAGCTACCGCAGGCTCGCCGCGCACTTCTTCATCACCTTCCCGCAGCTGGAGGACGTCCGGTTCAGCCATCGCTGGGCGGGGGCGATCGACACCAATACCCGCTTCTGCGCGCATTGGGGGCTGGCCCGCGACGACCGGGTCGCCTACGTCAACGGGTTCACCGGGTTGGGGGTCGGGGCCGCGAGGTTCGCCGCCGACGTCTGCCTCGATCTGCTCGACGGCGTGCCGACGCCGCGCACCGAGCTCGAGATGGTGCGCCGCAAGCCCCTGCCCTTCCCGCCGGAGCCGTTCGCCAGCATCGGGATTCAGGCCACCCGGTGGTCACTTGACCGGGCGGACCACGCGGCCGGTCACCGCAACGCGCTGCTGCGCACCCTCGATGCGTTGGGGCTTGGCTTCGACTCCTGACCCCGACTCCCGACGTGCGTCTTCGCGAGATCGACACGCCACCGACTGTTCGTCAAGCGTTCTGATTCCGCTCAGCGGAATTGCCTCCGACGTCGAGGTCCGCGGTTACGCAGAAATTCTGCCTACGCGGAAAGGGCGAAATTCGTGGGAGACACACTTCAAAGCGGCGAGAAGCTCGAGGTAGGTCAGTCACTTACCTCGCTCAACGAGGCCTACACCCTGATCCTCCAGGACGATGGCAATCTCGTGATCTATGCCGGTGCCGAAGCCGTCTGGTCGACGGGTACCAACGGCAAGAACGTCGTTCGCGCCGAGGTTCAGGGTGACGGCAACTTCGTCCTCTACACGCCGGACGATGCGGTGTGGGCCAGCCAGACCAAGGGCGCCAAGGACGTTCGATTGACCCTGCAGAACGATCGCAACCTGGTGCTGTACGGATCCGATGGACCAGCGTGGTCGTCGGGAACGCAGACCGACGAGGTGCCTGCACCGCCGCCGGCCGCAGCGGAGCCCGAGGTGACACCTGCCGCCGCCGAGGAGCCGGCACCGCCGGTACCGGCCGAGGCCGAACCGGCAGAGGTGCCAGCACCGCCGCCGCCTCCGGAGCCCCGGACCTACACCGTGGTGTCGGGGGATACGCTGTGGGCAATCGCCGAGCGGTTCTACGGCGACGGCAACAGGTACCCCGACATTGCAGCGGCCAGCGGTATCTCGAACCCCGATCTCATCCAGCCCGGTCAGGTCGTGACGATTCCCTAGGCCATCCCTAGAGCCGCGTCGATGAGGCGGCTCGCACCTTTGGGTGCGGGCCGCCTTTGCTCTGGGTACGCTATGCGTTCTCTTGCCACTACCGATCGGAGACGACGATGCGTCTGATGCGTCTGACGCGCATGCGCGCGATCGCGCTGGCAACCGCGTCCGTCGCAACCCTCGTCGTCTCGCCCCTGACAGCGACGGCGCCGGCCGGTGCCACGCCGGGTGCTCCGGTGTTCCCTGGCATGGAGATTCGCCAGGACACCAACAAGTGCACGCTCGGATTCGTCGACGTCCAGGCGCGGACCGCGTTCACCGCGGGGCACTGCCGCGGCAGCGGGACGGTCGGTGACAAGGACGGCAACGTCGTCGGTCACCAGACGGTGTTCAGCGACAACACGCCCGACGGCGCCACCGTCTCCACCGACCATCCGATCTCGGACTGGGAGGCCATCGCACTCGCGCCCGACGTCCAGGTCAACGACACCCTGCCGAGCGGTCGGGCACTGTCCTACGACCCGACGGTCGTGCCGCAACAGGGGCAGCGCGTCTGCCACTTCGGCGTGGTGACGGGTGAGAGCTGTGGCACTGTGGAGGCCGTCAACAACGGGTGGTTCACGATGGCCAACGGCGTCGTCAGCCAGAGAGGTGATTCGGGTGGCCCCGTCTACGTGCTCACCGACGATGGCCGTGCCGTCATCGTCGGCATGTTCAACAGCACCTGGGGGCAGTACCCCGCGGCCGTGTCATGGCCGGTCACCGATCAGCAGATCCGCCAGCAGGTCATCAGTACGACGTCGGGAAGCGCCCCACTCCCGCAGTCCTGAGTCTTGCCGTCACCCATGAGGCGTCCGTTCGTCACGGGTGAGCGGTGGACCGGTCGACGGCTCGGCATCGCCATCTTGGCATCGATTGGCATCCTGGCGATGCTTGGGACCGTCTTGGTCGGCGTGGCAATGGGTTTCATGACCGAGCAGCCTGGCCGCGCCGCACCCCGCACCGCACCGATGCCAACGTCGCGCACGCCCGAGGTGATCGGCATACCGCTCGCGGTGCGCCCCGTCGTCGAGGTGCCCCTGGTTGCCACCCCCGAGGACTGCCCGCCCGTGCCGCCTCCCGCCCCGCCCGACGCACCCATCCGGGTGTGTGACGTCGACCGTGCCGCGGTGTTCCAGCTCGGCCCAGTTGCCTTGTCGCTCAACCTGACCGGGGCCACCGAAACGAAGCTGCCGACCAGTGACTTCCACACCGTGCAGATGTCGATGGACCCCGAGTCCAGCACCGCCTTCGCTCAATACACCGCCGCGAACGTCGGCAAGCAGCTCGCCTTCGTGCGCGATGGCGTGGTGCTCGCCGCCCCGGCCATCACCGAGCCGATCGACGGTCAGTCGCTACAGATCTCCGGTGAACTGAGCGCGCAGACGGCGGCCACCATCGCCAGGATGCTGCGCGAGGGGTCCTAGGGCTCGAACCTGCTGGCACACGTCCTGGACCGCGTGTCGTTGCCGGGCAACGGATCACACCGCGGGTGCTCGGTCGGTCATGGCGCGCAACGATCTGGCGTTACGCACCGCGTTGCCGTCGCCGTCGTTGTTGAAGTAGACCAGCACGTCGTGACCCTGGGCCTGCCACTCGTCGACCCGCTGTGCCCACCAGTGCAGGTCGTCATCGGAATACGAACCCGCGTAGAGGGTTTCGTGATCGGGACCGTGCATCCGCACGTAGACCAGGTCGGAGGTCGCCCGCAGTAGGCAGCCCATTCCGGCACCGCTGGTGACGACGTAGGACGCGCCGTGCCGCTCCAGCAGGTCGTAGACCGCCGGGTCGTCCCACGACGGATGTCGCAGTTCGACCGCCACGCGGACCCGTCCGCCCAGGCAGTCCAGGAAGTAGTCCAATCGGGCGTCGTCTCGCGGCTGCGCGGGATGGAGCTGGACGAGCAGGGGGCCACCCCTGTCGCCGAGCGCACCGCACGCCCTGATGATCCGAGTCGCCCATTCCTCGGGTGAGCGCAACCGTCGCGCGTGGGTGAGGCCGCGGGGCGCCTTCACCGACATCGTGAACCCCGGGGGCAGGCGATCCCGCCACGCCGCGAACACCTCGTCTCGCGGCCACCGGTAGAAGGTGGCGTTGACCTCCACGGTGTCGAATTCCTGGGCGTACCGAGCGAGTCGGGCCGCACTGGTCACCCCGGGTTCGTACAGCACGCCCCGCCAATGGTCGTACGACCAGCCCGACGTGCCAATGTGCACCGTCATCGTCGCGAGGTACCCGGCTGGCCGGCGGCCCAATCGGGCTCGGCGGGGCCATCACACCAGTTCGAACACCGGAATCGACGGCGCCGCGGCGCGGATCTCCTCGGCAGTGGACTCCGGGGTCAGCCCACCCACATGGCCCTTGACCTCCCAGTACCACCGCCGCAGGTAGTGCGCCAGCAGATCGGGCTTGGCGTCGTCGGGCAGCTCGCGGACCACGGCTTGGCGCCGACGCCACCGCGGACCGACCTCCACCTGGCCGGCGGCCCTGGCGTTGCGCGCCCACTGGGTGTTGCCGCGGGGTGAGACGGCGTAGTCGCGGCCATCGACGGTCAGCAGGTTGATCACCACGGTGCGGGTCTTGCCGGTGGTGCGGCCGCGCACGCGCAGAGCGCGTGTCCCGGCGATGCTGACGCCCCACTCGGCGAGCCGGCGGAAGACTTCGTTGGCGGCGCGGGCGGTGCGGTTGGGTACGTCGTAACGGGTGGTCATGTCGTCTCCTGGGCTAGATGGATTACGAGAGCATCGCTCTCGTTTTGAGCATGACACGAAGCGTCGGCGAAATCAAGAGCATTGCTCTCATTTCGTGCGACACTGGCGACATGGGCAAACGACAGGAGACCCGCGAGCGGATCGAACGCGACATCGTCGAGGTGGGCCGGCGGCATCTGGCGACCGACGGCGCGGCAGCGCTATCGCTGCGGGCGATCGCCCGCGAGCTCGGCATGGTCTCCTCGGCGGTGTACCGCTACGTGGCCAGTCGCGACGAGCTGCTGACGCTGCTCATCGTAGACGCATACACCGAACTGGCGGACGCCGTCGACCTGGCGGGCACCGGGGTAAGGGAGTGGCGGGCGCGGGTGCTGGAGATGGCGCGGGCGGCGCGCCGATGGGCCATCGCCGAACCGGCGCGGTGGGCGCTGGTCTACGGCAGCCCGGTGCCCGGGTACCACGCCCCCGCGGAGGTCACGGTCGGCCCGGGGACGCGGGTGATCGGCGGCCTGCTCGCGGCAGTCGCCGACGGCGTGGCCGCGGGGGACATTTCCGACACCGGTCCGGTCGTCACTCCGGCCACGTCGGCCGACTTCGCCCGCATCCGCGCCGAATTCGGCTTCGCCGGGGGTGATGGCGCGGTGGTGAAGTGCTTCGTGCTGTGGGCCGCCCTCGTCGGGGCGATCAGTCTGGAGGTGTTCGGCCAATATGGCGCGGACACGCTCTCGGACGCCGCGGACGTGTTCGACGGCCAGATCGGGCTCGTCATCGCGGGACTGTCGAACTAGAACACGTTCTAGCCAGCGGGGGCCGTCGGCGATATCCTCGATTCGATGCATGACCAGACACCTGTCCAGATTGCCTGGGTGACGCACGATCTCGACGCCACCGAGGCCGCGCTGAGCGCACTCGTCGGCGCCAGGAAGTGGGTACGGATGTCCGACGTCCACTTCGGCCCCGACACCTGCGTGCACCGCGGGCGGCCCGCGGACCACGTCGCCCACGTCTCGCTGTCCTACGCGGGGGACACTCAGCTCGAGGTCATCACCCCGGTGCGCGGGGAGAGCGTGTACGCCGAATTCCTGGCCGCGCGTGGGCCGGGGCTGCATCACGTCTGCGTCGCGGCGCCCGACGTCGACGGCTTCGACGCCATGGTGCACGACGCCGAATGCGGCGGCGCATCGGTTGTCGCGCACGGCATGATGCCCGGCGGCATGCGCTTCGCCTACGTCGCCAACGCCGAGGCCGGCGTGCCCTATCTCGAGATCGCCCACATCCCGTCGGAGATCCAGGCGTTCTTCGACTACGTGAAACAGGAGCAGAAGTGACGACGCAGCCCAGGAGCCATCGATGAAGCAGGTACCCGAAACCGTTGCTGCGTCCGATGTCTCGGAGTGGTCCGACGAGGTGGACGTCCTCGTCGTCGGCTTCGGCATCGCCGGCGGGTGTGCGGCGGTCAGCGCTGCCGCCGAGGGGGCCAGGGTGCTGGTCCTCGAACGCGCCGCAGCCGCCGGCGGCACCACCGCCATGGCCGGCGGACACTTCTACCTCGGCGGCGGTACCGAGGTCCAGAAGGCCACCGGACACGACGACACCGCCGATGCCATGTACGACTACCTGGTCGCCGTGTCGCGCGAACCGGAGCTCGACAAGATCCGCGCCTACGCCGACGGCAGCGTCGAGCACTTCGAATGGTTGGAGAGCTTGGGTTTCCAGTTCGAGCGCAGCTTCTACCCGGGCAAGGTGGTCGTGCCGCCGGGCACCGAGGGGTTGTCCTACACCGGCAACGAGAAGGTCTGGCCGTTCTGCGAGCAGGCCACCCCGGCGCCCCGCGGACATTCCGTGCCGGTGCCCGGTGAACTGGGCGGCGCCGCCATGGTGATCGACCTGCTGGTCAAGCGCGCCGCCGACCTCGGCGTGACGGTGCTCTACGAGACGGGCGCGACCAACCTCGTCGTCGAGGACGGCAGGCAGGACGGCAAGGTCGTCGGGGTCCGGTGGAAGCGCTTCACCGAGACCGGCGCGATCCGGGCCAAGTCGGTCGTGATCGCCGCGGGCGGCTTCGCGATGAACCCGGAGATGGTCGCCGAGTACACACCAGAGCTCGGAAAGCCGCGCCGCACCAAGCATCACGGCGTGGTCGAGCCGTACATCCTCGGCAATCCCCACGACGACGGTCTGGGCATCCGGCTGGGCGTGTCGGCGGGCGGGGTGGCCAAGAATCTCGACGAGAAGTTCATCACCGCCGCGGCCTACCCGCCGGAGAAGCTCATCACCGGGGTGATCGTCAACAAGGAGGGCCAGCGCTTCGTCGCTGAAGACTCCTACCACTCGCGCACTTCGGCGTTCGTGCTCGAACAACCGGACCAGACCGCGTATCTGGTCGTCGACGAAGAGCACATGGAGATGCCCGCCATGCCGTTGATCAAGTTCCTCGACGGATTCGAGACCATCGCCGAGATCGAGACGGCACTGGAGATTCCCGCCGGCAAGCTGGCCGCCACCCTCGAGCGCTACAACGAACACGCCGCGCGCGGCGAGGACCCGGACTTCCACAAGCAGCCGGAATACCTCGAGGCGCAAGACGCCGGGCCGTGGGCGGTGTTCGACCTGTCCCTCGGCGTGGCGATGTACTCCGGCTTCACCATGGGCGGGCTGGCCGTCTCGGTCGACGGCGAGGTGCTGCGCGGGGACGGCAGCGCGGTGCCAGGCCTGTACGCTGCCGGCGCCTGCGCATCCAACATCGCCCAGGATGGCAAGGGATACGCCAGCGGTACGCAGCTCGGCGAGGGCTCGTTCTTCGGCCGCCGGGCGGGTGCCCACGCGGCCCGCGGCCGGACCGGCAGCGCAGCTAGACCAGACCGCGGCTAGACCGGCACCGGCTCGGGCTGGGTCCCGACGTCCCTGAGCTGCCACTCGCCGCCACCGAGGAGGTGGAGCTCCTTGGTGTGATGCTGCTCGACGGTCTTGCGGTGGCTCACGCTGACCAGGATGGTGTCCGGCAGCTCGGTGCGCACCAGCTGATACAGCGTCATCTCCAAGCCCTCGTCGAGCGCCGAGGTGGACTCGTCGAGGAATACTGCCTTGGGCCGGGTCAGCAGGATGCGGGCGAAGGCTACGCGCTGCTGCTCGCCCGGCGAGAGCACCTTGGCCCAGTCCTGCACCTCGTCGAGGCGGTCGCGCAGATGCGGCAGCGCCACCTTGGTCAGCACGTCGTGCAGCTGGGAGTCATCGAGCGTGCCCTCCTCGCAGGGGTATGACACGACGGCCCGCAGATCGCCAAGCGGCACGTAGGGCATCTGCGACAGGAACATCGTCTCGTTGGGACCGCACGGCCGGGTCAGCGTGCCGCTGGTGAACGGCCACAGCTCGGCCAGGCTGCGCAACAGCGTGGTCTTGCCGCTGCCGGACTTGCCGGTCACGACCAGGGTGTCGCCGATCTCCAACCGCATGTCCAGCGGCTTGACGAGCTGCTTGCCGTCGGGGGTGCGGACCTCGACGCGCTCGAGCCGGACCGTGCCGTCGACGCAGGCCGCGGTCTCCACCGACGGCAGGGCCCGGCCCTCCTCGTTGGCGACGACGAGACCGTGCAGACGGATGATCGCCGCGCGGTAGCCGGCGAACTGGTCATAGGCGTTACGGAAGAAGGAAAGCCCGTCCTGGATGCTGCCGAACGCCGATGCCGTCTGCGTCATGTCGCCGAGCTTGATCTCACCGGCGAAGAACCGGGGGAACTGCAGCACGTAGGGCAGCGGCACGATGATCTGGCTCAGCGAGAGGTTCCAGCCGTAGAAGCCGATCATCCGGTTGATGTAGCGCTTGTAGTTGCCGACGACCGAGGCGAAGCGACGGCGCAGCCCCGTGCGCTCGGCGATCTCGCCGCGGTAGAAGGCGACCGCCTCCGACGCCTCGCGCAGGCGCACCAGCGCGTACCGGAACGCGGCGTTGTACTTCTCGTTGTCGAAGGCGAACCAGATGATCGGCTTGCCGATCCAGAACGCGATCACCGAGGCGAAGACCACGTAGCCCAGCCCGATCCAGAACATCGCCCTTGGCAGGGTGACGCCGAACAGCGTCAGCGGGCCGGAGAGATTCCACAGGATCTCGGTGAAGGAGATCATCGTGACGATCGAGCTGATCGCGCCGAACAGAAGCGTCGACCCGGTGGTGTTGTTCGGGTTGTTGGGCGTGGGGCCGACACCGGTGGTGAAGATGTCGATGTCGTACTGGATGCGCTGGTCGGGGTTGTCGATGGTGTCGTCGATGAAGCGCGCCCGGTAGTAGGCCTTCCCGTCGAGCCAGTCTCCGGTGAGCCGATCGGTCAGCCAGGCGCGCCACCGCAGGATGAAGCGCTGCATGAGGAACAGGTCGAGCATCACGCGCGCCACGTAGATGACGGCCATGATGCTGAACACCCCGATGGACAGCCAGAAACCCTCCCGGCCGGATTCCTTCACCGTGGCGTCGCCACCGCCGACACCGGCGGCAATGACCTGGAAGCTGGTCAGCATGTCGTTGCTCTGATAGCTGAAGAGCACCGTGAGCCGGACGCCGATGATCACCGACAGGAGCAAACCGGCGAGCCAGGCCCACACCTTGATGCTCGAACGCCCGCTGAAGTAGTCCCCGGTGACCTTCCAGAACTGGCGTCCCCAGGTGGTGAAGCGCGCGATGAGCACCAGGATCACCATGGTGGCCACGGCGGAGATCGCCCAGGCCTTCGCGATCCACCACAGCGAAGTGAGCCACTCGGCGCTCCAGTCGAGCGTCGGGGTGAACATTTCCATTCCGGCAAGGTACCCCGGTCTTCTCGTGAGAGCCGTCCTCCGGGTTCAGCGTGTGGCGGAAATCCGATCCAGCCGCCATCGGCCGTCACCGAGCAGGGTGAGCTGGCGGTCGTGGTGCTGCTCGACGGTGTCACGGTGGCTGACGCTGACGACGATGGTGTCGGGCAGTACGTCGCGAAGCAGCCGGTAGAGCATTAGTTCCAGGCCCTCGTCCATGGCGGAGGTCGACTCGTCGAGGAACACCACCCGCGGCGCGTTCAGCAGGATGCGGGCGAACGCGATTCGCTGCTGTTCGCCCACCGACAGCACGGTCGCCCAATCCCTGATCTCGTTGACGCGAATGACGAGATGGGGCAGTGCCACCTCGAGCAGCGCGGCCTGGACCCGGCCGAGGTCCACCTGGTCACCGGGCAACGGATAGGACGCGACGGCGCGCAGATCGCCGAGCGGGAGATAGGGAAGCTGCGCGACGAACATCACCTCGCGCGGCGGCACCGGGAAGCGCGCGTGCCCGCAGGCATGCGGCCACAGCCCCGCCAGGCTCGCCAGCAGGGTCGTCTTGCCGCTGCCCGACGGACCGGTGATCACCAGGCTCTCGCCGGGAGCCAGCCGGGCGTTCAGGGAATGCACCAGCAGTTTGCCGTCGGGAGTGCGGACGTCCACGCCCGCGCACTGCAGGCTGTCGTCGGCGGACTGCTCGACGACCAGCTGCGGATCGACCCGGGTACGGGCGTTCGCGTCGAGCAGGCCGTCGAGGCGGATCAGCGCGGCCCGGTAACTCGCGAACGCGTCGTAGGCGTTGCGGAAGAACGACAACGCGTCGTGGATGGCGTGGAACGCGGTCGCGGACTGCATGACGTCACCGAAGGAGATCTCGTTGGCGAACAGCCGCTGGGCCTGGACGAGGTAGGGCAGCGGGTTGATCGCCTGGCTCACCGAGAGGTTGAAACCGAGGAAGAGCACCATGCGGCGCAGCCAGTGCCGGTAGTTGGCGATCACCTCGCCCAGCCGGCCGGTCAGCTGCCGGCGTTCGGCCTCCTCACCGCGGTACAGGCCGACGGCACTCGCGGAGGCCTTCAACCGGATCATCGCGTAGCGGAAGCTGGCGTTGCGGAACTCGTTGAGGAAGCTCAGCCGGATCAGCGGGCGGCCGATCCAGAAGGCGACGGCGGTGGCCACCAGCACGTAGACGATGACGATCCAGAACAGCGCCCGCGGCAACGTGACGTCGAAGACGGTCAACGGCCCGGACAGCTGCCACATGATCACGCCGAAGGACGCGACGCTCAACACCGATTCGACGGCCCCGAACAACAACGTGGCACCCGATCCGTGCGACGGGGTGTTCGGCTCGCCCGTGCCCGCGGTGACGATGTCGACGTCCTGCTGGATGCGCTGGTCGGGATTGTCGATCGGCGTGCTCATCAGCTGGCCGCGGTAGTAGGCGTACCCGCCAAGCCAGTCGTCGACGAGCCGACGGGTCAGCCATATTCGCCAGCGAATGGTGAAGCGCTGCATCAGATAGAGGTCGACCAGCGTGCGGGCCGTCGCGACCGACGCCAGCACGGCGAAGATGCGCATGGCCGACCAGAACCCGTCGATGCCGGTGTGCTTGCGGACGCCATCCGGCGTCCCGCTGCCCTCGAACGCCACCTGCAGCGACGAGAACAGGTCGTTGCCGTAATAGCTGAGCAGCACGGTGATGCGGACCGAGACGATGGCCGAGACCAGCAGGGCGGCCAACATGGCCCACACGACCAGACGCGATCCGCGGGCGGTGAAGTACGGCCCGTTGATCCGCCAGAACTGACGTCCCCACGCGGTGAGGCGAGCGAGCAGGACCAGCACGACGGCCAGGCCGACCGCGGTGATGGCGAAGGTCTTCAGCACCCAGAGCGTGGAGCCGAGGAACTCGGTGCTCCAGTCGATCGAGGGTCTGAACCGTCCCGAATCCATCAGACCCCCCGCGGATGTCCGGCGACACTCCCGAGCGCGAAGTTACCGCAGTACCGAGGTCGGCGAGCGTGCGCGGAGTGCCGAAGTCGAGCGGCGTGTCGCGGACCGACACGCACGCTCGCAGAGTCCGGGAGGCGCCGCGTACCGTGAACGGGTGCCAAAGATCGCGCCCAAGACCAAGGACCGTACCCAGGGGCGGCTGAGCAACCGCTTCTGGAAGCTGCTCGGTGCCAGCACCGACAAGGACCAGGCCCAGTCCATGGATCTGGTGCGCGCCTCGGCGGAGTACGACGAGAAGGCGGCCGGCCTCGACGCCGAGAAGCTGCAGAAGGCCGCGAAGCTGCTGAACCTGGAGGGGCTGGCCGAGTCGGCCGACATCCCGCAGTTCCTGGCCATCGCCCGGGAGGCCTCCGAACGAGCAACCACGTTGCGCCCGTTCGACGTTCAGCTGCTCGGCGCGCTGCGCATGCTGGCCGGCGACGTCGTCGAGATGGCCACCGGTGAAGGCAAGACCCTGGCCGGTGCGATCGCCGCCGCGGGTTATGCGATCGCCGGGCGCAACGTGCACGTCATCTCCGTCAACGACTACCTGGCCCGCCGCGACGCCGAGTGGATGGGCCCGCTGCTCGAGGCCATGGGCCTGACCGTCGGCTGGATCACCGCCGAGTCGACCCCCGACGAACGCCGTGCCGCCTACGCCTGCGACGTCACATATGCCTCGGTCAACGAGATCGGCTTCGACGTGCTGCGCGATCAGCTCGTCACCGACGTCGAGGACCTGGTGTCTCCGGACCCCGACGTCGCGCTGATCGACGAGGCCGACTCCGTGCTCGTCGACGAGGCCCTGGTGCCGCTGGTGCTGGCCGGCACCACGCACCGCGAGACGCCGCGGCTGGAGATCATCGAGATGGTCGGCGAACTCGTCGCCGGCAAGGACTACGACACCGACGCCGACCGTCGCAACGTGCACCTGACCGACGCGGGCGCCCGCAAGCTGGAGAAGGCCCTCGGCGGCGTCGACATCTACTCCGAGGAGAATGTCAGCACCACGCTGACCGAGATCAACGTCGCCCTGCACGCGCACGTGCTGCTGCAGCGCGACGTGCACTACATCGTGCGCGACGGCCGGGTGCAGCTGATCAACGCCTCGCGCGGGCGCATCGCCCAGCTGCAGCGCTGGCCGGACGGACTGCAGGCCGCGGTCGAGGCCAAGGAGGGCATCGAGACCACCGAGACCGGCGAGGTGCTCGACACCATCACGGTCCAGGCGCTGATCAACCGCTACCCGACGGTGTGCGGCATGACCGGTACCGCGCTGGCGGCCGGCGAGCAGCTGCGCCAGTTCTACAAGCTCGGGGTATCGCCAATTCCGCCGAACACCCCGAACATTCGCGAGGACGAGGCCGACCGGGTCTACATCACCGCGGCCGCCAAGATCGACGCCGTCATCGACCACATCAAGTCGATCCACCGGACCGGGCAGCCGGTGCTCGTCGGCACGCGCGACGTCGCCGAGTCAGAGGAACTGCACGAACGGCTGGTCAAGGCCGGTATCCCGGCGGTCGTGCTGAACGCAAAGAACGACGAGGAGGAGGCGCTCGTCATCGCCGAGGCGGGCAAGCTCAACGCGGTGACGGTGTCGACCCAGATCGCCGGGCGTGGCACCGACATTCGGCTCGGTGGCTCGAACGAGGCCGGCCACGAGGAGGTCGCCGCACTCGGCGGGCTGCACGTGATCGGCACCGGCCGCCACCACACCGAGCGGCTGGACAATCAGCTGCGCGGTCGCGCCGGACGTCAGGGCGACCCGGGTTCGTCGGTGTTCTTCTCCAGCTGGGAGGACGACGTCGTCGTCGCGCACCTGGAGCCGGAGAAGCTGCCGATGGCCACCGACGAGGACGGGCGCATCACCAACCCCAAGGCCGCCCAGCTGCTCGAGCACGCCCAGCGCGTCGCCGAGGGCAGGCTGCTCGACGTCCACGCCAACACCTGGCGCTACAACCAGCTGGTGGCCCAGCAGCGCGCCATCCTGGTGGAGCGGCGAAACACGTTGCTGCGCACCGCAACCGCCCGCGAAGAACTCGCCGAACGCGCACCCGAGCGGTATGCCGAGCTGGCGGCGGAGGTCGACGAGGAGCGGCTGGAGAAGATCTGCCGCCAGATCATGCTGTACCACCTCGACCGCGGCTGGGCCGACCATCAGGCCTACCTGTCCGACATCCGCGAGAGCATCCACCTGCGCGCCCTCGGCAGGCAGAACCCGCTCGACGAGTTCCATCGGCTCGCCGTCGACGCGTTCGCCTCACTGGCCGCCGATGCCATCGAGGCCGCGCAGCAGACCTTCGAGACGGCCAACGTGCTGACCGACGAGCAGGGTTTGGACCTGTCCAAACTCGCCAGGCCGACCTCGACGTGGACCTACATGATTCACGACAATCCCTTGGCGGACGACTCCATGTCGGCGCTGAGCCTGCCTGGGGTGTTCCGCTAGGTTCATCTGCATGGAGCCCACGACGAAGGGCCGTGGCGAGGCTACCCGCGAGCCGAGCGACCGAATACTGACCATTCCCAACGCGCTGAGCGTGTTGCGGCTCGTCCTGGTGCCGGTGTTCATCTACCTGCTCGTCGCCCAGGCCAATGGCTGGGCCGTCGCGGTGCTGATGTTCAGCGGGTTCTCGGACTGGGCGGACGGCAAGATCGCCCGGCTCGTCGACAACCAATCGTCGCGGCTGGGCGCGCTGCTCGACCCGGCCGTCGACCGCATCTACATGGTCGTGGTGCCGGTCGCGCTGGCCTCGGTCGGCATCGTGCCGTGGTGGTTCGTGGTGGTGCTGCTGGTCCGCGACGTCGTGCTGGCGTCGACGCTGCCGGTGCTGCGCAGCCGCGGACTGACCGCGCTCAGCGTCACCTACGTCGGCAAGGCCGCCACGTTCGCGCTGATGTCGGGCTTCCCGCTGGTGCTGCTCGGCCAGTGGGACGCGCTGTGGAGCCGGGTGATCCTGGCCATCGGATGGGCCTTCCTTGGCTGGGGGATGGCGATGTACCTGTGGTCGGGCGTGCTGTATCTGATCCAGGTGACGATGGTGGTGCGACGGATGCCCCGGCGCCCGCGGGGACGTGTCTGACGAGGGGCGCGCGCTCGGCGGCTACAGCCCGGACGCCGGACGCAGCGCGCACGTCGCGGGGGCGCCGAGCCTGATCCCGGTGCCGTCGCTGTTGCGGTCGCTGCTGTCGGATCACCTCGACCCCGGGTACGCCGCGGCGGCCGAGCGCAGGGCTTCGGGGGAGCGGCGGGGGGTGGCAACGAACTGGGGCTGGCGGATCCTGGCCGGGTCACTGGTCACCGCGGTGTTCGCGGCCGCCGCCGCGCAGGCGCAGTCGGTCGCCCCGACGACCCAGGAGAGCCGGCAGGTGCTGGCCGAGGGGGTGCGTAGCGCGCAGCGCGCGACCGACCAGGACCTGGCCCGGCGCAATGCGCTGGCGGGACGGGTCGAGTCGGAGCGGCGCAGCCGGCTCGAGGGCGACCAGCGCGGCCGTCAGCTGCTGGCCGACCTCGACGTCGCGGAGTTCGCCGCCGCGGCCACCGCGGTGCACGGCCCCGGCCTGACCGTCACCATCACCGAGCCCAGCGCGGCCCGCGACCTGACCGACGTGACCAAGCAGCGGGTCGCCGGCAGCCCGCAGGTCATCCTCGACCGGGATCTGCAGCTGGTGGTCAACTCGCTGTGGGTCAGCGGCGCCGAGGCCATCGCCGTCGGCGGCGTGCGGATCGGACCGAACGTCACCATCCGCCAGGCGGGCGGGGGCCTGCTGGTCGACAATCAGCCCATCGCCAACCCGTACGTGGTCCTGGCCGTCGGGCCGCCGCACGGGATATCCGACACCTTCGGCCAGAGCCCGGCGCTGGCACGGTTGCATCTGCTGGAGGCGTCGTACGGCGTCATGGTCACCGTCGGCGAGGCCGACGACTTGAAGCTGCCCGCAGGCTCGGTCCGAGACGTCAACTTCGCCAAGCAGGTCGGGCCATGATGCGGGAATCCGTAGAGAGCGTGATCGGAGATAGATGGTCGGTATAGCCGCACTCGTCGTCGGCATCGTCCTCGGCCTGGTGTTCCATCCCAGCGTGCCGGAGGCGATCCAGCCCTACCTCCCGATCGCGGTCGTCGCGGCGCTGGATGCGGTGTTCGGCGGCCTGCGCGCGTATCTGGAGCGCATCTTCGACGCCAAGGTGTTCGTGGTGTCGTTCGTCTTCAACGTGCTCGTCGCCGCGCTGATCGTCTTCGTCGGCGATCAGCTGGGAGTGGGGACCCAGCTGTCCACGGCGATCATCGTGGTGCTCGGCATCAGGATCTTCGGCAACGCCGCCGCCCTGCGGCGCAGACTGTTCGGCGCCTGAGCCATGACCGAGACCGAACCCGAACCGACCCCCGAACCGACCCCCGAACACGGCAGGCACGAGCGGCGCGCCGGCGCCGCGCCCCCCGCCCCCCGCCGCAGCCGGTCCCAGCTCGTCTTCGGGGGGCTGGCCATCGTGCTGGTGGTGCTGCTCGGCGTGGCCATCGTCACGCAGGCGCGCCAGACCGAATCTGGAGACTCCCTGGAGACCGCAAGGCCGGCCGACCTGCTGGTCCTGCTCGACTCGCTGCAGCAACGCGAAGCCGCGCTCAATACCGAGGTCGCCGACCTGCAGCGCACGCTCGAGTCGCTGCAGTTCTCGGGCAGCAACGACGAGGCGGCGATCGAGAACGCGCGGGCGCGGCTGGCGGCCCTGTCGATCCTGATCGGCACGGTGGCTGCCACCGGACCCGGAGTGACGATCGCCATCGCCGACACCGCTCCTGGAGTGTCGCCGGAGACCATGCTGGACGTGGTCAACGAGCTGCGCGCCGCGGGCGCCGAGGCCATGCAGATCAGCGGTCCGGTCCAGCCGCCGGTGCGGGTCGGCGTCGACACCTGGGTGGTCGGGCAGCCCGGTGCGCTCGTCGTCGACGGCACCACGCTGTCCCCGCCCTATTCCGTTCTGGCAATTGGCGATCCGGCCACCCTGGCCGCCGCGATGAACATCCCAGGCGGGGCCGTGGACAGTGTCGAGCGGGTTGGCGGCACAATGTCGGTGCAACAGGCTGGCGTGGTGAACGTGACCGCCTTGCGGCAACCGAAACCCCGCCAATACGCTCAGCCAGTCAAGTGAGCACGACATCCGCACCACGCTGATGACCACCGAGGCCAATGAGGAGCCCAGTGAGCGAGATTCCGTCCGATCTCTACTACACCGAGGAACACGAATGGGTGCGTCGGACCGGCGACGACACCGTCCGGGTCGGCATCACTGACTACGCCCAGGCCGCGCTCGGGGACGTCGTCTTCGTCGAGCTGCCCGACGTCGACGCCGAAGTCACCGCCGGCGCCGAGTTCGGCACCGTCGAGTCGACGAAGTCGAATTCGGATCTGTACGCCCCGATCACCGCGAAAGTGGTTGCCGTCAACGGCGACGTCGCGGACTCGCCGGAGTTGGTCAACTCCGATCCGTACGGCGCCGGATGGCTCGTCGACCTGCAGATCGATGCCGCCGAGCTCTCCGAGGCACTCGACGGTCTGCTCGACGCCGACGCCTACGGCGCGACCCTCGACGAATGAAATTCAGGCGGTGGTGGACACGGCCGACCCCGGCGCGCGGTACGGTCGTCTCGAGACGCATGACGGCCGGCGTCGTGGTTGGCGTGTCCGCCGACCATCGCCACAGCAGCCAGTGAGGAGCACCGGGTGACGGACAACGACACCAGTTCGGGAGCTGATCAGTCCGAAGAAGTGACGGTCGAGACCACATCGGTCTTTCGATCGGACTTCCTCAACGAATTGGACGCCCCGCCAGCAACGGGCGGTGACAACGCCGTATCGGGAGTCGAGGGACTTCCGGCTGGTTCGGCCCTGCTCGTCGTCAAGCGCGGTCCGAACGCAGGGTCGCGATTCCTGCTCGATCAAGCGCGCACCTCGGCGGGTCGCCACCCCGACAGCGACATCTTCCTCGACGACGTCACCGTCAGCCGCCGCCACGCGGAGTTCCGGCTCGAGTCCGGTGAGTTCCAGGTCGTCGACGTCGGCAGTCTCAACGGCACCTACGTCAACCGCGAGCCCGTGGACTCCGCGGTGCTGGCAAACGGCGACGAAGTCCAGATCGGAAAGTTCCGACTGGTCTTCCTCACCGGACCGAAGGGCGACGACGGCAGCACGGCAGGCTAATGACCGCGCCCGACACCCCAGCGCTCGCCGGGATGTCGATCGGAGCGGTCCTCGACTCGCTGCGACCCGACTTTCCGGACGTGACCATCTCCAAGATCCGCTTCCTGGAAGCCGAAGGTCTGGTCACGCCGCAACGCTCGGGCTCGGGCTACCGGCGATTCACCGCATACGACTGTGCGCGGTTGCGCTTCATCCTGACCGCTCAGCGGGACCACTACCTGCCGTTGAAGGTCATCAAGGCCCAACTCGACGCGCAGCCCGACGGGGCGCTCCCCGACACCGGAACCGGTTATGGCGTACCGCGATTGGTCCAGGTCTCGCAGGACCGGGCCGGTGACGCCAGCGCCTACGACACGGCCGCCGTCGCGCCGGCCCAGGTCCGGCTGAGCCGGGAGGACCTGCTGTCCCGCTCTGGGGTCGACGAAGAACTCCTCGGCTCGCTGATCAAGGCGGGCGTGATCAGGACCGGGCCCGGTGGGTTCTTCGACGAGCACTCTGTCGTGACGGCGCAGTGCGCCAAGGCCTTGGCCGACTACGGCGTCGAACCCCGGCACCTGCGGGCGTTCCGTTCGGCCGCCGACCGGCAGTCGGACCTGATCGCCCAGATCGCCGGGCCGGTGGTCAAGGCAGGCGCGCGAGACCGCGCCGACGACCTGGCCCGCGAGGTCGCTGCACTGGCCATCACGTTGCACACCTCGCTGATCAAGTCTGCGGTGCGCGACGTACTCGATCGCTGAGGATTAGACTCGGCACGACGGTTTCAGGACCGGCTTTCAGGCGGAGGGCAGACACAGATGGGCGAAGTTCGTGTGATCGGAATTCGCGTTGAGCAGCCCCAGAACCAGCCGGTTCTGCTGCTACGCGAATCCAATGGTGATCGCTACCTGCCGATCTGGATCGGTCAGACCGAGGCCCAGGCGATCGCGCTGGAGCAGCAGGGCGTCGAACCGGCCCGCCCGCTGACCCACGATTTGATCCGGGATCTGATTACCGCCCTTGGCCATTCGCTCAAGGAAGTGCGGATCGTCGACCTGCAGGAGGGCACCTTCTACGCCGACCTGGTCTTCGACCGCGACATCAAGGTCTCGGCGCGCCCCTCGGACTCGGTGGCGATCGCCATGCGGGTCGGGGTGCCGATCTACGTCGAGGAGGCGGTGCTCGCCGAGGCGGGCCTGCTGATTCCGGACGAGTCCGACGAGGAGACCACCGGCGCGGTGCGCGAGGACGAGGTCGAGAAGTTCAAGGAGTTCCTCGACAGTGTGTCTCCCGACGACTTCAAGGCCACCTGACGCGATAGTCACGGATACGTCTCACGCGCTCGACACGCGGAGCGAGTTTCCCCGATGGAACCCGTCGACAGCCATACTTCATTCACTACGAGAGGCAGTGAGTGCCGAGCAGGGAGCGTATGCTCGACATACTCGAGAACTCGGAGCAAACGTGCTGAACCGTCGCTGACGGCTCGTGGGCACGTATCCAGTTCGATCGGCGAGAGGATGGGCAGTGGGCGACACGCCACGTCAGGAGCAGTTGGATCTCACATCCAGCGGCACCCCGGAGCGGGTGGTCTCAGCCGCACCTGGCGAACCCATCCAGGCGGGCCTGTTTCCCGACGACTCGGTGCCGGACGAATTGGTTGGCTACCGCGGTCCCAGTGCGTGCCAGATCGCGGGCATCACCTACCGCCAGCTGGACTACTGGGCACGCACCTCGCTGGTGGTCCCGTCCATCCGCGGTGCGGCGGGCTCGGGCAGCCAGCGGCTGTACTCGTTCAAGGACATCCTGGTCCTCAAGATCGTCAAACGGCTTCTGGACACCGGCATCTCGCTGCACAACATCCGTGTCGCGGTCGATCACCTACGCCAGCGCGGCGTCAAGGACCTCGCGAACATCACGCTGTTCTCCGATGGCACCACGGTCTACGAATGCACCTCCGCCGAAGAGGTCGTCGACCTTCTGCAAGGTGGTCAGGGCGTGTTCGGCATCGCGGTCTCGGGTGCCATGCGCGAACTCACCGGCGCCATCGCCGACTTCCCGGGTGAGCGTGCCGACGGCGGGGAGTCCATCCCCAGCCCCGAGGACGAGCTGGCCTCGCGCCGCAAGCACCGCGACCGCAAGATCGGCTAGATCCCGGCACTCCGGTAGACTCGGCACCGCATCGCCCCCTCGCGGGAGAGTTCCGTGGTCGCCAGCTGCGGACGCCGAAGGAGCAACACCTCTCCGTCAACCTCTCAGGCACCCAGGACCGCGCGGAGCCACGATGCCTCTGGAAAGCGGCGGATGTTCGCCCGCCCATGGGGAAAGGCAGAAACCGGCCCTGGCCGGCTCCGGCCGAATCTCTCAGGCACCCGTCACGGGTCGACGACAGAGGGAGAGGACCGCTAGCGGTTCCACGCTCTGACGTGTGAGAGGTCCTCCCTTGTCCGGTACCCCGCCCCATCCCCGCAATGAGCACCACACCCCCCGCTTCTCCGACCGGCACATCGGACCCGACACCGACGCCGTCGCGACGATGTTCGGGGTCATCGGTGTCGACAGCCTCGGCGAACTGGCCGAGAAGGCGCTGCCCGCGGGCATTCTCGACGCGCTGACCGCCGATGGCGTGGCGCCCGGACTCGACCAGCTTCCGCCGCCCGCGTCGGAGGAGCAGTCGCTGGCCGAACTGCGCGCGATGGCCGACGCGAACACCGTCGCCGTCTCGATGATCGGTCAGGGGTACTTCGACACGCTCACCCCGGCCGTGCTGCGCCGCAACATCCTGGAGAACCCCGCCTGGTACACGGCCTACACGCCCTACCAGCCCGAGATCAGCCAGGGCCGGCTCGAGGCGCTGCTGAACTTCCAAACCATGGTCGAGGACCTCACCGGCCTCGAGGTCGCCAACGCCTCCATGCTCGACGAGGGCACCGCGGCCGCAGAGGCCATGACGCTGATGCACCGCGCGGTGAAGGGTTCGGTGAACCGGATCGCCGTGGACGTCGACGTCTACGCCCAGACTGCCGCGGTGATCGAGACGCGCGCCAAGCCGCTGGGCATCGAGGTCGTCACCGCCGACCTGCGCGAGGGCCTGCCCGATGGGGACTTCTTCGGCGTCATCGTGCAGCTGCCTGGCGCCAGCGGACGCGTCACCGACTGGAGTGCACTGGTCGCTCAGGCCCACGAGCGCGGCGCACTGGTCGCGATCGGTGCCGACCTGCTGGCTGCCACGCTGATCACCCCGCCGGGAGACCTCGGCGCCGACGTCGCGTTCGGCACCACCCAACGCTTCGGCGTCCCAATGGGATTCGGCGGCCCGCATGCCGGTTACCTGGCCGTGCACGCCAAGCATGCCCGTCAGCTGCCCGGCCGCCTGGTCGGCGTGTCGGTGGACGCCGACGGGTCGGCCGCCTACCGGCTGGCCCTGCAGACCCGTGAGCAGCACATCCGCCGCGACAAGGCCACCAGCAACATCTGCACCGCGCAGGTGCTGCTCGCGGTGATGGCGGCGATGTACGCCAGCTACCACGGCGCCGACGGACTGACTGCAATCGCGCACAGGGTCCACGGCAATGCGCTGGCGATCGCCAGCGGACTCACCGACGCCGGTGTCGAGGTGGTGCACGACGCGTTCTTCGACACCGTGCTCGCCCGCGTGCCCGGCCGGGCCGAGGAGGTCCGCGCCGCCGCCAAGGAGCGCGGCATCAACGTGTGGCTCGTCGACGCCGACCACGTCTCGATGTCATGTGACGAGGCGACCACCGCCACCCACGTCGAGCAGGTGCTCGAGGCCTTCGGCGCGAGCCGCGGCGGTCAACACTGGGCGGGCCCGGAGATCGCCACCCGCACCTCGCCGTTCCTGACCCACCCCGCCTTCACGCGCTACCGCACCGAGACCGAGATGATGCGCTACCTGCGCTCGCTGTCGGACAAGGACATCGCGCTCGACCGCAGCATGATTCCGCTGGGTTCGTGCACGATGAAGCTCAACGCCGCCGCCGAGATGGAACCCATCACCTGGCCGGAGTTCGCCCGTCAGCACCCGTTCGGACCGGCATCGGACACCCCGGGGCTGCGCAAGCTGATCGCCGACCTCGAGACCTGGCTCACCCAGCTCACCGGCTACGACTCGGTGTCGCTGCAGCCCAACGCGGGATCGCAGGGGGAGTACGCCGGGTTGCTCGCCATCCAGGCCTACCACCTGAGTCGTGGTGACGCGCAACGCAACATCTGCCTGATCCCGTCGAGCGCGCACGGCACCAACGCGGCGTCCGCGGCGCTGGCCGGTATGCGCGTCGTAGTGGTCGCCTGCCGTGCCAACGGTGACGTCGACCTGGACGACCTGCGCGCCAAGATCGCCGAACACGGCGACCGGGTCGCGGCGCTGATGATCACCTACCCGTCGACGCACGGCGTCTACGAGCACGACGTCGAGGAGATCTGTGCCGCCGTCCACGACGTAGGAGGACAGGTGTACGTCGACGGCGCGAACCTGAACGCGCTCGTCGGGCTGGCCCGGCCGGGGCATTTCGGCGGCGACGTCAGCCACCTGAACCTGCACAAGACCTTCTGCATCCCGCACGGCGGCGGCGGTCCCGGTGTCGGGCCGGTCGCGGTGCGCAGCCATCTGGCGCCGTACCTGCCGGGACATCCGCGCGCCGACGAACTCGGTGAGCACTACACGGTGTCGGCGGCGCCCTACGGTTCGGCCTCGATCCTGCCGATCACGTGGGCCTACATCCGCATGATGGGAGCACCCGGCCTGCGCGCGGCGACCCTGACCGCGATCGCGTCGGCCAACTACATCGCCCGCCGGCTCGACGAGTACTACCCCGTGCTCTACACGGGCGAGAACGGCATGGTGGCCCACGAGTGCATCCTGGATCTGCGCACCATCACCAAGACCACCGGCGTCACGGTCGACGACGTGGCGAAGCGGTTGGCAGACTACGGTTTTCACGCGCCGACCATGAGCTTCCCCGTCGCGGGCACGCTGATGGTCGAGCCCACCGAGAGTGAGAGCCTGGCCGAGGTGGACGCCTTCTGCGAGGCCATGATCTCGATCCGCGCCGAGATCGACCAGGTCGGTTCCGGGGCCTGGTCGGTCGAGGACAACCCGCTGCGCGGTGCCCCCCACACCGCCGAGTGCCTACTGGTGGAGAACTGGAAGCACCCCTACACCCGCGAGCAGGCGGCCTACCCGCTTGGCAAGGGCTTCCGGCCCAAGGTGTGGCCGCCGGTGCGCCGCATCGACAGCGCCTACGGTGACCGCAATCTGGTGTGCTCCTGCCCGCCGGTGGAGGCCTTCGCCTAACCTGGGCCGATGTTGCCCAGAAGCGTCGAGGACTGGCTCGACGGAGGACACTTCGTCGAGACGCCGGTGGGTTCGGTCTTCGTCCGGGCATCGGCGGGTACCGGGCCGACGGTGCTGATGCTGCACGGGTATCCGTCGAGCTCGTACGACTACCGCAGCGTGGTGCCCCACCTGGGTGATCGCGCCTGGCTGACGATGGACTTCCTCGGGTTCGGCTTGTCCGACAAACCCCGACCGCATCGCTACAGCCTGTTCGAGCAGTCCGACCTGGTGGAGACGGTCGTGGCGGCCGAGATCTCCGGGCCAGTGGTGCTCGTCGCCCACGACATGGGCACCTCGGTCGCCACCGAGCTACTGGCTCGAGACATCGAGAGGCGCTTGAGTTTCGACCTTCGCGCGGCAGTACTCACCAACGGCAGCGTGATCCTGGAACGGGCATCCCTGCGGCCGATGCAGAAGGTGCTGCGGGGACCACTTGGGCCGCTCGCCGCGCGGCTGGCCAACCGCAGGACGTTCCGGACGGGCTTCGGTGAGCTGTTCAGCGCGGGCCACCCGCTGTCGGACGAGGAGGCCGAAGCTCAATGGGCGTTGCTGTCCCGCGACGGCGGCCACCGCATCTCCCACCTGACGATCTCCTACCTCGACGAGCGGGTGCGCCATGCGTCGCGGTGGCACGGCGCGGTGCGGAATTGGCCGAAGCCGCTTAGCTTCCTGTGGGCGCTGGAGGATCCGGTGGCCACGGTGAACGTGCTGGCGGGACTGCGTGAGTTGCGCCCCGCCGCCAAGGTCGTCGAGCTTCCCGGCGTCGGCCACTATCCACAGGTCGAGGTGCCCGGGGTGTTCGCCGAGCGCGCCCTCGAGTCGTTGGGCCCGCGTTAGCCGATAGCTGCCGTCAGCGCCGCGGTGAGGTCTGGACCCGCAGAGCTCGCGACGTTGCGGTAGCTGCCACCGGTCGTCTGCGCGACCGCCTCCCAGGTGGCGCGGTCGGGGTCGGACCCGAAGTCGATCACGTCGACCGCCACCGGCTTGGCCTGGTTGAAGGTTTGCTTGACGAAGTCCTGAAGGCCGGGCCCGTCCAGCGACTGGTCGGTGTGCGGACCCGCGGTGATCACCAGCACCGAATTCGGCTGTCCATCCCGGAAGTTGGCGACGGCATCCGGATACAGCAGCCGCAGCGTCGTGAACGACACGGCGCCGCCGTTGCTGGCCACCTGGCCGTTGAGGTTGGTGGTCAGTGCCGCCGAGCGGGGTTGGCCGCCGATGGGTTCGTCGAGTGCTCCCAGCGCGATCTCGGAACGCCCGGCCACGCCGTCGAAGGTCCACAATCCGACGGCGGCGTTGGGCGGCAGCGCCTGCAGTCGCGCGGTGAGCGCGGCGGTCACGTTGGCCAGCCGGGACTTGCCACCCTCGTCGGTGGTCATGGACTGATCGAGCAAGATCGTCACGGCCGGGTTCTGGGCGGGGGTGCTGACCAGGTTGGCCAGCGTTGCCCTGGTGCTGCCGTCACCCACCGAGAGCGGTGCCTGCAGGGCCGGGAAGTCGGTCACGTCGCTGGCCGGCATCGTGGCGCCGTTGGAGCGGAAGCCCGCTTCGGTCAGGCTGGCCAGCGCCTCGGGCTTGCGCAGGAATCGCGCGAATTCGCTTGCCGCGCTGATCTGTTCCTGGCTGAGCCAGTTGCCCGCGAGCAGCACCGTCGGATAGTCGGCCTGCGCCGTCGGCCCCGGGGGCAGCCAGGCGGCCAACCGGTCCTTGGCGCCCGACTGCGTGCCGCGCTGGAAGATCTGCTGCTCGGTGGCCACCACGGCGTGCACGTCGGCCGTCGCGGGATCGGCGGCCCCGAGGAGGGCATCCAGCGCCGTGGACGCCTTGGCGTCGGCCAACTTCGGCTGACCCGCCATCAGTGCGGCGACCGCATTGGCGCCCGAGGTGACTGGCGCGCCCGGCGGTGCCGCGGCCGACGCCACGGCCTCGGCGGCGAGGTAGGTCGCATCGCCACCTCCGGACATCGGCAACGCCAGTCGCAGTGAGCCCCAACCCGGCAGATTCAGCCCGTCCAACGACGTCGCGTTGTTCTGCAGACCGGGCAGCGCGCCCCAGTTCTGTTGTGCCAGAGCAGCCCTCAGCTGCGGCCGCACCGCGAGCACTACCGGCGAGGTGACCAGTGACCGACTGTCGCTGACGGTCTTCTCACCCGTCGACGCCTCCAGTCGGGCTTCGGAGATCGAACTGCCCGGGATCCACAGGGCCGGCCGCTCACCGAGGTCCGCGGGCCACGTCCCGCCGAAGCCGTCGACCACCTGATCGGCGTCGGCGGACTTCACTCCGATCTTGACGCACTTGTCGCCGACGGGATCGGCGGACTGGTTGTACTTGTCCGCGAGTGGGGTGATCTGCGGTTCGATCGAGGGATCGACCACGACCGCGACGGCGACCTCACCCGAGACGCAGCGGGCCGCACCCGCCTGTGAGCGGTGCGACAGGGCGTCGCCGAAGAAGCGCCACCCGATGACTGCACCGACGACCACGACGACGGTGACGAGCGCGACGATCACGCCGACGCTGATGCCGCGTCGCTTGGGCTGGATCGCGCGATGGCTGCCGGTCCACTCGCTGCTGTCCCAGTCACGACGGTTGGGCGGCGGAGCCGACGCGGCGAACGCGTGCGTCGTCTCTTCCTCGTCCCGTTCCGCTTCGGGGTGTGATGCTGGCTCGGAGTCCCCGAGGTCGGAGAAGTCGTTGCCCCGCGCCGGCGCCCAGTGGTCGTCGTAATCGTCGTCGTAATCGGCGTCGTAGTCGGCGCTTTCGTACTCACCGGACTCGTACTCACCGGATCCCTCGCCGGGTCGGTAGTCAGCGGGGCCGTACTCGTCGTCGGGGTAGTCGCTACCGGGACGACCCGGCTGGTCGGCGCCCGTCGGCACCTCGTCGGGGGAGTCCTCGGGGTCCGGAATGCTGTGCCTGCCCATCCCTAACCCCTGTCCTCCTCGTGTCCGTCGCGATCGTCGGGCTGCGTCACTCACCGAGCCGAGGCGTCGCCGGACGCCGTCTCGGTGAGCCCCGACGAAGTCTAGTCACTGCCCGGCGTGGCGAGCCTTGAACTCCCGGCGGCGCCGATGCAGGATCGGCTCGGTGTAACCGTTGGGCTGCGCCGCTCCCGACAGGATGAGTTCCTGTGCGGCCTCGAACGCGATGCTGGCCTCGGGGTCCGGCGCCATCGGCAGATAGTCGGGGTCCTTGGCGTTCTGCTCGTCGACGACGGCCGCCATCCGCCGCAGGCTGGCCTTGACGTCGTCGGCGGTGATGACGCCGTGGCGCAGCCAGTTGGCCAGCAGCTGGCTCGAGATGCGCAGCGTGGCGCGGTCCTCCATGAGGGCCACGTCGTGAATGTCGGGGACCTTGGAGCAGCCGACGCCGGCGTCGATCCACCGCACCACGTAGCCGAGGATCGACTGGCAGTTGTTGTCGACCTCCTCGCGGATCTCCTCGGGAGCCCACGCGAGCTCCTTGGCCAGCGGGATCGTGAGCAGTTCGTCGATGGTGGTACGCGGGGCCTCCTTGGCGATCTCCTTCTGCACCTCGAACACGTCGACCTGGTGGTAGTGCATGGCGTGCAGCGTCGCACCGGTCGGCGAGGGCACCCACGCGGTGGTCGCGCCCGCCTTGGGCTGACCGATCTTCTGCTCGACCATGTCGGCCATGAGGTCGGTCATTGCCCACATGCCCTTGCCGATCTGGGCCTTGCCGGACAACCCCGTCGCCAGGCCGGTGTCGACGTTGGCGTCTTCGTAGGCCTTGATCCAGGGCTGGCTCTTCATCGCGCCCTTGCGGACCATCGGGCCCGCCTCCATCGAGGTGTGGATCTCGTCACCGGTGCGGTCCAGGAAGCCGGTATTGATGAACACGACGCGGTCGGCGGCGGCCTTGATGCAGGCCTTCAGGTTCAGCGTGGTGCGCCGCTCCTCGTCCATGATGCCGACCTTCAGCGTGGCCTGCGGCAGGCCGAGGACGTCCTCGACGCGGCTGAACAGTTCGCACGTGAACGCGACCTCGGCGGGGCCGTGCATCTTTGGCTTCACGATGTAGATGGAGCCGGTGCGGCTGTTGAGCAGTGGCCCATTCTCGTCGTCGTCCTTCAAGCCGTGCATCGCGATCAGCCCGGTGAACAGGGCGTCCTGAATGCCCTCTGGCACCTCGGAACCGTCCTCGAACACGATCGCGTCGTTGGTCATCAGGTGCCCGACGTTGCGGACGAACAGCAGGCTCCGGCCGGGGAGCGTCAGCTCGGACTCGCCGCCGGGGGCGATGAACGTGCGGTCCTGGTTCAGCACCCGGGTGAAGGTCTTGCCGCCCTTGCTGACCTCTTCGGAGAGGTCGCCGCGATTCAGGCCGAGCCAGTTGCGGTAGCCCAGCACCTTGTCCTCGGCATCGACCGCGGCGACGGAGTCCTCGAAGTCCATGATCGTGGTGACCGCGGACTCCAGCACGACGTCCTTGACCCCTGCCCCGTCGGTGGAGCCGACGGGGGAGTCGGGGTCGATGAGGATCTCGACGTGCAGGCCGTGGTGGACCAGCAGCACCGACGTCGGGGCGCTTGGCTCACCGAGGTAGCCGGCGAACTCGTCGGGGTTGGCCAGGCCGACCGAGAGGCCGTCGCCGAGGGTGACCAGGAGCTGTCCGTCCTCCACCGTGAAGCCGGTGGCGTCGGCGTAGGACCCCGAAGCCAGCGGCACCGACTCGTCGAGGAACTTCCTGGCGTAGGCGATGACCTTGGCGCCGCGCACCTGGTTGTATCCGCCGCCACCCTTCTCGGCGCCGTCGGTCTCCGGAATCACGTCGGTGCCGTACAGCGCGTCGTAGAGCGAGCCCCAGCGGGCATTGGATGCGTTCAGCGCGAAGCGGGCGTTGAGGATTGGCACCACCAGCTGCGGGCCGGCGGTGCTGGTGATCTCCGCGTCGACGCCCGACGTGGTGATGGTGAAGTCCTCGGGTTCGGGCTCCAGGTAGCCGATCTCGGTGAGGAAGGCGCGGTACTCCTGCGCGTCGAACGGTCCGATGACGCGCTGCCGATGCCACTTGTCGATCTGCGCCTGCAGTTCATCGCGCCGCGCCAGCAGATCCTGGTTCTGCGGCGCCAGGTCGGTGACGACCTTGTCCACGCCCGCCCAGAAGCTGTCGGGGTCCAGACCGGTACCGGCGAGTGCCTCGTTGGTGATGAAGTCGTGCAGCACCTTTGCCACCCGCAGGTTGCCGACGGTCACGCGATCGGTGGTCATGGTTTCCTCTCTCAAGCGTCGATCAAGCTTACCCGTGGGTAATGCGCAGCCAATTGCCCTGTCTCGGGCTGAAATCGATGGGGACCACGAACGTGGGCGCGGTCACGAGGCGGGTGCGGCCCCCGGCAGGGGTACGACGGGCGTCGCCGGGGTGCCCAACCGGCCAGCCAGCCACGGCAGCGCGGCCGCGAATGCTCTTGCCGCGCCGCCGAAGTCGTGATTTCCGGCAGTCGGTACCACCGCGCACGGGATGCCGTGCGAACTGGCGAGGGGGCACAGGTAGGACGCGACCGCGAGGTGGTCCTCTGGCGCGATGTCGGCGGGTCGTTGGTCGGGTGGGTTGCCGCCGGCGGGGTAGTAGACCGTCGGGCCAGGCGTCGAGACCGCGAACCAGCCCGCCGGTCCGGTGTACTGGCCGTGCGCCTCCATCACGGTCGCTGGGTCGAACGCCGTGAAGGCCGTTGCGTCGCCGCCGAAGAGCCGGGCGATGGTCTGCTGGCGTGAGCCAGCGGTCGGCCCGAGTTCCCCGTCGACGTCGACGAAGGCCGAGAACAGCTCGGGGTGCATTACCGTCGTCATCAGGGCGCACGTCCCGCCGGCCGACCATCCGACGAAACCCCACCTCGCCGCATCGGAACTGGTGCCGAAATGCGAGACGACGAAGGGCACGACGTCCTTGGTGAGGTGGTCGGCCGCATTGCCGCGGATGCCGTTGACGCATTCGGTGTCGTTGCTGAACTCACCGCTGGTGTCGACGAACACCAGGACGGGGGCGTTGCCGCCGTGCGCGGCCGCGAAGGCGTCCGCAGTCTGGCGGGCCTGACCCGTGGTCGGCCAGTCGATGGGGTGACCGAACTCACCCCCCGCCATGATCACGGCGGGCAGCTCGGGCGGGGCATCGCCGGCGAACCACGCCGGCGGTAGGTAGACCAGTTCGTCGCGGTGCCGGAAGCCCGAGGCGTCCGCGCCGATCCGCACCGACACCAGCGTGCCCTCCGTCGGGTGCACGTGGCGCCGGCGCATGTCCGCAACGCCGGCCTCGTCGGTCTGGCTGGGCAGCGCGGCGCCGGTGGCGCGGCCCAGCGCCGCGTCCAGCGTGGGCAGGTAGCCCGTCCAACCGTCGACGAGCAACGCCACGCACACCGTGCACAGGGGGATCGCCGCCAGCGACGTCACCCGTCGCCACCAGCGGGAACCCCGCCAGCCGAGCACGGCGACCACGACAGCCAACCCCGTCATGGCGACCCACGGCCACAGCAGGACGGGTGCCGGATCGTCGGCCAGATCCTGGTCGGTGACGAACCAGTAGGCGACCGCGGCGAACGCGACCCCCACCGCCGCGGCCACCGGCACCCACCTCGACCGCCAGGTCCTCGACCGCCACCCGACCGCGGCGAGCACCACCGCGAGGGCGATCACCTGGACGACGATCGGCAACCAGCCGCGCACGAGAGAGACATCCACCAGACCAGGTATCGCAAACCTGCTCGTGAATCGGCTGAGTGCGGTGTCAGCTGGCGGCGGGCGCGGGGCAGTCGCTACGCGCCGCGACCCCTTGGAAGCGATCGGTCAGCCAGCCGATCGGGTCGGTGTCCGGCGTGCCGAACGTGATCGCGTCACCCATGGCGCACGCCCTGTCGACGGCCGCGGCGGCCTGCTCGGGCGGGATGACACCGTCGGGCGCTTCGGGCACGATCAGCATCGGCGATGCCGCGGGAGCCTGGGGCAGCGACGTCTTCTGCAGATATCCGCGCAGTACCTCGGTGGCATCGTCCCCGTCGGGTCGCAGGTCGTCCGGTCCGATCCGGTTCACCACGTTGGCCCGATCCTCGAGCGCCGGACCCCAGCACGCCGAGAGGACGTCCCACTGGTCCTTGACCACCCCGTGCCGGTAGGCGTCGACGTGGAAGTCGTCGTACTCGCGGCTGAGCGCGGCCAAGAACTGCTGCAGCGTGGTCTGCTGGTCCCTGTTCAGCGTGCCGTTGGCTGCGGCATCGGCGAGGCCGCCGAGGGCGGCCGTCGGCCGCACCGCCGCCACGCCGACCAGATCGAGGCCGCCACGGTAGTCGGCGGCCAGCTCGTCGGCGGCCCAGGCCGCCTGCCCGCCCTGCCCGATGCCGTACGCGGCGAAGGACTTCGACGCGGCGGGTACCAGGGTGCGCGCCGCCCGCACCGCGTCGATGACGTCGTAGCCCTCGGTCATCGAGTCCAGGAACGGGTGGTAGCCGTTGTAGGGGCCGATGCTCGGATCGGCCGTCGAATGATCGGTATCCCGCAGCCCGAGGCCCTGGTAGTCGGTGGCAGTGACGAGGAAACCGGCGTCGAGCAGCGCGGCGACGTCGGGTGCCGACCCGAGCAGGGTGGGCGACCCCGATGGCGCACACGGGGACTGGATGCCCGTCGCGGGGTGGGCGAACGCCACGATCCGCCAACCGCCGGGCGGCGGGGCGCCCTTGGGGACGAACACCGTCCCGGTGACCAGCGAGTGGCTGTCGTTGATGCCCGAGGTGGACTCGTAGACGATGCGCGCTGCCAGCGAGGTCTTGTCCCGCAGCTGGGGATCGAGGTCGACCAGCCCCTCGGCCGACACCAGGGCCCCGGGGCCGGTATGGCTGAAGTCGGCCGCCAGGGCCGGACCCCTCGGCGGACCGGGCTGCGGGGGGCCTGGCGCTGGATGGGTGCTGCATGCCGCGAGGACCAGGGCGGTCACGGCCAGCACGCAGATCCCGGTGCCGGTGGCTCTCATCGGTGCTCAGCCCTTCTCAGCCGTCTGCGGCCACGATCAGCTCGCCACACCAGCCAAGCAGCGCTGCCCGCAAGGGAGCTGCCCGTTTCACGAGAGCTTCCTGTGCACGCGCGTATTCGGCTCGGCCCGTGGGTGTTTCGATCGCAATGGGCTCGAATCCGTAGGCGGCCAGATCGTAGGGGCTGGCCCGCATGTCGAGCGCGCGCGCTTGGGCCGCCAACTCCAGACAGTCCATCAGCAACTCCGAGGGCGCCAGTGGGCCAAGCTTGTAGCACCACTTGTAGAGATCCATCGTGACGTGCACGCAACCCGGTTGTTCGGTGCCGATCTGGGTCTGCCGGCTCAGTGGCTCGGCGTTGCGTGGCACGGCGGCCGGGGTGAAGAAGCGGTAGGCATCGAAGTGGCTGCAGCGCAACGGCATCGACTCGACCACTGCGTCGGTGCCCGCGCTGCCGAGACGCAGCGGTACGCGGCCGTGCCGCACGTCGCGGGTCCGGTACACCATCGCCCACTCGTGCAGTCCGAAGCAGTTGAGTCGCGCCGGCCGGGTGGCGGTGGCGCCGAGCAACTCCGCGACGAAGCCGACCGTGTCACGGCGGGCGTGCAGGTGGGCGGTGGTCACGGCGGCGCCGTCGGCGGTGGCGCCGTACCCGGCGCGGTCCAGGAAGCGTCGCGCCGCGGGGCCGCCCAGCGCGACGCCGTAGCCCGGATGCCACCGCTGCACCTGGCGCGGCTTGAGGCTGTAGTAGCTGAACAGGAAGTCCCACACCGGATGCGGGTCACCCCGCTGGGCCCGCGCACGGTGTGGTGCGAGGAACTCCTCGGCCCGTTCGACGTGGCGTCGTTCACGCTCGGTCCAGTCGGTCTCGGCGAGTACCCGGTGCTCGAGCACCCGTGTCTCAGACACGGTGCGTTCCGTCGCGCACCGTCCCCACCAGATCCTCGACGAGGTCCTCCAGCGCGACGACGGCGGTGACGCGGTCGCCGGTGGTGACCAGGGCCAGGTGGCTGTTCTCGCGCCGTAGCCGGGACAGCGCGTCGGGCACCGGCAGCGTGGCCGCCAGGCGCGGCAGTGGCCGCACGCTGTCGGCGTCCAGGACCGCATCCGGATCGCTCATCCGGGAGAGGACGTCCTTGATGTGCAGGTAACCCAGGAAGGCGCCCGTGACGTCGGTGACGGGGAAGCGCGAATACCCGGTGTCGACCAGGGCCCGTTCCACCGCGGCGACGGTCGGGCCGAGTCCCGGTCCGGCGACGGGTACCGCACGGATGTCGTGAAGCGGAATCGCGACGTCGGCGACCACGTGGGTGCGCACCTGGAGGGCGCGGGTCAGCCTGCCGTGCTCCTCGGGATCGAGCAGCCCCTCGGACAACGACTCGGCGATCATCTCCGAGAGCTCCACGGTCGAGACCGTGACGTCGAGCTCGTCCTTGGGCTCCACCCCCAAGCCGCGCAACGTCGAGTTGGCGCACCAGTTGTAGAACGCGATGAACGGCTTGGCCAACCGCATGTAGACCAGATACGGCGGGATCAGCAGCATGGCCGCGGACTCCGGCCCGGCGATCGCGATGTTCTTGGGGACCATCTCGCCGAGCAGCACGTGCAGCGTCACCACCACGCCGAGCGCGATCAGGAACGAGACCGTGTGCAGCACCGTGTCGGGGATCCCGACGACGCCGAACGGCACCTCCAGCAGATGGGCGACCGCGGGCTCGCCGACCCGGCCCAGCAGGATGGAGCAGATCGTGATGCCCAGCTGGGCGCCGGCGAGCATCAGCGAGAGCCGTTCACCGGCCCTGATGACCGTGACGGCACTCTTCTTGCCCTGTTCGGCGAGCGCCTCGAGGCGGTCGCGCCGCGCGGAGATCAGCGCGAACTCGGCGCCGACGAAGAACGCGTTGAGGGCGAGCAGCAGCACCGTGAGCAGCACGCCGAAGACGTCGGATCCCATCAGGCCTCCTCGTCCGTCGCGCCGCGGCGGCCCAGCTCGGTGAGCTCGACGACGTCGATGCGGCGGCCGTCCATCTGGATCACCTTGGCCTGCCAGTGCACGGGATCGTCCAGCGGGCCGTCCGGGTCGAATTCGGTCAGCACGACGGTCTCCCCGACGTCGGGGATGTGGCCGAGCTCCTGCAGGATCAGACCGCCGATGGTCTCGTACTCGCCTTCCGGCGGCCGGAACGGCGTCTCGGTCTGGACCTCGTCGATGCGCAGCAGCCCGGAGACCTGCCAGCCGTCGCGCATCTCGACGACGTCGGGGGTGGCGTCGTCGTGCTCGTCGCGGACGTCGCCGACGATCTCCTCGATCAGATCCTCGACGGTGACCATGCCCGCGGTGCCGCCGTACTCGTCGACCACCAGCGCGGTCTGCAGGCCGTTGGCGCGGATCTGGGCCATCACGGCGTCGCCGTCCAGGCTGGACGGCACGGTGGCGACCGGCAGCGCGATGGCGGCCAGCCGGGTGTGTTCCCGCTCGGCGAACGGAATGGTGAACACCTGCTTGACGTGCACGATGCCGAGCGTCTCGTCCAAATCGCCGTCGACGATGGGGAAGCGGGAGAACCCGGTTTCCATGGCCTTGACGACGAGGTCGGCGACCGTGTCGTCGGCGTGCAGCGACTCGATCTTGGACCGGGGCGTCATCAGTTCCTCCGCGGAGCGTTCACCGAACTGCAGCGAGCGGTCGACGAGGTCGGCGGTGCTCGCGTCCAGTGAACCGCTTCGCTTGGAGGTGCGCACGAGCGAGACCAGCTCCTGCGGCGAGCGGGCCGACCGCAGCTCCTCGGCGGGCTCGATGCCCAGCCAGCGCAGGATCCAGTTGGCGGTGCCGTTGGTGATCTTGATGGCGGGGGTGAGGAACCGGGAGAACCACCATTGCAACGGGGCGACCCAGCGGGCGGTCGGCAGGGGCTCGGCGACTGCAAGGTTCTTCGGCACCAGCTCGCCAAACACCATCGACACCGACGTTGCGATCAGCAGCGCCAGGGCCAGGGCGATGCCGTCCACGGCGCCCGGCGGGATCTTCAGCGCCGTCAGCGGGGCGTGCAGCAGCGACGCCACGACGGGTTCGGCCAGATAGCCGGTGGCCAGCGTGGTGATGGAGATGCCGAGCTGAGCCCCGGACAACTGGAAGGACAGCGAGCGATGCGCCTTCTGGACGTACGCGTCACGCCAGCCGCCGTCCTTGGCGTTGGCCTCGACGGTGCTGCGCTCCAGCGCGGTGAGGGAGAACTCCGCGGCGACGAAGAGTGCCGTTCCTGCGGTGAGCAGCAGAAAGGCGATCAGACTCAGGACCAGGCTCAACGGAGCCTCGCACGACGGGCGCCGGGCACTAGGCCCGGCTGCCTACTGGAGGGTTCGGCGTCGGATGGCTCCGAGGAGGCCCGTTCGGGTTCGGGGGCCTCGGCGGGTGCCTGCGGCACGTGTTCCCTTTCGATCGAAGACGAGGAGAACCCAATGGTAGCCGAGTCGAGGCGGCACTCAGGGTCGGCTAACCCGGTTCACCACCCCGTGGGCAGGGGGTGTCCCTCGGCGAAGCCCGCCGCGGACTGCACGCCGAGGACGACCTTGTCGTGTAGTTCGGGCAGCGTGGCGGCGCCGACGTAGGTGCAGGTGCTGCGCACGCCGGAGGTGATGTGGTCGAGCAGGTCCTCGACACCGCCGCGCGTCGGGTCCAGCGCCATCCGCGACGTCGAGATGCCCTCCTCGAACAGTGCCTTGCGAGCCCGGTCGAACTGGCTGTCACCGGCGGTCCTGGCGGCCACGGCGCGCTTGGAGGCCATGCCGTAACTCTCCTTGTACAACCGGTCCTCGCGGTCGTGGAGCAGGTCGCCAGGGGACTCGTAGGTGCCGGCGAACCAGGAGCCGATCATCACGTTGGACGCGCCGGCGGCCAGGGCCAGTGCCACGTCGCGGGGGTGGCGGACTCCGCCGTCGGCCCAGACGTGACCGCCGAGTTGTCTTGCGGCAGAAGCGCATTCGACGACGGCCGAGAACTGCGGCCGACCGACGCCGGTCATCATCCTGGTGGTGCACATCGCCCCGGGGCCGACGCCCACCTTGACTATCGACGCCCCCGCGCTGATCAGGTCGCGCGTGCCCTCGGCGGAGACCACGTTGCCCGCCGCCAACGGCAGGCCCAGGTCCAGCGAGGAGACCGCCTTGATCGCGTCGAGCATCTTGAGCTGGTGGCCGTGGGCGGTGTCGACGACCAGCAGGTCCGCCCCCGCCTCGGCCAACGCCGTCGCCTTGGCCGCGACGTCACCGTTGATGCCGACCGCGGCGGCGATGCGCAGACGCCCGGAGGCGTCGACCGCGGGGGAGTAGATGCCCGCGCGGATGGCACCGGTGCGCGTCAGCACGCCCGCCAGCCGTCCGTCGGGCCCGGTCATCACGGCGACTCCGACGGGGCTGTGCTCGAGCAGGTCGAACACCTCCCGCGGAGCAGTGCCGACGGGTGCGGTGGCGAAGTCGGTGGCCGCGACGTCGCGCACCCGGGCGAAGCGGTCGACGCCGTGGCACGCGGCCTCGGTGACCAGCCCGACCGGCCTGCCGTCGGCGTCGACCACGACGGCCGCACCATGGGCCCGCTTGTGGATCAGCGCCGTCGCGTCGGACACCGAGTCCTCCGGTGACAGCGTGACCGGGGTGTCGACGACCAGGTCGCGGCTCTTGACGAACTCGACCATGTCGCGCACCGCCGAGGCCGGAAGGTCTTGCGGCAGAACGACGATTCCGCCGCGGCGGGCGACCGTCTCGGCCATCCGGCGGCCAGCGACGGCGGTCATGTTCGCGACCACCACGGGGATCGTCGTGCCGGACCCGTCGACGGTGGACAGGTCGACGTCGAACCGCGAGGTCACGTCGGAGCGTCCGGGTACGACGAACACGTCGTCGTAGGTCAGGTCGTAGGGCGGGCGGTGCCCGTCGAGGAACTTCATCTCACTTCGCTTACCGTCGGCGGGTAGATCATGCAGGTGACTCGCTGCGGTCACCGCTCCACTGGGTGTGGAACTTCTTGGCCGGATCCTCGTCGATGCGTCCGTAGGTATGGGCACCGAAGAAGTCGCGCAGGCCCTGGGTCAGCGCGGCGGGCAGCCGCTCGGTGCGCAGCGCGTCGTAGTAGGACAGCGCCGAGGAGAAGCCGGGGATCGGGATGCCCAGCTCGGTGGCGGTGACCACGACGCGGCGCCAGCTGTCGACCGCGGCCTCGATGGCGTCGCGGAAGTAGGGAGCGACCAGCAGCGTAGCCAGTTCGGGCTCCTCGTCGAACGCCTCCTTGATGCGGTTGAGGAACTTGGCCCGGATGATGCAGCCGCCGCGCCAGATGGTGGCCAGGTCGCCCGGGGTGATGCCCCAGTCGTATTCGAGGCTGCCGGCTTGGATCTGGTTGAACCCCTGCGCGTACGCGACGATCTTCGAGGCGTACAGCGCCTTGGACACGTCATCGGTGAACTTCGCCGCGTCGGTGGGCTTGGCGCCTAGCTCGCCGGAGGCCAGCCCGGTGGTGGCCTTGCGCTGCGCCACCGAACCCGACAGCGCGCGGGCGAACACGGCTTCGGCGATGCCGGTGACGGGGACGCCGAGGTCGAGCGCGGACTTGACCGTCCAGCGGCCGGTGCCCTTCTGCTCGGCCTCGTCGAGGATGACGTCGACCAGCGGCTTGCCGGTCTTGGCGTCGATCTGCTTGAGCACCTCGGCGGTGATCTCGATCAGGTAGCTGTCCAGGTCGCCCTCGTTCCACTGGGCGAAGACGTCGGCGATCTCGGGCGCCGACAGGCCGAGGCCGTCGCGCAGCAGCTGGTAGGCCTCGCCGATGAGCTGCATGTCGGAGTACTCGATGCCGTTGTGCACCATCTTGACGAAGTGGCCCGAGCCGTCGGGGCCGATGTGCGTGCAGCAGGGCACGCCGTCGACGTGCGCGGAGATCTCCTCGAGCAGCGGGCCGAGGGACTCGTAGGACTCGGCCGGGCCGCCGGGCATGATCGACGGACCGTTGAGCGCACCCTCCTCGCCACCGGAGATGCCGGCGCCGACGTAGTGCAGGCCGCGTTCGCGGATGGCCTTCTCGCGCCGGATGGTGTCGGTGAAGAGGGAGTTGCCACCATCGATGATGATGTCGCCATCCTCCATCGCGTCGGCGAGCTCGCCGATCACCGCATCGGTCGGGTCACCGGCCTTGACCATGATGATGACGCGGCGCGGCTTCTCGAGGGTGGCAAGGAATTCCGGGATGGTCTCGCTGGGGACGAAGTTGCCTTCCGAGCCGTGTTCGGAGATCAGCGCGTCGGTCTTGGCCTTCGACCGGTTGTGCACGGCGACGGTGTAGCCGTGGTGCGCGAAGTTGCGTGCGAGATTGGAACCCATCACCGCCAGTCCGGTGACGCCGATTTGAGCTGTTGCCTTGGTTTCGGGCGTGGACACGGGCAGCCTTTCGTCGAGGGTTCGCGCGGGGGTTCGACGCTTGAATCTACGCGGTGAGGAGTCGTTGCAGCTCGGTGAGCCACGGAACGGCGAGCGCAACGGTGGGCACGACGAGCACGGCCGCCGCCGTCACGTAGGCGGCCACGGCCAGTGGCACGCTGTTGGGCTTCCCGCCGAGCCTGCGTACCCGGGTGACGGTGTGCGGGCCGCCCGCACCGAGCGCACCCGAGGGTGTTCTGCCGGACGCGCAGGCGACCAATGCCCTGGCCAGCGGTGTCGGTCCGGCGGTCCGCACGGCGGCGTCGTCGGCGAGCAGCTCGATCAGCAGGCGGACGGCGTCCAGGGCGTTGCCGCTGCGGACGAACCGCGGGAACGCGGCGTGCACGGCGGTGAACATCTCCAGCACCAGGTCGTGCCTGGCGCGCAGGTGGGCGTGTTCGTGGCTGAGGATGGCCGACATCTCCGTGCCTGACAGCGCGCTGAGCGTGCCCTCGCTGACGACGACGCGGCTGCGCACGCCGGGCAAGCAGTAGGCCAGCGGCTGCTCGACGTCGAGGATCCGCAGGCCGCTGGAGCGGCGCAGACAGGGATCGTAGGACCGTCCGAGCAGGTCGACGAGCATGCGGTGATGGGCCCGGCGCCGGCGCGTCGCGATCGCCACCTGCACGACCGCGACCATCAGGCGGGCGCCGATCAGCAACGTCAGGCCGAACACGACGACGTAGAGCACCCACAGTGGCCAGCCCAGCGCCTCGATCTCACTGGTGACGGTCGCGGTCGGCCGTCCGTCTGGGCCGGGAACGAAGAGTCTGCTCGCAATGGCGATGCCGGCGCTGAAGGCCGACAGGACGGCCGCCAGCACGATCGACTGCCACAGCACGATGGCGGCCCTCGGGGCGCGCAACGTCCAGGTCGCCCGCGCCAACACCGCTGGCACTGGTCCAATCAGGAACAGCGCGACAGCGGAGAAGGCCAGCGCGGACACACCATGAGTGTCCCTTAGTCGGTGCCCGGATTGCTAGCGGGTTGGCGGAGGTGATCCTTGGCCTCGAGTTCGGCCAGCGCCCGGCGCAGGGCGGCCGCCTCGTCGGCGCCCACCCGCTCGACGAAGTGCACGAGGGCGGCCTCCCGGCTGCCCGAGTCCGAGGCCTGGTCGAGGGCGTCGACCATCAGTCCGGCGACCAGGACGTCGCGGCCGTGGGTCGGGGCGTAGCGGTGGGCCCGGTCGTCGCGGTGCTGGACGACCAGGTTCTTCTTCGCCAGGCGCTGCAAGACGGTCATGATCGTCGTGTAGGCCAGGTCACGCCGCGCCGCGAGTGCCTCGTGCACCTGGCGCACCGTTTGAGGTTCGCGCGCGGACCACAGGTGGTCCATCACTTCGCGTTCGAGTTCCCCGAGTCGCGTCTGCTTGGCCATTTTTCGTTCACTCTCCTGAGCAATGGATTCAGGGTACTACGCGCTTACTACCGTGCGTCGTATCCGTCGTGGACGTGCGCTCGACCTGGTGGGTGGGGCCGTCCGGCGGTGTGCTGGAACTGCCTTGGTCCTGCGGCGAGACGCCGTCTCGCGACGTCCCTGTGAGTCCGGTCACTAGGGCTGTCCTCGCCTCGGGCTGTCACTATAGTAAGGCTATCCTAACTTGGGAGGTGCTCATGTCCGTCGTCGTCGACGATCCCCTGATCGACCGGATGTCGATCAGCCGGACGCTTCCGCTGCACGAATCCAGTCGCAGGTTGCGGGAGCTCTATCCGGAGTGTCCGCGGGTCTACGGCGTGGCCGTCATGCGCGATCTGTCGCGGCGGCGCTGGTGGCCGCTGGCCGAGGCCCTCAACGGTGACCGGCTGCAGGCGATGTTCGACACGGCCGTCGCCGAGGCGGGCAATTGCGCGGCCGTCGCCCAGCAGCTCGCCGCCACCCTGGCGCACGTCGTCGTGGGGCGGGTCATTCCACTGCTGGTGTTGGAGGGGCGCGCCTGGGACACCGGCATCGAGAACCTCTGGGTGCACGTGGACTCCGAGGGGGCCATCGACTGGGTGGGGGTGGTGGACCCGACGCTGCGCGCGCTTCCCGACGACGCCTACTTCTCCGACCCGTTCGACCGTCCCGGTGGCGGTTTGGTCGCGCTGCCCAGCGAGGCGGCGCTGACGACCTGGGTAGCCCATCGCAGCCACCGTTCGTTGCAGCCGTTGTTCGAGCGGCTGTCCGCCGCCAACGGGGGCGTCCTGTCGGTGGCCGCGATGTGGCACGTCGTGGGGACGACGGTGGTCAGCGCCGCGACGCAGATCCCGCTGTTGGCCGGGTCGAGCGAGCTGACGAGCATGAGGCGCGGGCAGGCCGTCCTCGACGCGTTGGTCGGATTCGGCGCCCCGGTTCGGGGTCTGGGCCGGCCGGCGGCGGGAAAGGGGTTGCTTAATTAGGCTAGGCTTGCCTATTATCTAATCACGCCTTCGAGGGAGGGCAGAGATCCACCGGACCGCCGCGGAATCCTGAGGGCTGCAGAGATATCCCCGGTCCATTCGAGGATGGGCCCCGTACACGTAGTACGGGGCCCATCCGCATCTCCGGGCGGGCACGGAGAATTCCAGGGGGTGTCGCCGCGCCGGGCGGACGGGGCGTGTAGACACTTCGATGTGACGACTTGGATGCCAACGGGCGTGGGCGGCGGCTTCGACGACGAGATCGGACTGACCTACGCAGAGGTGACCCCGGACGGCGCCCGAGCCCAGGTGCTCATCGGCGAAAAGCACCTGCAGCCCCATGGCATCGTGCACGGCGGGGTGTACTGCGCGATCGTGGAGAGCGTCGCCAGCGTCTCGGCCGCGACATGGCTGGAATCCACCGGCGGCGGCAACAAGGTGGTCGGCGTCAACAACAACACCGACTTCCTGCGCGCCATCACCGCCGGCCTGGTCACCGCGACCGCCACCCCGATTCACCGCGGCCGGCGTCAACAGCTGTGGCTCGTCACGATCACCGACACCAATGATCGCGTCGTGGCCCGCGGCCAGGTTCGGCTGCAGAACCTCCCCAACGAGGGCTGAGCCGGGCCCTCCGCGTGAGTGCTGCTGACTCCCGCCCGCCGTGGCAGGATCGCCAGCTATGCGCTTGTCCCCGCACGAGCAGGATCGCCTGCTGATCTCGTACGCGGCCGAACTCGCCCGCCGCAGGCAGGCGCGCGGTCTGCGGCTGAACCATCCCGAGGCGGTCGCGGTCATCACCGATCACCTCCTGGAGGGGGCCCGCGACGGCCGAACCGTGGCCGAGCTGATGAACAGCGGGCGCGAGGTGCTCAGTCGCGACGACGTGATGGACGGCGTCCCGGAGATGCTCTACGACGTCCAGGTCGAGGCGACCTTCCCCGACGGCACCAAGCTCGTCACCGTCCACCATCCGATTCCGTGACGAGGAGCCAGCGATGATTCCCGGCGAGATCGTCTTCGGTGACGGTGACATCGAGATCAACCCAGGCGCCCAACGCATTTCGATGGACGTGCTGAATACCGGCGACCGGCCCGTCCAGGTAGGCAGTCACGTGCACCTGCCGCAGGCCAACGCGGCGCTGCAGTTCGATCGCGAGGCGGCCCACGGCCACCGACTCGACATTCCCGCCGGCACCGCGGTGCGCTTCGAACCCGGTGTCGCCCAGCACGTCCCGCTGGTTCCGCTGGCCGGCTCCCGCGAGGTCCATGGGTTGTCGCTGACCCCACCTGGAAGATTGGACGCCGAGTGAGCGAACTGTCCCGCAGCCGATACGCCGCGCTCTTCGGCCCCACCGCGGGTGACCGGATCCGGCTGGCCGACACCGACCTGTTCATCGAGATCACCGAGGACCGCAGTGGCGGTCCCGGGCTGGCGGGTGACGAGGCTGTCTTCGGTGGCGGCAAGGTGCTGCGCGAGTCGATGGGCCAGTCGCGGGCCACCCGTGCCGACGGCGCCCCGGACACCATCATCACCGGCACAGTGATCGTCGACCACTGGGGAATCATCAAGGCCGACGTCGGGATTCGCGACGGGCGCATCGTCGCGATCGGCAAGGCGGGCAACCCCGACATCATGTCGGGCGTGCACCCGGACCTGGTGGTCGGACCGTCCACCGAGATCATCGCCGGCAACGGCCGCATCTTGACCGCCGGGGCCATCGACTGTCACGTCCACCTGATCTGCCCGCAGATCATGGAGGAGGCCCTCGGCGGCGGCATCACCACGATCGTCGCGGGCGGCACCGGTCCCGCGGAGGGCAGCAAGGCCACCACCGTCACGCCGGGCGCCTGGCACCTGGCCCGCATGCTCGAGGCGCTCGACCACTGGCCGCTGAACGTACTGCTGCTCGGCAAGGGCAACACCGTCAGCAGCGAGGCCATGTGGGAGCAGTTGCGGGCTGGCGCAGGCGGATTCAAGCTGCACGAGGACTGGGGCACGACGCCCGCGGCGATCGACGCGTGCCTGACCGTGGCCGACGTCGCCGGCGTCCAGGTCAACCTGCACTCGGACACCCTCAACGAGGCCGGCTTCGTCGAGGACACGCTGGCCGCGATCAACGGCCGGGCCATCCACGCCTACCACACCGAGGGCGCGGGCGGCGGCCATGCACCCGACATCATCACGGTCGTCTCGCATCCCAACGTGCTGCCGAGCTCGACCAACCCGACGCGTCCGCACACCGTCAACACCCTCGACGAGCACCTGGACATGCTGATGGTGTGCCACCACCTCAACCCCAGCGTCCCGGAGGATCTGGCGTTCGCGGAGAGCCGGATCCGGCCGTCGACGATCGCCGCGGAGGACCTGCTGCACGACATCGGCGCGATCTCGATGATCGGTAGTGATGCCCAGGCGATGGGCCGCATCGGCGAGGTGGTGTTGCGCACCTGGCAGACCGCGCACGTCATGAAGAAGCGCCGCGGTGCGCTCGAAGGCGATGGGGCAGCCGACAACAACCGCGTCCGGCGCTACGTCGCGAAGTACACGATCTGCCCGGCCATCGCCCACGGCATGGACCACGAGATCGGCTCGGTCGAGGTGGGCAAGCTCGCCGACCTGGTGCTCTGGGAACCGGCGTTCTTCGGCGTTCGCCCGCACGCGGTGATCAAGGGCGGCATGATCGCGTGGGCCGCGATGGGGGACGCGAACGCCTCGATCCCCACGCCGCAGCCGGTGCTGCCGCGGCCGATGTTCGGTGCCGCGCCCGCGGCGGCCGCGGCGACGTCGTTGCACTTCGTCGCACCGCAGGCCATCGAGGACGGCCTGGCCGACCGGCTGGCGGTCAACCGCCGGCTCGTCGCCGTCGGCGACGTGCGCAACGTGGGCAAGGCCGACATGCCGCTCAACGACGCGCTGCCCCGCATCGAGGTCGATCCCGACACGTTCACCGTGACCATCGACGGCGACGTCTGGGCCGAGCAGCCCGCCACCGAGCTGCCGATGGCCCAGCGCTACTTCCTGTTCTGATGTCGTCTCTGGCGTCACTGTCCACGCTGCTTGCCCTGTCCGACTCGCGGCTGCCCACCGGCGGGCACGTGCACTCCGGCGGGGTCGAGGAGGCGGTGACGAGCGGACTGGTCACCGACGTCGCCAGCCTCCGGGCCTTCCTTCGCCGCCGCATCCGCACCAGCGGGCTGGTGGCCGCCTCGGTGGCGGCGGCCGTGCACGCGGGCTCGCTCACCGTGGCAGCGGCCGACGTCGAAACCGATGCGCGCACACCGGCTCCCGCGGCGCGCACGGCATCCCGGGCGCAGGGGAGGGGCCTGGTCCGGCTGGCCCGCAAGGTATGGCCGCAGCAGGACTGGGCGAGTCTCGGCGCCAAACCGCACCTCGCGGTCGCGGCCGGGGCGGTCGGTGCCGTCAGTGGCGTGCTGCCGGAGCAGACGGCACTCTCGGTCGTGTACACCACGATGACGGGCTCGGCGACCGCGGCGCAGCGCCTGCTGGCACTCGATCCCGGCGACGTCGCGGCGCTCACCTTCGAGCTCGCGGCGCTGTGTGACCGGACGGCCACCGAGGCCGCCAAGGAACTCGCCGACCTGTCCGATCCATTGCTCGACATGCTGGCCCAGCGTCACGTCGAACGCGACCGTCCGCTCTTCGTCTCCTGAAGTCCGCTTTCCTCGAAAGGCCTTTCATGCCACCACATCTGCTCGACGGCGAGCCCCATGACCACACCGAGCGCCCCCGGCGCGTCCGCCATGCGGGTGAGCCGCTGCGAATCGGCATCGGCGGGCCGGTGGGGTCCGGCAAGACCGCCCTGGTGGCCGCCCTGTGCCGCCAGCTGCGCGACGAGCTCTCGCTCGCGGTGCTGACCAACGACATCTACACCACCGAGGACGCCGACTTCCTGCGTCGCAACGCCGTGCTGTCCGACGAGCGCATCACCGCCGTCCAGACCGGCGGCTGCCCGCACACCGCCATTCGCGACGACATCACCGCCAACCTCGATGCCATCGACGATCTGATCGCAGCCAATCCGCGGCTCGACCTCATCCTGGTCGAGTCGGGCGGTGACAACCTCACCGCCACCTTCTCGTCGGGGTTGATCGACGTCCAGATCTTCGTCGTCGACGTGGCTGGTGGTGACAAGGTGCCGCGCAAGGGCGGTCCGGGGGTCACCTTCTCCGATTTGCTGGTGATCAACAAGACCGACCTGGCGCCGATGGTGGGCGCCGACCTCGAGGTGATGCGACGGGACTCGACCAAGGTGCGTGGCGATCGCCCGTTCGTGCTGGTCTCGCTGACCGAGGATCCCGCCGCGACGCCGGTGCTGGACTGGGTGCGCCGGCAACTGCGCGTCCCGGTGTAAGGCGCTGCGCCGCAATGCTCTCCGACGTCTTGATCGTCGCCGCCGCGGGGCGGGCGCCGCGCATCGAGTGCACGGGCGGGGTGGCGGGACGACGCACCCTCCCCGACACCGTGCATCTCATCTCGGCCGCGGCGACGCCGCTGGGCGGGGACACCATCAGGGTTCGGGTGGTGGTCGAGCCCGGTGCCGCACTCGCGGTGCGCAGTGCCGCCGCGACGATGGTGATGCCGGGAGCGGCGACCATGGAGTCCCGCTCGCACTGGGAGCTCGAGGTCGAGGGCGAGCTGGACCTGGACCCACAGCCGACGATCGTCGCTGGCCGCGCCAGACACGTCACCTCGACCCGCCTGACGGCCTCGGCGCAGGCCAGCGTGCGGGTGCGCGAGCGCATCCAGATCGGCCGGACCCGCGAGAACCAGGGCTTCTGGACCGGCTCGCTGTACGCCGACGTCGACGGCACGCCGCTGCTGCGGCACCGCATCGAACTCGGCGCCGGTTCGGTGACCGACGACGAACTGGGCACCCCGCTGGCGAACGTCAGTGAATTGCGCTATCCCAGTCCGGCTTTCGACGAGGCGGCCGGCACGCTGCTGGAACTGGCCGCCGGCGGCTGCCTGGCGACGTGGCAGGGCGACCGGTTGTGATCCCCGGGTCGCCCCCGCCCGTCGAAACCTAGCTCGCGGCGTACCAGGCTTCACAAAGCCTGCCATGATGCCATGATGCCATGATGTCTCGGTGGGGAGGCGGCTGGAAGCTGCCTGTGACAATCATGATTGTTGCGATGCTTGGTATCACGTGTGGTGGCTTGGCCAGTTCGCGTTGGTTCGACACCGCGAGAATATCGGAGGGGGTTACGTCGCAGAGTCAATATTCGTTGGGTTCGAACTCGGGCGACGGATGTCCGACGATAGATAGCGCGACGGCTACTTTCGATACAAAAGTCACTCCAAGTCGGCGTGGCCTGGGGATTGAGATGGCAGCCGATATAGTATTGGACGGCGTCTATCCCAGGGATCCGCCGGTTCATTTAGGTTCATTGGACTCGACTGACATCGTAGTGAACCGGCTAGGCCAGTGCATCCTAGGAACAACAGGAAGAATATCGAGTTTACAATGGTCTAGCGGCTCGATTCGCGCCCACATCTTCCTCCCAACGTCCACTGCAAGTGATTCGCTCGGATTGAATTCCGATTCGTCAGCTAGGGGCGTCACGTACTCGTCCTATGGACGTCCATATAGTCCACCCGCGGTGCTTCATGTAGGAGCTCATCGCGGAGCGGAATTAGTTCTCGACGTGTGCAACGCAGGCTCAAACGACGATCGATTCGCAGCAAGTCACCCATATTCAAACAGCACTACTCCATACATCTGTAGAACGCGTGCACACAACTTGATATCAGCGACTGTATCGGGGGTTGCGGCTCAAACTGTCGATCAGTACCGAGCCTGGACGCAGTTAGTACAACGCGATCCCCCTGCGAAGGTCGACAGCGGCGGCAGCGGAACATCGAATAGTCTGCTTGCGACTCCATTACCCTCGAAAATCGATTTCGAACGCGATTCTTTCTCGTTCCTCTGGGATGTTCATGGACCGTCGCCTAAGATCACTGTTTGGGTCGATGTGCCGTTTCGAGTGGGCGCTGGGTTAACATTATTGCACTTACGCACGTCTTTTATTTGTTCAGATGAATACGGATGCGCAGGGGGAGCCGACTGGTCTTTCATCGCTTACTGCTTTTCGGTATTTCTGATAATTGCAGCGGCGGCGGTCGTAAACCGGGGCTATATTTGCCGATCAGGTCTCCGTTCTATGCTGGTGATCTTTGCATTGTTACTGATCGGGAGTGTCTGGCTTGCTGGCCCGCGTTCCTCGACGGGCCCAGTTGGGGCAATCCCAATAATTTCGGGATGGTGTCTTCTTTCCGCTATGCTTCTGCCCTTTGGCAGTTCGTGGAGGGTATTTCGATGGGGTTTGATTAGCGCGACGACAGGAATGATGGGATGGCTGGTGGTGTCGACCGTTCTAACTTGGCGTTCCCTGCCTGCCACAGTTCCCGATAATGCAGATGGCAGGAATAGGGGATTTTCTGACATTCGATGTTACGGGCCGCCGGTAAGGCCACCTGTCGACTACTCTCAAGTCGTCGCGGGTGCCTTCGTCCTCATAATTGTCGTTATGGGCATTTATGTCATACTTTACCGCGTTTCAGATATCTTTCAGCTGGCGGTTCCGGCAGCAAGCTCGGACGCGAGAACGGTCCGCGGTATAGCGCTTTTGGGAACAGCGGGGTTGAGTGTAGGAGTTGGATATACGGTAATCGGGCCCGTTGTTGATTATTATCGATCAGGTGGTCAGTATCGAATAGATGACGTGGCACGTGCCATAGGATCCGATTTAGCGGATGCCTCTACGGTGGCGGCGGTGCAGTTAATTCCTACCGTTGCGTTGGCGCTTGTCGCGATTGCAATAACAGTGCGGCTTCGGTCAATGTTTGTGTGGCATTCCTTGTGGTGGCCCTTGGCGTTGATGCTTGCTATTGCGGTACCGTTTGCAGTAAACGGCACCATTCCATTCGTTATAGATTTGCCGGTGTGGATCATTCAATTCATCATCACAGCAGTCATCTTCAAATACTCGGTAAAGATGCGAACAATCGAGACTCGGCCTCGAAGTGGTGAGCGATTTTTGGCTCTAGCTCAAATTCGTTACGAAGATGCCCGACAATCTGATCTGCATTCTCGAAGGCCTCGGGGGTTGTCAGCAGTCACGTTCATGTTGTCGCACCCCGTCGCGATCGACGGACAGGCCTCGACATCGGCCGCGCGAATTCTCTTTCTCGGTCCTCGCGACGGCGTAGCAGAGAATGCGCGCTACGCAGCCAGAATGGCTGGAGCGATGTCAGTGGTCCCCGTATCGCTTCTCGCGTGGAACACGCTATCGGTAGGCGGCTGGCAGTCGTGGGGCTGGGGAACATTCATCACGGTAATCGTCGTCATGACAGAGGCCGCCAGATGGTTAGCAGCAGGATTCGTTTTCGGACTGCTCTACTCTCGGTTGCCCACGTTGTCGGGTCCCACCAAGGGCCTTGTGTTCGCTGCAATTTGGGCGTCGGGTGCCTGGGCGTCGGTCTTGGTGTCGAGAGTTTTCGGGGTTGACATTGCGCAGCAGGCAATTTACCGGACCATTCAGTTTGCCGTATTCATGCTGGTCCTCGGTCTTCTATATGACCTTCAGGCCATACGGTGCGGTGGCGGAAATTGGCGCGATCTGAGACGTGTTTATGCTTTGCACAACGTCTTTGAGGTCGTTGCGGCGATAGCGCCGGCTCTCCTGCTCACGATTGCACTCATCCAGCAGATATCGTCGGGCTCGGCCGTGGAGGTCGCTGATACGTTGATAAATGGGTTCAACGACATAGCCAAAGGGGTGCGGCCCAGTGGCGGCAGCGGATGAGTCTCGGCTTCCTAGCTGAGCGTGCCACTGACGTCGACGGCACGCCGCTGCTGCGGCACCGCGTCGAACTCGGCGCCGGTTCGGTGACCGACGACGAACTGGGCACCCCGCTGGCGAACGTCAGTGAATTGCGTTATCCCTGTCCGGCTTTCGACGAGGCGGCCGGCACGCTGCTGGAACTGGCCGCCGGCGGCTGACTGGCGACGTGGCAGGGCGACCGGTTGTGATCCCCGGGTCGCCCCCGCCCGTCGAAACCTAGCTCGCGGCGCGTTCGGTCTCGCGTACCGAGGCCGCGATGTCCTCGAGCTGCTCGATGCGCGTTCGCGCGTAGGCCTGCTGCTCGGTGATGGTCAGCTGACCGCGCTGCCTGCTCAGGAACGTCACCGCCCACGACAGCAGCGTGGCGATCTTGGTCTTGAAGCCGACCAGGTAGATCAGGTGCAGCCCCAGCCACGCCAGCCACGCGAAGAAGCCGCCGAACTCGAGCTTGCCGACCTGAGCGACGGCGTTGTACTTCGACACCGTCGCCATCGAACCCTTGTCGAAGTACTTGAAGGGCTCACGGGGCTTGGGCGTCGTGCCGTGCGCACGCGCCGCGACCTCGTTCTGGATGATCTTGGCGACGTACTTGGCGCCCTGGATGGCACCCTGCGCCATGCCGGGCACGCCCTCGACGAACGCCATGTCGCCAACGACGAAGACGTTGGGGTGACCGGGGATCGACAGATCGGGATTGACCTTGACGCGGCCGGCACGATCGACCTCGACGTCGGACTGCTCGGCCAGGTTGCGGCCGAGTGGGCTGGCGGCCACTCCGGCCGACCACACCTTGCAGGCCGATTCGATGCGGCGAATCGTGCCGTCGGCGTCCTTGACCGTGATGCCGTTGCGGTCGACGTCGGTCACCATGGCGTTGAGCTGCACCTCGACGCCCATCTTCTCCAGCCGCTCCTGCGCCTTGAGGCCCAGCTTCTTGCCCATCGGAGGCAGCACCGCGGGCGCCGCGTCGAGCAGGATGACGTTCGCCTCGGTCGGGTCGATGTGCCGGAAGCTGCCCTTGAGCGTCTGGTCGGCCAGCTCCTGGATTTGACCGGCCATCTCCACGCCCGTCGGACCCGCGCCGACGACGACGAACGTCAGCAGCTTCCTGCGGCGCACCGGGTCGCTGGAGCGCTCAGCCTGCTCGAAGGCGCCGAGGATGCGGCCGCGCAGCTCCAGCGCGTCGTCGATGGTCTTCATGCCCGGCGCGAACTCGGCGAAGTGGTCATTGCCGAAGTAGGACTGACCGGCGCCCGCGGCGACGATGAGCGTGTCGTACGGCGTGACGTAGTCGTGGCCGAGCAGCTCCGACGTCACGGTCTTGGCGGTCAGGTCGATGTGGGTGACGTCGCCGAGGAGCACCTGGGCGTTCTCCTGCTTGCGCAGGATCAGCCGCGTGGGCGGCGCGATCTCGCCCTCGGAGATGATGCCGGTGGCCACCTGGTACAGCAGCGGCTGGAACAGATGGTGCGTCGTGCGGGCGATCAGCTTGATGTCCACGTCGGTGCGCTTCAGCTTCTGGGCGGCGTTCAATCCGCCGAAGCCGGATCCGATGATGACGACCTTATGCCGATCCGATGCCGTAGCTCCGGGATGGCTCATTGCTGCTCCTCGCAAAACGGGAAAACCTACTCGGTACAACCCCTAGGTTAGTCGGCGGGCTTCCCCGCAGCGCGGTGAGATGACCCACCGCGCCGTTCGTTCACCTCGCGAGGTACGGCAGAAGCTTCTCGGCCACCTCCGTGGCACCGCCCGGCTGGTACCCGTTCAGGCTCGTCACCGGGCTGATGATGACGCCGTCCACGCCGGCGTCGAGGACCTTGGTCTTGATCTGGTCGGCGACCGACTCGGCGCTTCCGAACGCGGCCTGCTGACGGAAGTCCTCGGGGATGAAGTCGGCGGTGACGTTCTCATCGATGATCGCGACGACCAGCATGCTGGTCTCGAGGGTGGCGGGGTCGCGGTCGATCTTCTCGCAGTTGTCCTTGACGACCTGGATCTTGCGGGGCAGTTCGTCGAAGCCGGCGATGATGTTGAGGTGGTCGAAGTGCTTGGCCGCCAACGGAATCGTCTTCTTCTCGCCGCTGCCGCCGATCATCAGGGGGATGTGGTCGCGGAAGCGGGGCTCGGCCATGGCCTCCTGGGTGCGGTAGTACTTGCCGGTGACGGTGGGGCGCTCGCCGGCCAGCATCGGCAGGATGATCTGCAGGGCCTCGCCGAGCTTGTCGAATCGATCGGTGAAGGTGCCGAACTCGTAGCCCAGCGAGTCGTGCTCGAGTTCGAACCAGCCGGTGCCGATGCCGAGGATGGCGCGGCCGGCGCTGATGACGTCGAGGGTGGTGATGGCCTTGGCCAGCAGGGTGGGGTTGCGGTAGGTGTTGCCGGTGACCAGGGTGCCCAGTTGGACCTTCTCGGTGGCGGCGGCCAGTGCGCCGAGGGCGGTGTAGGCCTCCAGCATGGGCTGGTCGGGGGTGCCAAGGCCGGGCAGTTGGTAGAAGTGGTCCATCAGGAACACCGAGTCGTACCCGGCGGCCTCGGCCTCGCGGGCCTGCGCGATGACGGTGGGGAAGAGTTCCTCGACCCCGGTGCCGTAGGAGAAGTTCGGGATCTGGAGTCCAAGTCGAATGGTCACGATGTGAACGTAACCACGACTAAACGGAACCGGAACCCCGTTTCACTGTCCGCGAAGTGCGGAATAAATCGGTCGTCAGGCGAAGGTGGCCAGCGCACCATGGCTGACGTGCAGCGTCTGCCCAGTGATGTGCCGCGAAGCCGGCGTCGTGAGGAACAGGGCCAGCCGGGTGATCTCGGCCGCGACCGTCGGCGACGTACGCGCGATGCCGTCGTAACCGGGCTCGGCACCGCGCCCGGAGGCCACGGCGTTTACCGTGATTCCGCGGATGCCGAAGTGGCTGGCCTGTCCCTCGGTCCAATTGGACAGTGCGGCCTTCGCGGCGGCCTCGGGGCTGCCCTCGGTGGAGTTGTCGGCGACGACGTTGACGATCGATCCGCCCGAGCGCAGGTGGTCACCGAGGATCTGGACCGTCAGCACGGCCGACAGGACGGTGGCGTCCATCGCCGTGCGCCACGCGGTGGCGCGTTCGGTCAGCGTGTAGGTGCGTGGATCGCCGCCCCCGCCGCGATGAGCCGGCACGTTGACGATGGTGTCGAGGTGATGCGGGAACTGCGCGCGCGCCGCTTCCAGGCTGGCGGCGTCGGTGTTGTCGAAGACGATCGAATCGACGTCGAGCTCCTTGGCCGCGACCTCGAGATCGTCGCGGCGGGAACCGGTGATCACGACCTGGTGCCCGGCGTCGCGGAAACCTTCCGCGATGACGCGTCCGAGTTCGGTGTCACCACCGGTGAGCAGCACATCCGCCATCCCGACCTCCTTGTGTTCGACGCTGAACCCAGCGAGTCGCCGACCATGTTACTGGACAGTAGCTACCTGGCCGAATGCGCCACGCGGAGACGCCAGGACTCCGTCGGCGCGGTGACCTAGGGTTTGCATCGTGACACCCATGCGCACACCCTGGCGCTGGCTCCTCACCTTCGCCTCGCTGCTCCTGCTCGTCGCGGTCAGCGCCTGTGGATCGGGGAGTCGGCAGGGCACCCCGGCTAGCAGCAAGGCGCCTGCGGGCGGCTCGCTGACCGTCTTCGCCGCCGCCTCGTTGAAGAAGACGTTCACCGACATCGGCAAGCAGTTCTCGATCGACCATCCGGGCTGGACCGTCGACTTCACCTTCGCGGGGTCCTCGGATTTGGTCACTCAGCTCACGCAGGGCGCCAAGGCCGACGTCTTCGCATCCGCCGACACCAAGAACATGGACAAGGCGAGCCAGGCCGGTCTGCTGTCGGGCGCCCCGGTGAACTTCGCGTCGAACACGCTCGTCATCGTCACCGCGCCGGGCAACCCGAAGGGCGTGGCGAGCTTCGCCGATCTGGCCAGGCCGGGCCTTGCCGTCGTGGTCTGCGCGCCGCAGGTGCCGTGCGGTTCGGCGACCAAGGCGGTCGAGCAGGCCACCAAGGTCACGCTCGACCCGGTCAGCGAGGAGTCGCAGGTGACCGACGTGTTGACCAAGATCATCACGGGGCAGGCCGACGCAGGCCTGGTCTACGTCACCGACGCCATCGGAGCCGGCAATGAGGTGACCAAGGTGGACTTCCCGGAGTCCGCGACGGCGGTCAACACCTATCCGATCGCCGCGCTCAAGACCGCGACCAATGCGGGGGAGGCGAAGGACTTCATCGACCTGGTGACCAGTGAGGCAGGCCAGAAGACGCTGTCGCAGGCAGGCTTCGCGAAGCCTTGAACCGGTCGGGCGGCCTGCCGCGCTGGATCTTCGTCCCCGCCGCCATCGGCGCGATCTTCGTGGTCCTTCCCCTGGTCGCGGTGGCCGTCAAGGTCGACTGGTCGAACTTCTGGGCCCTGATCACCAGCCGCTCCTCGCTGACGGCGCTCGCACTGAGCTTCCGGACCGCCGCCGCGAGCACGGTGCTGTGCGTCGCACTCGGCGTGCCGATGGCGCTGGTGCTGGCGCGCAGCGGCGCGCGGATGGTGCGCTGGGCCCGGCCGTTGATCCTGCTCCCGCTCGTGCTGCCACCGGTCGTGGGCGGCATCGCCCTGTTGTACGCCTTTGGCAGGCTTGGGCTGCTGGGCAGATACCTCGACGCCGCTGGCATTCAGATCGCGTTCAGCACGACCGCGGTGGTGCTGGCGCAGACCTTCGTGTCGCTGCCGTTCCTGGTGATCGCCCTCGAGGGGGCGGCGCGCACCGCCGGAGCGGACTACGAGGTGGTGGCTGCCACCCTCGGCGCTCGGCCGACGACCGTGTGGTGGCGGGTGACGTTGCCGCTGCTGGCGCCAGGCTTGGCCTCCGGCGCGGTGCTGGCCTTCGCACGCTCGCTCGGCGAATTCGGGGCGACGCTCACGTTCGCCGGCTCGCGAGAGGGGGTCACGCGCACCCTGCCGCTGGAGATCTACCTGCAGCGCGAGGTCGACGCGAATGCCGCGGTCGCGTTGTCGGTCCTACTGGTCGCGGTCGCCGCGGTCGTGGTGGTGGGACTGGGCAGCCGACGAATTCGGGCCGGTGGTGTCAGTGGTTGGTAGCGAGCCGTGAGCGGCGTCGAACTCCGGGCCGTGGTGCGCGAGCGTGGACTGGACGTTCACGTCGAGGTGGCGCCCGGTGAGGTGTTGGCGATCCTCGGCCCCAATGGGGCTGGCAAGTCCACCGTGCTGAGCGTCATCGCGGGTCTGGTCCGGCCCGACGCGGGAACGGTCCGGGTGGGAGACCGGATGCTCACCGACGCGACCGCGGGCCGGCAGGTCCCCGTGCACGACCGGCGGGTTGGGCTGCTGATGCAGGACGCGCTGCTGTTTCCGCACCTGTCGGTGGCCGCCAACGTGAGCTTTGGGGCGCGCCGTGGAACCCGGCTGGCGCGCAAGGGGTCCCGGGCACTGGCCGAGCACTGGCTGAGTGAGGTCGACGCCGCCGAGCTGGCCGACCGCAGGCCGCGCCACCTGTCGGGCGGCCAAGCCCAGCGAGTCGCCCTGGCGCGCGCGCTCGCGGCCAATCCCGAAGTGCTGCTGCTGGACGAGCCGCTGACCGGCCTCGACGTGGGCGCCGCCACCGCGATGCGCAAGGTTCTGCGGCAGGTGCTGGGGCGCGATGGCCGCTCGGCGGTGCTGGTCACCCACGACCTGCTCGACGTCGTGACGCTGGCCGACCGGGTCGTCGTCCTGGAGGCGGGACGGGTGGTGGAGTCCGGGCCGACGGCCGCGGTGCTGGCCGCGCCTCGAAGTGGCTTCGGCGCACGATTCGCCGGGGTGAACCTGGTGGCCGGCCGGGCCGGGGCCGACGCGACGCTGGTGACCGGCGGTCAGCAGGTGTGGCACGGCGTGTTCGACGACGGCGTCCGTCCCGACGATCACGTCGTCGCCACGTTTCATCCGTCGGCGGTGTCGGTCTACCGGGACAAGCCGAACGGCAGTCCGCGCAACGCGGTCGAGCTGGTGCTCGCCGAGCTCGACACGCGGGGCCCCGCCATCAGGGTCAGGGCCGACGAGCAGCCCGACGGTGCGCCGGGATTGTCGGCCGACGTGACGGCGCAGGCCGCGGCCGATCTCAGGCTTGGTCCGGGGGAGCGGGTGTACTTCGTGGTCAAGGCGCAGGAAGTGGCGATCCACCCGGTGCGGTAACGGCAATCGGGGACGGCACGATCAACAAGCAGCACCGCCCGCGCGTCGCGTGGGCGCCTCGTCATGCCAGCAACATGTCAAAAGCTTGTGATTTGGGCGATCATCTAACCCAGCAACTCGCCGGAAAAGCACTTTAAGAGCAACTCACACTTGCGTCACGGCCGTAACACGGTAGTTTCTTCCCCATGCAGCACCCTCGTCGACGCAGGAGCCTTCCGAAGTCGCTGGCCACGGCCGCCGTGGCAGGCATGACTGCCGTGTCGCTGGCCGTCAGCGGCCCGGTCGCCCATGCCGATCCAGCTCCCGCACCAGCTCCTGCGCCTGCTCCCGCACCCGCTCCCGCGCCGGCACCTGCTCCCGCGGATCCGAACGCGCCGGCACCGGCGCCCGCGCCGCCGGCCGACCCGAACGCGCCAGCGCCAGATCCCAACGCGCCGCCGCCCCCCGCACCGGAGCCCGGTCGCGTCGACAACGCCGCGGGTGGCCTGAGCTTCGTCGTCCCCGCGGGATGGAAGGTCTCCGACAACACCCAGCTGTCCTATGGGCAGGCGTTGCTGACGAAGGTTCCCGAAGCCGGAGCCGAGGCGCCGTCCGATACCAGCGTGCTGCTCGGCCGCCTGGACCTGAAGCTGTTCGCGGGCGCCGAGACCGACAACGCCAAGGCGGCTACCCGACTCGCCTCGGACATGGGTGAGTTCTTCATGCCGTTCGCTGGCACGCGCATCAACCAGCAGGCCGGTCCGCTGGATGCCGCGGGCATGCCCGGTGCGTTCTCCGCCTACGACGTCAAGTTCACCGACGCCGCCAAACCCGACGGTCAGATCTGGGCGGGCGTCGTCGGCCAGGCCCCGGACCCCGGCACTCCGCGCGGTCAGCGAACCCCGCAGCGCTGGTTCGTGGTGTGGCTGGGGACGGCCAACCATCCCATCGACAAGGCGGCCGCGACCACGCTGGCGCAGTCGATTCGGCCGTTCACGCCGCCCCCGCCGCCACCACCGCCGGACCCGGCCGCGCCGCCGAACCCCAACGCGCCTGCGCCGGATCCGAACGCGCCACCTGCCCGGCCCGCCGTGGGCGTTCCGGTGCCGGTGACCAACGCGCCGCCGGAGATGCTGCCGCCCTCCTGATCCGCTGAATCGCGCCGATCGTCGATCTACCGTGCATCTTTCGCGTGCTCAATCGTTACCCGGCGCGGGTAATGATTGAGCGGTTCCAGTAAACGGTGCTGGATGGGTCGGAGGCAGGAGTTCGACATGAACGCGATTTTGGCAACCGATTTGGCCTTCGCGCCGCCGACTGCGGTCGGTTGGATCGCCTACATCGTCATCGGCGGAATCGCCGGCTGGCTTGCGGGCAAGATCGTCAAGGGCGGCGGTTCGGGCATCATCCTGAACGTCGTCATTGGCGTGATTGGCGGATTCCTAGGGGGGTTCCTCTTGGAGAAACTCGGTGTCAACGTCATTGCGGGCCGCAAGTGGTTCACGTTCTTCACGGCGTTGATCGGAGCAGTGATCCTGCTGTGGATCGTGGGTTTGGTTCGCGGCGGCTCGAAGCGGGGGTAGCGCCCGCGGCCTACATGGCCGCGAGGACGCCGCGCATCGCGGCGGCGAAGGAACCGCTTCGGTAGAGCGGGCCGCGGCCGTCGCCCAACAGCAGCCGCAGCCGTGCCATGCCGCGCGCCCGCACCGGCAGCGGTCCCAGCAGTCGCGCCAGTACGTCCCGCACGACGTCGGCCGATTCCTCGACGGCGTCGATGCGGATGGGCATCCGCGACGCGGTGCCACGAACGTGAGGCAGGCGACCGGCATCGCTCAACAACAGGGTGACGCTCGCCGCCATGTCCTGCCGTTCGCGGCGGGAGAGCAGGCGCGCGCGGTGTGCGGCCAGCGGTGAACCGGCGGCGACGGGGACGCCTCGTTCGAGCTGTTCGTCGTAGCGCGAGGCCAAGACGCGGGCCTGTAGGCGTCGGATGAAGGGCACGGTCACCCGGGCGCCGTTCTGCTGATCGGTGTCCGGGTGCAGCGGACCGGTGAGGTAGCTGGTCGCACCATCGCTCGATGTCATCGCCTGATCTCCCATTCATGACCTGTCTAGACGCTATACCGGTCACGGATGACCAGTCAAGAACTTTCAGTAGTCATGGGAGTTACCCTGTCCTGGTGACGCAAGAGCACTGGGCCGGGGACGACGAGGCCAAGCCGGCCCCGGAGCCGCTGCGCCGGGTCCAGGCCTTCGTCAACACCCTCGACATGGAGTCCGGCCGGGACCGGCTGGCCGACCCCGCCGATGCCCGCCCGTGGCTGGTCCGCAACGGTCTGCTGGCGCCGACCGCGACACCGGACCACGACGATCTGAACCTGCTCGCCGGGGTGCGCGAGGCGCTGCGCGCGTTGGTGATCCAGAACTCCGGCGGACCCACACCGGAGCCGGCCGCGATCGCGCCGCTACGGGTGATCGCCGAATCCGCAGCGGTCCGGCCCGTAGTCGACGAGAACTGCCGGGTGTCGCTGGTGTGCGACGGCGACGCCATTCGCGCGCGGCTGCTCGAGCTGTTGCTGATCGTCAAGGACGCCCAGGTCGACGGCAGCTGGACACACCTGAAGGCCTGCGCGAACGACGACTGTCGCTGGGCGTTCTACGACCGGTCGCGCAATCACGGCGGGACCTGGTGCGACATGGCGACGTGTGGCAACAAGCTGAAGAACCGCGACTTTCGGGCCAGACGCCGCCAGCACCGGTGACCCGCCCCTGCGCTAGGTGGACAGGTGCCAGACCAGCGCGGCAGCTAGGGCCCCGAGGCCGTTCAGCGACCAGTGCAGGGCGATCGGCGCGATCAGACTGCCACTGCGACGGCGCAGCCACGTGAATACGAAACCGGCCGCGCCCGTGGCGATCACCGCCATCACCACCCCGGCGACCATGCCGACGACGCCGGTCCCGAACAGATCGGTGAACCCGACGTTGCTGCTGGTCAGGCCCATGGAGGTGACGATGTGCCACATACCGAACAGCACTGAGCCGGCTGCGGCCACCCCGCGGAAGCCCCACGCCCGGTCCAGCGCGCCGTGCAATACCCCGCGGAAGGCGAGTTCCTCGGGGATCACCGTCTGCAGCGGAATGATGATCATCGATGCGACCAAGGCGCCGGACATGGTGGCGTAGTGATCGTTCAGGAACATCGGTCGCGTCCACGGCAGCAGGGCGCCGATCGCGATCACCGTCCCGACCAGTCCGACGGCGCCGAGCGCGTACAGAGTGCCCGAACGCCAGTGATCGCGGCCGAGCCCCAGCTCGCTCCAGCCAAGACCGCGCGAGCGCACCAGCAGGACCAGGCCGATTGCGGCGGCAGGTACCACGACGACGTTGGCCCACGGGGTGGTCAGATGGGCGATGAGGTTCGTGGCCGCCAGCACCACGACCACGACGGCGATGTCGACGTAGGTGCGGAAGTGATGCAGGGCGGAGAGCTGACCGATCAGCGGGTGGGGCGGCGCGTCGGCGGCGGCGAGGTCGGTCATGACCACGCCAGCGTACGCCGGGTTGGCATCGACGCAGCTCAACTGTGGGATCTGGTGGCGCACCCCGGTGACAGGTGTGTGTCGCCCCGGTGAAACTTCCGTGGGTGCGAGCGCCGGGGCGCGGACGGGAGTTGGATGGGAGTGAGCCCCCGACTGCGACGCCTAGGAGCCTGTTCGACGATGACTGCCTCGACCAAGGCGTGGAGTTCCCCGCCGTCCGTCCCCCTCGACGACGATGGCGTCGCCCAGCTGGACGGCTGGTGGCGCGCGGCGAACTACCTGTCGGTCGGGCAGATCTACCTGCTCGCCAACCCGCTGCTGCGTACCCCGCTCACCCGCGACGACGTCAAGCCGCGACTGCTCGGCCACTGGGGCACCACGCCGGGGCTCAACTTCCTATACGCCCATCTCAACAGGGCGATCAAGGCCCGCCGGCAGCCGACCATCTACGTGACCGGACCCGGTCACGGCGGACCGGGTCTGGTCGCCAACGCCTATCTGGACGGCACCTACTCGGAGGTCTACTCCGACATCACCAGCGACATCGAGGGCATGCGGCGACTGTTTCGGCAGTTCTCGTTCCCGGGTGGCATTCCGTCGCACGTCGCCCCCGAGACGCCGGGGTCGATCCACGAGGGCGGTGAGCTCGGCTACGCCCTCTCGCACGCGTACGGGGCGGCCTTCGACAATCCCGACCTACTGGTCGCTGCCGTCGTCGGCGATGGCGAGGCCGAGACGGGGGCGCTGGCGACCAGCTGGCACTCCAACAAGTTCACCAACCCGGCCAAGGACGGCGTCGTGCTGCCGATCCTGCACCTCAACGGGTACAAGATCGCCAATCCGACCGTGCTGGCCCGCATTCCGGAAGACGAGTTACGCAGCCTGATGATCGGCTACGGACACCAGCCGTACTTCTTCGAGGTGTCGGACGAGAACGAGGACCACGCCGAGGTGCACCGGAGATTCGCGGGGCTGCTCGACGAGGTGCTCGACGCGATCGCCGAGATCAAGGCGAGGGCGCTGGCCGGTGACGAGACCCGCCCGTCCTGGCCGATGATCGTCTTCCGCACCCCCAAGGGCTGGACCGGTCCGGCCTACATCGACGGCAAGAAGACCACTGGATCGTGGCGCGCCCATCAGGTGCCGCTGGCCAACGCCCGCGACACCCCCGAGCACCTGCAGGTGCTCGCCGACTGGCTGGCGTCCTATCGCGCCGAAGAGCTGTTCGACGAGAACGGCACGCTGCGTGCGGATCTCGCGGCCCTGGCACCCGAGGGCGAGCTGCGGATGAGCGACAATCCGCACGCCAACGGTGGCCTGCTGCTGAAGGACCTGCGCCTGCCCGACTTTCGCGACTACGCCGTCGAGGTGCCCGCGCCGGGAGCGACGATCGCCGAGGCCACCAGGGTGCTCGGGAGCTGGCTGACCGACGTCGTGCGGCTCAACCCCGACAACTTCCGCATCTTCGGGCCCGACGAGACCGCGTCGAACCGGTTGCAGGGCGTGTTCGAGGCCACCGACAAGCAGTGGAACGCCGAGTTCTTCGGCCCGGAGGTCGACGAACATCTCGCGCGGGCCGGCCGGGTCGTCGAGATGCTGTCCGAACACCAGTGTCAGGGCTGGCTGGAGGGGTACCTGCTGACCGGCCGGCACGGGCTGTTCAACTGCTACGAGGCGTTCATCCACATCATCGACTCGATGTTCAACCAGCACGCCAAATGGCTGAAGGTCACCAACCACATCCCATGGCGCCGCCCCATCGCCAGCTTGAACTACCTACTGTCCAGCCATGTCTGGCGTCAGGACCACAACGGGTTCAGCCACCAGGACCCAGGGTTCATCGACCACGTGATCAACAAGCGGGCCGAGGTCGTCCGGGTCTACCTGCCGCCGGACGCCAACACGCTGCTGTCCACCTACGATCACTGCCTGCGGTCGCGCCAATACGTCAACGTGGTGGTCGCCGGCAAACAGCCCGCGCCGAACTACCTCACGATGGAGGACGCCGTCGCCCATTGCACCAGGGGCCTCGGCATCTGGGAGTGGGCGGGCACCGAAGAGCTCGGCGAGGAACCGGACGTGGTGGTGGCCACGGCTGGCGACGTCCCGACGCTTGAGGGGCTGGCCGCCGTCGATCTGCTGCGCAGGCACGTCCCCGAGCTGAGGATCCGATTCGTCAACGTCGTCGATCTGATGCGGTTGCAGGACGAGAAGGAGCACCCGCACGGGTTGTCCGATCAGGCCTTCGACATGGTGTTCACCCGCGACAAGCCGGTGATCTTCGCCTATCACGGGTACCCGTGGCTCATTCACCGGCTGATCTACCGCCGCGTCGGCAGCCCCAACTTCCACGTCAGGGGTTACAAGGAGGAGGGCACCACCACGACGCCGTTCGACATGGTGATGCTCAACGACCTGGACCGGTTCCATCTGGTCATCGACGTCATCGACCGGGTGCCGTCGCTTCAGACCAGGTATGCGACGTTCCGCCAGGAGATGGTCGACGCCCGGCTGCGCGCCAGGGAGTACACCCGGCTGCACGGTGACGACCTTCCCGAGGTGCGTGACTGGGTGTGGCCGGCCGCGCGTGGGTTGGCGACGGGCACGGACGTCGCCGCGACCGCGTCCACCGGCGGTGACAACGAGTAGCCAGGACCCGCTCCGCGATGGTGCGAGGGGCTGAACGATACTGGTCGGCATGCTTGACGGGTGTCAGCTCTTGGCGTCGGTCCGGGTGCTGGACGCGGGTGGTCCCGGGTCCGATGGCGTGGGGCGACTCCTCGCCGATCTCGGTGCCGACGTCCTCAAGGTGGAACCGCCGGGCGGCGCCGTTCATCGCACCGCCGCGCCCGCCGTCGCCGGGGTGTCCATCGCCTTCGCCATGGACAACGCCAACAAGCGCTGCGCGGTGCTCGACCCCGCCGACGCGGGGGATCGCGTCCGGTTCGTCGAGCTCGCCGGCGACGCGGACATCCTCATCGACGGACCGCCCTGGGGCGTAGCCGCCTTCGGTACCTCGGCCGCCGAGCTCGCCGAGCGCTTCGCACACCTCGTCGCCGTTCAGATCACCGACTTCGGGACCAACGGCCCGCACGCCGACTGGCAGGCCACCGACGCCGTCTTCTACGCCATGTCGACGGCGCTGTCCCGGTCGGGACCGACCCAAGGAACGCCGGTGCTACCCCCGCAGGGGCTCGCCTCGGCAACCGCTGCCGTGCAGGCCGTCTGGGTGGCGCTGGTCGCCTACTATCACCGATTGCGTTGCGGGCACGGCGATTACATCGACTTCGCCCGGTTCGAGGCCGTCGTCCAGAGTCTTGATCCGCCCTTCGGTTCTGAGGGGCAAGCGGCCGTTGGGCAGAAGCCGTCGGCCAAATCGTGGCGGGGCCGTCCACGCAATCAACAGATCTATCCCACCTTGCCGTGCCGCGACGGATTCGTCAGGATCTGTCTGCTCTCGCCGCGCCAGTGGCACGGCATGCGAGCCTGGCTCGGTGAGCCCGAGGAGTTCGCCGACCCCAAGTTCGAGACGATCGCCGCGCGGTACGTCGCGTCGAAGGAGCTCAACGCCGCCATCGCCGAGCTCTTCGCGCCGCAGACGATGGATGCGCTCGTCGCCGAGGGGCAACGCCGGGGGGTGCCGATCGCGGCGGTGCTCTCGCCCGCAGAAGCGTTGGCCTCCGAGCACTTTCGCGCCGTCGCAGCGCTGACCGAGGTCGAGCTCGCCCCCGAGGTGTCGCTGTCGGTGCCCGCCGGACCATTCGTCGTCGACGGGCGCCGTGCGGGTTTCTCGCAGAACTGCCCCGCCCCGGGTGCCGACGAGGGCCGCTGGCTCGCCGCGCCCCGCCCGGTGGGAGCCGCGGTGAGCGGTGAGCTTCCCTTCGAAGGCCTGCGGGTCCTGGACCTCGGCGTCATCGTCGCCGGTGGTGAACTCGGCCGGTTGTTCGCCGACCACGGTGCCGAGGTGATCAAGGTCGAGAGCGCGACCTACCCCGACGGGTTGCGCCAGACCCGCCCCGGGCAGCCGATGAGCAGGTCCTGGGCACTGACCCATCGCAACGAGGTCAGCCTCGGCCTGGATCTGCGCCATCGGGAGGGCGCGGAGCTGTTCCGCCAGCTGGTCGCACAGTCGGACCTCGTGCTGGCCAACTTCAAACCGGGAACGCTTGATGCCCTTGGGTTCTCCTACGACGAGCTACGCCACGTCAATCCCCGCATCGTGCTGGCCGAGAGCAGTGCCTTCGGTGCCGCCGGTCCGTGGAGCGCGCGCATGGGGTACGGGCCGCTGGTGCGCGCCGCCACCGGCGTCAGTCGACTCTGGACCACGGATGACGACGACGGGTTCCATGACGCAACCACGATCTTTCCCGACCACGTCGTCGCCAGGATCACCGCGATCGCTGCACTGGCGGCGCTGGTCGACCGCGACGTCCGGAAATCCGGTGCACACGTTCACGTCTCACAAGCGGAGGCGGCCGTCAACCAGCTGGCAGTCTCCTACGTCGCCGACGCCGCCAAGGCCGCGGGGATCGCCGTCGAATCCGACGACGCGGTCCACGTCGTCTGCCCCTGTGCCGGTGACGACGAGTGGTGCGCGATCTCGGTACGCGGCGACGGGGACCGCGCCGCATTGGCCAAGGTGCTCGGCGTGAGCGAGTTGCCAACTAGTCGCGAGGAATTCGTCGCCACGGTGCGGGCCTGGACCGCGACGAGGGACAAGGCCGACGCCGTCGCCGCGATGCAGGGTGTCGGGGTGCCGGCCGGTCCGATGTACCGCGCCGTGGACGTACTCGCAGACCCACAGCTCGAAGCCAGGCACCTGTTCACCGAGATGGTGCACCCGCTCTTCGACGAACCCCTGACCGCCGAGTCCCACCCGGCGCCGTTCCGCCACATCCCCGACGCTCCGCTGCGACCTGCACCCATGCCGGGGGAGCACACCCGGCAGGTCGTCGGCGGCGTGCTGGGACTGGGCGCGGACGAGATCGACCGACTGCTTGCCGACCGCGTGCTCTTCGGCTGGAGCCCCGACCCCACCTCCCACTGACTCCCAGCGTGCGCCGACACGCCGCCAACATCCACAGCGCACGCACGCTCGCGTGCGCGACACATCGAGAAAGGCAGGCCCTTGCCCATCGCCCCCAGAACCCCGGTGCTCGTCGGCTACGGACAGGTCGATCATCGTGACGGCGATCCCGCCGTCGAGCCCGTCGACCTGATGGAGCGGGCGGCCAGGTCGGCCGCCGATGCGCGCGTCCTCGAGGCGGTCGAGTCGGTGCGCATCGTGAATCTGCTGTCGTGGCGCTACCGCAACCCGGGTGTCCTTCTGGCGCAACGGATCAACGCTCCAAGCGCGGAGGGCAGGTATACCAGCATCGGGGGAAACGTCCCGCAGGCGCTGGTGAACCAGGCCTGTCTCGACATCCAGCGGGGCAGCGTCGACTCCGTTCTGATCGCCGGTGCCGAGACCTGGCGCACCCGCACCAAGGTGCGGGCCGCGGGAGGCAAGCTCGACTACACCAAGCAGGACGACACCGTGCCCGTCCCACGGGGCGCCGAGGACGAGTTTCAGCTGGCCGGCCCGGTGGAACTGCGGATCCACCTGGACCGCCCGTCCTATGTGTATCCCCTGTTCGAGCAGGCCCTGCGCATCAGCGCGGGGCGGACGCCGCAGGAGCATCAGCGGCTGATCGGGGAGCTGTGGGCCGGCTTCAGCGCCGTCGCGCAGGGCAATCCGCACGCGTGGAACCGCACGCCGGTCAGCGCCGAGGAGATCGCCACGCCCAGCCCAACCAACCGCATGATGAGCTGGCCGTACACCAAGCTGATGAACTCCAACAACATGGTCGACCAGGGCGCCGCGCTGATCCTGATGTCCGCGGAAAAGGCTACCGCCCTTGGTATTCCGACCGAACGCTGGGTCTTCCCCTACGCGGGCACCGACGCCCACGACACCTATCTGATCGCCGAGCGCGCCGAGCTGGACCGCTCGCCGGCCATCAGGATCGCCGGCAATCGAGCGCTCGAGCTGGCCGGCGCCGGGGTCGACGACATGGACTTCGTCGACGTCTACTCCTGCTTCCCTTCGGCGGTTCAGGTCGCCGCGCGTGAGCTCGGGCTGTCGCTGGACCGTCCGCTGACGGTGACGGGCGGCCTGACCTTCGCCGGTGGGCCGTGGAACAACTACGTCAGCCATTCGATCGCGACCATGGCCGAGCGGTTGGTGGCGTCCCCTGGTGCGCGCGGATTCGTCACGGCCAACGGCGGCTACCTGACCAAGCACAGCTTCGGGGTCTACGGCACCGAACCTCCCATCGGTGAATTTCGTTGGGAAGACGTTCAATTCGCTGTCGATGCCGAACCGACCCGGGTTGCCGAGGACGTCTGGGCGGGTGTCGGGACCGTCGAGTCGTGGACCACGCCGGTCAGCCGCGATGGCGTGCCGGAAAAGGTGTTCCTTGCGGTGCGCACTCCTGCCGACAGCCGGGCGCTCGCGGTGATCACCGATGCCGACGAGGCGCAGGCCAGCATTCGCGAGGACATCGCCGGGGCCAAGGTGCGCGTCGACGACGAGGGCACCGCCCACCTCGTCTAACGCCGAAATCGCCGCAGGGGGGCGTTGACTTCCGCCACGACGTCTGGTTAGGGTGAGCCACGTCACGCATTGAAACGTTTCAATCGTCAGGAGACCCGGATGGCCGACGGTGCGATCCAGCGGGTGTGCTTCGTGCTCCCGCTCAAGCCCGAGCGTGTCGAGGAGTACGTCGAGGCCCACCTGCACGTCTGGCCCGAGATGCTCGCGGCCCTCAGCGCCGCGGGCTGGCGGAACTACTCGCTATTCGTCCGTGCCGACGACGGCCTGGTGGTCGGCTACCTCGAGACCGACGACTTCGAGGCCGCTCGGGCCGCGATGGCCGCCACCGAGGTGAATGCCCGCTGGCAGGCAGGCATGGCCGGCTACTTCCAGACCCTCGACGGCACCGCGCCCGACGAGGCGATGACACCGCTCACCGAGTACTTCCACCTCGACTAGACCCGAAGGACGTCCATGAGAATCGGAGCACGCGCCACGACCGGTTGGCGGGCGACCATCGCGGTCGCCATGTCCAACTACATCGAGGCGGGATCGATCATCGCGATCGCCACCAGCCTGGCCTTCTGGCAGTCGGAGTTCGGAATCAGCAACTTCGCCGTCGGTCTGCTGGCAGCGTTGAGCGCCAACGCCTTTGGTGCCGCCATCGGCGCCATCCTCGGCGGCCCGCTGTGCGACCGCTTCGGGCGCAAGGCGATCTACACCTACGACCTGCTGGTGTACATGGCAGGCGTGCTGCTGGCTGCCTTCGCCGTGAACTACACGATGCTGCTGGCGGCGTTCGTGATCACCGGAATCGCCGTCGGCGCCGGTGTTCCCGCCTCCTGGACCTACATCGCCGAGCAGGCTCCGTCCGACGGTCGCGCCAAGCACGTCGGCACCGCCCAGCTGGCGTGGTCGGTGGGCCCGCTCATCGGTTTCGCCCTGGCGGCGGGGTTGGCTCCGCTGGGGCTGCTCGGGTCACGCCTGGTCTTCCTGCACCTGTTCGTCGTCGCCGCGGTCGTGTGGTGGGTGCGCCAGGGGCTGGCCGAGTCGACCATCTGGACGCAGGAGGGCCGGCACGAACCGAGTGGAGTCGCGTCAGCCGTCGGCCTGGGCGGGCTTCGCGGGCTGTTCTCCCGCCGCGTCAACGTCTCGGCGCTGCTGTTCCTCGGCGGCATCTACCTGTTCTGGAACACCGTCGCGGGCCAGGCCGGCATCTTCATGCCCCGGGTCTACGACACCGCAGGCCTGCACAGCCCGGTCGCCCAGAACCTGCTGCAGGTCCTGGTGTGGGGGTGCACCGTGGCCGCGACCTACTTCGGCTTCATGCGCTACGGCGACCGGATGTCGCAGCGCCTGCTCTACGTGATCGGCGCCGCCCTCGGCATCGTTGGCTGGATCGTGCTGGTGGCCTTCACCGACGGAGGCGTGCCGACGATGCTCGCCTTCGCCGTGCTGTGGGGCGTCTCGGCAGGCATCGGTGCGCAGGCGTTCTACAGCCTGTGGGCCAGCGAGCTGTTCGCCACGCCATACCGCGCCAGTGCCCAGGGCGTGATGTTCTGCGTGGTGCGAAGCTTCACCGGTCTGCTGAGCTACTTCTTCCCGACGTTGCTCGCGGTCACCGGCCTGACCGCGGTCGGCCTGCTGCTCATCGGCCTGCTGACCGTGGCGCTGATCATCGGGGCGGTGTGGGCTCCCGAGACCCGGGGAAAGACATTGCAGCAGATCGAGATCGAGCGTTACGGCAAGATGGAGAGCTCGACCAACAACGAGGTGGCGGCATGATGCACGAGCTACTCGACAACCTGTCCATCGAATTGCCGTCCTGGGCGTTCGGAAACTCGGGCACCCGGTTCAAGGTCTTCGGCACTCCAGGCACGCCGCGCACCATCGAGGAGAAGATCGCCGACGCGGCGACGGTGCACCGCTTCACCGGCATGGCTCCGACCGTGGCTTTGCACATCCCGTGGGATCGGGTCGACGACTACACCGCGCTCGGTGAGTTCGCCGCCGAACACGGCGTTGCGCTGGGCACCATCAACTCCAACACCTTCCAGGACGACGACTACAAGTTCGGCAGCCTGACGCACGTCGACGAGATGGTGCGGCAGAAGGCGATCGACCATCACCTGGCCTGCATCGAGATCATGAACCAGACGGGGTCGCGGGACCTCAAGATCTGGCTGGCCGACGGTACCAACTACCCCGGTCAGGGTGACATCCGCGGTCGGCAGGATCGGTTGGCCGATTCGCTGGCGGCAATCTACCAGCACATCGGTGAAGGCCAGCGAATGGTGTTGGAGTACAAGTTCTTCGAGCCCGCGATGTACATGACCGACGTCCCGGACTGGGGCACCTCCTTCGCACAGGTCAGCGCGTTGGGCGAGCGGGCGAAGGTGTGCCTGGACACCGGTCACCACGCCCCGGGCACCAACATCGAGTTCATCGTCGCGCAACTGCTGCGGCTGCAGAAGCTGGGTTCGTTCGACTTCAACTCACGCTTCTACGCCGACGACGACCTCATCGTCGGCGCGGCCGATCCGTTCCAGTTGTTCCGCATCATGTTCGAGGTGATCCGGGGTGGCGGCCTCGACGAGGGTTCCGATCTCGCGCTGATGCTCGACCAGTGCCACAACGTGGAGGCCAAGATCCCCGGCCAGATCCGCTCGGTACTCAACGTCGCCGAGATGACCGCCCGCGCCCTGCTGGTCGACACCGATGCGCTGGCGACGGCGCAGGTCGACGGAGACGTGTTGGGTGCCAACGAGATCTTGATGGACGCCTTCTACACCGACGTGCGGCCAGCGATGGCGCGGTGGCGCACCGAGCGTGGGTTGCCGGCCAACCCGATGCGGGCCTTCGCCGAATCCGGTTATCAGAGCGCCATCGACGCCGAACGCGTCGGCGGCACCCAATCCTCGTGGGGAGCATGACGATCATGAGCAATCCGACCATCGACGACCTCATCGCCAGGTCCAACCGTCTTGGCGCCGATCCGAAGAACACCAACTACGCCGGTGGCAACACCTCGGCCAAGGGCACCGACGTCGACCCCGTCACCGGCAAACCGGTGGAGCTGTTGTGGGTCAAGGGATCCGGGGGAGACCTCGGCACCCTCACCGAGAACGGGCTCGCCGTGCTTCGGCTGGACCGGATGCGGGCGCTCGTCGACGTGTATCCCGGCGTCGAGCGCGAGGACGAGATGGTCGGCGCCTTCGACTATTGCCTGCACGGCAGGGGTGGGGCGGCCCCGTCCATCGACACCGCCATGCACGGCCTGGTCGACGCCGCGCACGTCGACCATCTGCACCCCGACTCCGGCATCGCGCTGGCCACCGCGGCCGACGGAGAGGCATTGACCAAGCAGATCTTCGGGGACCGGGTGGTGTGGATCCCCTGGCGGCGCCCAGGTTTTCAGCTGGGTCTGGACATCGCCGAGATCAAACGGCGCAACCCGCAGGCCATTGGGACCATTCTCGGCGGCCACGGCATCACCGCGTGGGGTGACACCTCGGCCGAGGCCGAGGCGCGGTCGCTGGAGATCATCGACACGGTGCAGCGCTACCTCGACGCCAACGGCAGGCCGCAGCCGTTCGGAATGCCGCTGGACGGATATGGGACGCTGCCCGATGAGCAACGCCGCACCAAGGCCGCCGAGCTGGCACCCTTCCTGCGCGGACTGGTGTCGACCGACAAGCCGCAGGTCGGTCATTTCACCGACGACCCGCGCGTGCTCGAGTTCCTGGCTGGCAGCGAGCATCCGCGGTTGGCGGCGCTCGGCACCAGCTGCCCGGACCACTTCCTGCGCACCAAGGTCAAGCCGATGGTGCTCGACCTGCCCGCGGATGCTTCGGTGGATGACTGCCGCGACCGGCTGACCGCGCTGCACGAGGCCTACCGCGCCGACTACCAGGCGTACTACGACCGGCACGCCTCGCCAGACAGCCCCGCCATCCGCGGCGCCGACCCGGCCATCGCGCTGATTCCCGGCGTCGGAATGTTCAGCTACGGCAAGGACAAGCAAACCGCGCGGGTGGCCGGTGAGTTCTACCTCAACGCCATCAACGTGATGCGCGGTGCCGAGGCCATCTCCACCTATGCCCCGATCGACGAGGCGGAGAAGTTCCGCATCGAGTACTGGGCGCTCGAGGAGGCCAAGCTCGCGCGGATGCCCAAGCCCAAGCCGCTGGCCACGCGCATCGCGCTGGTCACCGGCGCGGCGTCGGGCATCGGCAAGGCCATCGCCACCCGGCTGGCCGCCGAGGGGGCGTGCGTCGTGATCGCAGACCTCGACGCCGATAAGGCCGCTGCGGCAGCCAAGGAGATCGGCAACTCCGACGTGGCGATCGGGATCGCGGCCGACGTCACCGACGAATCGGCCGTGCAGGCCGCGGTCGACGCCTGCGTGCTGGCGTTCGGCGGCATCGACATCGTCGTCAACAATGCCGGGCTGTCGTTGTCGAAGTCGCTGCTGGAGACCACGGCCGAGGACTGGGACCTGCAGCACGACGTGATGGCACGCGGTTCGTTCCTGGTGTCCAAGGCCGCCGCCCGCGCGCTGATCGACCAGAAGCTCGGCGGCGACATCATCTACATCTCGTCGAAGAACTCGGTGTTCGCCGGCCCCAACAACATCGCGTACTCGGCCACCAAGGCCGACCAGGCGCACCAGGTCCGGCTGCTGGCCGCCGAGCTGGGTGAGCACGGCATCAAGGTCAACGGCATCAACCCCGACGGCGTGGTCCGCGGCTCGGGGATCTTCGCCGGCGGCTGGGGTGCCAAGCGGGCCGCCGTGTATGGGGTGCCCGAGGAGGAGCTCGGCGCCTATTACGCGCAGCGGACCCTACTGAAACGCGAAGTGCTGCCGGAGAACATCGCGAACGCCGCGTTCGCGTTGTGCACGGCGGACTTCTCGCATACGACGGGCTTGCACGTGCCGGTCGACGCGGGTGTCGCGGCCGCGTTCCTCCGATGAGCGCTCGCGCGAAGAGCAGCGTGATCCGATGAGCGCTCGCGCGAAGAGCAGCGTGATCCGATGAGCGCTCGCGCGAAGAGCAGCGTGATCCGATGAGCACGGGTCGGTACGTCGCCGTCGACCTCGGCGCCAGCAGCGGCCGGGTGATGCTGGCCGAGGTGGGCCCCGGGTCCTTCGAGATGCGCCAGTGCAACCGCTTCGCCAACGACCCGGTGTACCTGTGGGACGGCCGCCGCACTGCGATGCACTGGGACCTGCCCGGGCTCTTCGCAGGGGTCTGCACGGGTTTGGCGGAGGCCGGTAGGCAGGCGCCGGACCTGACCAGCGTCGGCGTGGATTCCTGGGCCGTGGATTACGGACTGCTGCGGGCCGGGAAACTGCTTGGGCTGCCGTACAACTACCGCGACGCACGCTGCGGTCGTGGTGCCGACATCGTGCACCGGAAGCTGTCGCAGGAGGACGTCTTCGCCCGCAACGGGCTGCAGTTCCTGCCGTTCAACACGATGTTCCAGTTGGCTGCCGACGATGCCGAGGGTCTGCTCGGGCTCGCCGATGCCGCGCTCCTGGTGCCGGATCTGATCGGCTACTGGCTCACCGGTGAGATGTCGACCGAACGCACCAATGCCTCGACGACCGGGCTACTCGGCCTAGACGGGCGCTGGGATGCCTTCCTCGAGTCGATGCTCGGCCTGCCGCGAGATCTGTTCCCGGCGCTGACCGAACCTGGATCGCGCCTCGGGCCGGTGCTGGACGATCTGGCCGACCGACTCGGCCTGCGCCGCGGGGTACCGGTCACCACGGTCGCCTCGCACGACACCGCTTCGGCGGTGGTTGCGATCCCGATGCAATCCGACACCGCCGCGTACGTGTCCTGCGGCACCTGGGCCCTGGTTGGCGTCGAACTTCCCGAGCCAGTGGTCAGCTCCGAGGCCCGGACCGCCAACTTCACCAACGAGGTCGGGGTCGACGGCCGAATCCGGTTCCTGCGCAACGTGATGGGGCTCTGGTTGCTCAGTGAGTCGGTGCGGCACTGGGAGCGCGACGGGGCCCCGGTCGACTTGCCGTCGCTACTGGCGCAGGCGGCGGATTGCCCACCGCCGGTCGAGGTGTTCGACGGTGACGACCCGCGCTTCGTCGAGCCTGGGGACATGCCGGGCCGCATCACCGCGTGGTACGCCGAACGCGGGTTGCCGCCGCCCGCCGGCCGGCCGGAGATGACCCGCGCCATCGTGGAGGCCTTGGCCGCCGGCTTCGCCAGGGGCGTCGAGCAGGCCGCCGAACTGTCCGGAGTGCCCGTTCGGACCGTGCACCTGGTCGGCGGCGGGGCCAGGAACCGGTTGCTGTGTCAGCTGGTGGCAGATCGGGTCGGCAGGCCGGTGGTCGCGGGCCCGGTCGAGGCCACCGCGATCGGCAACGTTCTGATCCAGGCGCGCGCGCACGGCCTGTTGCACGGCGACCTCGAGGATCTCCGTGGCACCATGGCCTCGGCGCTGGCCGGGATGCGTTTCGAGCCCCAACGAGCTCCGACCGAAAGGGTCAGACGATGAAGAGAAGATTGCCGAACAGGCATGACCTGGCGCCGCTGATGCAGTTCAAGAAGCCGGAGCTGAACGCCACCAAGCGCCGGCTGGACAGGGCGTTGACCATCGAGGACCTGCGCCGCATCGCCAAGCGCCGCACGCCGCGGGCGGCGTTCGACTACACCGACGGTTCGGCGGAGGGCGAGATCTCCATCGCGCGTGCCCGGCAAGCGTTCTCCGACGTCGAATTCCACCCCGCGATCCTGCGCGACGTGTCGAAGGTGAGCACCGGGTGGGACGTACTCGGCGCGCCGGTGAGCATGCCGTTCGGCATCGCGCCGACGGGATTCACTCGGATGATGCACACCGAGGGCGAGATCGCCGGGGCGAGGGCCGCGGCGCGGGCGGGCATCCCGTTCTCACTGTCGACGATGGGCACCACCGCCATCGAGGACGTCAAGGCTGCCAACCCATTGGGGCGCAACTGGTTTCAGCTCTACATGTGGAAGGACCGCGACCGGTCGATGGCGCTGGTCGAGCGTGCGGTCGCGGCGGGATACGACACGCTGCTAGTGACCGTCGACGTGCCCGTCGCGGGTGCGCGGCTGCGCGACAAGCGCAACGGCATGTCGATTCCGCCGGCCCTCACGCTGCGGACCGTCGCCAACGCGCTGCCACGACCGCAGTGGTGGATCGACTTCCTGACCACCGAGCCGCTGTCCTTCGCGTCGCTGGACCGCTGGTCGGGAACCGTGGCCGAACTGCTCGACACGATGTTCGATCCCACGGTCACCTTCGAGGACCTGGCCTGGATCCGGTCGCAGTGGCCGGGCAAATTCGTGGTCAAGGGCGTCCAGACGGTCGCCGACGCGAGGGCGGTGACCGAGCTGGGTGTCGACGGCGTCCTGCTCTCCAATCACGGTGGGCGCCAGTTGGATCGCGCACCGATCCCGTTCCATCTGCTCCCCGCGGTGGTTGCCGGCGTCGGCAAGGACGTCGAGGTCCTGCTCGACACCGGCATCATGTCCGGAGCGGACGTGGTGGCGGCGGTCGCACTGGGAGCACGCTTCACGCTGATCGGCCGGGCCTATCTCTACGGGTTGATGGCCGGCGGTGAGGCCGGGGTGGACCGCGCCATCGAGATCCTCTCCGGGCAGGTCGAGCGCACGATGCGACTGCTCGGTGTCACCTGTCTCGAGGAATTGACTCCACAGCACGTCACGCAGCTGGTGCGCCTGGCGCCCCGGGCGCTGACGGCCGAGTAGCCGACGATGGCGGCCGGGATCCGAGACGTCGCCGCTGCGGCGTCGGTGTCGGTGGGCACGGTGTCCAACGTGCTCAACGCCCCGGAGCGAGTGGCCCCGGCCACCGTGGCGCGCGTGCACGCCGCCATCGAACAGCTGGGCTTCGTTCGCAACGACGCCGCCCGTCAGCTGCGGGCTGGCCAGTCGCGCTGCGTCGGGCTGCTGGTCCTCGACGTGGGGAACCCGTTCTTCACCGACGTGGCCCGCTCGGCGGAACGGCAGGCCTCGCAACACAATCTGGTGGTGCTGCTCGGAACGTCCGACGACGACGCGCAGCGCGAACGAGCCTACCTGGAGACGTTCGAGGAGCAGCGCGTGTTCGGTCTGCTGATCTCGCCGGTCGGCGAGGACCTGGACCGACTGGTCGCGCTGCACGGTCGCGGCGTGCCGGTGGTGCTGGTCGACCGCGAAGGGTCCGGCACGCCGTTCGCGTCGGTGGCGGTCGACGACGTCGCGGGAGGCCGGCTGGCGATGGGCCATCTGTGTGCCCGGGGGCGTCGGCGGATCGCCTTCGTCGGTGGCCCGCTGAGTCTGCGGCAGGTCGCCGATCGGTTGACCGGAGCGCAGGCGGCGGTCGCCGAATGTCGTGGTGCCACCTTGGAAGTCGTGGCGACCGAGGAACCCAGCGTGCTGGCCGGGCGGGGGGCGGGGGAGCAGTTGTGTGCCCGGCCGTTGCAGAGCCGGCCCGACGCGGTGTTCTGCGCCAACGACCTGCTGGCGATCGGGATGTTGCAGGCGTTGCACGGCAACGGGATTCGGGTGCCCGACGAGGTGGCGGTGATCGGCTACGACGACATCGACTTCGCGCGCTCGGCATCGGTTCCGCTGTCGTCGATCCGCCAGCCCAGCGCCGAGATTGGAACCACCGCCATCGAGCTGTTGCTCACCGCCGTCGACACTCCCGATGCCCGGCCGAGCAACGTGGTGTTCGTTCCCGAGTTGGTTGCCAGGGCATCGACGGCTACTTGATGGTGTAGCCGCCGTCGATGACGAGGTCGGCGCCGTTCACCATGGCTGCCGCGCTGGACGCGAGATAGACTGCTGCCGCAGCGATCTCGGCCGGGTAGGCAAACCGGCCGGTGGGAATCAGCTTCTTCAGCGCGTCGCCCTTGGGGTTGTCCCAGGCCTTGATGCCGAGGTCGGTGAGCACGACGGTCGGGGAGATGCTGTTTACCCGGACGCCGCGCCCAGCCCACTCGGTGGCCAGGACCTTGGTGATGCCGACGACGCCGAACTTCGACGCGCAGTAGGCGACGTGCTGGTCGATCGCGACGGACGCGGCCTGCGAAGCCATGTTGACGATGACGCCGCGGCCAGCGTCGAGCATGCGCCTGCCAACCGTCTGGCACATCAGGAACGTGCCCTTGAGGTTGATGGCGATGGTGGCGTCCCAGTCGGCCAGGGACAGGTCCTCGGCGGGCGCGAGCCTGGCGATGCCCGCACTGTTGACCAGGACGTCGATCCGCCCGAATTCGGCGATCACCGCATCGACCGCACCGGTCACCGAGTCGGGATCGGCTACGTTGCAGGCGAATCCGCGGCTTCCCGGCAGCTCCTTCGCGCGTTCGGCCGCACCTTCGGCGTTCAGGTCGACCACGGCGATGCGCGCGCCCTTGGCCGACAGCGCGGCGGCGATCGCCGCCCCGATGCCCGAGGCGCCGCCGGTCACCAGCGCGACCGCACCGTCCAGTCGAAAGTCGAAGTCGACGACGGGTTCGGCCGATTCGGACATGTGCATCTCTCTTCCTGTGATTCGTGTCAATCGATTACGGCAGCGGCGATGTCGACGTCGGTGACCAGAGACGACACCAGCCCGGACTTGAGGACCGCCCGGGTGGCGGCCACCTTCTCCTTGCCCGCGGCGATGGCGATTCTGGTCGGGATGGCCCGCAGCACGTTCTCGTCGATGCCCATCCGGCGCTCGTCGAGCCCCGCGATCCGTTGGCCGTCGACGTCCAACAGCAGCGCGCAGGTCTCGGCGCAGACCCCGGCCTCGGCGAGGGTGTTCACCTCCTGCGCGGTCAGTGACTCGTAGACCTGCGAGGCGCCTGCGCTCCAGGCGCCGACCGAGACGATCGCGCAGCTGACCGACGACTGGTGCTCGACGGTCTCGCGGATCTGGAGGTTGTCACCGAGGCTGCGGGCAGTGCGGGCGTCGGTGACGACGAGCGGGGCGTACAGCGGCCAGGACTGGCCACCGCTGACCTCGCTGATCCGCCGCACCAGATCGGTGCCATTGGAGCTGATCGGTCCGGCCATGCCGGTCAGCTGCACGACGTCGCAGCGCGGCAGTGAGGTGAGGTACGGCGCGATGTGGGTCAGGGTGCGGCCACAGTCGACGCCGACGACGTCGCCGGCGCGCAAGATGGATTGCAGCAGCTCGGCCATCGCCCTTGCCACGGCTTCGACGTGGTCGGCGGTGTTGCTCGAGTCGGCGGTGACGGCATAGGCGTGTTCGAGTCCGTACTGGCGCTGCAGGGCGGTGGACAGCTCGACGTCGATGGCACCGGGGTTGTGGATCTTGATCTCCACCATCCCCGATTCGACCGCCTCGTCGAGCATCCGAGCCACCTTGAAGCGCGACAGCCCGAACTCCTCGGCGATCTGGATCCTGGTGCGTCCTTCCAGGTAGTAGCGCCGTGCGATCACCGCCCGTTGGAAAAGCTCATCGGGTCCCATGGCGGCCTCCCGTGACTCCCGAGCCGTTGGGCTCGCCACCGGCTGCACATATGTGCAGCCGCATTGACATGTGAGCATAAGCATTGCATGATCCACATCACAAAGAAACAGATGAGTATCGGGGCTATCAGATGAGCAGTGACGACACCGGCCTGACTTCCCTGGCCGGCGCCGTGTTGTCCCGGGAGTCCGCCGCGCTTGCTGCGCTGGTCGGGTCGGTCGAGTCCAGTGTCGTCACCGTCGCCCGGCAGATGATCGACGTGCGCGGCAAGGTCGTGACGACCGGGTCCGGTACCTCGGGCATCATGGCCGAGCGGCTGGCGCACCTGTTGTCGGTATGCGGGACGCCTGCGGTCTACCTGCCGTCGATGGACGCCCTGCACGGCGGGATGGGTGCCATCACGGCGTCCGACCTGGTGCTGGCCATCTCCAAGACGGGCCAGAGCACCGAACTCACCCACCTGGTGGAGCGGCTCGGCCGCCGTGGCATCCACGTCGTGGCACTGACCGAGAGCCCGCAATCCCCGTTCGCCAGGGCCGCGAGCAGTGTGGCGGCACTCCCGCCGACGCCAGCCGACGCCGATCCCGGCGACATGATCGCGATGGCGAGCACGCTGGCGGTCGGCGCCTGGAGCGACGCCGTCGCCGTGGTCACCATGTCGATGCGGGGTCATACCGTGAGCGACGTCATCGACAGCCATCCCGCAGGCGGCGTCGGCGTCCGAGGTCATCGACCGGGGGATGAATCGGTACCGGTGGTGCGCGGCGCATGACGGTCTCGGCGGTGATGGGGGTCGATTCCTCGACGCAGTCGTGCAAGGTGGAGATACGCGAGGCCGAGTCCGGCCTCTTGCTGGGTTCGGGGTCGGCTCCGCACCCGCCCGCATTTCCGCCCAGTAGCGAGCAGCACCCCGACGACTGGGTCGGCGCGTTCGTCGCGGCCGCCCGCCAGGCACTGGCCAGCTGCGAGCAGCGCCCCGACGTGCGGGCCATCTCGGTGGCCGCACAGTGCCACGGTCTAGTCCTGCTCGACGGCCGGGGCGACGTACTGCGACCCGCCAAGCTGTGGAACGACACCACCGGCGCACCCAACTTGGCGCGCCTGGTCGAGCGCATCGGCGCGCGCCGCTGGGTGATGCGCATCGGCACGCTGCCGACGGCGGCTTTCACCATCGCCAAGCTGGCGTGGGTCGCCGAGCACGAACCCGGGCTCCTCGACCAGGTGGCGACCGTGCTGCTGCCCCACGACTACCTGACGTACTGGCTGACCGGGCAAAGGGTGACCGATCGCTCCGATGCGTCGGGCACCGGTTACTTCGACGCCACCGACGGACGGTGGATCCCGTCGTACCTGGACCTCGCGGCCGGTGACCGGGACTGGGCGGCCAAGCTGCCGACCGTCCTCGGCCCAGCCGACGTGGCAGGCACCGTGTTGCCCTTCCCGGCAAGCGAACTCGGCATCGGTGCGGACGTGCTGGTGGGCGCCGGCGGCGGCGATCAACACGCGGCCTACCTCGGCCTCGGTCTTTCCGACGGCGACCAGTACTTCAGCATCGGCACCTCCGGGGTGGTGGCGACGTCCTCGCGCGGTCCGGTCTTCGACACGACGGGCGCGGTCGACGGCGTCGCGGACATGACCGGCGGCTACCTGCCGCTGATGAGCACGCTGAACGCGGCACGCGTGGTCGACCGGGCCGCGGTTCTGCTCGGCACCGACCTGGCCGGCATCTCCGAGCTCGCGCTTGCGGCGGGACCCACCCAGGGGCCGGTGCTGGTGCCCTTCCTCGACGGGGAGCGCACCCCGGACCGTCCCGACGCGCGCGGCGCCTTCGCCGATCTCACGTCGCACACCACCCGCGCCGAGCTCGCAAGGGCCTTCGTCGAGGGGCCGTTGCTGTCGCTGCTCTCGGGTCGCGACAGCCTGCTGGCGTGCGGGGTCGAATTGGGCGGCGCCGCAACGGCAGTCGGTGGAGGAGCCCGGTCACCGGCGACCCTGCAGCTACTGGCCGACCTGCTCGATGACGAGGTCACGCTGCCCGACGTCGAGGAGGCGACCGCACGCGGCGCCTGCATTCAGGCCGCGGCCGTGGCATCGCGCACCGACCGCGCCGGGCTCGTCGACCTGGCCAAGCGCTGGCTTCCCGACGCACGGGCCCGGGTGGCTCCCCGTGCGCACGGCCGGGATCTCGACGCCTTGCGCACGCGGTGGTCGGCGCTCGCGGCGTCGCCGATCCTGGACGCCGGTGGTGTGCGATGACCGGGCTCGCGTCGTGGCACCGCGACTTCCCCGATCTGTTGGCCGGATCGGTCTACGCCGCGCCCGGCTCACGGGTCGCCGCCGCCCAGACGCTGGCCGAGGCCGGCATCGACGTGCACGTCGACGTGATGGCAGTCTCGGAGGGATTGCCCGTCGGTGTGAGTCTGGCCGAGCTGCAGATGATCTCGACGTCCGTCGACCGCAGTCGGATCGGGGTGCACCTGATCGGGTCGGCCGACTTCGTCGACGCGGTGCTGCCCAAGATCCTGGCGCAGCACCCCGGTGTGGTGTTCCTGCCGTGGCACGCGTTCACCGACGAGCGCGTCCGAGCGATCCGCGCGGCCGGTGCCGCGGCGTGGATCGCGGTGTGGCGGGAGTGGGACGGTCTGGCCCAACCCGGCTGGTCCGCCGACCCCGACGGCGTCCTGGTGATGCTCATCGAGCCCGGCACCAGGGACCGTTGCCGCCTGGACCGGCTGGGCCTGGTCACCGCCTGCACCACCAGATTCACCGATCTACCCGTGGCCGTCGACGGCGGAGTCACCCGGGAGGTCGCGCCGTTGTGCGTGACCGCCGGTGTCCGCCAGATGATCGTCGGCCGCGCACTGATGACCTCAGAACGAAGGGAAGCGATGTGAGCACGATGAAGGCCAGCGTGATGACCGGGGTTGGCACGCTGCAGATCGAGGACCGACCGGTCCCGACCCCCGGCCCGCACGAGGTGCTGGTCGAGGTCGCGGCCGTCGGCGTGTGCGGATCGGACGTGCACTACTACCGTCACGGACGCATCGGCGACTTCGTCGTCGAGCAGCCGATGATCCTCGGGCACGAGTTGTCGGGCCGCATCACGGCGGTCGGGGAGAAGGTCGACCCGACGCGGGTCGGTCAACGCGTCGCCGTCGAGCCGCAGCACCCCTGCCGGCGCTGCGTGCAGTGCACCGCCGGGCGCTACAACCTGTGCCCCTACATGGAGTTCTACGCGACGCCGCCGGTCGACGGTGCGTTCTGCCGCTACGTCACCATCGACGCCGAATTCGCGCACCCGGTACCGGATTCCATGTCCGACGAGGCGGCGGCGCTGCTCGAACCGCTGTCGGTGGCCGTGGCCACCATGCGCAAGGCGCACGTCCAGCCCGGCAGTTCGATCCTGATCGCGGGTGCAGGCCCCATCGGCGTGATCTGCGCCCAGGCCGCCAAGGCCTACGGTGCCGCGCGCATCGTGGTGTCGGACCCGATGCAGTCCCGGCGGGAGAACGTGCTGCGTTTCGGGGCCACCGAGGTGATCGACCCGATGGTCGACGACGTCGCCGCGCTCGATCCGCAGGTGGACGCCTTCGTCGACGCCAGCGGCGCCGCGCCCGCCGTCGTCAGCGGCATCAAGGCCGTCGGTCCGGCCGGATACGTCGTGCTGGTCGGCATGGGCTCCGGTGACTACGCCCTGCCCATCGGCCACATCCAGAACATGGAGATCAACGTGACCGGGGTCTTCCGCTACACCGACACCTGGCCCGCAGCAATACATCTGGTGACCTCCGGCGCGGTGGACCTCGACGCGATGGTCACCGGCCGCTACGACCTCGAACACGTCGGCGAGGCGCTGGACAGTGACACCGATCCGGCCAGCCTCAAGTCGATCGTCGTTCCCAAGTGATGGGTTCCCAAGTGATGGGCCCCCAAGTTATGAAGGAGAGTGCGCGATGAGCGCCCGTTCACCGTTCGACCTCACCGGCCGCACCGCCCTGGTCACCGGTGGCAATCAGGGTCTTGGCCGGGCCTTCGCGTTCGGTCTCGCGCAAGCCGGTGCCACCGTGGCGATCTCGGGCCGCAGCGCCGAGCGCAACGAGAAGGTGACAGCAGAGGCGGCGTCCGCCGGACACCAGTTCCACCCGATCACCGCCGACATCACCCGGTCCGCCGACGTCGACCGGATGACCGCCGAGGCCATCGAGGCGCTCGGTCACGTCGACATCCTGGTCAACAACGCTGGCACCTGCTATCACGCCGAGTCGTGGGACGTGACCGAACAGCAGTGGGACGACGTCTTCGACCTCAACGTCAAGGCGCTGTGGGCGTGCTCGCTGGCCGTCGGCGCGCACATGCGCGAACGGGGGTCCGGCTCGGTGGTCAACATCGGTTCGATGTCCGGTCTCATCGTCAACCGGCCGCAGATGCAGCCGGCCTACAACGCGTCCAAGGCCGCCGTGCACCATCTGACGAAATCCCTTGCCGCCGAATGGGCCCCGCTCGGTATCCGGGTCAACGCCGTCGCGCCCGGCTACTGCAAGACCGAGATGGCGCCCGTCGACCGGCCCGATCTGAAGCGCTACTGGATCGACGACGCGCCGCAGCAGCGCTACGCCATGCCCGAGGAGATCGCGCCGAGCGTGGTCTTCCTCGCCAGTGACGCCGCCTCGTTCATCACCGGATCGGTCCTGGTCGCCGACGGGGGGTACACCGCATGGTGAACGGACCCGAAGCGGGCGTCAACCGTCGCGTCGTCGTCAACTCCATCGACGACGTCGTCGTCGAGACCGTACCGGAGGCCGCCCCCGAGGCGGGTGAGGTGCGCATCCGCGGCACGGTGGTCGGCATTTGCGGTTCGGACACGCACGCGGCGTGTGGCCACCACCCGTTCATCGACCTGCCGTATCGCCCCGGCCACGAGGTGATCGGGGTCGTCGATGCCGTGGGCGCCGGCGTCGCGGAGTCCTGGATCGGTCGCCGCGTCGTCGTGGAGCCGAACCTGGCGTGCGGGCGCTGCCCGCAGTGCCTGGCGGGTCGCTACAACATCTGCCGCGAACTGCTCGTGCTGGGTTGCCAGACCCCTGGTGGCCTGGCCGACAGCTTCACCGTCGCAGTCGACCGGGTGGTGCCGTTGCCCGACGAGCTCGACGACGACCACGCGATCCTGATCGAGCCGCTCGCCACCCCCATCCACGCCGTGCGCCGGGCCGCCGAAGCCGTCGGTGACCTGCGCGACCGACCGGTCGTGGTGGTTGGTGCCGGGCCGATCGGACTGTTCGTGCTGCTGGCCCTGCGCCAGGCCGGCGCCAGGGTCGTGGTCGCCGATCTGCTGGAATCCAAGCGGGCGCGGGCCGAACGCCTCGGCGCGGCAGGCAGTTTCGATCCGTCGGCACCCGACGCGGTCGAGTCTGCGCTGGCGCTGCTCGGCGGGCCCGCTGCCGCAGTGATCGACTGCGTCGCCATCCAGAGCTCGGTGGCCCAGGCCATCGAACTCGTCGACAAGGGCGGGGCGGTGATGATCGTCGGTGTCTCGGCGGGTGCCACGCCCGTCCGGCTCGACCTGATCCAGGACCGCGAGCTGGCGCTGATCGGCAACCTGATGTACGTCCGCGAGGACTACGCCGCCGCGATGGACCTGCTGGCCTCAGGTGTGGTTCCGATCGACGAGATCATCACCGCCCGTTACGACTTCGCACAGTCCGCGCAGGCGTTCGCCGCGTCGATGGATCCGGAGAACGTCAAGGTCGTCGTGGAGTTGACGAACGCCGACGGCGCCCCGATCTCCGTCGGTGCCGGCTCGACGGGTGGTGTCCGATGACCGCCATCCTCGAATGCGCGGACATCACGAAGAGCTTCGGTGGCGTACCGGTGCTCAAGGGCATCACCCTCGATCTCGAACCCGGTTCGGTGACCGCACTGGCCGGTGAGAACGGCGCGGGCAAGTCCACGCTGATGAAGATCGTCAGCGGTCAGTACAGCGCCGACGGCGGTTCCGTGTCGGTGCAGGGCACCCACCTGGCGCCCGGCAATCCCCGTGACGCCGTTCGCCATGGCGTGGCGATCGTGCCGCAGGAGCTTGCCTCCATCGAGGACATGACCGTCTACGAGAACCTCTTCGTAGGACGCGAACTCAAGCGTGGCCCGTTCCTGAACCGGCGGGCGATGATCGCCGAGGCCAAGGAGACGCTGTCTGCGTTCGACGTCTCGATCTCGCCCACCGCGCGGATGGGCAGCCTGCCCGTCGGTCTGCGGCAGATCGTCGAGATCGTCAAGGCCGCCCGCACCGGTGCTCAGGTGGTGATGCTCGACGAACCCACCTCGGCCATCTCCGAGCGCGAGGTCGAGGGTCTGTACGGCATCGTGCGCCGGCTTCGCGACCGCGGCGTCGCGATGGTGTACACCACGCACAAGATGGCCGAGATCCGCGCCATCGCCGACCGCGTGGTGGTGCTGCGCGACGGTGGGTTGATCCTCGACGAGCCACTGTCCAAGATCACCGACGACGACATCGTCACCGCGATGATCGGCCGCGAGCTGAACGCGCTGTTCCCCGAACTGGTGGCGCCGAAGTCCGAACCCGTACTCGAAGTACGCGACCTCCAGGTCGACGGGGCGTCCGAACCGGTGTCGTTCACGGTCTCCTCCGGGGAGATCGTCGGGCTCGCCGGTCTGGTCGGGGCGGGCCGAACCGAGCTGCTGGAGGCCATCTTCGGCGCCAGGCACACCAGCTCCGGGGAGATACTGGTGCGCGGCAAGCGGGTCAAGCGCAATGCCCCCGCGGCCGCCATCACCGAGGGCATGGCGATGGTGCCCGAGGACCGCAAGATCTCCGGCGTGGTGCTGTCGATGAGCGTGCTCGACAACGGCTCGCTGCCGCGGTTGTCGTCGTTCAGCGTCGCGGGTTGGCTGCGCGGCAAGGCCCGCACCAAGGCGGTCTCCGAGGTGATGAAGTCGGTCCGGTTGCGCAGCAGCGGGATGGGCCAGCTCGTCGGTACGCTCTCGGGCGGCAATCAGCAGAAGGTGGTGCTGGCTCGCTGGCTGACCGGTGAGGTCAACGTCCTGCTGCTCGACGAGCCCACCCGCGGCGTCGACGTCGGGGCCAGAAGCGAGATCTACCGCATCATCACCGAATTCGCCGAAGCCGGCATGGCCGTGGTGATGGCCTCGTCCGACATGCCCGAGATCATCGGGCTGTCGCACCGGGCCTTCGTCATGCGCGAGGGTGCCTTCGTCGGTGAACTCGACCGTGAGGCACTCGACCATCCCGCCGTCCAGGAGTCCGTGTTCCGCATGGCAACCGCACTCGACGGCCCGAAACACATCTCCAACCCAGATCCGGAGGCAACATCGTGACCACCCCAGTCGACACCGAGAAGACGCCGGAGGAGTCCGGCGCTCCCGTCGTCACGTCGCCGATCACGGGGGAGCCCGTCCGATTGTTCTCCCGCGAGTGGATCGGCGGCATCGCCCTTCGCTACTCGATGGTCATCATCATGCTGCTGGTGATCGCGTACTTCTCCTATCGGAGTGCACGATTCGGCACCGTCGACAACCTGGTCACCATCTTGGTCGCGGCCGCTCCGTTCGCGCTGATCGCGCTGGGCCAGACCCTCGTGGTGCTCACCGGTGGCATCGACCTCTCGGTGGGTTCGGTGATCGCGGTGTCCGCCATGGCGGGGGCGGCGACGGCCAAGGCCAACCCCGGCCAGGTGTGGATGACCGTCGGAGTGGCTATGCTCGTCGGTCTGGCGGTCGGTTCGCTGAACGGGATCATGGTGTCGCGCATCAACGTGCCCCCGTTCATCGCGACGTTGGGCACGCTGACCGCGGGATCGGGTCTGGCGTACGTGATCGGCGGCGGTGCACCCATCAACGGGCTGCCTGCCGAGTTCGGTTCCATCGCCAACACCAAGATCCTCGGCCTGACCATCCCCGTCCTGGTCATGATCATCGGCATCATCGTGCTGGCGATCGTGATGAAGCGGACCACCTACGGCATGCGGGTGTACGCGGTCGGCGGCAACCGGAATGCCGCCGAGATCGCCGGGATCAACGCCAAGAACGTCCTCTTCAGCGTCTACGCCCTGTCCGGCCTGTTGGCCGGCATCTCGGGTGTGATGCTGGCCTCGCGCGTCATCTCGGGCCCGCCCAACCTCGGTCAGGGGTACGAGCTCGACGCCATCGCCGCCGTGGTCATCGGTGGCGCCAGCCTCATGGGCGGTCGCGGGACCATCTGGGGAACGGTGCTGGGCCTGTTCATCATTCAGACGCTGAACAACGGGTTGGACATCTTGGTGGTGCCCGCCTACTGGCAGGACGTGATCAAGGGCGTCCTGATCGTGGCAGCGGTCGCGGTCGACGTCTGGTCGACCCGAAGGAGGACGTGATCGACCGTCCAGCAAGTCAATTCAACCAAAGCTCGACCAACTGAGAGGGCTAGACCAGATGAGACTGACAACGAAGTTCGTCGCCATCGCCTCGGCGGGAGCCCTGGCACTGGGCATGACCGCCTGCGGCGCCGGAGATACCGAGTCCAAGAGCGGCAAGACCCGAATTGGGGTCTCGGTGTACGACATGAGCTCGTTCATCACCGCCGGCAAGGAGGGGATGGACCAGTACGCGAAGGACAACGACATCGAATTGGTGTGGAACTCGGCCAACCTCGACGTCTCCACCCAGGCCACTCAGGTCGATTCGCTGATCAACCAGGGTGTCAGCGCGATCATCGTGGTTCCCGTGCAGGCAGATTCGCTGGGGCCGCAGGTCGCGTCGGCGAAGGCCAAGGGCATCCCGCTCGTCCCGGTCAACGCCGCGCTCAACAGCAAGGACGTCGCCGGCAACGTGCAGCCCGACGACGTCAAGGCCGGTGAGCAGGAGATGCAGATGATGGCCGACAAGCTCGGCGGCAAGGGCAACATCGTCGTGCTGCAGGGCCCGCTCGGCCAGTCCGGTGAGCTGGACCGAACCAAGGGCATCCAGAACGTGCTCGCCAAGTACCCGGACATCAAGGTGCTGGCGATGGATACCGCCAACTGGAAGCGTGACGAGGCCGTCAACAAGGTCAAGAACTGGATCTCCGGCTTCGGGCCGCAGATCACCGGCGTGGTCGCCGAGAACGACGACATGGGTCTGGGCGCATTGCAGGCGCTCAAGGAAGCCGGCCGCACCGGGGTGCCAATCGTCGGCATCGACGGCATCGAGGACGGCCTGAACGCCGTCAAGAGCGGTGAGTTCATCGGTACCTCGCTGCAGAACGGCACCGTGGAGCTGTCGGCCGGGCTGGCCGTCGCCAACGCGCTTGCCAAGAAGGAACAGGTCAACACCGAGCCGGTGTACATCATGCCGGCGATCACGCAGGCCAACGTCGACGTCGCCATCGAGCACGTCGTCACCAAGCGAGCCGAGTTCCTGGCCGGACTGAGCGCACTGACGGCGCAGAACCTGAAGACCGGTGACATCGCCTACGAGGGGATCCCCGGCCAGAAGCAACCGTGACCGCCCTTCTCCCAACACCTTTCAACCACATTCGACGACGAACGAAGAGAGAGCGATAGATGAGACTGACGATGAAGCTGGGTGCGATCGCCTCGGCCGGCCTGCTGGGCCTTGGCATGACCGCCTGTGGTGCCGGTGACACCGAGGCCAACAAGAACACCACCCGCATCGGTGTCACGGTGTACGACATGAGCTCGTTCATCACCGCGGGCAAGGAGGGCATGGAGACCTATGCCAAGGCCAACGACATCGAACTGGTGTGGAACTCGGCCAACAATGACGTCTCGACCCAGGCCAGCCAGGTCGACTCGCTGATCAACCAGGGCGTCTCCGCCATCATCGTCGTTCCCGTGCAAGCGGATTCGCTCGCCCCGCAGATCGCGTCGGCCAAGGCCAAGGGCATTCCGCTGCTGGCGGTCAATGCCGCGCTGGATAGCAACGACCTCGCCGGCAACGTGCAGCCCGACGACGTGGCCGCGGGCGCGCAGGAGATGCAGATGATGGCCGACCGCCTCGGCGGCAAGGGCAACATCGTGATCCTGCAGGGCCCGCTCGGCGGCTCCGGTGAGATCAACCGCGGCAAGGGCATCGACCAGGTGCTGGCCAAGTACCCGGACATCAAGGTGCTGGCCAAGGACACCGCCAACTGGAAGCGTGACGAGGCGGTCAACAAGATGAAGAACTGGATCTCCAGCTTCGGCCCGCAGATCAACGGCGTCGTCTCGCAGAACGACGACATGGGCCTCGGCGCATTGCAGGCGCTCAAGGAGGCCAACCGCACCGACGTGCCGATCGTCGGCATCGACGGCATCGAGGACGGCCTCAACGCCGTCAAGAGCGGTGAGTTCATCGGCACCTCGCTGCAGAACGGCACCGTGGAGCTGTCCGCCGGGCTGGCCGTGGCCAACGCGCTGGTCAAGAAGGAGGACGTCAAGAAGGATCCGGTCTACGTGATGCCCGCCATCACCAAGGACAACGTCGACGTCGCCATCCAGCACGTCGTCACCGAACGCCAGAAGTTCCTGGACGGCCTGACCGAGCTGACCGCGCAGAACCTCAAGACCGGTGACATCGCCTACGAGGGCATTCCGGGGCAGAAGCAGCCGTAACCCGGTTCGAGCAGTGACACGGGATCGGCCCCACCCGGGGTCGGTCCCGTGTTGCACGTGGCGCCGAGCGATGAGTTCGAGCACGCGGGCCGGTCGGTACCGGTATGACGATCGAGCACGTGCTGGCCGTGGTCCCGGTGTCGGATCTCCCGAGGGCGAACGCCTGGTACGAGAAGCTGTTCGGACGGGCGGCGGACAACCACCCGATGCCGGTGCTCGTCGAATGGCAGGTGGTGCCCGGTGGTTGGGTGCAGGTGTTCGTCGACGACGAGCGTGCCGGCTCCGGGCTGCTCAATCTCGCCGTCGACGACCTCCCCGGGCAGGTGGAGCGGGCCCGTGACGACGGTCTCGACCCGGGCGAGGTGGACACCGTGACCAAGGGCGTTCAGCTCTGCACGCTTCGCGACCCGGACGGCAACGTCCTGCGCCTGATCGGTGGCTTCCGGGTCGAGTACTGATCGGATGCGATGTAGCGCCGTGGTTACGTGCTCCACACGGCCATGTCACCCGATGGCCGTACCCATTGTCTGTGACCGACTCCAAGACCTTCACCGAACTCGAGCTGGCCGAGGACGGAGCACCGCCGAAGTCACGCTGGTACACGTCGTTGTTCACCCAGTTGCTGGTCGCGATCGTCGCCGGGATCATGGTCGGTTGGTTGTGGCCCGGCGTCGGCGCAGACCTGAAGCCGGTGGCCGACGGGTTCGTCAAGCTGATCAAGATGCTCATCGCGCCGATCATCTTCTGCACCGTCGTGATCGGCATCGCCCACGTCGGTGACCTCAAGTCCGTCGGCCGGATCGGCGTCAAGGCACTCGTCTACTTCGAGGTCGTCACGACCCTCGCCCTGCTGTTCGGGCTGGTGATCGGCAACGTCGTCAAGCCGGGGGCCGGTTTCGACGTCGATCCGCAGACCTTGGCCGCGGGTGCCGACGCCGTTGCCAAGAAGACCGGCAGCGGGGAGCTGCCCCACACCGTGGAGTTCCTGCTGAACATCATTCCGACGTCGGTCTTCTCGGCGTTCGCCGAGAATCAATTGCTGCAGGTGCTGTTCTTCGCGGTGCTGTTCGGTCTGGCGCTGGCCAAGTTCGGCGAGCACGGGCCGCCGGTCGTCTTCGAGCTGATCGAACACCTCGGCAGCCTGCTGTTCACGATCATCGGCTGGATCATGAAGCTGGCGCCACTGGCCGCATTCGGTGCGATGGCCTACATCATCGGCCAGTACGGCATCTCGTCGCTGGGGAGCTACGCCAAGCTGATCGGGGCGTGCTATCTGGGCGCGGCGCTGTTCATCCTGGTGCTCGGGGCGATCGCCCGGTTCCTGGCCGGGGTCAATCTCTGGCGGTTCTTCCTCTACGTCAAGGACGAGTTCTTCCTCGCCCTGGGCACCGCGTCCACCGAGGTCGTGCTGCCGCGCATCATCGACAAGTTGATCCACGCCGGATGTTCGCGCACCACGACGGGTTTGGTGGTGCCGACGGGCTACTCGTTCAACCTCGACGGTGCGACGCTGTACCTGTCCATCTGCGTGCTGTTCCTGGCGCAGGCCCTCGGCGTGGACCTCAGCCTGGGCGAGCAGATCACCGCCGTGCTGGTGCTGATGTTGACCTCCAAGGGCATGGCCGGCGTGCCGGGGTCGTCGTTCCTGGCGCTGTCGGCGACGGTGGCCGCGATCGGGCACGGGGCGATCCCAGTGGCGGCGGTCGCCCTGCTGCTGGGTGCCGACCGCATCATGGATTCGATGCGGGTGTCGGTGAACCTGCTCGGCAACTGCGTCGCGACGATGGTGGTGGCGCGCTGGGAGGGCCAGCTGGACTCGGCGCGGATGAAGGCCGTCCTGCGCGGCGAGCCGGTCGAGGACGTCGAGCCTGCCGCGGTGCCGGAGGTCGTCGTCTCCGGACGCTAGGCCACCGGCCGTGAATCCTCTGCGGCGCATCGACCACTTCACCGTAGAGGATTCACATCCGGCGATCAGGGTTTGGGGCCGAGCGGTTCCCGGGCCAGTTCGAGCACCTCCTCGGTGGTCAGCGGGCTGTGCGGATGCCGAGACAGGCACCATGGCGCCGTGATCTTCTGGAACGCCCGCCCTTCCAGCGCGGCATAGAAGTTGCCAGCCCGCAGCCTGCCGATGTCGGGCACCAGCCCGCCCTTCACCCGGGCCATCTCCTCGGCCACGGTGATCTGGACCGGAGCGTTGAGCAACCCGAAGAACTGGGTGGCCGCGTTGCCGGGGATGTTGGGGTTGAGCCCACGCGGTGCCTGGGTGGCGAAGATCAGCCCGAGGCCATACTTGCGGGCCTGCGACGAGAGCGCCAGCGTGCTCTGCAGGCAGGCCGTCGACCGCCCCGACGGTGCGAAGTTCTGCGCCTCGTCCATCACCAGGAGGCCACCCAGCGGCCGGTCACCGGCGGGGTTGCGCTTGATCCACGCGAACAACCCCATTTGCAGCTGGTTGACGAAACCCTCACGCTGGTCGTCGTTTTGCAATCCGACCATGCTGATCACCGACACCCTGGCGCGATAACCCTCCGAAGGGGTCAGCAGCATCCCGGGATCCGCGGGGGCGCCGTCGCCGCCGAACATCCGGTCGTTGACCATCGACGCGCGCAGGTTCTGCCCGAGCTCGGCCGCCAACTCCCTGGCGTTGCTCATCACGCTGACGCCGTCGGGCAGCTCGGCGAGCACGTCGAGGAACCCCGGCAGCGAGGTCGACTGCCGTCGGCCATACCACTGCAGCGATTGGCGCAGGACCGCCCGTCGGGAGTTGGCCTTCGGGGTGTTGCCCGAGATGAGGGCGCGGGGTTCCAGTGCGGCGAAGGCGGATTCGACGGCCACCTCGTACTCGTCGCGGTCGTCGACGACGCTGGCGAAGTCCGGTAGCGGCTGGAACGACAGCGGTCGCCCGCCCGCCCGACCGGGCGTCCACACGACGACCTCGGTGTTGTCGAGGTAGTCGGCGGCGCGCGGCGTATCAGCGGGCTGCCACCCGTTCGGCGGCTCGGGCCACGCCGAACCCAACCGGGACAGATCGTTGTTGGGGTCAAGCACGATCGACGACACCCCGCGGCGCGCGCACTCCTCGACGATCCGTCGGATCAGCACCGTCTTGCCGGATCCGGAGCCGGCGAAGATCGCGGTGTGCTTGCGCAGTGCCAGCATCTCCACGCTCAGCGGCTCGCCCGATTCGTCGTCCTGGCCGAGGGGAATGGTCGTCGGGTGGTCCTCGCGCCGCGGAGTCTTGAGCCGTTTGGCCCATGGTTCCGGTCGTGGCTCGGGTTCGGGCTCGGGAACCGGTTCGGGCTCGGGCATCTCGGGCGGAAGCGGACCCGCGCCCTCGCCGAGCGCCTCGCGAAGGAAGGCCAGTCCGTGGGCGGGTTTGCGCGACACCAGCCAGCCGACGAGGTCGGGATGGTCGTCGTCGATCAGATCCCGAAGTGCCGACGCGGTGCGCAGGTCGTCGTCGGACAGGACCAGCGTCCTGCCGCCGGCCTGCTCGAACTCGGCGATTGTCTGCGCCGTCTTGGCTCCCCCGGGCCAGCGGTCGTTGCGGAGCAGGAACAGCTGACGCTTGTCGAGGTTGGACCCGAAACCGGCTGCTACACAGGCGTTCTTGATCCTGTTCTGCACCGCGATCGCGTTGGTACTTGCGATCGCCCGGAAGGCCCAGTGCCGTTCGTCGTCGGTCTCGGCGTCCAGGCGCTGGCGCAGCCGGCCGTGCAATCGCACCTGCTTGCCCGGCGGCGGGTCGAGCGAGAAGGCTTGCTCGGTGTCGGCGCGTTCGGTGATCCAGGCGTCCAGTACCGCCGACAGCAGGCCTGGCACCGTGGTGTCCTCGCCCTCGGGATCCAGCGCCGCGGCGCCGACCGCACGACGCCGGTAGTCGGCGAACCGGCGGTCCAGATCGGTGGTCTCGCGGGGCCCGTCGTCGGCGGGGGCCGGCGCGGTGCCGGTGGTGGCGCCCAGGTGCTCGAGTTCCTCGACGACGTCGCGATCCAGGCACGCCCGCACGTGTGCATCGGCGCGCTGCAGCAGCCGGCGCGGGGTGTAGTCGGGCGCGTCGTCGAACGCCGCCGGCAAGATCGGCCAGCTCGGGTACGGCGGCGAGAAGCCAACGGCCCGGTAGCTCGCGGTGAACCGCCGCTCCAGGATCGCCCGTCCGACGTCGGCGCTCGGCAGCCCCTCCAATGTGGCCGTCTCGCGGAACCGGTCGGCGACGGTGGCCGTCGCCCGCGAGCGGATCGACTCCCACACCGAGGGCAGGCAGGCCACGACTTCGGCGGTGCGGCGCATGGTCTCGCGGACGGACATCAGCCCGTGCGCGACGTGCTCGAGATCGCGGTTGTCGGTGCCGCCGTCGTCGCGGCCTGCCGTCGAGGTGGCCGACTGCGCCAGCAGGGTATCGATCTGGTCGATGGCCATGACCGCGGGACCGGCCAGCGCGACGAGGCGGGAGATGTCGCGCACGCACTCCTGCGGCGTCAGCGTCGACACCCCGATGGCCCAGGTCCGACGGCCGGTGTCGTCGACGTCCTCCGCGGAGTTCAGATACGCCTGCCCGACGTCCTGCACGCCGAGGTCGGTGGCGCCGAGCAGGACCAGCGCTCGCAGGGTGTGGTGCGTGGGGCGCACGGTCTGCGGCTGCACGCGGTGCAGTGCGTTGACGAAGGAGGTCAGGGTCTCCGGGGTGAGCTCGTCGTCGCCCGCGATTGCGCGTCGGTCGGCCCGGGACACGTGCGCCACCGAGGCGAGCTGCCACAGCAGCTGCTTGAGCTGGGTCTCACGTTCGACGGCCGGCCGGCCGAGGCTCTCCAGAATGCTGCTGCGCGCAGACTCCCAGAAGCTGGTGGCGTCGAGGAGTTGCAGCAGGAAGAAGAATCCACCGCCGGCCTGCACCCGCTCACGCACCTGGCCCAGCAGGTGGGTCTTGCCCGAGCCGGCCTGGCCACGGACCACCACGCCCAGCGGGCTCGACTCCGGCGTCCGGTCGGCGTCGGCGAAGGCGTCCATGACCTGCTCGAGCGCCCGGTCGTGCACACCGGGCACGTGGAAGGCGCCGCTGGCATTCCACAGGTCGTCGGCCGACGGCGCGAAGGACAGACGCAGCGACTTGAGGGCTTCGCGCTGCTGGGGATCCATCACGCCTCGATCGCGATCAGGTGCTTGTCCTGGTCGCCGATGGATACGGCCGCAGCCCGGTCGGCATCGGTGAGAACCTTCTGGTTCTCCTCGGGGATAAGGCTGACCCCCGGGATGCGGTACATCCTGGTCAGCGCGGCATCGAGGTCGTGACGGGACAGGTCGCCGAGCTCCTGACGCAGGCGGACCAGGTCGACCCAGCCGCCGTGGCGTGCGGCGAGCCGGACGTAGGCGGCGCGGACCCGCTCCTCGATCCGATCGCCGATGGCGTCCGGTTCGCCGGCCAGCGCGTCGTCGTCGCGCGGAAGGAACACGTCGCCGGGGGCGAGGTCCTCGCGATCGAAGTAGCGGCGCAGCGCCCGAAGGACGGTGTAGAGCGCCTTGCCCTGCCCGGAGGGCCGGTCCGGGGTCGGCGCGCCGAAGAGCTTCGCGGCCGTCGCCCAGCCCCGGTCGGTCAGTTCGAGCACCATCGCGCCCTTCTCCTTGCTCACCTCGATCAAGCCCTTGTCGACGAGACGGTCCCGCTTGTCCTTGTCGAGCTTCGGCCCGAGCGTCGCCAGGTCCGGGTTGCGGACGGGTCGCGACTCAGCCATCAGAACCAGGAGGACGGCCTGCTCGGTGCCGGTCAGTTCGTCCGGTTCGACGCTCACGAGAGGATCCCTTCGTCGTGTCTGTTCCTGCCTAGCATTCCTGCGGTCACGACGAGCACCTGCACGCGGGGTCGACGCAGACGTCCGCTACTTCGGCGGCAGCGTCCTGACGTAACCGATCCCGCGGACCACCCACGCCTGCAACTGCCGCTTGGTGCGCACGCCCTCGGCCGCGACCCTGATCCACCCCCGCGTCTGGCGACCCGCCATGACCATCGGCTCGACGTGTTCCTTGGCCAGCAGGTTCTCGGTCTCCGACGGCGACACCCGGACCATCAGGCCGCCCTGGCCGCTCGCGGCGACTGCCATGTGCCCGTCGACCATGAACGCGAGACCGCCGAACATCCGCCTCTCGTCGACGCCCCGCTCGCCACCGGTCAGCTCCCTGATGCGGTTGGCGAGGTCCTCGTCGTAGGCCACGCCCCGACGTTAGTCAGTCGACGGCAGTGTTGGCCACGCGAACGCCCAGAGCTGGCTCAATCGGTCAGCGCGGCACGGAGTTCGGCGTCGAGCGATACCCGGACCAGGGCGGCCGCGAGGTGGGCGACCCGCCGCGGGGCCAGTGCGGCCAGCGCAGCTGGATCGGTGGGCAGCCCGAGTTCGCGGGCTGCCTCGATGGCCCGGTCGTCGAAGAATGGCCGCACCCAGGTCCAGGTGTCCTGCACCTCGCGCAGGAAGATCGCCGATCCGGTTGGGCCGATCCCGGTGAACTCCTGCAGCAGCGTGGCGACGCGGTGGACGTCCTGACCGGCGGCTTCGGCCAGGGTGCGTAGATCACCGTGGTGGCGGTCGCGGACGGTCTCGGCGATGGCGACCAGCCGCGTCGCCGAGCTCTCGTCGTAGCGCGCGTAACCGGCGCGCCCGAAGGCGGCGATCATGGTGCAACGCCGAGCGTCGAGGACTGCCTCTGGGGTGCGCAGGCCGGCGTGGAAGATCTCGCGGGCGGCGTGCACCGCGATCTCGGCGTCGATCGGCTTGCTGGCCAGCATGCACAGCACCAGCAGCTGGAACAGCGGTTTCGGGGTGTCCTCGAGGGTGATCCCGGCTTCCTCGGCGTAGGTCTGCCCGGCTTGATTCAGCAGCTGAGCGACCTGGTCTTCGTGGGTACTCATGCCAGCGGCGTACCCGGTCTGGCGCCGCTCAGTCCTCGGCGGCGGGCGTCCATCCCAGCCGCGGCCCGAGCGCTTCGGCGAGGTCGGTGACGATTTGGCGGTAGTCGGCTTCGTCGAACGTGAAGGGCAGGGCGAAGGCGACCTCGTCGGCGCGCTGGAACCCGGCGTGGTCGAACAGCTGGTCGGCCAGTTCGTCGGAGGTCCCGACGTAGTCGGGGGAGAAGAGCAGCTGCCGCGGTCCCTGGGGCGTCTTGGTGCGTTCGAACCGGCTGGCCGCGTAGTCGCGATAGCGGCGAATCTGGTCGTCGGTGGCCGAGTCGACCGGGATCACCACCAAACCCTGTGACACCCTTGCCTTCTCGGGGTTCGCGTGATGCGCGCGGTAGGCGTCGATCTGCGTACCCTGGATGGTGGCGAAGTCGGGCGCTGCGGTGCTCTCCGACGCGTCTGCGGCGCTGACCACCGAACTGGTGAGGTAGTTGATGCCCTGCTGGCCGGCCCAGATCGCGGAGGACAACCCGCCGCCGTACCAGACCCTGTCGGCCAGCCCTGGGGAGTGCGGCTGGATGCGATTGGTGAACCGCTCGATGCCGACCGTGCCCTCGAAGTCGCTGACGGGTTCACCGCGCAGGCACCGCAGCAACCGCAGCACCCGCTCCTTGGAGAAGTCCTCCAACTCGTGGGTGTCGGGATACAGCGCGGTCTTGTAGTGGTCGTACATCATCGGCGTGCCGACGGACACGCCAGGATTGATCCGGCCGCCGGAGAGGATGTCCACGGTCGCGAGGTCCTCGGCCAGTCGGAAGGGGTTCTCCAACCCCAAGGGGATGACGGCGGTGCCCATTTCGATGTGCGAGGTGCGCTGGCTGGCCGCCGCCATGATCGCGACCGGCGAGCTGATGCCGGGTTGCAGGTGCCGGTCGCGCAGCCACACGCTGTCGAAGCCGAGCGCCTCGGCGCGTTCGATCACCTCGAGCGTCTGCTCGATGCCGGGTCCGGGGTTCGCATCGTCGAAGCGGCCGATGGTCAGGAATCCGAGCTTGCGCAACGGTTCTCCGCGTCGTGGCATGTGCTCACCCTTCTAAGCCGAGCAGTCGCAAAGTGCCCTCGATCTGGGCGATTGAGGGCACTTTACGTCTGCTCACGGTGTCGAGTGGTCTGGCTAGGCGGCGACGGTGGCTGCCCATTCCGCCGGCTCCAGCGCCAACGCGACGATTTCGGCCACGTCCGTCATCGGCTTGACGTCCAGCGCGGCGAGCACCTCGGCCGGGACGTCGTCCAGGTCCGGCTCGTTGCGAGCCGGGATGAACACCGTCTTCAGCCCGTTGCGCTGAGCGGCTAGCAGCTTCTGCTTGACGCCGCCGATGGGCAGCACCCGCCCGTTCAGCGTGACCTCACCGGTCATGCCGACGTCACCGCGGACCTTGCGGCCGGTGGCCATCGACACCAGCGCCGTGACCATCGTGACACCCGCGGACGGGCCGTCCTTTGGCACCGCACCGGCCGGGAAGTGCACGTGGATCTGCCGATTCAGCGCCTGCGGATCGACGCCCAGTTGCTCGGCGTGCGCCTTGACGTAGGACAGCGCGATCTGCGCGGACTCCTTCATCACGTCGCCCAGCTGACCGGTCAGCTGCAGCCCGGCGTCCCCATCGTTGGCGTTGGCCTCGATGAAGAGCACGTCGCCACCGAGTCCGGTGACGGCCAGCCCCGTCGCCACACCGGGCACCGCGGTGCGTTCCTCGGATTCCGGCGTGAACCGCGGACGTCCCAGGTAGCCAACGAGATCCGGCTCGTCGATGGTCAGGCCGTCCGCACCGGCCGCCAGCTTGGTCGTCGCCTTGCGCAACGCCTTGGCCAGCAGCCGCTCGAACTGACGCACACCGGGCTCCCGGGTGTAGTCCGCGGCGATCTTGCGCAGCGCCGCGTCGGTCACCGTGACCTCCTCGGGGGTCAGCGCCGCGCGGTCGCGCTGCCGGGGCAGCAGGTACTCGCGGGCGATGGCCACCTTGTCGTCCTCGGTGTAGCCGTCGATCTGCACCAACTCCATGCGATCCAGCAGGGCCGAGGGGATGTTCTCGATGACGTTGGCCGTCGCCAGGAACACCACGTCGGACAGGTCCAGATCCAGGTCCAGGTAGTGGTCGCGGAACGTGTGGTTCTGCGCGGGGTCCAAGACCTCCAAGAGCGCGGCCGACGGGTCGCCCCGGTAGTCGGAGCCGACCTTGTCGATCTCGTCGAGCAGCACGACCGGGTTCATCGAGCCGGCCTCGCCGATCGCCCGGACGATCCGGCCGGGCAGTGCGCCGACGTAGGTGCGCCGGTGCCCGCGGATCTCGGCCTCGTCGCGCACGCCACCCAGGGCGACGCGAACGAACTTGCGGCCCAACGCTCTGGCCACACTTTCTCCCAGTGACGTCTTGCCGACACCGGGAGGACCGGCCAGCACCATCACGGCGCCGGAGCCGCGACCGCCGACGACTTGCAGCCCGCGCTGGGTGCGACGGGCGCGGACGGCCAGGTACTCGACGATGCGGTCCTTCACGTCGTCCAGCCCGTGGTGGTCGGCGTCCAGGATCTCGCGGGCCGACTTCAGGTCGGTCGAGTCCTCGGTCGTGACGTTCCACGGCAGGTCCAGCACGGTGTCCAGCCAGGTGCGGATCCAGCCGCCCTCGGGGCTCTGCTCGCTGGAGCGCTCCAACTTGCCGACCTCGCGCAGTGCGGCCTCGCGGACCTTCTCCGGCAGCTCGGCGGCCTCCACGCGAGCGCGGTAGTCATCGGACCCGTCGGGTTCGCCCTCGCCGAGCTCCTTGCGGATCGCGGCCAGCTGCTGACGCAGCAGGAACTCCTTCTGCGTCTTCTCCATGCCGGATCGCACGTCGTCGGCGATCTTGTCGTTGACCTCGACCTCGGCCAGGTGCTCGGCAGTCCAGTCGACGAGGTTGCGCAGCCGCGCGGCCACGTCCTCGGTCTCGAGCAACTGCCGCTTCTGCACGTCGGTCAGGTACGACGCGTAGCCGGCCGTGTCGGCCAGCGCCGACGGGTCGGTGATCTTGTTGACCACGTCGACGATCTGCCACGCCTCGCGGCGCTGCAGCATCGCCAGCAGCAGCTTCTTGTACTCGGCGCCAAGCGCCTTGGTCTCGTCGGTGGTCTCGGCTTCGGTCGCCTCTTCCACCAAGACCCAGAGAGCGGCGCCGGGGCCGGTCGTGCCCGACCCGATGTGGGCGCGCTTCTCGCCACGGATCACCGCGGCGGCACCACCCCCGGGAACGCGACCCACCTGCACGATCGACGCAATCACGCCGTGGGTGGGGTAGCGATCGTCCAGCCGTGGCGCAATGAGCAGCTTTCCGCTCTCGCTGGCCTGCGCCGCGTCGACCGCGGTCCGGGCGGCGTCGTCCAGCTCGATCGGCACCACCATTCCCGGCAGCACGATCGGCTCACTGACGAACAAGACCGGCACTGCGATGTTCTCTGACATCCATCCTCCAAAGTTCAGCCTGTTGCGCTCAACTTCTTCGTGGTGTCGTTTGTTCCCCCCAACGCTTACGCTGCCGCCCGGGCTGCCGCCGCCCGCTTGCCGACGATCACCGTGGCCAGCACCAGCAGACCGATCACCGGCAGCGTGATCGCCGAGCTCACGCCGTTGGCGGCGTCCACCGAGAGACGGGCGATGACCACCAGCCGGATGGCGACCTCGACGAGCAATCCGATGCCCCACATCGCCGAGAGCTGAACGTGGACGCGCCGGATGCGCCTGGCCTGCTCGGCGGTGGGTTGGGGATCGTCCGGGGAGCGGAACCGCTCGCCGACCACCTGGGTCAACGGCATCCCGACCACGCAGCTGCCCAGGAAGAGCAGCCCGCCGATGCCGTTGACCAACGTGTTGCCGACCAGGATCAGCTTGGGGTCGGTGGTCGCCAACCCGACCGCCAAACTGAGGCCGAACGTCAGCAGCAGGTACGCGGCGAACGGGTCGAGCCGCCGGCTGCGCACCACGCCGTAGATCACGCGAACCCCCGACAGCACCGTGGCCGACAGGAGCGCGGCGTACTCGGAGGCGCCCGCGGCGCGCAGACCGTAGTAGGCGACCAGCGGGGGCGCGACGTCGAGGAGCATGGTCTGGAAGAGGGGGCGCATCGAGCGTGGCTGCGCCGGGGCTGGATCGCTCACGCCGATCACCCTAGGAGGACCACCTGCCGCGTCGCTGTGGGGGACGCCGGGGCCTTCCTCGCCCTTTTCGGTGGCGGGTACGTCCCTGCTCGCCGTCGAGGAGCTCGGTGTCACAGCCGAAGGCAGCGCCGGCCGATGAGCGCGAAGGAGGTCACCGCGCGGACGTGGGTAACAGCCTCGCCAGCACGTCGTTGAGAGTGACCAGTCCGAGTTCGCGATCACCGTCTCCGGTCACGATCGCGACGTGACTCCTGGCGTCGCGCATCAGGCTCAGTGCGACGTGAACGGGGGTGTGGGCATCCACCACGAGGGCGGGACGCACGAGGTCGGCGGCGGTGGCGTCGGTCGTCAGGGTGTCGCGCACGTGCACCACCCCCACTGCGCAACCGTTCTCGCGCACGATGAGTCGCGAGTGACCGGTGCGGTGGGCGAGCGTCTGAACCTGCGCCCGGTCGGCCTGCGCCGGGACCGTCGCCGGATCGGTGCCGACGTCGACGATGTCACCCACCTCCAGGGAGTACAGCTCCAGTGCCCGGCTGAATCGGTCGCGGTGGTACTCGTCCAGGGTTCCCTTCGTCGCCGAATGCTCGACGAGGTGGCGCAGCGCCTCCGCGTTCTGTGCGGACGCCACCTGGTCGACGGGTTCGACCCCGGCCCTGCGCAGGCACCAGTTGGCCACGTGATTGAGGCCCGCAATGAGCGGTCGGGTCAGGAACATGAAGCCGCGCATGGGAATTGCCAGCACGATCGCCGATCGTTCGGGGTGGGCGATGGCCCACGACTTCGGCGCCATCTCACCGATCACCAGATGCAGGAAGGTGACGGCGAACAGTGCGCCGACGAACCCCAGGACGTCGGCCAGCCACGGCAGTGCTCCCCACCCGCCGAACAGCGGCGTCAGCCACGCGTCCACCGCTGGCTTGGTCACCGCGCCCAGCAGGAGGGTGCACACGGTGATGCCGAGTTGTGAGCCGGCGAGCAGGACCGACAGTTCCGAGGCGCTGCGGAGCGCGGCGCGGGCCGATCGGCTGCGGGGTGCGGCGTCCTCCAGTCGGTGTCTGCGCGCGGCGATGAGCGCGAACTCCACGGCGACGAAGAAGGCGCTAGCGGCGATCAGTGCGATCGTCACGGCAGTGACGACGAGCGGCTCAGTCATCGGATCCCGTCCTCGTCGTCACGAACACCGATGAGGGAACGTGCCTTTCGACGGCACGCACCTCGGCGCAGACCACCTCGCCAGCATCGTCCGGCACGCTGATCCCGACGATGTCCCCCACGGCGGGCAGCCCGCCGAACACGGCTATCACCAAACCGGCCAGCGTCTCGGAGTCACCGTCGACGAGACGGTGGTCGATGGACCTGACGACCTCGTCGAGGGGTGTCTGGCCATCGATGAGCCAGCCGTCCGGCTCGCGGACGATGTGGTGGGAGAGGGCGTCGTGTTCGTCGGCGATCTCACCGACGAGCTCCTCGGCCATGTCCTCCACGGTGATGATGCCCGCGAACCCCCCGTATTCGTCGATCACCAGGGCCATCTCGTCATCCGCGGCCGCGAGCCGCGCCTGCACCTCGGGTAGGGGCAGCGTCGTTGGCACGATGACCGCCGGCCTGGCGTGCGTCGCGACGTCGTCGTCGACGTCACCGGTCAGTAGGTCGTGGAGGTGAACGATGCCAAGGAGGTCGTCGGACGACGCGCCAACCACGGGATAGCGGGTGTGGCCCGTAGCCATCGTCGTCAACAGCGAACCGACGGGCTCGTGCCCGGCAACGACGTCGGTGAGGGCGCGGGGAACCATGGCGTGTTCCGCGGTGCGCGTGGGGAAGTCGAGGATGCGGTCCAGCAGCGTGGACAACTCGGCGGGCAACTCGCCCGACCGGCGCGATTCGGCCACGATGTGGGCGAGATCGCGTGGAGTGGCCGAATGTTCGACGTCATGGACCGGTTCGATCCGCAGTAATCGCAACAACGCGTTGGACGACGCATCGAAGAGCCTGATGAGCCAACCGAAGACGGTCAGATACGCGGTGGTCGAGCGGGCGAGCCAACGGGCGACCGGTTCGGGACGTGCGATGGCGAGATTCTTGGGGAACAGTTCGCCGAAGACCATCTGCACCACCGTCGAGAAGACGACGGCCAGAATGGCTCCGATGGCGAACCCGACCCCTGCGGACAGGCGGTCGGTCCCGATGATCGTGGCGACGCTCTCGCCGATGAGCGGTTCGGCCACGTAGCCGACGAGCAGGCCGGTGACCGTGATGCCGAGTTGCGCGCCCGACAGCATGAACGACGTCCGCCGGGTCACCGCGAGTGCACGTTCGGAGGCGGTGTCACCGGATCCAGCGCGCGCCGCCAGCCGCGACCGGTCCACGGCCATGTACGCGAACTCCTGGGCCACGAAGTATCCCGTGAGCGCCGTGATGGCCAGCACGATTAGGACGCCCGCGCCGAGCGTGAGCAGCGCCGTCACGCCAGGGGAGTGCGCGCACAGTGCCCGGTGGACGTGCGCCCGGGTCTTCGCGGTGTGCTCTCGGTGGGGCTCATGGCTCTCCTTCTGCGGATGCGGCTCTGACGATCGGGGACGTCATGGAGACGTTCGAGCCGGGCACCAAAGTTCCTTGGTGGCTGAGAGTCTCCTCAGCCAACGTCGTTTCTGGCCAGCTCGAAGGACTCGATGTGGTCGGCCCGGATCCGCACCACCGCGGCGCCGGTGATGTCGTGGAACACCCCGATCACCTCGAGGTCGCGCGTGCGACGGGCGGCGCGGACCAGCGGGTGCCGGTCGAGCGTCTCGACCTGGACGGCCACGTTCACCATGCTCAGCGCGTCGACGGGACCGAAGCCCGCCTCGGCGGCGGCGCGGGCGACCGGGTGGGTGCCGCCGGCGAAGGCCGCGAGTACCGGTTGGCCGTGCGCCAGCCACGCCGAGAGGTGTCGTTCGCCCTGGCTGCGGGGTGCCTGGCCACCGAGCAGCGCGTTCATCGCACCGCAGCTGGAGTGTCCGCACACCACGATCGACGTGACGTCGAGCTTCTCCACCGCGTAGGCGATCGCGGCCTCCACCGACGCGTCCTGGTGATCCGCGGGCACCAGGTTCCCGACGTTGCGCACCGTGAACAGGTCCCCTGGCCCGGTGTGGGTGATGGCGCCCGGCGCGATGCGGGAGTCGGTGCACGTGATGAACAGTGTCTCGGGGCGTTGCGCGTGCGCCAAGTCGCGCGCGCGGGACCGGCCCTCGGGGGCGGTCGCGATGCCGCGAATCGGCGGTCCGACGAGCGCGCTGTCCATCTCCACCGATCCGGACTGATGGATCTCGACGGTGCCGCCGCCCGCGCAGTGCTGACGACGCCAGTCGTCGATGGCCTGGTGTGCGGCGTGGTCGATGAAGTCGACCGACAGCTCCACGCTCACAGCAGTCGCGGGCGGGACCGACGCCAGCGCCGCGGTCAGCCGCGGCAGTGCCAGGAAGCTGCACGAGCCCTCGATGACGACGCGCCACGAGCCGTCACCGGCGGCCTCGGCCGCGATCCTGGTGCGCACCACCCGCCACACCGTCAACGCGATGGACAACGCCAGCCCGATCAGGACGCCCTCGAGCAGGTTTAGGAACAGCACGCCGAGCACGGTGACCAGGTACACGGCGATGTCACCCGTCCGCCGGGCGGTCTCGATGTGCACCCGCTTGACCAACTGGAACCCGATCACGATGAGCAGGCCCGCGAGCGCGGCCATCGGGATCTGTTCGGCCAGTCCGGCGAAGGGCAGGGCGAACACCAGCACCCAGATGCCGTGCATGATCGCCGAGGCACGGGTCTTGGCGCCGGCGCTCACGTTGGTCGAACTGCGGACGATGACACCGGTCACGGGCAGCCCGCCCAGCGTGCCAGAGGCGATGTTCGCGGTGCCCTGGCCGATGAGTTCACGGTCGAAGTTGGTGCGCGGACCGTTCTGCATCCGGTCGACGGAAACCGCCGACAACAGACTCTCGACGCTTGCGATCAGCGCGACGGTGAGGACGCCGGTGGCGAAGGCACCCCAGTTGCCGTCCGGAAGGCTCGGCAGCGCGATGGCGTCCAGCAGCGAGCCGTCCAGCCTGACGCGTTCGACGTCGAGCGCGAAGGCGGTGGCGGCCGCGGTCGACGCGACGATGGCGACCAGCGGGGCGGGCAGCCGTCCGAGGCGCCCGGGCACCCGCCGCCACCCCACCAGGATGGCGATGACGAGGACCCCAAGGACGACCCCAGCGCCGTGCGCGCCGACCACCTGTTCCGGCAGTTCGACCACGTTGCGCCAGGCCGAACTCCGTGATTCGCCGCCCAGCAATACGTGGACCTGTTGCAACGCGATCGTGAGTCCGATGCCGGCGAGCATGGCGTGCACCACGACCGGTGAGATGGCGAGCGCGGCGCGAGCCACCCGGCTCAACCCGAACAGCACCTGCAGGACACCTGCCGCCACGGTGATGGCGCAGGTGACCTTCCAGCCGAATTCGGCGACCAAGCCGGCCACGATCACCGTCAGCCCCGCGGCCGGACCGCTGACCTGTAGTGGCGAACCGCCCAGCGCGCCCGCGACGACACCGCCCACCACCGCGGCGATCAGACCGGCCAGCGCCGGGGCGCCGGAGGCGATCGCGATACCCAGCGACAGCGGCAGGGCCACCAGGAACACCACCAGCGACGCCGGCAGATCATGGCGCAGGACGGGCTCCAGTCGTTGGGGGAGTGATCTCCCCGAGCGTTGCAGAATGACGAGCTCCCGTCGTAGGTACTTTCAATTGACCTCGGTGAAAGTGGTTCCGCTGCAACCACTTATCCGAATCGTGCGTCAGATGCCAAGGGCGAGCGTAGGTATCACCGGAAGCGGTGGTCAAGGCGATCGTGGCGACCCATAGAAGACACAAATCTGGGGTTTGCGGATGGTGTCGTCGGTCACACGCCGGGCTCGTGGCGGTCGCGGTCAAAGGGTTTGAGAGACAACGAAGGGGGGAATGGGCGCTCGACCAAGATATGAGGAGCACGAGAACTCAGTGACAGCCCAGCGTCTGCCCGGAAGAATCGGTACGTGACGACCACGTCGATGAACATTCCAGCCTCGCATCAGCCCCGATCGGCGATCCTTGGGAAGCTACCGCCCATCCGCCGGGCCGACGGATCCCCGATCAAGGTCCTGCTCGTCGACGACGAACGTGCCCTGACCAACCTGGTCACGATGGCGCTGAAGTACGAGGGCTGGGACGTGGAGGTCGCTCACGACGGCCGCGACGCCATTGCCAAGTTCTCCAGCACCGAGCCCGACGTCGTGGTCCTCGACATCATGTTGCCCGACGTCGACGGCCTGCAAATCCTCAAGCGCGTGCGAGCCGAGTCGGCCACCGCGCCGGTGCTCTTCCTCACGGCGCGGGATTCGGTGACCGATCGGGTGACGGGATTGACCGCGGGTGCCGACGATTACCTGACGAAGCCGTTCAGCCTCGAGGAACTCGTCGCGCGGCTGCGCGGTCTTTTGCGGCGTGGCATCGAGCTCTCACCGCCGGAGGACGACACGCTGCGCGTCGGCGACCTGGTGCTCGACGGCGCGAGCCGTGAGGTGACTCGCGGCGGGGACCGCATCGAACTCACCACCACCGAGTTCGACCTGCTGCGGTACCTCATGCGCAACCCGCGCCGGGCGCTGACCCGCGAGGACATCCTCGAGCACGTGTGGAACTACTCGTTCGGCGGCCGGACCAGCATCGTCGATCTCTACATCTCGTATCTGCGCAAGAAGCTTCACAATGGGCGCGCCCCGATGATCCACACGATCCGAGGGGTCGGCTACCAGCTACGGCCCGCAGAGTGACCCCAGCCGCGCACGCCTCACCGTGGTGGCGCCCGCGGACGCTCAGCAGGCAGGTCACCTATGGCGTGTCCGCTCTGGTCACGGTGGTCGTCTTCGGAATCGGTGCGTTGTCGGTCTACAGCTTGCACACCTACGTGACGACCATGGGCGACGCCGAGGTCTCGCATTCGCTGGCGGCCTTCGAGCACTCGTTCAAGAAGATGCGCACCTACGAGGCGCTGGGCACCGGTGGTTCCGTTGACGGTGACGCGTTGCAGGACTTCACCGGCCAGGCGCCGGGCACCGTCATCGCGGTGGTCCGGGACGGGCACGTGGTGGACTCCGCGGTGTTCTCCGACGACGACACCGAAGCCGCACCTGCCGAGGTCAAGGCGCCGATCGAGTCGGCCGACTGGGATCACGGCGCGACGAGGAGTCTGAAGCTGGGCGACATGGGCCACTACCGGGCGAGGGCCGTCGACGTCGGCGACGGTGAGCACTTGGTCTCGGCGGTGTCGATGGAGAGCGCCAACGAGGTGGTGGCCCGTAAGACCGTTGCCGTCGTACTGCTGACCGTGGCCGCGGCGCTCATCGCCGCGATCGGCACCGTCGTGATCCTCCGCCAAGCCCTGCGACCGCTGCGACGGGTCGCCGCCACAGCCGCGAAGGCGGCGAACATGCCGCTGGCCGACGAAGACCATCGGATCACCACCCGCGTGCGCCGTGCGGACTCCAACCCCGACAACGAAGTTGGCATCGTCGGTGAGACGTTGAACCGGCTGCTGGCCAACGTCGACTCCGCGTTGGCCGCGCGCGCGGCGTCGGACCGGCGGATGCGACGATTCCTCACCGACGCCAGCCACGAGCTGCGCACACCGCTGACGGCGATCCAGGGTTACGCCGAGCTGACTCGCCAGGAAGCGGCCGATCTGCCGCCGACGACCGAATACGCGCTGGCACGAATCGAATCCGAGGCCCGGCGCATGACGGCTCTGGTCGGCGACATGCTGCTGCTGTCCCGGCTCGACGAGGGACAGGGGTTGGACACCCGGCCGCTGGACCTCCGCCGCCTGGTGATCGATGCCGTCAACGACGCCGAGGTCTCCGCCCCCGAGCACCGGTGGGAGACCGATCTGCCGGATGCCCCGGTGCAGCTACTGGGTGATGAGGCCCGCCTTCGTCAGGTGCTGGGAAACCTGTTGTCCAACGCCACCTTTCACACGCCTGCCGGTACGACGGTCAGGACGGCGCTGGTGACCGTCGAGGACGCCGATGGACTCGGGGTGGAACTGACCGTGACCGACGACGGACCCGGCATCGACCGTAAGCTGCTGCCAGAACTGTTCGGCCGCTTCGTGCGGGGGAGTAGCTCTCGCGCCGGCGAGGAGACCAGCACTGGGCTCGGGCTGGCCATCGTGGCATCCATCGTCGCGGCCCACGGAGGAACCGTCGGCGCGCGCTCGGAGGCCGGGCTCACCGAGTTCCGAATCGTGCTACCGGCCGGAACCCGGTGAGCGCCGGCGTTCGTCAGGGGTTGTGGCAGACGACGTCGACGTAGACCGTGGAGAACTGATCCGGGTCGATCTTGCTACCCGACGAGTCGACGTTCGAGTCGCGCAGGCCGTGCACGCCGGTGGCCTTGCACTGTGACAGCGGAGCACTCGACGATGGTCCGTTTATCTGCACGTGGTGGCCATTTGCCTGCAGATCGCCGACGACGTCGTCGGCGCTGCGTCCCGTGCCCACTGCGCCGGCCGTGCCTGCGAAGATCACGGCGCCGACAGACAGTCCTGCCACGGCGGCGCTCATCGTAAGGGTCTTCATCGTGAACTCCTTCGTTCCGGTGGATTCTTGATCTCTCGACACCGACCCTAGCGAGCTCGCGGCGGGCCGTATTGAGCCCGAACGTCGACACTCGGGGCCTTGAGCCTTCTCGATTGGAACGCAAAACAGCTGCAGTACAACATAATTCGCCATCATGCGCTGCCTAGTCGAAGGTTCAGGCGTCGCGGTGACACCTTCCGGGACGGCCACTTCTCTTGTCGAACTCATAGATATCAGGCAGTGCGATCACCAAAATCGTTGCCACACATTTGTGTTTGACATGAGAGGCGTGACATCTGTTGGGACATACGTAGATTGGTTCTTGTATCCAGTAAGTCGAACGAAGACAGGAGCAAGACAATGAAGTTTCGCTACATCGCTGCAGGCCTGATGACCGGTCTGGCCGCCGGGGCCATCGCGGCAGCCCCCGTGGCCGCCGCTGCGAACCCGAGCACCGTGATCGACAACGGTCGGACCACCGTCGTCGACAGGCAGGGCCACAATGCCATCGTCGTCAAGCCGCCGGCCGTCTCGCCGCCGAGCAGCTACGGCCAGTTCTCGTCGCCGGCGCCGTTCATGTTCTTCGACTGAGCGTCACGCCGCTGGTGACTCTGCCAGGGTAGACGCCCCACCCGGGGGTGGCGCGTCTACCCGTGGAGGACCCCCCAATGGGCGATGCCATGGGCCGCGCGGGTCGGTTATCAATCACCCGTGCATCCATGGCGCCTACGGGACTTTCACGACGACGACCTGGACCAGGCCATCTCGATCTGGGACCAGGACAGACTTCCTGGCGAACCGCCGCCGGCCTTCGGAGTGTCCGAGGTGATCACCGCCGCCCGCGGCGGGCAGCCATGCGTCGTCGCCGTGGTCGGTGACCAATTGGTCGGGATGGCGGGGGGAGTGGTCCACGGCGAGCGCGCGTGGATCACGATGATGGTGCTCAGCAGCCGATGGCGGGACCGCGGCATCGGCAGCGCACTGCTCGGCGAACTCGAACAGCGACTGCGAATCGCCGGTGCCCGCCGCATCACTGCGCTACTGGCGCCCAAGGCCACCGGCACCAGGGCGCTGACGAATTCCGGCTACGAGGAACGCACCGGCCTCAGCTACTTCGAGAAGGTCGATCATCTCGGCGCCTCGGATGCGGGCTTGCTCTCTGCGCTTGGCGCGCAGCTCATCCCGCGCGGGCAGTGGCAGGAGATGGCCGGGATGGAGTCGGAGAAGCTCGTCATCGAGCGACGCATCGTGCTTCCGCTCGTCGAGCCCAACGCCGCCGCCGAATACGGTGTCTCACCTCCGAAGGCGGTCATCCTGTTTGGCCCTCCGGGCACCGGCAAGACCAGTTTCGCCAAGGCCGTGGCGGGCCGCTTGGGCTGGCCGTTCGTCGAGCTGTTTCCGTCACGATTGGCCGCCCCCGGTGCCACGATGGCGGCTGCGCTGCGAGATGCCTTCGGCGCGTTGGCCGATCTGGACTCGGTGCTGGTGTTCATCGACGAGGTCGAGGAGATTGCCGGCTCGCGATCTGGGGTCCCGACCGACCCCGCGCATGGGGTGACCAACGAGCTGCTCAAGCTCATTCCGACGTTCCGCCAACACCGAGACCGCCTACTCGTCTGCACCACGAACTCGGTGCGGTCGCTGGATTCGGCGATCCTGCGGCCGGGAAGGTTCGACTACGTCATTCCGGTCGGTCCACCGGATGCGACGGCCCGCGCGGCGATCTGGGGCCGATATCTCGGTGCGACGGGTGGTTTCACCTCATCGGTCGACATCGCCCAATTGGTGGCCGCCAGTGCGATGTTCACCCCGGCCGACATCGAGTTCGCGGCCCGCAAGGGAGCTCAGACCGCGTTCGAGCGGGAGATCGAGTTCCGCCGGGGTGAGCCAGCCCGCACCGAGGACTACCTGGCCGCGATCGCCGACACCAGGCCGACGCTGACCGACGCGATGCTGGCCGAGTTCGAGGAGGACATCGCCCACCGCACCCGGCTCTGAGCGCCGGCGTACCCGAAGCGGCGGCTCCCCGCAACCCCGAAAAGAGGAAGCCTGCCGTCCGGGGGGTGACGGCAGGCTCCCTGGCCCTTCGGTTCTCGCGTGGTGTCAGGCGGTGGCCTGAGCACCCAGCGTGCGCTGGATGTCCGGGATCATCTGCTGCAGCTGCTGACCCCAGTAGCCCCAGCTGTGGGTACCGGTCGGCGGGAAGTTGAACACGCCGTTGGTGCCACCCGCCGCGATGTAGTTGTCGCGGAAGGTCTGGTTGGTCCGCAGCGTGAAGCCCTCCAGGAACTGGGCGGACATCAGGTTGCCGCCCTCGGCGCCACTGTCCAGATCCGACGGCGTACCGGTGCCGCAGTAGATCCAGATGCGAGTGTTGTTGGCCACCAACTGGTTGATGTTGACCATCGGGTCATTGCGCTTCCACGCCGGATCGCTCGACGGACCCCACATGCTCTCGGCGTTGAAGCCGCCGGCGTCATTCATGGCGAGTCCGATCAGCATGGGCCACCAGCCCTCGGACGGGTTGAGGAAGCCCGACAGCGACGAGGCGTAGATCCAGTTCTGCGGGTGGTAGATGGCGTAGGTCAGCGCGCTGCCACCGGCCATCGACAGACCGACGACCGCGTTGCCGGTCTGCGACACACCGTAATTGGCCTCGAGGTAGGCGGGCAGTTCCTGGTTCAGGAACGTCTCCCACTTGTAGGTGTAGTCCTGGCCGTTGCCCTGGGACGGCTGGTACCAGTCGGTGTAGAAGCTGGACTGGCCACCGACGGGCATGACGGTCGACAAGCCGGACTGGTAGGTCCACTCGAAGGCGTTGGTGTTGATGTCCCAGCCGTTGTAGTCGTCCTGGGCGCGCAGGCCGTCGAGCAGGTAGACGGCGTGCGGACCGCCACCCTGGAACTGAACCTTGATGTCGCGGTTCATCGCCGCCGAATGCACCATGAGGTATTCGACCGGCAAGCCCGGCCGGGAGAACGCACCAGCAGTCGCCGACCCCCCGACGAAGCCGATCAACCCGGGCAGGGTTACCGCTGCCAGGAGTCCCACGACCATCCGGCGCAACCACGTACCGCGAATCTTTCTGACCATCTTCATAACGGCAACAGACCGTCCTTTCCTTTACGACTAGAAGCAATCGCCGTTGCTTTTCGTGCGTTAGTGAAACACGCTGCACGGCACCGATCTGCGTGTCAGGGCCGCGCTATCAGATCGCGGTTGGCTAACGATTTCGACTCGGCGTGGAGACCTTGGAGCTGGATCTCCCGTGTGACCTGTGTGAATGAAGTGATTAACGAGGTTGAAAGCGGCGGCGTGTGACGGTGCGTCTCCACAGCTGAATGGGTGCGGCGAGGTAACCCGCACCACGGGTATGAAGCGGGCTGGGAGCCGCTGAGCTGCAGTGATGGGGCGAATCGGGGGCTAGCACCCGGTGTGGCGTCCGGTGCGCGATCGCGACGTCGGCGTGTCGGGGTCCGCCATGACACGCGGTGGTCGGCACTGCGCCGCAACCGTGGCGACGCCGACCGGGCGTCGATTCAGCAAACTCAACCGCCGGCTGCGGCCAGGGCGCGCCTTACCTCGTCGTTGCGCTCTTCGATGGTGCGGCCAATGTCCTGCAGCAGCAGCGGTCTTCGCATCACGAGTTCTTCCATGTGCTCGCGCGGGACCTGCAGCACGGTCACCTCGTCGACCGCGTACGCACCCGAGGTCACCGGCTCGCGTGTCAACGTCGTCGAACCGATGAAGTCGCCGACCTCTACCGTCCGGACGGGCACCATCGCACCGTCGACGCCCTTGGCGATCAGCCGGACTCGGCCGCTGACGATGAACGTCATGCACTCGGGCACCTGACCCGGCGATTGGATCGTCTCCTCGGCGCCGTATCGGGTGACGCGGGCATGGGGCAGCAGCTGCTGCTGGTCGGCCTCGTTCAGCCGGATGGTGGGCGCGATGAGACGCAGGGACGTCGCCAGGCGTTCCGAGGTCGCGAAATCGTCGTCGACGCCGTCCAGATGCAGCCCGGACCGTCGGGCGGCGTACCAGGACCAGCGCAGGAAGGTCGCCCGCGCCGCCCCCGCGTCGGCCGGGCTGCGCAGCGGAATGGAGGTCCGGTATTCACCCGCTCCCGCCACCGAGCAGGTGGCGGCCGCTCCCGGACGCAGCTGCGGCAGGTGATTCGCCACCCGGACCAGTTCGGCGCAGACGTCGTCGGGTGCGTCGTTGGTGCCGAACTCGGTGATCACCGACACCGAGTGCTCACCGGGTGGGCGGCTCAGGTTGGCGAACGACGCCGCGGCCAGCACCGAGTTCGGAATGATGTGCAGGCCATCGCCGGTGTTGATGTGGGTGGCGCGCCAATTGACCTCGACGACGCGGCCCCGCGCCGACGGCGTGTCCACCCAGTCCCCGATCTGAAACGGCTGCTCGAAGAGCAACAGCAGACCGGAGATGATTTGGCCCACCGAGTTCTGCAGCGTCAGGCCCAGCACGATCGAGGTGATGCCCAGCGCGGTGAACAGACCGCCGACGTTCGCGCCCCAGACGTAGGAGAAGATGATCGCCAACCCGATGGCGATGACCAGGAAGCGTGCCACGTCCAGGAAGATCGACGGAATTCGCTTACGCCAAGAGCCTTCCGGCGCGCCCTGGAAGAGGGTGGCGTTCAGGCCGGAGAGCACCAGGATCAGCAGCACGAACCCCAGCACCGTCGAGACGATGCGCACGGGGGTGGCCTCGGCCGACACCTGGGTGGCCTTGACCAACAGCAGCAGCAGCGCGGCCAGCGGCAGGATGTAGTTGCGCACCAGCCCGACCGGGCGGGCCAGCCCGCTACCGCGGCGCACCAGCGTGGCCCGGACCTCGGTCAGCACCACCAGCCCGATCGGCAAGCCGATCGCCACGCCGAGCGCCCAGTAGAACCACGACGAGTCCACCACCCGCGTCACGACTGCGCCTCCACCAGCCGCCAGATGGGCTTGGCCTCACCGTCGAAGGTGACCTCTCCGGCCGGGGTGAACTGACGGGTGTCGCGCATCGCGTCGTACACGTCGGAGGTGACGTACACCCCTGGTTGCGGGGAGCCGCTCTGCACCTGGTAGGCGAGATCGACTGCGGCACCCCACATGTCGTAAGCCAGGCTGGCCCTGCCGACCAGGCCGCTGCTGACGCGACCGGTGTCGATGCCCGCCCGCAATCTCAGGGCATGGTCACCTTCGGTGTTGAAGCGGTCGACTATGCGGTGCATCTCCAAGGCGAAGTCGACGGTGCGGCGCACGTTGTCGATGCGCGGCACGCTGAGCCCGCAGCTGGCCAGGTAGCCGTTGCGCAGCGTCCGTATCCGCTCGATGCCCAAATTCTCTGCGGCGGCGTCGAACTGGCGCACCAGCTTGTTGACGATCGCCAGCGATTCATCGGAGGTCAGACCGTCGGAGAGTTCGTCGAGCCCCACGATGTCGGCGAAGACGACCGTGACGTCCTGGTGGTCCTGGGCGATGGTCTCCTCGCCCTCGCGATATCGCGCGACCACCTGCTCGGGCATCAGCGAGAGCATGATCCGGTCGTTCTCCCGTCGCTGCTCGTTGAGCAGGTCCTCCTTGATCGCCAGATTGCGACTCATGTCGTTGAAGGCGACGGTGAGGTCGCCGAACTCGTCACGGGAGAGCACCGGGATCGTCGATCCGTAGTCCCCGGAGCTGATCTGCTGAGCGCCGCGCTCGAGCCGGCGGATGGGGCGCACGAACAGGCGCGCCAGCAACATCGCGGCGATGCACACCACGAAGATGATCGCCACCGTCGAGAGCACCAGGTGCCGGGTGAAGGTCGATACCGGCGCGAACGCCTCCGAGGTGTCGATCTTCGCGATCACGACCCATCGCAAGCCGGGAATGTCGGCAGGTGCGTAGGCCTGCAGGGTCTCGTGGCCGAGGTAGTCGTCTGCGATCAACGTGCCGCGCTGCCCCTGCTGGGCGAGTTTGGTGGCCTCGGTGGGCACCGGTTGCACCAGCGTGGTGCCGCGCTGGCGGATGGCGTCCTTGGCGACGTCGGGCGGGGTGCCCGCGGCGACGACGTCGCGTTCGTAGGTCTGCTGATCCTCGATGAACAGTCGCGAGTTCGAGCGCATCAGGTCGTCGGGACCGACGATGAACGTCTCACCCGTCGCACCCATGCCGGATTCCTCCCAGCGGCCGTCCATCGTCATCAACGTGTTGATCTTCGAGATCGGGAATTGCAGAGCCAGAACGCCTTCCACTCGCCCCTGTGGTCCGACGGGCGAGACGAACCACGCCGTCGGCTCGCTGGCCGGCTGGTAGTCGCCGAAGTCGGTCAGGCCGACGTAGTCGACGGCGTTGGAGTCCAGCGCCTTCTGGTACGCGCCGGTCAACTCGCTGCCCTTGTACGGACCGGTCAAGACGTTGGAGCCCAGGTCGACGCCCTTGTAGGCGCTGTAGACGACGTTGCCGCGGGTATCGAGCAGAAGCGCATCCTCGAACTTGAAGCGAGTGACGATCTCCCGGAAGAAGTCGTTGTAGCTGGCGTTGGCTGCTGACCACGCGCTGCCGTCCCGCGCGTCATTCAACTCGATGGCGCCATTCCAATCTGCGGACGGCTGACCGTAATTACCGAACGGCACGGTGTAGCGGGTCTGGAGGTAGCGCTCCGCGGGTGTGGTCGGCACCAGCGCCTCGACGTCGATGTCGGCGCCGGTCTGGGCGGCCTCGTCCTTGGCGAACCGCTTGGTGTAATAGTCGACGAGCGACTGCTGCTGGGCCGGGCTGATCGGTGCGTTGGCGAGCTGATCGAATCCTGCGGTGAAGGCCGCGATCGCCTGGGTCGCCGTCGATCCCCGGGAGTACACCACCAGAGAGTTCTTCAGATCCGAGATGCCAGCCTGCAACTCGCGGCTTTGGGACTGCCGGATCTCGGTCAACCTGTCGAACACCGAGGTCCGCAGCGAGCTTCGCCCGGACTGGTACCCGATCGCGCCGACGATCGCCGCCGACAGGATGCTCGTCAACAGCAGCATCACCAGGAGTTTGGACTGGATGGACACTCGGGAGAGCAGCCGACGGCGGCTCCGCTTGGCGGTTTCGGGGTGGGCCGGCTCCACCGTCTGGTCGTCGTGGTTCAGTGTCGTCGTCATCGGATGCCTAGATTAGCCCGCAAACGTCCCCGGCCTGCGGTTCTCTGCGAATGTCCAACGCCCCTCGACAGTGCGCCGACGGTGGGGCACGGTGGAATCATGGCCGATCGAGAGATGACCCGCTACGACGTGACCCGCTTTCGCGAGGCCCAGGACCGCGACGGCAGCTATGCCGCGGCAGTGCGGGAGCTGAGCGCAGGACGCAAGACGTCGCACTGGATGTGGTTCGTCTTCCCGCAGCTGCGTGGGCTGGGGCGCACCGCCATGGCCCAGCGGTATGGCATCGAATCGGCCGGTGAGGCAGCCGCTTATCTCGCCGACGACGTGCTGGGTCCGCGCCTGCGTCACTGTGCCCACCTGGTGGTGGCGTCGAAGGCCGCGACCGCGGAGACACTGATGGGATCGATCGACACCATGAAGCTGCGGTCGTCGATGACGCTGTTCGCCGAGGTATCCGAGGACGACCGCGACTTCGTCGAGGTGCTGGACGAGTACTACGGCGGTGAGCGGGACGGGCTGACCCTCGAGCTGCTCGAGCGCCGCTAGATCGCGACGATCGCCCAGCCGTGCGACTCGACGTCGAGTCGGTCGACGTCGCGCTCGACTGGCGCGCCCGAACCCGCGACGAGCCGCCCGGCGCCGATGCCGAACTCCGATAGGGACACTCGCAGCGGTGCGTCGTCGACGTTCAGTGCCACCACCAGGGCCCCCTGGTCGGAACCGGTCCGGTAGACGTATTGGGTGTTCGACAGCCGAAGCGACGTCGTTCGTGCGGCATGCAACCACGGGTGGCGCCGGCGCAGGCCGATGAGGTGCTGGTGCAACCGGAAGGTGTCGTGGCCCAGGTGTTCGGAATCTTCTGGGTGCGCAGGGAATTCGGGCCGAACCGCATCGTCGCCGCCGACGCGTTCCTCCTTGACGCCGCGATAGGCCCACTCGTCGCCCGCGTACACGCTGGGGGTGCCACCGATGGTGAACAGCAGGGCCAGCGCATGGCCCACGTGGCGTTCGTCCGCCAGCTGGCTGGCGATGCGGGTGACGTCGTGATTTCCCACGAACGTCAGCGGCACGAAGGACTCCAGGAATTCGTCGTGGCGGGTGAGCGCGTGGTCCAGTTCGTGGAAGTTTGCGTCGTTGAGGCTGCTCCAGGTCGCCTTCCACAATTCGTACTGCGTCACCGAGTCGAACGTCGACGCGGCGACGGTGCCGGCGTAGTCACCGTGGATGACCTCACCGACGAACCAGGCGTCGGGAAACTCGCTACGTACCCGCGGCAGCACCTCGGCCCAGAACTGGTCAGGCACCGCATAGGCGGCATCCAGGCGCCAGCCGTCTGCGCCGCGGCGCAACCAGTGCAGCATGACGTCCGCCACGTAGTCGACCACGGCCGGGTTGCGGTGGTTCAGCGTGATCAATCCATCGTGCCCCTCGAAGGTGGCGAAACCGTTGCGGCCCTTGCGGAACCACGTGTCATCGCCACCGTCGCTCGCCTCGCGGTAGCGCTCGAAGCCGGTGCCGACGTGGTTGAACACCCCGTCGAGCAGCACCCTGAGGCCGCGCGTCTTGGCCTCGGCGACGAGGTGGTCGAAGTCGTCCCCGTCACCCAGCCGCGGATCGATCGCGTAGTGATCGGTGGTGTCGTAACCGTGGGTCTGGGATGCGAACACCGGGCCCAGCGCGATGCCGGACGCCCCGAGTTCGGTGGCGTGGTCCAGCCAGGCGGCGAGGCGACGCAGCCGGTGCTCGTCGGCGGTCGGCGCGGGATCGGCGGGAAATGCCCCGACGAAGCCCAGCGGGTAGACCTGCCACCAGATGGCGTGTTCGACCCACGCGGGATCGGTCACGAGGTGAATGCCTTGTCGTACAACGCCTTCATCTCCTCGGCGAGTTCGGGTGCGGGGCCGTCCGCGCGAACGGCCGGCGCGATGGTCGAGATCGGCAGCGGGGCGACCGGCGACGGCGTCACCCCCGACATCTGCAGCCAGCCCACCAGCTGCGCTGTCGACGCCGCGTACACGATGCGGCCGAGGCCCACCCAGGCGTGGGCGGCCGCACACATCGGGCAGTGCTCCCCGGAGGTGTAGACCGTGGCGGCGGCGCGCTCGTCCGGCGTGAGGTGTGTGGTGGACCAGCGGGCGATGGCGAACTCGGGATGCTGGGTCCCGTCACCGCCGGAGATCCGGTTGCGTTCCTCGATGAGCACGGACCCGCCGGCGTCCACCAGCAGCGACCCGAACGGCTGGTCACCGGCTTCGAGGGCGTCCCTGGCCAGCTCGACGCACCGGCGCAACTGCCGCAGGTCCTCGTCGCTGATCACCACAGCCGGAGTGTACGCAGCCACGGGAGTCGTCCTCCGCCGCGTCAGCGGTTGGCAGGCCAGGCCGAGGAACAGCGCACACAGGTGGCCGAGCGAGGTGAAGTTGGTCTGCAGGGCCAGCGCGCCACCGACGATGCCGACGGCCGCGGCCAGATAACCCCACCGCCACCGCCGGGGCACGCGGTAGAACAGCACGCCGACGATGCCGACGACGAAGTAGCTGACCCCGACGTCGCGGGCGTCGATCAGCCGTGACGACGCCCCCGATTCGTGGATGGCCCAGTACAGGTAGCCCTCGCTGAGGTAGGTCGCGCCGACGTGGCAGAGAAGCCCGACCGCCAGCCACCGCAGGTGCCCCAGCCAACGCTCGGCCGGGGCCAGGAAGACGGTGAAGATGAGAAGGTAGGGCCACCAGTAGCGGCCGTCGATCCACAGCAGACTCTGAAACAGCACGCGCAGCGGATCCGAGGCCAGGTGGTGGATGTTGGTCGACGTGGACTCCAGCAGCCGGCGCAGCGTCCGTGCCGCCAGTTGATGCTGGACCAGCGTCGTGGCCAGCAACACGGCTAGCCACCCATAGGTCAGCGGTGCGCTGCCGACGTAGCCGCGCACGCGATCCCACACCTGGTCCACCCGGTTCACGTTCACCGACGACGACGATAGAGAACCGGGCACCCTCGGCGCGGGCGGCGGGCCGGTAAGGGGTCGGGCAGTTTCAGTCGCAGCACCCGCCGCCGACGTCGAGCCGGCACGCGCACGACGCCAGGATGGGCACGTCGGCGCCCGCGCTGGCGAGCTCGAGCCGGCGGCCGATCTCGGCCGCCTCGTCGTCGCGGCCCAGCCGCTGCAGGCATTCGTGGTAGCCGTGCAGGCTCCGCACGTTGTTCGGATGCTGGCAACAGCGGCTCAGCGTCGGGTCCAGTCCGAGGTCGGCGGCGTACACCGCGGCGGCCTGCTCCACCCGGCCCTGCTCGAGCAGCAGGGCGCCCAGCGCGTGCCGGGTTGGCTGCATCCAGCCCCACGGCTCGTCGTACGGCAGCGCATCGTCGAGTTCGACGGCATGCCCGAGCAATTCGAACGCCTCGTCGAATCGGCCCTGGCGGTAGGCGATCTCGCCGTCCAGCATGGCCGCTGCCACCGCGAGGATGTCGCGGCTGGTGTTGTTGAACAGGTAGCGGCTCTCCGGAATGGCGGCGTAGGCCAGGGTGAACGCCTCCCGCTCGGCCAAGGCCTGCGGCAGCCGACCCAGGGCGGCATTGGCGATGCCGCGGCCGTAGTGGATGGTGGCGGCGGTGGTGCAGTAGAGCTCGACGTCGTCGGGCAGCGGGTGGGCGGCCAGCTCGGCCCACTGGCCGAAGCGGATCAGCACGTGCACCCGCAACGGGACGAAGGCCTCCAGCCAGTCGGCCATCGGAGGTGAGGTGATGGCGAGCAGTTCGGGAGTGAGCTGCGCGGCCAACTCGTCGGCAGCCTTCAGCGCGGTCGCGTACTGGCCGTCGAACATCGCCGAGTACACCACGAAGTGCAAGTCGTGCGCGCGGTAGAGCGAGTAGAAGTTCAGCGGGCCCGCGCGCTCCACGAACCGTCGATCCGCCTGCACGGCAGCCAGATTCGACGCGATGGAACTGCGGTAGTCGCCGCTGAGAACGTCGATGTGGCTGGGCATGTGTTGCAGGTGCCCCGCGTCGGGAGCCAGGCCGCGCAGCAGGTTGGCCGCGGGCAGCGCGGCCTCCGGATGCGCCGACATCTCCATCGCGTGCAGGTAGAGGTGAAGCACCCCGGGATGGCGGCGACCCTCCTCGGTGGCCAGGGCGTCGTCCAGGATGCGGAGGGCCTCCACGACGCGCGAACCTGGGGCGGGTTCCCCGGTCCTGGTGTCCCACAGCGCCCACGCCGAGACGTTCACCAGGGCGTCGGCCGTCAGGGCCGCGACGTCGACGTCGTCGGGGTGGTCTCGAGCGAGCGCGCTCATGGCGTCGGCGTAGGCGGTGTGACCATCGGTCAGCGCGGCGACGTCGGTGGGATCGTCGGTGGGGAAACGGGCCGTAAGGGCATCGATCAGCCCGCGTTCGACGGCCGACGCCCGGTCGTCGACGGCCCTGGCGAGTTCGGCGCGGGCCCGGGCCAGCGATGCGGTCAGGTCGGCGGGGTCGAAAGCCTCCCAGGCCTTGTTGTAGTTGGGTCCGATGGCGTAGGCGATGCCCCAGCGGGCGATGGCGAACTGGGGGTCCAGTGCCAGCGCCCGCTCGAAGCAGTGGATCGCTTCCTCGTGGTTGAACGCGTAGGCCCAGACCATGCCGCGGTCGAACCACAGCTGGGCCTGGGTCGACGGCGTGTCAGTCGACCGGTGATAGGAGCCGAGGTCGTAGTACGGCTGAGTCTCGTCCGGACTCTCGCCGGGCCGTGACGCGGTAGCGGTCATGACTGGCACGATAATTCGTCCACACGCGGGGGGCGAGGACTGTGATCATCGCGAGCGTGAGTCCGACGGCGCCCCAGATGGCCAGGGTCAGGATCGGCGTCGCGGCACCGTTGCCGCCGAAGTATTCGATGCTGCGCAGCAGGGCCACACCCGAACCCTGCGGCACGACCACGTTCAGCGCCCGGTAGAAGCCGGTCAGCAGCGGCAGCCCGACCGGCCCTGCGGCGGCGGCGTTGCCGACGATCACCAGGAAGGCGGTGAGCAGTGCCGACGCGACGGTGCCCAAGGCGGCGGCCACACCGGTGACGGCGCCCGCTACGGCCATCGCGTACAACCACAGCGCGCCGAAGACCTGCCAGGTGTGGCTGGTCAGCGCTCCGAGGACACCGTCGACGTAGAGCGTGACGCCCGCGGCGAGCAACGCGGAATACACACCGAGACTGAGGGTCCGCAGCGCCAGCGTCGAGAACCTGCGGACGCTGCCCATCATGAAGCCGAACACCGAGGCGCCGAGCGTTGCGCCGATCGACAGGAAGATGACGGCGTAGAACTCGACGGTCCCCTGCGGGTCGGCGGCCGAGGTCGGGGCGACGTCCTCGACGCTCGGGGTCAGGCCGGCCTTGGCGGCGATGGCGCGGCCGACGCTCTCCGAGGCGTTCGCGACGCTGCGGCCGCCCCCGCCGGCGACGTAGATCTTCAGCTCACCGGTCGGTCCGACGGCGTACGCGGCGTCGGCCGTGCGGTCGTAGACGGCGGCCCTGGCGGCGTCGGCGTCGGCGACCTGGGTCACCGAAAGGGAGTCCTGGGCGCGCATGCCGTCCACCAATTGCGACGGCGCGGCGACCGCGACGTCGAGATGGTGCAGCGTCGGCTTGGCGAAGGCACCGCTGTAGCTGGCGATCATGGCGATGACGAAGACCGTCAGGGCCAGCATCGCCAGAACCATCTTGCGGACGTCGCTGCGAGACACCCGCTTGTTGGCGATCTCGGCGATGTCCTTGGCGATGTCGAGGTGTGGAACGTGGCGCTGAGGTGGTGCGTCGTGCTTTCCCACGGGGGGGTCCCTTCGGCTTGAGTTTCAGTGAATGTCGTTGGTGCGCAGGCCCAGTAGCGCATCGACGGTGTCGAGCGCGGCGCCTACCCTGGCGCGGAGGTCGGTGGAGTGGTCGGGGTCTTCCATCCACGACCGCAACACCTCCTGGAAACCGCCGACGAGGAAGCGGCTGACGGACTCCGGTGCGATGTCGGCGATTGGTCCCACGACGTTCATCGCGTGCCCGGCGATCTCGTCGCACGCCGGCCGGAGTTGGTCGCGGAACGCGGCAACCACCCGCTGGGTGACCGCGCTGGGCACGACGTTGCGGTACATGGAGTGGTGCTCGGCCGCAAAGGCGAACAACGCGATGATCCGAGACCGGGCGTCGCCATCGATGTCGGCGGCGGCCGCGGCGAATGCCGTCGCGAACGCCGTCGCGACCGCATCGTCGCGGTCGGTGTAGTGGCGGTAGAAGACCTGTCTGCTGACCCCGGCGCGGGCCGCCAGATCACCGACGGTGATCTCGTCGACCGGCCGTTCGTGGGCCAACGCGAACGCCGCGTCGCGCAACAGGGTGCGGACGCGTTCGGCGCGGGGATCGGCGCTGTGCGTGCGAGTTGGCATGACGACGAGTCTAGGGGACTTCGTGGACAAGTGACTACGAATTATTAGGTTAACTAAGACACGTGTCGTTGCAGGTGTGACGGCCGCCTCCCGGGCGTACTACGGTGACGGCATGATTCGATGCGTCCGGCTGTGGACCGGCCAGGAGGGGTCCTCCCACGTCGAGATCGGCCGGCTGGACATGCGCACGGGCCGCAACGACGACCTGGTGTCGGGCGCGATGTCGGCTTCCCACGTCACGGTCGAGGAGACGGCTGGCGGGGGCACGCTGGCATGGCACACCGCGCCCGTCCGGCAACTCGTCGTGACGCTGTCGGGCACGCTTCTGTTCACCACCCGCGATGGCGAGGAGTTCATCCTCCGCCCCGGTGACGTCCTGCTGGCCGAGGACACCGAGGGCTCCGGTCATCAGTGGCGGCTGGAGGGCAGCGACCCGTGGCGGCGGATGTACGTCGTGCTGGCGCCGGCTACCGAGGTGCCATTCCTGCGCGACTGAGCGTTCGCATGGCGCGAGCGCCGACGAGACGCTCGATTCGTCATCTGGCTGCCGACTCGCCGTCGATGGCCATCCACTACGACGAGGTCGCCCTCGGCTACCGGGGTACCGCCGCACTGCGCGCGTTCACCATCCGGCGTGCCGATTCACCAGACGCCTTAGGCAATTGCCGGTGGTGGTGCTGTGGGTTCGTAGGGGTTGTACCACCACCAGTCGGCACGTTCCCCGAGGGGGCCGCGGCATGGTGCGACGTCGGGTGGCGGTTGGGTCGGTGGCCGGGCCAGCGAGGCGCCGGTCAGCGGGGTGCCGTCAGCGTCGGTGACGACGAGATCGTAGGCGGTGCCGGCGATGGTGAGGCCACCGCGGTGGTGCAGCCGGTGGTGGTACGGGCAGACGAGGACGAGGTTGGCGAGCTCGGTCGGTCCGCCGTCCTCCCAGTGCCGAATGTGGTGGGCGTGCAGTCCGCGGGTGGCTCCGCAGCCGGGGACTACGCAGCAGCGGTCGCGGTGTTCGAGGGCTCGGCGTAGTCGGCGGCTGATCTGGCGGGTCTCGCGTCCCGCACCGATGACCCGGCCGTGGCGTTCGAACCAGACCTCACAGGTGGTGTCGCAGAGCGACAGGCCGCGTTCGTCGTCGGAGAGCAGGCCACCCAGATGCCAGGCCGCCGAACGGCTCTCCACGTCCAGATGCACCACCACCGTGGTCCGCTGCCCGTGCGGGCGGTGAGCCACGTCGGTGTCCCAGCCGGCCTGCACCACACCCAGGAACGCATCGACCCGATCCGGGAACGGCGGCACCCGCACGTCATCACCGCCGGCACCATCAACGTCGCCATCACCGTCCCCGCCGTGGTCGCGTCTCCATTGCGCGATCAGGGCGTCGTGGTGGGACTGCACCGCGGCGTCGAACACCGCCGCCTCCGCCGGTGGCAGGGTGATCTTCCATGTCGTACCGCGGTCGCCTTCCCTGCGGATGAAGGAACGTTCCGGTTCCGGGCGTGGTCCGGGTCCGGGTTCGGGCTTGGGTTCCAGTTTCACCGCGGTGCGCAACTGGGTCACCGTGGCCACCGACGCCAACTTCGCGTAGTGATCGTCGGAGCCCGATGCCGCCCCGGCGGCGATCACCCCGATCTGATCCAGCGAGAGGCGGCCTTGGACGGTGGCCTCGGCCAGGCGGGGGAATTCGTGTAGTCGCCGCGCCACCGTCACCAGCGTGGTCGCGTTGTGCGGGGAGATGCCTAGCTTCCAGGCCATCAGTGCGGGCACCGAGCGGGCGCCGGTGGAACCCCAGATCCCGTCGCGGTCGATCTCGGCGGCGATCTGCGCCAGCCGGCCGTCGATGGCGTTGCGTTGCCCGGCGAGTTCCTCCATCTCGGCGAACAACACCTCGAGCCGCTCCTGAGGAGCCAAAGACGTTGCCGGCGAAGACATGCCACCATCATCGCAGACGGGTCCGACAAGAAACGGTCCGCGAATAGCGGGGACTCAGTGGCCGGCGACCACGTCGGACTCGTCGACCGTCACTGGATCCTTGGCGCCGGGCAGGAACCAGTACAGCAGGCACACCAAGCCGAAGAACAGATAGCCAAGGGCCACCGCGGGATTCGCCGCCCACGCGACCTCCGGGGCGTGGATCAAACCGATGAAGGACAGCACGGCGCCGACGGCCGAGGCGATGGCGGCGTAGAGGAACTTCTTCTCCAGGATGAAGGTGACCATGGTGCCGAGGATCAGCCCGACCAGCACCGCGCCCTCGCCGAGGGTTTGCAGGCCCTGGTACACCACGCCTGCGCCGTTGAGTGCGTCCATGCCGACCTTCGACGCCGAGGTGCCTGCGGCGTTGAGCGCGTTGTCGATCAGTCCGCTGGCCCACTGCGCCAGATTCGGCAGGATGGCCGCCACCACGGCGACCGCATGCAGCCGGGGCACGGCCTGGAACGCCTGCGCGCCGATCAACAACCCGATGTAGAGCAGGATCGGCACGATGGCCGGGACGGGGAGCACGGCGTCGAGGACGCCGAACAGGCCGAGGAAGCAAAGGATTCCGATGACGACGCCGCTGGCGAGCGAGTAGCCCGCCCGGCCCCCGGCATCCTTCCAACCCGGGTGACCGATGTACACCGCGGGCGGGAACGGCGAGCCGAACGCCGAGCCGATGCACGCGCCCGCGCCGTCGGCCAGCAGCACGCTGCGCAGGTTGTAGTCGTCACCGGCGGCTGCGGCACTCTCCACGTTGCTCATCGCCTCGGTGAAGTTGTAGACGCCCAACGGTATTGCGGTGCCCAGCAGTGGCGCCAGGTGCGCCAGACCGGAGAGCAGCATGTCCACCCGTAGATCGGGCACGCCGATCGCGATGTCCGACACGGCCTTGGCGACGTCGGGTGCGGACATGAAGCCGCCGATCCAGCCGATCGCGGTGCCGACCAGCAGGGCCGCCAGCCCCACCGGGATGCCGAACGGCAGCTTCACGTCGGTGAAGAACCCGATGAGGATGATCGCCATCACGGGCAAGCCGATCCAGGCCGCCTCCCACATCTGTGCGGCCGGTCGCATGGAGATGAACGTGATCGAGATGCCGGCCAGCGTGCCGAGCATGGCGGCGCGCGGTGTCAGTTTGCGGATGTAGGGCCCGACGAAGGCGCCGATCATCACGATGATGCCGATCATGAACGCCCACGCGAGCCCAGATTGCCAGGCCTGCATGGCATCCTTGGTGTTCAGGTATACCGGAAGCATCACCACGAACACCACGATGAACATGTGCGGGACGCTGGGGCCGTACGGCAATGCGGTGACGTCCGTGCGGTCCTCTCGACGGGCCAGTCGCCGGGCCAGGAACGTGTAGTAGAGATTGCCGAGGATCAGCGCGACGCCGAGCGCGGGCAACACCGTGCCGAGCACGTCGCCGGCCGGGACCTTCACCACACCGATCATCAGACCCGTCAGCGTCAGCACGTTGACCAAGATGTTGAAGCCGAGTCCGAAGAAGGCGTTGGTGTCCCCGCGCGTCCACCAGGGAATCGACATCGGTTCGGCAGCAACGGATTCCGGTGGCTCCGCGGGCGGTTCGGACGGAGTCTGGGTGAGGTCGGTGGACATGACGGTGGTCCTCTCAGGCTTGGAAGAGGGGAGTGGAGGCGAGGGACTGGATGGCCGGTATCACGGCCGCGGTATCGGCGACCCACCCGAAGATGCCGCCCTGGGCCTTGATCATCTCGAGGCCGACGCGTTGGAACTCGGGGAAGTACGAGCCCACGCAATCGGATACGACGAGGCACTCATAGCCACGGTCGTTGGCCTCCCGCGTGGTGGTGTGCACGCACACCTCGGTGGTGACGCCGGTGACGAGCAGCTGGGTGATGCCGGCCTCGGTCAGCACGTCCTGGAGATCGGTGGCGTAGAAGGCGCCCTTGCCAGGTTTGTCGATCACCACCTCACCGTCGACGGGCGCCAACTCGTCGAGGATGTCGTGGCCGTATTCTCCGCGAATCAGGATGCGGCCGTACTTGCCGGGATCGCCGATGCGCTTGCTCGGTGCGCCGCGATTGAGCTTGGCCGGCGGGCAGTCCGACAGGTCGGGCTGATGACCCTCGCGGGTGTGGATCACCATCATTTCCGCGGTGCGCGCCGCCGCGATCAGTGCCGCCAGCGGCGGCACGACCTTGAGCAGCTGGTCGACGTCGTTGCCAAGGCTCTCGCCAAAACCCCCGGGCAGCACGAAGTCTCGCTGCATGTCGATGACGACGAGCGCCGTCTTGCCGGGGATGAGCGAGAACGGGGTGGGTTCGGCGGGAACCTCGACGGGTGCGGTCATGTCTGCTCCAGGGTTGCGGTGAGAGGGGTGGGTGCCGACGCGGTGGTGCCGACCCCGAGGGCGCGGCGCGGTTCGTCTAGGACCCGCGCGGCGAGCTCGAGCACGGTGTCATCGCTGAGGGCGGGACCCAGAAGCATTGCGCTGTAGGGCCGTCCGTCGGACGTGGTTCCCAACGGTACGGCCACGCCCAGCAGATCGAGCAGGTTTCCGAAGTGCGTGTAGTGGCCGAGCATCGTGTTGCAGTCGATCGGTCGGGCCAGCACCTCCTCGACGGTGAAGGTCGTGCCGATGGTCGGGACGACGAGCACGTCGGCACCTCGCCACGCGCGCCCGACCTCGGCCTTGAGTTCCTGCAGTCGCTGCAGCGCCGCGAAGGCATCGACGGCGGTGTACTTCTCGCCGCCGCGCAGGATCTCGCGAACGACCGGGTGGATGGAGTCCGGCTTCTCGGCCAGGAAGCCGGCGAACTCCACGAGCCGCTCGGCCACCCATGGCCCCTGATAGAGCAGCGAGCCCGCCGCCAGGAACGGTGCGAGCGACATCTCCACGGTCGTCGCGTACCGGGCCAGCCGGTCCCGGAATTCGAGATGGGCGTTGCGCATCTCGTCGTCACCGAAGAACTCGAGCTCCGCGACCGGTGGGAGCCCCACCCGGATGGTGGCACCGCCATAGGCAGGTCCGCGATCGCGCGACCACGCGTCGGCGTCGTCGCGCCCGATCATCACGTCCAGCACCCGGTCGACGTCGTCTATCGAACCGGCCATGACGCTGATGCAGTCCAGCGACTTGCACGCCGGTACCAGTCCGACCGTGCTGATCAGCCCGCGCGACGGCTTGTATCCGACGACTCCGTTGAGTGCGGCCGGCACGCGGCCCGATCCGGCCGTGTCGGTGGCGACGGCGAACGGCACCTGCCCGAGGGCGACGGCCAGGGCTGAACCCGAACTCGAACCGCCCGAGATCATCTCGTTGCCGAACACGCTGCGCGGCACGGTATACGGCGTCCTCGTTCCGTTCAGGCCGGTGGCGAACTGGTCCAGGTTGGTCTTGCCGACGTACAGGGCGCCTGCGTCGAGCAGTCGCTGCACCGCGGGCGCGGTCGCCGACGCCACGTACGAGTAGTCGGGGCAGGACAGCGTGGTCGGTACGCCTTCGACGTCGATGCTGTCCTTGACGCCGAACGGCACGCCGTAGAGCGGCAGAGTACGCGCGCCGGGCCGCTTCTCGATCTCTGCGGCGGCAGCGAGCAGTTGTTCCCGCGGAACCGTCGAGAGCCAGGTGCCGTCGTCGCCGCGGGCCGCGATGGCGCTGGCCACCCGGTTCGCCGTCTTCGTCGGCGAACCGGATCCGCCGGCGTGCGATGCCAGGATCTCGGCGACCGAGGGTCCGATCGAGGGTCCAGATGGGAAGGCCATAACCGTCGATTGTCGACAGAATGATGGCGGGCGGGGTACGGCCGTGTGTCGTTCTTGTTAGCGATGCGATTCGAGATGCAGATAGTGCAGGTGACCGTGATCCTCCAGCGCGGCGATCGCTGCGGCCACGTCGTTGGTCTCCAGCGCCGACAGCACCTTGCGGTGGCGATGGAGGCCGGCGGCCGCCCGGTGATGACGCGCTTCCTCGCGCAGGTTGGTGGCCATCGGCAGCTGGAGCTTGAGCAGGATCGGTTCGAGGGCGATGTCGAGCTGACGGTTGTCGGCGAGTGCGACGACGCTGGCATGGAAGAGGCGGTGGGCATCGTCTCGGGCCAGTTCGGTCGTCGCCGAACGCATTTGATCGAGGGCGTCGCGCACGGGCGCGAGTGCGGTGGTCGGGTCCGCCAGCGGCAGGGCGCTCTCCACGGCGTGGCGTTCCAAGACGTGCCGCAGGGCGAACAACTGCAGGATGTCGGTCGGCGACCACTCCATGACCCGGGATCCGCGCCGGGGCAGGTGCTCGACGAGACCCTGCTGCGCGAGTAGTCGCAACGCCTCACGCAGGGGCGCCCGGCTGATGCCGAAGTCGGCGCACAGCTGTTCCTCGACGATCTTTTGACCGGGCGCGAGCGCGCCGCAAAGAATCGCGTCGCGCAATCGACGGGCAGCAAGTTCGACGAGAGTGGCGGGCAGGCCGTTGTCCGCCGTCGGCATCGCCCACCACCCGTCGCACTCGATTCCGGAACCTCGGTCAGTCAACGATCCTAGGAACCATCCAGCGGTCCAGCCAATCGCGGAGCCGGTCGGCGTCTCCCGCTTGCCCCGCCGCGGCGAGATGGCCGTCGGGCCGCACCAGCAACCAACCCGGGCCGGGGACCAGGTCGTCGGGCAACGCGACCTCGCGCACCTCGAGGGTTCCGGCCCACGGCTGAGCGGCCTCGACGATGCCCGTGCACCCTCCCGAGACGAGCAGGGTCGGCGTCGTGATGTCGATCAGATCGTGGAGCGCGACCCCGCCGGGGACACGGACCCCGTCGACTCCGTCGATCGCCGCGTCCGGAACGCGGTCACCCGCCCGCAGACCGCCAATTGCACCGCCGCCCTTGGTGATCGGTGCGCCGCGGTAGGACGCGGCGATCTGACCGAGCTGTGGTACGGCCCTGTCCTGCACGGCGGACTGCGCCAGCGCCAGCGGTGCCAGGCGGGTCAGAACCGCGTGCGCCAGCGGGTTGGTGGAGTTGAAGACCCGCGTCGCCCGTTCGGTCATCCCCACCAGCCGGCGGATCACGGGCAGCCGGTCGGACTCGTAGGTGTCGAGCAGTTCGGGCCTGCCCGCGCCGCGCAGCACCATCGCCAGCTTCCACGACAGATTGATCATGTCCTGGATGCCGGCGTTCATGCCCTGTCCGCCCGCGGGGCTGTGCACGTGGGCGGAGTCACCGCCGAAGAACACCCGACCCACACGCAGGGTCTCCAGGTGGCGGCTATTGATCCGGAAGCGCGAGCTCCAGTCCAGGCCGCGAAGTCGGACCGACCCGCCGACGGCACGGGTGAGCAGAGTCTGCACGTCGGTCGACGACGGCTGCTCCGCGCCACCGGTGATGCCGTCCGGGTCGGTGGCCATCAGCCGGAATCGACCGTCGCCCATCGGAAAGACCGCCAGGAATCCCTTGGCCGCCAGGAAGATCGACAGTTGGTCCTCGGCCATCCCGCCGTCGACGTGGACGTCGCCGAGTACGTAGTTCTGCGGTAGCGCCCGGCCGGTGAACGGCAACCCGAGGAACTTGCGGACGGTGCTGTGGCTCCCGTCGGCGGCGATCACGTAGGAGGCTTCGACCGTCTCGAGGGTGCCATCGGCTGCGGTGAGGACCACCTGGGTCGCGTCCGATTCCTCGGTGAGGGAGCTGAATTGGACACCGCGCTCGACCTTGACACCCTGGCGGGCCAGGTGCTCGGTCAGCACGCGTTCGGTCTCGGACTGGGCGAGCAGCAGGATGTAGGGGAACTGGCTGTGCATGCGGGTGAAGTCGAGGGCGGCGATCCGATGCCCGTTGGCGTGCAGCGCCGTGCGGCGGGCCTCGTTGCCGAGCCGCACCAGCTCGTCGGAGACCCCGCGAGGCCGGAGCAACTCCAGAGTGCGGGCCTGCACGCCCAGCGCCCGCGACGTCGTCGACGGCTGCGGGGCCATGTCCACTATGCGTACCTCGACGCCCATCCGGGACAGCTCGAATGCGGCCACCAGCCCCGTCGGGCCCGCGCCGACGACGAGAACGGGTGGCTGCTCCATGACGACTCCAAGGCTCGAGCGGACAAGTCAACAAACGGTGACTTACACCGTAGGAGGATTCGACGACGGTGTCAACGCTTGATGACATACTCTCTGCTCATGGTTCCCAGCCGCACCCGCAATGCCGCCGAGACGCGGGCCGACATCCTCGCCGCGGCGCGCACCCGCTTCGGTGCGGAGGGTTTCGAACGCACCACGCTGCGGGCGGTGGCCGCCGACGTCGGCGTCGACCCGGCGCTGGTCATCCGATACTTCGGCAGCAAGCAGGACTTGTTCGCCGCGGCCGCCGAGTTCACCCTCGACCTGCCCGACCTCGTGGGAGTCGATCCCGACGACGTGGCCGAGCTCCTGCTGCCGAAGTTCTTCGCCGTATGGGAGGACGACACCACCTTCGTCGCGCTCCTGCGTGCCGCGATGACCAGTGCTACCGCCGCCGACACGATGCGCCAGGTGTTCGCCACGCAGGTGGCCCCGGTGCTGTTCGCCGTGACGCCCGACCACGCGCCGCAGCGGGCCGGCTTGATGGGGGCGTTCATCATCGGCCTGGCCACCACCCGCTACGTGCTGGCCAACCCCGCGGTCGCCGAGCTGGGCCACGACGAGCTGATCAACTGGGCCGCGCCGGTGGTCCGGCAACTGCTGGTCGGGCCCGCGCCGACGTCGTAGCGACTCGACACCGGCGCTAGAACGTGTTCTAGTTCAGAAGTGCTTGACTTCCCCGTGGAGAACCTAGGTGCCGAGGACGTCGAACGGCTCCGCGCCATCTACGAGCCGCTGACCGTCGCGGTGCGAGAGCTCGTCGACGCCACCATCCGGACCGAGGCCGACGCCGAGGCCGTGGCCACCGCACGGGCCGAGATCGAGGCGGCCACCGTCCGGCTGCGCAGCAGGCAGCTCGACGGCCCCTTCGGAGTGCGGTTCGGCAGCGACGGCAGCCAAATGCCGTGGGGCAACGCCGTCATCGGGTTGCGCAACCCGTTGGCCCCGCCCGTGTCGTTGCGCCCGCTGCCCGGTGGCGGGCGGCAGGCCGACTTCCACCTGGGGGCGGCCTACGAGGGCCCTCCCGGGCACGTCCACGGCGGCGTCGCCGCGCTCATCCTCGACCACGTCCTCGGGGAGGCGGCCTGCGCGAGCGCCTTCGACAAGCCACGCCTCACCGGGACCATCACCCTGCGCTACCGCCGCATCACCCGGCTGGGCGACTTGCACGCAGAGGCCGCCATCGTGAGAACCGAGGGGGTCAAGACCTTCACCGCCGGTCACCTCTCCGACGCCGACGGCATCACCGTCGAGGCGGAGGGCGTCTTCATCGCACCGCGGTGGGCCCGCGACTGATCCCGTCCGAGCGCAGGTCAGTCGGTGATGCCGACGAGACTGCGGGTGATGTCGCCGATCTCGGCGACCAGCACGCGACTCGCGGTGTCGTCGGGACCGAGCTGACGGGCCGCCTCGCGGATGCGTTGTTCGGCCGCGGCCACCCGGTCCCCGTCGATGCGCCACGGGGCGCCGGGCGTCGAGGGACCGCCGCAGAGCGCGTCGGCGTATTCGTCGACCGCGACCACGAAGTCGCCGCTCAGCGTCGGTGACGGCTCGGCGGGCAGGGTGGCCTCCAGGGCCGCGCACGACGTGGTGACGGCGTTCAGCGCGGTGCGATAGGACTTGAGCCACCGCCGCAGATCACCGGAGTCCGAGGTGGTGGCCCCGGCGGCCGCCTCGAACGCCGCGCGGGCCCGAAACGCTCGTTCCCAGGCGGCGGCGAGCGCCTCGCCGGGATGGTCCAGGCCGTGGACGAAGGCCTTGATCACCGTTGCGGCGTACTCGATCTCGGTCTTGAGCAGTTCGCCGGCGCGCTGCCGCAACCGGATCAGCGAATCGTCGGGCAGGGTGACGTGGACGAGGATCGCCAGCGCGCCCCCGATCAGCGTGGCGATCACCCGGTCGGACACGGTGCCGTCACCCGCGGTGCCCGTGACGTCGATCAGGAACACGATCGCCGCCGCCAGTGCACTGGTGGTGGCTACGTACCCCAATCCCTGGATCGCGTAGGCGATTCCCAGGGCGAGCACCGCGAGCAGGGCGGCCATCAGCCCGGACGGCTGCCACATCGTGGTGACGACGGACGCCGCGAAGATGCCCACGGCGGTGCCCGCCACCCGTCCGACGCAGCGGGTGTAGGTGTGCGCGGTCTCGGGCCGCAGCACGATCAGCACGGTCAGGGCGATCCAGTAACCGTGCGGCACCTCGGCGAACCGCTCGACGGCCACACCGGCACCGACGCCTGCGGCGAGCCGCAACGCGTGGCGCAGGATCGGCGAGCCCCACGTCAGATGCGCACCGATCGCGGCGATGGCCACCGGAACCGCCGCGAACGGCCCCGGGCGCTGGGGGTGCATGACGTGTTCCTGGCCGGGATTCAACTCGCCGAAGCGCAGCGCGACGGCCTCCCGGAGCTGGTGGGAGAGGCGGTGTGTAAGAGCGACGTTGGCGACCGCGACGGTCCCGGCCGCCGCGTCGAGCCGCTGCAAGCCAGCCATCGCCGCGGCCCGCTTGGCGCTGCGGCCACGGCTGGCCACCACCTCCAGGACCGAGGCGGCGGCCTCGAGCACCTCGCTCAGCGCCGGGTCCGTTGGGGAGCGGCCGGCCAGGGCGGTCAGCGTCACCGAGATGCGCTGGGGCAGGCCGTACCAGGCGCGATACGCCAACGGGCCGCGTCTGGCCTGCTGGTCGGTCTGGGTGAATGCGTCGCGCAGCCACAGTAGGGGCGCCGGGTCGATGCCCGCGGCCGGATCACCGGCCATCCTCTGGGCGTCGGTGCCGATGGACCGGTAGGCACGGGTCAGCGCATCGCGCTGGACCCGCCAGCGGCTCCGCGGCCACAGCCCGATCATCACCGCCTGCACCAATCCGCCGCCGGCGGCCAGCGCAGCCGCGACCAGGACCGAGGACGGGGTCGGCGCGACGGGCGCAGCGGTGACGAGCAGGGCTCCCGCGGCCGCAGCGATGAGCCCGGCATTGGCGCTCACCGCCCACTGCAGACCGGCGAAGAAGCACCATGCGGTGGCGACCAACACGAACAGCAGGCCGTACGACGACGTCGCGGTGCCGAGCAGCACCGCGATGCCCATCTGCACCGACATGGCGCACACCACTCGCAGCGGGCCACGTGGACTGTCCTGCAGCGCAGCGGCTCCCGCGATCGCCGCGGCGCCGGCCGCCGACGTCGCCGCGACGGCCGATCCCCAGTGCAATCCCGCGGCGGCGGCGATCATGACACCGAGAAGGCAGCGACCCACGGCGCCGAGATCGGGCATGGCGAGGCGCTGTGCGAGCCCCTTCATCGCTTGTCCATCACAACTCGTCGAAACTACCCAATCGAATCCCCATTGTCGGTCACCGCCGCGGCGGCAGCGGTACCTTCGTGCGGTGGAGAAGGTCATCCTCACCATTCGTGCCGCAGCGGGCGACGATGCGTGGTGCACGCGGCTGCGTACCGAGATCGCCGACGATCTGCTGTCGCTGGGTGCGCCTGGCGTGACCGTCAACGTGCGCGACGCGGCGGTCGAGCACTCGCTGATGACGCTGACGACGCTGGACCCGCCCGTGGTCGGGTTCGTCGGCATCTGGACCCAGCAGTCCTACGGCCCGCACGTGTTCGGCGCGCTGGAGCGGCTGGCCGGCGAATGCGAGCGCGTCGATGCCTACCTGGTGACCGAATCGGTGCCGCTGCCGCCACCGAGTCCCGTCGGCACCCGCACGCCGGGGTTCGCGAACGTCGCGCTGCTGCGCCGCCCCGCCGAACTGGACGAGCGAACCTGGCTCACCCGCTGGCACGTCGACCACACGCCGGTGGCCATCGCGACGCAGTCGACCTTCGGCTACACGCAGAATGCGGTGGTCCGCGCCCTCACGGCCGACGCGGCGCCCGTCGACGCCATCGTCGAGGAGCTGTTCCCGATCGAGGCCACCCATGACTTGCACGCCTTCTTCGGCGCCGCCGACGACGACGAGCTCAGCAACCGGATGACCCGCATGGTCGCCAGCACGTCGGCCTTCGGCGCCAACGCGAACGTCGACACCGTCCCGACCAGTCGCTACGTCCTGCGTTCCCCGTTCGGCGTCGAGGTGCCGGCATGAGGACGCCGGTATCGGCCCGGCGCCGCCGCCCAGTGCATACGCTGCCACCGTGCTGGTAGAGATCGACGACGCCAACGGCGTCCGGACCCTGGTGCTCAATCGACCCGAGGCGCTCAACGCGTTCAACGAGGCGCTGTACGACGCCACCACGATCGCTCTCCGGGAGGCCGACGAGGACCCGGCGGTCGCCGTCGTCCTACTGACGGGCGGCGGGCGGGCCTTCAGCGCGGGCAACGACCTGCTGGAGATGCAGGCCCGCATCACCGACCCGCAGTTCCGGTCGGGTCGGTACGGGTTTCCCGGCATGATCGAGACGCTCACGGCGCTGCGCAAGCCGCTGGTCCTGGCGGTCAACGGCGTCGGCGTTGGCATCGGCGCCACCATCCTCGGCTACGCCGACCTGGTCTTCATGTCGGCGACGGCGCGGTTGAAGTGCCCGTTCACCAGCCTGGGGGTGGCTCCGGAGGCCGCGTCGTCCTATCTGCTGCCGCAGCTCGTCGGCCGGCAGAACGCCGCGTGGATGCTGCTGTCCTCGGAGTGGATCGACGCCGAGCAGGCCAAGAGCATGGGGTTGGCGTGGCAGATCTGCGCGCCCGACGCCCTGCTGCCGGAGGCCCGTCGGCACGCGGAAGTGCTTGCGTCCCGGCCGATTCCCAGTCTGATCGCCGTCAAGCAGACCATGGTGGAGCCGACCCGTGCCGAGATCACGGCTGCGGCGGCACGCGAGTACGCGCAGTTCGCCGAGTTGCTCGGGGGAGTGGCCAACGCCGATGCACTGGCCGCGTTCGCGGATCGCCGCGCGTCCAGTTAACTCATCGCGTGCACGGGGCAGGCCGCGGCCGCCTCGATGATCGCGCGCACCGTGCGCTTGCACCGACCGCAATCGGTGCCCGCCCCGCAGGCGTCGGCGATCTGCCGTGACGTCGTTGCCCCCGATGCGACCAGGTCGGTGACGGTCTGACTGGTCACCCCCGTGCAGAGACAGACGAACACCGTTGACACCGCCTCGAAGTTGGTCGCGCCGCAGGTTTTCTGCCGACGCTCCGTCAGGTTAGCTCAGTCTACCCTTACTTAGGGCAGCCAGTCCATGCTTCGCTGCCGAACACGCCGAATTGGCCCCGGATCCTGCGCTGGGCGACGCCGATTGGACTAGGTTGAGGGGGCATTGGAGCCTCTCCTGGGCATCCGTGCGATACGCCCGTACGACCAGCCCCCGCACGGTGTCATAGGAGTAGTGAATGCAAGGCGATCTCGATGTCCTCAAGTTGCTCAACGAGCAGTTGACCAGCGAGCTGACTGCGATCAACCAGTACTTCCTGCACTCGAAGATGCAGGAGAACTGGGGTTTCACCGAGCTTGCCGCGCACACGCGCAAGGAGGCGTTCGAGGAGATGAACCACGCCGAGGCGATCACCGACCGGATCCTGTTGCTGGATGGCCTGCCCAACTACCAGCGGCTGTTCTCCCTCAAGGTGGGACAGACGCTGCGCGAGCAGTTCGAGGCCGATCTGACGATCGAGTACGACGTGATGGCGCGTCTCAAGCCCGGAGTGATCATGTGCCGGGAGAAGCAGGACTCGACGAGCGCCATCCTGCTCGAGGGCATCCTGGCCGACGAGGAGGGTCACATCGACTACCTCGAGACCCAGCTCGAGCTCATGGACAAGCTGGGTGAGGAGCTCTACTCGGCGCAGTGCGTGTCACGTCCGCCACAGTAGGCATTCCCACGTAACTATATAGCCTGTCTAAGCGACATGGTCTTGGGTGTGGTCATGCACCCGAGACCTCGGAGGGATGGGCATGTCGAGTCATTCTGGGCAGTCGGGAACCGCGACGGCGGATCCTGAGTCGGCCAACGCGCTGATCAGCCCGCAGCGACGCAACTTCATCTTCGTCGGCGTGCTGCTGGGCATGCTGCTGGCCGCCCTCGACCAGACCATCGTCGCCACCGCGCTGCCCACCGTCGTCGCCGACCTCGGTGGTGCCGGCCACCAGTCCTGGGTGGTGACGAGCTACCTGCTGGCCTCGACCATCGTCACGGCGATCGTCGGCAAGCTCGGCGATCTGTTCGGACGCAAGACGGTCTTCCAGGCGGCGGTGGTGTTCTTCCTGGCCGGGTCGGTGCTGTGCGGGCTGGCCAGCTCGATGAGCATGCTGGTGGCCTCGCGCGCGCTGCAGGGCATCGGCGGCGGTGCCCTGATGGTGACCGCGATGGCGGTCATCGGCGAGGTGATCCCACTGCGGGATCGAGGCCGCTACCAGGGTGCCCTCGGCGCAGTCTTCGGCGTGACGACCGTGATCGGGCCGCTGCTCGGCGGGTTCTTCACCGACCACCTGTCCTGGCGCTGGGCGTTCTGGGTGAACGTGCCCGTCGCCCTGGTCGTGCTGCTGGTCGGTGCCGCGGCGATCCCGCCGCTGGCGCGCACGGCCAAGCCGATCATCGACTACGCGGGCATCCTGTTCGTCGGGCTCGGCGCGTCGGGCCTTACCCTGGCGACGAGCTGGGGCGGCGGCGAGTACCCCTGGTCGTCACCGGTGATCATCGGGCTGTTCGTGGCGTCGGCCGCCGCGCTTGCCGTCTTCGTCCGGGTGGAGCTGCGCGCCGTCGAGCCGATCCTGCCCATCCGCCTGTTCGCCAGCCCAGTGTTCACGGTGTGCTGCATCCTCGGCTTCATCGTCGGCTTCGCGATGCTCGGCGCGCTGACGTTCATGCCGACGTTCATGCAGTTCGTCGACGGAGTGTCGGCCACCGAATCGGGGTTGCGCACGCTTCCGATGGTCGTGGGTCTGCTCCTGACGTCGATGAGCAGCGGCGCCACCGTCGGGCGAACCGGTCGCTACAAGGTGTTCCCGGTCGCCGGCACGGCCATCATGGCGCTGGCATTCTTCCTGCTGTCCGGCATGAACCAGACCACGCCGACCTGGCAGCAGTCGATCTACCTGTTCGTGCTCGGCACCGGGATCGGCCTGTGCATGCAGGTGCTCGTCCTCGTCGTGCAGAACACGTCGAGCTTCGCCGACCTCGGCGTCGCGACCTCCGGGGTCACGTTCTTCCGCACGATCGGAAGTTCCTTCGGCGCGGCGATCTTCGGCTCGCTGTTCGCCAACTTCCTGGCCGACGAGCTCGGCCCTGCGATGGCCACCAGCGGTGCACCCGCGCAGGCCGCCCAGTCACCCCAGGCGCTGCACCGGCTGGCCCCGGAGATGGCCAACCCGATCATCGATGCCTATGCCAACTCACTCGGCACGGTGTTCCTGTGCGCAGTTCCGGTGGCCGTCGTCGGCTTCGTGGTGGCGCTGTTCCTCAAGGAGATCCCGCTGCGCGAGATCGACGCCGCCTCCGCGACCGATCTCGGCGAGGGCTTCGGCATGCCAAGCACCGAATCGCCGGAGAAGATCCTCGAGGTCGCGATCGGCCGGATGTTCAGGGACTCGCCGGACATCCGGCTGCGCAGCCTGGCCGGCGGTCCCGGTTGTGAGCTGCCGGTCGCGCAGCTCTGGGCGCTGCTCCAGATCTACCGCAACAACCAGGTGTTCGGCTCGGCGACGCTGGCGGACATCGGCGAGCGCCTGCGGGTGCCGTACGAGGCCTTCGAGCCCGTGTTCGCCGACGTGGTGAACCGGGGTTTCGCGCTGAACACCGACGGCAAGCTGTTCCTCACCCAGGCGGGCCGCAATCAGGTCGACACGCTGTCGGCGGCCATCGTTGGACGGATCGTCGAGAAGCTGGCCACGTCGCCCAGCTTCGACGGGCGCCCGGACCGCGTCGAGGTGTACGCCGCGCTGGAGCGGATCGCCCACCGCATGCTGGTTCAGCGGGACTGGACCGACGCGCCGCAGGGGATGGCCACCGCTCGCTGAGACGGGAAACTAGAACGCGTTCCAGAACTGCGCTTGCGGGCGTAGCATGCGGCGATGAGCAGAATCGGGGACTTCGCCGACGACGACGCCGCCGCCTGGGTGACCAAGTCACCGGACATCGGGATGGCCATGGCGGGGTTCTCTCGCGCCGTCTACACCAAGAACCGGTTGCCGTTGCGGACTCGGGAGCTGGCCCGCATGGTGATCGCGCTGGACAACGAGTGCGTGGTGTGCCAGCACACCCGTGACTCGGCAGGTGCGGCCGCGGGCGTCGACGAGGACCTCTACGAGCACGCCGGCCAGTGGCGGACCTGGCCCGGGTATAGCCGGCAGGAGCGGATCGCCGCCGAGTTCGCGGACCGATTCGCCAAGGACCACACCGGTCTTCGCGACGACGAGGACTTCTGGGCGCGGTGTCGGGAGCAGTTCGATGACGAGCTGCTGGCCGATCTCGCGCTGTCCTGTGCGATGTGGTTGGGGATGGGCCGGATGCTGCGCACCCTCGACGTCGCACAGTCCTGCTCGATCACGCTGTAGCCCGCGGTCGACGCTCCTCGTGCAGAATGGGGGCATGCCAGCCAAACCGCTTGCTGCAGCGGCCATCGCACAGCTCGAGTCCGACGGAGTGGTCAGTCTCGTCGGAACCGTCGTCAACCCGGCCGGTCTCGTCCACGCCAAGACCGTCCCGCTCCGGCGGGTGGGGGCGTTCGCCGATCCGGGGCTGGGTGCGAGCCCGGTGTGGCACGTGTTCGCCATCGACCAGGCCGGCATCGTCGTCGGTGGGGACGTCGGCGTCGTCGGCGACCAGCGCATCAGGATCGACCTCGAGCAGCTGCGCACGCTCGGCGACGGCCTCGCCTGGGCGCCGGGATCATTCTTCGGCCAAGACGGGTCCCCCGATCCGCTCTGCGCGCGCGGCACGCTGGCCGCGGTGGTGGACCGCCTGGCCGCCACCGGCCTCGAGGCCATGGTCGGCCACGAGATGGAGTTCGTCCTCGTCGGGCCCGACGGCGCCCGGCTGCCCGCACACCTGTGGGCGCAGTACGGATTGGCCGGGGTGCTCGAATTCGAGGGCTTCGTCAAGGACGTGACCGAGGCGGCGACGAAGGCCGGTGTCGCCATCGAGCAGTTCCATCCGGAGTACGGCGCCAACCAGTTCGAGATATCGCTGGCGCCCGCGCCACCGGTGGCCGCCGCCGATCAGCTGGTGCTGCTGCGGATCATCGTCAGCCGGGTGGCCCGCCGGCACGGCCTGCGGGTCAGCCTGTCTCCGGTGCCGTTCGCGGGCGCCGTCGGATCTGGTGCGCATCAACACTTCTCACTGCTGCACGACGGCATCCCACTGTTCTCGGGTGGGCAGGGTGCGCGTGGGATGCGGGCGTCGGGCGAGGCCGCCGTCGCCGGCGTGCTCGCCGGGCTGCCGCAGGCTCAGGCCGTGCTGTGCGGTTCGATCCTGTCGGGGTTGCGCATGCAGCCGGGCAGTTGGTCGGGCGCGCGGGTCTGCTGGGGGACCGAGAACCGCGAGGCGGCGGTGCGGTTCCTCGACGGTGGTCCCGGCAACCCCTACGGCGCCAACGTCGAGGTCAAGGTCGTCGACCCGGCCGCGAACCCGTACTTCGCCACCGCGGCGATCCTCGGTCTCGCGCTCGACGGCATCGATCGCGAGCTCGCGCTGCCCCCGGAGACCACGGTCGATCCGGCTACCCTCACCGACCAGGAGCGCACCGCGGCAGGCATGGCGCTGCTGAGCGACAGCCAGTCCGTCGCCGTGGGAGCGCTCGACGAATCGTCGTTGCTGCGAGGCATTCTCGGTGATGCGGCGGTCGATGCGATCGTTGCCGTGCGCCGCTACGAGCACGAGAACTACGGCCAGCTGGCGCCCGAGGCGCTTGCGGAGAAGTTCCGGTTGGCCTGGAGCGTGTAGCGGCGGTCAGATCAAACCCGTCGCGTCGAAGATCCACGACATGTCGGCCGTCATCAGGTCTTCCATCCAGCTGGCGGGCGCGAAGGCCTGCAGCCCGGCCATGTCCCAGTAGTCCTTCCACAGCGTGATCTTGCCGTCGCGCACCTCGTGCACGCTGACGAACTTGAGCGTTGCCGTCTCGCCGGTGGACCACGTCCATGTCTCGGAGTGCTCGTACATGACGTGCGGGCCGTCGCTGAGCAGGAGACCGTCGTGATTCTCGTAGGACGCCAAGGGGGCGATGCCGATTCTCAGCCGCTTGACGATGTCGCCGGGACCCCGCGCCGCCAGCGCCGGGCCGGTGGGAACGTCGAGGTAGATGCAGTCCTCGGCGAGGAAGGTCTCGACCTCGTCCCAGTTGCGCGCCGACAGTGCCCTCCACAGCCCGCGGACCGGATCCTCAACCGACACTGGAGAACTCGCCTTGCTGCGCGGGAGTCGCCGGGCTGCGATGCGCGGCGCGCAAGAAGCGGCCGGTGCGCCGCCGACCCACCAGCTCGGTTGGCTCGCCGTCGAGGACCACTGCGCGGCCACCGACCAGGACCGCCGCCACCGCCTCCGGATTGCGGTTGACCATGCGCGACAGGCCGCCGTACTGCGGGACGGGCTCCTCGGCGTAGGCGTCGAGGCGGTCGTCGAGATGGGCTGGATCGACGATGACGACGTCGGCGCGGTCGCCGACGCGCAGATGGCCGGCGTCGAGGCGGTACCAGTCGGCCAGTTCGCCGGTCAGCCGGTGCACGGCTTGCTCGACGGTCATGAACGGCGTGCCTGCGGCCTGCGCGTCGCGGACGTGGCGCAACAACCGCAGACCCATGTTGTAGAACGCCATGTTGCGCAGGTGCGCACCGGCATCGGAGAACCCCATCTGCACACCGGGTTCGGCGGCCAGCTTCTTCAGCACCTCGGGCCGGTGGTTGGAGATGGTGGTGCGCCAGCGCAACGCCGTGCCGTGTTCGAGCACCAGGTCGAGGAAGGCGTCGACCGGGTGCAGCCCACCGCGGTCGAGCCCGACCCGCCCGAACGACTTACCGGTCACGCTGGGGTCCGGACACTCCACGATCTCGGCGTCGAAGAAGTCCCGATGCCACACCCGCATACCGAACTTCGCGTCGTAGTCCTTGCGGAACCGGCGGCGGTAGGCCTCGTCGCGGAGGAGTTCGTTGCGTTGGACCTCGTCACGCAGGTGCAGCGCGGCGGCGCCGGCGCCGAACTCCTCGAAGATCACCAGGTCGATGCCGTCGGCGTACACCTCGAACGGGACTGGCAGATGCTGCCAGCGGAAGTCGCCGCCGAGGCGGTTGACCAGCCGGGCGACGGGGCCGAGCACCTTGATCGCGACGGGATTGGACTTGACGTCGGCGGCCGAGAGCAGGCTGGTCTTCAGCGGATTGCGGAAGATCCCGAGCGACTGAGCCAGCTGCGACCCCAGGTTCAGCGGGTTCTCGATGTCGGGGCCGGACTGCAGCACGCGACCGGCCTTGCGCAGCAACGACTTCAACCTGCGCAATTCGCGGGGCTTGGCATAGGTCGACGGCAGCGTGCGGGAGCGGCAGACCTCGCCGTCGAGCTTGTCGAAGAGCAGCTGCATCGACGACATCCCGACGAATCCAGCCGCCAGGGCCTCGCTCAGCATGCGCTCCATCTCGGCTTGTTCGTCCCGGCTGGGCCGCTCGGTGTGCCGGGTGGCGCGGTCCAGACCCATGACGGCCGTGCGCATGTCCGAGTGCCCGATGAACGCCGCCAGGTTCGGCCCGAGCGGCAGACGCTCCAGCGCTGCGACGTACTCGTCGCACGTGCGCCACGTCTTGGCCGCGTCCACCGCGGCGATGACGTGCTCGCGGGGGATGGCCTCGACCCGGCCGAACAGGTCGCCGGCGTCGGTGCCGTCGACGTGAATGGTCGACAGCGAACACGAACCGAGCATCACCGTCGTCACCCCGTGGCGCAGTGACTCCGCAAGGGCCGGGCCGCCGAGGACCTCCACGTCGTAGTGGGTGTGGATGTCGAGCAGGCCCGGCAGTACCCAGCGGTCGGTCGCGTCGAGCACCCGGGGGCAGGCGGTGGCGTCGAGCGGGTTGGCCGAGATGGCGATCACGTGGCCGTCGCGGATGCCGACGTCGCGTACCGCGGACGGCGCGCCCGTGCCGTCGAACCAGCGGCCGTTGCGAATGATCGTGTCGTACGTCACTCGAGTCATCGAACAGCCGCTGGGCACCGCTGTCAACGAAATCGTGAACACTTCTCCAAGATTGTCTACTGCGGGTCCGGGCATGGGCGTCCTGCCGGTGACGCCAGGACGTGGAGGATCGCCGTCGCAGACGTCTCCCATCGCCAGTTCACGATCGCCGGGCATACTCGGCTGGGTGACTCCCTTGCAGCGCTACATCGCCGAAGAGATCGCAACCGACCACGTCGACGGTCTGATGTCCCGGCGGGAGGCCATGCGCCGGTTGGCCCTCATCGGGGTCGGCGCCACTGCGGCGTCGGCGTTGATCGCCGCCTGTGGCGACGGTGGCAAGTCCGGCAAGGGCACCCCGACGGCTGAGGCGCCGGTCACCTCGACCGGGGCGGCGACGGAGAAGGCGCCGCCGCCGGGCATCGAGAACGCGCTGCAGACCGAGCCGGTCACCTGGGCCGGGCCGCGGGGCGAGCTCCAGGGGGCCTGGGCGGCGGCCGAATCCCCACGGGGCGCGGTGCTCGTCATCCACGAGAACAAGGGGCTCACCGACTGGGTGCGTTCGGTGGCGGGCCGGTTCGCCGGCATCGGCTACTCGGCCCTGGCCATCGACCTGCTCTCCGGAGCGGGCGGCACCGCGACGTTCGCCGATCCCGCCGAGGCCACTGCCGCGTTGAGCAAGATCGCGCCGCAGGACTTCGTCGCCGACATGGCCTCGGGCGTCGCCGAACTGCAGCGGCGCACGCCCGGCGTGAAGGTGGCGGCCGTCGGCTTCTGCATGGGTGGCGGACTGGTGTGGCAATTTCTGGCGGCAGGGGAGCCGCAACTGGCGGCCGCGGTGCCCTTCTACGGTCCCCTGCCCGACGGGGCGGACTTCGCTGGCTCCAAGGACGTTGCGGTGCTGGCGTTCTACGGCTCGGAGGACGCCAGGGTCACCGGTACCAAGGATGCCGCGCAGCAGGCCCTCGACAAGGCTGGGGTGGTCAACCAGCTCGTCGTCGAGCCCGGCGCCAACCACGCCTTCTTCAACGACACCGGCGATCGCTACGATCCGACGGCCGCGGCCGACGCCTGGCAGAAGACCCAGGACTGGTTCGGCAAGTACGTCGGCTAGGCCGCCCACCGCTGTTCACGGCCCGTTGGGGTGACCGTTCACCCCAGGTTCTCCTCGCGCACACCGGCTTCCGTTCTGATGAGTCATGCGGGTCGTGCAGGTGGCGAATTTCTACGGCCCGCGCTCCGGTGGGCTGCGCACGGCCGTGGACCGGTTGGGCGCGGAATACTGCGCGCTCGGACACGAGGTGTACCTGGTGGTCCCCGGACCGGGCGCCGACCGCCAGCTGATGCAATCCGGTGTTCATCGAATTGCATTGCCCGCCAGGCAGATTCCCTTCACCGGCGGCTACCGCGCGGTGCTGCCGGGTCCGATCACGGCGCTGCTGGCCGACCTGCGGCCCGACGCGCTGGAGGTGTCCGATCGACTCACGTTGCGCTCGCTTGGGCCGTGGGGGCGTCGGCATGACGTCGCGACGGTGATGATCTCCCACGAGCGATTGGATCGCCTCGCTGGACAGTTCCTGCCACGCCGCGTCGCCAGGGCGGTCGCGGACGTCGCCAACCGCCGGACCGCGGCCAACTACGACGCGGTCGTGTGCACGACGGCGTTCGCACGGGAGGAATTCGACCGGATCGGCGCGCCCAACGTCATGACCGTGCCGCTGGGCGTCGACCTCGAGCAGTTCCATCCACGACGGCGGTCGGCCCACGTCCGCAGCCGGTGGGCCACGCCGGCGCAGACACTGCTGGTGCACTGTGGGCGGCTGTCGGTGGAGAAGCATGCCCACCGCAGCATCGATGCCGTTGCCGCCCTTCGCGATGGCGGTGTCGACGCCCGGCTCGTCGTGGTCGGTGAGGGGCCACTGCGGGCCAGACTGGAGCGCCAGGCCGCCCGACTGCCGGTGGCGTTCACCGGCTTCATCGGATGCCGCGACACGGTGGCGTCGATCCTGGCCTCGGCCGACGTCGCGTTGGCGCCCGGGCCGCACGAGACGTTCGGCCTTGCCGCGCTGGAGGCCCTGGCCTGCGGGACGCCGGCCGTCGCGTCCCGGACGTCGGCACTCGCCGAGATCCTCACCGCCGACAGCGGGGCCGCGGCCGACAACGATCCCGACGCCATCGCCGCGGCGGTGACGTCGGTGATCAGCAGGCCGGAGTCGAGCCGGCGGACCAGCGCCCGCCGTCGTGCCGAGCAGTTCTCCTGGCCCATCTCGGCGGCCGGGATGCTGACCGCACTGGGCGCGAACGGGCCACTCACGCACTAGGTCGTCGGCACGGGGCACCCTGGTGCTCATCGACGAGCGCGTGCTGCGGTGAGGTGAACCGAACCCGGCCCGCGCCCGTGTCAATCGTGCAAGCCCGCCAACGGAAGAGGACACCATGACCAAGCTCGGCTCGCTGCTCGTGGCGCTACTGTCGATCGGCGCCCTACTCACCGCGTGCAGCAGCACGCACCCGTCGCAGACGAGCTACGGCGGCTCGTCCACGTCGGCACCGGCACCGGCACCTGCATCGACACCGGTCGCGGGACCGGCAATCACCATCTCCGGGATGGCCTTCGGCGCTCCCATCACCGTGTCACCGGGTGCGACGATCACCGTCGTCAACGACGACACCGTCGAACACTCCGTCACGTCCAATCCCAAGGGCGCCTTCGACACCCACGTCGACGGGGGCGCGAGCAAGACGTTCACCGCACCGACCGAGCCGGGAACGTACCCCTTCACCTGCGTCTACCACCCGTCCATGACGGGAACGCTGGTCGTTTCCTAGGCCGACCGCGGTTTGACGGGGCGAGATCTGGGGCACTCGCGCAATCAGCGAGTACGTCAATTCATGACGTGCCAGTAGCCGAAGGAGCCCGACATGGGTAACAACTCCGTCGTCCTGATCGTCGTGGCCGTCGTCGTCGTCCTGCTGTTGATCCTGGTCTTCGCCTTCATGGCGCGCAGTGCCCGCGACAAGAGGCGCCGCGCCGAGGCCGACCGCATCCGCGAGGAGGTGCGCGAGGAGGCCAGCCGGGTCGAGAAGCGCGAAGCCATCGCCGCCGAAACCGAGGCAAGGGCCCGCGCTGCCGCCGCCGAAGCCGAGGCGAAGGCAGCCGAGGCCGCGCGATTGCGGGATCGGGCCGCCAGCCACCGCGACGAGGCGTCGTCGTCGCGCGAGCACCTCGACGCGAAGTCGCAGCGCGCCGACGAGCTCGATCCGCGCCGCAAGGACGACGCCGACGACGCGCGAGCAGACGCCGAGAAGGAGCGCGCCGATCGCGACGAGCCCGTCGTCGCGGAGCCCCGGCACGAGCAGCAGCACCGGGTGGTCAACTAGCGGCTACCGGGCCGGAGGAGTCCACGCGACCGGCAGGCGCTTGATGCCGTGGATGAAGGCAGACTGCAATCGCGCGGGCTCCTCGGTGGCGGTCAGGTCGGGCACGCGCTGGTGCAGTTCCTCGAACACCACCGTGATCTCCCGGCGCGCGAGGTTCGCCCCCAAGCAGAAGTGCGCGCCGCCGCCACCGAATCCGACGTGTGGATTGGGATGGCGCCGGACGTCGAACGTCCACGGATCGTCGAACTTCGCCTCGTCTCGGTTGGCCGATCCGTACCAGAGGGACACCTTGTCACCCGGGGCCAAGCGCACCCCGCTGAGTTCTGTCTCGCGGGTCACGGTCCGGCGCATGTACGCCACCGGCGACGCCCACCGCACGATCTCCTCGACCGCGGTCGGGGCTACGGCGTCGTAGTCACTCCACCAGACCTCGCGTTGTTCGGGATGGCGGCTCAACGCCAGGACGCCGTGGCTGATGGCGTTGCGCGTGGTCTCGTTGCCGGCGACCACGAGCAGGATGAAGAAGGACGCCACCTCCGCCGAGGTGAGTCGTTCGCCGTCGAGTTCGGCCTGCACCAGGCTGGTGGTGAGGTCCTCACCCGGGTCGGCGCGGCGATCGTCGGCCAGCGCGGCGGCGTACGCGCCGATGTCCATGGCCACCTTGACGAACTCGTCGAAGTCGGCGGTGATCTCGGGATCGCCGAAGCCGAGGATGACGTTGGTCCACCGGAACACGTCGAGATGATCCTTCTCGGGGATGCCCATCATGTCGCAGATGATCTGCAGCGGAAGGGGTCCCGCGAGGTCGCGGACCAATTCACCGCTGCCGTCCGGGTTGTCGACGATCATCGCCTCGACCAGTCGCCTGGCGCGGTCGCGAACGGAATCCTCGATGCGGGCCAGCACCCGCGGGGTGAAGGCACTCCTGACGATGTTGCGCAGCCGGGTATGGCGCGGGTCGTCCAGCGCGATCATCGAGCCGAAGTACTCGGCCAGTTCCGGGGTTTGGTCACCGATCACGATGCCCTGGGCGGAGCTGAAGATCTCGGGGTGACGGCTGGCGTGGAAGACGTCGTCGTAGCGCGTCACCGCCCAGTGCCCCCGGCCCTGCTCGAAGCCGTCTTGGACGAACTCCGGGTGATGCGACACCGGCGCCTCGCGACGCAGGGTGGCGAAGGCACCGTCGCGAACCTCGTCGTCGAGCGCCCAGAAGTCCCAGGACCCCAGGTTGACGTCGGCAAGCGGCACGTCCGGTGGTGCGGAGCCATTGACCCTGGTCGTGATGCCCACAGAACCCCACCTCACCGTCGAAAGTGCGTCGAGGCCGAGCGTAGCGTCACGGCCTGGCTTCGTGACCCGTTCTGCCGTGGGTGCGTCGGTCGTCCTTCATCTTCGCCTCGAAGACGTGGCGCTGGCCTGCCATCAACTCGTCGCGCACCCGACGCTCGAGGTCGCGGAATTGGGACCAGTAGCCGTCGTCGAACTCCTCGACGATTTGAAAGGTCCAGCGTCCGTAGAGGACGTTGCGGCCGACGAGGTCGGTCTCGAGGCGTTCGGCGACCTCGCCGTGGCCCGCCTCCCGGAGCGCGTCGCACGCCTCACCCAGCGTCAGGTCCGCATGACCCATCAGTTGGTGAAACGAGTAGAGATGACCACGCGCGCGTTCGACGTACTCCAGCGCCTCGGAGACCTTGCCGGCCGCCGCGATCGTGTCGTCGTCAACGCCCTCGGGCCGTCGCCCGAGCGCGCCGTCGGTGTCGTCGTTGCTCACGGTGGCTAGGTACCCGGGGACCTGGGCCCCCAACCCCCGGCCGGTTGCCCCGATGGCCTGCGCTGGGCGGTGGGCCTGTGCTAGCACTCAATCGTGCGCAACCCACATGCAGGGCAACCGTTTACGACCTCCGACGCCGAGATCGCCGACGCGCTGCTGGACGTCAGCATCCCGACGCTGCTGCTGTCGCTGGTCCACATGGCCGGCGATCCGTCGATCATCCGCGGTGCGCTCAAGCCGGCCGGGCTGTTCCTCAACGAGGTGCAGGGCTTCATGTCCGAGGAGGACAAGGCGGCGGCCCGCGCCCTGGCGCTCGAGGTGATCGCCGACTACCGCGACCGCGGCTGCCCCGAGCCGGAGCCGGTGGGCCCCGAACTGCTCAAGGAGATGATGGAGTGGCTCGTCTGCGAGCCCGTGCCCGACGAATACGTGCCGCTGTTGCTCGAGGAGATGGAGCTGGATGGCACCGACGCGCGGGCGGTCAGTGGCGCGGGCGGTGACGCCCGGGCCGAGTTCGGGGTCGTCGTGATCGGCTGCGGCGAGTCCGGCCTGCTCGCCGGCATCCGGCTGAAGGAGGCGGGCATCCCGTTCACCATCGTCGAGAAGAACGCCGGCCCCGGCGGGACGTGGTATCAGAACACCTATCCCGGAGCGCGGGTCGACGTCGGTAACCACTTCTACTGCTACAGCTTCGAGCCCACCGACCAGTGGACGCACTTCTTCGCCGAGCAGCCCGAATTGCAGGCCTACTTCCAGCGCGTGATGGACGACCACGACGTCGGCCGGCACGTCCGCTGGCACACCGAGGTCACCGATGCCGCCTGGGACCAGGGCAGCGCGACGTGGACGGTCCGGACCCGCGACGCCGACGGAACCGTCGACGTGCTGACGGCCAGGGCGGTGATCAGTGCCGTCGGGCAACTCGACCGGCCCCACGTGCCGGCCATTCCCGGCCGAGACACGTTCGGCGGACCGGTCTTTCACTCTGCCGAGTGGGATCACGACGTCGAACTGCGCGGCAAGCACGTCGCTCTGATCGGCGCGGGCGCCAGCGGCTTCCAGATCGCGCCGGCGATCGCCGAGGACGTCGCCCGCCTGACCGTCTTCCAGCGCACCGCGCAGTGGATGTTCCCCAACCCGAACTATCACGAGCCGGTCGGCGCGGGTGTGCGATGGGCGCTGCGGCACCTGCCGTTCTACGGCCGGTGGTACCGCTTCCTGCTGTTCTGGCCGGGCTGCGACAAGGGGCTCGAGGCGGCGCGGGTCGACCCCGACCATCCCGAGCAGCAGCGCGCGGTCAGCGAGATCAACGAGCTGACCCGGGTGGTATTCACCCAGTGGATCGAGAGCCAGCTCGGCGACGATCCAGAGCTGGCGGCCAAGGTGATCCCGGACTACCCGGCAACCGGAAAGCGGACGCTGCAGGACAACGGCAGCTGGCTGCGCACGCTCACCCGCGACGACGTCGAGCTGGTGCGCACGCCGATCGACCACATCGACGCCGACGCCGTCGTCACTGCCGACGGAGCCCGCCATCGCGCCGACGTCCTCGTGTTCGCGACGGGGTTCCGCGCCACCGAGATGCTGTGGCCCATGACGATCACCGGACGCGACGGCCGCGATCTGCGCACGCAGTGGGGTCAACGCCCCGCCGCCCTTCTCGGCATCACCGTGCCCGGATTCCCGAACTTCTTCTGCATGTACGGGCCAGGCACCAACCTCGCCAGCGGCGGCAGCCTGATCTTCCACTCGGAGTGCCAGATGCGCTACATCTCTCAGTGCCTCGAGCATCTGATCGCCGACGGGCACCGGTCCATGGAACCCCGTCAGGACATCACCGACGAATGGGTGCGCCGCAGCCAGCAGGAGATGCGGACCCTGGTGTGGTCGCAGCCCTCGATCGAGCACTCGTTCTACAAGAACTCCCACGGCGAGGTGTACTCGCTGAGCCCATGGCGGTTGGTCGACTACTGGGCGTGGACGCGCCGGCCCGATCCGGCGGACTTCGTCTTCGGCTGAGTGTCTTCTCTCCAAAGATGCTGGTGTACAGACGAATTGATGTCAATCGGCCTCGACGACGGCCTTGATCCGTTCCAGTGTCTTGCGCATGTCGCGGACGTTGCGCCGCTTGCGCAGTTGACCACCGAACAGACCGAACACGGTGGTCATCAGGCCCTCGGTCATCCGAAACGACTCGGTGACCTCGGTGCCACCGGCCACCGGGGTGAATCGGTAGTGCCAATTGTTGACCGGCCGGCCGCCGAGTAGGACCTCGAAGCCGAACTCACTGCCCGGTTCGCAGGCCGTCACGCGACAGGTCGTCCAGTAGACCGGCCCGATCTCGTTGCGCCTGACGTGGCCGCGGAAGGTCGCCCCAAGCGCGGGACCCGTCGCCCCGTCCAGCCATTCCGCCTCGAAGGTCTCGGGGGAGAACTTGCCGGTGTTGCGGACGTCGGCGACCAGGTCCCACACCTTTCGTGGGGGAGCGGCCATCGTGACGCTGACCGAAGCCTGCATGTCGGGACCTGCCTTCCGCGTTGGCGAACCGCAATCGCCGTCACCCTATCGCCGACGCAGGCGGCACCGGTGGGTTCGACCGCTCGCGTAACCGATTGCACCCGGGGGGACACTGGGTGAGGTGAAGATTCGATTCGGCGTCGGGCTCGGCGCGGGCCCAGAGTCCAGTCCAGCTCGATTGCCGCACCTCGTCGACCGGCTCGAGGAAGCCGGCATCGACTCCCTGTGGTTCTCGGAGCTGGTCTACACCGATGCCGTCGACCCGTTCGTCGGCATGGCCTATGCGCTGGCCAGGACGACCAACCTCAAGGTCGGCACGTCGGTGGTCATCCTGCCCGGGCGGCACCCGGTGCTGGTCGCCAAGACGTTGGCGTCGATGGCGGTGCTGGCACCCAAGCGGGTGCTGCCCGTGTTCGGGCTGCGCTCGGCCATTCCCGCCGAGCGCAACCTGTTCGTCGTGCCCGACGGCCGGCGGGCTGCGGTGTTCGACGAATCGCTGCGACTGCTCCGGGCAGCACTGGCCAGCCAGGGTGTCGACTTCGCCGGAGAGTTCTTCACCGCCAACGCGGTCGCCGTCGGGCCCAGGACGGAGAAACCGCTCGACATCTGGCTGGGCGGTTCGGCGCCCGCCGCGTTCCGGCGCATCGGGCAGTTCGCCGACGGCTGGCTGGGCAGCTTCCTCACCCCCGAGGAGGCGCGACGGGGACGCGAAGCCATCGAAACTGCCGCCGCGGAGGCCGGACGGACCGTCGAACCCGACCACTACGGCGTCAACGTGGCCGTCGCCGAGCACGGCCTCGCCGAGGACGTGCTGGCAGCCATCCGCAAACGCCGGCCCGACGTCGACCCGACCGAGCTGATCGCCGACGGCTGGCCGCGACTGCACCGCATGATCGACGGTTACCTGGAGGCGGGGCTGACCAAGTTCGTGATCCGGCCCGCCGACGGGACCGACATCGACGCGTTCGTGGACCGTTTCGCGGCCGAACTGCTGCCCAGAGAGAACTGATTCGGTCGCGTACTCGGCGCTGGTCCTGGCCGCAATGGCTGGACGCACCTCGTGAATACAGCAAACCGGGTGCGACGTCGCGCCCGCGGTCGCCCGGTGATTTGGGCGGTGGGAGACGCGGTCAGGGCGTCGGGACTTACGATTGGATGACGCATAGGGGGCGCACAGCGAAGCGATTGGCTGAGGTGTTCCGCAGTCGGGTAGTCTCTCCGAATTGCGAAGACGTACGGGGGAGGCTCTTGAGCAAGTGGAGCCGCTGACGACACTCGACCAGACGCCGAAGGCTGAATTTTGCCAGACACAACGAGCAAGACCCAGGGGCTGAAGCCCCACTTCGACGACGTGCAGGCGCACTACGACCTGTCCGACGACTTCTTCCGACTCTTCCTGGATCCGACCCAGACCTACAGTTGCGCGTACTTCGAGCGCGACGACATGACGCTGGAAGAGGCGCAGATCGCCAAGATCGATCTGTCGCTCGGCAAGCTGGGTCTCGAGCCCGGAATGACGCTGCTGGACATCGGCTGCGGCTGGGGCGCCACCCTGAAACGGGCCACCGAGCGCCATGACGTGAACGTCGTCGGCCTCACGCTGAGCCGCAACCAGCAAGCCCACGTCGAGAAGCTGCTCGCGAATTCCGACAGCCCGCGCAGCAAGGAGGTGCGGCTGCAGGGGTGGGAGCAGTTCGACGGCCAGGTCGACCGCATCGTCTCGATCGGCGCCTTCGAACACTTCGGCAGCGACCGTTACGACGACTTCTTCAAGATGGCCTACGCTGCGCTACCCGACGACGGCGTGATGCTGCTGCACACCATCATCAAGCCGAGCGACGCGGAATTCGCCGAGCGCAAGCTGCCGCTGACGATGAACAAGCTCAAGTTCTTCAAGTTCATCATGGACGAGATCTTCCCGGGCGGAGAGTTGCCCAAGGTCGAGGACGTCGAGAAGCACGCCACCGCAGCGGGCTTCGAGCTCACCAGGGTCCAGCCGCTGCGCCTGCACTACGCGCGCACGCTGCAGATCTGGGCCGCGGCTCTGGAGTCGCGCAAGGACGAGGCCATCGCCATCCAGTCCCAAGAGGTCTACGACCGCTACATGCGCTACCTCACCGGCTGCGCGGAGCTGTTCACCGAGGGCTACACCGACATCGCGCAGTTCACCCTCGTGAAGGGCTGAGACCGCACTCCGAGGCCTCACTTCGACGGGGGCCGCCGTCCAGGCGGCCCCATCTCGCCGCCCGCGGCGTCGCGTCGCCGGGCCGCCATGCCGGCCAGCGCCTCGAACACCACCCGGTGGGCCGCGTTGACGGTGAGTTCGGCGTGGTCGTAGGCGGGGGAGACCTCGACGACGTCGACGCCTGCCACGTCGTGCTCGTAACAGAGTTGGCGCACCATCCTGAGCAGGTCGACGCTGGTGATGCCGCCCGGTTCAGGGGTGCCCGTCCCCGGGGCGTGCGCCGGATCCAGGACGTCGATGTCGACCGACAGGTACAGCTTGTCGGCCTTGGCCAGCGCCTCGCCGACTGCGTCGACCATCACGGCCTTGAAGCCGCGCTCCCAGATCTCCTGCATGGTGTGCCACACCATGCCCTGTTCCTGCATCCACTCGAAGGTGTCCTGGGGCGGCCAGTAGCCCCGCAACCCGACCTGGACGAAGTGGGTGCCCGGCACCGCCCCCGATTCGATGAGCCGCCTCATCGGCGTGCCGTGACTGGCCAGGTTCCCGTCGATGATGTCGGCGGTGTCGGCGTGAGCGTCGAAGTGCACGATGCCGACGTTGCCGTAGCCGTGCACGTCGGCCACGGCGGTGGCCGAGGGCCAGGTGATGGAGTGATCCCCGCCGAGCACGACCGGCACGATGCCGCGCGAGGCGACCGCGTGCACGCGCTCCTTGATGTTCTGGTGGGACACCTCGGTCATCCCGTGCGGGCAGAAGGCGTCGCCGAAGTCCACGACCTCCAGCCAGTCGAAGATCTCCAGGCCGAGGTCCATGTGATAGGTGCCGGGTTCGTATGCCGTGGCGCGGATGGCGCGCGGACCGAAGCGGGCGCCGGGCCGGTTCGTGGTGGCGACGTCGAACGGGGCGCCGACGATCGCGACGTCGGGTCGCCACGACTCGAGCTGCTCCACCTCGGTGAGGAACGGCCGATGCCCGAACGTCGCCAACCCGGAGTACGGCAGGTCGATCTGCTCGGCCATCCCCGGCGGCAGCTCGCGGTGCGGTTCAGCGGCGTGTCCGTGTCCGTGGTCGTGCCCGTGCCCGTGACTCATGCGCTGACAGTACCGCCATCGGCGTCGTTGCGTCCTTGACCCGCAACGGAAGTCAGGGCCGCTCGAAGCCTGGGTGGCACCTCGCGCTTGGTCCAGTCCGCGGTCGAGACGACGACGTAGACGTTGCGCCCCCGCACCACCGAGACCTCGGCCCCGTCGTCGTCGCGGCGCCGGACGTCGAACTGCAACGTGAAACTGGTCCGGCCCGTCGACGCGCACCAGGTCTGCACCCGCACCGCGTCGCGCCACCGAACGGGCGCGAGATAGTCGATCTCGGCGTGCACCACCTGCACGTCGAGCTGCCAGCCGGCGAACTCGGTGAACGGCAGGCCCACGTGATCGAAGAAGGCCGTGGACGCCTCGTCGAACCACGTCAGGTAGTGGCCGTTGAACACCACGCCCTGCTGGTCGACTTCGGCATAGCGCGGCACGATGGGCAGGGAGAAGGGTTCGCTCACGTGCAACACCCTAGGATTTCCTCCCGTGAGCACCCCCGACCCGCGGCTGATCACGGTCGACGACGTCCGCGCGGCAGCCGACCGGATCCGCGGGCTGGTCGTACGCACCCCGCTGGTGCCCGCCCCCTGGGGTGACCCGGACCGTCCGCTGTGGCTCAAGCCGGAGAGCCTGCAGGCGATCGGCGCCTTCAAGGTGCGTGGGGCGTTCAACGCCATCGCGCGCCTCGACGAAGCCACCCGTGCCAGGGGGGTGGTGGCCTACTCCAGCGGGAACCACGCCCAGGCCGTGGCGTACGCGGCGGCGCACTACGGAATCGGCGCGCACATCGTCATGCCGGCCGAGACGCCGCGGGTCAAGATCGAGGCGACCCGCAGTCACGGGGCCGAGGTCGTGCTGTGCGACGCCGGTCAGCGCGAGCAGGTGGCCGACGAGGTGGTGGCCAGGACCGGGGCGGTGCTGATCCCGCCGTTCGACCATCCCGACGTCATCGCCGGACAGGGCACGATCGGGCTGGAGATCGCCGAGGACCTTCCCGACGTCGCCGCCGTCATCGTCCCGGTCAGCGGAGGAGGACTGGCCTCGGGCATCGGCACTGCCATCGAGGCGCTCGCGCCACAGGCCGCGGTGCTCGGCGCCGAACCGGAGCTCGCCGCCGACACCGCCGAGAGCCTGGCAGCCGGACACCGCGTCGACTGGTCGATCGCCGACCGCAACCGCACCATCGCCGACGGGCTCCGTTCACAGCCCTCGGAGCTCACCTTCGCTCATCTTCGACGGCTGCTCGACGGGTTGATCACGGTGTCGGAGAACGAAATTCGGCACGCCGTCCGCGAACTCGCGCTGCACGCCCACCTGGTGTCCGAGCCCAGCGGCGCCACCGCGCTGGCTGCCTACCGGCGCGCGCAGACTCCGCCGGGGCCGACGGTGGTCGTCGTCTCGGGCGGCAACGTCGAGCCGGCGCTGCTGGTTCAGATCCTCACCGGCTGAACGTCACCAGGCCAGGATGAGGGGTGAGGCCACCGTGCAGCCCCGCTGCGCCGCATGCGCCCAGGCGTCTTGCTCGGCGGCGGCCCTGAGCAGCCTGCGCCGTCCGGTCCAGCCACAGGAACACCTGCCCGTGGTGTGGCAGAAGCCGAGCAGGTGGACGTAGACCACGCCCGCTTCGGGGCCTTCTTCGACCGGTGCCGGCGTCTCCGGGTCGAGCACGAGTGGCGCTGTGGACATGATCCTCCTTCGCCGACCCGCCCGACCGCGTCGTACCCGGGCGTACCCATAGCCAACTAGTCTCGATCTTCGCCCAGCATGGGGTCGGATTCGGTCTACGTCAGGTCACGAATCGGCCAAGCCTCGACGGGGGTGTCCGGGGTCGGCACGGGTCAGTGCACGCCCTCCATCAGCCGGGTCACTCGGCCGCTGAACGCCAGCGTCACGCACCCCACCGCGATGGCGACGACGCCGAGGATGCCGAAGTACGCGAATTCCTCGCTCGGGTCGTAGAAGCCGGCCAGCACGCCGGACATCGACGTGCCGAGACCGACGGAGAAGAAGTACAGCGCCATCATCTGCGCCCGGAACGCCTGCGGAGCGAGCTTGGTGGTCACCGACAGTCCGATCGGCGAGATCATCAGTTCGGAGACCGCGAACACGGCCAGGATGGCCGCGACCAGCAGTGCGGGGACGGCCTTGCCGGTGGTGCCGGCCATCGGCAGGAACAGCAGGAACGCGAAGCCCATGCCGATGACGCCGTAGGCGAACTTGCGCGGGGTGGTGGGCGCGCGGTTGCCCAGCCGGGTCCACATCGCGGCGAACAACGGCGACAGCAGGATGATCCACACGGGTTCGATCGAGCCGATCCAGCTCGATGGCGCCGTCCACCCGAAGATCGACCAGTTCATCCGCTCGTCGGAGTACACCGCGAGCACCGTGAAGATCTGCTGGAACAGCGACCAGAACACCGCATTGGCTATGAAGAGCGGGATGAACGCCGTCACCCTGGTCTTCTCCGTCGGTTCGACCTTCGGGCTGCGCAGCATCACGACGAAGTAGGTGATCGAGGCGACCACGATGACGCCGGTGGTGACCTGCGAGAGGTTCGCCAACGTGACCAGGCCAAGCAGGAACGTCGCCACGACGACGACGATCACGACGACGAGGGCACCCGCGTACATCGCGATCCGGTCGTGCGGCAGCGGGTTCGGGACCTCCCGGCCGTGCGTGCCCAGATTGCGCCGGAACACGACGTAATGGCCGAGACCGAGCGCCATGCCGACCGCGGCGGCACCGAAGCCCCAATGGAAGCCGACGTTGGTCTGCAGCAGCCCGGTGATCAGCGGGCCGACGAACGCCCCGAGGTTGACCCCGAGGTAGAAGAGGGTGAAGCCGCCGTCGGCGCGGGCGTCGCCCTTCTCGTAGAGCGTGCCGAGAAGCGACGACGCATTGGCCTTCAACGCGCCCGAGCCCAGCGCGACCAGGGTCAGTCCAGCCCCCACGCCCGCGAGTCCGGGCAGGATGGCCAACGCGATGTGCCCCAGCATCACCACCACACCGCCGTAGAACACGGTGCGTTCCATGCCGAGCAGACGGTCGGCCACCCAGCCGCCGAGCACGGTCGACAGGTACACCAGCCCGCCGTACGCGCCGACGATGCCGGTTCCGGTGGCCTGGGGCAGCCCCAGTCCACCGTCGGTGACCTGGTAATAGAGGTAGTACCCGAGGATCGTGAGCATCCCGTAGAACGAGAACCGCTCCCACATCTCGACCCCGAACAAGTTGACCAACCCGATCGGGTGACCGAACACCGTCCGCTCCGCCTGTCGCCCTTCCGCCATGCGGCCACCCTGCCACGCGCGGGGTCTACATCGACGACTTCGCCGTACCCCCGGCGCGCCCGACCCCGCGGAAACGGGTAGTCTCGCCCGCGATGGTCCTCCACGCTGGTGCTTCCCGAGCGTGGCCGCGCCGCGGGTCCGAAGGCACGCAGGCAGACGCGGTCCTCGGTTTGTCGATGACTCCCACGTCCGTTGGCTTGGTGCTGGTCGAGGGACAGGACGCCGACGGCGCGACGATGGACCGCGACACGTTCGCGGTCGCCGACGACGGCATCCAGTCTCCCGAGCAGGCTGCCGCGGCGGTCCTGCGCACCGAGGCGTTGGCGGCCGACCGCGGGGTTCGCCTGCACTCCATCGGCGTGACCTGGAGCGAGGACGCCGACGTGGAGGCCTCGATGCTCATCGAGTCGCTTTCGGAATCGGGCTTCGACAACGTCGTGGCGATCCGCATGCCCGAGGCCACCGAGGCACTGGCGCGTGGCGTCGCCGAGGTGCTCGGATATGCGACCACCGCTGTGTGCGTGATCGAACCCGAATCGGTGATCGCGTTGATCGTCAACACCAGCGACGGTGCCGTGCAGACGGCGTTCAACCACGCGATCGACTCCGACGCCGCCCTCATCGGCTGGCTGAGCACGGTGTTCACCCGCGCCGACTGGGCGCCGGAGGCGTTGGTCGTCGTCGGTTCGGCCGGGGACTTCGAACCGCTCCTGCACGATCTCGAGGACGCACTGTCGGTCCCGGTGTTCGCGCCCGAGGAGGCCAAGCTGGCGCTCGCGCGCGGTGCGGCGCTGGCGTCGGCGCAGGCCACCGACGCCCCGCTGGACTCCTACGACGAGGGTTTCACCGTCCCGGCCCGCATCGCCGGCTCCGGACGCCACTGCATCTTCGCGCCCGGCTCGCAATACCGCCGCACGCTGGCGAGCACCGGGCCGGTGGCCATGCTCGCCACGGGCATGGTGACGTTCGTGGTGTCGGTGTCGATCGCGATCAGCCTGCAGCTGGCACCCGATCGGCCCGCCCAGCGCAGCGCGCCGGTCCCCGCCGCACAGACCGAGATCCCGCAGGCGGTGCCCCCGGCGCTGCCCCCGCCCGTCGCCGTTCCGCCCGTGGTGGAGGCCGCGCCGCCGCCGGCTCCGGAAGCCGCGCCGCCGGTGTCCGACGAACCGCCGGTGGCCGTCGTCGACACTCCCGCCGAGGCGCCGGCGCTCGACGAGGCGCCTGCCGCAGCCCAGGATCCCGCGCTCGCGCCGCCGGTCGACCCGGCACCGCTGGCCCCTCCGGCCGATGCCGCCCTCACCCCGCCTGCGGACCCGGCCATCGCCCCGCCGGTCACCGGAGGCGGGCCGATGGACCCCGCGTACAACAGCACCGAGACCGCGCCCAAGAAGCCGGGCATCTGGACCCGCATCAAAGAGAAGCTGACGCCCGGACCCGGATAGTTTGACGACACCCCCGCCCGCCGCCGACGCTCGTCGCGGGGTGCTGCGCGTGGCGCTGCGGACGACGATCGTGCTGGCCGTGGTGCTGGCCCTGCTCGCGGTGGAGCTCACCTCGCGATCCGGTGTGTGGTGGCGGCTGGTGACCTTCACCTATCAGGCCAACGTGCTCGCCGCGGCGTACTACGCCTGGACGCTGATCACCCCCCGCGCCGACGCCCGTACCGGACTGCGCGGCGCCGTCGTGCTCTACGTCCTGGTGGCCGGTCTGGTGTGGAATCTGCTGCTGACCGGGCGCAGCATGGGTTACACGCCGTCGAACTTCCTGTTGCACGTCGTCGTTCCGATCCTCGCCCTCGCCGACTGGCTGCTGATCGGCCGGGGAATCAGTACGGGCAAGTGGTGGCAGCCGCTGGTGTGGCTGCTCTATCCCGCCGCCTACCTGGGGTTGGCGCTGGTGGTGCTCAACCGGCTGGGCCGGCGCGCGCCGTACTACTTCCTGGATCCGGCCAGCGTTGGCACGGGCGCGGTCGCCGTGAACGTCACGTTGCTCGCCGTCGGATTCGTCGGCTTGGGTTACTCGTTGCTGGCGCTGGCCCGCCCGAGGTCGGCTAACGTCTAGCTCTCCCGAGCCGAACTACTATTGAGGCACACTCGATTCCCCGGAGGTTGGTCACGTGCGTACAGCTCTGCGACATGCGTTGTCGGTGGCCGGAATTGCCACCCTCCTGATGGGCGGGTCGGTGGGCACCGGTCTCGCAGCGACCCCGGGTCCGGCCGCCGTCGCGAACGTCTCGCCATCGCCGGGCCAGGTGGTGGGGGTGGCCATGCCCATCACGGTGACGTTCGCCGAGCCCGTCGCCGACCGGGCCGCCGCGGAGCGCTCGTTCCAGCTCTCGTCGGCGAAGGTCCCGCAGGGCAACTTCACCTGGTTGAAGAACGATGTCGTGCAATGGAACCCCAGCAGCTACTGGCCGGCGCACTCGTCGATTTCGGTGTCGATGGAGGGCTTCAAGACCACGTTCCAGACCGGCGCCCAGACCGTCGGCGTCGCCGACGTCAATGCCCACACCTTCACCGTCAGCATCGACGGACAGGTGGCGCGCACGATGCCCGCCTCGATGGGCAAGCCCAAGCACCCGACGCCCATTGGTTCGTTCACGGCGCTGGAGAAGCAGTCACCGGTGATCATGGACTCCCGCACCATCGGGATTCCGCTCAGTGACCCAGAGGGATACAAGCTCACGGTGTACGACGCGGTCCGGGTCACGTGGGGCGGGGTGTACGTGCACTCGGCGCCGTGGTCGGTGTCCTCGCAGGGCAACTCCAACGTCAGCCACGGGTGCATCAACCTGAGCCCGGACAATGCCGCCTGGTACTACGACCAGGTCAACATCGGCGATCCGATCATCGTCCAGGCGTAGCAGCGTGCAGGTTCTTCGCCGTTGGTGAGGACGGTACGGTCGCCGCGTCGGGGTAGGTGCCGAGCACGCGGTCGGCCGTCCCCGCCGAGGTGACGGTGAACCAGTAGTGCTCGTTCTTGAAGTGGTGCTGGCGGTGATTGCGCCAGATCGCGCGGTACATCCGTGATCTCGGTTTGTAGTCGCTGTGCACTAGAAAGTGGCACCACTCGTAGCCGAGGCCGAGCGCTCCGAGCAGCACCAGGGACGTCAGGCCCAGTCCGAGGCGCGGAAACGCCAGCAGCGCAAGGGCAATCGCGCCGGCGAGCACCCAGATCAGGGCGCGCCAGGGGATGAAGATCAGCCGCACGTCCCGGGGATCGACGTGGTGTTCCCGATGCTTGCGCGCCAGCAGCGGGTCGATCGTGACGGGTCCGAGACGCCTTGGGCGCCAATGCAGGACGACGACGTGCACGAGCCATTCGAAGAACGGGAATACCGCCAGCATCACCACCGGCACGACCGCGTCGGTCGGCTGCCAGTCTCCGACGGCGATCCGGGCGGCGAGTGCGGCTCCGAACGTGACACCGACGAGCCACGGCGACGGATGGGTCAGGAATTCGCGGAGTGCGTCGGTGCGCGAGAAACCCCGGCGGCTGGTGCTGCTCAAGGGGTCTTCTCCAACTGGTCGAGGGCGGTGAGCAGGCCGACGGTCGCGGGCTCCAACAGGTCGCGGGCTGCGGTGGCGGCAGCGGTGGGATCGCCGTCGCGGATCGCGTCCGCGATGCGGCGGTAGGCATCGGGCCGGCCCACCTCGTCGGCCATCATGACCGCCAGTGCGGGCAGCGCGGGCTCGTAGGTCGCGCGAAGGGTGTTGTACATCAAGCGAAATGCGATCGAGTTGGCTCCGTCGACCACGTGGTCCCAGAACGTCAGGGCGTGGCGCTGCCGCGCGACGGGATCGGCCTCAGCGGCCAGCGCCTCGATCGAGGAGGTCAGCAGCGCGGGCAGGTCGGCGCCGCGGCGGGCGGCCGCCAGCTCGGCGATCTTCGGGCCGTTGTGCAGTCGGGTCTCGAGGATGCTGCGCACGACGGTGACGTCGACCTCGCCGGCCCGGAATACGAGCCGGGGGAGCAGGTCGAGCCCGGCGTGGCGCCGGAAGTCCCGAACCGTGGTGGCATCGCCCTGGCGTACCTCGACGAGACCGGCCTCGGTGAGTCTCTTGATGGCCTCGCGGACGGCGGGCCTCGACACGCCAAGCACCTCGGCCAGCCGGCGTTCACTCGGCAGGGCATCACCGGGCTGCACGTCGCCGTTGAGCACCTCGGCGACGATCTGGTCGAAGACGTCCTCGGGGACCGAACGGCGATTGATGGGTTGGAGGGCCATGCGACTCACCATCGCAGGTCAAAGGCCAGAGGTCAAGTGGTCATACCAGTACGCAGTGCGTGCGCGGTGACCTCGTCGGCGGGCAGGAACGCCTCCAGGGAGAGCTCCGCGGCGGTGAGGTCCAGTGCGGTGCCGAACGTCGTGACCGTGCTGAGGAAGCAGAGCTCGGTGCCATCCGGCCCCTCGAGCCGCAGCGGAACGGCCACTGTACCGACGTCGGGTGTCGCATCGAATCCGCCTGGATAGGAAGCGATCTCGTCGAGCAGCCCCGCCAGGTCCTCGGCACCGCCTGCCGCCAGTTCGCGGCGCAGTCGCCCGACGACGTGGTGGCGCCACTGTCCGAGGTTGCGGATGCGAGGAGCCAGGCCGTCGGGATGCAGGGAGATGCGCAGGGCGTTGGGCGGATCCAGTAGGTGGGCGGCGACCCCCTGCATCAGGACGCCGGCACCGGCGTTGGCCGCCACGATCCGCCACCCACGGTCGACGGCCAGACAGGGGTACGGTTCGTAGGCCCGCAGCACCGTGGTGACGCCGTCGCGCACCGCCGCCATCTCCGGATCGTCCAGTGCGCGTTGGGGATATTCCGGCGCGAGGCCGGCGGCCAGCAGCAGCCTGTTGCGGTCCCGCAGGGGAACGTCGAGCGTCTCGGCCAACCGCAGCACCATGTCGCGGCTCGGTGCAGAGCGTCCGGTCTCGATGAAGCTGACGTGCCGCGACGAGACGCCGGCCTCCACGGCCAGGTCCAGCTGGCTCAGCCGGCGCCGCCGGCGCCACTGCCGGACCAGGGTGCCGATTGGAGGCGTCGACGCCGATGCCGATGTCACGCAGTCAGTCTGACCGGCTGCCGGGCCGAAGACCATTACCCCCGAGGTAATTGCCATGGGTAGTTCGGACCGGCAGCGTGGAGTTCACCCGCGGGAGGAGCTCACCGATGACAGCGCATCGATTCGACGCCGGTCCGGTCCGGATTCCCGGTTGGTTGCGCCTGGTGATGGTCTGCGACCGCACGCTGTCGGCGTGGTACGTCGGGCTGGGATTCTTCTTCGCCCCCGTGCTGGCGATCGCCTCACCCTGGCCCGCGGTGACGGCCGTCCTGTGGGTGGTGATCGGCCTGGCCGGGGCGTGGCTGGCGGTGCTCGGCATCGCGATGGCGACCGGGCTGGCGGTCGTGCTGCGCTCGGGTGCGCAGCTTCCCGAGGACTACTGGCGCTCGGTGTTGGACTTCGATGCGCCGGTGTAGTCGACCTGCCAGTGCTTGATGCCATTGAGCCAGCCAGAACGCAGCCGCTCGGGTTCGGCCAGCGACACCAGGTCGGGCATCGCGTCGGCGATGGCGTTGAACATCAGGTCGATCGTCATGCGGGCCAGGTTGGTGCCGATGCAGTAGTGCGCGCCCGTGCCACCGAAGCCGACGTGCGGGTTGGGATCGCGAAGGACGTCGAACGAGAAGGGATTCTCGAAGACTTCCTCGTCGAAGTTCGCCGAGCGGTACATCATCACCACCCGCTGGCCCTTCCGGATTCGCACACCCGCGAGCTCGGTGTCCTGCAGGGCGGTGCGCTGGAACGAGGTCACGGGGGTGGCCCACCGGACGATCTCGTCGGCGGCGGTGGCCGGGCGCTCCCGCTTGAACAGCTCCCACTGGTCGGGGAAGTCGGTGAAGGCCATCATGCCCTGGGTGATCGAGTTGCGGGTGGTCTCGTTGCCCGCCACCGCAAGCAGCACCACGAAGAACCCCAGCTCGTCGTCGGAGAGTTTGTGCCCCTCGACGTCGGCCTGGACCAGCTTCGTGACGAGGTCCTCGCCGGGGGTGTCCGCGCGCTCGGCAGCCATCTGCATGCCGTAGCTGATGAGTTCCACCGACGCGCTGATGGCGTCGTTGTCCTCGAACTCGGGATCCTGGTCCCCGACCATCTGGTTGGACCAGTGGAACAGTTTCATCCGGTCCTCGTGCGGCACGCCCATCAGGCCCGCGATGGCCTGCAGGGGCAGCTCGCAGGACACCTGCTCGACGAAGTCGCCGCGCCCCGTCTCCTTCGCGGCGGCCACGATCTCGCGGGCCCGCTCGGCGAGATCGGCGCGCAACCGCTCGATCGCGCGTGGGGTGAAGGCCCGCGACACGATCTTGCGCAGATGCGTGTGATGCGGCGCGTCCATGTTCAGTAGCACGAACTTGCCGGTGTCGATCTGGGCGGCGACGGTGCCGTCCTTGTATCGGGGCAACGCGGTCTTCGCCAGGCTGGAGAACACGTCGCTGCGCCGGGACACCTCCTTGACGTCGCGGTGCTTGGTGACGACCCAGTAGCCACCGTCACCGAAGCCACCGACGTCCATTGGCTGCTCGTTCCACCAGATCGGAGCGACCCGGCGCATCTCGGCAAGCTCCTCGATCGGCAGGCGCCGGGCGTAGACGTCCGGGTCGGTGAAGTCGAAGCCGGCAGGCAGGTGGGGACCGTTGACCGTTCGCGTCATGGGCGGAGGACTCCTCGTGTGACGAGATCTAGTGCACTACGGCATTGCTACACCACTGATCGCAGGCCTCGAGGCACCTTCTGAAAAGTCGCGAGTAGAACGTGTTCTTCCCGATCATGAGAATGCTGTTAATCCGCCTGCAGGGATTGCGATGTAACGAAATCGGCCTGATTCTGGATGGACCCAACAACAACATCAGTCCCTGAGGTCACAGCGGAGGATCAGCAAATGAAGACGACCAACACGGTCAAGATCGCGACGGTGATGGCGGGTGGCGCGGCGGGTCTGTTGTTGGCGTTGATGGCCACCGCGGCGCCGGCGGGCGCCGATCCGGCGGTACCTCCCGCACCGCCCCCGACGACCGTCGCGGCGCCGTCGCCCACCGCCGCGCAACCCGTCGAGATGCAGGCGGCACCCGATCCCGCCGTCCTGCCCCCCAACGGAATCCCGCACCTGGCGAGCCCGGACGCGCTGCCCCCGGGATCCACCCTGCAACCACAGAACGATGACTCGCCCAACGTCAGCTATCTCAAGGACCTCTGGCAGGCCGTGCAGAACCACGAGATCAGCGGCAAGGAAGCGCTGATCCTCGGCCTCGCCCAGCGCGACATGAACACGCCGATCCCCGACCAGGCCCCCGGCCCGAACGTGCCGCTCACCCCCGGTGATCCGCCCGCCGCCCCGGCGCCCCAGGGGCCGGCCCCCGCCCCTGCGCCGTTGCCGCCGGCTCCGGCGGGTCCGGTCCTTCCGACGCCCTGACCCCGAGGGTGTCTACCAGACGCGCACGTAGTCGATGAGCATGTCGGCGGGGTAGGTGCCGCCGGACGGATCGCCACCGCCGGACCCGGCGACCGCCAGGTCCAGCACCGGAAACAGTTGGTAGCCAGTCTGATTGAACTGCCAGTCCGGTAGCGAGTTCGCCGGAACGTTGAAGTAGGGCTGCGCGCCGTCGGTGTAGTCGCGCCAGAAGCGCATGCCCGCGTCATCCCACTGCACGCGCCAGGTGTGCCACGCGCTGTCGACGCTGATGCTCTGGCTGACGTGCTCGCCCCCGTTGAGCTTGGCGTGCACGGCCGTTCCGGCGGCCCACTTGCCGTTGCCGTACCACTCCATGATGTCGACTTCGCCGCCGTTGGCCGGGCTGTTGTTGGCCAGATACCACGCCGGCCAGCAGCCCGGGGTCAGGCAGTTCATCTTGATCCGGGCCTCCCAGTTGTGCCCGATGCCGCCGCGGAAGGTGCCGAAGACCTTGCCGCTGTAGTAGGTGTTGCCGTCCTTGGCCGCGTGGAAGACCAGGTTGGACTTGCCGTCGACGTAGACGTTGCGGCGGTCGTCGCGGTACTGGCCGACGTTCTCCGGGAGCTCCCAGAACGTCGGGTCCTCCATCGTCTCCCTGGCCTGGGCGATCTCCCACTTCGACCGGTCGGGGGCCGAGCCCGCCGGCCCGTCGAAGTGGTCCTCGAAGAGGTACTTGCCATCGGGGGGCGGCGCCGCGGGGGGTGGCACGTCACCCGGTAGCGGCCGGGCCGAGGCCGTGGGGACGATCCCGGGGACGGCCGCGGCGGCCCCCAGGAGTCCGATCCCCGTCATCAAGATCATGCTGCGTCGATCCATGTCCGGCATGACCCCATGTAAGCCGTTGGCCCGGGACGGGTGCAACTCGCCCGCGCCCGCGGCGCGCGTCAGACGCCTGCGGCGGCGTTGAGGTCGTTGAGACTGTTGGTGGCCTCAAGGTACTCCTGGACCCAGCGTTCGATCACCGTCGAGGTCTTCTCGACCTTGGTGAACTGGCCGACCACCTGGCCCACCGGGTTGAACGCGACGTCGACCGTCTCGTTGGGGTACTTGTGCGTGGCGGCGACCGCGAGGCCGGAGACCATGAACTGCAGCGGCATGCCGAGCGGCTTGGGGTTCTCCGGCTTCTCCCACGCCTCGGTCCAGTCGTTGCGCAGCATCCTGGCGGGCTTGCCGGTGAACGAGCGGCTACGGACGGTGTCGCGGCTGCCGGCCTTGACGTACGCGGCCTGCTGCACCGGGGTGTTCTCGGCTTCCTCGACCATCAGCCATTGCGACCCGGTCCAGGCACCCTGCGCGCCAAGCGTCAGGGCGGCGGCAATCTGCTGACCGCTGCCGATGCCACCCGCGGCGAGCACGGGCACCGGCGCCACCTCCTTGACCACCTGCGGCCACAGCACGATCGATCCGATCTCACCGCTGTGGCCACCCGCCTCGCCACCCTGGGCGATGATGATGTCCACGCCCGCGTCGGCGTGCTTGCGCGCCTGGCTCGGGGAACCGCACAGCGCCGCGACCTTGCGGCCCTCGGCATGGATGTGCTCGATCATCTCAATGGGCGGGGTGCCTAGCGCGTTGGCGATCAGCGTCATCTTGGGGTGCTTGAGGGCCACCTCCACCTGGGGAGTCGCCGTGGCTTCGGTCCAGCCGAGCAGCCGCAGCGTGCTCTCGTTGTCCTCCTCGCTAAGCGGGACGCCGTGATCGGTGAGGACCTTGCGCGCGAAGTCGAGGTGCTCCTGCGGCACCATGTCCGCCAGCATCTTGCCCAGCTCGTCGGCGGACAGGTTGGAGTCCATGCCCTCGTACTTGTTCGGGATGACGATGTCGACGCCGTAGGTGTGCTCGCCGATGTGCTCGTCGATCCAGTTCAGCTCGATCTCGAGCTGCTCGGGTGAGAAGCCGACGGCGCCGAGCACCCCGAAGCCGCCTGCCTTGCTGACCGCCACGACGACGTCGCGGCAGTGCGTGAACGCGAAGATCGGGAACTCGATGCCGAGCTGGTCGCAGAGGGGAGTGTGCATGCGTGGCGCTCCTGGAGTGGTGGCACTGTTGGACGGGTCGAAGAATTGGAACGTGTTCTAGTTTAGTACCCGCGCGCCGTCCCGTCTGCCAGTGGTCGCCTCGCCTACGATCACCTGGTCGTGACGCACTGGCTCGATCACTCCCTGGTTCTCGCCTGGCACTACCGGGTGCGTGATGCCGGGCGGGTGGGTGACCTGGTGGATCGTCGGCGTCGGGAGCTTGGGCGGCTGGGCGCCCACCACGTCCTGGTCTACGAATCGACCAGCGAGCCGGGCCGGGTGCTCGTGATGACTGCCATCCACGCTCGCGAACCGCTGCTGGATCTGTTGCGCTCGCGCACTCTGTTCGAGTGGTTCGACGCCGCGGGGGTCCGGGACATCCCCGCGGTCTTCGCCGGCGAGCTGTGGGAGCGGCTGGTGCTTGCGCCCGAGACGGGCCCGTCGGCCACCGAGGTGATGTTCTCGGTGGTGACCACGGTCGACGACCCCGTGCTGCTGCTGGCGCACGTGCGTGGTTCGACCGCCGACCTGCGCCGCGCAGGCATTCGAAACCTGTCGATGTTCACGGCGTTCGACGATCCGCGGGAGATCCTGCTGGTGCTGCACGTCGACGACGAGCAGCACGCCCGGCGCTGGATCGAATACTCCGAACTAGCCGCCGAGTGGATGACCAGGGCCGGCATCGGCGCCTATCCGCCCGCGTTCACCGGACGTTTCCGCCGCTTGATCACCCTCGACGAGAGGTGACGGAAGGCGGTCAGCGGCCGCCGAGACGGCGCAGCATCGCTGCCGCGCCCCGCCGCGTCGGTTCCGGACCCACGTGCAACACCGGCCATCCCCGACGCTGCGCCTCCGCCGCCAGCCCCGAGCGAGGATTGACCGGGCGCGGATTGCCGATGATCCGCATCAGGGCGAGGTCCTCATCACCGTCGGCGTAGAAGTAGCTGCGCGCCAACGTGATTCCGTTGTCGACGGCGAAGCGGTCCACCGCGTCGGCCTTGCCCGCACCCCATACGATCGGCCGCACCATCCCCCCGGTCAGCCGGCCCGCGTCGTCGACCTCGAAGTGGTTGCAGATCACCGACTCGATGCCTAGGAAGCGCGCCACCGGTTCGGCGTGAATGGTCAGGGCCGACGAGCTGAGCGCCACGGTGTGTCCACGCTGCTGGTGTGCGCGCACCAGATCGTGCATCTGCGCGAAGACCCGCGTCTCGATGTGCCGCCGGAAGAGGTATTCACCCAGTTCGTCGAGTTCGGCCAGCGAGTCACCCCGCAGGTACCCCGCTGCCCTGGTGACCAGGCGCTCAAACTCCATCCGGCCCAGCCGGTAGCGCAGAGAGGCCTCCAGCACGCCGAGCACCTCGCCGATGCTGGCCTGCCGGGTGTGGATCCGGTGTCCAGCGTGCGCCGTCGCCGTGAAGCCCGACACCAGCGTGCCGTCGAGATCGAAGAAGGCGCCGACGTGCCCGCCCTCCGGGCCCGTCGCGATCTCGTCGAACTGGCGCGCCAGCAGCGCATCGGCAGTCATCTCGCTCCTGAGGCGAACTGGGGGGCGCACCGACGTGCGCCCGACGATCCCATTCCAACACCACTTTGCCCGCATCGACCAAGGGCGTTGTTACAGGTGGATGACGTCCGAAGGTCGCAATCCACGGCTGAGCGACGGGATGACGCACCGATCGGATAGGTTCGACCTCGGCGGCTTCGATTTCGCGCAGGGTTCAGCCGGAGCTCTGAGCGTAGGAGAATCACGGCGAGGCGCATTGCTTGGATGCGATTGAACACGGAAGACGGGCCTTGAACGAACAACGGGAATCGACCGACGGCACTCCAGCAGCATCGGGATCGGCATGTGACGTGAGCGAACGATGGATCGACCAGGTCGTCGTCGTCGCCGCGGCGGGCGTCGTGGACATGATCACGGCACCCGACCTCGAGGAAGCGATCAAGGGCGCGCTGGCCAAGTCGCCCCAGGGCGTCGTCGTGGACCTCACCGACGTGGAGTTCCTGGCGTCGGCAGGCATGGGCGTCCTCGTGGCGGCCCACGATGCGGCGCCGGAGGGCGTGACCATCCGCATCGTCGCCGAGGGTCCCGCCACCAGCCGGCCGCTGAAGCTCGTCGGGATCGCCGACATCGTGCCGATGCACGCCACCCTCGACGAAGCACTCGCTGCCTTTTCGGCGTGACACGCATATTCGCTCGGTGCGATGGGTACTTCCAACCATGTCATGATCGAGTCAATGCCAAAGTACGACGTCGCGAATGCCGAACGCTTCGAGCGAATCGGCGTCAAGGCTGACCCCCACAACGCCGCACGGACTCGCGACGAGTTTGCCCGTTGGCTGCAGGACGCCTTGGATCTCGATGCCCGGCGCTCTGGTGATCTGGTTCTGGCGATCTACGAGGCGTTGGCCAACATCGCCGAATTCGCTTATCTGTCAGCTGGATTCACGGGCACCATGGACGTCCTGGCCGCCTACGACCCGCAAGAGTCGGCGCTGTCGGTGACGGTCGCCGACCGCGGGCTGTGGCGGACGTCGCCGCCCACTCCCGGTGACCGCCATCGCGGTCGGGGAATCGCGCTGATGAAGGCGCTGGCCGACCGCGCGTCGATCCAGACCTCCACCGACGGCACCACGGTCCGCTTGGACTGGCTCGGGCTCCACCCGCGCTGATCCGAGACTCTTCACCTCGTAATCACCACGCCCCTGCCCGTGCTCAGTGGCAGGTCGAGCGTGGTCCTGATGCCCGGTTCGGCGGCCACGACGTCCGGTATCGCGTTCACGATGCGGCCCGCCGCTGCCAGGATGGCCGCGTAGTTGTGGTCGCCGTGGCGGCTGGTGGGGGAGACGTCCATCGCGTAGGACGGTTCGCCGGTGATTTCGACGCGGTACGAACCGCCCTCTTGCGCGGGCTGCGCCCAATCGGGTCGTAGGTCGCCCCGCAGCCGCGTGACGTGCTCCACCACGATGACGGGGTCGCCGTCGACCAGACCCTCGATTTGGAAACGCAGCGCCGCCACCGTGCCCTTGGTGATGGTGCCGACCGCGACGTCGAAGTCCTCCGGCGCCGGTTCCCGTTCGACCGAATCCCGTATCTCGTCGACCTCGATCCCGAGACCGGCCGCGAGCTGGCGGATCGCGGTGCCCCACGCGATGCTCAGGACGCCCGGTTGGAACAGGATCGGGACGTCGTCCATCGCGTTGCCGAAGCCCATCACGTCGAACATGACCGTGGCGCCGTCATAGGTGGCGTAGTCGGCGATCTCCATGGTGCGTACCCGCTCGATGCGCTGACACGTCCCGGCCAGCGCCATGGGGAGCAGGTCGGTGGCGAAGCCGGGATCGACCCCGGTGATGAAGACGCTCGAAACACCAACGCGCGCAGCCTCTTCGACCCGCTCGATGAACTTCTCGGGGATCACCTGCCACGGGTATTGCAGCACTCCTGGCGCCGAGCCGACCACGTCGATGCCAGCGGCCAGGAACATGCGGACGTCGGCCATCGCCTCGGGCAACCGGACGTCGCCCATCGCGCAGTAGACGACGCAGTCGGGCGCGGCGACCACGATCGCGTCCAGGTCGTCGGTCGCGGCGATGCCGGTGACGACCCCGAGCCCGGCCAGTTCGCCCGCGTCCTTGCCGACCTTGGCCGGCGCGGAGACCCAGACCGCGGTCAGCTCGAAGCGGTCATCGGTGATCAGTTGACGCAGCGCATGCCTGCCGCAGTTGCCGGTGCCGACGAGCGCCACGCGAATCGCCATCGTGTCTCTCCTAGGGGGTTCGCCTCGGGCGGTACGTCCGTCGAGATGGCATGAAGTATGCGGGCGCGGACCCCGAATTGGAACAGGTTCTAGTCGCCAATGGCATGCGGTAGCCTGTGCCGTCATGGGACGGGTTGACGGAAAAGTTGCACTGATCAGCGGCGGGGCACGGGGAATGGGTGCCGCGCATGCCAGGATGCTGGTTGCCGAGGGTGCCAAGGTGGTCATCGGCGACATCCTCGACGAGGAGGGCAAGACCCTCGCCGACGAGATCGGTGAATCGGCGCGCTACGTGCACCTCGACGTCACCGAGGCCGAGCAGTGGGATGCCGCCGTCGCCACCGCGGTGTCCGAATTCGGCAAGCTCGACGTCCTGGTCAACAACGCGGGCATCGTGGCGCTCGGCAAGATCGGCAGCTTCGACATGGCGAAGTGGCAGAAGGTCATCGACGTCAACCTCACCGGCACCTTCCTGGGCATGCAGGCCTGCGTCGAGGCGATGAAGTCCGCAGGCGGTGGCTCGATCATCAACGTCTCCTCGATCGAGGGTCTGCGCGGGGCGCCGATGGTGCACCCGTACGTGGCCACCAAGTGGGCCGTCCGCGGGCTGGCCAAGTCGGCGGCGATCGAACTCGGCAAGTACAAGATCCGAATCAACTCGCTGCACCCCGGGTTCATCCGGACGCCGATGACCAAGCACTTCCCCGACGACATGGTCACCGCCCCGCTGGGCCGTCCCGGTGAGGTCGACGAGGTGGCCACCTTCGTGGTGTTCCTGGCCAGCGACGAGTCGTCGTTCGCGACGGGCAGTGAATTCGTCGTCGACGGCGGGCTGGTGACCGACGTGCCGCACAAGGACCTCTTCTAGCCGCCGGCACGGGCACCCTCTGCCCGCGCGCGAGCCGACGGGCACAATGAGGGGCTCGTACCGCGTCCCGCCGTGACGCACCCCCACGTCCGGAGGGAGTAGCACCATCGCGCCCAAGATGCGCCGAACTGCCGTCCTGGGCCTCGTGGTTCTGCTGACCCTGCTGTTCGTGGTCGTGGGCGACCTGCCTCAATTCGCCAAACCCCAGCCGGCTGCCCAAGAGGTGCAGCTGAGCGACGGGTGGCAGCTGGCGTCGGCCAGGGACGTCACGGCCGACGGTTCGGCGATCTCGGTCGCTGGGTACCACGCCACGTCGGACGGTCGGCCATGGCACGTCGTGCGCCGGATGCCGTCGACGGTGCTGCAGGCCCTCGAGGACGACGGCACCTACCCGAACCTGTACTTCGGCAAGAACCTGGTCGACGAGGTGCCCCAGGATCTATGGCGTCAGGACTGGTGGTACCGCACCACGTTCGACGCACCCGCGGGACGCGCGCTGTATCAACTGAACTTCCCCGGCATCAACTACCGGGCCGAGATCTGGCTCAACGGCCACCTGGTCGCCGACGCCAAGCAGATCGTCGGCATGTACGTCGACCACGATCTCGACGTGACGCCCTGGATCCGACCCGGCCAGGCCAACACCCTGGCGGTCAAGGTCACCCCCGAGCGGGCGCTGCAGGACATCGACGGCGTCGAGCTGGCCGATAGCTGGTTCGACTGGATCAACTGGAAGTATCTGGGTTACCAGGGCCCGAACAAGAATCCCGGCAACGGCAATTCCTTCGTCGCCGACCGCAACGCGGGCATCCTCAAACCCGTCACGCTGCGGATGTCCGGGTCCGTCGCGATCGCCTCGGCGACCGTGAACACCGAGCTGCCGCTGCCCAACACCGACAGCGCTCGGCTCTCGATCTTCACCGACGTGCGCAACACCTCTGACACCCGCGTCAGGGGTGTCTTGCGCGCCACCATCAGCCGGTCTGGCAAGCCCGACGTCGAGGTCCAGAAACCGATCAGCCTCGGCCCGGGGGAGCGGCGCGAAGTCGGCTTCCTCCCAGACGAATTCGGACAGCTCACCCTTCGGCATCCGGATCTGTGGTGGCCGTACACGATGGGTGAGCCCGCGATGTACGACCTGCACCTGGAGTTCCGCCAGTTTGGCAACCCCGTCGACGAGACGCACCAGCGGTTCGGCGTGCGCACCATCACCCAGGGTCGCGACGACGACGAGCGCTTCCCCGAGCTGGGGTCGGGCGGCAACTTCTACCTACAGGTCAACGGTCGCGACTTCCTGGTGCGCGGGGCCACCTACACACCCGACCTGCTGTACGCCTACGACCCCGACCGTCAGGCAGCGATCCTGTCCTATGCGCGGGATCTGGGGCTGAACATGCTGCGGCTGGAGTCCAAGATCCCCGACGAGAGCTTCGCGGAGAAGGCCGACGAGCTGGGCATCCCGCTGATGGTCGGCTGGATGTGCTGCAACCAGTGGGAGAAGTGGCCCCAGTGGGACGAGGAGGACAACCGGGTCGCCCGCGACAGTCTGCGATCGCAGATCACCATGCTGCGTTCGCATCCGTCGGCGTTCGTGTGGGCCAACGCCAGCGACGGCCGGCCCCCGCAGAAGGTGATGGACGACTACCACCAGATCCTGCGAGACCTGCACTGGCAGAACGCCATCGTCGACACCGTGTCGTCCTACACCATCGGCCCGGACGGTCAACGCCTGTGGGACGGGATCCAGATGGCCGGCCCGTACACCTGGCGGCCGCCGTCGTACTGGTTCAGCGGCCGCTACCGCGCGGCCAGGGGTGCGTCGGCCGAACAGGGCGACAACGAACACATCCCGCCGTTCGCGACGCTGCAGAAGTTCATCCCGCCGGACAAGCTGTGGCCGATCAACGACTACTGGTACTTCCACGCCGGATCCAACCCCGGCAACGCGGCGCTGAGCAGCATCCAGCTGGCCATCAACCGGCGCTACGGCCCGTCGGGCAATGCGTACGACTTCGCCCGCAAGGCGCAGCTCGCGCACTACGAGTCGACCCGTGCGCAGTTCGAGTCGTTCGCCGCGCTCGGGTGGGCGGGGCACAAGATGACGATCTACTGGATGCTCGACAGTCACTGGCCGTCGTTCTTCGGCAACATCTTCGACTACTACCTGCGGCCCGGTGGTGCGTACTACGGCGCCAAGGCGGGGCTGCGGCCGCTGTCGGCGGTGTTCGACTCCTACGCGACCGGGGACCACTCCCAGGCCAATGTGACGCTGGTGAACCAGACGCCGGCCGAGGTCGGGGATGCGCGGGTCAGGGTGCGGGTGTACGACCTGACGGGCCGGCTGCGCGACGATAGGACGAGCGCGCCGCTGGACGTACCCTCCGGTGGCACCGCGCCGGCGCTCGTCCTACCGAGGGAGGCCCGGGACTCCCGGGTGTTCTTCGTCCGTTGCGAAGTGCTCGACGCGACGGGCAAGGTCGTCGACGAGAACACCTACTGGCAATCCCAGCGCAACGACGACGTCGGCGATCCGGACGTCGACTTCGCCTTCGACCTCAAGCAGGCCAGCTGGGCGGACATGACCCCGCTGAACACCATGCCGAAGGTCGGGCTGGAGGTGTCGGCGAGGCGGGTGACCGACGGTGCGGATGGTGACGGCGCTGACGAGGGCTCGGTGCGCATCCAGCTGCACAACCCGACCCGGCAGATCGCGTTCTTCGCGCGCGCCGAGGTCACCGCGACCCAGGACGGGGACGAAGTCCTGCCCATCGAGTACGACGACAACTACGTGACGGTCTATCCCGGGGAGACGGTCGAGGTGCGGGCGTCGGCGCCCAGCGGGTCGCTGACCGCGGGCTGGGTGCGCGTCACGGGATACAACGGCTCACCCGTGGTGGTGCCGGTGTCGTAGGTCCGGGTCAGCCACCACGCGGTACCGGCCAGCACGCCGGCGAACGCGACCAGATAGGCGGCCGGAATTGCGACGTTCCAGGTCCCGCCCTCGCGCAAGGACAGCAGACCCGTCTCCGGCGTGTCTCCGGTCGTGGCAACGACCCACCCCGCGAACAGCACCGCGCCCGTCCACAGCGCCGCCATCGACCAGCGGCCGCCCGAGACGTAGGCGCGATGTCCGAGGTGGACCAGCAGCGGGACGAACCACACCCAGTGGTGGCTCCAGCTGAACGGTGACGCCGCAGCCGACGTCATCCCGACGATCGCAACGCCGAGCACTGCCTGGCGCCGCCGCCACGCCAGGACCGCGACCGCCAGTCCCACCGCCGCCACCACGGCGGTGGCGGCGGTGACGGGCAGACCGCTGACGTGCAGCCGGACGAACAACCCCGTCAAACTGGTGTTGGCCACCGGGTCGCTGGTGATGCGGGAGACGTCGTCGAACCCGCCCCGCAGCCAGAAGTAGGTCGAATCCCGGGGCAACACCAGCCATCCGAGGGCGACGGTGGCGGCCAGCGTCGCCGACGCCACGATCGCGGCACGCCGCCGTCCGGTGAGCACCAGGTAGACGATGAACAGCGCGGGCACCAGCTTGATGCCGGCTACGACACCGATCCCGACGCCGGCCCATCTGCGCCCGTCCGAGCCGAGCACGTCGGCCACGACCACGGCGAGGATGACGAGGTTGACCTGGCCGAGTTGCAGCGACAACCGCACCGGCTCCAGCCAGCAGGTCATCGCCATCAGCAACGCGCCAAGCCCCCATAGCCCACCGGCGGCGGACATGCCAAGCCGAACCAGGGTGCGACGCACGACATAGGCCATCAGGCCCACGTTCACGATTAGTCCCAGCACCTGCACGGTCGACGAGCTCACCCATGTCAACGGCAGCGAGCACAGCGCGGCGAAGGGGGTGTAGTCGAACAGCAGCGTGCGCGGGTTTCCCGTCAGGCCGAGGGAATAGAGATCCTGCCCGGCCAGCACGCGCGACGCCCCGAATCGGTAGACAAGCAGGTCTACCTGGCCGGCCAGGCTGGGCCACCGCAGGTACATGGCGACGTAGGCCACCACCGCGACCAGCAGGATGACCGGGCCGAACGTGCGCACCCAGGCGTTCGCCCGTTGGTCCCTCTTGGCAATGGACATCCCCGCGAAACTACGGAGGCAGGCTGGACGGTTCCTGAAAGCCGGGGTGCCCGCACGCGGGTCGACGCCAACCGGGAGGATGTGGCCATGGGCCGTTCCCAGGAGGAGACAGCGATGACCCGAGACGACGAGGCGACCAACCTTCGATCCGAGCTCGCCGAGATCACTGCCGCGGCGGGTTGGGACCGCCGGGTGGACGAGCGGGTGGACATCTACCTGCGCGGACAAACCCGGGTCCGGGTCATCTGGCGTGGCGATGACGCCATCAGCGGGGGATCGCGCTACCAGGACGACGGTCTGGAGACGTACTCGCGGGATCTGGCCACCGTCAAGGGATGGCTGGCCAGGTAGCCGTCATTCCGGCCGGCCTGCCTCGGCGCGCCGCCGACCCGACAGCACCGCCCGGCACGCCGACGCCGCCACCGGCACGGTGGAAAGCACGGCGATGAAGAGCACCATCAATTCCAGGTGGGTGCCGACGAACGGCACGTTCCCGAGCTGGAACCCGAGCACCGTGAGCCCGACGCCCCAGGCCAGCGCGCCGGCCACGTCGTAGGCCAGGAACGTGTGGTAGCGCATCCCCGAGGCCCCGGCGACGACGGGCATGAACGTGCGCACGACCCCCACGAAGTGCCCGATCACGATCGTCTTGCGGCCGTGCCTGGCGAAGAACTCGTGTGACGACGCCAGATAGCGCTTCTTGAAGAACCGCGCGTCCTCCTTCTTGAACAGCTCGGACCCCACCCGCCAGCCAATCAGGTAGCCCACCTGCCCGCCCGCCACCGCGGCACCCGCCGCGCACGGTGCCAGGATCCAGATACCGACCGGCGCGCCGTCCTGGGCGGCTAGCAGCCCCGCGCTGAACAGCAGGGTGTCGCCGGGCAGGAACGGGATCAGCAGCCCCGTCTCGAGGAACACCATCAGCATGACGCCGGGCAGTACCGCCGCACCGAACGGACCGTCGTGGCCTAGCCAGAACATCGGATCCATGACCGCGGGCAGGGCTACGACGTCGGTCGTCACGGCCGCCGAACGTAATCGCTGGACATGGCGATAGGGCAAACGACACCCGACATCCGGCCGTCCGCCCCGGACACCTCCGATTGGTCAAGGGTCGTAGTAAGGGTCGTAGTGTCGTTGTCGTGAGCGCACGCGCGGGCATCGTCGTCACCGGAACAGAGGTCCTCACCGGTCGCGTCCAGGACCGCAACGGTCCCTACCTGGCCGACCGGCTGCTGGAACTGGGCGTCGAGCTGGCCCACGTCACGATCTGCGGGGACCGGCCGTCCGACATCGCGGCCCAGCTGCGGTTCCTGGCCGACGAGGGCGTGGATCTGATCGTCACCAGCGGCGGGCTCGGTCCCACGGCCGACGACGTGACGGTCGCGACCGTCGCGCAGTTCTGCGAACGGGACCTGGTGCTCGACGCCGCGTTGGAGGCCACGATCGCCGACATCCTCAAGCGGCTGATGAGCCGCGCGCAGCCCGCGGGCGCGGTCGACTTCGACGCCGTGATGGCGGCCAATCGCAAGCAGGCCATGGTCCCGGTGGGTGCCGAGATCCTGACTCCCGTCGGCACCGCACCGGGGGTCGTCGTCGCGGGCAAGCCGACGATCGTGGTGCTCCCAGGCCCACCGCGGGAGTTGCAGCCCATGTGGGACCAGGCCGTGCGTACCGAGGGCGTTCAGCGGGCGATCGCCGGGCGCACCGAGTACAGGCAGTCCACCATCCGGATGTTCGGGCTGCCGGAGTCCGCGCTCGCGGAGACCCTGCGCGAGGGCGAGACGGGCATCACGGACTTCGACCGCCTGGAGATCACCACCTGTCTGCGTCGCGGCGAGCTCGAGATCGTGACCCGCTACGAGCCCGCCGCCGCACCGGTCTACGACGACCTGGTCGCGCTGCTGCGCGCGCACCATCGGCAGGAGATCTTCTCCGAGGACGGGTCGCTCGTCGACGATCAGGTGGCCCGACTGCTGGCGGGCCGCACCATCGCGACGGCCGAGTCGTGCACGGCCGGCATGGTCGCGGCGCGGCTCACCGACCGTGCCGGTTCGTCGGCCTACGTTGCGGGCGGCGTCGTCAGCTACTCGAACGAAGCCAAGGTGGAGCTACTCGGGGTGGACCCGAAGCTGCTGGCCGAATACGGCGCGGTGTCCGAGCCCGTGGCGGAGGCCATGGCCGCGGGCGCGTTGCGGCGCTTCGGTGCCGATACCGCGGTGGCCACCACCGGCATCGCCGGCCCCGGCGGCGCAACGCCGGACAAGCCGGTCGGCACCGTGTGCTTCAGCGTCCAGCTCGCGGGGGGTCCGACGCTGACCCGCACGCTGCTGTTGCCCGGCAACAGATCCGACGTTCGCGAACGGTCCACGACCGTGGCGATGCACCTGTTGCGGCGGATCCTGAGCCCGCCCGACACCGAATGAGCGGTCCGACACCGTCCACGGGACCGGCGCTAGGCTTCCGCGAGTATCGCCGCCGCCCCCGCTGAAAGGAGCCGAGGATTCTGGCCGACACGAGGACTCTTGACCGACGAGGTCCGACCGGGGCGGGCGACTCGTGAAGATCTTGCTCGACGATCCGGAGATGGACGCACAGCTGAGCCGGACGGTGATCGCGGTCGCCGCGGAGGCCGCCGATCTCGGCGAGGTCTTCACCACCGCGGCCCGCGTGACCGAGGGTGACTACGACTCCTGGTACGCCGAGTGGTCGGCCACCGCGAAGGCCGCGCAAACCCTGGCCGAGGACGCGCTGCGGGGTGGCCACGAGGTGACCGCACGCAAGGCCTTCCTTCGGGCCTCGGAGTACTGGCGGCAGTCGTTCTTCTTCCTGCGCCACGACCTCGACGACGAACGGCTGCAGCACGCCTGGCGTCGGCACCGCGAGACGTTCCGGGCGGCGTTGCCGCTGATGGACTGCCAGGTGCTGACGACGGAGATTCCGTACGACGGCGTGGCGATGACCGGGTACCTGTTCCGTCCCGCCGACGCCGACACCCCCCGGCCGACGATCATGGCGCCCTGCGGCATGGACTCGACCGCCGAGGCGGGTTACGTCGCCACCGGGTACATGGCGCTGCCGCGGGGGTACAACTTCTTCGTCTTCGAGGGCCCCGGTCAGGGCGGCACGCTCTACGAGCACCGGCGCCCGTTCCGGCCCGACTTCGAGGAGCCCTTCGCCGGAGCCTTCGAGTGGCTGCTGGAACAGGACGGCGTCCACCCGCACGCCGTGATCGTGATGGGCCGGTCGTTCGGCGGGTACCTGGGCCCCCGCGCGGCCGCGTTCGAGTCGCGGGTGGCCGCTCTCGTCGCCGATCCCGGTCAGTACGACTTCGCCTCCCGCATCGGGAATTTCGCGAAGACGCTCGGTTACGACGATCCCGACGCGTTCCTCTCCCGACTGCTTGCCGTCGATGCCGACCTGGACGCCGAGCTGCAGAAGGTGCTCAGCGGCCCGCGCAATGTCGAGTGGTACGGCGCGCGGATGGCCGCGATGGGCACCACGACGGTCGGCGACCTGCTCCGCAAGCAACTGTCCTTCACGTTGGAGGGCGTCGCCGCCGACATCCGCTGCCCGACGCTGCTCACCGAGGGCGAGGGCGACTTCGCCGCCCAGGGGGAGCTGCTGTTCGAGCAGCTGACGTGCGAGCGGCGCCTGACGACGTTCAGCGAGGCCGAGGGGGGCGGCGGGCACTGCGAGGGTCTGGGAAGCACCCTGTTCGAGGGCTACGCCTTCGACTGGATCGACCGCATCCTCGGACGCGCGCAGGTGCCGGCCGGCGAGCAGTAGTCCCCAGCTCGGGTCGTCACGGGCGGCTGGGCGCCTGGCGATCCCACAGCGCCATCAGGGTCGCCAGGATCTCCTGGGCGTAACCGAGCCCGGCGAGGTGGCTCTCGCCCGGCAACGCGTACAGCTCGGCGTCGGGTAGGTGCGCCACGACATGCTGCCCGTGGGCGAACGGGATGATGTGGTCCCGGTCGCCGTGCCACCACCGAACGGGCACCTTCACCTGGTCGAGCGGGAATCCCCAATCCCTCGCGAAGACGACGACGTCGGCGAAGGGTGCGGACATCTGCTTGCGGCTGCCGTTGAGCAGGTCGTCGAGGAACATCGCCTTGAACTCGGGGCGTGCCAGCAGCCGCCGGTCCCCCTCGGGGGAGATGCGGCCGTAGACGTCGATCGCCGGCGAGGCGAGCGGTTTGACCACCCGGATCAGGCTGACGGCCGCCATCCGCAGCGGCAGTCCGATCACCGGCATGAACGGGGCCACCGCGGACCCCACCGCCATCGCGCCGCCACGGATCGCGTCAGGCCCGATCGTCGGGGCGACACCGCCAAGCACGCCGGCCGCGACCACGCGGTCGGGCATGGCCGCGGCACACGCCAATGCATACGGTCCGCCACCGGAGAGCCCGATGACCGACATGGCGTCGATGCCGAGCACGTCGGCGATGGTGCGCAGGTCGTGGGCGAACGCCAGCACGTTGGGGTACTGGTGCGGCGTGGATGACCCGATACCCGGCCGGTCGACGCCGATGAGCCGGATGTCGTTCTTCTCGGCGTAGGCCCGCGCCTCGACCGGAATCTGTCGGCGGGCACCGGGGGTGCCATGCAGCCAGAAGACCGGACGGCCCTGCGGCGTACCGAATTCGGCGAAGCCGATCTGCCGGTCGTCCCCGACGGCGACGTTGCCCTCCAGCTTGGGACGTTCGATGGGCATGACCATCCTCGGAGTGTGCCACGCCAGGTTCGCCAGGACGCCCGGCTTCGGGGCCCTGCGGTGCTGCTGCTCGGCGCCAGCACACCGCGGATGCAACAATCCTCGCGATGAATACCGTCCGAGTGGTCGTCGCCGATGACGACGTCCTGCTGCGCGAAGGACTCGCCAGCCTCCTCGACCGGTCCGGATTCGACGTGGTCGGCCAGGCCGGCAACGCGGTCGAACTGCTCGACATGGTGCGCGAGCGCCAGCCGGCACTGGTGCTGACCGACATCCGGATGCCGCCGTCGCACGACACCGAGGGCCTCGACGCGGCCAAGACCATCAGGGAGCAGTGGCCCGATATCGCGATCCTGGTGCTCTCGGCCCACGTCGACGTCGAGCATGCGATGGAGCTACTCGCCGGCGGCCACTCGATCGGCTATCTGCTCAAGAGCCGCATCACCAACGTCGCCGACTTCGTCGAGACCGCGGGCCGCATCGCCGGGGGCGCGTCGGTCGTCGATCCGGCGCTGGTGCAGGAGCTGGTGTCCGCGCGGCGTCGTGACGATCCGCTGGCGGCGCTGAGCGCGCGGGAGCGCGAGGTGCTGACGCTGATGGCCGAGGGCCTGTCGAACTCGGGGATCGCCGGCCGCATCTGGGTGACCGAGGGCACCGTGGAGAAGCACGTGCGCAGCATCCTGACGAAGCTGAACCTGCCGGAGACCCATGACGAGCACCGCCGCGTCCGCGCGGTGATCATGTACCTCGACTCGCTCTGATCGCGCTCAGCGCCCGAGCATGGTCCTGATCGCCGCCGCCGAGAGCGCGAACTTCGCCAGGAACCCCAGCGCCGGGCTCGCCGCGATCATCTCCGCGTAGTCCTGTTCGGAGTGCGTCGAGATCAGGATCGTCGATGGCGCGGGCGTGTCGGCCGCGTGCAGCTGCTCTACCACGTCGAAGCCGCTCTCGCCGTTGAGCTCGACGTCGACCAGGGTGACGTCGGGGCGAAGATCGGCATAGCGGGTCAGCGCCTCCTGCGCCGTGCACGCCACCCCGACCACGTCGATCCCAGCGCGCTCCAGCATGTGCGTCGCGGCATCGCGGAAGTCGGCACTGTCATCGACGATCAGACACCGCACGGGACACCTCTGGAATACCTCATGAGACCAGGTTGTCAGCCGCGCACGGGTCGGGCATTGCTGCTAGCCGGAATGTTCCCTGTCAAGCCACTAGCATTCCGGTGCGATGACCAAGTCCCTGCCGAGGCCACTGCGGACGTCGACGACGACCGACGACAGCCCGCCGACCACGTTCGCGCAGAAGTTGCGCACGCGGATGCTGGCCATGGTGCTCAGACCGACCGCCCGGCCGCTGGGCTGGGGGATCGTCGTCGCCGTCGGCTTCATCGCCGCCGAGATCCTGCTCGTGCTGTGGCTGGGGCGCGTCGCCCCCGAGAACGCCTTCGGAGCCATCTTCCTGCTCGGCGTGCTGGTGGTGTCGGCGGGCTGGAGCATCGGCCTGGCGATCGCCACGTCGCTGGCCAGCACACTGGTGTACCTCTACTTCCACCTCGATGGCGTGGCGGCCGGGCTGTTCATCTTCTTGCCGCTGGCGTTGCTGGCCAACGTGCTCGCCGGGCAGGCGCGGCTGCGGACCGCCGAGGCCGAGCAGCGTGGCAGGGAAGCCGCCGCGCTGGCCCGGCAGCAGAGTGCGTTGCGCCGGGTGGCCACCCTGGTGGCCAGGGGTGCCGACCCGGCTGACGTGTATCCCGTCACGGTCACGGAGCTGGCTCGCGGCCTCGACGTCGAACACGTCACGCTGGTCAGGTTCGACGACGGCGCGTCGTGCACGGTGCTCGCCGCCCACGACCGGCCCGGTCGCGAGACCCTCCCGGTGGGCGAGCAGCTTTCGCTGGTGGGTGACAGCGTCGCCGCCAGGATCCGCCGGACGGGACGGGTGGCCCGGATCGACGACTACGAGGGTCTGGAGGGTGCCCTCGCCGGCCGGCTGCGCGGACTCGGGCTGCACTCGGGTGTCGGTGCGCCGATCACCATCGACGACGAGACCCGGGGTGCCCTGATCGTCGGCTCGGTCGAGGCCGAGCCCATGTCGCCGCAGGCCGAGGAACGGATCTGCGACTTCGCCGACCTGGTCGCGACCGCGATCGCCAACGCCGAGACCAGGGCCGAGCTCCAAGCGTCGCGGGCGCGCGTCGTGGCCGCCGGTGATCAGGCAAGGCGGCGCTTCGAACGCGACCTGCACGACGGCGCCCAGCAGCGCATCGTCGCGCTCGGGCTGGGGCTGCGCACCGTGGAGGCCTCGGTACCCGTCGAGGATCAGGTGGTTCGCCAGCAGCTCGACAACGTGATCAACGGTCTGGCGGAGCTGTACGCCAACCTCCAGGAGCTTTCGCGCGGCATCCACCCGGCGATCCTGTCCAAGGGCGGCCTCGGCCCGGCCCTGCGGGCGCTGGCCCGGCGCTCCACCATCCCGGTCGGCATCGAGGTCGACGTCGAGGGGCGGCTTCCCGAGCCGATCGAGGTCGCGGCCTACTACGTCGTCGCCGAGGCGCTCACCAACGCCGCCAAGTACTCCGAGGCCGAGAGCGTCACCATCCGGGTCGGTCAGAGCGCCGACGAGCTGCACATCGAGGTCGCCGACGACGGGATCGGCGGTGCCACGTCGAACGGCGGCGGCTCCGGGCTCATCGGGCTGCGGGACCGTGTCGAGGCGGTGTCCGGGCAGCTCGACATCAGCAGCCCGGTCGGTGTGGGCACCACGCTGACCGCGCGCATCCCGGGCGTGAAGGATGCCGGCAGCTAGCCGATCCAGCCCGGCGGCAACCGGTCCGCCCAGGGCATCGCCTCCTCGAGTTGGGCGGCCAGCTGCAGTAGCACCAACTCGTCGGGGGCCATCAGCTGCACCCCGATTGGCAGCCCCGTCGAGGTCACGCCCAACGGAAGCGAGATCGCGGCCCAGCCGGTGACGTTGGCCATCGTCGTCCAGCCCGTCGTCGCGAACTCGACGTCGAAGAAGGCGCGGGTGGTGCCGCGCTGCTGGTTCAGCAACCCGTACGGCGGCGGGGGAGTCAGCAGCGTCGGCACCAGCAGCACGTCGTGGCCGGCCATGCCTGCGGCGAACCGCCGGGTCTGGGCGTGCACGGCGCCGATGGCCTCGGCGTAGGCGACGCCGGTGGTGGTGAAGCCCTCGCGCATCATCACCCAGCTGCTGGGCTCGAAGTCGTCCTCCGTGGGCTCCCGCCCGAGGACCTGCTTGCCGAACGCATGCAGTTGCGCATTGCTGACGGTGTGCAGCACCGCGATCGCGTCGGCGACGGCATCGGGATCGAAGGTGGGGGCGCCCGCCTCGATGCGATGACCAAGGTCGGCCAGGACGTGCGCCACCGACTCCACCGCCGCGACGACCTCGGGATCGGTCGCTGGGCCCGCGAACGGAGAGTCCGTGGTGGTGAGGATCCGCGTCGGGGCGGGGGGCTCGGCGATCGCGGCCAGGAACGGCGGATCGGGGACGGGCACGGTGTACGGGTCCCCGGTCGCAGTACCACTGATGACGTCGAGCAGCGCGGCACTGTCGCGCACCGTCCTGGTCAGGGCGTGTCCGTTGACAAGGCCCTCCATGTCCTGACCGCCGTCCGGGGCGAACGAGCTGCGGCCGCGCCGCGGCTTGAGCCCGACCAGTCCGCAGCACGACGCGGGCACCCTGATGGAACCCGTGCCGTCCCCGCCGGATGCTGCGGGCACCACGCCGGCGGCGACGGCCGCGGCCGACCCGCCGCTGGACCCACCCGGCGTGACGTCCGGCCCCCACGGATTGGCCGTCGGGCCGAACAGCAGTGGCTCGGTGGTGCAGTGGTTGCCCCACTCCGGGGTGTTGGTCTTGCCGAAGACCACCAAGCCGGCCTCGAGGTACCGGTCGACGGTCCACGCCGACTCCGAGGTGACGTAACCGCGCAGGGCGCGGGAACCCATCGCCTCCGGCGTCCCCGCCAGCGATGCCCCGAGATCCTTGAGCAGGAAGGGGACCCCGGCCAGCGGGCCGGCCCCACCGGCGCGCAGTGCGCCGGAGTCGTCTAGGGCCCTGGCCTGGTCGCGGCCGCGTTCGAAGAGGTCGGTGACGACCGCGTTGAGCTGGCGAGCCGCGTCGAGTCGGGTGATGGCGGCGTCGAGGAGTTCGACGGCCGACAGGTCACCTGACGCGACGAGTCGAGCCTGACCGAGGGCATCTACGGAAGCCAGCGCGCGCGCCTGTTGGGTGTTCATTGGGTCGGATCCTCCGGGCTGTCCCCGCGTTCGGCAACTCGGCGGGTCAGCTGACTTCGTCGACCGTTTCGGTGCGCTTGTCGACGACCCGCGTCTTGTAGAGGCTCGCGGCGGTGGTGACCAGCAGCGTGACGATGATGACGCCGAGGCTGAGCAGCGTCGGGATCTCCGGCACCGGCACGTGCTCACCGCCGTTGATGAACGGCAGCTCGTTCTCGTGCAGTGCGTGCAGGACCAGCTTGACGCCGATGAAGGCCAGGATGAAGGCCAGGCCCTGGGACAGGTAGACCAACCGCTTGAGCATGTCACCGAGCAGGAAGTACAGCTGGCGCAGGCCCATCAGCGCGAACACGTTCGCGGTGAACACGATGTAGGGCTCCTTGGTGAGCCCGTAGATGGCGGGAATCGAGTCCAGCGCGAACAGCAGGTCGGTGGTGCCCAGCGCCACTATGACCAGGAACATCGGCGTCATCAGACGCTTGCCGTCCTCCTTGATCCACATCTTGAGCCCGTCCCACTTGTCGGTCAGGGTGAAGTGCGTGCGGGCGAAGCGCACGACGCCGTTCTCCGCGTCGTCGTCGTGGTCGGTGTCGCGGACCAGCTTGAGCGCGGTGTAGACCAGGAACGCGCCGAAGACGTAGAAGATCCAGGAGAACTGGTTGATCGCCACGGCGCCGAGCGCGATGAAGATGCCACGGAAGATCAGCGCCAGGATGATGCCGATCAGCAGTGCCTCCTGCTGATACTTCCTTGGCACCTTGAAGCTGGCCATGATGATCAGGAAGATGAACAGGTTGTCGATCGACAGGCTGTACTCGGTGAGCCAGCCGGCGTAGAACTCCACCCCGTACTGGCTGCCGTGGGAGATCCATACCCAGATGCCGAACGCCACGGCGAGACCGACGTAGAAGGACAGCGCGATCGCGCACTCCTTGAACGTGGGTTCGTGAGGGCGACGGGCGATGAAGACGATGTCGAACAGAAGGACGGCCAACGTCACGCCGAGCGTGACGATCCATTCGATCTGCGTAACCTGCATGTGAGGGTGCCTCCGGACGTGTCGAAACGACCGAGGTCTCTGCCACCGCACGAGCTGCGGTCCACGGCACCGGCTGCCCAACGATGGGCAACGTGATGACGACACCGTGACGAAGGAATACTCCCCTCGCCTTCCAGTGTGTCAGACGAACGGGCGGTCGGGAAATCACCCGACCCGCCATGGTGACCGACGTCTCGCGTCTAGGCTCCGAGCGGCATGCATCCGACGACCCGTGATTCGAGGTAGCCACCCGTGAAGTTGGACCTGCTCAGCCCCTCCATCGAGATCGGTCTGGTCACCACGAACCTCGACGCGATGGTCGAGTTCTACGAGGGCTTCCTCTCACTCGAGCCCCAGGGCGAGATCGAGTTCGCCGGCGGTTCCCAGCGGCGCTATGCCCTTGGGGCCAGCGTGCTGAAGCTGGTCACGTACACGATCGCGCCGGCGGCGCCCGCCGTGCCGGGCGGGGGCCGGACGCAGGCCGGCTTGCGGTACTTCACCATCGGTGTACGGAATCTGCGCGACGTCGCTGCCGCCGTCGAGGCCGCCGGTTACGACGTCGTCGAGCCACCCACTGAGTTCGCGCCCGTGCCGGGGATGGGTTGGATGTTCGTCGCCGACCCGGACGGCAACGCGATCGAACTGTTCGGAACGCTGTGACCGCTGGCCGTCAGGCGGGCACGACGACGATCAGCTGATCGCCGGTGCGCTCGACGCGCATGCCGGCGCGGCGGGCCAGGGTGGCGACCGCCGCCGCGTCGCCGGGTTCGGCCCGGCTGGCCGCGAGGACCCGCGCCAGCCGGCCCTTGTGGGCCTTGTTGAAGTGACTGACGACGGCCCGGGTGCCGTCGGGGCGCTCGGCGACGACGTCGACGTCGACCGCTCCCGGCAGCCGGCCCATTGCCGCATAGGAACCCGACCGCAGGTCGACGACGAGTTCGTCCGCGGCTAGCCGGGCCAGCAGGGGTTCGAGCGCTGGGCGCCACCGCGCCGCCAGCGTCGTCCCGCCAGGCAGCTTCGACCCTGCCGACAACCGGTAGGCCGGCACCGCGTCGTCGGCGCGGAGCAGCCCGAACAGCGCCGAACAGACCGCGAGGCGGGCCCTGGCGCGCGATGCCGCGGCGCCGGTGAGCGAGGTGACGTGCAGGGCGTCGTAGAGCACCCCGGTGTAGCGCTCGATGGCCGGCATCGTCGGCGCGGCGAGCAGGGCGGCGTTGCGGTCGATCTCGCCGTCCTGGGCCGTGGACAGACCCAGCGCCCGGCGGGCCGCGGGGCGGTCGGCCGACAGCGTCACCAGCTCGTCGAGCAGCACGGACCGCACCGGTCCCAGTTCGGGGGAACTCAACGCGTCCAGCCGCAGTGGCGGTCCGTCGCCCCCGTCACGCTTGGTCTCCGACGGCGGCAGCAGCACGATCACGGCGACGAGATTAGCCGTAGGCCAGCAGCAGCGGCACGCGCTGCTCGGCGCTGGTGAGCGAACCGTGGTGTCCGATGAGCGCCGACTCGACGGGTTCGACCGAACGGCGGACCAGCACCGCCGCGTCGCGGCCGGCGGCGACGACGTCCCCAATGCGGGCCAGGACGTGGTCGGCCACCGTGGCGCCGAACCACCCGGCCGCGATCGCCTCGTCGCGCGACGCCACCCACGCCCGATCGCCGAGGGTCTCCCGCCAGGCGGCCAGTACGGCCGCGATGGCGCCGTCCTCCACGTAGACGTGCCTGGCGCGCGCCTCGCCGCCGATCGCGGCCACGCCGTCGAGCAGGGCGGGGCTGGCGTCGACGTCGATGCGGTCGGCCTCGGTCACTGCCACCATGCCGTGATCGGCCACTACGGCCAGCAGCCCGCCGGGCGGCAGGTCCTCCAGTACTGAGCCCACCAGCCGGTCGACCTGACGCAGCTGCAGGCGCCAGGCCAATGATCCGGGCCCGTGCAAATGACCGATGAGGTCCAGATCTCCGTGATAGCCGTAGCAGAGGCCGTCCCCGGCGATGGCGTCGTGAATCGCTGCCCCGAGGTCGCCGAGTCCGTGCACTCCCACGTAGCGGGCCCCGCGCAGCACCGCGCGGGTCAGCCCGGAGCCGGCGAATTGCGCGTTGGACGCCACGCTCACCGCGAACCCCACCGCGGCGGCCCGTTCGAACGTGGTGGGCAATGGTTGCACCCGCTCGGGCGGGAGGCTTTCGCGCAGGTCCTCGCCGTGCGGGTGGGGCCGCCACTGCAGGGCGTTGATCACACCGGCCCGCGGCAGCCGGAAGGTGTACCCGACCATGCCGTGTTCGCCGCTGCGGCGTCCGGTGCCGATCGCCGCCAGCCCGGCGGCGGTGGTGGACGGGAAGCCGACGCTCAGCGTCCGCCCGCGCAACCCGGCCAGCACGGGGGCGTCGTCGGCGTATGTGTCGAGCAGCTCGGCGCCGAGACCGTCGATGAGCAGAACGCAGGCGCCGCGCAGCCCGGCTCCGAGCGACAGCGTTTCCCGGAAGCCGGGCGCGCCCATGGCTGCCAGCACCGAGGGCACGACCTGGGCGAGATGGGGTAGCGCGGGATCGGGGTGCGGCAGGTCCACGATCCGAGCCTGCCAGAACGGGTCGACGCACTGGCCTAGTCTCATCCCATGCGACGGGGGGTGAGTGGATCGATGGCCGCCGCCCTTGGGCTCAGTTCTTTGCTGCTGGGTTACGGTCCGGCGGCCGCTGCCCCGACCACCACCACCACGGTCTCGATCGAACCGCTGGCGATGGGGCCCGCGGCCACCCCGGCGATGAGCTCGACCAGCCCGGATGCCGCGGCCCCGCTGATCGGTGCCGGCGCGGTCGACACCACTGGCGGGTCGATTCCCGACGGTCAGCTGGTCTCGCCGTTCGACGATCGCAGCCCGGTCGTGGCCTTCCTCGACCCGTTGGTGCGCAAGGCGATTCAGGATGCCGCCCGGGCCGCCGCCGCCGAGGGCGTCGACGTGGGGCTGACGTCGGGTTGGCGCTCGGGTGGCTTCCAGCAGCGGTTGTTCGATCAGGCCGTGCTCACCTACGGAAGCGCCGAGGCGGCGCGGCAGTTCGTGGCATCACCGGAGGCGTCGATGCACGTGGTCGGGCGGGCGGTCGACGTCGGACCCGTCGCAGCCGACGAGTGGATGATGCGCAATGGTGCGCGGTTCGGGCTGTGCCAGATCTACGCCAACGAGATCTGGCACTTCGAACGGGCCGCCGACGCCCAGGGCGGCTGCCCGCCGCTTCATCCCAACGCGGCCGGCTAGGCTCCCGCTAGCCGGCGACTATCGAATCACCCTGCACGACAATTGGTTTCGCTTCCAATGGATTCTTAGCCGGGCCCTGCGCGACGGTGCCGTCAAGGTTGAACTCGCTCTTGTGACACGGGCAGACGATCTTGCCGTCGGTGATCGCGTTGACGTTGCAGCCCGCATGTGGGCACACGGGTGAGAAACCCTTGAACACCCCGGCGGTGGGCTGGGTGATCACGGTGTCGTCGACGATCACTCCCGAGCCGACGGGTACGTCGGCGGTCTTGGCCAACCCCCCCGGCGTGCCGGCACCGGAGGATGCCGGGCTCGACGCCGCAGAGCTGGTCGAGGTCTGGGAGCTGGATCCGCAGGCCGCCGCGGCGGTGGCCAGTGCTCCGAGTCCGGCGGTGACGATGACGGCTCTGCGTGGCGGGCGAATGTCTTCGAGCATGAAGGGGGGATCCTCAACGGTCGGGAACGGGCCGTGCGGGCTGTGCACGGCCGTCCCCAAATCATCGCCTCCGCGGCGGCCACTGGCGCGCGAACCCCGAAAGTACCCCCCCGAAACCCCTTCTCTTGCAGCTGAACAGCCTCGACTTCGCCGTTCAGCAACCGCACAGCGTTGCGAAAGTGCCAGAGTCATCGCGGCGCTGTTACCCTGCCATGAGCCGGTGGCTGGACGCCGACCGCACGGTTCGCGGACGCGATGGCGCGGTTCCCGCGCGAAACCGAACGCCCTCGTCACGGAAAGAGTGTTGTGCGCAGCGGAGAGATCAAGGCCCTGTCCGGGCTGCGCATCGTCGCCGCGCTGTGGGTGGTGTTGTTCCACTTCCGGCCGCTGCTGCAGATGGCCTCCCCGCCGCTCTACGACTCGCTCAAGCCGATCCTGGATTGCGGCGCGCAGGGCGTCGACCTGTTCTTCATCCTCAGCGGGTTCGTGCTGACCTGGAATTACCTGGACCGCATGGGTGACACGTGGTCGACCAAGGCGACGCTGCACTTCCTGTGGCTGCGCCTGGCGCGGGTCTGGCCGTTGTACTTGGTCACCATGCACTTCGCCGCGCTGTGGATGATCTTCACCCTCAACGTCGGTGACTTCCCGTCACCCGAGGCCGCCTCGATGACGGCCATCAACTACCTCCGTCAGCTGTTCATGGTGCAGCTGTGGTTCCAGCCGTTCTTCGACCTGACGAGCTGGGATGGCCCGGCCTGGTCGATCAGCGCCGAGTGGCTGGCCTACCTGCTGTTCGGGCTGCTGGTGCTGGTGATCTTCCGCGTGCAACGGGCGACGCGAGCCAGGGGTCTGCTGCTGCTGGCCTTCGTGGCCTCGCTCCCGCCGGTGTTGCTGTTGGTGGGGTCCGGCGGCCAGTTCTACACGCCGTGGAGCTGGTTGCCGCGCATCGTCCTGCAGTTCACCGCGGGTGCCCTGGCCTGCGCCGCCGTGCGCAAGCTCCGACCGACCGACCGGGCGCGCCGGGGCGCGGGTTACCTGTCGATCGGCTTGCTGGCCGTCATCGTGGGGGCGCTGTACTGGTTCGACGGGCACCCGATTCCCACCATTCGCGACGACTTCGGCCTCGTCGACGTGTTGTTCATGCCGCTGGTGGTCACCCTGGCGATCGGTGCGGGCACGCTCCCTGCGCTGCTGTCCACCCGCGTCATGGTGTACGGCGGACAGGTCTCGTTCGGTCTCTACATGGTGCACGAGCTGGTGCACACCGCTTGGCTGTGGGTGATGGCGCAGTACCGCATCGAGATGGTCCCCAGCGTCTCCGCCAAGCTGATCTTCGCCGGCCTGATCCTGCTTTCGGCGGTCCTGGCCGCGCTGCTGTTCCACTTCGTCGAGGAGCCCGCCCGATTGTGGATGCGTCGGATGGTCGGGGAGCGCAAGCTTCCGGTCGACCTGGACCACACCCAGCGCCGGGAGCCGCCGCCGCGGCCCGACCCCGGCCACGACCGCCCCACGACGCTGCAGGTTCGGGCCGGCTGATGCGCGCACCCTCCAGCCTCGCCACGTTCGTCCTCTCGGTGGCTCTGCTCCTCGGTTTGGTACTGAGTGCGCCGTCGATGCGCAGGACGCCCTACGACCCGCTGACCGCGGGCATGCCGGTGACCCGCATCGCGGTCGTCGGTGACTCGTACACCAACGGGACGGCGATCGGTGGGCAGGGGCCCAACGCCTGGCCCGTCCGCGCCTGGAAGACGCTGGGCAAGGAGGGTCTGCCGGTCGTCGCCGACGTCGCCGCCGAGGGTAGGGCCGGCTACGGGGTGCGGGGGGACCAGGGCAACCTGTTCGTCGACCTGACCGCCATGGCCGTGAAGCCCGACGACGCCCTGGTCGTCTTCTACGGCTCCCGCAACGACCAAGGCGTCGACCCCAATGTGCTTGGTGGACAGATCTTCTCGGCCCTGTCGCTAGCTCGAGGCATTGCCCCGGGCGCCAAGTTGCTGGTGATCGGGCCACCATGGCCGACGCCTGACGTCCCGCCGGGGATCCTGCAGGTGCGCGACACCCTGGCGTTCCAGTCGATGCTCGCGGGCGCCACCTTCATCGACCCGATCGTCGCCGGCTGGTTCATGGACCGGCCCGACCTCATCGGCAAGGACGGCGTGCACCCCACCGACGCCGGCCACGTCTATCAGGCCGACAAGATCGCGCCGTTGATCGGAGCCCAGTTACCCCGCCGGGTCTGACCCCGCGTCACTTGGTACCGAAGATCCGGTCTCCGGCGTCCCCGAGCCCGGGCAGGATGTACCCGTGCTCGTCGAGCTGACGGTCGACGGCGGCGGTGTAGATCGGGACGTCGGGGTGGGCCTCGCCCATCGCCGCGATGCCCTCGGGGCAGGTCAGCAGGCAGACGAACTTGATGGACTTCGGACCGCACTCCTTGAGCCGGTCCACCGCCGCGACCGCCGAGTTACCGGTTGCCAGCATGGGGTCGACGATCACGACGTCGCGCTCGTGCAAGTCGCCTGGCATCTTGAAGTAGTACTCGACGGCGACGAGCGTCTTGGGATCGCGGTAGAGCCCGATGTGGCCGACCCGCGCGCTCGGCACCACGTCCAGCATCCCGTCCAGGATGCCGGTACCAGCCCGCAGGATCGAGACGAACACCAGCTTCTTGCCGTCGATCATCCGACCGGTCATCGGCTCCAGCGGGGTCTCGATCTCGACGTCGTGCAACGGCATGTCGCGCAGCACCTCGTAGGCCACCAGCGTGGCGATCTCGTTGACCAGCTGGCGAAAGCTCTTGGTGGAGGCTTCCCTTCGTCGCAGCAGGGTCATCTTGTGCTGCACCAGCGGGTGGTCGACCAGGTGAACCGAACTCATCGCAGGATCCATTCCCATCCTCTTAGAAGACCGTTCCGTCGCTGACGATCACCAGCGGGGGCAGACCGCCGCGCAGGCGTTGGGCGAGTACCCGGCCCGCGGCCCAGGTGCCACCTTCGAGCACGCGAGCCAGCGGCATCTCCTCGGCGGTCGCGCCGAGGCCGTGGCGCACCATCGGCGCGAGCTCGTCGAGCAGCGCGACGGTCAGCGCGCGCCACTCGATCACCAGCTCGTCGCCGACGGCCCAGGCCTCTCGGGTCCAGCCGGGGTCGCGCAGGCGCAGCACGCCGGTGTCCAGCAGCAGCCCGCCATTGCGGTACTCCGGTAGTGCGGTCAGCTCGTCGAGGTCCCCGACGCGCACGCCCGCCCATGCGAACGGCTCGAGAAGCGAGTACGTCAGCCACTGCGACAGCTTGTGGAACGGCATCCAACCCCGGGTGAGACCCGCACCGGGCACGGCGGCGTGCGGCCAGCAGTCACCCAGTCGCCGACCGTCGATCTGGTTGTCCGCCAGCCAGATTCCCGACAGTGACACCAACAGTTCGGACAAGATGTCGTGGGCGGTGATAGCGGCGGGCCCCGCCGCCAGCAATCGGTCGAACAGGCCGCCGGGGCGGCCGAGCGGGCCGAACGTCAGCGGCTGGTCCGCCAGCGACGCGGCGAGCCGGTGCAGCAGCTGGACCCGGCCCTCGATGCCGACCAGCGGGTTGCCGGGGCCCACCTGGAACGTCTCGGCCAGTCGTCCGGGGGTGAGGGCCAGGAGCCCGGCGGCGTCGACGCGCAGTGGGACGCCCGGATCGCTGGAGAACCTCCCGTCGAGGAACGCGTTCCACGTCGCGACACCCAGACCTTCGGAGCGGGCGAACCGCTGGCCGCTGGACTCCTCGTCGTAGTGCCAATCGGGACCGGCGCCGGCGTCCAGGAGCACGCTGACGACGGTGAGGTCGATCATCGCCCTGGCCCTGGCGGCCGGATCCCACGTGCTCGTGCGCGCGTCCAGCTCGGCCTTGCGGTCCACCCCGCCGGCCTCGAAGTGCCGCCAGCGAGAGTGGAAGGGGATGTTCAGATCCGGGTATCGGGACCGGGTGACGGCCACGACCTCGGTCACCGCGGCGGGTAGCGCCGCGTCATCGACGTCGAACCACGCCGATTCACCACTGCGGGCGCGCTGCAACAGGTACCCGGCGCGTTCCCGGACCGCACGGGTGGTGCGCAGGGCCGCGGCGGCGCCGTCGGCGGTCTCGGGGTGCTGGCCGGGGGAGATACCGACGCTCACGAGCCCAACCCGCGTCCCTTCGTCTGGCGCAACTGGTCCTCGCCGGGCACCGGGCCGGGGGTGAAGTAACCGGCGGCCATCTTGGCGTCGATCTCGACGCGGGCGTCGGCGGGCACCAGATCCTCGGGGATGTTCACCCGTTCGCCGACCTCGATGCCCGAGCCCGTGATCGCGTCGTACTTCATGTTGCTCATCGACACCAGTCGGTGGATCTTACGGACGCCCAACCAGTGCAGCACGTCGGGCATCAGCTCTTGGAAGCGCATGTCCTGAACGCCCGCAACGCATTCCGTGCGCGCGAAGTACTGGTCGGCGGTGTCGCCGCCAGCCTGGCGCTTGCGCGCGTTGTACACCAGGAACTTGGTGACCTCGCCGAGCGCGCGGCCCTCCTTGCGGGAGTAGGCGACCAGACCCACCCCGCCGCGCTGGGCGCCGAGGATGCACTCCTCGATCGCATGCGTCAGGTAGGGCCGGCACGTGCAGATGTCCGAACCGAACACGTCAGAACCGTTGCATTCGTCATGCACCCGCGCGGTGAGCTCCACCGACGGGTCTGCCAGGTCGCGGGCGTCACCGAACACGTAGACGGTCTGGCCACCGATCGGCGGCAGGAACACCTCCAGGTCTGATCGGGTGACCAGTTCCGGGTACATCCCGCCGGTCTCCTCGAACAGCACGCGACGCAGGTCGGTCTCGCTGCAGCCGAATCGCCGGGCCACGCCGGGCAGGTACCACACCGGCTCGACCGCTGCCTTGGTGACGAGCGCCGCCCCGGTGGCCAGCAGGATGCGGCCGTCGGGGACGAGTCGGCCCTTCTGCACCGCTTCGACGACCTCGGGCAGGATCACGTGCGCCTTGGTGACGGCGATGGTCGGGCGCACGTCGTGACCGGCGGCCAGCTCGTCGGCGAACACCTCGGCGACCATGGCGCCCCACGGGTCCAGGCTGACGATCTTGCCCGGCTCGCTCCACTGCGGGTACGGGCCGATCACGTCGGTGGGGGCGGTGTCGGTGAGGTCGGCCCGGTGCTCGCGCGACAGGGCACCCGCGGCGACGGCGAGGGCGCGGTAGACGCTGTAGGACCCGCTGTGGGTGCCGATCACGTTGCGATGCGCCCGTTGGATGGTGGTGCCGATGACGGGTCCGCGTTCGGCGGCGGTCGGCGCGTCCCAGTGGATCGGCAGCGCGTCCGTGCCGCCGGCGTGCGAGGTCAGCCGGATGTGGCGGGCCGTCGGTTTCGGGGGGGCGGGCGAGTGGGCGGCCAGAGGTTCGTTGCTGGCCTCGGCAACCATGATCGCTCCTTGCTCTCGGAAGGCGTCAGCATAGCGACTTGGGCTGTGCGACGCCGTTCGTCGCGGCCGGGGCGGCAACGGCGGCGGTTGCGGATGGGCTGACCCGCCTACCCTGTCACGGGCTGGCGACGATGCACCGACACCGCGTAGTCACCGCCGGTGTAGGGCGCGCCCTCCCATGTCGCCCAACGGTTCTCGAGCTCCAGGCCGGCCGCGGCGGTCAACCGGTCGTACTTCTCGAGTGTCAGCCGATCGGGCCGGATCGAGAAACCGGCCACCAGCAAGCCGTTCTTGGCGAGCCGTCCGGCCAACCCGTCGACCACCCGGCCCTCCGAACCCGGTGCCAGGAAGATCATTACGTTCCCGGCCAACAGGACGACGTCGAAGCGGGCGGCGGGCAGCGGTGGGTCCGCCAGGTCGGCGAGCACCCAGGTGATCGCTGGATCCTTGGCCCTGGCGGCGTCCAGCATCGCCGGGTCGGCGTCGACACCGACCACCGAGTGCCCGCGCTTGGCCAGCTCGATGGCGACGCGCCCCGTGCCGCATCCGGCGTCGAGCACGCGATGGCCGCCGTGGTGCCGGAGCAACTGGTCGACCAGGCCGGCCTCGCCGTGGATGTCGGCCCCGGATGCCGCGAGCCGGGCCCATCTCGCGTCGTAGTTCGCGCCGCGTGGCGCGTCGGTGTCCTGCCATCGCGTACCCATCGGGGCCATCATGCCGCGACCGGGTCTGCCAACGGGAACACCCCGCGAACCGGTGGGGTTCGCGGGGTGTCTCCTTCGGGCTGCAGTCCGGTCGGTGGGTGTCAGCTCTCCAGGTCGAACCGGTCGTTGTTCATGACCTTGACCCAGGCCGCGACGAAGTCCTCGACGAACTTCTCCTGGCCGTCGTCCTGCGCGTACACCTCGGCAAGTGCCCGCAGCACGGAGTTGGAACCGAACACCAGATCGTTGGCGGTGGCCGTCCACTTCAGGGCGCCGGTGCTGCGATCGAAGCCCTCGTAGACGTTCTCCAGGGTCTCCGCCGACTTCCACTGCGTCCCCATGTCGAGGAGGTTGACGAAGAAGTCGTTGGTCAGCACGCCAGGACGGTCGGTGAATACGCCGTGCTTGGTCCCGCCATGGTTGGCATTGAGCGCACGGAGGCCGCCGATCAGGACGGTCAGCTCGGGGGCCGTCGCGTCCAGGAAGTACGCCCGCTCGAGCAACATGTCCTCGAGCTGCGCCTTCTCTCCGGGTCGGACGTAGTTGCGGAATCCGTCGGCCCGCGGCTCGAGCACCTCGAAGGACTCCGCGTCGGTCTGTTCCTGGGTGGCATCGGTGCGACCCGGCGCGAAGTGCACCGAGATCTCGTGGCCACCGTCCTTGGCCGCCTTCTCGACCGCAGCCGAACCGGCCAGCACGATCAGGTCGGCAAGTGACACCTTCTTGCCACCGGTGGCCGAAGTGTTGAAGTCCTGCTGGATCTTCTCCAGGACCGGCAACACGCGATCGAGTTCGGATGGCTCGTTGACCTCCCAGCTCCGCTGCGGCTGCAGGCGCAGTCGCGCCCCGTTGGCGCCGCCGCGCTTGTCGGTGCTGCGGAAGCTGGCCGCCGCCGCCCACGCCGTCTTCACCAGCTGCGGCACCGACAGTCCGGAGTCGAGCACCTTGGCCTTCAGCTCGGCGATGTCCTCCTCGTCGACCAGCTCGTGGTCGACGGCGGGCACCGGGTCCTGCCAGATCTGCGGCTCGGCGACCCACGGGCCGAGGTAGCGGGACACCGGTCCCATGTCGCGGTGCAGCAGCTTGTACCAGGCCTTGGCGAAGGCTGCGTTCATCTCCTCGGGGTGGTCGAGCCAGCGCCGGGTGATCTTGCCGTAGATGGGGTCCACCCGCATCGAGACGTCGGTGACCAGCATCGTGGGCTTGCGCGGCGGGCCGCCGAACGGATCGGGGATGGTCGCCTCGGCGTCCTTGGCCTCGAACTGCCAGGCGCCCGCGGGGCTCTTGGTCAGCTCCCACTCGTTGCCGTAGAGGATCTCCAGGTAACCGTTGCTCCACTGCGTCGGGGTGCCCGTCCAGACCACTTCGAGACCACTGGTGACCGTGTCACCGGCGTTGCCCGAGCCGAACGGGCACTTCCAGCCCAGCCCCTGCTGTTCGATCGGAGCGCCTTCGGGCTCGGGACCGACGTTGACCTCCGCGGCGCCGTGCGTCTTGCCGAGGGTGTGGCCACCGACGATCAGGGCGGCGGTCTCCTCGTCGTTCATCGCCATCCGGCCGAAGGTCTCGCGGATGTCGTGCGCCGCGGCCAGGGGATCGGGCTTGCCTTCTGGGCCTTCGGGATTGACGTAGATCAGACCCATCGTGGTGGCACCGAACGGCTCGCCGAGCTTGCGGTCGCCGTCGTTGGTCCCGCCGTAGCGCTTGTCGGTGCCCAGCCAGGTGTCCTCTTCGCCGAAGAGGATCTCCTCGGGCTCGTAGATGTCCTCGCGGCCGAAGCCGAAGCCGAAGGTCTCGAAGCCCGCGGACTCCAGCGCGCAGTTGCCGGCGAAGACCAGCAGGTCGGCCCAGGAGATCTTGTTGCCGTACTTACGCTTGACCGGCCACAGCAGGCGGCGCGCCTTGTCCAGGTTGGCGTTGTCGGGCCAGCTGTTGAGCGGCGCGAAGCGCTGGCTGCCCTGGCCGCCGCCGCCGCGGCCGTCGAAGATGCGGTAGGTACCGGCGGCGTGCCAGCTCATCCGGATGAACAGACCGGCGTAGCTGCCGTAGTCGGCCGGCCACCAGTCCTGCGAATCGGTCATCAGGGCGATGACGTCGGCCTTGAGGGCCTCGACGTCGAGCTTGGCGAACTCGGCGGCGTAGTCGAAGTCCTCACCGAAGGGGTTGCCCTTGGAGGACTGCCTGTGCAGCTTCGAGACGTCGATCTGCTCGGGCCACCAGTCCTGGTTACGCAACGGGCCGTGTGCCTTGGGGGTCGGCGAGTCGATCGCCGGGTTCTCGCTCTCGCTCTTGCTTGCGGTTGGCTGCTCGGGGTGGGGCGGGCGGCTGTGGGAGGTATCGGATGACACAACGATCCTTTCGAGAGTGATGAAACGGGCTGGGACACAAACGGTTCAGGAACTTCGTGCGGTGGAGCAGTCGGGACAATAGCCCCAGTAGATGACTTCTGCTTCGTCGATCGAGAAGCCGTCGAGGAGCCCTTCGGTGTCCGACGGGGTGAGGCACGGCGCCTCGCCGACGGCACAGTCGACGTCGCTGATGACGCCGCAGGACCGGCAGACGACGTGATGATGGTTGTCGCCGACCCGGGATTCGTAGCGGGCGACCGAGCCCGCAGGCTGGATGCGGCGAACCAGCTTCGCCGCGGTCAGGGCTGCCAGCACGTCATAGACGGTCTGTCGGGACACCTCGGGAAGGCCGGAGCGGACCGACTCGAACAGCGTCTCGGTATCGGCGTGCGGGTGCTCGCAGACGGCTTCCAGTACCGCGACCCGTGGACGGGTTACCCGGAGGTCAGCCACGCGCAGCTGCTCCGGGTAGTTCGACTGCTGGGTCACGTAGGACACTATGCCGCGCTTTTCTGGACTCAGTCAAGACTTGGTGGAATCTCGGCGCGTCGCGGCGCCCGCCGCCCAGTCTTCGATTGCCTTCCAATGGCGTTGATCGGCAAGCGGATTCGGCGCACCTCAGCCGGGTCGGCTAGCTTGACGACGGTGAAGGCTCTGATCGACTTCGACGCCGCCCCGGTGTTCGGCATCCCGACCCGGGACGGGACGGGTCTGCGCGAGGGCATGCTCGTCGAGGGCCCCCAGGGCTGGGGCGAGTTCAGCCCGCCGCCCGAGTGCGACGCCGCCGTCGTCGCGCGATGGCTGACCGCCGCCGTCGAGGGTGGCACCGTCGGCTGGCCCGACCCGCGCCGGGGGCGCATTCCCATTGCGGTCACGGTGCCCGCCGTCGCCGCCGTGGTGGCGCACCGGATGGTCGCCGACTCGGGTTGCGGCACCGCCGACGTCGCGGTGGGCACCCGCCCGGGTTCGCTCGACGAGGACGTGACCCGCGTCGCCGCGGTCCGGGATGCGCTGGGACACGGCGGCCGAATTCGCTGCAGCGCCAACGGGAGCTGGACCGTCGAGGAGGCCGTACGGGCGATCCGCGCATTGGCTGCCGCGGCAGGCGAACTCGAGTTCGTCGCACGGCCATGCCGCACCGTCGAGGAGTTGGCCGTCGTGCGCGCCAGGATTGACGTCCCCATCGCCGCGGACCTCCCATGGGCCGCGGCGGCCGACGTGGCAGTGCTGCGCGCGGGGCCCCTCGGTGGTGTCCGGCGCGCGCTGCGCCTGGCCGAGCAGTGCGAGGTGCTCTGCGTCGTGGCCTCGAGCGTCGAGACCAGCGTCGGCCTGGCGGCCGGTCTGGCACTCGCGGGGGCGCTTGCGGACCTACCGCTGGCCTGCTCGCTGGGCACCGCCGCGCTGCTGGCCGGAGACCTGGTCGCACCGGGACGTGCGCTGATACCCGTCGACGGCTATCTGCCGGTAGCACCCATGCCGGCCTCGCCGGATCCAGAGCTCGTCAGTCGGTTCTCACTGACCGACCCGGACCGAGTCCTTTGGTGGCGACGCCGCCTGCTGCTTGCTCGCGGCGGCGGCTGAGCTGCCGGTCGAGGCGCTGGTCGAGCCGAGCTGGTTGTCGACGATCCACTGGGCGGCCCGCTTCACCAGGCCGGATTGCTGATAGCTGGTGTGGGAGGTGAAGTCCTTGCCCAGCGAGCAGATCGGGTCGTTGGTGTTGCACATGTCGGCAGTCTTGGCGCCGTAGAGCGGGCTGAGCGTGGTCAGGGGCTGGCCCAGCCGGGCCGACGGGTTGCCGAAGACGGCGACGGCGCGGACGTGATCGGTCATGGCCTTGGGCATGGGGTTGGTGAAACCGAGCCCGGCGATCGGCGAGGTGGTGACGACGTCCATCACCGCGGCGCCCTGCGAATACCCGCCGAGGACGATCTTGGTCTTCGGGCAGCTGGCGGCGGTGGCCTGCACGCGGGCGCTGGCGTCGTTGGCGCCGGTCGCCACGCCGAGAAAGTCCCACGACGCCGGATACTTCACGGCGTAGGGGCGAATCGACTGGCCCTTGACCAGCGGTTTGAGCGAATCGACCAGAGCCTGGCCGACGACCCCGATCCCGGGCGGCTCGTCGGTTCCGCGGGCGAACACCACCTCGATGTCGGGGCAGTCGGCGGCGGATGCCATCGGTGCGGCGGCGATGGGGGCGATGAGCAGGGCGAAGGCCGTCATGACGGTGACCAGTTGCAACCGCAGCGCACGCGTCAGCACCAAGGTGCGTCCCGGGTGGGTCAAGGCTGCTCCTCAGCTGGGTGGGTGGTGAGAACTTCCTGAACTCTGTACCCAAAGATCACTTCTACCACTCTGGTAACAGGATAACGCCTGCTCGCGGTTCCCGGCGGTCCGTCCTCGCGACTCAGACGTGTGTCGACGCGCCACACCAGATGGTTCAGTTGGCGCCAGCCCTCGTTCGGGTCAGCGCCGTGTTTCGAATCCGCGGGATCGGGGGACCCACCGTTCTGCTCTGGGTCTGCTCGCAGCCCAGACACGGACCGAAGGGGACGTCTCCGATGAGTGGATCAGCTTCTGCATCCGATCGAACCGAGCTCGACGAAAACGGGGCCGGCACCCTCGGCACCAGCCTGAAACCCCGACACATCACCATGATCTCCATCGCCGGCGTGATCGGCGCCGGATTGTTCGTCGGATCGGCCAACGCCATCAAGGAGGCCGGACCCGCGGTCCTGATCTCCTACTTCCTGGCTGGCACGCTGGTCGTGCTGGTGATGCGGATGCTGGGGGAGATGGCGACGGCCAACCCCGACACCGGGTCCTTCTCGGTGTACTCCGACCGCGCGCTCGGCGGCTGGGCCGGGTTCTCGGTCGGTTGGCTGTACTGGTGGTTCTGGGTACTGGTCATCCCGGTGGAGGCCACCGCCGCCGCGGCGATCCTGTCCGATCTGATCGGTGCGCCCCAATGGGTGTGGGCGCTGGCAGTCACGCTGCTGTTGACCGTCACCAACCTAGTGAGCGTGGGCAACTATGGCGAGTTCGAGTTCTGGTTCGCGCTGATCAAGGTCATCGCCATCGTGGCGTTCATCGGCATCGGTGCCGCGGCGATCTTCGGGTTGATCCCGGACTCCCAGGTCAGCGGCATCGACGCGCTCTGGCAGCCGGACGGATTCATGCCCAACGGTTTTGGTGCCGTCATCGCCGGCATGCTGGTGACGATGTTCTCCTTCATGGGGACCGAGATCGTGACCATCGCCGCCGCGGAGTCGCCGGATCCGACGACCGGCATCAGCAAGGCCGTCAACTCGGTGATCTGGCGCATCTCGCTGTTCTACCTCGGGTCGATCTTCGTGATCGTCGCGCTGATGCCGTACGACACGCTCACCGACGGCTCCTACCAGTCGACGCTGCAGGCCATCGGCATTCCGGGATCCAAGATCATCATGGATCTGGTGATCTTGACGGCCGTCGCGTCGTGTCTGAACTCCGCGCTCTACACCGCGTCGCGCATGCTGTTCTCCCTGGGTGCGCGCCGCGACGCGCCGCCGGCCGTCCGGCGATTGACCACGAAGGGCGTGCCGTGGGTCGCGGTGCTCGCGTCGATGGTGGTCGGCTTCCTGGCGGTGCTCGGCAACTACGTGCTGCCGGAGAAGATCTTCGGCTACCTGCTGGCGACCAGCGGTGCGGTCGCCTTGTTCGTCTATCTGGCCATCGCGGTCAGCCAGTTCGTCCTCGGCCGCACCATGCGCGCGCAGGGGGAGCGCGCGCCCGTGCGCATGTGGCTGTTCCCGTACCTGACGGTCATCGTGATCGTTGCGATCGTGGCGGTGCTGGTGCTGATGGCTTTCGACCCCGATCAGCAGCAGGCGATCTTCCTGTCGGTCATCTCCGCGGCGATCATCGTCGGTGCCGGGGTCTTCGTGCATCGGCGGCGTGACCACCGCGGCGCCGACGCGACGGTCATGCGCCCCTGACCTTCAGGACGCGCTTGCGAAGGCCGTCGGTCGCCGTCTCCATCAGGCCCTTGGTGCCGCGCTTGATGAGGAATCCCGGCAGCGGGACCAGGGGATCGATGGTGAGCTCGAAGTGGACGCGGGTCGCGTCGCCCTCCGGGGTCAGGGTATAGCGCGCCCGTTGGTCGCGTTGTTGTCCGGCGCTGATCAGCGACCAACCGACGCCGTCGGGATGGACGGTGTACTGCAGTACCTGCTCGTCACTGATGCCGACGATCCTGACGACCTGCCGGGAGCGGACGGGGTGACCTGCCTCGTCTCGCTCGAGCACCTCGACCTCCTGGTGAACAGAGGACCATTCGGTCAGCGACTCGAGGTCGAACAAGACGTTCATGATGTCTTCGACGCTCGCCTCGATGACGACCTCGCGGGATTCGGTGACGGCCACTCCGACACCGTAGCCAAACACACATCCGCATGAACGTGGCTCGGAACACTGGCTTTACGGGGTTGTCACGTGTCGAGGATGTTTCGAGGCAATTCACGAGTGGTACCCGGGCGGCATGAGAAGACACCTCGTTACTCAGATCCTGTTCGCCGGCGCCGGAGCGACGGCGATTGCCTTCGCACCCACCGCCGGCGCCACCCCACCCCCGCCGTGTGGTGTCGAGGGAACTCCTGCCTGCGCCACCGCCGGCCCCGATGGAGCGGGCGCAGCCGTCCCCGGTGCGGGTGCCGTGGCCGGTCCCGACGGTGCGGGTGCGTCGGCCCCGGGTACTGGCGCTCAGGCTGGTCCCGACGGTGCCGGTGCGTTCGTCCCTGGCGCCGATGCCAACGCCGACCGCGGCGGCGCCGAGGCCACCGTGCCGGGGGCCGGTGTGCAGGCCGGTCACGATGGTGCGGGAGCAAGCGTTCCCGGTGCGGGCGCGCAGGCCGGCCCGGACGGGGCGAATGTGTTCGTGCCCGGTGGGAGCGCCAATGCCGGCCCCGGTGGCGCCAGCTTCTGCGTGCCGAACTTCTGCGCCAACGCCGGTTAGAGTCTCCGGCTGCTGAGAACCCCAACCACCCCAGGCGAATCGCCTGGGGTGGTTTGCGCTGCAGGGGTTTTCGCCACTCACATGTTCGCCCGCCGCGGTGTCAACGTCTGTTGACACGTCCGGCCGGGTGGCCTACGGTGGCTAAGTCATCAAGTGTTGACTTGCCGCGACACCGTCTCGCCCGTGAACCTCGTGGCCGTCGGCGCCGTATTCACCTGCAGGAGGTGCCATGAGTGTGATTGCCGCCGTACGCGGAGAGTTGCCCGAGAACCGCTACTCGCAGGAGGAGGTGACCGATGCGCTGTTGACCATTCCCGGGTATGCCGAGTACGAGGAGCCCATCCGGAAGTTGCACCGCAGTGCAAAGGTGGACTCCCGCCACATGATCCTGGCGTTGGAGGATTACGCCGCCCTGGACGACTTCGGCCGCGCCAACGACCTGTTCATCGAGCACGCCGTGGAACTGGGCAGTGCCGCGGTGCTCGGCGCCCTGGACGAGGCGGGCTTGAGTCCGGCCGACGTCGACGTCGTCTACTCCACGACGGTGACCGGTCTGGCGGTTCCCACTCTGGAGGCGCGGATCGCCGCGCGCATCGGACTGCGTCCCGACGTGCGACGCGTGCCGATGTTCGGACTCGGCTGCGTAGCGGGAGCGGCCGGCGTGGCGCGGGTCCACGATCATCTCCGCGGGGCCCCCGATGCGGTCGCGGTCCTGGTGGCCGTCGAGCTGTGTTCCCTGGTGCCCAAACGAAATCCGTCGATGGCGACCGTGGTGGGCAGCAGCCTGTTCGGGGACGGGGCGGCCGCGGTCGTGATCGTCGGCGACCGGCGCGCCGAGCGGATGACGGCCGGTGGACCCGAGGTCCTGGATTCGCGCAGCCACCTGTATCCGGACTCCGAGCGAACGATGGGATGGGACGTCGACTCGACGGGGTTCCGGCTGGTTCTGTCCCCAGACGTGCCCAAGGTCGTCGAACGCTACCTCGCCGCCGACGTCGCGCAGTTCCTGGCCGGCCACGGCCTGACCATTGCCGAGGTGAACACCTGGGTGAGCCATCCCGGCGGTCCGAAGGTGATCGAAGCCATCACCGCCACGTTGGGCCTGCCGGACGACGCCCTCGAATTGACCTGGCGCTCACTGGCGGAGGTAGGCAACCTGTCGTCGGCCTCGGTGCTGCACGTGCTGCGCGACACCATCGCCAAACGACCGGATCCCGGCACGCCCGGAGTGATGATGGCGATGGGGCCGGGTTTCTGCTCCGAGCTGGTCCTGATGCGTTGGCGATGAGGGGAGGGGAAGTGAAATGATCTGGTATGTAGCCCTTCTCGTCGCTATCGCTCTCGAGCGGGTGGCCGAGCTGATCGTGTCGAAGCGCAACCTGGCGTGGAGCCGGCGGCGGGGCGGCACCGAGTTCGGCGCCGCCCACTATCCGGTGATGGTGGTGCTGCACGTGGCCCTGCTGGTCGGCTGCGTGGTGGAACCGATCCTGCTGGACCGGCCGTTCCTGCCGGCGCTCGGCTGGCCCATGCTCGCCGTCGTGGTGGCCGCTCAGGCCCTGCGGTGGTGGTGCATCACCACCCTCGGCGCGCAGTGGAACACCCGGGTCGTCGTCATCCCGGGTGCGCCCCGGGTGACCGGCGGGCCCTATCGGTGGATTCCACACCCGAACTACGTTGCAGTGGTCGTGGAGGGCTTCGCCCTGCCGCTGGTGCACACCGCGTGGGTCACTGCGCTGGTATTCACCGCGCTCAACGCGTGGCTGTTGCGCACGCGGCTACGGGTCGAGAACACCGCGCTGGCGAGCCTGAGGTGATCGACCTGCTGGTCGGTGGTGGTGGACCGGCGGGACTGGCCACCGCGCTGTACGGCGCAAGGGCGGGGCTCGAGGTGACCGTCATCGAACGTCGCGATGGCACGATCGACAAGGCCTGCGGTGAGGGCATGATGCCCCACACCCTCGAGCATCTGCACCTTCTCGGAATCACTCCAACGGGCATGGTGATCAAGGGAATTCGTTATCTCGACGGGCACCGGCAGGTGGAGGCGAGATTCCGCGCCGGACCGGGCCTCGGGGTGCGCAGGACGGTGCTGCACGCGACATTGCGGGCAGCGGCCGAGGAGGCCGGCGTGCAGTTCGTCCACGACGACGTCGGTACGGTGGTCCAGGACGCGACCTCGGTTGGCGCCGCCGGCCTGCGGGCGCGGTACTTGGCCGCGGCCGACGGCTTGCACTCGCCCATCCGTCGCGCACTGGGCCTGGAGCGGCCCAGCCCGGGTCCCCGCCGGTGGGGCATCCGTCGGCACGTTCAGATCGCCCCGTGGAGCGATTCGGTCGAGGTCCACTGGGCGCCGGGCGGTGAGGCCTATGTGACACCCGTGGCCGAGGACTGCGTGGGTGTTGCGATCCTGAGCTCGCGGCGCGGCGGATTCGGCGATCACCTCGACGACTTCCCGGCGCTGCGCGCGCGAGTGAGTGGCTTCGACCACGGCCCCGACCGGGCCGCCGGACCACTTCGGCAGACGGCGCACAGCCGAACCGCCGGGCGGGTCATGCTCGTCGGCGACGCCGCGGGGTACGTCGACGCGTTGACCGGTGAGGGCATGGGGCTGGCCTTCGGTGCGGCCCGGCACCTGGTCGAGTGCGTACGCGCCGACCGGCCCGGCGACTACGACCGCCGATGGCGTCGCTCCACCCGGCGGTACCGCATGCTGACCGCCGCCCTGGTGCGGGCCGGGGTGCACGCCGAGGTTCGCACGCGCATCGTGCCCGCGGCAGCGGCCCTGCCGGGGGTCTTCGCCGCGGCCGTCCACCAGCTGGCCTACTGATTGCTGCGTACCCCGAACCCACGCGCTTGCGGCGGGCTTGGCAGACTGGTCCGCATGGCACAGATAACGTTGCGCGGAAACCCCATCAACACCGTTGGCGAACTCCCCGCCGTCGGAGCCCCGGCTCCGGCATTCACCCTCACCGGCACCGACCTCGGCGCCGTCACCAGCGAGGACTTCCGCGGTAAGGCCCTGCTGCTCAACATCTTTCCGTCGGTGGACACACCGGTGTGCGCGACCAGCGTGCGGACGTTCAACGAGCGGGCCGCCGAGAAGGGCGTCACCGTGCTCTGCGTCTCGAACGACCTGCCGTTCGCCCAGAAGCGCTTCTGCGGCGCCGAGGACATCGAGAACGTGACGACTGCGTCGGCGTTCCGCGACACGTTCGGAGCGGACTACGGCATCACCATCACCGACGGCCCCATGGCCGGCCTGCTGGGACGCGCCGTCGTCGTGGTCGGCGCGGACGGCAATGTGACCTACTCCGAGCTGGTCCCCGAGATCGGCCAGGAGCCGGACTACGACGCCGCGCTGGCAGCACTGAGCTAGCCTGCGACGCCTCGCCGCGCGAGGTCAGGCCGACGCGCCGGCGAGGGCCCTGCGGTCCTCGTCGGCGAACGTGTCCTCCAACTGCAGCGGCGAGTAGTCGAGGTCGATCTCCGCGACCGGGCGTCCTCTGGCGCTGCTGATGGTGCCGAATCGCCGCATGCCCTTGTCGCTGGCGTATTGCATGAACTCGTCCATCTCGAGGCCGAACGGGATCTCGTCGTAGAGGGCGAACGCCTCCTGGGTATTGCTCAGGGCCAGCGGGATGAGCTCGTTCATCCGGGTCTCGAACACCGACCAGTTCGCGTCGTCGGCGGCCACGTGGCGCCGGCACGTGAACGTCCCCCATGCCATGTGGCGGCGCTCGTCGTCACCGATGCGCCGAACCAGCTCCTGCATGCCGGGCAGGATGTTGCGGCTCACGCAAATCTTGTGCCACGCATAGTATCCCGTCAACGCCATCATGCCCTCGATGACGTGGTTGTAGGTGACCGACGCCTTCACCTGAGCCGCGGGCGACGGGTCGGTGGTCAGCGTGTCGAGCGACTCCGGCAGCTCCTCGTAGAAGATCTTGCGGTACGCCGGCAGGTCGTCGAGGTAGTGGTGGAGGTCCTCGGTGAGTCCGACGGCGTCCAGCCATAGCCGGAACACCTGAGTGTGCTTGGCCTCTTCGAACGCGAACTGGGTCAGGTACATCTCGTCGCCGAGGCGTCCCTCGGCGCGCATCGCCGCCATGAACGGCTGGATGTCCTCGGTGACGGCCTCCTCCCCGGCGATGAACTCCGCGCACAATCGCGCGGCCCAGTCGCGTTCCAGGTCGGTCAGCGCCTGCCAGTCCTCCCGGTCGCGGGAGAAGTCGATGTCGGCGGGATCCCAGAACTTGGCATTCCCGCCGGCGAACAGCTTCATCGGAAGACTGTTCCAGTTCAGGCCGCCCTGTCGGAGCGACCCCAGTCCCGTGCGTGTCATCGAACGATCTCCTCGGCTCAGGTCGGTGCCGGCTGATGCACCTCTGCACATGGTGCTCCGCGTCACATCCCGCCCGGGCAGAAACCGCCGATCCGAGCTCACACGGGCCAGTCCTCCAGGCGGTACGCCGCGTCGAAGAACATCCACTCGTAGCGCGCCGTGGTGACGAAGTGTGCCCGCGCCACGGCCTCTTCGGCCGGGTCGAGGTTCAGCCCGACCCGATCGGTGAGCGCGATGACCTGGGCGACGGTCGCGGCGAAGTCGTCACCGCCATAGCTGTCGATCCACCTGCGGAATCGCGGATCCGGCGATCCGCGTTCCAGCAGCGCCGTTCCGACGCGGGCGTAGATCCAGTAGCAGGGCAGGATCGCGGCCAGTCCGTCGGCGAAGCTCCCGCCGTACGTCGTGGCGATCAGGTAGCTGGTGTAGGCCTGGGTGGTCGGTGCGACGCGCGCCCCACCCACGGTGGCGGCGTCGAGACCGAGCGCGGGCAGCAACTCGTCGTGCAGCGCCAGTTCGACGTCGTGCACCTCGGCGGCGTGCCTGGCGAACATCGCGGTGTCGGTCAGACTGGGTGCCTTGGCCGCCACGATCGCCAGTGCCCGCGCGTAGTCCCGCAGATAGTGCACGTCCTGGGCGACGTAGTGGGAGAACACGTCGGGGTCGAGGGTGCCGTCGGTCAGCCCCGTCACGAACGGATGAGCGAGGATCGCCTGGAACGTCGGTTCGACGTCGGCCCAGAGCCGTTCCGACCAGGTCGGTGATCGAGGTGTCATGGGTCGGCAACCTACCCGCAGAGGGTGGCCAGCGGGTCCGCTCGTCACCGTTGGGTCACGGTATGGCGGCTCATTGGCGTTGGGCCACTCGACAATTGGAAAGTCCAGGTCGCGGGGGAGTAGAAGTGATCTTGTCGAGTGGTGACGGCAGAGGAAGGCACGAGGACGTGCCCCCGAGAGCCGCAGAGAGATGGAAGTTCGATGAGACGCATTTACGCCCTGGTGATCAGCTTGGCGATGCTGGCGGTGACGCCGGGTCTGGCGAGCGCCGATCCCTACACGCGGCCAGCCCGCAACCAGCAGGCCGTGGACTTCGTCATCGCGCGGGCGCTCTCGCAGCGTGGCGTCGCGTTCTCCTACGGCGGTGGCGATGCGACCGGCCCCACGCTCGGCAGCGACTCGCGGACCGACGTCCTGGCCACCGAGCAGCGGGCCAACACTCCCGCCGCCTCGCCGACCACCGGCATCTACCGCGCGCTGCCCGGCTCCATCGACGACACCACCCCGGCGCCCAGCGTCGTGGGCTTCGACGCGTCGGGCATCATCGTCTACGCCTTTGCCGGCGCCGGGATCAAGCTGCCGCGTTCCTCGGGTGAGCAGTACAAGGTCGCCCAGAAGGTGGATCCGAGCCAGGCCCTGCCCGGCGATCTGATCTTCTATGGTCCCGACGGCACCCAGAGTGTGGCGCTGTTCCTCGGCAACGGTCAGATGCTGGAGGCCAGCGACCCGGTGGTCAAGGTGTCGCCGGTGCGCACCAACGGCATGACGCCGTATCTGGGCCGCATCATCGCCTGACCGTCCGCGGGCGGACCGGCCCGGATCGCCGATATCGCCCGAAGGGGCGGTGAGGTTCGGCTACCTTCACCATCGTGGCCGACCCGATGAATCGCCAGATCGTGTTGCGCCGGCGGCCAACGGGCCTCGTCGAGCCCGCCGACACCGAGCTCGTCGTCTCGCCTGCGCCGTGTCCCGCCGACGGTGAGGCGCTGGTCCGGATGACCTACGTCGGCATCGACGCCGCTGCGCGGACGTGGCTGGACGATCAGCCCGGATATCTCCCGCCGGTCGGGCTTGGTGAGGTCATCCGGGCCGCCGGCATCGGGGAGGTCGTCGAATCGCGGTGTCCTGCTTACGCGGTGGGCGACGTGGTCACCACGCTGTCCGGCTTCCAGGAGTACGTCATCGTTCGCGACGACCTGTTCTGTACGCCGGTGACCGGTATGGAGCACATCGATCAGCCCGCGGTGATGTCGATCTACGGACCGACGGGGGCCACGGCCTACTTCGGCATGAACGACATCGGCCGCCCCCGGGATGGTGACACGGTCGTGGTCTCCGCGGCCGCGGGCGCCACGGGTTCGGTGGCGGGGCAGATCGCGCGGATCGCCGGGGCGCGCGTAGTTGGCATCGCGGGCGGGCCGCAGAAGTGCCGCGCCGTGGTCGACGACTTCGGCTTCGACGCCTGCATCGACTACCGTGCCGGCGATCTGGCCGCCGCGCTCAAGCATCACTGCCCGCGCGGGGTCGACGTGTACTTCGACAACGTGGGCGGGCCCATCCTCGACGCGGTGCTCGGGCGCCTGGCACCCAAGGCCAGGGTCGTGCTGTGCGGGGTCATCTCCAGCTACCTGACCGGGGAGCATCCCGGGCCTGCGAACTACGTCAACATCCTGGCCAAGACCGCGACGATGCAGGGGTTCAACGCGCTCGACGAATGGGGCCGCTTCGACGAGGCGTTCGCCGCGCTCCGCGGCTGGGAGGCCCGTGGACTGCTGGTGCACCGCGAGACCATCTACGACGGCATCGAGTCGTGCGTCGATGCGCTCAACGGTCTGTTCACGGGGGCAAACATCGGCAAGATGCTCGTGAAGGTGGGCGAGCCCACCCGAGCCTGAGGTGGGCTCGCCCACCCGAGCCCGAGGTGGGCACCAAGGACGGAGCCGGCCCGCATTCCGTTGCGCCGCATAGACTGCCGGTATGACGGTCGGTTCCGGGCAAGGGTTCGTCGTCCCCACCGGGCTGCTGCGGATCGAGGATTGCCTCGACGCCGATGGTGGAGTGCGGTTGCCGCCGGGCGTCACGCTGTCCTCGCTGATCGACCGCAACGTCACGTTCGTGCCCGACGAGGTGGCCTACCGCTACCTCGACTTCACCCGCAACGACGCGGGCCACGCGGTCGAGATGACCTGGGCCCAGCTCGGCGTCCGGATCCGCGCCATCGGGGCGCAGGTGCAACGGCTGGCCGCTCGCGACGACCGGGTGGCGATCCTCGCGCCGCAGGGTCTGGACTACGTCGCCGGGTTCTTCGCGGCGATCAAGGCGGGCACCATTGCGGTGCCGCTCTTCGCACCGGAGCTCCCCGGGCACGCCGAACGGCTCGACACCGCGCTTCGCGACTCCCGACCCACCGTCGTCCTGGTCACCGACTCGGTGATCGACTCCGTCGAGGCGTTCCTCGCGACGCTGCCGCAGGCGCTGCGCCCGCGGGTCGCGGTCATCGACCGCATCCCCGACGCGATGGCCGGTGAGTTCACCCCCGTCGAGGTCGGCGTCGAGGACGTATCGCACCTGCAGTACACCTCGGGGTCGACGCGGCCGCCGGTCGGCGTGGAGGTCACCCACCTGGCCGTCGGCACCAATCTGATCCAGATGATCCTGTCGATCGACCTACTCGATCGAAACACCCACGGCGTCAGCTGGTTACCGCTCTACCACGACATGGGGTTGTCGATGATCGGCTTCCCCGCGGTGTACGGCGGGCACTCCACGCTGCTGTCGCCGACGGCGTTCGTCCGCCGGCCGCAGCGCTGGATCCAGGCTCTGTCCGACGGTTCGAGCCGCGGGCGGGTGGTGACGGCCGCCCCCAACTTCGCCTACGAGTGGACCGCGCAGCGGGGGCTGCCCGCCGAAGGTGACGACGTCGACCTGCGCAACGTCGTGATGATCATCGGCTCCGAGCCGGTCAGCATCGACGCGATCGAGGCGTTCAACGCGGCCTTCGCCCCCTTCGGGCTGCCGGCGACGGCGATCAAGCCTTCCTACGGCATCGCCGAGGCCACGTTGCTCGTCGCGACCACCGCGCCCACCGCGCAGGCGACGGTGGCGTACTTCGACCGTGATCAGCTCGCCGCGGGTCGCGCGGTGCGGGTCGAGGCGGATGCGCCGTACGCCGTGGCGCAGGTGTCGTCCGGTCAGGTCGCACGGAGTCTGTGGGCTGTCGTCGTCGACCCCGCCACCGGTGCCGAGTTGCCGGACGGTCAGGTCGGTGAAATGTGGTTGCACGGCGACAACGTGGGTCGCGGTTACTGGGGCCTGCCCGAGGAGACCCGGCACACGTTCGGGGCGAGGCTCGCGTCGCGGTTGGATACCGGCAGTCACGCCGCGGGGTTGCCGAGCTCGGCCAGGTGGCTGCGCACCGGTGATCTCGGGTTCCATTTCGACGGCGAGCTGTACGTCACCGGCCGGATCGCCGATCGCATCGTGATCGACGGGCTCGACTTCTATCCGCAGGACATCGAGGCCACCGTCGCCGACGCGTCCCCGACGGTGCGGCGCGGCTACGCGACGGCCTTCACGGTGCCGGGTGACGATGGCGAGCGCCTCGTCGTCGTCGCCGAACGTGCGCCGCGTACCAATCGGGCCGATCCGACCGCGGCGGTCGAGGCCATCGGTTCGCTGGTCGCGCACCGACACGGGCTGGTGGTGCACGACGTCCGGGTCCTGCCGGCCGGGTCGATCCCCCGCACCACCAGCGGCAAGCTGGCCCGGCGCGCCTGTCGGGCGCAATACCTCGAGGGCGCCTGGGGCTGAACGCGGTTGGAGCTAGGGGAGGCGGATCAGCTTCATCTCCGTCAGGCGCTGAGGGAGGGTGTCGACCTGTGCGGCCAGCGCGGCTGGATCATCGTCCAGACCCGCAACCAACGCAGCCAGCAGGGCATCCTGGTCGCGGGTGCCGTCCAGCAGGGGGACCAGCAGCGCGTCCGCAGGCGTCAGCTCGTGGGTCTCGTGCCAGGCGTTGAACGTGCGGGCGGTGCCGTCTGGCGTGCGGGTGATCTCGGCCATCCGCCTGGCGGCCGGATCCAGCCGAAGCAGCCTTGGATCACCTTCCTCCGGAACGATCGGGTCGAGCCGGAAGCTGGCCGCACCCTGCATGATCAGCACGCCCACCAGGTCGTCGAGGTGCTCGGCGAGCCGATCGCCGGGAGTCAGTCCCGCCGACACCAGCCGGGTGTGCACCGCGTCGTACAGCTCCGCCCGTGACGATGTCCACGGCCACCGCGCACTGAGCGCATCCATCGCGGCCTTGACGCCGGGGTCGTTGGTGAAGAGCGTGGCGTCCGACACCACGTACTCCTGGCGGGCGTGGTCGATCGAGGTCGGCTCCGCGGCGGGCGGCACCCAGGCGGCGACGTGCACACCACCGAAGCGGCCGCGGTCTGGCTGATGTCGAATGCGCGCCGCCGCCTCGGCGTGCACCAGCAGCGATTCGCGGAACATGCGGTTGAGCGCGAAGTCCAGGTACTGCTCCACGAGTACCTGGACACCCCCGCACTTCGCGTCGAGGTAGTCGGCGACCGTGGGACCGAAGTTGGCCGGGAACATCGTCTCGACATGCGCCTCCCCGAGGTACGAAAGACCATGTGCGCCAGCGTGACCCACCATCTCGTAGAAGTAGCAGGGAGCGTTGAAGGTGGCGAGCTCGTCGTGCAGCAGATAGGAGTCGGCGAAGCCGAGGGCGTGCTCCCTGGCCACGGACACCACCGCGGCCAGGACGCTGTCGGTCGGAGCGGCCGTGGCCAGGAAGTCGACCATCTCGCGGGCGTCGCGAGCCTTCTCCTGCGGGGTGGTGCTCGCGCCGCTGGCGAGCAGCATCGCGTCGCGCAGCGTCTCCTTGGCCTTCCAGCCCGGATAGGTGTTGTAGCTGACGTAGGCGATGCCGTCGGGTACCAGCACGGCGCGGATGGTTGCCAGCAGGGCGTCGCGAACCTCTGGCGGAACCCAGCTGTAGAGCCCATGGGCGATCACGAAGTCGAACTCGCCCAACGCTCGGAGATCCAGCTGGGCCAGGTCGGCTGCGATCAGCTCGAGGTTGTCCAGGCCGAGCTGGTGGACGTGCGCGCGTCCCTGATCGATCTGGACCTGGGAGAGGTCGACGCCGACGGCGCGAGCGGCCGGATGCGCGGCTGCGAAGGGGATGAGGTTCCCGCCGGCCGCGCAGCCGAGCTCCAGTACGCGGGCGCGCGAGACCTCCGGAGCCGACAGTCCGAACAGGTGCGCGATGGCCGCTAGTCGTCCCGGTGCCGACTGTGAGAATGAATTCGAGGTGTACGGCGTGTTGTCGTAGTCCGAACGCAAGGCATCCGTTGCCTCGCTACTGGTCCGGCTCGGGCCGTCCTGTTGAATCAACGTCCGTCCCTTGATCGTTCGCATCGTCCACGGTGGTCGTCATCATTCGACCACAGCCTGCGAAGGCCACCGCGGATGGGCGCTCAGATCTGTCCGTGGCGCGGCGGTGGGGTGCCCGACAGGATGTACCGGCCGATGTGCTGCAACTTCCAGCGGGTGGGATCGTGCAGCGTGTGGGTGCGCGCATCGCGCCAGAACCGCGACAGGTTGCCGCTGGCCGAGGCACTGCGGGTGCCGCCGAGGTCGAACAGCACGCTGGCGGCCTCGAGCGCGGCACGGACCGCGGCGACCTTGGCGACGGCGACGGCTATGGATGCCGCCGCAGCCGTGTCGGCGGTCAGGTCGGACCGTGCCGCGTCCAGCCGGCGGGCGGCCTCGACGAGCAGTGCCTGAGCGCCGCGCACCGTGACCACCAACTCGCCGGCGGCCTGGATCAGCGTGGAATCGTCGGCGGCGGAGACGACGCCGGCCTCGAAGTGCGGGCGTGCCCGGCCGGCCTGCCGGACGCCCTCCTCGAGTGCGCCGGTCGCGATGCCGACGTCGAGGGCGGTGTGCAGCAGCTGGGCGTGGGCGCCATAGACCGTCGGCCCGCTGAAGATGGGGGAGAACGGCACGACGTGTGCCGACGGCACGCGCACGCCATCGAGGGCAACGGTGCCCGACGCCGTCGTGCGCTGGCCCATGCCGTCCCAGTCGTCCACGATCTCCAGACCGTTGGCGTTCCGCGGGACGAAGGCCAGTGCCTTGGGGGTGGCCGAGGTGGGTGGGGAGCCCGACCCGTCCGCGAGGGAGGCGCGCACGATCACCCAGTCGGCGAACAGGGCTCCGGTGGAATAGAACTTGCGGCCGTCGAGCACGTAGTCGCCGGCGTCGGTCTCGGTGAGTGTGGTGCCGTCCACGTCGATCGGGTTGGGACCACGTTCGGACTGGGCGTTGGCGAACAGCGCCCCGCCGCGGACCAGACCATAGAAGAAGTCCTGCTGCTCGGGGGTTCCCGTCAGACGCAGCGCTTCCAGGAAGGTGAAGTGCGACTGGGGGATCTGGGCGAGCGACGGGTCGGCGTGCGCGAGCAGCCGGAACACCTCGGACACCACGGTCGCCGGCGCATCGGGGCCGCCATACGCGGCGGGCACCGACAGTGCCAGCAAGCCCGACTCCTTGAGCTCCCGCACCTGGTCACGGGGTAGTTCCCGGCCGACGTCCCTGGCACTGGCCTCCTGGGCGAATCGTGCCGAGAGACGCTGCGCCACACCGACGGCGTCGGCGGCGGACACGGCACCGTCGACCACCGCGGGTGCGTTCACCGCGCGGCGCCGACGAACGGGATCGACGCCGGTGCGACGTCCACCCGTCCGGCGTCGAAGAGACCGCGTTCGCGAAGGATCGGAACGACGCCCTCGCCGAACCAGAACAGTTCCTCGAGGTGTGGATAGCCCGAGAAGATGAACTCGTCGATTCCGATCGCGGCGTATTCGGCGATCCGATCGGCGACCTCGGTGTGGCTGCCGACCAGCGCCGTGCCCGCCCCTCCGCGGACCAGCCCGACGCCAGCCCACAGATTCGGGGCGATCTCCAGGCTGCGCGCGTCGTTCCAGGAACCGTTGGCGCGGCTGGCCTCGTGCAGCGCGAGCATGCGCTTCTGGCCCTCGGACTGGCTGCGGCTCAACCCGGCCTGCGCGTTGCGCACCGTCTCCTCGTCGAGGGCGTCGATGAACTTGCCTGCCTGCGCCCACGCCTCCTCGGAGGTGTCCCGGGAGATGGTGTGCAGCCGAATGCCGAAGCGCACGGCGCGGCCCTCTTCGGCGGCCTCCTTGCGGATCCACTCGATCTTGGTGCGAACCGCTTCCGGCGGCTCTCCCCACGTCAGGTAGACGTCGGCATGCTTGGCGGCCACCGGTCCCGCCGCCTTCGAACTGCCTCCAAAGTACAAGGGCGGCACCGGGTTCGGCGGTATCGCCAGCGCCGCTTCCTCGACCTGGATGTGCTTGCCGTCCAGCGTCACCGTCTCGCCTGCCCACAGTCGGCGCACGACGTCGAGGAACTCGTCGCACCGCTCATAGCGCGCGTCCTTGTCGAGGAAGTCCCCGAACGACCGCTGCTCGTGGGCTTCCCCGCCGACGACGACGTTGAGCAGCAACCGGCCGGGTGCGTGCCGGGCAAAGGTCGCAGCCATCTGAGCCGACAGGGTGGGGCTGACGAGGCCGGGGCGGAATGCGACGAGGAACGCCAGCGACGTCGTCTCACGAGCTAGCAGGGCGGCGGTGATGAAGGCGTCCTCGCACCACGCGCCCGTCGGGATGAGTGCACCGGTGAAGCCGAACGACTCGGCGGCGCGAACGATGGAGCCCAGATAGTCGATCGATGCGTCCCGATCGCTGTGGGCCGAACCGGCCGGGGTGCCGTGACCGCCGCCCACGATCAGGCGGCTGTCGCCGTAGGTGGGCAGGAACCAATGGAGCTTGACGGGCATGCGGTACTCCTAGCGGCTGGCCGTCGGCTGCGAGGCCGTCGACGACGATGACGATGGCAGGGTGGACGGACGCTCGATTATCGTCGAGGCCGGGCCTCCCACTCGATAGCTTGCCCCCCGATGCTCGGCCGGCAGTCTGTCACCGCGTCCGAACAGCTTGTGGCGCAACGTGCCCGGGGTGTACTCCGACTGGTAGGCGCCGCGCTCGGTGAGCACCGGCACGACGTGATCGATGAAGTCGGCGAACGATCCGGGGGTGATGGCGTACGCCAGGTTGAAACCGTCGACGTCGGTCTCGGCGACCCACTCCTGCAGAACGTCGGCGACGTGCGTCCCCGAGCCGACGACCAAGGGTCCGATGCCGCCGATCTTGCCCCAGTTGGCGATGTCCCGAACGGCCCACTCGCCACCGTCGGGGTCCGCGGACTGGAAGGCCTTGACCGCCGAGAGGATGGCGTTGGAGTCGACGTTGCCGATCGGTTCGTCGAGGCCGTAGCGCGCGAGATCGACGCCCATCCAGCCGGACATGAACACCAGCGCGCCCTCCGGGTCGCCGTAGGCGAGGTATTCGGCGTGCTTGGCCCGCGCCTGCTCGTCGGTATCGGCGGTGATGACGGTGGTGAGGTTGAAGATCTTGGCGCTGTAGGGATCTCGTCCGGCAAGCTCGAGTTCGCGCCGGATCGTGGTGACCGTCTCGCGCAGGATGGCCTTCGTCGGAGCCGCGGTGAAGATGGCCTCGGCGTTCTCGGCGGCGAACCGCACGCCGCGCGGTGAGGCGCCGGCCTGGAAGATCACCGGCGTTCGTTGCGGCGACGGTTCGGACAGATGGATGCCCGGCACTTCGAAGTGCGCACCGGAATGGCCGATGTGGTGCACCTTGTCGGGATCGGTGAAGACACCGCGCTCACGATCGCGGAGGACCGCGTCATCCTCCCAGGAACCCTCCCACAGCTTGTAGAGCACCTCGAGGTACTCGTCGGCGTGGTCGTAGCGGGCGTCATGGGCGGGCTGGTCGGTCTGACCCATGTTGCGGGCGGCCGCGGGGAGGTAGCCGGTGACGACGTTCCACCCGACCCGGCCCTTGGTCAGGTGGTCGAGGGTGGACACCCGCCGCGCGAACGGATAAGGGTGCTCGAAGCCGGTACCCGTGGTGATGCCGAAGCCGAGGTGTTCGGTCACCAGGGCCATCGCGGAGACCAGCAGCAGGGGGTCGTTGACCGGGACCTGCGCGGCCTGCCGAATGGCGGCCTCGTCGCTGGCGCCGTAGACGTCGTACGTACCGAGCACGTCGGCGATGAACAGCCCATCGAACCTGCCGCGCTCCAACAACTTCGCCAAATCAGCCCAGTAGGCCAGATCCTTGTAGCGGGCGGACTGGTCCTGGGGGTGACGCCAGAGGCCAGGGGATTGGTGGGCGACGCAGTTCATGTCGAACGCGTTGAAACGGATCGATCGAGTCACTGGACGGAGTATCGCGACGCCGGCGCTCGAGGTCACTGCTTTGCCTCAGCGCGATCTGAAGTGACGGGAGCGGTGGCTTCTCCTCGAGGCCACCGCTCCGGTGTCACGGACGCGTGGTTCAGCCGCCGGCAGGCGGCCTAGACACAGAAGGGTCCGAGGCAGAATCCGCCGGGCGGTTCCCAACCGCCGTTCCAGCCGCCGGGGATCGGGCCCTGGTTCCACGCCGGAGGAGGCGGTGGCGGAGGCGCCCAGCCGACCGGGCCGGGTCCGGGGCCACCCCAGCCCGGTCCACCCGGTCCACCCCAGCCCGGTCCGGGAGGAGGCGGCGGCGGGCCCCAGTCGGCGGGAATCGGTGCCATCCCTGGGGAGGCATTGGCGACTCCGGCGCCCATGCCGAACGCGGCGGCGGCCAGGCCGCTCGCAATCACCGTACCGACGATGATCTTCGCTGGCTTCATCTCGATCCTCTCTCGCGTATCGGACGGCAGGCCACCCGCCGTCGGAGATACCGCCGCCGGCCGACTCCTGGGCGAACCCGGTTCGGCGACATGTGGACCAGCTTGCTTAGCGAAGTTAAGTGTCAGCTGGGAGGGAAGTCAGCATGCGCTATGGAGTCCCGTCACGCCCCTACGGTTACCCGAACAGCGTGTTCGTCGTGCCGACGAGGTGCGTCCCGCCGCCTTCGGATCAGGCCGATCCGTAACCTGTGGGTCCGCTGACAACGCGCCTAGGGTCGATCGTCGGACCGTCGCGGCCGACACGTCGTGGTGTCCGCCGCCGGCCACGTCGCCATAATCCCGGCCTCCCAACGGCATTCGACGAAGCGAGCTCACATGATCGAGATCGAGAACCTCACCAAGCGGTTCGGCGATCGCACCGTCCTCGACGACGTCTCGTTGTCGGTTCCCAACGGGGAGATCCTCGCCGTCGTCGGTCCCAGCGGCGCCGGCAAGACGACACTGTCGCGGTGCGTCAGCTTCCTGGAGCGCCCCACCAGCGGCTCCGTCCGGGTCGACGGCAAGGACTTCAGCCGGCTCGAGGGCTCCGAGTTGGTGGCGGCCCGCCGCAGCGTCGGCGTCATCTTCCAGACCGCCCCGCTGCTGCGCCGCCGGACCGTCGCGCAGAACATCGCGCTGCCACTCCAATACCTGGGCGCCACCGACGCTTCCGTGGAGAAGCGGGTGAACTCACTTCTCGAGCGGGTTGGCCTCGCCGACCGTCGTGACTATCTGCCGGCCCAGCTCTCGGGAGGCCAGAAGCAACGGGTCGGCATTGCCCGAGCGCTGGCCCTCGGCCCGTCGTATCTGCTGTCGGACGAGGCGACCTCCGGCCTCGATCCGAGCACGACGAAGGCGATCTTGGGCCTGCTGAGTCATCTTCGCGACGACCTGGGGTTGGCGATCATCCTGATCACCCACGAGATGGAAGTCGTGCGAGAGATCGCGGACTCGGTCGCGCGCATCGATGGTGGCCGCATCATCGAGAGCGGCGCGGTCGGTGACGTGATCCTCGATCCGACGTCCACGCTCGCCCGTGAACTGCTGCCGGACCGGCCCAGCGTTCCGTTCGACGGTTCGGGCGAGGTTTGGGAGGTGTCCTACGCATCGCGCACGGTTCCGCTGGACTGGCTGACCTCGATCCACACCGTCCCCGGCATCGCCGACTCGCAGGTCAGCGTGCTCAGCGCGAGCGTGGAGGCCATCCGCGGAGTCGCGGTGGGGCGCGCAGTGCTGGCCGTATCGCCGTCGGCGCCTGCGGGGTTCGAGGGCTACCTTCGGGAACGCGGTCTGCACGTCGTCCAGGTCTCCGCCAAGGAAGGGGCGGCAGCGTGAACTACGCTGCGGGAGAGGACTTCAGCACGCCCTGGGCCAAGGTCCCTGATCTGCTCCTGCCTGCCTACGGGCAGACCTGGGTGATGGTCGGCGTCACGATGGTGCTGGTGCTGATCATCGGTACACCGGTCGGCATCACGCTGCACAACACCTCGGTCCTCGGGCTCCATCCCAACCCGAAGGTGTTCGGGGTGCTCAACACGATCGTGAACATCGGCCGCTCGCTGCCGTTCCTGATTCTCATGACGGCGATCATCCCGCTGACCCGCTTCCTGGTCGGGACGACCATCGGAATATCCGCGGCGATCGTGCCGATGGCGGTCGCCGGGGTGCCGTTCTTCGCGCGGCTGGTGCAGAACGCGCTACGTGACGTGCGTTCCGACGTCACCGACATGGGTTTGGTCTCCGGTGGTACCAGCCTGCAGTTGATTCGAACGGTTCAGCTCTCCGAGGCGCTGCCCGCTCTCGCCGGCGCGCTCACCGTCAACGTCATCGCGATGATCGAATACTCGGCAATCGCCGGTTCCATCGGTGCCGGCGGCGTCGGCAACCTCGCAATCACCTACGGCTACAACCGTTTCGACCACAACATCATGATCGCCACGGTCATCGCTCTGATCGCGACGGTGCAGGTGGTCCAATTCGCCGGCGACCGCCTCGTCAAAGCCCTCACCCGCTGACCCTCAGCTTCGACACGAAGGAACATCCATGACCAATCTCACCGATTCTCCCGCCGACGAGATCGAGATCAAGAAGAAGAGGCGGTGGCCCTGGATTGCCGCTGCCGTGGTGGTGGTCGTCGCGATCGCGGGGGGAGTGACGTACGCGAAATCGTCGAACGAGGACAAGCCCTTCGGCACCAACCTCAAGGTGGCGACCTGGAGCACCGACATCGCCGCGGAGAACCTGCTGAAGTACATCACCGACGAGGTGGCTCCGAGCCACGGCATCACCATCGAACCGGTCAAGATCGACAACCTGATCGAGATCAACCGCGCCGTCGACGCCGGCACCGTGGCGGGCAACTTCTTCGAGCATCAGCCGTTCCTCAACGATGCCATCGCCGCCAACGGGTTTCATCTGACGCTGGCCGCGCCGACGTTCACCTGGGATCAGGCCTCCTACTCCAACAAGTACAAGAGCTGGGAGCAGGTACCGGTTGGCGCCAAGATCGCGCTGCGCGACGACCCGGCCGGGCAGGCCATCGCCCTGCTGGACCTGGCGCATGACCAGCAGATCACCCTCAAACCGGGCAAGGACACCATCAAGGGCCTGCCGCAGCTGTCGGACATCGCCACCAACCCGAAGAACTACCGGTTCGTGCAGGTTCCGATCGGACAGCTGGCCCGCAGCCTCGATGACGTCGACGTCATCGTGGTGCACATCTCCGACGTCTACGCCGCCGGTCTGCGCGAGAACCAGATCATCGCCCGCGAGCCCGCGCCCAAGGGTAGTGAAGGTGGACTCGTCGTCTCCGACAAGCACCTCGACGACCCGAACGTCCAGAAGCTGATCGCCACCTTCGAGGATCCGAAGATCGCGCAGTTCCTGCAAACCACGGACGACGAACTGATCCGCAACACCCTCGGGCCGATCTCTTGACTTCCCGGCGAACCAAGAAGCCGCTCTTCTACTCGGCGTTCGTCATGAACACCGCTTCCCACGTGCTGCATGGGTTGTGGCGGTCACCGGAGGCGCACAACCACAGGTTCAATTCGCTGCGGCACTGGACGTCGGTGGCGGCGGAGGTCGACAGGGCTGGTTACGACCTGATCTTCTTCGCCGACGTGTTCGGACTGCGGGCGCCGTGGAATGGCAACTGGCGCAAGGCCGTCGAAGGCGGTATCCAGATTCCGGTCAACGATCCATCCGTGCTTGCGTCGGCGCTGGCGGCGGCCACCGAGAACCTGGGCATCGTCTTCACCAGCTCGATCGTCCAGGACCACCCATTCAACTTCGCCCGCCGGATGTCGTCGCTGGACCACTACACCGAGGGCAGGCTCGGCTGGAACATCGTCACCAGCTTCAACGCCAACGTGTTTCGCAGTTTTGGCCACGAGGGCACGCTCGATCACGACCAGCGTTACCAGTGGGCCTACGAGTACGTCGACGTGGCCTACAAGCTGTGGGAGGGCTCGTGGGATGACGACGGACTGGTCCAGGACAAGGAAGCCGGCATTCACGCCGACCCGTCGAAGATCCACAAGATCAACCACGTTGGCGAGCGCTACAGGGTCGAGGGACCACACTTCGTAGCGCCGTCGCCGCAGCGCACCCCGGTGCTGTTCCAGGCCGGCTCGTCGCCGGCCGGTCAGCTGTTCTCCGCGCGCAATGCCGAGGGCGTGTACATCAGCAGCCCGAGCCCGGCCGATGCGTTCGGGCTCACCGCGGAGACACGGGCGCTGGCAGCCGAGAACGGCCGCGACCCCGAGGACATCACCTTTGCCCAGGGCCTGTCCTTCGTGATCGGCGATACCCATGCGGAGGCGGTGCGCCGCAACGACGAGCTTAGGCGCTACCTCGACCTGGAAGGCATTGCGCTGCATGCTCTTGGTGACGCGGGAATCGACGCGGGCAGCCTGCCGCTGGACACCCCGATCAGCCAACTCGGCGAGTTCACCGGCGTCAAGAGCTTCATCCGGTGGGCGTCGGAGGTCTCTGGCAATACCGAGCCGACCATTCGGGACATGGCCTGGGTGATGGAGGGCGCCAATCGCGTCGTCGGGACGCCCGAGGAGATCGCCGATCGGTTGGAGGAATGGCGGGAAGCGGGCGTCGACGGCATCAACGTCTACCACGCGACGGTGCCAGGCTCGTTCCGTGAAGTCGCCGAACGGCTGTTCCCGACGCTGCGCGAGCGCGGCCTGATCGCGACCGACAAGTCGGGCACGTTGCGCCAGAAGCTGCTGGGGCGGGGTGACCGACTACCCGACACCCATCCCGCGGCCGCCTACCGGGGCGCGTTCGGTGACAACGACCTGCTCAACGGCGTCGAGGAACCCGTCGCCGCGACGAACTAAGCGGTCGGCCTAGCCCTGGCTCTGCTGAAGACCGATGCAAGTGCCGTAGTGCTCGGGCGTGCAGGGGATGCCGTTGACCGATCCCACGCCGTTGGGGTTGTAGACGACGTCCGCACCCGGCGCGCCCGCTTGGGGCGGCACGACGACACCGGGGGCACCGAAACCGCCCGCCTGGCCCTGCACGCACACGCCCTCGAACTTGGTGGGCACGGTGCCGTACGGGCAGTCCTTGGCGGCGGCCGGCGAGGCGGCGACCAACGGCGCCGCAGCGAACGCGGCGGCACAGCCGAAGACCAGAATCCCGCGCTTCACGTTGATCATTTCGCTCCAAACGACTCGTCCGACCCGGCTCAGCTTAACCCGTGACTCGCCGACCCGGTGCGTTCGCGCCCGGCCATCGGTTGACGGACCTGGTCACCGCTGTGGACGATGTGCCGATGCCCGACCGCCCCTACGCGCTAGTGCGGCGCCCAGCCGAGTCCCTGGCCGACGGAATCGTCACGTTCATCGAGCGTCGCCCGCTGGATCTCGAACTCGCCAAGCGCCAGTGGGACGGCTACGTCGCGGCCCTGCACCGCAACGGCTGGCCGACCGTCGAGATCGCCACCGACGACGCCATGCCCGACTGCGTCTTCGTCGAGGACGCGGTGGTGATGTTCGGTGACCTCGCCGTGCTCACCAACCCCCGCCAGCCGACCCGCAACCCCGAGGTCGTGGCGGTGCGGCGGATGATCGACGAGCTCGGGCTGGAGTCGACGGCGATCACCGAGGGCACGCTGGACGGCGGTGACGTCCTCAAGGTGGGGACACAGGTCTACGTGGGGCTCAGCGGCACCACGAATGCCGCCGCCATCGACCAACTTTCACAGATCCTGGCACCACGCGGCTACACCGTCACGCCGGTGCCACTCACCAAGGCGCTGCACTTGAAGAGCGCGGTCACCGCGCTGCCGGACGGCACGATCATCGGATACGAGCCGGTCGTCGACGACCCCGGTCTCTTCCCGTCGTTCCTGCCCGTTCCCGAGGAGCCGGGCGCCCATGTCGTCATCCTCGCCGACGATCTGTTGCTGATGAGTTCGGCCGCACCCGAGACGGCGGCTCTGTTGGCCGCGCTGGGCTACCGCATCGAACCCGTCGACGTGTCCGAATACGAGAAGCTCGAGGGCTGCGTGACGTGCCTGAGCGTGCGGGTGCGCTGAGTAGTCGACGAGCCGATGATCGATGCCGACTCGCGTCCCTGAGGCACAATCGGTGGGGTGACGACACCGCCGCAGGGTCCGAGACGACCAGGCCGTGGTGTGGAGCCGCCCCGGCCGGATGCCCCCACCCGACGGCTGCCCCGTCCGGAACCGCCCACTCAGCGGATTCCTCGCGCACCGCAGCCGCCGCCCGAGCCCGGACCCACCGAGCGCATCCGCGTCGTGCGACGACCAGGTGATCCGCCGCCGACGATCGGGCCCCCGTCCGATCCGGCACCGGAGAAGCCACCGCGCAAGCCGCGTGGGTCGTGGTTCCGCGATCCACTGTCGTTGTCGCTGCTGGCGATCATCGTGGTGGCCCTCGTCGTCGGCGGGCTCGCCGGGGCCGAACTGTATGCGCGCCACCGTGCCGACAACCTCCTGGTCGACGTCGCCGAATGCGTCGTCAAGGACGGTGCGACGGTCTCGTTCGGGGTCAACCCGCCGTTCCTGTGGCAGCACGTCACGGGGCACTACACCAACATCTCCGTGTCGACGTCGGGCAACCAGGTCCAGGACGCCAAGGGGATGACGGCAGACGTGTCGGTGGCCGACGTCCGATTGCACGGCACGCCGGATTCGAAGGGCACCATCGGTTCTCTGAACGCGACGTTGACGTGGACGTCGGCGGGCATCAAGGACACGGTGGCGGCCAACCTTCCCGGCGTGGGCAGCCTAGTCACCGCAGTGACCACGGACCCCGCCGCGGGGACGCTGAACCTGGAGGCGGGGGACATCACCGTCACGGCCAAGCCCGTGGTCACCAATGGCGACCTCGCCCTGCACGTCGTCGACGTGACCGGTCCGCTGGCCAGCGATACGGTGCAGACGGCGCTCGACGGGCTGACCGCGAAGCTGAATGCCCAGTATCCCTTGGGAATTCATGCCGACAGCGTGCAGGTCACGGCCACCGGCGTCGTCGGCAAGTTCTCGACGCAGAACGCCTCGATCCCCACCGCAGACGCCAACGCCTGCTTCGCGCGGCTCTGAGGGACTACCCGGCCCGCCTGGGTCGGCGTGCGTTCGAGTCGTCCGGTGGTCGCGCGCCATGCGCCAGTCCGTTGGCGGCGTGCACTCCCGCGGCGAACTCGACGAGGACTTGCATGATTCGCCCGTGCCTCAGCCTCTGCCCGCGGGATGGCCTTCGATACAACATGTTTCGATCCTCGCCGCCGCCACCCAGCGACACCAGTGGCCCTAGTGACACTCTTCGCTAAGATAGTGACATGCATTCGGTGGCCATCCTCGCCTACGACGGCATGTCGGGGTTCGAATCCGGGCTGGCCGCAGAGATCTTCGGCATCACCGAACTGCCGGACCGTTTCTCGGCCGGCATCCCCAGACCCTGGTACTCGATCAAGACGTGTGCGGAGCAACCGGAGGTCCGCATGCTGGGCGGGGCCACCGTCCGGACGCCGTATGGCTTGGCCGACCTGGCTGCCGCCGACACCCTCGTCATCCCAAGCGTCCGCGACATCACGGCACCCACCTCGCCTGCGCTGATCGAGGCCATCGTCGAGGCCCACCAGCGTGGGGCACGCCTGGTGTCGATCTGTTCGGGAGCGTTCGCCCTCGCTGCGGCGGGCGTTCTCGACGGGCGGTCGGCCACCACGCACTGGCTGTACGTCGAGGTGTTGCGGGAGCGCTTCCCGGCGGTTCGGGTCGATCCAGCGCCGCTCTACGTCGACGGGGGTGACGTCCTCACCAGTGCGGGGTGCGCGGCGGGCCTGGATCTGTGCCTGCACGTCGTGCGCTCCGATCACGGGTCTCGCGTGGCCAACGACGTCGCCCGGCGGTTGGTGATCTCCCCACATCGCTCCGGAGGACAGGCTCAGTACGTCTACTCGCCGGTGCCGGAGCCGGCGGCCGACGGGTCCGTCGCCGCAGGTATGGCGTGGGCGCTCGAGCATCTCGATTCTCCGATCACGCTGGACCAACTCGCCGAGCAGTCCGGCCTGTCCCGGCGCAGCTATCTGCGCCGGTTCGCCGCGGAGACCGGCACCACGCCAATCAAATGGCTTGTCGCGCAGCGTATTCAGGCCAGTCTGGCACTACTGGAGTCGTCGTCGCTGTCGATCGAGCAGATCGCGAGCCGCGTCGGGTTCGAGTCCGCGGTCACCTTCCGGCACCACTTCGGGCGCGCGCTCCAGACGACGCCAAGCGACTACCGCAGCTGCTTCGCGGGCGCCGGCGGCTAGTCGTGACGTCGCTGCTGGAGGCGACTACGTTCGACCCCGTGGAGTCGACCCGCGTTGACCGGTGGCTGTGGGCGGTGCGTTTGACCAAGACGCGCCCCGATGCCGCCACGGCCTGCCGCGGCGGGCACGTGCGCGTCAACGATCGACCCGCCAAACCGTCGACGACCGTGGTGCCGGGCGACCAGGTCCAGGCTCGACTGGGCGACCGGACGCGGGTCGTCGAGGTGGTGCGCGTGATCCAGAAGCGTGTCGGAGCCGCCGACGCGGTCACCTGCTTCTTGGACCGGACGCCGGCGCCACCGCCCGCCGTCGAGGTCGCGGTGGCGCTGCGGGACCGGGGCGCCGGTCGGCCAACCAAGCGGGACCGCCGCGCGCTGGACAGGTGGCGAGCCCGTCAAGGGTGACGCCAGGCCGATCGCGTTGTCGGGTCACACGACGTCGATGTATGGGACTATGGGCCCTGCGCTGCGGCCCCGTGACGGGGAGGTCGGACGTGGGCGCCAGCAGAGAGGACGACCGAATTTCATGACCGAACGACGACGGACGACAGCCGCGAGGCTCCTGTTCGCTGGTGTGATCGTCGCTGGTGGAACGCTGACGATGGCCGGACAGGCCGCCGCAGACCCCACGGACCCCATCGTCCCGCCGGTGCCCGGCGCACCTGGTGCGCCGGCTCAGCCACCGCCCCCTGGCCAGCCCGTGCCCGATGCGGCGGCTGCGCCGCTGGACGTGCCCGCGCCACCGCCCGTCGGCCCTCCGGTGGTGCCCGAGATCGCCAACCCGCAGTACGGCTCGGGAAGTGGTCCGCTGGGCTTCCTGCGCGACGCCTGGCACCAGGCGCAGAACCCGTTCGGTTCGCCCGACGAGATGCCGGCGGGCGCTCCGCCGCCCCCGGGAGCGGGACCGCCCCCGCCGCTGCCGCCGGGATTCAAGTCGCTGAACTACCCCGAGACCGACACCGTGGCACCGGCCCAGCCGGCCACCGGCGGGCCTGCGTTGCCGCCGGGCTACTACCCACTCAACGGACCGCCGCCCCCCGGGTACGACGCACCGCCGGCGGCGCCGGCGACGGTCGTCCCGGCCCCTCCCGGGTAGCGGCGGGGCTGATCAGCTCGTCGCGTCGAGGACCTTGATCGCGAACACCAGCGTGTCACCCGGCTGGATGCCCGCGCTCGGCTGACCGCTGGGGTAGCCGTCGGCCGAGGTGACCGCGACGGCGACCGTCGAACCCACCTTTTGGCCCGCGATGGCCTTCTGGAAGCCAGGCACGACGCCGGTGAGCGGGAACTCGACCGGGGCGCCTCGCTCGTAGCTGCTGTCGAAGACCGTTCCGTCGCGACCGTTGACGCCCATGTAGCAGACCGACACGGTCGCCGTCGGGGCCACCACCGGGCCAGCACCGGCCTGCAGCGTGTGCACTTGGGTCTCGGTCACGCTGAACGGCGGGGTCACGGTCACGCTCGGGGCGGCCGCGTCGGTCGACCCGATGACGGCGACGCTGCCCGTCGCGCCGGGCAGGGTCCACTCGGGCGTTCCACCGGCCTGCGGGGCCGCCGACGGGCAACCGGCCGATGCAGGGGTCTGGGACGACGTCGCCACGTCGGCGACCGACGGCGAGCTCGTCGACGGAGCCTTGGCGTCAGAGCCGCACGCGGACAGGGTCACGACGAGTGGGGCGGCGCAGGCGGCGAGTGCGATTCGGGATCCACGGGAGAAGTTCACGGTCGCCACGCTACAGCCGGGTATTCACGGTCGAGACCGCACCGCTGCCGCGACTGCCCGCGGCGCCTCGGACTGCGGGAAGTGCCCGATGCCGTCGAGTTCGGTGACCCTGGCGTTGGGCAGCCGGGCGAGCGCCGGTTCGAGGACGTGGCGGCCCGACACCGGGTCACTGGTGCCCCAGACCAGATGGACGGGACCATCCCATCGGGTCAGCGCCGACTCCCACCTCTGGTGGTGGATCGCGCGCTCGGCGTTGTAGTTGATCAGCAGATGGGCCAATCGGTGGCCGTTCTCGCGCGAGATGCCGAGCCACAGATTCTCGAATTCGGCGTCGGTGAGCCGGGGCCTCCGGATCGCATCGAGGCCGGCGCGCACGCGTTCAGCGGTGATTCGGCTGGTCAGCAGCCTGCCGAGGATGGGTAGCGCGAGCAGTCGCTGCAATCGGGTCGGCCGGTAGGCACTGTAGACGATGCCGCAGTTCAAGACGACGAGGTCGCCGATGGCGAAGCCCAGCCGCCCAGCCAGCGCGCGGTCGATCAGTTCCTGCCCCACGATGCCGCCGTAGTCGTGCACCACCAGGTTCACCGGCTCGAGGTGCAGGTGCGCCGCCAGTTCCTCGACCACGTCGGCCGAGCCATGCACCGAGTAGTCGTGCGGGTTGGGCTTGTCGGACGCTCCGTAGCCAAGGAAGTCCAGTGTCACCACGTCGTGGTCTCTCGCGAGGTCTTCGGCGACCTCGGCGTAGTCGTAGGACCAGGTCGGAAACCCGTGCAGCAGAAGCACGGTCGGACCGTCGCCGCGACGTCGGTAGGCGATGCGGTGCCCCCGGCGGGTGATGAACGATTCACCCTGAGCGATCCAGTCGGCCGCGGTGGGGGCGGCGCGGTCGTCGGCCGGGGATGGATCGTCGGTCGCCATCGTCAACCTCCAGGACGCTCAACAGGGCGTACGTCTTCGTATTCGGATGCATTCGTGTATGAGAATGCACTGGTGTCGAGGTAGTGTCAACGGACCGGTCGCACGTCGAGGGAGGTGGGTCTCAGTGGCTCGTCTGACGCGTGCCGAGCAGCGGGAGCTGACCCGCCAGCGGCTGGTCGACGCCGCCGGCAAGGTATTCGGGCGCCTGGGGTTCGAGGCGTCGCCGATCGACCTGATCGCCGAGGAGGCGGGCTTCTCCCGAGGTGCGTTCTACTCCAACTACCAGTCCAAGGACGAGCTCTTCCTCGAGCTCCTCGGTCGCCACCTCGACGCCGAGATCGCCACCCTCGGCCACGCGCTCGACCGCATCGCGTCAGCCCGCGAGCTGGCGCCCGCGATCGAGCGCCGCTATCGCGTGATCGGCCAGGACGCTAGCTGGTGCCTGCTGAGTACGGAGTTTCAGCTCTACGCCATGCGCGGTGGGGCCAAGGCCGACGAATTCGCCGACCTGTACGAGTCCTACCGCCGCCGCCTCGGCGAGTTGATTGCCTCTCACTTCACCCGGCTGGGAATCCAATCCGCGCTCAGCCCCTACGAATTCGGCGTCTCGCAGATCGCGCTGGCGCACGGCTTGGCGCTTCAGCGCGCTGCCGATGGAACGCTCGCCGACTCGCTGCCCGCCCGCGCCCTCGCCATGTTCACCCGCGGTGCCATCGACGGGAACCCGTCGCAGGACGGCGCGTGAGCCGGCGGGTCGCGAAGCTCGGTGCGGGCAGGGATCCTTCGGCTTGTCATGTCACCCGACCATGGTGATGCCGGCGGTCGAGATGACGAAGCCGCGTCCGGTTGCGGCAGTGCAGGTCATACCCGTCCTCTGGGAGAGACACTGAAACGGCCCCACTGAAACCGACTGACCGTATGCCAATGTCGGCGTGTCCTCGGCTGCGTTGCCAAGGCATGACACTCCCGTACAGGTGGTGACGGTGCCTCGGCCATCCATGGTCGCCGACTGAGCGGGTTCGACGGTCTTGCAATAGAGCGAATCGGGGCCGGTGCGCCCGCCGGTGTCGATCTCGCAGTCGATGCGATGCGACGGCGAATAGAACCCGCAAGAGGTACCGACCTGCGGGCAGATCGACGAATCGGCGGTGGCCACGGGCAATGTCACGGTCGCACCCGCGGCGATCATCGCCGTCGCAACCGCCATCCCTCGCAAAGTGTGGCGCAGCGAATCCCTGGTCGTTCTCACACCGACCACCATCGCAGACGTCATCGGTGCGCGCTTGGCATTTCGTCCTCCGGCCGACGGACTCGCCGCGTCAGCAGGCAACCGGACCTCTCGACGTCCGGCAACCACTGTTTGCTCGACGAGACTGGTACCGAACTTGAGGCTGCTCATGGATTGTCGAAGGCGTCAATAATAGGTTGCGGTGTTTGCTAGCCGACGAGGCGCGTCGATGTCTCGACCGAACGTGCCATTTCGTCGATGCCAGCCACCCGCCGCGGTCGGAGGGCCCGAGGTGGCTGGACGGGAGTGAATCCCTCTGAAACTCAGGCGGTTTGCTAGTACGATCCGATGCGCACATGACCAATCGATGTCAGGGGAACTTCATGGCGATGGCGATGCGCCGGCTGGTGATACTCGTCGCGGCGACATTGCTCGCGTTCGTATCGTGGCTGGGCCTCGGAGCGGGCATCGGGATGGCCGATCCCTACGACGACGGTGACGGTACCGTCGACGTGGCGCCCGACGTGGTCGCCGAGGAGCCGCAGCAGGAAGCCCCGGAGGCGGACCCGGGTCCCGCCGAGGAGCCGGCTCCGGCGGAGGCGCCTGCCGAACCGGCGGCGCCCGCCGAGGAACCCGGTGTTCAACCCCAGGAGCCCGTCCCGGGGGCCGAAACCGGCGGCGGGAGTCCAGCAGGCGAGCCCGACCAAGCACCGGCCTCCGCCGGTTCGGGTGCCGAGGACCCGTCCGCGCCAGGGACACAGGATGATTCGTCGTCCGAACCACAGTCACCCGCGAGCGGCGATGCCGCCGACGACCACGCCGACGAGATCACTCCCGACGTGCTATCCGCCGATGCCGACGACACCAAGCAGGCCCTGGACTCCAAGCCAGAGGTGGCCGAGGTCCGTCAGGCCGACGAGACCAAGATCACCGAGATGCGCAGCACCGTCGAGACCGCGCTCTCGTCGTCGTCGAGTTTGCAAGTGACGCAATGGTCCTCGTCATGGGTTCGCTACAGCCAGTACTACCAGCCGCTGATCGCCAATCCCTTCCCGGTGCCGATTCAGCTGGCCTACACCTATGCGAACCTGCCCTACATCCTGACCATCCCGCCGCTGGCGCAGTCACTGCTCAACGTTCCGCAACCAGGGATCTACAGCTTCACGGCGTTGGTGCCCAACGAGTCCGGCGGTGTAGCCAACGTCTCGGTCGGCAGCTTCTCTGGCGGCGGCTACGTGCCCAAGCCCGGCCAGCCGCCACCGCCGAAGCCGGCGGCGCTGGTGACCTATGACAACGTGCTGGTGCGCTTCAACCTGGCGGGGGTTCAGTACGAGCCGGTCGTGGTGAAGAAGGTGGTCGACCTCGGTGACGATGCCAAGACGGGTACCCGCAAGGTGCTCCTCGACGCGGAGACGCCCGCCTGGGGCACCTGGGGTCGAACGAGTTCGGGGCAGCGTGAATTCACCGTCACCTCGACGCAAAGCCTGCCAGGTCTGACGGCGCCGGCGTCGAGTGCGCCGCCGGGGTACAAGCTCACCGTCGCCTCCGCCTCGGCGCCGTCGAGCGCCACGTCGACGCTGACCTGGGTCGCCCTGGGCCTCGGAGTGCTCGCGGTCCTCGCGGTCGTTGCGGTCGTCGTCCTGGTCCGGCGGCGGCGAAGCCCCGGTGAGGCCTAGCCCAGTTCGCCGTTCACCCTTGCCCTGCCGCAGCGGCGGCGTCATGGAACCGGGCCAGCGGTTTGGTCAGAACGACGGGCACCTGCGACATGCCCGATCGGCAACTTCGCTGGCGGGGCCGCATGGGCGGGGGCCCAATGCGCAGGGTTGTTCCACGACGCACCCGAGCCCCAAACGCAGCACGCCTGACCAGCAAGTACGGCGCGAAGCCACGCGTAATGCGGGGCGGTCGTGGTGCCAATGCCCGTGAGGTCGCTCGGCACCTGCAGCTGGGCGTTTCACCGGTCGTACGGAGATTCCGCGCCGTTCCGGTGATGTCGCAGATGCAGTCGCGGGTGTCGAAAGTCGGCAGCGGGGAAAGCGCGCGAGATGAGCACTACTGCCATGCTGGTGATCGACATGCTGAACGCGTATCGGCACGATGACGCCGAGCCGTTGGCCAAGAGCGTGGCCGACATCATCGACCCGTTGACCGGTCTGATCGCTCAGGCCCGCAACCGCGACGACGTCGATCTCGTATACGTCAACGACAACTACGGTGACTTCACTGCCGCCCGGCCCGACATCATCCGGCAGGCCCTCGACGGCGAGCATCCAGAACTGGTCGAACCGATCGTCCCGGACGACGAGTGGCCGTTCCTGGAGAAGGTGCGCCACAGCGCGGTCGCTCATATCGATCCTGACCTCGGTGCCGCGGCGATGCAGATGATGAGGCGCAACATGCGTGCCTCGACCCCCAAGGCTGCCGTTTGCCTGGGATGAGCGTCCAGCGAGGCCGGCGACGGGCCAGCGCGTGGTGCCGAAGCTCGGGAACGACCAATCGGGAGGCGAGACATGCCGCCAGCCGCGAACCGGGGATGCTTCGCCAGAGAACCTGCAGCAGAGGACGCAATGGGTGCGGCACGGCCGCTTGGCTTCGTATCGCGGCCTGGCTACTGCTCTTGATGGTGCGCGTGCCATTCTGGGCGGGTGATCGACGTGCTCGTCGCAGAACCTGGCGAACTGAGCCAGCTACAGTTGGATACCGCGCAGGCGCTGGTCCGATCGGCCTTCGGTGACGCGTTCCGAACCCACGACTGGCTGCATGGCGTCCCCGGTACGCATGTGCTGATCATCGAGGACGGAGACCTGCTGGCGCACGCCTCGGTCGTTGCCCGCACACTGCGCTGCGCCGGTGACGCCTTCGACACCGGTTACGTCGAGGCGGTCGCCGTACGCCATGATCAGCAGGGCCGCGGCTTGGGTGGTGCGGTGATGGACCGTGCGGAATCCCTGATCCGCGAACGGCATTGCCTCGGCGCGCTCAACGCGGTGGAGAGTGCCGCTCCGTTCTACGTCAGGCGGGGGTGGCATCCATGGGAGGGGCCCACCCAGGCCGATGCGCCAGGGGGAGTGATCGATACCTCCGACCCCGCCGACAGGATCTTCCTGCTCGTGCCGAAGGACTCACCGCTGAGCGTGGTCGCCTCGACACCCCTGGTGTGCGATTGGCGCGTCGGCGACCTCTGGTAGCGCGCCTGGGTCGAGGCACTACGCAGCGGTGGCGGCAGTGACGCGGGCCGATCTGGAGATCACCGGGCAGGCCGTGCGTGCCGACCGCAAGACCGTCGACGAGACCGTCGACGAGATCGTCCACGGGCTGCGGCCGCACCGCTGAGACCTGCCGTGCGCCTGGGCCGTTCGAACCGGTCGTTCAGCGCCCCACCATTGCGTCGGTGAGGCCGGCGGCTCCGCCGCCGGTGCCCGACGGGTCCCGGCGCAGGATCAGCGCGGCGATGCCGAGCACGATGAGGGTCAGCACCAGCATCAGCGTGGACATCGCGGCGATCTCCGGGCGCAGTGACGCCTTCAGCGACGCGAAGATGTACACCGGCCATGGAGTGGAACCGGCGACCGCAACGAACGACGAGACCACCGTGTTGTCCAGGCTGAGGGTGAACGCCAGCAGTGCCCCCGAGATGACGGCCGGCCGGATCAGCGGCAGCGTGATGTCGGTGAACCGCCGCAGGGGCGGCGCATAGAGGTCGGCGGCGGCCTCTTCGAGGGTCTCGTTCATTCCCGTCATCCGGGCTCGCACGATGAATGTGACCACCGCACTGGCGAAGAGCGAGTTGGCAATGATGAGGCGTACCTGGCCGATGTTGAACCCGGTGAATCCCCAGTCCACCCCGAGCGTCACGAACCAGGGCAGCAGTGAGATCGCACTGACGATCTCCGGGGTCACCATCACCAGGCCCAGCAGGACGAGCAGTGCGGGCGCCCACCAGCCCGGGCGACGGGTGAGGGCGATTCCGGCGGACGTGCCGAGAAGCGTGGCGACGACGGCGGTGCCGGCGGCGGTGATCAACGAGACGGTGATCGAGTTGGTGATCGACGGATTGCTCAGCGCCGCGACGTACGGCTGGATGTCGAATCCCTCGAACGTCTGCAGCGTGCGCCCGGAGTTGAACGAGAACACCACGATGACGATGATCGGGAAGAAGAGGAACAGCAGGCCAAGCACTCCCCAGACGTTCAAGAATGCGTCGGCGGGACGTCGCCTGCGGCGTCGGCGCGGGCCTGCCACCCCTGTCGCACCGGTCATGACGGCTCCTTCGCCGGAAGGTCGAGTGACGTCACCGCGGTGGCGATGCGACCGGCCACCTTGAGCACGGCGCCAACTACGGCACTGGTTCCGAAGATGGCCAGCATGAGCAGCACCGCCATCGCCGCGCCGAGTGCCCAGTTCTGCGCACTCTGGAACTGGGCGGCCACCATCTGGCCGACCATGCTGCCGCTGGCGCCGCCGAGCACGGTTGGGGTGATGTAGTCACCCATCAACGGGACGAACACCAGAAGCAGCCCCGCGGTCACTCCGGGAGCGGCCAGCGGAACGGTGATGCGCCACAGTGTGTTCCAGGCCGTGGCACCTAGATCGCGGCTGGCTTCGAGCAGCTTGGGGTCGAGTCGCTCGAGCGCCACGTACAGAGGCAGGATCATCAGCGGCAGGTAGTTGTAGACCACGCCGAGCTGAACCGCACCCGAGGTGTAGAGCACGTGCAGGGGGCCATCGGTCACATGCGCCCACTGCAGGATCTTGGAGATGAAACCGCCGGGGCTCAGCGAGATCTGCCACCCGATCGTGCGCACCAAGAAGTTGGTCCAGTACGGGATGAGCACCAGGGCCAAGACCACGCCGCGCCATTTCGGGGCCAGCTTGACGGCCATCCAGTAGGCCATCGGGAACGCGATCACCAGGCAGAGCACGGTACCCGTCATGGCAATCTTCAAGGTGCGCACGAAGATCGCGAAGAACGCGGGTGAGGCGGCTTCGCCGTAGCGGTCCAGCGAGAGGACGTCGTTGGCGTGGGTGACGTAGAGACCGGGCTTGTAACCGAAGCTGTACCAGACGACCAGGCCGAAGGGCAGGATGAAGAACAGCAGCATCCACACACTGATCGGCAGGGCGCCCAGCCCGCCGGGCAGCCGCAGCCGTCGCCGTGGGCGGTGCGGCTCCGCCGCGGAGGGTGCCCCCACCGCCGATTCCGCCGGTCCGGTCACCGCGGTCACTTGCCTGCCGCCGCCTTGAGCTCGTCGTAGATGCCGATGATGGTGCCGTCAGCCGACGTCATCTGGCTGTACACCAGCTTCTTCATGATGTCGTCGTTGATGAAGACCAGATCGGGCCGCTTGATCCCGGCCTTCGTTGCGGCCGCCTCGATGCCCTCGATGCCGGTGTTGTAGCCGATGTAGGTGAGTTCCTTGAGCGACACCGTGGGGTCGAGCACGTAGTTGATGAACTCGTAGGCCGCGTCCTCGTGCGGTGCACCCTTGACGATGGCCCAGTTGTCCTGCCAGAGATTGGCGCCCTCGGACGGCCAGACCCACTTGTACCTTTCGGGCTCGGGGTTGGCGAGGATTCCGAGGCGGGCGTCGCCGTTCCAGCAGTGGATCAGCGTGCGTGCCGACGACGAGATGGAGGCATTGGTCGACGATTCGAAGGCCTGCACGTGCGGGGCGATCCTCTCGAGGATGAAGGAGCGGTAGGCAGCGATGTGAGCGGGATCGGTGGTATTGGGGTCGATTCCGTTGGCGTAGAAGTACGTGAATGCCACCTCGCCCTGATCCTCCAGCAGCGACAGGCTTCCCGATGCCTCCTTCTGCGCGGCGTCCAGGAAGTCGGCCCATGACGTCAGGTTGCGCTTGATGACGGTGGTGTCGTACACGTAGCCCGTGGAACCCCAGTCCTTGCAGACGCTGTACTTGTTGCCCGGGTCGAACGTGGTGTTGACGACCTTGGGGTTGAGGTTCTTCATGTTCGGCAGCTTGGCCAGATCGAGTTCGGTCAGCAACCCTCCGGTCGCCATCTGCTGAATCGACGAGTGGGTCGGCACGCAGATGTCGTAGCCCGTCGTACCCTTGGCCGCACTGAGTTTGGCGATCATCTCCGGGTTGGACCCGTAGGAGTCCAGGGTGATCTTGGGCCCCTTGGCCGCGGTGAAGTCCGTCAGCGTGGCGGGGTCGTCGTACTCGCCCCAGGTGTAGATGTTCAGTCCGCCGGACGCCGATCCGCCTCCACCGCCCGAGGACTTCGAACACGCCGCGAGGAAGGCGGCGGCACCCAGGGCCGCGGTTCCGCCGAGGAACGTTCGGCGGGATAGTGATTCGGGTACGAGTGCGCGAAGGTGCTGCGGCTGATTCATGGCGTGACTTTCGGGTCGAGGCGGACGGGATGGGCAGGGCAGCTGGCGGTTAAGAGGTGAAGATGCGCACGGTGTCCGCCGACCACGTGCAGGTCACGGGCGATCCGAGTTCGGTGGGCGGGTTGGCGGCACGGGGCAGACGGGCCAGGATTTGGGCGTCGCTGGGCGTCTGGACGACCAACTGCAGGCTGTGGCCCAATTCGGACACCCCGAGAAGGGTGCCGGTGACGGAGTTGACCGGAGTGTCCGACGCCGTGCCGCGGGCATCCGCCGGGGCCGCGGTGGTGACCTCGACCGACTCAGGTCGGATCGCTGCGGTCACCTCGGCCCCCGCGGCGGCTGGGAGGCTGCCCTTGGTCGGGCGTGCGGAATACAGCGAAAGGCCGGCTGTCCGTACACGAGTGCCCGCGCTGTCGAACGACGAGATGGTTCCGACGAAGGAGTTCTGCCGGCCGATGAAACCCGCGACGAACGCCGACTCGGGTGCATCGTAAACGCTTGAGGCCGTGCCGATCTGTTCGATGCGGCCGTCCTTCATCACGGCGACCCGGTCACTCATCGAGAGCGCTTCCTCCTGGTCGTGCGTGACGAAGATGAACGTGGTGCCGAGTTCTTGCTGCAGCAGCTTCAGCTCGACCTGCATCTCCTCGCGCAGCTTGCGATCCAGGGCGCTCATCGGCTCGTCCAGCAGCAGGACAGCCGGCCGGTTGACCAGAGCCCTGGCCAGGGCGATGCGCTGCTGCTGGCCACCGGAGAGCTGTGCCGGCTTGCGACTGGCGAACGCGGTCATCCGCACCATGTCCAGGGCCCGGCTCACGCGATCGGCGATCTCCGACTTCGGCACGCCCGAGAGCCGCAGCCCGTAGGCGACGTTGTCGGCGACCTTCATGTGGGGGAACAGCGCGTAGGCCTGGAAGACCGTGTTGACCGGACGCTTGTGCGGCGGCAGGTCCTCGACGTTGCGGCCCGAGATGCGGATGGAGCCGTCATCGGGGAACTCGAAGCCGCCGATCAGACGAAGCGTCGTGGTCTTGCCGCACCCACTCGGTCCAAGCAGGCTGAGGAACTCACCCGCCTGCACGGTGAGGGTGATGCCGTCCACGGCGACCGCGGACCCGTAGTTCTTGGTCAGCGAGCGCAGCTCCACTGAGCCGGCCGCGGTCGTCTGCGGCGCGGTGGCTTCGGCGGTGAGGTCCACGAGGCTCATGCCGATACCAGGGTCGAGGTCGAGTCGTACACCACTTCGCCACCGATGATCGTGTAAGCGACGCTGGCCGAACCGATTTCGGCAACCGGGGCGGCGAAGATGTCCCGGTCGAGGATCACGATGTCCCCGGCCTTGCCGATCTCGATGCTGCCCGAGCGGTGCTCGTCGTGGTTGAGGTAGGCCGTACCGAGGCTGTGCGCGATCAGTGCGTCGGCCAACGACAATGCCTGCTCACCGAGGAACGGCAGGGCCGACGGTCCGGTCGCACCTACGGGGGCTCGGTTGACGGTGGTGTGAATGATCTCGAGCGGATTGGCGGTACTCACCGGCCAGTCACTTCCAGAGGCCAGCAGAGATCCGGCCCGCTGCAGTGAACCGAACGGGTACTGCCAGGCGGCGCGGCGGGTGCCCAGGAACGGGATCGTCAGCAAGTCCATCTGGCCTTCGTGCCTGGCCCAGAGTGGCTGCATGTTCGCCACCACCTTCAGTTCGGCGAACCGGGGGACGTCGTCGGGGTGGATCACCTGGATGTGGGCCAGAGTATGGCGGCGATCGCTGTCTCCGTTGGCCTTTCGGGCGGCCTCGACGGCGTCGAGCGACTCGCGCACGGCTCGGTCTCCGAGCGCGTGATAGTGCAGCTGAAAGCCAAGGGCGTCGAGCTGAACCGAGATCTCCTTGAGGGAGGTCGGGTCGACGAAGCTCTTGCCCATGTTCTCCCCGGGGCAGCCGCAGGCGTCGAGATAGGGTTCGAGCATTCCAGCGGTGAAGTTCTCGGCGACACCGTCCTGCATGATCTTGACCGTGGTGGCCGCGAATCCGGCGGCGAGCGCGCGCTCACGCTTGGCGACGAGTTCGGGAATCTGTTCGAGCCCGCGGTTGCGATCCCACCACAGCGCGCCGACGACGTGCGCCTTGAGCACGCCGGATGCGGTGGCGCGCAGGTAGGAGTCCAGCGGGTCGGGGGTGTCGTTGGTGGCGCCGACGATGGCGTCCTGCCAGGCGGTCACACCCCACGCGAACAGTTGCCGCTGAGCGATCCGCAGCGCCTCGTCCATGTCGTCCTGCGTTGGCAGTGGCATGTGCCGCGCCACCAGGCCCATGGCCCCTTCCTGCAGGGTCCCGATCGCGTGGCCGTCGGCGTCGCGTTCGATCCGGCCGTCGAACGGGTCGGGCGTCGAATCGTCGATACCGCCGATCTCCAGTGCCTTCGAGTTGACCCAGGCGCCGTGCCCGTCGCGGTTGGGGAAGAACGCCGGTCGATCGGGAACGATGGCGTCCAGTGCCGCCGCCGTCGGCAGCCCGCCGGGGAAGGAGTCCATCGACCAACCGCCGCCGCTGATCCACTCCAGTTCGGGATGAGCCTGCGCATATTCGGCGATCCGGGTGAGGTAGCCGTCCGCGGTCGCGTACGGCGTCAGATCGCAGGCAATCATGTCGAGACCAGCGTGGTACGGGTGGATGTGGCTGTCCTGGAAGCCAGGGGAGACCAGGCCGCCGGCCGCGTCGATGACGACGGCATCGGTGGCGGTGAGCGCATTCGCGCCGATCGTGGTGATGATGCCGTTGTCGATCAGAACGGGTTCTTCGACGATGCCGGCAGGAGTGAAGACGTGGCCGCCGGTGATGAGCAGGCGATCGCGAGTGGTCATGGGTGTCAGTCCTTCATCTGGTGTGGGGGTTGCGCGTTCAGCGGATCCGGGTCGATCGGCGGGGTGAAGTGCGACGTGATCCACATGGCCTGGGCAGGGGTGGCTCCGATGTTGACCGCGCGATGGGGAACCGACGAGAGATACTCGACGCTGTCGCGGGGTCCGAGGATGAGGGTCTCGGAGGCTATCGAGATCTCGATGTGGCCGGTGAGCACGTAGAACAGTTCTTGCGCGTTGTCGTGGGCGTACGCTTCGGGTCCGGTCGAACCCCCCACCTCGAATGTGCCCTCGTACACCTCGAGTTGGTGGATCGGCGGGCGGGAGAGCAGAAGCTTCTGCAGTCCGCCGTCGCTGGAGAAGACGGGTCTCTCCGCGGCCCGCAGCACGGGCCGTGCGACGGGTGCTTCGTCGGCGAGCAGGTCGGCCACCGAGATGCCGACGGCCGCGGAGATGCGCTTGAGCACTCCGACGGAGACGCCACACTTGCCGTTCTCCAATTGGCTGATGAACCCTGCGCTCACCGCCGCGCGGGCGGCGACGTCGCGCGTGGACAGTCGGGCGCGCTCGCGGGCTGCTCGGAGACGAGTCCCGAGCATTGCTCGCGCCGCAACGTCGACGTCGGTGACGGCCACCGTCGGTTCAGAAAACACGTGCCTCGTTTCGCTAAGATGCACTTAACGGATCGCTTACTGCGGAACAGTAGATTCACAGGCAACGTGGCGCAACGGAATGCGCGCATTTCGCCGAACTCTTTACACGCACGAAATGCGATGGTCCGGCCGGGAATTGGCGCCGTGCTGGCCGAGCCGACGGTCAGGGCGCGAAAGTCGAACGGCTGCAACCCGATTCAGCGCTTCTTACGGTGCGCCTTTGGTCGGGGACGATGAGGTGCAGACGGTCAGTGCGTCGCAGTCCACGGTTCGCGGGCGAAGACCTGCTCGACGATCGGCCGGAAGAAGTCGAGCGGACGGTGCTCGAATCGAGCATCGAAGCAGTTCTGGTCGTACTTCTCGCAGAACTCCACGCAGTCGTCGAACCACTGGTGGCCGCGGTACCTCTCGCGTGCGTCGCGGACCCCACCCATGTGCGGTGCGTAGTAGTACTGCTGGAATTCGGGGTGCACCTTGACGATCCAGGCCACTCGTTCGGACACGTAGGGCGCGATGACGGCCGCGGCGAACGCCCCGTGGGCATGTGGGGCGTAGGTGTGGCCGATGTCGTGCAACAGTGCTGCGACGACGTACTCGTCGGGACGGTGGTCCTCGAATGCCCGGGTCGCCGACTGCAGGGAATGGTCCAGTCGGCTGATGGGGTAGGCCTGCTCCCCGTCGGCGAGGGCCTCGACCAGACCCAGGACGCGGGTCACCAACCCGGCCTCGTTGGCCTCCTCTGCGCGGCCGATCAAGGCGTAGTCCTGCGCCGTCCCCTCGGCCATCGTCCGGTAGGTGGCACGGGCTTGAATGGTCATGGCCTGCTCCTGTCGACGCGCTCGTGACGTCAAATCTAGAGGCGACGCGTCTCGCCCGCGTGTCGACCACTCCCACGAGGGGTCGCTACCCGGTGCCGCCGATTTCACGTGGGACCTGGCTGACAGGCAGGGCACCACCACGTCCGGCGCCGCTCCGGGTCGTTCGGAATCTCGTCGATGACGCGCACCGCCGTTCCGCATCGCAGGCACGGTCGACCCGCTCGGCCCGCCACCCAGTGGCGGTCGCCCTTGCGCCGGTGGCCCGTGGTCACCTGCATCGCACCCGCAACGGTGGCCGAGTGACGAAGCGCCCGGGCGCCGAGGTCGAGCAGCGCGACCACGTCGACGTCGCTTACGGGCGTCCACGGACTGTGGCCCCGCAGGAAGCACAGCTCGTTGGCCCACAGGTTGCCAAACCCTGCGACGCAACGCTGATCGAGGAGCGCAGCGACGAGTGGCCTGTCGGGATCGGCTCGCAGCCGGCTCGCGGCCTCGGCGGCGTCCCAGTCCTTGCGGAGGGGATCGGGGCCGAGATGGCCGATGACCTCGACTTCCCTGCTGGTGGGTACCAAGTCGACCACGGGCAGCGACACTCCGTAGGCCGCCGGGCCGTCGGTGCGAAGCACCACCCGCACGTCGGGCATCACGGTGCGCGGCAGCCAGCGTCCGGTGTTCGACACCGTCCACGAGCCCGACATGCGCAAGTGGGTGTGCAGCGTGAGATCGCCGGACAGTCGCGTGAGCAGGTGCTTGCCGTGGGTCGCGTGTGCCTGGATGGTTCGCCCGGTGAGGTCGTCGGTGGCGTGCGCAGGCACACGGAGCTCGCCTCGGGTCAGGACACGATCGCGCAGCGCTGCGTCGAGACGGCGAGCCAGCGCGTAGACGGTGTCACCCTCGGGCACGAATGCCACATGCCCCGTACGGCGTGTCGCCAAGCGCGTTCGGCGGACCGTCGTTCGCCGCAGGCTGCCGTCACGCTCACGCGGGCAGGAATGCCGGCGCACGAGTGCGTCGCCGCCGCACCCGACCTGTCCGGTGTTCCGGTGGTCGGTTGCTGGAGATCCCACGGCCGCCGGCTGGTCGGGACGGGTGAGATCAGAGCTCGAAGTTCGCTTCGGCCGATCGCGGAGCAGACAGCAGAGAACGCACCTGCGGCGAAACCGGGTCCTGCCGGTCCGGCTGTCGGCAGGTGCGGTTTCGTGATGCGCTCCCGCGCACCGGCGCCGCGAGTCGGCATCCGGCTCGCGAAGCTGTGCCAAAACACAGAAAAGTATGTGCGAACACGCAGTTCAAACGACCTTTGTTACGCAGAGGTCTGATTCCTAACATGCTATCTTCTCTCCCATGGTCGGCCCGTTCCAGGCAGTGCAGGTTCAGTCGTGACGCGTGCATCGACGACGGGCGCAGTGCGCGACGCCGCTCGTTGCCGGATCGACGCGTGTAACCCGGCGACCCGAGAGCCGCGGGATCGCGGTGGGTGGCCTGCGACTGCTGGGACGGGCGCCACCGTCCCTTTCGAGTACGGAAGTAGTCACTCCAGGGAGTTGCTACGGGCCGACGGTCAACCCATCGACGTGCTCGTCGTGGAAGGAGATCCGGTCCTTGGCGCGTCGCTGACCGAGGCGCTTCGGCAAGATGGCTGGCAGGTGCATACCGCGGCCACGGGCACCGACGCGGAAAGGCGTGCTCGTCACCAATCCCCCGACATAGTCATCGTGGACGTTGCGCTACCCGACAGCGATGGATTGACCGTGATGCACACCCTGCGGGCACTCGTCCCCGACCTGCCGGTGATCTTGCTTACCAACGGCGGCAGCCTCGAGGAACGCGTCGCAGGTCTGGCCCAAGGGGGCGACGATTGCATCACCAAGCCGTTCAGCCTCCAGGAGGTCGCGCTCAGGGTGCGCGGCCTGGTAAAACGCAGTGGACTTACTCGTGACCCCAACCGTGGGCGCCTCGTCGTCGGCGATCTGACGCTCGACGTCTACAGTCACGAGGTCCGTCGCGCGGACGTGCCGATCGAGCTCACGGTCACTGAGTTCAAGCTCCTGAGCTTGCTGATGCGCAATCCGGGCCGGATCGTCGCGAAGAGGTCGATCTTGCGCGAGATCTGGCAATGCGACTTCGATCGCAGTCCGAACATCGTCGAGCTCTTCATCGGCTACCTCCGCAAGAAGATCGACGGTGGAGGCAGCCCCATGATCCACACCGTCCGCGGACGCGGATACGTCCTGCGAGCCGGTTGATCGCCATCAGGACGAGGAGAGAACGAATGTCAGACGAGCTGACCGGCAGCGTGTTCGCGGACAGGTTGAATCGACTGTTCGATACGGTCCATCCGCCTGGCGGTCCACCGCATACGTCGGCAGAGGTCGTGACGGCACTGCAGAGCTACGGGGTGAAGGTATCGGCGCCGTACATGTCGCAGCTGCGGCTGGGCCGGCGGACCAATCCGTCCGCAACCACGATGGCGGCACTCGCCGAGTTCTTCCGCGTCGACGTCCGGTACTTCACCGACGATCAGTACTACGCAAAGCTGTCCAAGGAACTCGCGCTCCTGGCCAGCCTGCGCGACACGGGTGTCCGTCGGCTGGCATCGAGAGTGGTGGGTCTGTCCCACGAATCGCTGCACGACCTCATCTCGGCAGCCGAGGGCTTACGCCGCCGTGAAGGACTCGACCCGTAGCCGGTTTGGCGGCTCTAGCATGGAATGTGCGGTGCGCCGGTTCTTGGCCGCGCGCCCGATGTTGACGAACGTGAACGTGACAGCGCTGGTGGGGCCCGACGTTGTGAGTGACGAAAGGTAGCCGCTGTGGGTGCGCACGAGCTGGACGCCACCGGTGCGAAGATCCTTGACGCCGCGTCGCACGTTCTGGCCAAGGCCGGTCCCAAGCGGACCACCATGGACGCCGTCGGCAAGCGCGCGGGTGTCTCCCACATGACCGTCTATCGTCGCTGGGCCAGCCGCGGCGAGCTGCTGCAGGCCGTCGTGTTGCGCGAGTTGACGGACGTCCTAGATGCGGCCTTCTACGACGCCGTCCTCGGTGACACGCTCGAGGCAAGTGTGACGCGCGCGTTCGGCGACGTCGTGTGGTCGGTGCGCAATCATCCGTTGGTACTGACGGTTCTGGAAGCCGAACCCGAAGTGCTCCTCACCCTGAACGCGGACGGTCCCCAGTCTGTCATGCACACCGTCGTGCCGTTGGTCGCCGAGCGGCTTCGCCAGCTGGCAGGAGGTGCGCTACGCGACGACGAGATCGACGTGCTCGCAGACGTCTTCGTACGGATGGCGCACTCGATGGTGGTGGTGCTTCAACCCGGCCGTCGACTCGATACGCGTTCGGAGGTCCAGGCCTACGCCGCGCGCTGCCTCGGCGTCCTCAGCGAACTCACGATGGCTCGACCACTTCCGACGGTTGCCTCCAACACCGGAATCGAGGAGACCTCCGGCCTCGAGGTGGTCGGATCCGCGGAGACGAGTGATGCGGAGGCCGAGCAGTACGGGCGGCGTCGCCAACGGCCATATCTCGTCGCTGCGACCTGGGTGATCCTCGTCGCGGGTGGCATCAGCGCGAGCGCGGCCGCGGCCGTGCACATGCGCCTCCTGCCGGCCGACCCGGCGGAGATGAGCAGGATCGACGACGGGCCCGCATCGACGACGAGCTCCGTTGTCCCGCAACCGCCGTCGGTCCTGCCGTCCTCGACCGCGCCCATACCCGTCGCCAGCATCACCGTCACCCCCGGCCACCAGACGCCGGTGACGAGCACGCCGGAACCGGATTCGGCCGCCGCGCAAGCACCTTCGCTGCCGTCCACCACGGCACCGCAGCAGCGCGGCGGATCATCGACGTCGTCCGGACCGGCCGGCCCCGGAGTGAACCCGCCGCGGCGGATAGGTCCGCCGCCGCCGATGGTGTTCTCACCGCCAAATCCGGCGGCCGGTCCGGGACCGGGACGCCCCGGTCCCGGACCGGGACCCGGTGGAAGCCGTCCCGGTGGGCATCCGCCCAACGGCTGAGAAGCGTCCGGCCGGGATCGTTCCTCACACCACGGCCATTGTGTTGGACACGGCGTGGCTTTCGGGTATCCGCCCCACCGTACGGTCCCACCGACGCCCAGCATGCACGAAGGGAGATCCACGATGGCTGCCGAGCCGTTCGAGGTCAGCATCACCGAGGCCGAGATCGCGGATCTGCGTGAGCGGTTGCGCCGGACGCGGTGGCCCGAACCCGAACCGGTGGACGACTGGTCCCAGGGATTGCCCTTGGCCTATGCGCAGGAACTTTGCCGCAGCTGGGCAGAGGACTACGACTTCGGATTCGCCAAGCGGCTCAACGCCTTTCCGCAGTATCGAGAAACGGTCGACGGGCTTGGCATTCACTTCCTGCACGTCCGCTCACCGGAGCGCAACGCGTTCCCGCTGGTGCTCACGCACGGATGGCCCGGTTCGGTGCTCGAGTTCCTGGAGGTTCTCGGGCCGCTGACCGACCCCCGGGCGCACGGTGGCGACCCGGCGGACGCATTCCACGTCGTGGTGCCGTCGTTGCCCGGGTACGGCTGGAGCGACAAGCCGTCGACGCCGGGATGGGGCATCCATCGCATCGCGCGTGCCTGGGACTCGCTGATGGTGTCCCTCGGTTACTCGCGATACGGCGCGCAGGGCGGTGATTGGGGTTCGGCGGTGTCCGGTGCGCTGGGGGAGGTGGCGCCCGAGCGCGTTGCCGGTGTCCACCTGAACATGGGCTCGGTGGCGGTGGGTGCCTTCGACGACCCGACGCCAGCGGAGTTGGCGAACCTCGAGGCCGAGAGAGAATTTCAGCGCACCGGCCGGGGCTACTCGGGGCAACAGGCGACCCGGCCACAGACGCTCGGCTACGGCCTCACCGACTCCCCGGCGGGGCAGGCGGCGTGGATCGCCGAGAAATTCTGGGCCTGGACCGACAACGACGGGCAGCCCGAGGACGCGGTGTCTCGACAGAAGATCCTCGACGAGATCTCGGTGTACTGGTTCACCGCGTCGGCCGCCTCCTCGGCGCGTCTCTATTGGGAGAGCTTCGGCAGCTTCCGGGACCAGGTCACCGCACCGTCCGGGCTGTCGATCTACCCCCGCGACATCACCCGCCCGTCGCGACGAGAGGCAGAGCTGCGGTTCACCGACCTGCGGTGGTTCGAGGAGATGCCGCGCGGCGGTCACTTCGCGGCGCTGGAACAGCCGGAGTCACTCGTCGAGCAGGTACGGGGGTTCTTCCGGCTCGTCCGTTGACGAGTCCGGCTACGCCCGCAGGATGTCGGCGGGGTAGGCGGTCTTGACGAATGCACGTGCCGCAGAGGCGAGTTCGTCGTCGAAGGCAACCAGTGCGTCGGCTTGCAGTTGGGTCAGTGCGATGTACTCCGCTCGATGGATGTCCGGCCAGTTCAGCTTGGTGGCCAAGCGCCAAGCATGGTCCTCCAGCGATCGGTCGCCGAGGAACCGGATGCGCAGCCCGCGAACGTCGTCGAGGATCTTCCGGCCGGCCCGCTCGGAGAGTTCGCCGCTGTGCACTGATTCGTACACGAGGGCCAAAACTTGCGAGCGCAACAGCGTGGGAGCCGTCAGGCTGTGCCCGGCTGGAACGACTGCTCCGCTAGCGGCCAGGTCGACGGCCACCCGCGCATCGATGACGAACGTGCTCATCGCCGTAGCTTCGGGCTCGACGTCTCGTTGGCCGACCTGCAGCCGTATCCGCACGTCGTCGCCATCGTCGATACCCTCGGCACGGCGGAGCGCCGCCTTCAGCGGTATCAGGTACCCGCCGTCCTTCGGGATCAGCGACGTCGTCACCTCGGTGTCGCCGACGCGCACCACCGCGGGGATGACACCCCAGCCGTAGGTCAACTCGCCGTGATGAGCGTGCAGGAAGTCGTCGACGTGCGTGGGCGCCGTGACGAAGAAGTACGGGGCTGGGCCACGCCACTGGAACACCTCGGCCTCGAACTCCCAATCCATGGCCTTCACGCTAAGGCCGCGGGGTGGTCGCCACGAATGTTTGAGACACGCAGGCATGGGGATGTGTGATGCGATGAATCGACGACTGCCAACCATGATCGTGCTGAGCGCGTGACCGCACTTCCTCCGGATCCCGATCCCCGCGACACCACCGGCCTCACCAACGGTGGAGGCGTCCGACCGGGCGACACCCCGCCAAGTTCCGGATCGCTGTCAGCGTCGGCGAACCAGGACCCACCGCCGACACGACGATTCGGGCCGATGACGATCGGGGTGATGATCGCGGTCGGAACCTTGTTCGCGGTCTTCCTGACGGTGGCAGTTCTCTATGGCCTACAGGTGGCGGGGTTGATGGATCGCTGGTGACCGAAGCGCCAGACCGGACTCGGATGACGCCAGACATTCGCACTCGGTCGCCCCACGTCTAGAGCTACTCGAAGCATGTCGGGACATCGTTCAACGAACGGCGGGAGCTGGCTGCGGCAGTGGATGCGCGCCGTCAGAACGTAACCCATCGAAGATGATCGCCAGATATCGCTGCCAGAGCAACGGCGCTGGGGCCGTGAGGTTTCCGACGATGTGAATCGGCGCACACATCATCAGGAACACGTCGGCCTCGGTGATGTCGGTTCGGATGGCTCCCGACGCGCGCGCTCGATCGACCAACGTCTCGAGGTGCTCGTGCAGTGCCTCGCCAACCGCGGTGACGCTGGGGTGGCCAGTGCTGGCCGACTGCAGGAACGTCAGGTCGTGCCGTTGGCGTTGGTCAGCGGCGATGGTCAGGAATTCCAGCAGCGCTGCGCCGGCGTCCGTCGAGTCGGCGAGCCTTCGTGCGGCCTCTGCAAGCACCGTGATGTGTTCGCAGACGATCGAGGCGATCAGATCTTCCTTCGTCGGGAAGTGTCGAAACACCGTGCCCTTCGCTACCCCGGCTCGGCGAGCGATGTCGGCCACCGACGCCGAAAGGCCATGTTCGGCGAACTCGTCTTCGGCCGCGGCCAACAGCGCGGCGCGGTTGCGTGCCGCGTCCGCGCGAGCTGGTCGGGCGGTGGTGGACACGGCAGTGAGATTACCAAGTTGACCACTCGGTCATCTCGTGCCAGTCTCGATGGAGAAGGTGACCAATCGGTCATGTTGAGTTTAGTCACGAAAGGCCAAGGGTCAGATGAAGTTACATGGCGCCACCGCCCTGGTAACCGGATCGAATCGGGGGATCGGCCTTCACTTCGCCGAAGAACTGTTAAGACGCGGAGCCAAGGTCTATGCCACGGCGCGTCGTCCCGAGTCGGTGAGCGTTCCCGGCGCGGAGGTCATCCGTCTCGACATCACCGACCCATCGTCGGTCGACGCAGTCGCGGCATTGGCCACCGACGTGGACTTGCTGGTCAACAACGCCGCAGACACCGCGGGTGGCAACCTCGTGACCGGAGACATGGCCGGAATCCGGTCGACGATGGATTCGAACTACTACGGCACCCTTGCGATGATCCGGGCGTTCGCGCCGATCCTTGCACGCAACGGCGGGGGAGCCATCCTCAATGTGTTGTCTGCGGTGGCGTGGAACACCGTCGATGGGAATACGGCCTACGCGGCCGCGAAGTCGGCGCAGTGGGGTCTGACGAACGGCGTGCGAATCGAACTGGCTCCGCAGGGAACCCAGGTGGTCGCGCTCGTGCCCGGGCTGATCGGCACGCAGACGCTCTTCGACTTCGCGCAGAGTCGCGGCATCGAATTCCCAGACGGCGCCGTGATGGACCCCGCCGATCTCGTCCGGTTGGCGCTCGATGGAGTCGAAGCCGGCGAGATCGAGATACTGGACCCGATGGCCGTCACCGCCAAGGCGAGTCTCGCCGGGCCGCCCCGCGCCCTCGCGTTGTAGGCGAACCGAGGTCGTCACCTCGGCGATGTCGTCGTGTCAGCCGGTGCGGTGCAGGGGGCAGGGGTCGGTCGGGCCGGGCTTGGCGTGCGGACCTAGCCGATCCGATCGCCGGTGGCCTGGTCGAAGAGGTGGATGGCGTGGGGATCGGCGGTGACGTGCACGGTGTCACCCATGCGGATCCGGTCGCGGCCGCTGGTGCGGACGATGACGTCGTTGCCGACGGGACTGGCGGTGCCGTAGAGGTAGGCGTCCGCACCCAGCGTCTCGACCATCGCGACTGCCACGGGGATGCCGGCACCGGCCTGCGTCAGACGCCATCCTTCGGGCCGCACGCCGACGATGACCGGCCCGTTCATCGCCCCATTGCGGTCCACGGCCATGGTGTGCCCCGCCGCGGTGACTCCTGCGTCGCCGAGAACACCGTCGAGGAACTTCATCGCCGGTGATCCGATGAACCCGGCGACGAAGACGTTGGCCGGTTGGCCATAGAGCTCCATCGGGGCACCGACCTGTTGCAGTTCACCGTCTTTCATCACCGCGACGCGATCACCCATCGTCATGGCCTCGGTCTGGTCGTGGGTGACGTAGACGGTGGTGACACCGAGGTCACGCTGAAGCTTGGCGATGTCGGTACGGGTCTGCACGCGCATCTTGGCATCGAGGTTCGACAGCGGCTCATCCATGCAGAACACCTGTGGGTTGCGGACGATCGCGCGGCCCATCGCGACCCGCTGGCGCTGCCCACCCGACAGCGCCTTGGGTTTGCGATCGAGGTAGTCGGTGAGGCCAAGGGTCTTGGCGGCCTGCGTGATCCGACGTGCACGCTCGTGCTTGGGCAGGCCGGTGTTCTTGAGGCAGAACTCCATGTTTCCCGCGACGGTCATGTGTGGGTACAGCGCGTAGTTCTGGAACACCATCGCGATGTCCCGGTCCTTGGGGGCGACATTCGTGACATCGCGGCCGTCTAGGTGTATCGAACCGGCGGTCACCTCCTCCAGCCCGGCCAGCATTCGCAGAGTGGTGGACTTGCCGCAGCCCGAAGGTCCGACGAGCACCATGAATTCACCGTCGGCAATCTCCAGGTCGATGCCGGCCACGGCCGGCGCAGGAGACTTGGGGTACCAGCGCTGGGCCTTGTCGAATCGAATGATGGCCATGGGATGTACTCCTGTGATCGAGGGGGTGCGCGGACGGGGGCGGTATCAGCGGGACGAGATGCCACCGACCATTCCGTTGATGAATCGCTTCTGAAGTGCGAAGAACAGCACTGCGATCGGCAGCGCGACCATCACGCCGGCGGCGGCCAACAGCGAGTAGTCGGTGAGGTGTTGGCCTTGGAACAGCGCCAGGCCGAGGGGTGCGGTACGTCGGTTGTCGGAGACTACGAGGACCAGCGGCAGGAGGAATTCGTTCCACGTCCACATCGTGATGATGACGGCCATGGTCATCATGGGCGCCAGGCTCGGCGGGACGACGATGCGCCAAAGCAATTGAAAGTCACTCGATCCGTCCAGCCGGGCGGCCTCGATGATCTCACCAGGGAAGGCGCGAAACTGGTTGCGCATCCAGAACACCGCGAATCCCAGCGACTGAGCGGTCTGCGGCAGAATCAGGGCCCAGTAGGTGTCGGTGAGTCCGATGGTTCGCAGGTTGAAGTACAGCGGGATGATGAAGGCTTCGGCCGGCAACGTCAGGCCGAGGAGCAATGCGTAGAACAGTAGCGAGGAGCCAGGGAACCTCATCCGGGCGAACGCGTAGCCGGCCAACGTCGCCAGCGTCACGGTCAGTAGCACGACGGCGGTGGTCACCACGACGCTGGATAGCAGATAGCTACTGAAGTTCCCGCGGTTCCACGCCGCACCGTAGTTGTGCAGGTCGATGCTGGTCGGGATGTTGAATCCACCGGTGTTCTGCTTGGCCGGGGTGATCGAGGACAACACGACACCCAGCAACGGGACGATGGCGAACACGGCGAACACGGCGAGGATGATCTGATTGACCGTCTTCTCGGTTCGACTCAGGTTCATTCGGCTTCCCTCGGGGTGATCCGGCTGATCAGGAACGTCAGTGCGACGATCGACACGGTTAGCACCACCGCGATGGCGGAGGCCAGACCCACCTGCCCGGTATTGAAGGCCCGGTTGTAGGCCTCGAACGCCGGTACGGTGGTGGCGGTTCCTGGCCCGCCGCGGGTGGTTATGTAGACCAGGTCGAAGGTCTTCAACGCCGACACCACGGTCAGGGTCAGCGCCACCGCGATCTGACCGCGCAGGGACGGCAGCGTGATGGCGATGAATTCACGGACCCGCCCGGCGCCGTCGAGGCGGGCGGCCTCGAACAGCTCCGGTGCGATGTTTCCGATCCCGGACAGGAACAGCACCAGGCACAGTCCGATGTTGAGCCACGTGCCGATCAGTCCGATGGCGATCAGAGCAAAGGTGTGGTCGCCCAGCCACACTCGCGCCAGCGAGCCCAGTCCGACAGCGCGCAGTGTCTGGTTGAGCAAGCCGTCCTGGGAGTAGACGGAGATCCAAACCGTACCGATCACGACCGTGGTGATCACCTGCGGCAGGAAGAGCGCCGTGCGAAAGAACGACATCGACCGCATCGCGTGTGCCCGGGAGATGACTGCGCTGAGCAACAGGGCAATGGTCACGGGCACCACCGCGTAGAACAGCATCAGAACACCGGCGTGCAGGAATGACCCACGCAGCTGCTCGTCGTCGAACACGCTGAGGTAGTTGGAGATTCCGGCGACGGTCGCCGTGCCGATGCCATTCCAGTCGTAGAACGAGTACTGAACGGTCTGAACCAGCGGGGCGCCGAGGAACGCCGCGAAGACCAGGAATGCCGGCATCACGTAGAGATAGCCGCGTAACATTCCGCGAGCCCGATGACGGCGCGCCCGCGGTGGCGGACAGAGCCGGTCATCGGGGGCGGCGCCGGAACCGTCCGGCGCCGCCGTTCGTCGTGGTGGGCGCAGCGTCACGGTCATTTCTGGTTCTTGAGGAAGGCGGCGTAGTCGGTTTGCAGCGCCTCGACGAACTGCTGCGGATCAGACTGCCCGCCAAGCAGTTCCTGCATTCCCGCGGTGAGGGTGTCATAGAAGGTCGGCGTGGTGTAGTCGAGATAGGGGACTACGCCGTCGGCCGCCTGGACATCCCGGTACTGGGTGGCGATGTCACCGGCCAACGTGCCTGCCTTCGGCTCGTAGCCCGCCGGAAGCACCGTCGGCAGATTGCCGGAATCCACCAGCAACTGCGCGGCTTTCGCGTTGGTGATGAAGTCGATGTAGGCGGCGGCGACATCGGGATGGGCCGACTTCGACGTGATCGCCCAGGCCAGGCCCTGTCCGCCGGTGGTGGCCGGCTTGCCGTCCACGGACGTCAGTGTGGTGAAGCCGACGCCGTCACCCAGGGCGTCGTTCAGGGGTTGCTGCATCCAGGTTCCGGTGAGGGTGAACAGCGCGTCTCCCTTTCCGAATCCGGCGATGGCGTCGTCACGGGAGACGCCGTTGGTTCCCGGAGTCAGATAGCCCTTGGTGGACCATTCGGCGATCTGCTGGGCGGCCTTCAGCGAGGCCGGATCGGTCCACGCGCCGCCCTGGCCGCTGACGAGATTCTGGACCGCGGGTGCGCCTGCTAGTGCGGCTTGGACGACTCCGAACAAGTGGATGCCTGGCGACTTGTCGAGATTGCCGAATGCCATCGGCAGAATCCCCTTGGCCTTGGCGGCACCCATGGCCGATTCCAGTTCGCCCAGCGTGGTGGGCGCGGACAAGCCGAGCGACGCCAGCTTCTGGCGGTTGTAGTAGATGCCCACGACCTCGCCGGTCTGGGAGACGCCGAACAGCGTGTCGCCCTGCCAGGTCTTGCCGTCGTGGCTGAAGCTGTTCTGCTTGAGCAGGCCCTGGGGGTAGTAACCGTCCCAGCCGTAGAGCTTGGCGTAGTCATTCATCGGGCGCAACATTCCTGCCGAGACGAACGCGCCCATGTCGGGGTAGCCCTGGTTGGCTTGTACGACGTCTGGGGGAGTGTTGCTGGACAGCGCCAGCTTCAGGGTCGTCTTGAGGTCGCTGAACGATTCGACGGTGCGGTTGATCGTGACGTTGGGGTACTTCTGGTGGAACTGGGCGTTGAGATCTTCCTGCGCCTTGGCGATTCCGCCATCGGTGTTTTGGTCCCACACGTTCAACGTGACCGGCCCGGCCGACGAGATGTCCTTGGACACCGCGTTGGTGGGAGTTGCCGGGGCGCTGTCACCCGACGGACCCGGCGCGCACGCGCTCGCCGTCAGAAGGGTGATGGTTGCGGCCAACGCTCCGCCGAGTCGATGCAGTCGGGTTCTGGTCATGAGGTGAGAGCTCCTCTGGTTGCAGGGATGACGGACGTGCGGTGTCGTTCGGCCCACTGTCGGACGGACTCCCACTCCGGGTCACTTCGCTGCTCGGAGAGCAGGTCGGCGATGTCGGCGGGACGGGGTGCGCTGCGCGCACCACCGGCGCCGCGCACCGAACAGGTAGCGCTGATGCTCGCCAGCCGAAGGCGCTGGGAGATCTCCCAGTCCCATGCGGTGGCGGCCATGAACGCGGCGGTGAAGGCGTCTCCCGCTCCGGTCGGGTCGACCGCGCGTACGGCGATGGCGGGGACGCGCAGCCGGAGCGGTCCCTGCGCCGCCATCGCGCCGCCGGACCCCAGCGTGATGACCGCGAGGTCGACCCGTTCGGCGAGGACCTCCAGTGCGGCATCGACGTTCTCCGCACGGGTGTAGCCGAGCGCCTCGACATCGTTGACGATGAGGACGTCCACGTCGTCGAGCTGGTCGAGCACGGCCTCCGACCACTGGCCCGACGGGTCCCAGCCGACGCCGCTCACCAGGATGGTGCCCCGCGCACGCAGCCGCGCGGCCTCGGCGTGGACGGGACCGCGGCCCAGACCCACGTGGGCGACGCGGACCGGCGTCGACTCCGGCCAGGACGGGAGGTGCGGGGGCTGCTGTTCGTAGGTCACGAAGGATCGATCGTGCCCGTCGGTGATCGCCACCGAGATGGGGTTCTGATATCCCCTGTGCTGAACGGCGAAGCGCAGATCCATGTTCGCCTCCTCGCGCAGCATGTGCGCGACGATGCAGCCGATGGGGTCATCGCCCAACTCGGTGACGAGCGCGGTGTGCGCACCGAGTCGGGCGGCCGCGACCGCGCGGTTGGCGGCGCCGCCAGGCGAGATCGCGAAGCCGTGGGCGTAGACCTCGGCTCCTGGGGCGGGTGCCTGAACGCCGGTGAATACCAGGTCGCTGTACACCTGGCCCGCGATCAGCACGTCGATTTCACGATCGGTCACTCGTGGGCACCTCCACAGCTTTGACAGAGTTTGACGTGTTTGCACGGCTAGCGTGACTGTCTTGCGTGACGATTATGTTGCTTCGACGTCTCTCGCGGGTTATTTCGCCGAATTTTGTTAAAAGTCGTTCAACATCGCGCAAAGTCAGTCACCCGGTGGGTAACATTGCCCGCATGTTCCTTGCCCGACGTCACGAGCGCATCCTGGCTGCGCTGGCCGGTGGTGGGCAGTCGGTGGTGCAGCTCGCCGAGTCCCTGGGGGTCAGTGAGTCCACCATTCGTCGCGACCTGGACATCCTGGCCAAGGGAGGTCAGCTCGAGCGGCTCTACGGCGGAGCCATGCTGACGCAGGGAAGCCGGGCCACCATCACCGATTCGGGCGCGGTGGAGGACCCCTTCACCTCCGACGCCCGTGGCGATCTCGAGCTACGCCAGAGGATGGCGATCGAGGCAGCTCGCTTGGTGTCCGACGGTGACGTCGTGGTGCTCGACATCGGGTCGACGACTCCGCTGGTCGCTCGGGAGCTGCGGGGACGCCCGGTCACCATCATCACGTCGAACCTGGCGGTCCTCGACGAGGTTCGCGGCGACGACGCCGTCGAACTCGTGCTGCTGGGCGGGGTGTTACGACGGAATCAACAGTCGCTCGTCGGCCCGCTCGCCGAGCAGGTCATCGGCCAGCTCAGCGCCGACAGGATGTTCTTGAGCTGCACCGGAGTTCGCGGAGGCCGGGTGCTGGACAACATGGCCGTCGAGGCGCCGATCAAGCAGGCTCTCATCGCAGCCTCCCAGAGCATCGTGCTGCTGGCCAGTGAACTGAAATTCCCAGGCTCGGGCGCTCTGCGCCTGTGCTCGCTCGACGATGTCGACGTGCTCATCACGACGGCTGGCACGTCCGAAGACGAACTCGTTCATCGCCGGGAGGCCGGCAGAAAGGTCATCGTTGCATGAAGCTCACGATCCTCGGCGGGGGCGGATTCCGCACCCCGTATGTGTGGCAAGCGCTGATTCGCGACGAGGGGTCGCCAAGGGTGACCGAGGTAGCCCTCTACGACGTCGACGAGGGTCGGCTGGCCACGATCACCGCCATCCTCGAGCAACTCGCCGTCGGATTCACCGACGTGCCGACCGTGCGAATCCATACCGAGCTGGAGCCTGCGTTGGAGGGTGCGGACTTCGTCTTCGCCGCCGTGCGGGTGGGTGGCGTCGAACAACGGTGCTGTGATGAACACGTTGCGTTGGATCTCAACGTGATTGGGCAGGAGACGACGGGGCCCGGCGGTATCGCCTATGCGCTGCGAACCGTGCCGGTGATGCTCGACGTCGCCCACACGATTCGCAAGGTCGCCCCCGATGCCTACTTCCTGAACTTCACCAATCCCGCTGGCATCATCACCGAAGCCCTACAGAGCGTGCTGGGGGACCGGGCACTCGGAATCTGCGATACCCCATCCGGTTTGGGCCGAAGAGTGGCCGGAGCGCTCGGTTACGACCACACCCGGATACACATGGACTACGTCGGTCTCAATCACCTCGGCTGGATGCGCCGGGTGCTCGTCGACGGCCACGACGTACTCCCGGACCTTCTCGCCGACGAGCCGAGGCTCAAGCGGATGGAGGAGGCGCAGGTCTTCGGGGTCGACTGGATCCGCGCGCTGCAAGTCATTCCCAACGAGTACCTCTACTACTACTACTACAACCGTGACGCCGTCCGACGCATCCTCGAATCTCCGCAGACCCGTGGTGACTTCCTTCTGGAGACCCAGGGCCGGTTCTTCGGTGAGGCCGCCGCGCAACCCGAGCACGCGGCCAAGCTGTGGACCGCCGCGGTCGATGAGCGTGGTGCCAGCTACATGGCCGAGGCCAAGGGTGGGGTCCAGGGGGCCCCAGCCATCGAACGGGATCGCGAGACCGACCCGGCACATCTTGGCTACGCCGGCGTAGCCCTCGGGGTGATGGCGGCAATCAGCCGCAACGAGCGGCGCACGATGATCCTCAACGTACGCAACCGCGGCACGATCCAAGGATTGCCCGCCGATGCGGTGGTCGAGGTATCGACGATGGTCGATGCCAACGGTGTGCATCCGCTGACGTTGGAGACTCAGCCGGATCTGCATCAGCTCGGTTTGATGCAGCAGGTGAAGGCCGTTGAACGGCTGACGATCAGTGCGGCGATGACCGGATCGAGCACCGACGCCCTCAAGGCGTTCGCGTTGCACCCGCTGGTGGATTCGGTGAGTGTCGCGCGCGAACTGCTATCTCGCTACGTCGATTCCAATCCCGACATCGCCCGGGTGCTGGCCAAGCGGTCGAAGGCGGCGTGACGCTGGCCATCGAGATCTGCCCTAATGCCGAGATGGCGGGCCGACGAGTCGCGGCGCGGATCGCGGCGTTGATTCAGGGCAAACCCGATGCGGTGATCGGAGTGGCGACCGGGTCGTCGCCCGAGCCGGTGTACCGCGCGCTGGCACGATTCGTCGACGCCGGCCTCGACGCATCTGGGGCGAGGTGGTTCGCCCTCGATGAGTACGTCGGTCTACCACCTGGCCATCCGCAGTCGTATCGGGCGGTGCTCGAACGTGTCCTCATCGGACCGCTGGGCCTGCAGCCGGCGTCGCTGCAGGTTCCCGACGGTGCCGCAGCGGATCCTGATGGGGCCGCGGAGGCCTACGAAGCCGCCATTTCCGGCGCCGGGGTGGATCTGCAGATCTTGGGCATCGGAGGAAACGGACACATCGGCTTCAACGAGCCGGGAACGCCGTTCACGGCCACCACGCATCGCGCGACACTCACCGAGTCCACCCGCCGAGCCAACGCACGATTCTTTCCCTCCGCCGACGCAGTTCCCGTCGAATGCCTCACGCAGGGGCTCGCCACCATCATGCGCGCCGACCGGATCGAACTCGTCGCCTCAGGAAGCCACAAGGCCGACGCCGTGGCCGCCGCTCTATACGGTCCGGTCACCGAGCAATGCCCGGCCAGCATTCTTCGGCGCCATCCGGACGTGCGCGTCAACCTCGACACTGACGCGGCCGCAGCGGTTTACGAGACGTCGTAAGTCGCTCGCCGAGGGTGTGTCGGTTTGCGCCAAACGAATCAGGTTGGGCGTCTACGTGATCGCTAGCGGTGTTGGCGGATGTGGGTGCGGGCGTGCGCGACGGCTTCGTCGAGGGTATCCACGAGGTGGTTCTCGTGGCGCAGGGAATCGATGATGCCGACGTTGGTCAGCAGGTTTCGGTGCTCGGGTTGAACGCCCTTTATGATGACGGTGATGCCGCGGGACTCGAGTTCTTGGGCGATCTGGGTCAGGGTGTGCGCGCCGGTGGCGTCGAGCATCCCAAGTTGGGACAGCCGGATGATCACCACCGAGGTGTCGGGATGGCGTCCATCGACGATGACCGACGAGATGCGTTCGGCCGCACCGAAGAACATGGCTCCGTCCAGGCGCAGCAGTGCGATCTGATCGTCGCCAGGTAGAACCGGGCCGGGAAGGTCTTCTCGCGTGACGCTGCTGCGGCGGGCCAGCGTGTACAGCGCTACCACGGCGGTGACCGCGATACCGATTTCGACGGCCTCGATCAGATCGAAGCACACGGTGACCAATGCGGTCAGCGCGAAGATGAGGGCGTCGGTGCGGGTCGAGCGCACGATTCGGATCATGGTGCGCCAAGCGATCATCCGGCACGCGGTCACCATCAACACCGCCGCCAGCGCGGCCAACGGGATCGCTCCGATCGGTCCGCTGACCAAGTACACCACCGCAAGCAACAGCACCGAGTGGACGATCGCCGCGACCCGCGTCTGGGCCCCGGAACGCACGTTGACCGCCGTGCGTGCAATCGCCCCGGTTGCGGGCATGCCACCGAACGCTCCAGATGCGATCGACGCCAACCCCTGCCCGAGCAGCTCCCGGTTGGGGTCATAGGGCCCGGTTGCGGACATGGTGGCGGCGACTCGGGCCGATAGCAGTGATTCGATCGCCGCCAACGCGGCGACCGCCACCGCCGCCCCGGCCAGGCTGTGCATGGTGGCCAAGTCGGCGTGCGGCCACACGGGGTTGGGCAGCCGGGAGGGCAGTGCCCCGATCCGGGCGACCGGCAATCCTGCAATCACGACCACCGCGGTAACCGCGGCGATCGCGACCAGCGACGCTGGTATCGCTGCGTGCAACCGCGGCAGCACCACCATCAGGGCCACCACCAACGCCACCACGATCAGCGCCGGGCGTGCCGTGGCCGGGTCGACGTCGGCGACGACCGCGGCCGCGGCAGCCAAGGGCGCCTTCCCCTTTGGGAGCGGTTGCCCTATCGCGGCGGGGATCTGCTGCAGGAAGATGATGGTCGCGATGCCGAGGGTGAACCCCTCCACGACTGGCCACGGAATGAACGTCACCGCCCGCCCCAACCCGGTGATACCCGCGAGCGCGACGATGACTCCGGCCGCGACGGTGACCAGGGCAACACTGCCCAGTCCGTAGTGCACGACGATCGGAGCGAGGACGACGGCCATGGCTCCGGTGGGTCCGGAGACCTGCACATGGGAGCCGCCGAAGACCGCGGCCACCACCCCAGCGACGACGGCGGTGACCAGCCCGGCGGCCGCGCCGACCCCGGAGCTGATCCCGAACGCCAACGCCAGCAGCATCGCGACCACCCCGACGGTGACCCCGGCCAGCACATCCCGGCGCCACGAGCGGGCCAGTCCGGCGTAATCGTCGCGGTGCGGGAGCAGTCCGGCCACGGTGCTCTCACGCCAACCGGTCATCGGCGGGTGCCGATCGGTGGCAGTGAACTGACGGCGTCGAGCTGATCGCGTTGGACAGCCAGGGTGTCTGCCAGAAAGATCCGGGCGATGCGCAACAGTTCGGCGATCTTTGGGTGCGCCAGTTGGTAATAGACCGCATTGCCCACCCGGTGACCGCTGACGACGTGGTGGCGCTTCAGTACGGCCAGATGCTGTGAGAGCACGGTTGCTTCGATGTCGCAGCCGGCCAGGATTGCGCTCACCGGGGTTGGCTTGGTGGTGGTGGACAGGATCTCCAGGACGCGGATGCGGGCCGGATGGGCCAGAGCCTTGAACAGGTTGGCCTTGATTTCGTACAGCGGCCGCTCGGGACCCTCCAAGACATTGTCGGCCACCGTTGAGGCCACCCTTCTGATTGATGGATTGAGTAAATTCGCAATTCATCATGATGGGCGATAGCCTGACCCAATGTCCAGTGGTCCCGCGGCGGCGACGAAACCAGGTCCGATCGAGTACCTCACGTACTGCTACGGCCGCCGGCTGCCTGACTGCATGCGTGACTGGGTAGCCCATGATCTGGCCGGGCCGGGGGCAGCGGCGCGGATGATGATCAGGGTCGCCATCCCGGCGGTGTTGATCCTCGCGCCGATCTGGTTGATCCCGATGTCGCTCTATCTGCACGCGAGCATGACCCTGCCGATCTTCCTGCCGTTCGTGTACTTCTCGCACGCCCTCAACAAGATCTGGCGCCGCCACATGCTTGCCAAGCACGGCCTTGATCCCAGCCTCGTCGACGCGATCTCACGCAAGAAGAACGCGCACGTCCACGAGGCCTACGAGCGGCGGTACGGTTCCCGCACGGGCCCTGCCAGCAGTCGCGACGTATGACGACATCACGGCGAAATCCGTTGCGGCAGTGGCCGTGGGCAAGCCCTCTCAGCCCAGGATTGCCCGCGCGGCGCGCTCTGCGATCAGCATGACCGGTGCGTTGGTGTTCCCCGACGTGATGGTGGGCATGGCCGAGGCATCGACCACTCGAAGGCCTGCGACGCGGTACACGCGACAGTCGGTGTCGAGCACCGTGGCGGCCGACCGCGGCGCCCCGTGTGCGTCGAAGGCTCCCATCGCGCACGTGCCCACTGGATGGAAGATGGTGGTACCGAGTTCACCGGCTGCCTGCTGCAGGTCATCGTCGCTCACCAGATGCGGGCCGGGAAGCAATTCTTCCGGGCAGTAGCGGGCCAGGGACGGTGCGGCCATGATCTGCCGGGTCATCCTCAAGCCGCGCACGGCAGCTTCGCGATCGGCGTCGGTGGACAGGTAATTGCAGACGATCTTGGGGTAGGTCAGCGGATCTGCACTGGCTATCCGTACGTGACCTCGAGAGCTGGGTCGCAGATTGCACACCGACGGTGTGATGGCTGCAAAGGGATGCAGAGGTTCGCCAAACTTGGCCAGCGACAAGGGTTGTACGTGCCACTCCAGATCGGGACTGGCCAGCGTGGGGTCACTCCTGGCGAAAGCGCCAAGGGTGGACGGCGGCATCGTCATGGGTCCTGATCGCAGCAGCAGATATTGAAGTCCCATGCCCGCCCGGGTGACCCAGTTGCGGTACAGCGTGTTGACGGTCCTGGCGCCCCGCACCCGGTAGATCGTTCGCAGTTGCAGGTGGTCCTGAAGGTTTTCACCCACTCCGGGCAGATCTACGGCCACCGGCACCTGATGCTGGGCGAGCAACCCGGCCGGGCCCACGCCCGAGGCCTGCATGAGCTGCGGTGACCCAATCGCTCCGGCGCTCAGGATCACCTCGCGGCGGGCGTGGACGTCGACGACTCGGCCATCTTCGAGCACCCGCACACCGGTGGCGCGGTGCGCTGCTTTGGTCCAGGCACCGCGACGCTGACTGTCGCGGACCTGGTCGTCCATCAGCAGCTTCAAGGCTTGGGTCTGGGTGTAGACCACTAGATTCGGTCGGTGGGCGACGGGATGCAGGAAGGCATCGGCCATCGACCAGCGGCGGCCACGGCGTTGGTTGACGTGAAAGTATGCGCTGCCGGCGTTGTCACCGCGGTTGAACTCGTCGATCGGAAGGATGCCCACCTGGGCAGCCGCGGCCTGCCAGGCGTCCAGGATCTTCCACCGCACCCGGGGTCGCTCGACGGCGATCTCACCCCCGGTGCCGTGCCAGTCGTCGGCGCCGCCGAAGTAGTCCTCCAACTCCTTGTAGATCGACAGTGTCTCGCCGGCGTTGTCCCACAGCCAGCGTTCGTCACCGGTGGCCTGCGCCCACAGCTCGTAGTCACTGGCCTGTCCGCGCATGTGGATCATGGCGTTGATCGACGAGCTGCCGCCGATCACGCGGCCCCGCGCATAGTGAATGCTGCGGCCGGCCAGACCTGGGTCGGCCTCGGTCGTGAAGCACCAGTCGGTGCGGGAGTTGGCGATCGTGTACAGGTAACCCACCGGCACCTTGATCCAGAACCAATCGTCCTTGCCGCCAGCTTCGATCAGGAGCACACGATGATCGGGGTTGGCGCTGAGCCGATTTGCCAACAGACAGCCGGCGCTGCCCGCGCCGACGATGACGAAGTCGAACTCGGCGACGGGGCTGGGTTCCGGCATCCGTACACCGTAGGGGAGGACGGGTCGAGCATTGCCCCGCTTTGGCTCACCGGTCGAGAACTGCCTGGCCGCAGCTCATTGCGTAGCGGACTACTGGATGATGCGCGCTGGGATCACGTGATCATCGTCGGGGTCACGCCTCGTCCCGCCAGGCGAGCACCTGCTTGAGAGACGTGAGGTCGTAGCCGTCGTCGGCGGTGAGTTCGGTCTGGAACAGCGTCACACCTGCCTCGCGGAAGGCGTCGGCGCTCTCGGGGTTCTCCCACAACGTCGAGCGCTCGATGTCGGCGCCGCTGCGCCCGAACGTCGCCGCCAGCTCGTCGACGAGGTCGCTGGACTTGCGGAACGCGTCGAGGTCCTGGAATGCGTGCCAAATGTCGGCGTGCCGGGCGACGGCGGGCAACGACCGCTTGGGCCCCGTACCGCCGATCAAGATGGGCAGCTTGCGCACGGGTGGCGGAATCAGCGCGGTGAGCCGATTCTCGATTCGGATCAGGCTTTCATCGAAGAGGTCGAAACGCGAACCGAAGGTGCCGAAGTCGTAACCGTAGGTGGTGTAGTCCTTTTCGTACCACCCCGCACCGAGGCCGAGGATGAGGCGGCCGCCGCTGATGTGATCGACGGTGCGGGCCATGTCGGCCAGCAGGTCGGCGTTGCGGTAACCGACACCGGTGACGAGGAGTCCGATCTCGGCGTGCGAGGTGATCTCACCCCACGACGCCAGCGCGGTCCAGCCCTCGAAGTTCGCGACGTCCGGTTGTTCGTCGAACATCACGGGCTTGCCGTCGACGATGCCCTTCATCGCCGGGCGGTGGAAGTGGTCGTAGCCGAAGATCACGTCGACGCCAAGCGCGTCGGCGCCCACTACGGCGTCGCGCCAGCTGGCGTAGTCGGGCGTGCCGCCTGGCTGGACCTGCACGGCGACGCGGACGGGACGGGTCATGGATGCTCCTGGGTCGGGGACGGTGCGACTCTGGTGCCAAGCTCGCCGATCCCAGGTTTATTCCAACTAGCTTTGTTCGCCAACGCCCGCTGGCCGACCGCCACCCGCCCGTGACGACGGCGCTCGCAGGACGAAGGTGCGTTCACCCGTACCGTTGGCTCCGACGGCTACGCTGCGCCGATCCTCCCGGGCCGTGTCAAGGATTCGACGCACCACGAGCCTCGGGGTGACGGCGACTTCGCACGGCGGCGAACCACCGCACGCCGGCTGAGCCGGCCGCTCGATGATCACCGCCGCTCAACTCAAGCGCTCGTCAGACCAGGCCAGCAGGTCGGCCACCACGCGACGCGCATCGTCGTCGGCGAAATACTGGACACTCACGCCGCGCGTGCCAGTGAGCGTGATCGCCACCATACCGTCCTCTACGCCGACGCTCGCGAGCCGTAGCGATGAATCGCGCTCCAGGCCCACGATTTCGGACAACGCCCGGGTCTCACCCGAGATGAGGCGTGCAGTCATGTCCTCTGCCTTACCAACGCAGCGACGGGGTCCAAACCTGGTCACGTGCCGGGAATTACCCGCGCGAGCAGATAGAGCAATGCGCCCACCGCCAGCAGGGCCGCACCGAACAGCCATACCTTGGCATCCTGCTGGGTCAGCAAGAGGATGCAGGAGCCGACGCCGAGAACCGGCACCGCCGTCCACACACGAAAGTGGCTGTGCTCGAGAGTTTCTCGCCGTAGCACCAGTACCGCCACATTCGTCGAGATGAAGACGATCAACAACAGCAGTACCACCGTCTTGGCGAGCGTGGACACGTCACCGCCGAGGGTGAGCATCATGGCGATCACCGTCGTCGAGACGATCGCAACCCACGGCGTCCGCCGATTGGGCAATAGTCGGGTCAACGCCGAGGGCAACAGTCCCTGCTCGGCCATTCCGTAGGACAGCCTGCTGGACATGATCATCGTCAACAGGGCGCCATTCGCCACGGCGACCAAGGCGATCGCACTGAACACCCAGTTGGGAATGCCCACGCCGGAGGCGCCGACGACAGCGAGCAGGGGGCCCGTCGACTTGGACAGTTGGTCCGGGGACAACGCGGTCGCGCTGGCGACGCCGATCAACACGTAGACCATGCCCGCGGTGAGTAGCGCGCCGAACAGGGCCGTCGGATAGACCCGCCGGGGATCTCGAACCTCCTCGATGACGTTGGCCGAGGTCTCGAAACCCACGAACGAGTAGTACGCCACGATTGCCCCGCTCAAGACTGCGAGCGCGGGTGCCGAGCCGTCCGGAAACGACGTCACGCGGCTCGGGTCGCCACGGCCACCGGAGACCATCATTGCGACCACGACGACGACGATGAGCAGACCCGATAGTTCGACGACTGTCATCACGACGTTGCTCTTGACACTCTCGCTGATGCCCCTGGCGTTGAGTGCCGCAACGACGACCAGGAACGCCATGGCGGCCGGCACTGGCGGGACGTCGACGAAGGTGCGCAGGTAGTCACCGGCGAAGGCGAGGGCGAGACCGGCGGCACTGGTCACGCCGGCGGCGAGCATGCTGAAACCGACCAGGAACGACACCACCGGCCGCCGAAACGCGCGCTCGGCGAACACGGCGGCTCCGCCCGCCTTCGGGTACTTGGTGACGAGTTCGGCGTAGGACCCGGCCGTCAGCAGGGCCATGAGCAACGCCAACAGCAGCGGCGCCCACAGTGCGCCGCCGACGTCCTTGGACAACACTCCCATCAGGGCGTAGATACCCGCGCCGAGGACGTCGCCGAGAATGAACAGGAACAACAGCGGGCCGGTGATGCCACGCTTGAGTCGCCCGGTGCTCTCGTCGTCACCCGATGGGGTCTCGGTCATCCACTCCGTCATGGGGGCGTCTTACCCGCTTCGGTCTGGGGCAAGCGTCGTGGACGCACGGCTAGGGTCGAGTCATGGCAGACGAATCCCTCTACGGCTCCCTCTACGGCGACGTCTATGGCGCCCCAGCCGTGGTCGGCTGACGCCTGGGTCCCGCAGTGGTGAATCGCGCCGTCACCCGGCAGAATCTCGGGGCCTGGGTCATCAAGTGCAATCCACGCAGTACGCCGGTGGAGCCGTTCGTGACCGCGGGCCGGACGAAGTCCACCTGGTGTGTGGCAGCCAACTATCGCTCGCAGCTCATCCGGTCCGGCGACCGGGTGCTGTTCTGGGTCTCGGCGCACCCCAGGCGGGGCATCTGGGGTGCCGGTTGGGTGACGTCCCCGATGTGGGTGCTGGACGGACGCGCGCACGTGACGGTGGCCATTCCGCTCTTCGACGAGCCGCTGGTGGCCATCCGGCTCGGTCGGTTGCCCGAGCTGCGCTCGCTGGAGGTGCTCAGGGCACCGCAGCAGGCCAACCCATCCTGGGTGAGTACCGCCGAGCTGGCGTCGTTGGAGCCGCTGTTGCCCACCGGAGCAAGGGGCGACGGCGAGCACGACGCGAGTTGAAGGGCCACGATCGACCTCATGGCCAACGAAGAGTCCTCTCGCGCAACCTGACTCAGTGTTGGTGCCGCCGTTGGCGCTACTTGCGGGCTGCTCCGCTTCCCGTCGAGCGGCTACAGTCCGAGCTGCAGCCGATATAGTCGGGCGTAGGTACCGTCCGGCACCGCCATGAGTTCGCGATGGGTACCGCGCTCGGTGACGACGCCATCGTCGATGACGAGGATCACGTCGGCGGTGCGAATCGTACTGAGGCGGTGGGCGATGATGATGACGGTCTTGTCCCTCGTGAGCCGATCGAGGCCTTCGATCACCATTTCCTCGGACTCGGCGTCGAGCGCCGCGGTGGGTTCGTCGAGGATGAGGATCGGGTTTTCGCGAATGAACGCGCGGGCGATGCCGATCCGCTGGCGCTGTCCACCCGACAGGGTGAGCCCGCGTTCGCCCACGGCGCTGTCGTATCCGTGTGGCATCCGCTCGATGAACTCGTGGGCATTGGCCAGTTTCGCGGCGGCAACGACCTCGTCTCGGGTCGCTCCTGGACGCCCGAAGGCGATGTTGTCGCCGATGGTTCCACGAAACAGGACGGTGTCCTGCAGCACGAATCCGATCTGTTGGCGCAGGGGATGCAACTGGTAGTCGCAGATGTTCACGCCGTCGATCTGAATCGCGCCGGAGTCTGTGTCTCGGAAGCGCGGAAGAAGGCTGACGATTGTCGACTTGCCGCTGCCCGTCGGGCCGACGATGCCCACGGTTTGGCCTGGATCGATGCGAAACGTGATGTCCCGCAGCACCGGAACATCGACGTCGTATCCGAAGGAGACGTGATCGAAGGTGATCGAGCCCGTGAAGGGCGGTGGCATTCGCGCGTCAGGACGTTCCGGTACCACGTAGTCGGCGTCCAGGATTGCCTTGACCCGTTCGAACGCGACCGACACCGCTGCAATGGTGTTGCTCATGACTGCGAGTTCGCGAATGGGTTGGAAGAACTTGGCGAGGTAGGAAAGGAAGACCGTCAACGTCCCCGCCGTCATGGCCCCGGACACGATGAGAAGTCCACCTCGCCACAACACGAGACCGGTGCACAGCGCGACGGCCAACCCCACGATTGGCGTCAGCACTGCCGACACGCGGCGCGCCCTCAACCATGCGGTGATCGTCTCTTCGCTGGCGCGGACCAACTGTTGCTCCTCGACGTCCTGGCGGTCGAAGGCCTGTACCACCTCGATGCCCTCGAGGCCCTGCTGCAGAGTCGACATGAGTTCTGACTGACGTGTGCGGACGTCTCGGGTCGCAGTTCTGATCATGGCGTTCACGCGCCAGACGAACAGGGCGAGGAAGGGGACCACGCCGATGGCGATGAGCGCGAAATCCATTCGCAAGAGCAGCATCACGACGACCATGCCGATGATCGTGACGGTATCGGTGACGATGTTGAGGGTGGATACCGAAGCGAAGTTCTGGATGGTCTGAACATCGGTCATGATCGTGGACAGGAGCGTTCCGACGCGGTTCTGGTCGAAGAATCCGAGTGAGAACAGCTGCAGACGGTGGAAGGTCCGGACCCGGAGGTCGTTGGCGACTCGCTGGCCAAGCATCTCCGTCGCGTAGTTCGACACGTAGAACGCCAACCCGGTGACCACCGCGATCAACACCGTGGCCAGGCCTGCGGCGGCGGCGATGTGTCCCTTTCCGGCCCCGCCGAGGAGGGGGAGGAACCAGGCGATCCAGGTGGGCGGGGGATGGTTTCCGACGACGTTGTCCAAGATGGCCTGGAGCGGCCAGGGAACGGCCAGGCTCATGGCAGTCTGCACGGCCATCGACATAGCGATGATGGCGATGCTGCCGCGGTAGGGACGGAGCAGATCGGCGATCAGGCGCAGCATCTCGCGTTCCTCGTCATCCGTGCAGTTACTCGCCGGCCCACCCATGACCGACCCCGCGCCACTGAAAGGGGCGACGATACGCCGGGGGTGACGCGCGACGCTGATACTAGCGACCGGAGGGCCGACGGAATAGGGCGATCACCAGCAAGCCGAACTGCGGCCCGGTACATCACCCGGTCTGCGCTTGTTCATCCGCTCGTTGCCCGTTCGGCGTGTGGTCACGGACCGCTTCCGGTAAAACGTATTCACCGGCACACGGTGACGATCGAAGGAGTCGAGCGATGTTGACGATGCGGGATCACGGCGTGGAGGACTATGCCGATCTACGGGACATGGATGCCACGGACGTCGGTGTGCTGGGTGACGACGACCGCGAGTGTCTGACTGAGTTGGGCGAGTACCTCGTTGGTGCCGGCGCCTGGCAGCGATTTGCGATCTGGTTGCTACACAAGCACTTCGAGCCTTCCGATGACGAGCTGTTCGTCGAAAGCGCCAGTGCCGAGCCCAGAAGGATGCAAACTACGCTCATCGACCGGTCCCATGTCGACATGGCCGCTCTGCACCCGACCGCGGTGCGCTTCGATGGCTCGGTCGAATCCGGGACCGGCGTCGTGGGTATGGAGTTCTCCTCGATGGCAGACCTCGGGGCGACCTCACCGGTTTCCGACGACGACGAGGCCGTCCTGGCAGGTATCGAGCAGCGCCTGCGCGCGCGAGCCAAGTCCGACCGATTCGGGGTGAAACTCGTCCGCGATCCGCTCAACCTGGCGGCCGACGAGGTGCTGCTAGAGACGTGTGACTTCGGGAATCGGATCCTCAGCAGCGACGTGACGGGACGGACGGCGATCGAACCGGGCACATTCATCGAGACGGTGTGGAACTTTCGCCCCGCTGCGAACGGGGCGGACATCGTCGTGATGCAGGACTGCAACATCGGCTGCTTCAGCGAGCCCACGGAGGGCCACACCCTCGCTCACGGCCAGGGCGCCGGTAACAACCAGGACGATTAGATTCGTTCATCGAAGCACGAATTCGTCGAGGGTCGGCGTCTCTGGGTAGTCCGACGACCCGCGGTGCTCTGCTCCATCGTCTCGGCCCGTTGCCGCGGACGCAGTTGAGCGGACGCCGCACCGCGGGCAGGACGGAGACCGACGATGGACCTGTTCGTGTCCTCGATCGACTGGAACGGCCAGTTGACGGCCTCGATGTGGTGGATCTCGTGCACGTGGTCCGCAAGTGCGGCGGGGGCACTCGTCGTCGGGGTCGCTCTAATCCGGTTCACCACGTGGGGTCGACGTTTCTGGCGTGTCACCGGAGGCTTCTTCACGGGTCGCCGCAGTGTCCGCGTATGGGCGGTGCTGGCGGTGCTCCTATTCTCGGTCGTCACCTCCGTGCGTCTCGCGGTACTGATGAGCTACTACAACAACGACCTCTTCTCGGCGTTGCAGACCGCGTTTCAAGGCGCCAGCGCGCACGACCTCGCGAAGCGCGACTCCGGTATTCACGGGTTCTGGATTGCCATCGCAATCTTCTGCGTGCTCGCCACGATCACCGTGGTGCGTATCGTCCTCGACACGTATTTGACGCAGCGCTTCATCATCGCGTGGCGGGTGTGGTTGACCGACCGCCTGTGCGGCGACTGGCTCGACGATGACGTCTACTACCGCACTCAACTCGCGGGGGATGGAGTGGACAACCCCGATCAGCGGATTCAGCAGGACATCGATGTCTTGACCACGGGAGTAGGTGCGAGCACCAACGTGCCGTCGTACTACTCACAGAGCATGTTGCCCTTCGGTGCGCTGAACTCGGTGATCTCGGTGGCCTCGTTCGCGGCGATCCTGTGGAGGCTGTCTGGCACGGTGACCGTGTTGGAAATCGGGATTCCACGAGCCCTGTTCTGGATCGTAATCCTCTACGTCTTGGTGGCGTCGGCCATCACGTTCCGGATCGGCCGTCCCTTGATCGCGTTGAGTTACCGCAACGAACAGACCAATGCCGCATTCCGCTACGCGATGATCCGCGTGCGCGACGCGGCCGAGGCCGTCGCCTTCATCAAGGGCGCGCGCGCCGAGCGTCGCCGACTCGATGCGGCCTTCGGCGCCGTCATCGGGAACTATCGGCGCTATCTGGGGCGAACGTTGCGCATGATTGGATGGAATTACTCGGTTACCCAGGCGATCACGCCGCTGCCCTTCCTGGTGCAGGCGCCACGCTTGTTCGCCGGTGCGGTCACCTTGGGCGACGTCATGCAATCCGGGACGGCGTTCGGAAAGATCGAAAGCGGCCTGTCGTTCTTTCGCAACGCTTACAGCCAGTTCGCCAGCTACGACGCCACCATCGTTCGGTTAGACGGCCTGATGCAGGACAACGCGCGCGCCCGCCGGCTACCAAGGATGGCCAGCGGGCCGAGCGTCGACGGATTGGTGCGTCTCGACGGTGTCGAGGTGCGCTCCCTGGCTGGTGACCGGCTCGTCGCGTCGCTCGATCTGCAGTTGAGGCCAGGCGAGTGGTTGGTCGTCTCGGGCCGGTCCGGGACCGGCAAGACGACAATGTTGCGCGGCCTGGCCGGCATGTGGCCGGCCGTAGGTGGTCGATGGCATCGACCCGATGGACGATACGAGACGATGTTCGTCTCGCAGCTGCTCTACATGCCGCTAGGCGAATTGCGTTCGGTGGTGTGCTATCCGCACCGTGCGGGTGATGTCAGCGACGAGCGTCTTCGCGCCGTGCTCTCCCACGTCCTGCTCGACCAGCTGAACGATCGGCTCGACGAGGCACGCGACTGGGCGAAGGTGCTCTCGCCCGGTGAGCAGCAACGAGTTTCATTCGCCAGGGTGCTGCTGACCCGACCGAAGGTGGTCTTCCTCGACGAGGCGACTTCCGCCCTGGACGAGGGCGTGGAACGCGCGCTTTACCGGGTGCTCCGTGACAGCCTGCCCAACCTGATAGTGATCAACGTGAGCCACCACGGCTCCGTTCATCGACACCATGATCGGCATCTCGAATTGTTGGGCGACGGTGGGTGGAGGTTGCACAGCATTGCGGCACCGGGCTGAACCCGGGCGGGAATCAGCGCCCGCTGTCGACCGAGGGGGACTCTGCCAGTACCCCTACTACGGGGATCTCCCTGACGCGGTGATTGCCGCTTAGCGTGTCACGCGTGGTAGGAAGCCAATTCTCGACGCATGCGGAACGTTTCAATCTGACTGGTAAGCGCGCCCTGGTCACCGGCGGCACCCGGGGGATCGGAATGATGATCGCCCGCGGGCTGCTTCAGGCCGGCGCCAGTGTGGTCGTCAGCTCACGCAACGCAGAGGCGTGCGCTCGGGCGCGGGACCAGTTGTCCCAATTCGGCGACGTCCTGGCCGTACCCGCGGATCTGTCCCGACACGACGGATGCGAGCGCCTCGCTCAACTCGTCACGGCCGACTCCGGGAGTCTGGACATCCTCGTCAACAATGCGGGTGCGATGTGGGACGAACCGCTGGAAAACTTCCCGGACGCTGCCTGGGACGCCGTCGTCGACCTCAACCTGAAGGCACCGTTTTGGCTGGTGCAGGCGCTGCTTCCGGCGCTGCGCAAGGCCGGGACCGCAGACGATCCCGCACGGATCATCAACATCGGCAGCATCGCCGCCATTCACATCCCTGCGCGGCCCAACTACTCGTACTCCAGCAGCAAGGCTGCGCTGCATCAACTCACCAGAGTGCTCGCCAAGGAGCTTGGCCCGCAACACGTCACGGTCAACGCGGTGGCTCCGGGACCGTTCCCGTCGTCCATGATGGCTGCCACCCTCGACGAACTCGGCGAGGCGATCGCGGCGGCGGCGCCGCTGCGTCGGATCGGCCGCGACGACGACATGGCGGGGGTGGCCGTGTTCCTCGCCAGCAGGGCAGGCGCCTATCTGACCGGCACCGTCATCCCGGTAGACGGGGGCATCGCCACGACCGCGTAATACTGAATGGATGGCTGTCGAGCTCGATCTGCGTACCGAGATCCGGGAGTTTCTGACGTCGCGTCGCGCTCGCGTCACGCCTGAGGTGGCTGGATTGCCCACCTACGGCGGCCGGCGTCGGGTCAAGGGACTGCGCCGTGAGGAGGTAGCGCTGCTCGCGGGAGTCTCGGTCGAGTACTACGTCCGCATCGAGCGCGGCAGCTTGGCTGGGACGTCGGACGGAGTGCTCGACGCGCTGGCGTCGGCGTTGAGGCTCGACGACGCGGAGCGGGATCACCTGTTCCATCTGGCACGCCGGTCGGAGGTGCCGGTTGGTCGACGGCGCCGCCCGCCAGCGTCGCTGGTGCGTCCGGCGCTGCAAGACGTTCTCGATGCGATCACCGATGCGCCGGCGTTGATCCGCAACTCGCGCTACGACGTGCTTGCGATGAATCGCCTTGGCCGCGCTCTGTATTCACCGGTGTTGGCGGACCCGCGACGGCCCGCCAACACCGCGCGGTTCGTGTACCTGAACCCCTGCGAAGCCGAGGCGTTCTTCGTCGACTACGACCAGGTGGCGCGGAATGCGGCCGCGATGTTGCGGATGGAACTGGGCCGCAGCCCGTACGACGACGAGCTCCTAGCTCTGCTGAGCGAATTATCAACGGGCAGTGAGCGATTCCGACAGCTGTGGGCGTGTCGTGACGTTCGACAGAAGGGACATGGCAGCAAGCGGCTGAACCATCCCGTGGTGGGGCGGCTCGACGTGAACTTCGAGTCCTTGGACCTCGCCACCGAACCCGGTCTGCAGTTGAACGTCTACACCGCACCGGAGGGTGGGGCGACCGCGAAGAACTACGCAAGGTTGGCGTCGTTGGCCAGCCAGGAGGCGCGGTGACGTGACCGTCACCGTCCGAGACATCGGTCAGTCCGGCGGCGCGGCAGTTGCCATCCATGCCGACACGAGCGCGCGGAGCAGGTCCGGCTCGACGCCTCGTCAGCTCGGGTCCAACCCGAAGGTCACGGGGCGGCGACGTCGAGAACGACTCGAAAGCGCGCGCGGCCCGACATCATGCGTTCGTAGGCCTGGGGTGCGTCGGCGAAGGCCATGGGCTCGATCATCGGCGAGATCTGATGGGCGATGCTGAAGGCCAGGTTGTCCTCGTTCTAGACGGCCGACCCGGTCAGGCTGCCCACCACGCTGCGGCCCCCGAAGATCAGATCCGAGGTTCGTACCTCGATGGGGTCGGGGGCGGCGCCGACGACCACCAGTCGGCCGCGTGGGCGAAGTCCGGCGAGCAGCGGACTCATGGACGCACCACTGGCGGCCGTGGCGATGATCGCCGATGCTCCACCGAGTGCGGTCAGAGCTTCCCCGGGGTCCTCAATCGCACTGTCGATGTAATGTTCGGCGCCCAAATCGGCTGCCAATGACGACTTCTCGGATCCGCGGGCAATGGCGGCGACGCGGTAGCCCATCTTGCGGGCGTACTGGATTCCGAGATGCCCCAATCCTCCGATGCCCTGTATGGCGACCAGGCCGTTCAATGCCGCGGTGCTGGCTCTGAGGGCATTGAACAGCGTCAACCCGGCGCACAGCAGGGGAGCCGCCGTCAACGGATCGAACTCGTCGGGAATGCGGACGAGCCCGCTCGACCGGGCGTACACCATTTCGGCGTATCCGCCGTCGACGGTGGTTCCGGGCTGAGGTTGATCGGTGCAGTCGACGAACTCACCTCGACGGCAATGGTCACACTGGTTGCATTGCCCCCCGAGGAATCCCAACCCGACGCGTTGGCCGACAGTCCATCCCCGAACCCCGGTGCCCACGGCGTCGATGACGCCGACCACTTCGTGACCGGGGACCACGGGACGGTGTGGGTCCTCGCGTTGGCCCTCCACGGCGAGCACGTCGCTATGGCAGACGCCGCATGCCAGGGTGCGGATGCGAACCTGCCCGTCGAGCGGTTCGACGACGTCTCGCTCGACGAGGGTGAAGTTGCGCTGCCCGCTGACTTGGTATGCCCGGTAGGTCTGCATCGTCGTTCCCCTTCATGTGCCGTCCTTCGGTCCGTCGCACACCACGACACCAAGACCGAGCCTCGGGCGGTATCCGCACGATGACTCTTCGTCGACGTCCCCGCCACGACGTGACTCCCTCGCGCCCAGATCAGGACAGGAAGCGACTGACTTCGGCGGCGAAGTCCGCTGCGTGTTGAAAGAGGAATCCGTGACCGGCGTTGCTGTAGAGGATGATCTTGGCGTCGACGAGTGATCGAGGCAGTCGACGACTCGCCGCTGCTGCTGAAGTCGCTGGCCTTCGCCGCCGAGGCAGTCCTGGACCGTCACGGCGCGCTCCGGTGCTGGGTCCGCGTGCAAGAGCAGGCCCGCCGGACCGGGACACCGGCCAACGAATGCGAAGGGCTGCGCGGCGCGGCCCACATGCTGCTCACCGAGGGACGCATCGGAGCGGCAGCGATCAGTGCGCAGACCGCGTTGCGCATGGCCGAGGACATGAACCTCCCCATGACCGCCGCCTCCTCCGCCGCCTTCCTGGCTCGCGCCTCGGTCTGGCAGGGCCAGCCCGAGCGCGCCCGCGACACCCTGGACCGCGCCCGCCAGCTAGTGGCAGCCTCGCCCAGCATTCTGTGGAACGACGACATCCATTGGGCGGCAGGACTTTCCGCTCTCTGCGAATCCCGCCACGTCGAGGCGTTGGAGCACCTATCGAAGATGAAGCTGCACCGGACCAGTCGGCGGTGGGCCATCGCCGACGTGGCCGAGGCGGCGGCCGGAGCCGAGCAGCCGGACGCCGCTCGACCGCTGCTGGCCGACGTCGAGGAGCAGGCCAAGCGGCTCGGCATGGACAGCTTCCTCGTCCACCGTGCTCACGCGCTGCTCGCCAAATCGATCACCGGTGCCGACGACCACTTCCGCGCCGCCCTCATCGGAGCCGAAGGGGTCGGCGCCGAGCTGGAAGTAGCGCGTACGCATCTGCTCTATGGCGTGTGGCTCCGCCGACAGCGACGCATCGTCGATGCCAGGACACACCTGGCAGCTGCGCTGACCGCCTTCGACACCGCCGGGGCGGTGCCCTTCGCCCAGCGCGCTGCCAGTGAACAGCGCGCCGCCGGGGTCAGCTCGGCGGCACGACGAGCCGTTGGCTCGGCTTGCGGCGCCGCCGCGTTGACCCCGCAGGAGCTACAGATCGCCCAACTGGCTGCGGTGGGGATGACCAACCGGGAGATCGCCGACCGCATCTATCTGTCCCACCGCACCGTGGGTGCCCACCTCTACAAGGTGTTCCCCAAGCTCGGAATCACCAGGCGCAACCAATTGCCCGCAGCACTCGGTGAACCCGCTCGATCGGCCGGCGTGGTCATCTGACGGATATACGTGCGCCCACGTCGCATTCGTAACCCGAGTCGGCCGTCCGGCGTCATTCGGCCGCGGGCACCGGGGTTCGGGGCTCGAGGACGAACAGTCCTGCACCCGGTGGATCAGACGGAGCGCTTGCCGGTTCACGTGACACTGCTGATGATCGCGATCACCAGTCCGCAGACGGTCAGTACCCCGACCATTGCCGCCGCGGCGATCGCCCTGCCGCGGCGGTGCCGGCGTGCGTCGTAGACCGCAACCGCGATACCGGCGAAGATCAACGCTGCATAGGCCGCGAGCCCGACGGTGAGTGCCGCCGTTGACGTGGCGCTCGCCAGGGTGACTGCGTGCACGCCACGAGCCTACGGTGCGACGCTGCCGCCAGTTCGGCGCGGCAACCCCCCGGGGGTCCCGGTGCTGGTGACGGTTCGACCTGATCGTGCAGCAGACCCACCCTCGTCCGACGCCCAAAGCACCGTCGAACCGACGTTGCGAGCTCGTCAGGAATCCGACTGCTCGAAGGCAGCGTCGAACCGCGCGTCGGGCAACCGCCAGAGCAGACTGCGGACATACGCGACCGCCTCGGCGGCTCCATGGCGCCGGTCCATGCCGGCGTCCTCCCACTCGACCGATATGGGGCCGCGGTAACCGATGGCCTCGAGTGCTCGAAAGGCGTCCTCCCATTGAATGTCTCCGTGTCCCGTCGACACGAAGTCCCAGCGGCGCCGCGGGTCACCCCATGGCAGGTGTGAACCAAGGAGTCCCGAGCGACCGTTCGCCGGGCGGACTCTGGTGTCCTTGCAGTCGACGTGATAGATCCGGTCGGCGAAGTCGACGATGAACGAGACGGGATCCAAGCCCTGCCAGATCAGGTGGCTGGGGTCCCAGTTGAGCCCGAAGCCGGGGCGGTTCCCGATGGCGTCGAGCGTCCGACGCGTGGTCCAGTAGTCGTAGGCGATCTCCGACGGGTGCACCTCCAAGGCGAACCGGATTCCCTCGTCGTCGAAGACGTCGATGATGGGGTTCCAGCGAGTGGCGAAGTCCTCGTAGCCGGCGTCGATGACGGAATCGGGAACCGGGGGGAACATGGCGACATACGGCCAGATCTTGGATCCGGTGAACCCGGTGACCACGTCCACTCCCATCCGACGCGCAACGCGGGCCGCGCGTTTCATGTCGTCGGCGGCGCGGGTGCGGACGCCCTCGGCGTCGCCGTCGCCCCACACGCTCGGGCGCAGGATGGCGCGGTGCCGGAAGTCGATGGGGTCGTCGCACACGGCTTGTCCGCCCAGGTGGTGCGAGATCGCGCGCACGACGAGACCGTGCCGATTGAGCAGATCGAGTCGGGTCTGTAGATAACCGGGGTCCTCCTCGGCCCGCTCCAGGTCGAGGTGGTCACCGGATGCGGCGATCTCGAGTCCGTCATAGCCCCACTCGCTCGCCATCCCGGCGACCGTCTCCAGGGGTAGATCGGCCCACTGCCCGGTGAACAGCGTCACTTCCCGCCGGCTCTGCATCGCACGCTCCCTTCCCAACGACAGTCTGCTCCTCGTGTCAGGGCGGTCGACGTCAGCGGCGAGCTCCGATCGAGACCGCGCGTGCCGCCCGTACGGCCGTCGTCATCCCGGTCAGGGTGGAATTGCACTTGAGCGCGGTCGGGATGACGCCGCAGCCTGCGACGAACAGGTTCTCGAAGCCCCACACCCGGCAGTCGGTATCGCACACGCTCGTCCCGTCGTCGGCCGCGCCCATCCGCACGGTGCCGGTGAAGTGCAGTGACGACCCCGCCGGAAGAATGGCCGACTCGGTCGCGGGGTCGAACGGGCCGAGGAGTTCGGCCGCCTGACGCTGCACCCGCTGGGCCTGATTCAGGCTGGCTCGATCCGCATCGGTGTAGCCGAAGTCGATGGTGATCCGCGGCATCCCTGCGGCATCGGTGTCGGTGTCGGAGAAGCGAAGCGCGTTCTCCTCGCGAATCTCGGTGGCGACGTAGAACTCGAGGCCGACGGCGTAGGCCAGTGGCGACCGGTCGTGGTCGATCATCACGGCGTTCATGACGTGCACCTGGAAGGGCTGATCGCCGTCGCTGTGCGGTATCCAGATGCAGTCGGCGGCCCACTCGTGATCGGTAGGTGGATCCAACGTGGCGAGATCGAAGCCGAGCCGACCGGGATCGGCCAGCACCTGTCCCGAGAGGAAGATGTGCTCGTTGAGGAACCGGCCGAGTGCGTGCGGGCGAATCCCGGAGGCGAAGAGCAGCTGCGGGGTCCGGATCGCGTCGGCGCAGACGATGACTTGACTCGCCGTGAGCGCTCGGGTGTCACCCGTGTGGACGTCGCGGACGGTTACGCCCGTGGCGCGGCCGTTCCGGTGCACGACGGAGGTCGCCAAAGTGTCGGTGTAGAGGGTGAATTGGTCGTCGCAGGCGGGATTGCCAATGGGTGGGAAGATCGTCGTGGGCCCCGTTCGCTCCTTCAGACCCGACGCGGTGGGATTGACCGCCATCGGCATGGGCTGAATGCCCCGACCCTCTGCGCTCACCGGGTCGAACAGGGTTCCCAGAGTCTTCGTCACCGCCTGCCCGGCCGGTGTCGGGGGATAGGGCAGGCGGTTGACGCGCAGGAGTTCGGTGGCTCGGTGAAGGTCTGCGCGCCACTGACTTTCGTCGATCTGCGGGAAGACCTCGCTGCCCCATGGCGTTGGGGTGGCCGCGGTCCAGTGGACGCCCATGCCGCCGACGTTCCACGCCACTGCGGCCGCTGGCATGGCGGCGGCGTCCTCGCCGATCGACTGCAGGTGATACATGCCCGGTGTCGCGTCGGCCAGGTTGCCGCCGACGTCGGCGCTCGGGGCGACACCCGTGTAGAACCCCTGGATGCCGGTGGACACCCTCTCGTTGTATCGGCCCCAGATCTCCGGTTCGGGGACGTCGTGCAGATGTCGTCCCGGTGTCGAGCCCAGAGGCGTTCCGCCGTCGACCATTCCGATACGCAGGTGTGCGTCGGCCTGTCGCAGCAGATGGGCGACTGCTGCTCCCATCAGCCCGCTGCCCACGATGAGCACGTCGAATGTCGGGTGCTCGATCGTCGAGTTCGTCGAGTGCACGGTGCTCCTCACGTCCAGCTGATTCCGTGGTAGGCGTCGAATGCGGATCGACTGCGCTCGATGGATTCCAGATCCGTGAACCGGGTGTAGTCCTGTTCGAGCAGCATGTACTCGAGGTTGGGAAGAGTGAGGGCCGTGTCGATGATGTCCTGGATGGGCAGGACTCCGGTGCCGATCTCGGTGAAGCAACCGGTGTCCTCGACGTCTTCGAACAGTGCCATGTCGATGTCGGCGGCGAGGTCGACGACGCCGTCGTACAGGTTGATCGGTTGCGGGGCGTCGACCGGAAAGTCCTTCTGGTGCAGGAGCACGACGCGCTCGGGGTATCGCCGCATCCACTCGATCGGATCGTGGCCCGCGCGGGTCACCCAGTAGGTGTCCATCTCGACGAAGACCAGCTCAGGATCGGTGTTCTCGAGAATCGTCTGATAGATCGGCGTGCCGTCGATGCGTTGGAACTCCTGGTAGTGGTTGTGGTAGTAGAACCGCATGCCACGCTCGGCACACAGCCGTCCGACGTCATTGAAGAAGGCAATCCGCCTCAACAGGTAGTCACGGTCGCCCCTGGGGTAGAACTCGATGTCGTTGCCGATTTGGCGGCAGCCGATCTCCAGCTGGTAGTCCAGGATCGCTGGGAGCCGGTCCAGCTGAAGTGGGTTGACGTGGGCACCCACGATCTGCAGACCGAGGTCGGAGAACATGGTGCGCAGTTCCCCGGCCGACACGCCGAAACCGATGCCGTCGTCGGTCGCGGCCGAGTGGTTGGCCGCCTCCAGGTAGTGGTAGCCGAGTTCCGAGATGCGTCGAAGCGTCTTCGGTGTCGATTCGGCAAGGGAGGTGCGGACGGAGTACAGCTGGAGCCCGATGCGGAGTGGCATGGTTCCTTCCTCGGCGTGGATGGGTGGATGGTTCAGGTGAGGCTCTCGGCGAGACGTTCGGACACCCGCCAGGCGTTGGCCATGATGGTCAGTACCGGGTTCACGCCGCCGTTGGTGGGATGAAGCGATGCGTCGGCGATGGTGAGGCCGCGATGGTTCCACAGCGCACCGTTGACGTCGGTGACCGACGTCTCCGGGTCGGTACCCATCCTGCACGTGCCGGCCTGATGTTGATCTGCGGACGGACCGCGCCGGGGCATCCACTGGGTGGCAACGGTTTCGACGGCGCCGCTGGCGGCCAGCCAGTCTCGGGCCTTCTCCGTCAGCAGAGCTGCCACCGCGAGGTCGTTGGGATGAGGGCCTGGGGAGTCGAGGTGAACGAGGGGTACGCCGACCCGATCACGAAGGTGGTCACTGACGGTCACCCTCGATTCGGCGCGGGGGACCTCCTGGACGGGCCCGATGACGACCGCGGACCGCGGGTAGGCGAACGCGAGCTCGTCGATCGTGCTCGGTCCGTAGGCCGAGACGAACCCGGCGTCGACCAGGCCACCCCATGCCTCGAATGGGGTGCGGGTGAAGTCGTTGGCCAGGATTCCCCCTCCGGCGACCCCGGTGTTGCCATGACGGTAGAGCGTGGTCGCGATGCTGGGACCGGGTCCCACCATGTCGTCGACGGGGTCCGCGAAAAGTCCTGTGGCGCCGGCATACAGGTGCCCTTGAAGGTAGCGGCCGATCTGGTCGTGGGGATCGTCGATGGCGCTGGCCAGCAGGAGGCGCGCAGATTCGATGGCACCCGCGGCCAGGACGACGTGGTGCGCGCGTACCCGGCGGTGCCGTCCGTCGGCGACGAATTCGACACCCCTGACCGCGTTGCCCTCCACGATGAGACGGGTGACGACTGCGGAGGTGACGATGGTGCATCGGCCGGTCGCGACCGCTGACGGTAGCACCGTGTTGTGGGTGCCGTTCTTGGCGTTGGCCGGGCACGCGTGTCCCACGCACAGCGCGCATTCGACGCATGCGGGCCGTCCGTCGTCGGCGCGCGTATTGATCGCCAATGGCGGTGTCACGGTGGGTAGGCCGAGTGTGTTCGCGCCCGTGGCCAGCCGATGGCCGACCGAGTTCAATGGCGTGCCGGGCATCGGGTACGACCGACTGCGGGGACCGTCGTGCGGCGCCAGGGAGGTGGCGCCGGCGACGCCGATGACGTGCTCGACGGTCTCGTAGAACGGCGCCATGTCGTCGTAGCCGATCGGCCAATCCACGAACGGGCCGCCGTAGACCGATCCCATGGCGAAGTCCTCCGGGGTGAACCGCCAGGCCATCGCGCCGTACACCCGGGTACCGCCGCCCAGCGTCATCGCGTTGCCGTTCCACTGCGACGTGCCAGGCACTGTGAGCTCGCCGTTGACCATCCGGGGAGCGTTCAGAGCCGGGAGGTCCACCAGGCGGTCGAAGCCTGAGAACGTTCGGGCGCTTGCGCCATGCGGACTCGCCAGCTGGCGCGTGGTCAGCGCCGGAGCTCGTTCGATGACCAGGCAGTGCAGTCCGGCGCGGGTCAGCACGTGCGCCGCAACACCCGCTCCGGCTCCGGATCCGACGATGACGACCTGATAGTCGGGGTCGAGTTGGTCGGCTGGGGTGGTCGCGAGTAGCGGATCGTTCACGTCGGGCCAGTCCCGTCCCGGTGGCAGCACGCGGAACCCGACTTGATCGAGTACGTCGGACTGTGTGAGTACGACGGCAGCCACCCACCGGCCGAATCGCGCGACCGCCTCGCGGCGCATCGCGTCGCCAGTCAGCAGCATCGACTGCAGCGTGGTCAGTCGTTCCGCGGTCGACCTTCCCGCGAACGGTACGGACGACTCATCGCCGGCGACGTCGCCCAGTGCGACCCGAACGGCAGTGCCGATGTGGTCGGGCACCTCGGGCAGTTCCAGGAGCTCGGGGAACAGGGCGGAGGCAGCGGCGACGAGCAGGGGATCGGGCATCAGGTGGAACCGGTCTTCTCGCGCGGTGTGTTCCATGCCTGCCTCGCGAACTCGGCCGCCCGCCGGAGGTCGTCGTCATCGGGGACGGTGTACTCGAGCGTCACAGAGCCGTCGAATCCGGCGGCGGTGAGCACCGAGATCACCTCGGCGACACGATGTGTCGCCGACGTGATCCTGGTGCGGTCGGCGGCGGCGAAGTGAACGAGCGAGATCTTGTCGGCGTGCGGACCGACGATCTCGTCCAGGTCGCCGTCGAGATCGGCCAGATGGTAGAGGTCGGCCAGGAGCGTGACGCGGTCGTCGTCGATCATCTCCCGCAGTCGATCTGCCTCGTCGAGCGTGTTGAGCAGGAAGCTCTCGTCGGTGCGGAGCGCTTCGAGAGACAGCTGGACGCGTGCAGGCGCGTCACGGAGCACCTCGCGGATCGCGGATGCGGCGCGTTCTACGCCTGCGGGTCGCGGCTCGTCCTGCCAGGGGACCTCGCGGCATGCGGGGACGACGACGACTTGGGTCGCGCCGAGATGTTCGGCCTGCTCCATGGCGGCCGCCAGGTACCGCTGGGCGGCAAGGCGGCTGGCGCCGTCGGGTGATCCCAGCTCGGCATCGGGGTTCCACTGCCAGCACAGCGACGGTGTGCTGAGACCGCGTTCGCCGAGTGCGGTGCGAACCGACTCCGCATCGAGATCCGGTCGCGCGTCGAGTTCGACGGCCGTCAGTCCGGCGGTCGCAGTCCGTGCCAGCGCCTGGTCTCGATCGCCGAGAACCCATTCGCTGGAGGCGATTTCGATGGGGCGCGGCGGCGTCACGTCGACCACGTGTCAGCTCGCCGCATCTGGCGATGGGACGTGTAGATAGCGTCTGCTCGCGGCCAGGGCATCGAAGATGTCGCCGTCGTAGGCGTCGAACTCGACGATCCACCACGCCGCGTCTTCGGCCGCGGCCAGCGTCGGCTCGAGGCTGACGCTGCCCCGACCCAGGGCGACCATGGGTGCGTCGACGTCTTCGGCGGCGCCGTCCTTCACGTGGATCAGCTGTACCCGCGAATCGAGTCGGCCGATGAGTGCGGCGGGGTCGACGCCGGCCACCGTGGCCCAGTAGACGTCGAGCTCGAAGAACACCGAAGGATCGAGTGCGGCATGCAGGAGCTCCAACGCCGGCGTTCCGTCGATAGGATGCAGTTCCCACCAGTGGTTGTGGATACCGAACTCGAGACCCTCCGCGCGGGCGACGTCGTTGGCCCGGCCATACACGTCGAGGAGTTCGTCGACGCCGCCCGTGCTGCGATAGCGCGGGTCTTCCGGCCAGCCGTGCCAGACGATGCGGCGGGTGCCGAGGATCTCGGCCTGTCGCAGCACGCCGTCACGGTCCTTGCCGAGAGGGAGCTCCACGTGGGCCGAGCAGACCTGCAGCCCGTGCTTCCCGAAGACGCCGGCGGCCTGAACGAAGTGCTCCTCGTAGACTTCCGCCTCGACCCCGAAGGCGGTTTCGACACCGGCGAATCCGATGTCGGCAAGGACCGCGACGGTACCGTCGAAGTCCGCGGCGAGCTGGTCGCGAACGCTCCACAGCTGCACGGCGATGGGGGGTTGAGCCATCGGAGACCTCTATTCGCTCGGGACGGGAATGGACACGGGTGGGGTGGAGACGCGGGACAGCCGCCGGATCACCAGCGCCGTCAGCGCGGCGACGACGAGGATGGCGGTCAGCAACAGCGCGGATGCGGCGTTGACCTCGGGGCTCACCCCGAACTTCAACGCCGACAACAGGTATAGCGGCCAGGTGGGCGTGCCGCCGGCGGTGAACTGTGAGGTCACCACGTTGTCGAAGGACAGGACGAACGTGAGGAGGAATGCGCCGAGCAGCGCAGGGGTCAACCGCGGCAGAGTCACCTGCCACAGCGTGGCCCATGGGCCGGCACCCAGGTCGGCGCTGGCGTGTTCGAGATCCAGACCCGTCCCGGTGTAGCGCGCACGCACGATCAACAGTGCGACCGACGTCCCGAAGACGGCGTGGCCGACCATGGCGGTCAGCGGGCCGAACGGGACGCCGAATCGCATGTAGAACAGCAGAAGTCCGATTGCCAGGACGACTTCGGGCACCACGAGGGTCAACAGCAGCACGCCCTCGTAGGGCAGCCGCACGGCGCGCTTCGCGCGTCCGATGACGAGAGCCGCCGCACAGGCGAAGGAGACCGACAGTAGCGCGGACCCGAGCGCGATCGCAGTCGAATTGCCGATCGCTTCGACGATCTGCGGGTTGTGCAACGCCTGGGCGAACCACTTGGTGGAGAAGCCCGCCCACACGGTGATGATCTGTCCCGCGTTGAACGCGTAGCCCAACACGACGACGATGGGCGCGAACAGGAATCCGTACGTCAGCAGGGCGAATCCGCCGAGGAGGTGCGGTACGGACAGGCAGCGGAACGTCAGCGCGAGCACCGCCGCGCCAGCGAGGAACAACACCGCGCGGGACCCGGTCACGCCACCGGTCAGCACGCCCAGGATGCTCGACACGACGGAGACACCCCCGATCAGCAGACCGGCCGCCGCCGCGACCGAGCGGTAGCCCTTGCGCTCAGACGACACCGAGATTCCTCTCCGCTCGATTGGTCATGAACAGGTACAGCGCAAGGCAGCCCGAGAGCGCGATCACCACCAGGAGGCCGAGCGCTGCGCCGAACGGATAGTTCTGCCCCTCCAGGAACGCCCGGCTGACCAAGGTGCCGACGAAGTCGACCCGACCACCGCCGAGCACCGCAGGGATGACGTATTCCCCCGTCATCGGGATGAAGACCAGCAGCGAACCCGCGATGACACCGGGCGCCACCACCGGCAGGGTCACCTGCCGGAACGCCGAGAACCGGCTACTGCCAAGGTCCTTGGCCGCATCGACCAGTCGCCAATCCATGCGCTCCAGTGCCGCGTAGAGGGGCAGGATGAACAGGGGGAGATAGCCGTACACGATGCCGATCTGCACCGCGGTCCCCGAGTTCAGCAGATTGAGCGGGCCGTGCAGCAGCCCCAGACGGTGCAGCAGATTGGCGAGGAGGAAGTCGTCGCTGAGCACCAGTCGCCATGCATAGGCACGGATCAGGAACGCAGTGAGGAAGGGCACCATCACCAGTGCAAGCAATAGGTTTCGCCGCCGGATGGGGGAGTAGCGGGCCAGCCAGTAGACGAAGGGAAAGCCGATGAACACGGTCGTGATGGTTCCGATGACGGCGAACCGTACGCTGCGCACGAAGGCCTGCAGGTACAACCCGCTCAGCGCGTCGGCGAAGTTGTGGAAGGAGAAGCCGTACACCACCTCCCCGTAGCCCTGCCTGGTGGCCAGCGAGTAGACGATGATGAGCACCAACGGCAGCAGGAAGAACGCGGTGTACAGCGATGCCGACGGCGAGGCAAGCACCAGTGGGTACTCGTCATCGGGACGGGAATCGCGTGCGCGCAACCAAGCTGCCCGCACGGCCACCCCCAGCGGTAGCGTGCCCAGAAGCAGGAGGACCGTGGCGATCTCACCGAACCCGGCGGCCGTGATCGTCACCAGGAGACCGGCGCCCAGCACGCTGGCCGCAACCGCACGGAGCGCATGTCCGGCGGCTGCCCCGCTCACGCGGCCTTGAATTCGTCGTAGGCGCGGGTCACCATGTCGAGGTATTCCGGCGTGGGCATCAGGATTTCGTACTTGTCGAGCTGGGCCTGCGGGATGTTGATGGTGGGGTCGTCGATCAGAGTGGGTTTGACCAGGGACTCGATGCCCTCGACCGGGACCAGGGTGCCGACGGCGTTCATCTCCTTGGCGGCCGCTTGCGGGGCGCATACGTAGTCGATGAACTCGTGCGCAGCCACGGGATCCTTGGCCGACGACGCGACGGCCCAGTTGTCGATGAAGTACTCCGTGCTCCCCGTCTTCGGGAGCAGGAACTGCACCTTGGTGCCGCCGGCCTGTTCGTTGATGTTCTTGGCGACGTAGTTGTACCCCATGCAGATGTCGATGGATCCCGTTGTCCCGCCTTCGAGTTCGTCGGCACCGAAGCTGGTGATCCTGGGCTTTACCGAGATCAGCAGCTGTTTGGCAGCCTCGATGTCGGCGGGGTTGGTGGAGCCGATGGGCTTGCCGATCGCCGCAAGAGCCAGGGTGAACGTCTCCTTGGCGCCGGGGAAGAAGTTGACCTTCGCCGACGGGTTCGCCTTGATCAGGTCGAACACTTCGGCCAATGAGGTGGCATTTCCCTTGACCGTGGCGGTATTCCACCAGAACGACGCCACGCCGATCGCCTTCGGGACGGTGTAGAGGTTCTTCGGGTCGTACGCCAGGCCCATCACACCGGGGCGAACGTTCTTGAGGTTGGGGATCAGCGACTTGTCGAGTTCGCGCAAGAGCTTGCGGTCGACGAGCTGGACGGTTTCCGACGGTCCGGGGACCACGATGTCGTAGTCGGCGTTACCGGAGGCCAGTGCCGAGATCATCTCCGTACCGGTGGAGTAGGTGACGAGGCGGACCTTGGGGCCGACGGCGCCGGTGAAGGCGGAGACGTTGTCCTCTGCGATGTAGTCGGCGTAGTTGCCGATCACCAGCTGGCCTTCTACCTTGTCGCCGTTGAGCGGGGCTGGTGTCGACGACGCGCTGGACTGCTGGGGCCCGGAGGTCCCGCATGCGGCGAGCGCCAGGAGTGCCGCTCCGCCACCGAACCCGAGCAGCGCCTGTCGACGGGTCAGAGCGGCTCGGATGTGGGTGGCTTGCTTCTCGTCGGCCAGAATGGTGAGCACACGGTGGTTACGCATCGGGGTTCTCCTTGAGATCGGATTCGGCCGCTCCGAGCAGCAGGACGCTGTTCGGAGCGAGGTTGAGGACGACGTGCTCGCCGGTCCGCACATGTGCCGCGTCGGCTGCCGTGCGGTGGCGATCCTGTTGGGCGACGACACGTTGGCCGTCTCGCAGGACGACGACGAGCTGCACCTCGTGACCGGTCAGCATCGCCGTCTCGATCCGGCCGTGCGCCTCGGCTTCGACGCTCGAGCGCACGGAGACGTCGGCGGGCCGGACACCGACGAGCACGTGACGCTGCCCGGCAGCGGGAGCTTCGACCGTGGCGGCGATCGGTGCGTGCAGGGCTCCGTCGAGCAGGGTGGCGGTCTCGCCGTACAGATCCGCGCGTAGCTGGTTCATGTCACCGATGAACGACGCGACGAACCGCGACCCCGGTGCGTCGTACACCTCCTGAGGCGTCGCGAGTTGCTCGATGCGCCCGTCGTTCATCACCGCGATGCGATCCGACATGCTCAGTGCTTCACCCTGGTCGTGGGTGACGAAGACGAAGGTCAATCCCACCTCGGCGTGAATGCGCTTCAACTCGATCTGCATGTGCTCGCGCAGTTTGAGGTCGAGTGCTCCCAGGGGCTCGTCGAGCAGCAGCACGCGGGGACGCAGGACGAGGGCCCGCGCCAGTGCCACCCGCTGCTGTTGGCCGCCCGACAGGTCGGCAGGCCGTCCGCCAGCTCGATCGGCGAGCCCGACCAGTTCCAGCGCCTCGGCTGCCTGGTGCCTGCGGACGGCCTTCTTCACACCGCGCTGCTTGAGTCCATAGGCCACGTTGTCGAGTACCGACAGGTGCGGGAAGAGCGCGTAATGCTGGAACACCGTGTTGACGTCGCGTTTGTGCGGCGGCAGTCCTTCGGCGGGCTGCCCACCGATCACAATCCTTCCCTCACTGGGCTGTTCGAACCCGGCGATCAGCTTCAAGGTGGTCGTCTTGCCACAGCCGGAGGGACCCAAGAGGGAGAGGAACTCACCGTGCTCGATGTCGAGGTTCAGATCGTCCACCGCGATGGTGTCACCGTATCGCTTGGTCACTCCGCTGATGCGCACGTCGACGCCATCGAATTGCCCTGCGGGAGAGCTCGACTGCTTGGTGATCGCCACGCTCGGGCTGGCTTGCCGGATTCTCATGTCAGCGCACCGTCCACGATGGCGCCCATCGGCGAGATCTTGGTGACCGTGCCGGTAGCGGCGGAATGCAGCACCGCGTCGCAGATCAGCGCGGCGCGATAGCCGTCCTCGAAATCGGCGCCGTGCGGGCGCACCGATCGGTGCGCCGCGACGGAGGAGAGGAAGTGGTGCAGTTCGTGGACGAAGGTGTGCTCCCACCCCAGCACGTGACCTGGCGGCCACCACGGGTCCAGGAGTGTGTCGTTGCGCTCGGTGACCAGCACGCGGCGGAATCCGCGGTGACCATCGGAGCCAGGCGTGTCCACGTCGAGCTCGTTGAGTCGTTCCAGGGAGAAACGGGCAGATCCCTCGGTGCCGTTCACCTCCAACGACAGATCGTTGACGTGTCCGTGGGCGACGCGGGACGCCTCCAGTGTCCCGATTGCGCCGTTGTCGAACCGGACGGTCGCCACGAAGGCGTCGTCGACGGTGACGGGTCCGCCGGGGCGTTCGTCGAAGAAGGTCGCCGTCGCCCCAGTGACCGCGTCGACTTCTCCGATCAGATACCGGCCGAGGTCGGCGATGTGGGAACCGAGATCACCCAGTACGCCTGACCCGGCTTGGTCGGCGTCCAGGCGCCACGTGGCTGGGGCGTTCGGGTCGGTCAGCCAGTCTTGGAGGTAGCGCGCCCGGAAGTGCAGGGGCCTCCCGAGCGCTCCTCCGGCGATGAGCTCCTTGAGCTTCCTGATGGCCGGGACGAAGCGGTAATTGAATGCGCACATGTGCACGACGCCGGCGTGTTCGGCAGCCTGCCAGATGCGAAGGGCTTCGGATCCGGTTCGCCCGAGCGGCTTTTCGCAGATCACGTGCTTGCCGGCCGTGATCGCAGCGATCGTCGGGGCTTCGTGCAGATCGTTGGGTGCGGAGTTGTCGAACACCTCTACCGACGGATCGTCGACGATGGTCCGCCAGTCGCCGGTCGTCCTCGTCACCCCGAAGGATCGAGCAAAGTCGTTGCGACGCTGCTCGTCTCGGCCGGCCACCACCTCGAGCCGAGGCAGGAGCGGGGGAGATGAGTACATCGAGGCGACACCGTGGTATCCGCGGGCGTGGGCGCGGCCCATGAACGCCGTGCCCAGCAGGCCGATACCGATCGAGGGCGTAACGGTGCTCACGACCGCGGCACTCGAGGGATGTGCGCTTCGCTCTTGGTTCGGTGCTGCATCCCACTCCTCGTTCGACTGATGAAGGCGACGCTAACCCAGACTTACGTCGATTGTCGGTCAGAACTTCAAAAGTTACGGTGCATTAACATGCATAACTGGGACACCGAACACTCTCGATGGGAGTGCGGGGTTCCTCCATCGACACGGACTACCGAGTTAGGGTCTGCACGTATGAACGCGAACGGCGTCGACCGGTCGGGCGGTGCCACGCCCGCCGACGTGCTCAGACTCATCCGCGCGGGGCATGCGCGCACCCGCGGCGATCTGCAGCGGCTCACCGGGATGGCTCGATCCACGGTCGCTCAGCGCATCGATGCCCTCGCCGAGCGCGGACTCGTGGTGACGGGTCAGGACAGCGTGTCCTCCGGCGGACGGCCGTCGAGCACGTTGCTGTTCAACCACAGTGCCGGTCTCGTGCTGACCGCGGATTGCGGAGCCACCCATACTCGAACGGCGATCTTCGACCTGGGTTTGAACGTCGTGGCCGAAGAGGTCTCCGACCTGAACATCGCCGATGGTCCCGTCGCGGTATTGGATTGGCTCGCCGACCGATTCACCGCGTTGCTGACGACCATTGGCGGTCAGGCGCGCCGCGTGATGGCCATCGGCATTGGCCTACCGGGTCCGGTCGAACACGCCACCGGCAAGCCGGTGGCCCCGCCGATCATGCCGGGGTGGGACGGCTTCGACGTCCCGCTCTACCTGCAGCAGACGTTCTCAGTCCCCGTCCTCGTCGACAACGACGTGAACCTCATGGCGCTCGGTGAGGCTGCCATCGCCCATCCGCTCGTCTCACCGCTGGCATTCGTCAAGGTTGGCACCGGCATCGGGTGCGGAATCATCACCGGCGGAAGGGTTTTCCACGGGGCACACGGTGCCGCTGGTGACATCGGGCACATCCGCGTCACCGATCACCACGACGTCGTCTGCTGGTGCGGCAACGTCGCCTGCCTCGAGGCCGTTGCCGGTGGCAAGGCCCTGGTGGCGAAGCTGCACGGATCCGGAGCCCGCACGAATGGCGACGTCGTGGACCTGGTGTTGGCCGGTGACGCCGCGGCCGTCCGCGCCGTCCGCAATGCGGGAAGGGAGATCGGAGGCGTCCTCGCCGGATTGGTCAGCACGCTCAACCCCGCCGTCATCGTCCTGGGGGGCCAGATCGCCGATGCGGGGCAATACCTGCTCGCGGGTGTCCGTGAGACCATCTACGCCCGGTCGCTACCACTCGGCACCCGCGATCTCGAGGTGACCAGGTCGCAGTTGGCCGACCGAGCGGGCATCACCGGTGCAGCCATGATGACCACCGAGCACGTGCTGGCGGCCGAATCGATCGATGCGCTGTTGGGCGCGGTGCGCTGAGGAGCTTCGTCGGCCGAGTGACCCGTACCCGTGCGATCCCGCTCAGCCAGCAGCCCGCACGTCACGTTCGGCGGTCAATCGGGTGCGGTGCGAGGCGGTTACTCCACGGCCTACGCGCAACCTGGCATCGCCGGGGCGTCGCGTAGATTCTTCGAGAAGATCCAAGCACCCACACAGCACTGAACGAAGGCCATCATGTCCGAGGATCAGCACACAGACGTGCCACCGAATCATCTCTCCATCGATCCGCGCAGCGCGTTCTATAGCGAAGAGGCGCTGCGCCGCGACGTGGGTATTCGCTTCAATGGCGTCGAGAAGACCAATGTTCACGAATACGATGTGGCTGAGGGCTGGGTGCGTGTTGAAGTCCCTACCGCGAAGGACCGCCGCGGAAATCCCATGGTCGTCAAGCTCAGCGGCACGGTCGAACCGTATTACCGCCCGGAAAGCTAGCGGACGCCCCCGATATCTCGCGCGGCTGACGGCCATCCCCGGTGGTCAGTCCCTGGCTCGATCCGGTCGCATTCCCTGCGGGCGACGACATCTCGATGACCGTTGTCCGCATGCACTGTCGCAGCCAGTGGTGCCGCCGGTCGGTTTCGAAGGCTGAGCGCCAGATCATCCGATACGGCATCGTGGGCGATCTCAGATGGCACGGGCAACACGGACGCTTGCGCCAGCGCGGCGGTCATCTCGTTGACCCACGGCGGATGGAATCTCGACTCCCGCACCCGAGGTCGGGAATCGCGCCGGGAAATACGGGGTTGGTCAGATCATGTCGAAGATGACCCGCACTGAACGCGAGACCTACCTGGCGGATCTACACGTCGGCGTGATTGGCATCGAACGCCCCGATCGCGCACCACTGACGGTGCCTATCTGGTACGTCTACGAGCCCGGCGGCGAGGTTCTCGTCTCCAGCTTGGCGGGGTCGCTCAAGGCTCGCCTCATCACCGCCGCCGGGCGTTTCTCCATCACTGCTCAGGATGAGACCTATCCGTACCGCTACGTCACCGCCGAGGGGTCGTTGACGTCGATCGAGACGGCCGACGATGCCACCATGAGAGTGATCGCCGTTCGCTATCTCGGCGAGGAGGGCGGCAACGCGTTCACGGAGTCCTTCGCTAGGGACCATCCCGAGGCTGAATCGCTCTTGTTCCGCATGCGGCCCGAGCACTGGCTCAGCGTGGACTACTCCAAGGAGTCCTGATTGCGGTTTGGCTCGCTCAGGCTGATGGCGCCGGATGAGCACGTCGGTGGTGGCCCCACGACCACCATCGAGCACTGGAAGGTGGGGGTGCAGCGCTCCGCTGCGGCGCAACGTACAGGGTTTCGCACGGTCCAGGAGGGACTGACCAACGTCGCCAAGCACGCGCCCGGAGCGACGGTGAGGCTGACATTCGACGTCACGCGCGACACGGTCTCGATCTCGCTCACGAACTCCGCCGCCCTCCAGGATCCAGATCCGTTGCCGTACAGCAGGTCTAGCCTGTTGGACCTACATGAAAGAGCGCACTACTGGGCGGCGCACTGCGGCACGGTCGATGCGCCGACGGCGGTTACGCGCTTTCGACGCTGCTACCCACCAACCGTCCGGCGCGTTCGAGTTCGTGACCTCGCCAGGCGCGGGTCGCCCGGTGTCCGGCAGCGCGCCGAGGTAGGTATCGGCCCTTCCGCGAGGTGAATCGACGCAGAGCGGGTCCGCGAACGGGCCGCCAGTCGGATCCGGAATGACCACGATCGGCGCGAAACCCGCGTGAGTCGAGGCGAAGGCGTTCATGATCGTCACCAACCGACCCGCACCAATCCAGTCCTGGGGCGTGCCGGGCTGACCCGTCAGCAACACCACCACCGGAAGCCTGGGCGCCAAGAATGGGAAGAGGGCACGTAAGCAACCGCCAGTCAAGCATCGTCGACGCTCACCGGAGGTAGATGGTGAATATCCTCGTCGTGAGCACGACCGCTGACACGACGAGGGCGAGCACGGCGATCCTACGATGGTCCCAAGCCGTGAACCCCGTGGTGCGGCCGTGCGACTGGGTCGACGTGGACTGCGGATGGGCGGACACCTCAACAGTCTCGTGGGAGGTGTTACCCGCGACAATCGGCCGGCCGGAGGTAGTTGAGGAACGATGGGCCGGCGAATCCAGCCATCGGGCGATTCGATGCAGCCAGATGGGTGATTGACCCGTGTCCCGGACCGTCGCGGACTGAACCGTTTCCATAAGGCTTTCATAGGCGAAACTAGTGGACCTCATGGAATCGCCAGGAAGCATGGCCAAGTGCCACCTTCTCCTACACCGGCTCCAGGGCCGGGCCCCGTCGAGCTCCCCCAAGATCTTCTCGAGATGAAAGAATGGCATCTCGTTGTTGGAGGGTTGGTTGCCTCTGACGATCGAGATCGTCGTCGTCGCAGTCCTGATCGTGGCCATTGGGTGGCGGACCAGACGGTGGCGGTTGGTCTGGGTTCCCACATCGGTCGGGGTGGCTGTACTGGTGGCACTGTTGGCCTGCAGCTACATGAACGATCAGGGCTTGGCTTCGGACCCGGCGCCATTCGGACTGTGGGCGTGGATTGCCGTCTTCGGCCTGGCCGTCGCGGTGGGTGTGCTCAGCTGGCGTAGTGCACGCTGGTGGCGGCGGATCATTTCCGTACTGGCCATTCCGCTGACTCTGTTGGCCTCGGCGCTGGCCCTCAACCAGTGGGTCGGCTACTACCCGTCGCTGCAGTCTGCGTGGGGAGCCCTGACCGCGGGCCCACTGCCCAACGAGGTCCAGGCCTCGGATCTGCCGTCGCCGCGCAACACCGCACCACTGGCAAGATCGTCAAGGTCGACATCCCCGACGCTGCAAGTGGATTCAAACACCGAAGCGAATACGTCTACCTGCCGCCTGCCTGGTTCGCCGGTGACGCACCGCCGACCTTGCCGGTCGTGATGATGATCGGCGGCGAGTTCAACACTCCCGCCGACTGGATGCGTAGCGGCAACTTCGTGCCCACGGTGGAAGGCTACGGCGCCACCCATCGCGGGCAGCTGCCGATCTTCGTGTTCGTCGATACGGGCGGCACCTTCAACAACGACACCGAGTGTGTCAACGGTCCGCGCGGCAACTCGGCAGATCATCTGACCAAGGACGTCCGTCCCTATGTCATCTCCAGGTTCGGGGCGTCCGCGGCCGCCGCCAATTGGGGCGTGGTCGGGTGGTCGATGGGCGGCACGTGCGCCGTCGATCTGGCCGTCATGCATCCCGATCTCTTTTCGGCATTCGTCGACATTGGTGGTGACGCAGGTCCGGTCTCGGGCATCAAGGCGCAAACCATCCAGCGGCTCTATGACGGTAACGAAGCTGCCTGGGAGGGGTTCGATCCGCGGGCCATGATGGCCAAACATGGCCCCTACAGCGGGGTTTCGGGCTACTTCGCGGACACGATCGAACCGGCCAATGCCGATGCGGTGATGGAGGAGGTCCGGTCAGGCAAGCATGACTCGGGCGGTCAGGGTCTCGGTGGCCGCGATGCGATGGGGGAGAAGGGTCCCGAAGCCGAGGAGGCCGCCGACATCCTGTGCGACGCTGCCCAGAAGGTCGCCATCACCTGCAGTGTGCACGAGACCGTCGGCTTCCACTCCTGGCAATTCGCCGCCCAGGCATTCGCCGGCGACGCCGTGGCTCATCGAGAGGATGTCCGGCGGCGCGAACTATGGTTGAGGGACCTGAGATCGGGCACCAAGGCATGCCGGTGAGTCGAGGCTCGGACAGCGGTCGTTTCGCCTGGACCCCGGAACTCTCTTGCGCGGGCAGTGGCTAACGGGTGTTCTTCAGGCTTGGCGTGAAGACACTCCAGCCAACCAGCGTCCCGAGCGCGATGGAGAAGATGGCGCCGACGGTCTGGCCCAGGCTGGCGGAGTCGGTTCCGTTGCCAGTGGCTGCCTCGCTCATCGACTGGAAGCTCAACGCTCCCGGGACCAAGGACCAGAATGCGGCCAGCAACATCACGATTGCAGGAGGTGAGGTCTTCAGTCGTGACGCCATGGTGGCGAATGGAACGACGAGGAACCCGCCGATGACGCCCGAAAGCTCTGTGCCGAACAGCATTCCGCCGACTTTTTGGCCCACGAGCGCTACGGCGACCGCGGCGGTGATCCAGGCCAGTGACCCCTTCGGGGCGGACAGGTAGACGTAGAGGCCAAAGCCCACCACCACGATCGCCGCGTAGAGCGACCAGGACCCCATTTGCGGAGACGGCGTCTGCGGTGCCACCTGCCCGACGAGGTGGATGCCCAGGGCCACGCCGAATACCAGCAGCATCAGTTGCACGACACCGTAGACCAGCCGGCTGGCCCCGGAGATTACTTGGGAGCTGGCCAACTCCATCGCACCGATGGTCAACGACATGCCAGGCAGCAGAGCGACCAGGGCGGGGCTGATTACCCTCAGTAGCCCGTCGTTGGCGGCGTCGGCGACGAACCAGGTCGCCAGGACGGTGATGACCATGGCCGCCACCGTCGGCAACACCGCGGTCAACGACGGGAATGGTCGGCCGATGGCGACGATGGCGCCCACGACGAGCCCCAGAAACAGATAGCCCGGCAGCGAAGCCCAGGTCGGGTTGATCACCATGCCGAATCCGACGGAGGTCAGGGCGTAACCAACCACTGTCGTGACCGGGCCGAAGCGCGGCGTCATGACTCGGGCAGCGGCGACGGACTTGATCGCCTCCACCGGTGTGATGGCTCCCCCTTCGGCGAGTTCGGCGATCGCGTCGATGCGGCCGGCGAGATCGAGCTGGACCGTGGCGTGTGTGGAGGTCTCGACCTCGTAGGCGACGTTGCCGACCTGGATCACCAGCACGGTGGGCAACACGATCATCCGGACCGGGTGTTCGGTGTACTGCGCGGCGATCCTCTGCAATCTGGCGGTGACCAGCAGGGTGGGCTGTTGCACCTCGACCAGGGCTATTCCGATCTCCCGCAGCATGGCCGCTACGTCCTTGTCGTCGTAGGAACCTGGTGCTCCCAGCCGATCGGGGGACTGCTTGCGCAGCGACCGCAGGGCCTGATGCGCGTGATCCAGACCGAGCCTCATTGGTCACCACTACTGCGGACGTCCACACCTGCTGGTGGGGTTGGCGACTCGTCTCTAACTGGCGCGCAAAGAGCGACGCTCGGGCGCCACGGCCCCGGCGAGTCCCGAGACGCGCAGCCCCCGTCGAGGGAGTCACCGCCGATGTCATGTGTCACTGGATCAGTTCACCATCACCATCGACCGAAGGCGAGGTCCGGGGGCGACGGGATTGGCGAACCGGTCGAAGCCGCGGGCTGCCGCACGTGATTAGGTCGTCATGGCGTGTTCGGGCAACTTGCGACGCAAATGGGGCCGGCTCCTTAGGATGGGCCCGTTTGCTGTAAGCCGCACGAAAGAGAGGGAGCTTCGGTGATGCACCGATGGGCCTTTCGCGTCCGAGTCGTGTCCGTCGCCTGCGTGGGCATCATCACCGCCGCGGCGTGGCCGGCCGGTATCGCTCACGGCGACAACGCTCAGCCGTCGTATCCCTACTCGTGCAATCGAGATTCGTTGACCGCGGATTTCGCCGCCCGTGACACCCAGCCTCAAACGCGAGTACCGCCGGCGGACTGGTATCAGACCGATGCCGATGGGCGGTACGTCAATCGAGGCTGGGGTCCGGCAGCGGACGCCCTGCCGGCTCCGGAGATTCCCTCGAACGCGGGATGCGACACCTCCACCTGGAAGCAGGAACGCGTTCTCGCCGTGGCGATGCGATACATCAACGACCCCGACAACCCGCTCGGACTGCAATATCGTCATCACCATATTCCTGGCTGGAATCCCACCACCTCGACGTATGCGGGTGCATCAGCGGAGAATTCCGACGTGGACGCGCCCGACAAGACAATCGAGTGGGCCGCCGGGCCCGGCCTGGACTGTTCCAATTTCACCGCTTGGGTGTATGACTACGGCCTGGGGATCAAGTTCAGTGGCGACGTGCATCAACAATTCGCGGGCACCGCTGGTCCAATGGGGCAGGCAATTCCCAGAGAAGGTCCGTTCGAGCCCGGTGATCTGATCTTCCTGCATCCCAACGGAAATTCGAATGAGGTCTCGCACGTCGTGATCTTCATGGACGACCAACACATCATCGACAGCCGTGTGGACGCCCAGAACTTGGTCGGGGTCCAGATTCGAAATCGCGAGGGTTGGTACCGGACCGCAGTTCTGAGCGCCTACCGGCCAATCGGCTAGCCGATGCGCCGGGTTGTTCGGTAGGCCGAAGGCAGATGTCGGGCCGCGGTCACCGGCGAACCATTGACGGGTTGCAGCGCGGAACGAGATGCACAACTCGAGGACTGACGGGTCCAGCCAGGTCCGGCTCGGTGATCAACTGCGATCGACCGTGGGGCGGCGAGCCTTTCGGTGCGCCGCGCGCATGCCTACTGTTCACGCCCAACCTCTACGGCGGCGGCTCTCCGCGATGCCGAATCGCAGTGCGTCGTGCAGATCCGCATGAACGTTCAGAAGTTGAGTGATACCTGCTCGGCCGTAACCACTTCCGCGGTTCGACCAGGTGCCGTCTGGTAGGACCAGTAGAGGTTGGTGTGGGTGATGACCTGTTCCGGGGGCGGCGCGCCCCACTCCGACAGATCCTCGGTCGTATGCGCGTCGGCGACCAGGGTGACGTCGTAGCCTCGCGCGAACGCACCGTGGATGGTGCTGCGCACGCACGCATCCGTCTGGGCGCCGACGACTACCAATCGACCAATGCCCGCGGCCGCTAGGACGTCCTCGAGCTCCGTGGCCTCGAACGAGTCGCCGAAGTGCTTCTCGATGAGCGGTTCGGTGTCGCGCGGGTCGACCTCCGCGACGAGCTGCCACGCCGGGCTGCCGTGCACCATGCCTTCGTCGGAATGTTGGACCCAGACGACTGGAACGCCTTCTGCCCTGGCTCTGGCCACCAGGCCGGTGACCGTCGCAACGACGGCATCGCGGTTGGGCGCCCCATCGACGGCGCCGTTCTGCACGTCGATCACCAGAAGCGCGCTGTGTGGCCGATTCTCGAGGGTCGTCATGCTAGTTGAGGCTAGCCGAGTCCCAGGGCGATTCTGCGGGACCGGCGGGTTGGTGCCAGCCGCAGCCTCGCCCCGGGGAATACCGGCGCCATCGCTGGCCTTGTAGGCACTGACAACATCCCCGACGGCGACGCGAGGTCCTCGATGACGACTACTGATTTGGCGGGGCGTCGTGCCCTGGTGACCGGCGGGTCCCGCGGCATTGGCGCAGGCATCGTCCGTCGACTCGCGGCCGACGGTGCGGCCGTCGCCTTCACCTACGTCAGCGGCTCCGAGGCCGCCGACGCTCTGGTCGCCGAGGTCGATGCCGAAGGCGGCCGCGCGGTGGCCATCAAGGCCGACGCCGCCGATGCTGCGGCGATAGCCGCGGCCGTCGAGCGCGCCGTGACCGAACTCGATGGTCTCGACATCCTGGTCAACAATGCTGGCACCGCCATCCTGTCACCGGTGGAAGAGTTCACCGCCGCGGACTTCGACCGGTTGCTGGCAATCAACGTCGGCGGAGTGTTCTGGGCGGTTCACAGCGCCCTGCCCCACTTGCAGGACGGTGCGCGAATCATCAACATCGGCAGCGTCAACGCCGATCGCATCCCCGGACCGGGCGTAGCGGTCTACGGGTTGACCAAGGGGGCCGTTTCCTCGTTCACCCGCGGGCTGGCCCGTGAGCTGGGTCCGCGAAACATCACCGTGAACAACGTCCAGCCCGGGCCGATCGCAACCGACCTCAACCCCCCAGAGGGCGAGTTCGCCGAGAGCCTGAAGTCGATTCTGCCGCTGGGCCGTTACGGAGAGGCCGCCGACGTCGCGGCGGTGGTCAGTTTCCTGTCCGGTCCGCAGGCGTCGTTCATCACGGGCGCCAACCTCAACGTCGACGGCGGCTTCACAGTCTGACCTCCGCGCGACTCGTCGCCGGCACGGAATCGTCGAGCGCATGCAGGACGATCATCACCCGCTCACCGCGCAACGTGGCGCTAGCAGTGCGTGGCTGCCGCCGCGACGACGGGTGACGTGCTGCCGAGTGTTTCCTCATGACAGGATCTTGGCTGAGAATGGACCTGCCGGGTCGTCTACCGCGGACAAGCCTGGGGGTACCGTTCGACGGGTGGCCGACACCGAGGGAGCTCAGCTCATGGCTGATCCGCAGAAGACCAGAACCACTGCGGCAATCGAACGAATCGCTGCCCGCCGCGTCCCCTTTCCTACGCTCTAGGCCATTGGTGGCGATCCTCACGGAAGTGAGCAAGGCGTGCGCCGCTCGTCCCGCGTCGTAGATCTCGGCACCGCATCAGCGGTGCGGACGAACGACGTGGACGAGGCCCGCGATTTACTAGGCAGGGCCTATCTGCCATTGGACATCGACCCGATCGGTTGCGCGGCGCTCGACCTGCAGATGAACGCCGCGGACCTTGGGGTGATGACGGCTGGCTACGTCCACTTCGGTGGCGAGGTAAGACTTCGTGCATCCGACGTGCACGACTATCACATCGACATCCCATTGTCGGGACAGGCGACGAACGCGTGGGACGATGGCTACGAGGACGTGGCGGTCGCCTCGGTCTCCGCGGGGATCTTCATGCCCGACATGCCCGTCGACCTCGCATGGTCTCCAGATTGCGGGCAGATCTGCCTCATGATTCCCGCCCGGGAGATGCTGCGGCAGTTGGCAATGATGCTCGACCATTCCGTCACCGCCGCATTGGAGTTCGAGCGTCGCCTGGATCTGACCGGCCCGTCGTCGGCCAGTTGGTTGGACCTGGTGAATGTTCTGGTGCGCGAGGCCAACCGGCCGGACGGACTGCTCAGTCATCGGCTCGCCAAGGCGAATTTGCAACACTCGATCATTCAGTGTCTGCTGCAGATGCAGCCGCACAACTACACAGAAGTACTCCTTGCCGACGGCAGCACGTCGTCGGTCAGAGTCGCCAGGCGCGCGATCGAGCTCATCCGGGCCTACCCCGAAACCCCATGGACGACGGCAAGTTTGGCACGCGAGATGGGGCTTAGCGCCAGAGCGCTACAGAAGAGCTTCGCTCGCGCCGATGAGGTGCCGCCCATGACGTATCTGCGGCATGTTCGCCTGGACCGTGCACGTGACGAACTTCTCTCCGCCGATCCGAAGTCCGTCACCGTCACCGCGGTGGCCATCCGATGGGGCTTCCTACACTTTGGACGTTTTGCTCAGCAGTACTGCAGGAGATTTGGCGAGTCGCCCTCGGCCACTTTGCGTGGCGACAGTGCCCGTGAAAGGACGATGGCGGCGTCCTCGTAGCAGGCGTTGCCGATTGTGGAGGCTTTGGCAGAATCCGCCACCGGACGCGAATCGGACAGTAAGAGGTCGCTCAACGGATATCTCGTGGGCCCTGGGGTGAGCTTGACTAGCCCTGCGAGGTGTCCATGGAGGTGACGTGAGCCGAAACGGCCAAGGAAGGCAAGTCCAGTCGATCGCCATCGACGTCGAGCGGTTGACCCTGTGCGACACGGTCGTTCACGTGGCCGGCGACGTGGTGGGTGATGCCGCCGCCGTGCTGCAGCAGACCTTGACCGCGCAATTGTTGGGGGAGCCGATCCGATTGGTCGTGAATCTCTCAGCCGTCGTTCTCCTCGACGCCGTCGGAATCGACGCTCTCATCTCGGTTGCTGCGACCGCCGGCGAGGTAGATTACGCCTTCTGCTTGGTGGACGGTCACGAAGGTCGAGTCCAGGCCGCTCTCGCCGCCGAGCAGGCGACCGACCTATTCGAGATCTTCTCATCGGTCCCCGAGGCCGTGCGGAACTCGGTCTGACCTGCAGTTGGGGGGCCGGCGCTCAAGGATCCCACGTTCCGGTGAGTGCTGCGAATCCGGATTGCCCTGCTCGTTGCGTTTGGTCATCGAGTCTCGACGACTGCGCCGTCCTCGCTTTCGGTGTAATAGGTTGCAGCGCAAAGCAACGCGTAGACGGCTTCGGTGAACTGGGTCCCGCGATACAGCACATCGACACCGCCGTCGGTGGCGTACGCGGCGTCACATCAGGTCACGGCTCACCTTCACCGGATGGATGACGATGCGCACCCACTCCTGGGTCAGCATGTCAGCGAGATCGCGCGCGCGAACGGGATCGTTGCGATCCCAGTAGCGCTCGGCGAGGCGGACCACGAGTTCGTCGGCGCCGTCGGCGCTGACTGTGGCGGGCCCGGACACCGACACCCAGCGTTCGCGTTCCCCGACCGGGGCTGCGACCACCAGCGATGCCCGCGGGTCGGCGGCGAGCCGGCGGATCTTGACCGTGGCAGGGTCGGTGAACAGCGCTACCGTGTCGTCGGCGGTGAGCTCGAACCACACGGGCCGCGGTTGGGCCGGTGTGGGTCCGGCCGCGGTGGAGAAGAACCCGTGCAGTGGGCGTCGCAGGAATTCCCTGTCGGCGTCGGTCATCACGGCGCTCGGCGAATTCATCGCGACCACACTCCCGTCGCGGCGACCCGCAAGACGTAGTCCTCGAACGTCCGCGCCGGACGACCGAGAACCGTGGCGACGTCGTCGGTGGTCCCCGACAGTGTTCCGCGTGCCATCATCACGAACATCTCGGCGATGTGATGCGCAGCGTCTTTCGTGAGGCCCTGTTCGATCAGCAGCTGGGTGTACGCCGACGGCGGCACCGGTGAGTAGGTGACGGATCGTCCGGACGCGCGAGCGATCAGATCGGCAGCCTCGGCGAATGTGACCGACCGCGGGCCGGTCAGTTCGTAGGTCGTGCCGCGGTGGGCGGTGGGTTCGGCGAGAATCAGGGCGGCGACGTCGGCGACGTCCTCGACGTCGATCAACGGCTCCGGAACGTCGCCGGCCGGCAGTGCCAGCTCACCCGCCACGATGGGCGCGTACCACAGCTCCTCGTTGAAGTTCTGTGCGAAGTTGTTGGGGCGCAATACCGTCCATCCGAGTGATGAGCCGCGCACCGCGGCCTCGGCGTCGCGCATGTCACGCCCGAACTCCGAGTCGCCCCAGGAGTCGGCGCCGCGGCCGGACAGCAGCACCACATGCGCTACCCCGGCGTCCTCGGCCCTGGCCACGAAGTCGTGCATGGGTCCGGGAACCGGTGGTGCCACCAGGTAGGCCGCGGAGACGCCGTCGAGCGCTGCATCCCACCCGCCCGGATCGGACCAGTCGAACGGCGTCGAGCTGGATCGGGAGGCGAGGCGGACGGGCAGGCGACGCAGCCGCAGCCGCGCGGCCACACGGCGACCGGTCTTGCCGGTGGCGCCGAGGACGAGGATCGGGTCGGTACTCATGAACGTGATTCAACCCCGCAACGGAAGACGATTACATGGGTCAGGGACCGATAAGCATGTGAATTCGTCTAGCCTGGGAGCATGGATGTCTTCGGAGACCTTTGTCGCGGCGTGCGCGCCCACGGCTCGCTATTCGGCAGTTCGTCGTTGACGCCGCCGTGGTCGCTGCACTTCGTCGACGGAGCGCCGCTGACGCTGTGCACCGTTCTCGGCGGGTCCGGGTGGATCGTGCCGGAACGCGGGTCTGCGGTCGAGCTGCGGGACCGCGACACCGTCGTGGTTCGCGGCCCCGAGACGTTCACGTTCGTCGACGCCGTCGGCACCTCGGCCGCGTCCATCGCCTGTGGAGCCTTCTGCGCGACCCCTGACCAGGGTGGGACGCGCCACCGGCTTGGGTGGAATGACGCGGTGCGCAATGGAATCGGGGCAACCACGCTGATCGTCGGCGCCTACCCGGTGCGCGGTGAGATCAGCCGGCGCCTTCTCGATGCTCTCCCCGATGTGCTGCGGGTCGAAGGCGGCAATACAACCGGCGACGCGGTGCTCGACCACCTTGCTGCCGAGGTTGCTCTCGACATTCCGGGTCAGCAGGTGGTGCTGGACCGGCTTCTCGACTGGATGCTGGTGTGCACGCTACGGGAGTGGTTCGACGGCCCCGACGGGACACCACCGGCGTGGTGGACGGCCCTGCGCGATCCGGTGGTCGGTGACGCGCTGTCGGTGTTGCACGCCGAACCTGCCGCGCCGTGGACGGTGGCCTCGCTAGCCGAACGCATCGGCGTCTCGCGTTCGACGCTGGCCAAGCGATTCAGCGAATTGGTCGGCGAGCCACCGCTGACCTATCTGACCGGCTGGCGGATGACACTTGCGATGGATCTGCTGGTCGAACAGGACACCGCCACCATCGCCCACGTGGGACGGGCGGTGGGCTACCGGGACCCCTTTACGTTCAGTGCGGCGTTCAAGCGCGTCCGCGGCGTCAACCCCAGCGAGTACCGGCGCGCCGCGGCAACTCGATGACCACACCCGCCCGCCACCAGACACAGAGCCCTGCTGTACAGCGCTGAGCCAGGAATCGAGCCGTCCAGGATCTCGACGAACGAGACGATCCCACAACGCCTGCGGAGGCTACGGGCTCATGGGTCGCTCGGGTGAAGCGAGGACCTGTGAAACCTCGAGAGTCATCTTTGGCGCGTGACACGGCGACGGCTCGGGCCAACAGCGCTGCCCCCGCGCTTGCTCGGGTACACGGCGGGGCTGCTCGGGGGCAGCCTGCTCGGGGAGTTCGAGACCGACGACTCGTTCGCGCCAAGGATGGATTCAAGTAGTCGGCATTGTTGGTCAGTAAAACTTGCGGTCAATTGACGCGGGTGGCTGGCGGCTTTCCGTCGGGGATTCCCAGCATGTTCGGTTGGTCGCCGGCGTCGCCACGCTGGACGTCATTGCCTACCGGTGGAGCAACGGACGGTCCGGGGGAATCCGGTGCCAGAGGAGGCGGCCACACGAACGCCTGCATGGTGTCACCGGCGGGCCACGGTGTGTCCGGCGGGGCGGAGGGCGCAACGCCGATGGCCTTGCAGCGGCCCGCCACGATGGGCTTGTTCCAGGCGCCAACGGGATTGGGTTGCTCGGCGAGGTAACGCTGATCCGGACAGCGCCAGCTTGACGACCATGCGCCGCCGCCGAAGGTAAGGCCGCCGCCAATGTTGTTGCTGCCGCCGTCGCGGGTGACGTTGGCACCCGCGTTGAACCCAGCGTCGAGCGTTAGCGCCTCTTGGTGCAAATGCGCGCCGTTGATCTCACGGGGAAAGTCGCACGCAAAGATCACGCCGGTGACGATCGCGACATCCGCGCGCACGTAGTAGCCAGTTGCCGGATATCCGCAGCTGTTCGGCACGTCGGCGCGAGCCGGTGCTACTGCGCTGTGGCCGGCAAGCAGGGCCGTCACGATGGTCGCCGCAGCGATTTCACGCTTCACGCTTTACGATCCTATGGATTGGCGCAATACATACGCGACCGGGTCGTCGAGGTGTGACCCCATGCTGGCGCCCCGGCGAACTCCTCCCATGATTATCGGCGCCGCCGTCGCACTGCAATGTCTCGAAACGCTCGCATGCCCTCCGCGGGTCGATGACAGGTCTGTCTTCCAAACCCGAACGGCGAATTGCCGACTAGCGGTCACGCCGGCGCCACGGAAGCGGTCTTCGCAGCTGGTTGGCAAAAAAGTTGAGTGACGCGGTGGTTGCGGTAGCCGAGCGCGCAGGCATGAGACCGCCCAGAGGGTTTCTGCTCTAAAAGTGAGGTCTACCTTCTGCTGGTAACCCTGCATATTCGATTCCTGCATATTCTCGCGTGCGCAATAGTGCACTCTTGGTACGCTGCTTTGACGTCTCACCGGTGATACACTACGTACGTGGATGCAGTCACGGTGCGCGAATTGCGCAACAGTGGGGGAGAGGTTCTGCGCCGTGTCGAGCATGGCGAGCGCATCGTCATCACACGGGACGGGACACCTGTTGCTGAGCTACGGCCGTTGCCTCGTTCGAGCGCAGGACCTGCGGAACTGATTCGTCGCCGCAAGAATCTTCCGCCGGTGGACCCGGATGCCCTCCGGCGCGATATCGACAATCTCATCGACCCGTCGCTGTGACGCAAACCCAGAGCCGGGGGATGCTGGATACCTCGACGGTGATCCTCTTGGGTCAGCTGTCTGACCCAGCCGAGCTTCCCGATGAGTCGGTGATCAGCGCGATCACGCTGGCTGAGCTTTCCGTAGGTCCACACGTCGCCAACGACGATGCTGAGCGCGGTGCTCGCCAGCAGCACCTGCAGCAGGCCGAGGCGGATTTCGATGTCCTACCGTTCGATGGAGATTGCGCTCGGGCGTTTGGAGCCGTAGCGGCGGCGCTGCGCGCGGCGGGTCGCAAGCCGGCTGCGCGCGCCTACGACGCGCTTATTGCGGCCAGTGCGATCGCACATGGAGTGCCGCTGTACACGTGCAACCCCGCCGACTTCGCGGGAATCCCGCGACTGGAACTACGGTCAGTTACTCACCCGCATCTCGGATAGCGACGACGCTCTAAAGCGTTGAGCAGCAACACTTTGCCGGCAATTCGCCATATTCGATCTCGTCGTATTCCACCCGGCCGCAAGCGTTATGTCAAGGCCAGCACAGCTTCACGGGGTCGTGCTGATGGCCATCTTCAGGTAGCTCAGGGGAACCGTCGAGCGGAGCACGTAGCTCGGGTGTTGTTTTTTTGCCGCCTCGGCCGATCTGACTGTCCGGCCGTCTAGATTCTGCGTTACATGTAACATGTTGGCATGGCGGTGAGGGAAAGGGTCGGCGAGTACCGACGGCGGATGCGGGAGCGGGGCCTGCGGCCGCTGCAGGTCTGGGTGCCTGACGTGCGCACCGAGAGTTTTGCCGCCGAAGCGCATCGTCAGGCTTCGTTAGTCGCACGAGCGGACGAAAGCACCGATGACCAGGACTTCATTGAGGCCATCTCGACGCCATGGGACGAGGAGTGAACAGAGGGGAGATCTGGACCGTCGCGGGGGGCGTCTGCGCGATCAAACCGCGTCCCGCCGTGATTGTTCAGGATGACCTCTTTGATGCCACGAGTTCCGTGACTGTTGCTCCCATGTCCAGCACGCTGTTGGATGCGCCTTTGATGCGCATCCGGATAGCCGGCGGAGACGGCCGGTTATCCGGACTCGATCACGACAGCGACGTGATGATCGACAAGCTCACAACCGTCAAAAGGTCGAACGTCCACGCCCGAATCGGTCGGCTGACAGCGGAGCAAGTCGTCGAGGTCGAGCGAGCGATGATGGCATTCCTCGGTCTTGCGCGATAGGCGAGAACTGTTGGGCCGTACTGCAATACGGCGACATCTACTGGTAGCCCGCCATGTTCGATCTCGCTGATAGGCGCGGCGTGCTTTACCGGTAAGTCTCCATATTCCATTTGGTCGTATTCCTGCGTTGTGTAGCAATGTCTTCGAGAGTCGCGACGGTGGGCTGACTGCTGGCTCAGCCCGTGGGAGCTCTCGTCAGGTTGCGGATCGGTCGGAGTAGCAATTGGCCGGTGATTGTTTGCTGTCCCTCGCAGGCTCGGTATGGATTGCCGGGGAGGATGGCCGCCTGATCCGTCTTCGTCCGACGGCTCGGCGAAATGTTGACGACAGCCGGTGGCCGAGGCTGCAACACTGGCCGAATGCTCCCCGATCCGGCAGTGCAGCTGCGGCTGGCGATCCCCGAGGACGACGTGTTCATTGTCGAGATGGCCCGTCACGCCACAGTCATCGAGGACTGGCCTCTTCCTGACGTGGAATCCGAAGACGTGCGCAGTCTGCTGCCTGCCGCCGGTGAGGTGTCGATAGTCGCGGTAAAAGCCGGGGGTAGGCGAGTTGGCGCGGTGTGGACACTTCACAACGAGCCTCCCTTGCGCGTCGGCTCGGCCGGAGTTCCGTTGCCGGAACTCTGCATTGCCGTGGTGCCCGATATGCGTGGCAGCGGGGTGGGTAGTGCACTACTGGATGCCCTGTTTGTGCAATGCGCGGGAACCCAGACCGCGCTGTGCCTGAACGTTCATGTGCGCAACCCCGCGCGAAAGCTATATCAGCGCAAGGGTTTCGGGGAGATTGGCCAGGGCCGTGGCCCTCTGGGCATAGCTATGCAGAAGGATCTGTGATGGCGATGGCCTCGGTGCGGGTGCGTCCGATGACCGTCGATGATGCCACGCATGTATCTAGCTGGCGTTACCCGCATCGGTGGTCGGTGTATGACCTGCAGTCCTCGATCGACATCCTGGACGAACTCGACATGTACCGGTCGGTCACCGATGCCGACGGCACCTTGATCGGATTCTTTTGCCTAGAGTCCGCGGCCCGCGTCCGTGGCATGAGCGCGGATCCGGAGATCTTGGATCTGGGCGTTGGAATGGATCCTTGCCTGGTCGGCCATGGAAGCGGTCGCGCATTCGGGGAAGTGGTGCTCGATCACCTGGGCCACGAATATCCCGGGCGACCCTTGCGCGCGGTGATTCAGTCGTGGAATCTGCGCAGTCGGCGGTTCGCAGCCTCGTTGGGGTTCGTCGACGTTGGTGAGCTGGCCTGTTCCCCACGTTCGCAGCAGGAGTCATATCGGGTCCTGCTCAAGCCGGAGGCAGGGTCATCACGGGGCTTCGTGGTGGCCCAGTCTGGCATCTGGCTGTTCGGTGACAGACTGATGCTGCGTGAATTCCTCGCTGAGGACCACCCAGCGGTACATGCCTACGCCTCGGATGCTGAGGTCACCAGGTTCACCGATTGGGGTCCGAATAGCATCGCTGAGACTCACGCGTTCCTGGCCGGTGCTGCCGCCCAGCGTGAGGTCGCCGAGAGGGCCGAGTTCACGTTGGCGGCGGTGCAGATCACCTCTGGCACGCTGATCGGTTCGGGGGTGATCGGTGTGACGAGCGCCCATCACCGTCGCGGGGAGCTCGGCTATGTCGTTAACCGCGACTACTGGTCACAGGGCTATGCCACCGAAGTCGCCGAGTTGCTCGTCCAGTTCGGGCTCGAGCACCTGCGGCTGCGTCGGATCGAGGCGACGTGCGACCCCGCTAATCAGGCATCCGCACGTGTGCTGCAGAAGGCCGGGCTGAGCTACGAGGGCCTGATGCGCAGCCACCTCCTTGTCGGCGGGGTTGGTCGGGACTCCCTGCTGTATGCCCTCGTTGAGGACGGGCAGTAACCGGCACGCTCTGCGCCACGGTCCTGTCCACAGGCGATGGTCTGTCGCGGCGCTTTTCGAAATGCACTGCGTGTCAGAGAAACTGACGCGGCTGAGGACTTCGTGGCGTCACGTATCGTGCCCATGTGTTTCCAGCTTCGGCGGCGTGCCGTTGAGTGACTTGATCGCTGTATCCGAGCATTTCGGCGACCAGCGGTGCGGGTATCTCGGCAACGAGTTCCTGCAGAGCGGTGTTGCGTGAGCCTTGCAAGTTGATTCCCAGGGCTCGGAGCCGCTGCATGATGGCCTGCGGGTCGATGTGTCGTCCCGGCCGGTTGCTGGGGAACAGCCATGGCGTGCCGACGGCTCCGCCAGCAGTTCGCAGATTGGGTCGGTTGTGGCGGTGGTAGTTGAGTTGGGAGGCGAAGGGTTCGGGAACCGAGATGGGGTCCTTGCCCAGCGCGATGCATGTCTCATCGCCCAGGAATGCGATCGCGCTGGCGTGTAGAGCTGCGATCTTGGTCAGCGGTTGGGCGTAGAGCAACAGCAGCACGCCGGCGATCCGGTAGGGCAGGCTTTCGGAGTCGCCGGTCAGCAGTTCCTTGAGCCAGGCCAGGCGTTGGTCCTGAGTGATCGTCGGCGTCGTCTTCGCCTGCCGATGGCCGATCTGCAGGGCGACGTTGAGCTTGCTCTTCTTGGCCCAGATGAAGAATGTGCGGATCAGGTGTCGGGTGGTGGGCCCTGAGGTGAGGTAGGCGTCGACGTCGTGTTGTGTGCAGTCGGCGAGGGTGCGTTGGTGAGTCTGCTCGAGCCAGGTGAGGAACTTGATGGTTTCGGTGATCTCCTGCTTCGCGGAACGTTTCGGCCCGTCGGAGGATTGTCCGGGTCTAGATTCGCTGCGCAGGCGTCGGAGGTGGTGCCAGGTCGCGAACTGCTCGACGGGGGCGCGAACTGCGGGGGAGTCGATCGCGTCGAGTTTGACGGCCAACCAAAATTCGAAGCGGGCGAGGTGTTCGTCGCGTTGCGGGAGCAGTCCGTGATGTTGGAGGATGCTGCGTAAGTGATCGACGTGGCGGCCCGATCCTGCTGCGGTGAGCCCTTCATGGGTGAGAGGTATTGTGCCGGAGGCAATTCCACCCAACAGCTCTAGCACCTGGACGTTGCGTTTCCAGGTGAGGATGCTTTCGGGACGGTCGACACCGCAGAGCACGTCGACGAGCGTCGCCATGGTGGCTGGGTCGACGGGATGGTGAAGCAGGACGGTGCAGAGATCGTTGCGGAGAACGCATCGTGCGCATTCGCCGCGGCGGTGAAGCTCTCCTTCCCGGTGACAGGTTCGGCAGGTGAAGTTGCCGGGGATGCCGGCGCAGGTCAGGCAGATCGGTTGGTCGTCGGTGCGGTTTCCTCGCCCGGGGAGGACGCCGTCGTGGCCGCAGCTGGGGCAGATGCCGTGGGTGCGCATCGCGGTGTAGAAGCAGCTGTGGCACAGCTGATCACCTGGCCAGTGGACGCGCATGGTGTTGGCCATGCGATGGCAGCGAGTGCATTCAATGGCGCCGGTGGTGATGCGTGGTCGGCCGCGTGTGGTGGATCGCGGGGTGGGGTCAATCGGTGTCATCGGTGATTACTCGTGCTCGCCGGGGCCGGACGGACTTGTTGAGTTCGACGACGTTGGGCGGTGCAGTGGTGCCGGAGGCGGTCTTTTTCTTGCGGGCGTCGGTGGCGGTGACGGTGACGAGGTCCTCCACGCCGCAGCCGAGGATGTCGCATAGTGCGGCCATCAGCTGCAGCGAGATGCGTTCGGGTCGTTGAGCGACGATCCGGTAGACCTGGGGACGGGACAGGTTGATGCCGCGCTCGGCGAGGCGGGGCATGAGGTCGGTGCTGTTGTGCATGCCGTGGGCGGCCATCAGTTCGGCCAGGCGCCACCGGTAGTCGACGTCGCGTTTCACGAGGTCTCCTCGCCGAAGGTGAGGGCATCCTTGATGGTTTGGTCGAGCACCCTGCGCAGGGTGCGGGTGCGGAAGTCGCTGGAGACGCCGGTGTAAAGCGAGGTCGTGCTGGCGTGTTCGTGGCCAGCCTGGTCTTGGACGAACTTGGCGTCCCAGCCGTCTTCGATGAGGTGGGTGATGTAGGAGCGCCGAAAGGAATGCAGATCGAGGCCGCCGGAGAGTTCGAGGTCGTTGCAGTAGCGCCGGAATCGGCGCAGCAGGGTGTTCTCAGCGACCAAAGATCCTCGCTCGCTGGGGAACAGGTCAATGCCGTCGTCGAGGTAGGGCTGGCCGTGGGTGAGCCAGTCGGTGATGATGTCCGGTGTCCAGTCGAAGACCGTGAGCACGGTGCGGCGTTTGGGTGGGGAGCCCTTCTTGGCCTTGCCGTAGCGGACTTTGACCACACCGTAGCGGCCGAATTCGGGGGCGTGCGGGTTGCGGGAGAAGTCGACGGTCTGCAAGTGCCGCAGCTCGTTGAAGCGCACCCCGTAGGAGTAGGCGACCTTGAACATCACGGCATCGCGGTAGGTCGGCAGCCATCCCTTCTTCTTGGCGCTGGCGATCAGGGTGACCTGGTCGTCGGCGTGGTCGAAGAAGTCCTGCAGTTCCTGTTTGGTGAACGGCCGTTTCTCGGGGTTTTGCTCGTTGTCCTGGACGTGGGTGGCGGTGTTCCAGGCGAAGAACACCTGCGCGGGGTGGGTGCCGAAGCGTTGCTCGCAGACCCGATCCCAGCCGTAGTCGGGGTCGGCGATGTAGGAGCAGAACAATCGCAGGCCGTTCTGATAGCCGCGGACCGTGGATTGCGCTCGGCCCTTGATGCCGCGGAGGTCGGCAAAGAACTCCTCGACGATGGCCGGCGTCCACGACCAGGGATACTCGTTGGTGTGCGCGATGAAGCGGCGAACCAGGCCGACGCGGTCATCGATGGTGTCGGGATCGAGGTTGCGGCACAGTTGCTGGTTGCGCCAGCCGTCGAGCATCTCCTCGACCGTCTGGACCTCGGGATGGAGCAGCGGAACAGAGCCCACCAGGAATACTCGGCCGCTCTTGTCGACGGGCACCGTGCCTCCGAATCGGTTTCATTCAACGATTCAATGAATCACTAGATGAATCAATACCACATCGACGCTGGTAGATCCATCGGTACGTCGAGCGGCGCCTTGGCGTGTCGTCGTGTTCGTACGCCGGGACCACCCGGCTCACGTACCGCGATCTGCCGAAACCCCATGCTAACAATCAGTTTTCGCGTCAAGGCAGTACGCCGATGGCAAGCGGGCAGTGGGGTTCGTCCTGATTCATCTGATGAACATGGAGTAGTTAACTTGACATAATGTTGCTTATCGGCAGTAAACCATTGCGAGTTGCATCTGATGAGAATGCTCGCACCACATGGTGATTGGTGATCGGCGCTGCTCAGCGCGTCGTGCGGCTGCCTGGGAGCCCCGGCCTCGTGCGCATCTGTTGGCAGTACGCCGTGGTTGTCGTATGGTTCAGTCACTTAGTGATTGATTCGGTTGTTAGGTGATCCATGAAGGCGCTCCGTAGCGGTCATATCGCGTCCAGCTGCCCGTCCAAGACTGACGTTCCCGTCCCCGGCCGCTGGCAGCGCGATGGCGACGGTGTGATCGACCGTTGCTACCCCTACGTCCCTCCGCTTAGACCGCGGGTAATTCGTCACAGTGACGAATTACGTTGTAACACTGGGTCATTGCGAGACGTCGAGTTCGGACGCGCAGATGGCTGAGGAGCTGCCGGGGTTCATTCCTCGGGTCCTCCAGCGTGGCGATGTATCGCTGCTGCGGGCCGATGAAGCGGTCCTGAAGGCCATGGTCGACGGGTGGCGCGCTCAGATGCTGGCCCGGGGTCTCGCAACGAGCACCATCACGGCCCGATGCGGCCTCATCGGCCGGTTCGTCGAGTTCACCAATGAGTATCCGTGGCGCTGGCGTCCACTTGATCTTGATCAGTTTCTCGCCGATCTCAGGTCGCGGGAGACACCGATCGAATTGTCGACGTTGCGGTCCTACAGCAACGCGATTTCGATGTTCTGCTCCTATGTCAGTGACAGCCGGTACGGCTGGGTTCCGTTCTGCGAGAAGCAGTTCGGTGACGTTCCGTCTCAAATCTGTTTCGAGTGGAACACGGCTAGACATACCACCGACGATGCCGTGCCGACCAGGCGGCGAGCGTTCACCAAGACCGAGTTGCAGCACTTCTTCGACGTCGTCGACGACTTCGTCGACGAACAACACCAGGCTGGCTCCAAGCGCTGGCTGACCGCGTTGCGTGACTCGATCGCGTTCAAGATCGGTTATGCCTACGGACTACGGCGACGCGAGTTGGTCATGCTGGACCTGACGGACTTCGGGCCCAACCCGCACGTGCCGCGCTTCGGCGACTACGGCGCCATGACGGTGCGGTGGGCCAAGGGCACGAAGGGATCGGGTCCGCGGCGGCGGACGGTGCTGACCGTCCCGGAGTTCCCCTGGGCAGTCGAGCTTTTGCAGTATTGGTGCACTGAGGGCCGGCAGCTGTTGCGCACCGCGGACCGCTCCCCCGCGTTGTGGCCTAGTGAACGTGGCAGCAGGTTGACCATCAACGCCCTGGGGCGCTCGTTCACCGCGCTGCGTGCTCGGGCGGGTCTGCCACCGGAGTTGAAGCTGCACTGTCTGCGGCACTCCTACACCACGCATCTTCTCGAGGCCGGCTACGACCCGTTGTTCGTCCAGCAGCAATTAGGGCATTCCTACGCCTCGACGACGTCGCTGTATACCTCGGTGGGCTCGGACTTCAAGCAACGCGTAGTGCAGCAGATGATCGCTCGACGCCTCCGAATGGAGGAAGCTGATGGCTGAACAGCGCCGCATTGGGTTTCACTGGCATCTGCGGCGAGTGATGGCAGCCCACAATTTGTGGAAGTCCACCGAGCTGCGCCCGCTACTGCGCTCGCGAGGAATCAATCTCTCTGATGCACAGGTCTACCGCCTCGTCACCGGTGAACCTCAACGGATTCCGGCCCTTACCTTCGCCGCGCTGTGTGACATCTTCGATTGCTCGCCCAACGATCTGTTCGAGCCCTACGTCGAGCTGCGGGCCGCGGCGACGGCGGACGCGCCTCGCCCACGCGAGTTGGGGATCGCGCCGGGCAACCCCGTCGCCAAACGGATACGGATCGTGCAGGACGACGATGGCTCGGCCCCGCAAACCTGAGGACCCTGGGCGCTGGCCAGTCGCGTGCGCCCGATGCAGGGGGCACTACCAGCTGGTGGCGAACTGGCCGGATGGGTCGATCTGTGGATACTGCTATCAGGCCGCGAAACGCACGGTCGGGATCTGCGCGTGCGGCCACCAGGGCGTGCTGCCCGGGGTCGTCGAGGGACGTCCCGCGTGCCGGCGGTGCAGCGGCGTCAGGCTCAACGTCGACTGCATCGGATGCGGTGATGAGGCCGAACTCTACAGCGGCGGCCGATGCCAACGGTGCGGGCTGCGCGAGACCGCTCAGCGGTTGCTCGCCCATCCTGACACCGGTGTGATCGCACCACAGCTGCGAGTGATCGTCGATGCACTCGCCGAGATGGACCGACCCAACAGCGGTCTCACCTGGATTCGCCAAGCGCACGTCCAACGGGTACTGCGTGAGCTGGCGGCTCACCCGACACTCACCCACGAGGTGCTCGACCAGCTGCCTCCGGGTCGCACGACCGACTACGTGCGTGGATTGCTCGTCGAGCACGGCGCCCTGGCATCACGCGACGAGAGGCTCGCCCGGTTTCAGTCCTGGGCGGTCACCGCCCAGCAACGCATCACCACCGACGAGCACCGAAAGCTCGTCGCCCGGTTCATCCGATGGAGTCTTGGAAAACGGCTCCACTCGATGAACCTGGTGACCGACTCGGCGTTCCTGCGCGCCAAACAGACCGTCACCGTGACGATCGAGTTCTGCAATTGGCTGACCGCCGAGCACGGCATCACCGTCGAGCACCTCACCCAGGCCCACATCGATCTGTGGCAAGCTACCGGCCCGAGCACCCGTGAGCACGTCCTGCGTTTCATCAGGTGGGCCATCAAGGCCAAGCTGATCCCGGCTGACCTGGAGGTGGCACCGCACCGCCGCGGAACCGCACCAAGAATGCCGATCGACCAACAGAATGCCGTCATCGAGAGGGTCGCCCACCAACAGACGCTCCATCCCCGTGATCGCCTCGCTGCGATCCTGATAATCGTTTTCGCCCAACGCGCAGAAGACGTCGCCGCCCTCACCTGGAAACAGATCACCATCAGCGCCGACGCCGTGACCATCGACCTGGCCGGGATCCCGATCGAGCTTCCACCTCCGCTGGATGCACCCGTTCGCGCGCTGGCTGCCAGCAACTACAACAACCAAACTGCCGCACATCCGAAGTCCCCCTGGGTGTTTCGCGGCTACCGCCCTGGAATGCACGTCACCCCGACGCATCTACGCGGTCGACTTCGGCCCGTATTAGCCGCGCTGGAAGCCCGCCTGGGCACCCTCAACGAACTCACGCAAACCACACCAATCGGCATCCTCGCCGAAACACTCGGCTACAGCCCCCAAACACTCGAAGCTCACGCCCGAGCATCCGCATCAACCTACGCGCGATACGTGGCCACGCGGCTCGACTGACAATGTTTTAGGGCGGCCTCGGCGGCACCGCTGGCCATTGCGAATCAGCGTGGCCTGGCCACAAACGTTCGTACACGACGGTCGCCATCGGGAGAGGAAGATTCCGAATCCATATGCCGTCCCTGGCTATAAAGAAGACGAGACGAACGCTTTGGATAGGCTAGGGTTGCTGGCGGTCGCCCGCGCTGATGGATAGCGTTTAGGGAGTGTCGACGATCGCTCATCCCGCCGAGCCGCATACGGGCTCGGTGTCCTCGAAACTGAACTGGTTGCGTGCTGGCGTCTTGGGGGCGAACGACGGGATCGTCTCCACCGCAGGCATCGTCGTCGGAGTTGCTGCTGCCACGGCGTCACGGACTCCCATCCTGACCGCCGGAATCGCCGGACTGGTCGCCGGGGCCGTCTCGATGGCTTTGGGCGAGTACGTGTCCGTGAGCACCCAGCGCGACACCGAGCAAGCCCTGCTCGGCAAGGAACGCCAAGAGTTGCACGAGGACCCCGCGGGCGAATTCGAGGAACTCGCGGCGATCTACGAGGGCAAGGGGTTGTCGACCGCGACCGCGCGAACCGTCGCCGAGGAGCTCACCGACCACGATGCCTTCGCTGCCCATGTCGAGGTGGAATTGGGCATCGACCCCACCGACCTGACCAACCCGTGGCATGCCGCGCTGTCTTCGGCTTTGTCCTTCACAGTCGGCGCGCTGCTGCCGCTGATCGCGATCCTTCTGCCAGCCATTGCATTTCGCATCCCGGTAACCGTGGGCGCCGTGCTGGTGGCCCTGGTGGTCACGGGAGCAGCGTCCGCGGCACTTGGCGGAGCTCGGAAACGACGCGCGATTGCCCGCAACGTCCTTGGTGGAGCCTTGGCTCTTGCCGTTACCTACGCCGTCGGACATCTCGTCGGCGCCGTTATCGCCTGAACTTTCGCACGCACCCGTCGAGAGCCCACCACAGAGAAGGCGCACCCGTGTCAACGATTTTGGGACTGCCCGCACACATTCTGCTCATCCATTTCATCGTCGTACTAGCTCCACTGACCGCCGTCTTGGCGATCGTCTGCGCACTATGGCCGGCAGCGCGCCAGCGCCTCACCTGGCTCGTCGTCGTTCTCGCGGCGGTGACCGTCGTTCTCACCCCGCTGACCACCAACGCCGGCGAGTGGCTTGAGCAGCGCACGGAGGGTTCTCCCGTCCTGGAGGAGCACACAGAGCTCGGCGACACCATGCTGTACTTTTCGCTGAGCCTGCTGGTGGCCGCCGCGTTGCTGGCGTTCGTTCATCTACGAGAAAGCCGTCAACGGCCGTTGAAATCGGCGATCACCTGGGTGGTTGCTGCCGTCGTGATCCTGGCGAGCGCCGCCACGACAGTTCAGGTGTACCGGATCGGTGACTCCGGAGCGAGGTCCGCGTGGGGCGACAAGGTCGCCGAATCCTCGGAAGGCTAAAAGACGGCCGACCCGGCCCGCAATCGCCTTCCCCGGGACGCCAGTGGAGGCGGGGCGGCCGCTTCGAAGGGTGGGCGCCACCGCGCGGTCATCTCGGTTATGGCGTTCAGCACTCCTTCAGCGAACGTCATTCAATGTGGGTTGCAGCATCCAGTGGGATGCACTCACGACGGGACCGGCAATGATCGCCAACAGGATTCAAGGACGTCGCATTACGAAGAGCCTCTCGTCGATGACACGCCTAGGCGTCGCCACCGTGGTTGCCGGAGGATTGCTGGTCGCTGGTCTGGAGCTGTCGGTCTCGGCTCAAGCGGCGTCGGCGGACACGGGCAACGCGCAAGCCACCGTGAATTCCCTGACGGCTCAGGGCTATACCGTCATCGTGAACAAGGTGGGCTCGGCCCCGCTCAATCAGTCCACGGTCACCTCCGTCCGACTGGGCCGTACGGTGATACGCACCGACGTCGGAGTGCACGATCACTCGTCCGTAACTTCCAGGACCGTCTACGTCAGCGTCAAGTAGTGCACTACTCGTGATAGGCGCCCTGACCCGAGCGGTCTTCTGTCCAGCCGAAGTGGTTCGACGTTCGTTCGGGGTGGGCTGTGGCGCATCGTAGGGTCTGGTGATGGTGTCGCGACTGCGTCTCGTCGTCACCCGGCGAACGGGTGTGCGTGTCCAGGCGGCCGCAACTGCAGCGGCCGTGGTGGCGTTGGCGCTCATCGTCGGCGGGGTCGCCCAAGTACTGCTCTTGGAGCGGTCGCTCGGTTCAGCGGCGGAGGGGGCCGCGCTGGAGCAGGCCGAGCACGTAGAGGTGCGATTGCTGGCGGCTGGTCCAGCCGAAGCGGTGCGCGAGTTGAGCGCCGCGTTGGACCTGGTGCAGATCCTCGATGCCGGTGGCACGCCTATTGCCGCCAGCGCACCGCTCGTCGACCAGCCACCGTTGACGACGGTGCGACCGCGCCCCGGTGAGGTCGTGACGCAGCGAATCCTCGCTCCGGCCGTCGATCCCGACGACACGCTGATCGTGGCCGTGCGGGGCGCGAAGACCACCCATGGCGTCCAAACCGTCATCGCCGCAGTCACGTTGAACGGCGTCGACAACAGCGTGCGCACGGCGCGCAAACTGCTCTGGCTCGGAATTCCCCTGCTGGTTCTGGTGACCGCACTAGCCACCTTCGCCGCAACGGGTCGGGCCTTGCGCCCGGTCGAGTCAATCCGAGCACGGGTGGCAGCGATGACGGATCGCGACCTCGACCAGCGGGTACCCGTCCCAGCCACCCGCGATGAGGTCGGGCGGCTCGCGACGACGATGAACGCCCTGCTGGGTCGGCTGCAGGGCGCGCAACGCGTACAGCGGCAGTTCGTCGCCGACGCCAGCCACGAGCTTCGGAGCCCACTGTCGACCATCACCACCGGCCTGGAGTTGATGCACAGTCGCGACGAGCGGGACGACGCGCGGCTTGCCGCCATGCGAGAGGAGGCAGCGCGACTGGATCGGATCATCGGCGATCTTCTGCTGTTGGCGCAAGCCGATGAACGTGGGCTGCTGCCCCGCGCCGACGACGTCGACCTCGACGAATTGGTCTACGCCGAACAGCTCCGGCTGCGTGATGCCACAACGCTGCGACTTGAAGTCGACGTCGTCGCGGCACGCATTCACGGAGATCGGTCACAGCTGGCACGGATGCTGCGCAATCTCGTCGACAACTCGGCACGGCATGGCAATGGCCACATTGTAATTCGGCTCCGACCGGAGACCGATGGAGCCTCGCTGGAGGTCGCCGACGACGGTCCTGGCGTTCCACTGGATGTCCGCGACCATATCTTCGCCCGGTTCGTTCGGCTCGACGCAGGACGTGACCGAGCCGCCGGTGGCACGGGACTCGGATTGGCGATCGTGGCAGAGGTGGTCACCGCGCATGGTGGTCAGGTCGAAATCCTCGATGCGCCTGGCGGGGGCGCGCTGTTCCGCGTCCGGCTTCCCGATCAGCCGCCGTCGGTGGCACCGTCGGAAAGCATCAGGTAGCCCGCTCCCCTGACCGTCGTGATGTACCCGGGTTCACCAGTGGGGATGGCCGTCTTGCGCCGCAGGTATCCGACGTACACCTCGACGATGTTCACGTCCCCCTCGTAGTGCGGATCCCAGACGGCATCGAGGATGGCGCCCTTGCGCATCGCCTGGCCGACGTGACGCATCAAGAACTCCAGAAGCCCGAACTCCCGCCCGGTCAGGGACAGGGTTTTCGTCCCGCAGCGGACTCGGTGCACGGCGGGGTCCAGGGTCAGCTCCCCCACTGTGAGGATGGTCGGCCGGGCGTGCACCTCGCGTCGCTGCAGGGCCCGCAACCGGGCCAGGAGCACGACGAAGGAGAATGGCTTCCTCAAATAGTCGTCGGCCCCGAGGTCGAATGCGTCGGCCTCGTCGTACTCACCGTCCTTGGCGGTCAGCATCAGCACCGGTGTCCACACTTGCTCGGCGCGCAAGGCCCGCAACACGCGGTAACCGGACAGACCGGGAAGCATGATGTCGAGGACAACGACGTCGAAGGTCCGGTTGGTCGCGGCCCACAGGCCGTCCGGGCCGGTGTGCTGCACCTCGACGCTGTGCCCTGCCTCAGTGAGACCGTCGCGGACCGTCTCCGCCAGCCGTAGCTCGTCTTCGACCAGCAGCACCCGCACCACGCCAGCCTAGGACGGCGACGGTGTCATCGAGCACGGCGCGATCGAGCCGTTAGCGGGGATGATGACGATGTCGCTGAGATCGACGTCCTCGGTCTGCCCTCCTCGGTGCCGGATGGTGGCACCGAGGAGGGTCCAGCCCTTGGGAATGTTGCACACCAGCAACGTCATTGGCTCACCCGGGCGGGCTGGCGCAACGACACCCGGCGGGGGGCATCGGAGTCACCGGCGAACGCGATGAATGCGGCGGCTGCCACGCCCGCGGCGGCGAGGTTGGCCAGCAGGTAGATCCAGATCGCGGACCAGCCGATCAAACCCATCGCCGCAGCACCGATGGCGACCGCTGGATTGAACGCTGCACCCGAGACACTACCGACGGCGAATGCTCCTGCGGTGACGGTGAATCCGATCGCGAGGCCGTAGAACGAATTACCCTCGGTGCTCTTGGCGGTTGCGACATTGAGCACCACCCACACCAGCGCGAAGGTGAACACGAACTCGGCAAGCAACGCCGGTCCGATCGCGGGCAGCAGAGGCCCGCCCACGGGAGCGGGCACCAGGATGCGGGTCGCCGCGGCACCCAACAGCCCGCCCGCGGTTTGGGCTCCCCAGTAGGGCAACAAATCGCGTGCGGGCAGCTTCCCGCGGAGGAACACCCCGAGGGATACCGCCGGGTTGAAGTGCCCACCCGAGACGTGGCCCCCAGCGAAGATCATCGCCATCAGGACCGCGCCGATGGCCAGCGGTGCGACCGCCAGTCCGGCGCTGACCGTCGTCCCGACGGTGAGCACCAAGAAGAACGTTCCGATCAATTCCACGACATATTTGCGCATGCTCAACTCCTTCTGCGAAGACCAGGTATTGGTCCGACGCGAGTCGCAGCCTGGCCTCCGCGGCCTGAAGGAATGCTGAACGGGACGGCCATGAGTCAGATTCCGGCCACGCCGGCGAGCTGGCCGACGGCTGCGGTGATGGCCATCGCGAGACCTCCGCCGATCACTACCCGCAACGCCGGGCGCGCCAGCGTCGTGCCGGCGGCCTTGGCACCCAGGACGCCCGCACACCCAAGCCCGACGAAGGTCACCGCCACGACGAGCCAGATCCGGGTCGTCGCTGGGCCGAGCAGCCCCAGGAAGGGAATTAGGCCACCGACCAGGAAACTGACCGCGGAGGCGGCAGATGCCTGCAGCGGGCGCGCGGCCATGGCTTCGCTGTGACCGAGCTCGTCGCGCAGATGCGCCTCCAGGGGCCCGGATTCGTGAAGCGCCTCCGCCACCTGTTGGGCCAACGCTGTGGGCAACCCGCGGGATTGGTAGATACCGACGAGTTCTTTGAGTTCGTCCGCGGGATTGGAACTCAGTTCACGTTGCTCCTTGGCGCGGTCGGCCTTTTCGACATCGACCTGCGAGCTGACCGAGACGTATTCGCCAGCTGCCATCGCCATCGACCCGGCGGCCAGGCCGGCGAGTCCAGCAGTCAGCACCGCGCCGGTGGCCGCGCCGCTGGCCGCGATGCCCACCATCAGACTTGCGGTGGACACCAGGCCGTCGTTGGCTCCTAAAACGGCCGCCCGCAGCCAGCCAGCGCGGCCAGCGGTATGACGCTCCAAGTGGGGATTGACTACTTCGAAAAAGGACAAGGCAACACTTCCGTTCCGTGACGCGATGGTTTTAGCGCCCGGATGCCATTTGCATCAAGGCGATGGCGTCGAGCAGTTCGCGTCGGAATTCCTGTTCGGCGCCGCGGGCCGCACGACTCTCCGCCTGGATCGCTTCGAGGTGATCGCCGATGCGTGTGAGCAGTTCGACGACTTCGTGGTGGGCCTGATCGTTCATGTCACGCGCTTCCTTCTCCGCACATCAAGCCGGTGTCTTGCCTGGTAGCGCGCTCGGCCTTCCGTGCACGTCGGCGTCCTCGGGGAGGAGGTCGGTGGCGGCGAGGGTGAAGTAGCCCTCCTCTTCCTGCAGGAAGTGCAGGTGCAGCACCGCGTACAGGCCGTAGAGGCATGCCCGCAGATCCTCGACCTGGCCCGGCTGAATATCGCCGGCGCTCTGCGCCAGTGTCAGATGGTTGCCGATGCGGTCGGCCAGCCGGTGGATCTCGGCGTGGGTCCTGCTCATCGTGGTTGTCGCTTCGGCGCTTCCCAGCGGTCTCGCCAACGCTGGGTACAGCTCGGCCTGTTCGGCGTCCTCGTGCGGCAACAGACGCTCGGTGAGGAAGTTCTGAGCCCGGGACACTGCCTCCATCGCCGATGTGGCGGGCCCGGCACCCACGTGGTCGGCGGCATCGCGCAACAGGCTCAGTGCATCGCGAAGGTCGTCATGTTCCCCGGAGAAGCGGAGCAGCATCTCCTCGGTGCCTGCCGGCAACTCGATTCGGTCGGCGGGGTTACCTCGCAGTGCGCGTAGCGCGTTGAGGATCACTGCGACGTCGATGCCCTCCTGAAGTAGTGCTCCTGCCGCGGGCGGTAGCAGTCCGACTGCAGCAACAGCCATGGCCAACAGAGACAAGACCATCCCGGCGACCGCGCTTTGTACGGCGATGCGCCGCGACCAGCGTGCGACGTCCATCGCATCGGCAAGGCGGTCCAACCGGTCGGTGGTCAACACGATGTCGGCCGCCTCCGAGGACGCCGTCGCCCCGCGGGCACCCATCGCCACGCCGACCGTGGCCGCAGCCAGAGCAGGAGCGTCGTTGACGCCGTCGCCAACCATCACCGTCACGGCGCGTTCCCGCTCGGCCCGCACGGCAGCCACCTTGTCCGCGGGACTCTGGTCGGCGCACACCTCATCAAGGCCCAGCACGGTGGCCACCTCCCGTGCCGGTGCCGCACGGTCACCGGTGAGCATGACCAACCGGTTGAATCCCGCTGCGCGCAGTCGTCGCACCGTACGAGGCGCGTTGCGGCGCAACGGGTCTCGCAACAGCACCGCGCCGAAGACCTCATCGTCGTCGCTGACCCAGGCGATCGCAGCGCCGTCGAGGCCGGCTCGGTTGACGGCCGCCACCGCCCACCCTGCCTCGGATGCATTTCCGGCGAGCTTGCCCACCGCGATCCGTCGGCCGTCCAGGGCGGCGGTCACGCCGCGGCCGGGTTGCTCGATCACCTCGGCCGGCATCGACAGCGACAGTCCTCGGGCAAGGGCTTCGGTGACGATCGCCTCGGCCAATACGTGGGGTGACATCTGGTCCACCGATGCTGCCAGCCGCAGGATCTCGGTGCCGTCGCGACCAGGAGCGGCGAGGACGTCGACGACGGCGGGATGACCGGCGGTGAGAGTGCCGGTCTTGTCCATCACCAGAGTCGTTGCGTGCCCGAGGTTCTCCAAGGCGCCGCCGCTGCGGATCACCACCCCCAGTCGAGAGGCCCGGGACAAGCCGGAGACGATCGCGACCGGCGCGGCCAGCAGCAGCGGACACGGCGTCGCCACGACCAGCACCGCCACCGCCCGCACCGCCGACCCGCTGGCCAGCCACGCGGCACCGGCGACGACGAGCGCCACCGGCAGGAACCAGGCCGCGTAGCGGTCGGCCAGCCGGATGATCGGCGCACTGTCAGCGCCCGCGTCCCTGGCCAACCGCACGATCCCGGCGTAGGTGCTGCCCTCGGCGGTGGCAGTAGCCCGGATCTCGAATGCGGTCGCGGCATTAACCACACCACTGCGCACCGGCTCACCGACCGCGCGTTCGACCTGCAACGGCTCACCGGTGAGCGCGGACTCGTCGAGGACCGCCACCGCGCCCTCGATCCGCCCGTCAACGGGCACCACTTCGCCGGGGCCGACCACCAGCAGGTCACCAGCTACGACCTCCTCCAGCGGCACCACTGCGATCACGTCACCGACCCGGCGTCGCGCGGAATGGGGTGCACGCTCCAGCAAGGCCCGCAAGTCATGCGAAGCGCGCCGTTGCGCGGCAGCGTCCAGAGCGCGCCCCGTGGACAGCATCACCGCGATCAGCGCACCGGCCACGTACTCGCCCACCCACAGCGTCCCCACCAGCGACAACACCGCAAGCAGATCCACCCCGGCCCGACCACGGCGCAGCGCCACCACCACCCACGCCACCGCGGGCACCACCGCAGCCAATGTTCCGACCACCCAGCACCCGTCGGCCACCGCACGCCAGCCGATGAGCCACGCGATCCCGCCCAGCACCAGTGCCGTCAACGTCACCACCACCAAGGCGGGCTCGAGCAGCGACCGAAACCGCTTAGACGACGTTCCGGGCGTCGGCGGTGTTGCGGTCACCGCGCACTCCGGCCATCGACGTCAGCCCACACGATGTCCTCTTCGATTCTGTCGGCCTGCAGCGGTGTCGCGCGCGGGCCACCCCACCGCAACTGTCGGGAACGGCGAATCCCGACACCGACGGTCATTCGATGCTCTGATCTAGCACCGGGCATTTCGGCTCCTCTGGCACCATTCAATCGAGCGACATCGGTCGCGCGGCGCATACGGTGACGCTGTATCGGAAGGTCGAACGAGCGCTGGCCTCGACTCTAGAATCCGCGTGGCGGTGGTTCGAGAGTCTTTGGTCATCGACCTGGTGGCCATACGCCTTCGATGTGTCCGCAACCCAATGTGGCCGCTCGAGTTCGCTTTGGCGATCGGGACTGCGCCGACAACTCGCACCCGTCGAGCACGCACCGTTACCAGCTCGTCGTATGAGTCGCATTCGGTAAGGGTGTCTGCACCGTCCGTACCGTGTCCGATCCGGAACTAGTTGGGAGTAATCCGGGAAAACCTGGTAGCTGTCCGATTTCTAGCCCGTCCGTTCCAGAACCATCTGACAGTGACACCCGCCCAGGTCCCTGCCCATGCACCTGCCGATCTTCGGCCGGCGTAACCATGGCGCTAAGTCTGAATCCACGACTATCTGACAGCGCCGGACAAGACGGTCGACAGTCCAGAACTACCTGACAGCGGCGGACACTCTGCGCCTTCGAGATCAGCGTGAACCATCTAATTCGTCACTGTGACGTTAAGTAGGTGATGCAGCGGTCTCCCTCACCTCACCCGGCATGCGACCAAGCAGGTCGCGATGGACGGTGTCATGAACGACCGGACGACCAGCGTGTCGAAGAGCAAGCCCAGGCCGATGGTGGTGCCGAGCTGGCCGAGCATGACCAGGTCGCTGACGATGAAGGAGGACATGGTCGCGGCGAAAACCAAGCCCGCCGCCAGTGGCACGATGACCCAGTACAGCTGGATGCCAGCGAGGTACTGCCACACCAGGATTGACAGCCCAATGGAGGCACCGAGGGACAATGCGACGGTGCCGACGATGACCAGCGCGGCGATCAGGCTTCTGGTGGTGAAGATCATGATCACCAGGATGAGGCTAATCCCGGCCAGCGCCGCGATCATCAGGTCATACGTCGCACCCTCCCCAATATCCTTGTAGGTGGCCGCCGTTCCGGCGATGCAGTAGTCGCGGTGGTGTGCGGCGTCGGCTCGTTCATGTGTTGATCCTGTTCCTGGCCGGGTGTTGAAGGACGGCGATGACGTGCGGTGAAACGTCGATGACCTTATGGACTTCGAGACCGGCGGCGGTGGCGACGCCGCCGAGCGCGACGGCGCCCAACCGCGCCCACCGAAACCAGGGGCCCTCGGCGTGATGGCTCTCCCAACGCACGACCTCGTGCGATATCGACTCCATGCCGGTCGTGAGGTGATCGATCTCCACGATGACCCGCCCCCCGGGCGCCAACAACTCGGCCGCCCGGCGCAACGTCCGGACGGGGTCCCCGCCGATGCCAATGTTCCCATCGGCGAGAAGCACGCGATCCCAGAATCCCTGCGCCGGTAGCGACCCGAACAGATCGCGGCGCATCGCCGTACCTCCACGCTGACGGGTCAACGCCACGGCGACCGCTGACGCGTCGACACCCAAGGCCGACGACCCCCGATGCTGCAGGGCAGCGGTGAATCGCCCTGGCCCGCAACCCACGTCGAGCGTCGTAGCCGCTGAGCACTCGTTCATCACCAACTCGTCGGCAAGCCGATCATGCGCGGCCACGTCGGAAGCCCCGAGCCAGCGACTCATCGGCAACTCCCGCACCAACCCTCGATGGTTGCGCGACCAGCACGACATCCCCGCGACACCGGCACGGTAGATCGCGTCCACCGGTGTGACGTCGACCGGGGCGCTCAACGGCGAACACGTCGGTCTAGGCGCAGCGATGTTGACTGCGCTGAAACGACATTGGCCTGCCGGCACCCCGAGCCTTCGTGGGCACATCTCGATGGAGCCGTTGCGTACAGTCGCATCCCCATCCGATCCCTTCACTTGCTGCCGCTCAGGCATGTGTGTCGTGTACGTGGCCGCGCTGCCCCATGGCGTCTTCTGTACCGAATGGTACACCGGAGAGGAATTCACCGCTAAGTTTCGCTCCACCCGTTCGTGGCGTTGCGCCACGGACAACCATCGAGTGGTCCGAATAGTTCGGTGGCAGTGTTGATCTCGTCGTTCGGCGGTTGCATCGACACGTTGCTCTTCGCGCTCGCGGGTGCGATCCCATCGGGCGCCAAGTGCCTGGTCTGCTCGCGGTTCGCCACGTCGAGCACGATCACCCGGGAGCGACCGATCCGCCGCCGGAGACTGTGAGGGAGGCATCGGCCTCACTTGGCATTTGGGCAACTGATGTCGACCGACACCGTGGCGAACTCGCCTGGGTCGGAGATGGCTTGGGTCTTGCATTCCCTGAGCGGGACGTTCGGAGTGCCCTCCAGGAAGTTCAACGACACGGTGTAGCCAGCAGCCTGCAGTTGGGCGACGGCGTCACTGGCCGACCCGTTGCCCGCAGTCGGCAGGATCGGGTCGGCGGCCGCGCTGGGCGCGGCGGCGATCGCGAGGGCAGCCCCCGCAGCTAGCACCCACAGGGTGCGGTTCTTCTTCGAGATGTTCATGACACTATGTCTCGCCGCATGATCCGCCGTTACACCACGTGCCGGCAGAGGAACCGCTCCGGCGGCGCCCCTCGGTCGCCACCAACGGTCAGACCGGCCGGCGTGTAACGGCCACGAGATCCGCGCACACATGGCGTGGTCGACGGTCGCATCGAATGCCGGCGCCTCGCCAGTACACGTCGACGGCGGACGAGCAGCGCCAAGGGGGGCGTCGCGTCGCGAAAGGAACCATGAGCGAGATGAAGATCAAGGCCGTTGCGGCAGCTGTCGGTGTCACCGCGGTGTGGCTGACCGTGCTGCAGTCCGCGCAGGTCTCCCCGACCGCTCGGGCGCACGATTCCGAGGACTCCCCCCGACGACACAGGTGCTACCCGGGGCCAGCGGTCAGCTGCCGGGGGGTCCCTCGGTGCCGGCCGCCCAGCTGGGGTCGACCGCCGCGGCCACGCGTCCAGCAGGCTCGCCGACCTCCTTCGCCCCCGCCACCAAGGCCATCGCGGCCCCCAGTTGCACGCCGCGGTCTTCGTTCCCCAATGCGAGACACTGCCCTGACGTCCAGCGTCGACATGCGTTCGGTCTTGGGACGGGAACTGCGTGCCGTCGCCCAACGTGAACTGGACAAGTTGCCGCCGCGGCAGCGAGAGGTCGTCACGTTGCGCGACATGATCGGTTTCGATTCCGCGGAGGTCTGCGAGGTGCTCGAGATCAGCGTGGCCAACCAGCGTGTCCTGCTTCACCGGGGGCGTGCGGCGATCCGTCAAACGCTCGAAGACTACGTGACGGGCCAAGCATGACCATGTTCGACGTCGACCTCGGCGGCCCCGTCGACTCCTTCCCCGGTCGAGCCGCGGTCCCCCTCGCGGCTCCCGGGGAAGGCTAGGCGCGCTCCCCTTTGGCGGGCGGCAATCAACCCACCCGGAGGTTAAGCACCTAGGCGCGGTCGGACGCCAGCTACGGGGTAGCGGCGATGAAGTCGGCGATCACCCGAGCCAATTGGGGGCCCTGGTCCTCCTGCAGGAAGTGCCCGGCGCCGACGATGGTGACCGGATCGTGGGCTCTCGCTCCCGGTATTTCGGCGTGCAGCACTCGGTCAGCGCCGTGAGTAATGGGGTCGGAGTCGGAGAAGGCGCATAGGAACGGCCGATCGAAACCGCGCAGCCCGTCCCACGCGGCGCGATTGGCCGGTGCGGCCGGGTCATCCGGGCTGGTGGGCACCAGCGTGGGAAATTGGCGCGCACCGGCCTTGAAGGTGTCGTCGGGGAACGGCGCGTCGTAGGCGGCGACCTGCGCGGCCGTCAACTCGGTGAGGCAACCTCCGTTGACGATCTGACCGACCTTGAAGTCCGGGGTTTCCTGGCTGTACTTCTGCCAGGCGAGGAACGCCTCGCCAGGAGGCGTGTCGCCGGTGGGAAGGAAGGTGTTGGCGGCCACGACGCGGGCGAAGCGGTCGCCGTGCTCGCCGACGATACGTAGTCCGATGAGTCCTCCCCAGTCCTGGCAGACCAGGGTGATGGCGTGGAGCCCGATGGCTTCGATTGCCGACCAGGTCCAATCGACATGCGCGGCGAAGGTGTAATCCTCGCGGTGGGCCGGTTTGTCGCTGCGGCCGAAGCCGATCAGATCCAGGGCCACCGCGCGCAATCCGGCGTCGACCAAGACGGGGATCATCCACCGGTAGAGGTAGCTCCACGACGGCTCGCCATGCAACAGCAGGACCACCTGGCCGTCGCGGGGGCCCTCGTCGAGGTAGTGCATGCGCAGCGTCGAGCCATCGGTGGCGCCGATGTCGACGTAGTGCGGCTGGAAGGGAAAATCGGGGAGGTCGACGAAACGGTCCTCGGGAGTGCGTAGAACCTGCATGAGTGCTCCTTTGACGGCGGATGGACTTCACTGATGGGCTATGCACGTCGAGTCTGCCGGTTTAGCCGACTGCTACGACCCCGACAGGCTGGTTGTACCCCACAGTACAGACCGGGCGACCAAAGACAAGGAAGAGAAGGCCTGTGAGCTGGGGACGCCGGCGGGGCCAAGATGTTCTCCCCGACGGGAGGAATCGATGCACGAGGAGCGCAGGGCGCCAAGCGTCGTGGGAGTCGGAGAGTCACGTGACGCACGTGTAACGGAGAACGGCCAGAGGTACACGTAATGCATAGTTGTTCAACCGATTTCAGTTCAGAGAGAAGGACCGTCATGAAGAAACTCGGGTTCGCCGGAATCATCGTCAGTGGCGTCGCGGCGGCAGTGCTGGGTTTGGCCGCACCAGCTCAGGCCGACTACGGACACCACCAGTGGGTCGGTGACATGGACTCCAGCACCTCCCTCCCCCATGTCAATACCGGCGCCCACCAATAACTCTCAGGAGCCATTGGCGGCCCGCGCGATTCCACCGGCGAGGGCACCCGCCGTGACGGCGGCTGCCCTCCCTCGCGTCGACGCCGCGGCGAGCGGTGCGCTTGCGACCTCCGCCGGCACGCCTGGTGGACGGGTCTGATGCGACGATGCCCGACACGCTTCGAGGACCCTGACGAGGCGGCCAACCGCGGCGGGTTCTCCGGTCCACGACAGCACGCGACCCGACCGTGCCGTTGACTCCCGGGGGATTGACTCCATCCGTCGAGCGGTGTGTCTTATACGCTGGTGAGATGTCCGGGACCCGACCCGTCGGCACGCCCCGACCCCTTCCATCCACCGAACGCGGCCGACGCACCAGGGCGGCGATCGTGGACGCCGCGGCCACGTTGATGTATCAGCGCGGGGTGCGCGCCACGAGCCTCGACGACGTCCTGGCAGCGGCGGGTTCGGGCAAGAGCCAGCTCTACCACTACTTCGATGGCAAATCCGATCTCGTCCACGCCGTCATCGAGCGTCAGTTGGAACTCATCCTCGACGAACAAGAACCCAGCCTGAGCCACACCGATTCCTGGGCCGGGATCGACGCCTGGGCCAGTAGGTACCTGCAGTTGCATGCCCCCCCGGAGGGTCCGTTCGCCTGCCCGCTGGGCACGATGGCCGCCGAACTCAAGAACGACGAGGCCTACCGTCCCAGCCTGGATGCGGCATTTCCGCAGTGGGAAGCCCCACTGGCCCGCGGGCTGACGACGATGAAGAAACGTGGCGAGCTGTCCCGTAGGGCCGATCCCCAACGGCTCGCCGCCATGGTCATCGCCGCGCTTCAAGGCGGGATGCTGCTGGCGCGTGTCCGCGACGACGTCACACCCCTGCACGACTGCCTCACCGCGGCGCTCACCGAGCTTCGTCGCTGGGCGCCGCGCCCCAAGGCCAGACGGTAGTTCCCGCACCGGCGCTGATCGCCGCTACTTCTTCAACCGTCGGCTTCCGCCATGCCAGTCCTCTTCGATGCCCGACGCCGTGGGAGCGACGCCGAAACTCGCCAGTTGAGGACGTTCACGCAAGCTGCGCTTGAGCTCGGCGAACCCGGGGAAGCTAGCCAACCCAAGCACGTTGTCCCACAGTGGGCCTGCCTCTTCAGGTGTGGGCAATCGGCTGATCACCGGTCCGAAGAACGCCACCCCGTCGGGTGGGCGGAACTGCAGGATCGGGGTGCCGACGTCCTTGCCGGTCAGCTCGAGAGCGTGATCGGTTTCGGCGCGAAGCGTGGCGTCGACGGTGTCGTCATCGAGCGCGTCGGCCAACTCGATGGGCAGGCCGGCCTCGGTGAGGATCGGCTCCAGGAACCCCCGCGTCCCGTGATGCCCCGGACCCGCCGGGTGTTCGTCGGGTGCGGTGTCGAAGATGTGGTGTCCCAGCGCCAGATACAGCGGCCCCACTGCGCTCTGCCCGTACTCGGCCCTGGCCCGGGCCGCAACGCGCAGCAACCTCAGCCCGGCGGTGTGCCCGGCTTCGTACTCTGGCGGGAAGTGGGCGTCATAATCGATGTGGGCGTTGAGCATTCGCAGCGAGATGAACCGCCAATCCACCACGTAGTCGCGTTGGTCGGCTACCAGTCGCACCCACTTGCTGGTCATCCACGCGAACGGACACACGGGGTCGAAGTAGAAGTCCAGATCGGCCCGGCGCACCTCCACGGGCGGTTCATCGACCCATTCGCTCATGATTGCGACCTTCTCGGCGGGGAGGAACCGGTGGATCGCGGCGTAGGCGTGACCCTGGATCGTCGCGGCGGCGACTGGCGGGCGGCCTCCTTGCCGAGGCCGGCATTGGCGCCGGTGATGAGGAACGCGTCCTCAAACACCGGTTCGCTCCATCGCATCGACGGCAACCAAGATGTCAGCCACCTCGCTGCGGGTGGCGTAATTCGGGTGGACGTCGATCCAACGGATCACCCCGGTGCCGTCGACGACCAAGACCGTCGGCATGGGCACATTGGCCTGGCCGTCGGCGTTGACCTCGGTGAGATCTAGACCCAAACTCCGTTGGGCAGCAAGTGAATCCGCCGACGGGCGGGTGAGCACACCCAACGCGGCGGCGAGCTGATTGCCCGGATCGGAGGCGACGGTGAAGGTCAGCTCGTTGCGCTCGACCGAACTCAGCGACCCGTCGGGCTTCTGCGGGCTCACTGCGATTAGCTCGACACCCCGCTCGGTCAGCGCCGGCACCAGGTCGGTTTGATAAGTCCGTAGGGCGATGTTGCAGTACGGGCACCACGCCCCCCGGTAGAGCACCACTACCGCGGGCCGGTCACCACGCAGCCGCCCCAGCGTGGTGGGTGCCGAATTCACGTCGAGCAGTTCAGCATCGGGCAGGGCAGTTCCCGGCGTGGCGACCTCGGCGGGCACGCCGTGGGCGTCCAGAGTGGCCCGATCGGCGGCGAACGCGCTGCTCACGTCGTTCGGCAGCCGCGTGGCTGCGTCGACGGTGATCGTCTGCGCCTGCTCGGCGATGGTGGGTGTGCGAGTGGTCATGGGTCCGTCCTCCGAGGGTCTGGATTGATTACTCCATAACACTCACGATGAAATGGAATGTCAACTCCAAAAAGAGTTATCCTCGTCCGATGATCACCGTCAAGGGCCAGGCCACCCGCAACCGCATCGTGGCCGCTGCCGCGGCGCTGATGCACCAGCAGGGCGTGGCTGGCACCAGCACCGAGGACGTGCAGGCGGCGGCCGGTGTCAGCGCGTCACAGATCTACCACTACTTTGGCGACAAGCACTCCCTCACCTGCGCGGTCATTGCGTACTGGAGCGATGCAATCCTCGGAGTGCAGGAACCCCTGTTCGCGAATCTGGATGACCTCGGCGCACTGCGCAGCTGGGCCGAGCTCATCGTGACCCTGCAGCAGGCCAAGGAGTTTCGGGGCGGTTGCCCGTTGGGTTCCTTGGCCAGCGAGCTTGCCGACGGCGATGATTCCGCGCGCGAAGACGTCGCAGCAGGCTATCGGCGATGGCAGGACGCCATTGCTGGGGGGTTGGCCACGCTGAAACAACGTGGCGTACTCGTCCACGGCGCCGACGTCGACAACTTGGCCTTGACGCTATTGACCGCACTCCAGGGCGGCCTGCTGTTGTCCAAGGCCCGCCGCGACGCCGAGCCCTTGCGAACCGCACTCAACTCCAGCATCGATTACATCGCCTCCTTCGCCACGACAGAGGTCGCCTAGACCGCGTCGCCATACATCGTCACAGGCGGCTCGACCGTACGGCGCAGACCGTACCGGGCAGTACAGTTGCGCGGTATGATGGCTGCTGGGCTGGCGATGAGCTACCCACGAGCCGTTCCACTCGTCTCGCCGCGGCGGCGGGTCCGATGCCTCGACGAAGGACCGCACCATGACGCCCTCCAGCCCGCCACCTCACAACGGCAACGCCTCGGCCGAACCACCGAGAACGCCAACTGCGGGTGCCCCAGAAGGTGGTCCACCGTCAGTCAGTCCTCCGCCGGCCGCAGATCGACACGGCTTCCCGGCCGCAGCCTGGCGGACGCTGGAGAAGCATCCACCGCCCGGACTGTCCCGGATTCGGTGGCGCAGTCCGCTGCGAGGGCCGTGGCTGACGTCGGTGTTCGGGGCCGTACTACTGATCGTCTTGCCCATCGTCATCCTCACGGGCCTGTTGTCCTACATCGCCTACGGACCGAAGTTCGGGATGGCGATCCCCGCCGACGTCGGTTGGCTCAAGCTGCCGTCCTTCGACTGGCCGAGCAACCCCAGCTGGCTCTACCGCCTCACGCAGGGGCTGCACGTCGGCCTCGGGCTGATCATGATCCCGGTGGTGCTCGCGAAGCTGTGGTCGGTCATTCCGCGGCTCTTCGCGTGGCCGCCGGCCCGCTCGGTCGCCAACGTGGTGGAGCGGATCTCGCTGCTGATGCTCGTCGGCGGGGTGCTGTTCGAGATCGTCACCGGCGTGCTGAACATCCAGTACGACTACATCTTCGGATTCAGCTTCTACACCGCGCACTACTTCGGGGCCTGGGTGTTCATCGCCGGATTCGTCGCCCACGTCGCCATCAAGCTGCCCACGATGGTCCGCAGCCTGCGCTCGCGGTCGTTCCTCGCCGTGCTGAAGACCTCACGCGCCGACACGGTGCCCGAGCCACTCGACGAGGACGGGCTGGTCGCCCCCGACCCCGACCCGCCCACGTTGAGCCGGCGCGGCATCCTCGCCGTCGTCGGGGGCGGCGCCCTGCTGGTCGCGGTGTTGACGGCCGGTCAGACCGTCGGCGGATGGACGCGCCACCTGGCGGTCTTGCTGCCTCGAGGTCGCAGCTATGGCAACGGCCCCAACGACTTCCAGATCAACCGGACCGCCGCCACCGCGCGCATCGACCCCGCGCTGATGGGAGAGCGGTGGCGGCTGCAACTGCTCGGCAGAGGGCAACCAGTGGTGCTGGATCGCGCGGCGCTGGCGGCCATGCCGCAGCACACGGTCGACCTGCCGCTGGCCTGTGTCGAGGGCTGGTCGACGGTGCAGACGTGGTCTGGCGTGCGCCTCGCTGATCTCGCTGCCGCCGCGGGTCGTCCGTCGCCCGGCTCGGCGGTTGTGTCGTCCCTCGAGCGCTTCGGCGCGTTCAACCATGCCAGGCTGCAGCGCAATCAGGTGCTCAATCCCGATGCGCTGCTGGCCTTCCGGGTCAACGGCGTCGACCTGTCACCCGATCACGGTTACCCGGCCCGAATCATCGTGCCCGCGCTCCCCGGCGTGCACTGCACCAAATGGGTGGCGTCGATCGAGTTTCGGGAGGCATGACGGTGTTCAGGCGACTCTATGGCGACCATCTGCTCCATCTGCTCGTCCTGTTGGGGGCAATGGCGCTCGCCGCTTACACGATCTCGATACTCGGCATTTCCGCGCTCTTCAACCCGGAGGTGTGGTGGCAGTCGATCGCGGTGTGGTTCGCGGTCGCGGTGATCGGCCACGACCTGATCCTGTTCCCGCTCTACGCCCTGGCGGAGCGATTCCTGCCCAAGCGTCGACGCGGGGCCAAGCCCGCCGACCCGGGCCGGGTTCCGGTGGTCAACTATCTGCGAATACCGGCTCTGGCAACGGCATTGACCTTCGCGCTGTTCCTGCCGGGCATCATCGAGCAGGGCGCATTCACCTACCACGCCGCGACGGGGCTGACTCAGGAACCGTTCCTGGGGCGCTGGCTGCTCCTGGTCGCCGGCTTCTATCTGACCAGTGCGATCTGCTATCTGGCGAAGACCGTGTACGTGCATTTCCGTCTTCATGAACCGCCTGCAGCACTGTCACCGAGTGCTCCGCTGGCCGGATCATCGCCGTACGGGGACACATGATCCTGCTCGCCTCGTGGCGGTGGACGAGACGTCCAGGTTCCCGCCACCGCTCGTCCTTGCTTGCTTGGCACTGCCCGCGGTGGCGGTGTAGAGCCGGCCCGGTTGGGCCGTGGACCTAGGTGGCCGTCACGGAAAGGGTTCGTCCACGTGTTGGGAATCCCCCACAATTGCCGAATGATGGCCTGGGAGAACAGTTCTTGACCCCTGGAACGTTCACCTTCCAACAACGCTGCCCGTTGCACTTCGGACAGTTCGTACACGCGGCAATAATCCCAGCGAACCAGGAAGTCCATGTCGTCGTCATCCTTTCGGTGGTGCCACTGCTGTCGCGGGTGGCCAGGGTTTCAATCAATGGTGTGACGTCTGCGGAGGGCACGATCTGCGCGCCGCATGGACCGCACTGCAGGTGACCGGTTCGGGCGGGATCGGACAGCCAGCACGTCCACGCCGCCTCCTTGCCGGCACGGCCTCGTTGGTCGAGGACGGCGATGGCTTCCACTTCGATGAGGTGCTCGGGGACCACTGTTGGCGTCCGTGGTCCGCTCCGAACGTGACGGACGACGAGCGGCCCCGCGGGTCATGAACCACGACATCGGCCGTCGTGATGGCCACGTCACGCGATCGGCTCTGCGGCTCAACGGGATCAGCGGCACGCTACCCATCGGCGGTGACACCGCGCGCTCTCTTGGAGGTGTGCGCCAGCGGCGCCTCGCCGAGTGTCCACATCGCCGCGCCGAGCAGGGCCACGTCCTTGATCAAGAATCCGCCGGAGTCGGTCAAGAGGGGAACGTGCAGTGAGGAGGAGGTGGGTCTACCGCGGCCTCGTCACCGTTGTGTGCGTCCAGTCGTGACCGGCGCGGGTCGCTGCCGTGCGTTCTGTTCTACGTGCGCCGCATAACTGGTGCGGTACGTGTGTGGCGCCACGCCCACGCTGCGGACGAAGTGATGGCGAAATGATGAGTGTGACGCAAATCCGGACTGCTCGGCAATCCTATTCATCGGCAGACGGGTGGATTCGAGTAGTCGGCGCGCCAGGTCGATGCGAATTTGCAACAGCAGCTGTAATGGTGTCGTTCCGAGGCGGGCGCGAAAATGCCGATTGAGACTGCGGACGCTCATCGATGCGTGCCGGGCGATCGTGTGGAGGTCCAAGGGCTCGAGGGCGTTCTCTTCCAACCACGCGACGATCGCCTGGAGTGAATCGTCCTCGGGGCGCGACGTTTCGATGTACGGGGCCTGGCCTCCGTCGCGCCAGCTCGAGAGGACGAGCCGCCGCGCGGTCCGGTCTGCGAGTTCTCCCCCGGCGTCCTGTCGAATGAGATGCAGGCACAGGTCCAAGCCTGCCGCGACCCCGGCCGACGTCAGGATCTGACCGTCGTCGAGAAACATTGCGCCAGAATCGACCTCGACGTGGGGATAGCGGCGTGCCAGAGCAGCGGCCCACTGCCAGTGGGTGGTAACCCTTCGCCCGTCCAACAACCCGGCAGCCGCGAGCGCGAACGCGCCAACGCAGATGGACCCGATGCGCGCGCCAGCGTCGTACGCTGCATGCAGGACGTCGATCACGTCTTGGGTGGGTGGCGCCAGAAAGTCCTGCTTGCCCGGCACGATTACGACGTCCGCGGCGACCAACTCATCGAGACCAAACCGCGTGCGGATCTCGACTGCGCCCCACTCCAGTGTCGTGGTGATGGTGTCGGCGGCGCAGCAACGCACTTCGTAACGTCCCTGTTCACCAGCCGTCTCCGCCAGCGCCACGTTGGCCATGCCGAATACCTGCCCGGGAATCATCAGCTCGAAGCCCAACACCTGCTCGCATCCAAGCACGCCGACGATCATGGCCAGATCTTAGCAATATGTGGCCATCTAGCCACTGGTGTCGGCGGTCTGCATGCCACAGGGTTGAGTCATCACCCACGACGAAGGGCCCCGCATGAACATCTCCGATGATGCCTTCGCCGCGCAGTTCGGATTTCCCGATTCGCCCGTCGCGACCGCGGCTCGCCAGCTTGCCCGTGACGTCTCCCCCGAGTTCGTCTACAACCACGTCGTGCGCAGCTACCTATTCGCGCGCGAACTGTCAGTGACCGACGGAGCCCCCGATCACGGAGACGACGAACTGCTGTTCCTCGCTTGCATCCTGCACGATCTCGGAGCCACCGAGTATGCGAATACCGACCAACGATTCGAGATGGACGGCGCGGATGCCGCTGCACGATTTCTCACCGGGCAGGGCATCGACGCTGCTCGGATCGGCACGGCGTGGACGGCGATCGCGTTGCACACCAGTGTCGGCTTGGCCCATCGGTTCGGATCCATTGCGGCACTGGCGCAAATGGGCATCGGCACCGACATCGTCGGCATTCACCGTCGGCAGTTGCCCGACGGCTTCGCCGACCGCGTGCATGCCGCGTGGCCACGACACGATCTGGGCTACGCGCTGGCTGCCGTGGTGGCCGAGCAGGCGCGGCGAAACCCCCTCAAGGCGCCACCGATGAGCTTTCCTGCCCACCTCCACCACCTGATGTATCCCGGGCATCCCGCGGCTACCTGGTTCGACGCCGTTGAAACTGCCGGCTGGAACGACCGCCCCGTTGCCGTGCGCGAGAGCCAGTCGTGACCAACTCGGTCACCGAGCTACGTGTGCCAGTGGCCGGTGGATCGTTGATCGTGAGGCACCGGTCTGGTCGCGGACCGACATCGTTGTTCCTGCACTACTGGGGTGGCAGCGCCCGCACCTGGGAGCCAACGCTCGCCCATCTCGACCCGCAGGTGCCGGTAGCCTTCTACGACCACCGCGGCTGGGGCCGTTCCAACACGTTGCCTGGCCCATTCGGTTTGAGACAGTTGGCCATCGACGCGGCCACCGTCATCGAGGCGCTCGACACGGACGTCATCCTCGTCGGGCACTCGATGGGCGGCAAGGTCGCCCAACTGGTCGCGGCCGAAAACCCCACTGCGCTCGCGGGTTTGGTTCTAGTTGCACCCGCACCTCCCGAGCCGCCCGCCGCGATCACCGCACAATTCCAGCAACGACTCGCGCACGCGTACGACAACTCGCAGACCGTGTCCGGCGCCGTCGACCACGTGTTGACGGCACTCCCGCTCACGGCGTCGGTGCGCGCGGCCGTCATCGAGGACAGCCTGGCGGGCGCGGCTGCGGCCCGGATGGACTGGCCGCTGCACGGCATTGCCGAGAACATCACTGCGGCCGCACGACGCATCCTGGTCGACACGACCGTCATCGCGGGAAGCCACGACCAAGTCGAACCCGTCGACGTACTGCGTCGACACTTGAAACCCTTCATCTCGCAGGCATCCATCCACGTACTCGACGGACCCGGTCATCTGATCCCACTCGAGGCACCCGAGGCCCTCGCCAGCGAACTGGCGCAACGTCTTGGCTGAAATGCACCAATCGAAGACGTTCTCAGCCTCCACGACTAAGGAAGTCACCATCAACACCAAGATCGTCAAGATTCCGGTCCTCGGCGACCACCTCGTCAACACCTACCTCTTGATCGGGCGACGTCCCGTCCTCGTGGACTGCGGCATGCCAAGCAGTGGTGATCGCATCTGGAACGGCGTCATCGCTGCCGGCGTCGACCCCACCGATCTGGAGTCGATCATCGTCAAGCTGCACATCGGACACGGCGGCCCGATGCCGGTCGCCAACGTCCGGCATTGGCTCAGTCAGCAACTGGCTCAACGAAATTCACGTCGCCAGCGCAGGGCGAGGCAGTGATGGGTCTCCCGCGGTGGGTGTGTTGAGGCACGCTCGGCGAGAAGCGCGACCGGTGTGAAACACCGGTCGCATCACCCCAAGAGCCGGGCCGCCGCTACTCGACTTCGTTCGCGCTGCCCGGATGGGGAACGTTGTTCTCGTCGACATACGCGGAATGCTCGGTGTCGACACCCTCGTGGTCGCGCGGACCTTCGTTGGACCCGTGGCTCTCGACCGCATCCGCCGCGTCAGCAGGCATTGACATATTGCATCCCCTTCTCGATCCGCAGGGCTCGTCCCCGCGACCCGTAGCTCGCTGTGCCTATGCCCCGTCGGCGCCAGGCTGAACCATGACGGCTCGCCGTCGTGCGTAGGGAGTCCCCGACCAGCCCCGAGCAGTGGCGCGAGGGTTCCCTCGCGCGGAAGCCGCGTACGCCCAGTCTCGTTGACGTAGACGTAAATCCGTCGGAATGGCCGTGGGATCGACGCAAACGGGGTCACGGTGCGAACCCGCGTGTCTATAGTCCGGGAGCGCACGGCACGGCTTCGAGGGGGTTGATTCGGCATGACCGAAGGCTTGTACGTAGGGCGAATCGGCGGTTTGGCAGCGGCACTGGGAGTCGGGGTCGTCGTCTTCTTCGCCGGATGCGCCGTCGCGTCGGCCGATTCCGCGTCTGGCGCGGAGTCGTCGTCGAGTGCGACATCCAACGCAGGCGCGTCCGAGTCGCCGTCCGGCGCGGCGGGCTCGGCGCATCCCGCGCCGGCTTCGAGCGCGGATCGAAGCACGCCGGCGTCCGCCTCAACCGGCACCGGCACCACCTCGAGCACGACCGCCAGCGCTGCCTCGACCGCATCAGCCGACACCGACAGCACGAACACCGGCACCACGTCGACACCGGCCTCCGTGCCCACCCCCGGCGTCGTCGTGTCCACCGGCGGTGCGCACACCGGGACGTACTCGACGTCTCAGTCGAAGGACCCCGACGGCGCGGCGACGCCACCGAAGGATTCAGCGCCCAAGGATCAAGCTTCCAAGGATCAAGCTTCGGAATCTCATTCGCCGTCCGCCTCGAGCGGCAGCACGATCTCGGCTGCCGACCGCGCTCAGACCGACGATCCGCCCACCACGCTGACCGGGTCGGCCACCACCGCGAAGTCGGCCGTCGCGACTAGCACGTCGGACTCCCCGGCCGGCGGTGAACCGTCCACCCCGGATTCACCCATCACCTGGACGGCGGCGGCCACTGCGCGCAAGGAGTCACTCGTTCCGGCGGCGACGTCGTCGGTTGCTTCCGGCGTCGCCGCCGCGACCCCGGTGTCCGCGCCCGTCGTCGCGGTCCTCCAGACACCCCCGCTGGCGTGGCTGCAGCAACTGCCGATCCTCGGACCGGTGTTCTTCACCCCAGTGGTCGCGGCGATTCACCAGATTCCCATCGTTGGCGACATCATCCACCCGTTCGTCGGCTACCCGGTCCAGCCGGGCGCGCCGGGTGATCCCGTCGCGCGGGACGTGATGCTGACGTCCTTCGACGGTACGCAGATCTACGTCCACTTCATGCCCGCGAGCGGCCTTGGATCGGGGCAGCGGGCGACGACCATCCTGCAGGGGCCCGGTCTGGGGATGCCCGGTGGGACCGGTTTGAACGGCACCTTCCTTGACGGCGTCCTCACCGACAACCTCGGTGCGGTTGGGGTGGGCGCACTGCGCGCCGCCGGGTACAACGTCGTGACGTGGGACCCGCGCGGCGAGTACCGCTCCGGTGGAGTCCTGGAACTGGACTCACCGGACTTCGAGGCGCGGGACACCTCTTCCATCATCAGCTGGGTCGCCACGCAACCGGAGGTGACGCTGGATGGCCCTGGTGACCCGCGGATGGGCATGGTGGGTGCGTCCTACGGAGGCGGCATTCAACTGGTGACCGCCGCCACCGATCACCGCGTCGACGCCATCGTGCCCACCATTGCCTGGAACAGCCTGAACACCTCGCTCTACAAGAGCGACGCCTTCAAGAGCGGCTGGGGAACGTTGCTCACCGCGGCACTTCTGCTCACCAACGCCCGCCCCAACCCCGCCATCTATCCTGCCGCGATCTACGGCGACCTGACCGGCACCCTCACCCAACAGCAACAGGATCTGCTGAGCCAGCGGGGCCCCGACACCGTGCTGGACGCGATCGTGGCACCGACCCTGTTCATCCAGGGCACGGTCGACACCCTCTTCTCGCTGCAGGAGGCTCAGGACAATGCCGAGGCGCTGATGGCGAGGAACGTCCCGACGAAGATGCTCTGGTTCTGCGGCGGGCACGGCGTCTGCACCAACAACCTGTTCGATCCCACCGACGGGCAGGTCATCACCAACGAGACCCTCGCGTGGTTGTCGCGCTACGTCAAGGGACAGGACACGAGCACCGGCGCACCGTTCGAGTGGGTGGACCAACGCGGCCAGTACTTCTCGTCGTCCACGTTCCCGGCGCGCGCCGGTCAGCCCATCGTCGCCGCGAGCGATCAGCCCGGCGCGCTGCCGCTCCTTCCCGTGCTGGGCGGCAGTGGACCCCTGCTCTTCGTCCTACCCATCGGCGGCACTCGGGCATTCAACGCCTACGACCTCGCGGTGCCGGCGGTCACGGCGACCACCTACGTGGTGGGCGCCCCGCAGCTGACGATGACCTATTCGGGGACGGGCACTAGCAGGCACGTCTACGCCCAGCTGGTCGACGACGCCACCGGTGCCGTGCTCGGTAATCAGGTGACGCCGGTCCCCGTCACGCTGGACGGCCAGAGCCACGACATCACGATCCCGCTCGAGGAAGTAGCTCACACGTTGCGACCGGGCCAGAGCCTGACGTTGCAGATCGTGGCCTCGGCGGTCAACTACCAGAGTCTGAGCTCCTTCGGCGTGCTGAACGTGTCGAAGGTCGCGGTGTCGCTGCCGACGATCACCGACGCCGTCCCCCTCGACACGTCCCCGGTGACATTGCCCGTCTAGCGCGAGAGCACGCACGACGCCGGAGTCGCGGGCGAGAGCGTTCGGCGCGCTAGTCGTCCTTGGCCCAGCTGGCGGCGAAGTTCACCGCAACGTCGTCGGCCACCTTCACCGACCCCATGAACAACGAGTAGGGCGTGACCCCGAAGTCGGTTTGACGAACCACCGCGTCGCAGGTCACCCGCCAGGCGTCGCCGAGATCGGTCACCGACACCTCGACGGTCCGCCTCGCGGACGTCCCGTGGATGGTGAGCACCCCATCGAGCCGAAAGCCGTCCTTGGTCGCCTCGATGGCGTCGGTCCGGAAGTCGATGGTGGGGTGGTGCTTGGCGTCCAGCGCGGCCAGGGCGTTGGACCTGGCCATTGCCTTCTCCGGTCCCGACAGTGCCTTCACGCCACCGCTGCCGCGAACCACCTCCAGCGAGGCGACTTCGACGGTGAGCTCGACTGCGACGGGAGTGTCACCGTCCGACGACACGGTCGCCTGCCAAGTCGTCATGGCCAGGGTCAGCTCGTGGCCCAGCCTCGCCGCTCTGCCGGTGACGCCCGTGTGGACGAGGAGTTCGCCCACCGAGGCGTCCAGAGACCAGGACGTGACGGGCATGCCACGACTCTAGCCTGCCGCCGGCAACCGCTCGCCACCCCGGCCCGGACGAATCTGGGAGCCGAAGTCTGTTGTCTGACAGATGGATTCGCGGCCCATCGAGCGGACTCTCGGTGACGGGCAGGCCTGGGGTGCGTTGACATGCATGACGACGCATGTAAGAGTGGTCGCTACTGGAAGTCATTTTCATGTGAAGGCGAGGATTCCGATGCCCGGCATGGCAATCTCTGCCGACCTGACCGAGACGCACCATCACGACGCGGGACCGCCCCCCGAGATTCCGGCCCGCGACGTCCTCGACACCAGCGGTGACCTGCTGCGCGCGTTGGCCGCACCCCTGCGTATCGCCATCGTGTTGCAGCTCTGCCATTCCGCGCGCTGCGTCCACGAACTCGTCGATGCACTCGACGTGCCGCAACCGCTGGTCAGTCAGCACTTGAGGGTGCTCAAGGCCGCCGGTGTGGTGGCCGGCACGCGATCCGGTCGCGAGGTGCTCTACCGCCTGGTCGACCACCATCTGGCCGACATCGTGCTGGCGGCCGTCACGCACGCGGCGGAACACCGATGAGCGGCGCGGGAGCAGAGGTGCGCGTCTCGGCTGGTCCCGCCGTGCGGGCCACCCGGCAACGCGCCGCCATCACCGCACTGCTGGAGAACCTCGACGAGTTCCGGACCGCGCAGGAGTTGCACGAGGAACTGCGCAAGCGCGGTGAGGGCATCGGTTTGACCACCGTGTACCGCACCCTGCAGACGATGGCCGCCTCCGACCTCGTCGACTCGTTACGCACCGAGTCCGGCGAGTCCGCTTACCGAAGGTGCTCCGAACAGCACCACCATCACCTGGTCTGCCGCAGCTGCGGTGCGACCGTCGAGGTGGCCGGGAGGCACGTCGAGGCCTGGGCCGCCGACGTCGCCCGCGAACACCACTTCACCAACGTCAGCCACACCATCGAGATCTTCGGCACCTGCGCGGCGTGCGTCGACGCGCCTTCACGTCACTCCTGACACGCGGCGCCGACGCCGGGTCACGCATCGATATCGTTATGCGTGCGAACGTGTTTCGAAATTCTCGGCCATCCCCTCCGGCAGCGTGGTCCAAGGTTGGCTGGCTACCGTACCGCCCATGCAGCATGAAACATCACGCGGATGCGGTGGCCGGCGGACCTCCCGGCGCGACGTGCTCCGCTACGCCGCCAGCGCACCAGTGTTGTTGAGCCTGAGTGCAATCCCCATCCTCGAGACCCCGGCTGCTCGGGCGTCGTCCAGCCTGGCCGGCAAGATCGTGTTCCTGGATCCGGGCCACAACGGCGCCAACGACGCCTCCATCAACCGGCAGGTGCCGACCGGACGCGGTGGGACGAAGGAATGCCAAACCACCGGCACCACGACCGACGCCGGCTATCCCGAACATACGTTCAACTGGGACACGGTGCTGCGCATCCGAGCGGAGCTCACTCAGCTGGGCGTTCGCACCGCCATGTCGCGCGGTGACGATGATGCTATGGGGCCCTGCGTCGATCAGCGCGCGGCCATGGCCAACGCCCTGCGCCCCGATGCCATCGTGAGCATCCACGCCGACGGCGGTCCCAGTGGTGGACGCGGGTTTCACGTCAACTACTCCAACCCGCCGCTGAACGACGCGCAGTCCGCGCAGGCGCCCCGGTTCGCCACCGTCATGCGTGACCAGCTGGTCGCCGCGGGGTTGCAACCATCGACCTACCGGGGCACCGACGGCTTGTACGGTCGTGCGGACCTGGCAGGCCTGAACCTGGCGAGGTACCCCTCGATCCTCATCGAGATGGGCAACATGAAGAACCCCGACGATGCCGCGATCCTGGCCTCCGCCGGCGGCCGGGCGGAGTACGCCAGCGCCGTCACCCGCGGAATCGCTTCCTACCTAACGGCGACCTGAGGGACGTGCGTCAGACGCGGTCGGAGAAGTCCGCGCGGTAGTCGGTGAACCGCACCGGATCGCGGTGTGTACCGCGCGCGGGGCCTGCGCCGAAGATCGCCGGCCACAGCAGGCCGAAGGCGAGCAGAGCCACCGCCAGTACCCAGGCCAACCACCGTCGGATCATGCCCACCTCCCCCCGTGAGTGCTCTCTCGAGCATGCCCGTCGCCCGTCCACTCGTCGACCGGCACTCACCCTAGGACCATCCACCCAGCGGTGGCCGAACTTCGACTAGCCGACATAATTAGCCATGCGACAAAGGGGCGGTGACGTGTCGCCCCGGTTGCTCGTCGCCACCCTGAGCCTGGTCGCGCTCACCGTGGCGGTGCTGCAGACCGCGGTGGTCCCGGTGCTCGGCATCATCTCGGCGCAGTTGCACGCCTCCCCGGTCGCGGTCAGTTGGGCGGTCACGGCGAACCTCCTCGCGGCCGCCGCGTCGACACCGCTGATCGGCCGGCTCGCCGACCTGCATAACAAGAAGCACGTCCTGCTGGGTGTGCTCGCCGTCGTCCTCATCGGGTCGGTGCTGGCCGCGACGACGTCCTCGCTGGCGCTGCTCATCCTCGGGCGCGTGCTGCAGGGCGTGTCGTACGCGCTGTACCCGATCTGCGTGGCCATCCTGCGCGACGAACTGCCCGAGAACGGTGTCGTCGGTGCGCTCGCGGTGCTGTCGGGGACGCTTGGCTTCGGCGGGGGCATGGGTCTCGTGGTCACCGGCCTGCTGGTCGACGGTGCCGCCGACTACCACCGGGTGTTCTGGCTGACGACCGGCTTCGTCGCACTCGTCGTCGTCGGGGTCATCGCGATGATCCCGTCCCGGCAGGCGAATGCCGACGGCACGATCGACTGGCTGGGTGCGGCCGGATTGGCCGCGGGGCTGTCGGCCGTGCTGCTGACGATCACGCAGGGAAACTCGTGGGGCTGGACGGCACCGGCGACGCTCGGCGCGGCAGCCCTCGGTGCGATCGTGCTGGTCGCCTGGTGGGCCTGGGAACGCCGCCGCTCCCACCCGCTGGTGTCGACGACGATGCTCACCCGCCGGCCCGTGCTGCTGACCAACCTGGCGACGGTGTTCGTCGGCATGGGGCTGTACTTCGGATTCCTCGGCCTTACGCAGTTCGTCCAGGTCGATCGGTCCGCCGCGGGATACGGCTTCAGTGCGTCTGTGCTGCACGCCAGCGTGGTGTATCTGCTGCCGGGGGCGTTCGCCGGCTTCGTCACCGCCACCGTCAGTGGCCGGTTCATCGACCGCTTCGGCGCTCGTCCTGTGCTGGTCAGCGGTGCGTTGGCCGGCGTCGTCGGCTTCCTCTGGCTGGCGCTGGCGCACTCCGCTCCGTGGCAGGTGATCGTCGCGGGCATCTGGACCAACGCCTACATCAGCCTTGCCTACGGGGCGCTGCCCGCGCTGGTGGTCGGCGAGGTCGATGGAAGCGAGACCGGGGTGGCCACCGGCGTCAACGCAATCGCCCGCACCGTGGGCAGCGCGATCGCAGCCGCGCTGGTGGCCGTGCTGCTCTCGGCCACCGCGGGGAGCACCGGCCTGCCCGCCGAGCATGCGTTCGTGATCATCTTCGTCGCGGGTGCGGTCACGGCAGCACTGGCGATGGTACTCATCGCGCTGTCACGCAATGGCCGGCGCACAGTGGTCTCGCCGGAGGCCGCCGTGGACTCGCGAGCGATGAATCACGAATGGGGCTGAGCAGCAACGCCCCTCGGATGTTCAGCGGCGTTGTACGGCACCGACCCGGTCGGCGGCGACGGCGACGGCCGCATCCCGGGCCGCGCTCGCCTCGTCCTCGGTGAGCGTTCGGTCGGGTGCGCGGAACCGCAGCGCAAGTGCTAGCGACTTGTTGCCCTCGCCGATCTGTGGACCCACGTAGACGTCGAAGATCCGGACGTCCTCCAGCAGTTCACCAGAACCTTCGCGGACGGCGTCGACGACCGCTTGGGCCGCGACGTCGTCGGCCACGATCAGGCTGACGTCCTGGAACACCGCGGGGAACGGTGACACCGCGGGTGCGGGCAGCGGCTCGACGACCGGAACGGCGCTTAGATCGAGCTCGACGGCACATACGCCCTTGGGCAGCCCGGTCCGTTCGATGACTGCCGGATGCAGCTGACCGGCGTAGCCAATGATGTTGCCGTCCAACAGGATCTGCGCGCAGCGACCCGGATGCCACGGCAGCTGCTGGGCGGCGCGGAACTCGAAGTCGACGTGGCTGGCTCGGCCGATGACGCGGACGGCCTCGAACGCGTCGGTCGCCTCGACGGGGCGGCCCGGGCCCCAGGGCCCGGCCGGTTCGCGCAGTCCCGTCAGTACGACGCCCACGTGCAGGGGCTGGCGGGGCAAGGCCGCATCGAGGGCCGCGATCTCGTCATCGGTGGGCCGGCGGTCGACCGGCAGGGGGTCGATGGCCTTGGTCTCGGAGGTGGCCAGCACCACCTGCTCGATGCCGAACAGCGCGACGTCGGGAGCGCCGCGAGAGACGTTGCGCATCAAGGCCTCCAGCAGCCCCGGCAGCAGTGTCGAGGCGAGGTGGGGCCGGTCGGACTCCAGCGGATTCTGCACCTGCATGGTGGCACGTCGCGGATCGTCGGCGGGTAGTCCCCAGGCGTCGAAGATGCCCGCAGGCAGGAACGGTGTTGGCAGGACCTCGACGAAACCGTTGAGCGCCAACGCCTTGCCGATCGCGCGCCGTCGCTTCTGGGTGGGGCTCAGGCCCCGGCCCGCAGGCGCCGACGGCAGGACCGACGGAATCCTCTCCAGGCCCTCCAGCCGCAGTACCTCCTCGACGAGGTCGGCGGGCTGCTTGAGGTCGGTGCGCCAACTCGGCGGTACGACGGTGATGGTGTCGTCATCGGCAGTGACCGATCCGCCGATCTGGGTCAGCCGACGGACGGTGGCGCCGGCCGGGTACTCGACGCCAGCCAACCGGTCCGGCAGATCCACGGGCATCGAGACCGGTGCGGGTGACCAGTCCTGGCGGGGCGGCTCGCCTCGCCAATCAGTCAGCGTGGGTTCGACGGTGCCGCCGGCGATCTCGGCCAGCAGCGCAGCGCAACGGTCGACGGCGGCCACCGAGATCGCGGGGTCCACGGTGCGCTCGTAGCGCCGGCTTGCCTCGCTGACCAGACGCAGGCGGCGCTGGGTGCGCGAGATGGTCGCCGGATCCCACACCGCTGCCTCCAGCAGTAGGTCGGTGGTGTCGTCCCTGACCTCGGTCGTGCCGGCTCCCATCACGCCACCGATCGCGGCGGTCGCCACGTCGTCGACGATCAGCACGTCGCCCGGATCGAGGGTGCGCGTGACGTCGTCGAGGGTCACGACTGTCTCCCCCGGCTCGGCGAAGCGCACGTCGAACCCGCCGTTGATCAACCTGCGATCGTGGGCGTGCATCGGATGACCGATCTCGAGCATGACGTAGTTGGTCACGTCCACGGCCGGTGAGATGGCGCGGATGCCGCTCAGCAGCAACCTGCGCTGCAGCCACCAGGGCGACACCGCGGTGGGATCGATGCCCGTCACCGGGCGAAGCGCGAATCGTTGAACCCCGGTACCGGGTTGCACGGTCAGCGGCCACGCCTCACCGGTGGCGGGCAGTGGGGCCACGTCCGCCGGATCGACGAAGCCGAGGTCGAGGGCGCAGGCGATCTCGCGGGCCATTCCGCGGACGGATAGGCAGTAACCGCGGTCCGGCGTGATCGCCAGGTCGAACACGACGTCGTCGAGGCCAAGGACGTCCACGGCGGGATCGCCGGGGACGGCGGTGCCCGGCGGCAGTATCAGGATTCCGGAGTGTTCGGTGCCCAGATTCAGCTCCGAAGCCGAGCAGATCATCCCGTCGGAGGTCCGGCCATAGGTCTTGCGCTTGGCGATCGTGAAGTCACCGGGCAGGGTGGTGCCGGGCAGGGCAACCACCACCAGATCGCCAACGGCGAAGTTGGTTGCGCCACACACGATGTCGCGTGGATCAACTTCCCCGACATCGACCTTGCATGCGCGGATCGGCTTCTTGAACTCGGTGAGCTCCTCGATCTCGACGACCCGGCCGACGGTCAGCGGCCCGGTGACCGGGCCGACGGGGATGACGTCCTCGACCTCGTGGCCGATTCCGATGAGCGCGCGCTCGAGCTCCTCGGGTGAGACGTCCCAGTCGGGCGCGCCGGCTCGCACGACGTCGCGCAGCCAGCTGTAGGGAAGGCGCATCAGGCTCCGACTCCGAACGGGAGGGAGAACCGGACGTCTCCCTCGACCATGTCACGCATGTCGGGAATTCCGTTGCGGAACTGCAGCGTTCGCTCCAGGCCCATCCCGAAGGCGAAACCGGAGTACTCTTCGGGATCGATGCCGCAGGCGCGCAGCACGTTCGGGTTGACCATGCCGCAGCCACCCCATTCGACCCAGCCCGGCCCGCCCTTCTTGTTCTCGAACCAGATGTCGACCTCGGCCGACGGCTCGGTGAAGGGAAAGAAGTGCGGCCGTAGGCGGGTCCGCCCCTTCGGGCCGAACTCAGCCCGCGCGAACGCGTCCAGCGTGCCGCGGAGGTTTGCCATCGTCAGCCCGCGATCGACCGCGAGACCCTCGACCTGATGGAACACCGGAGTGTGGGTGGCGTCGAGCTCGTCGGTGCGAAACGTGCGTCCGATCGAGACGATGTACACCGGAAGGTCGCGCTCGAGCAAGGCGCGGATCTGCACCGGAGAGGTGTGGGTCCGAAGCACCTGCCGCGACCCGTCGGGCGCGATCTGAAAGGTGTCCTGCTCGCTGCGGGCGGGGTGATCCGGCGGGAAGTTCAGGGCATCGAAGTTGAACTGCTCGGTTTCGACCTCGGGTCCCTCGGCCAGTTCCCAGCCCATCGCGACGAACACGTCGGCGATGTGGTCGGCGAGGATCGTGATCGGATGCCGAGCCCCCAGCGGCTGCCGGGAGGACGGCAACGTCACGTCGATGCGCTCGGCCACCAGCGCGGCAGCGTCGCGTTCGGCGCGCAGCACCTCGATTCGGGCGTCGAATGCCGTCTGAGCGGCCGTCCTGGCCATGTTGACCCGCTTGCCCGCGTCCGCCCGGTCGGTCTTGGCCAGCGTGCCAAGCGATTGGCGCGCCAACGCGATCGGCGACTTGTCACCGAGGTGTTCGGTCTTGGCGCGCGCCAGGGCATCCAGGTCGCCGGCATGCTCGAAGGCCTGCCGGGCCGCGCTGACGGCAGCCGTCAACGCCTCCTGCGACAGTCCCGACGTGTCCGGCTGATCTACCACCCGGCGATCATAGCGACGGCTGGGGTGTGACTCGCGATACCCTCACGCGGTGATCATGCGCCCGGTGATCGTGGCGGCCGCCTGGGTCGTCGCGATCCTGGCCGCCCTGGCGACGGTGTTCACGTCGTGGTGGTGGGCGCTTCCGGCGCTGGTGCTGCTGGGTTCGGCCGCGCTGGGAACGTGGGATCTGGTGCAGACCGAGCACACCATCCTGCGGGTGTACCCGGTCCTGGGTCACGTCCGCTTCCTGATGGAGCTGATCCGCCCCGAGATCCGGCAGTACTTCATCGAGTCCAACACCGAGGCGACGCCCTTCGACCGCGAGACCCGCGACATGGTCTACGAGCGGGCGAAGGGCACCAAGGGCGACGAGCCGTTCGGCACCGAACGCGACGTCAACGCGCTGGGCTACGAGTTCCTTCGCCACTCCCTGCGCGCTCATCTCGCCGAGGACCTGGACCCCAGGGTCCGGTTGGGCGGGCCCGACTGCACGCAGCCCTACGACATCGCGATGCTCAACGTCTCGGCGATGAGCTTCGGCGCGCTGTCCGCCAACGCCATCGAGGCACTCAACGCCGGCGCCGCCCGCGGCGGATTCGCCCACGACACCGGCGAGGGCGGCATCAGCCCATATCACCTGCGCGGCGGCGGTGACCTGATCTGGGAGATCGGGTCCGGTTACTTCGGGTGCCGCGATGCCGATGGCCGATTCGATCCGGTGGCGTTCGCCGAGAAGTCGACGATGCCCGCCGTCAAGGCGATCTCGATCAAGCTGTCGCAGGGCGCCAAGCCGGGGCTCGGCGGGGTGTTGCCCGGCGCCAAGGTCAGCGCCGAGATCGCGGCCACCCGCGGTGTTCCGGTCGGCAAGACGGTGGTGTCACCACCGTCGCACAGCGCGTTCGGAACCCCCACCGAGCTGCTGACGTTCATCGCCACCCTGCGGCGTCTCTCGGGTGGCAAACCGGTCGGATTCAAGCTGTGCATCGGCGCCCGCACCGAGTTCCTCTCGATCTGCAAGGCCATCCTGGCCACGGACATCGCCCCGGACTTCGTCATCGTCGACGGTGCCGAGGGCGGCACGGGCGCGGCGCCACAGGAGTTCGAGGACCATGTCGGCATGCCCCTGACCGAGGGGCTGATGCTGGTGCACAATTGCCTGGTCGGAACGGGTCTGCGGGACCGAATTCGGGTCGGCGCGTCGGGCAAGGTGGCGAGCGGGGTCGACGTCGTCAGCCGGGTGTGCCAAGGCGCGGACTTCCTGATGGCGGCCCGCGCCATGATGTTCGCCGTCGGATGCATCCAGGCCCTCAAGTGCAATACCAACCGCTGTCCCACCGGTGTGGCGACGCAGGATCCGTCGCGCAGCCGGGCACTCGACGTCCCCGACAAGACCGAGCGAGTCTTCAACTACCAGCGCGCCACCGTCGCCAGCGCCGCGCAGATCGTCGCCTCGATGGGGCTCGACGGGTTCCACGAGCTGTCCCCGGCGATGCTGAACCGCCGGATCGAGGGTCAGCGGACGGCGACCTATGCCGAGATCTACGACTGGCTGATGCCGGGCGAGCTACTCGAGGATCCGCCGCAGTCGTGGCGCTCGGACTGGGTCGAGGCATCCGCCGACGAGTTCCGCTGAGCCCGCACGGTTGGTGATCGAGGCCGACTATGCCTCGGGGAGGTCCTCACCGGCGCCGTCGACCACCGGCAGATCCTTGCGTGCCTTCACCCAGTACATGGAGAGATCGTCGGGAACGCCGGGTACCTTCGCCGAGAACAGTTGCTTGCGTACGCGTTTGACGGTGATCCCGAGCGCGTCGAACTCCTCCTCGGCGATGCCCTCGAGGGTGACATTGGAGATCACCAATCCTCCCCTGGTGGCGCGGTTCATCACCCGCGAGGCCACGTTGACGTCGACGCCGAGCCAATCCGAGCCGATGCGCTGCGGTCGACCGGTGTGGATGCCCGCCCGCATCAGGGGCCGATAACCGCCCACCTCAACGGTTTTGACGGCCTCCAGGGCGGCGAGCACGGCACGAACGGCGGTAGCGGGGTCGGTGAACACCGCCATCGAGCCGTCGCCCATCCGTTTGACGACTCGGCCGCCCGCCTCCAACAGTGGGGGCTCGGTCACCTGCGTCACCCGTCGCAGCAGTTTCAGGGTGGCGTCGTCTCCGGCCCGAAGCGACCATTCCGAGAATCCGACGAGATCGGTGAACACCAGCGTGACCTCGGGGTTCACCGGGTGCCCGGACACCCGTTCGGTGAGCGCCTGCCACACCTGAAGGCCGGCGAGGCTCACCTCGCGGGTCGCGGCGTGCCGGTCGAGGATGCGATCCGCCGCACGCGCAGCGGCCCGGGGACCACCAACACCGGCCGCGGACAACGGATCCCCGAAGTCCGGGTCACCGGGCAACGCCCTGCGGGCACGCCGCAGGAAGGCGATGACACCGGGATCGTGGTTGGTGTTCTTCAGCCAGGACAGTGGCCCGCCGCTCCCCCGTCCGCCGGACCGTTCCTCGAACGATTCGACCTCCACGCCGTCAACCCTAGGTGCCGGGCGCTGGCGGCGGCAACGACGCGCGTCGCGGATCGGTAACGGTGCGGGTGGACGCGCCCGCGGGTCGTGGACAACGACTGTTGTCACGATTATGTTGGCCGCACAGCCCACCAGCGCGGAACTCTGCGAGGACGCGATGACCATGAAGTCGACGACGGCCGACCCGCTCGGCCCGGATTCGCTGACCTGGAAGTACTTCGGTGATCTCCGCACGGGGATGCTCGGCATCTGGATCGGGGCGATCCAGAACATGTATCCCGAGCTCGGGGCCGGCGTCGAGGACCACTCCATCCTGCTGAGGGAGCCCTTGCAGCGGGTGGCCCGATCCGTCTATCCGATCATGGGCGTGGTCTACGACGGCGACCGTGCCGCCGCCACCGGGGCACAGATCCGCGGCTACCACGAGAGCATCAAGGGAACCGACGCCGACGGGCGCCGCTACCACGCACTGCACCCCGAGACGTTCTACTGGGCGCACGCGACCTTCTTCATGCTGATCATCAAGACCGCGGAGTACTTCTGCGGCGGGCTGACCGAGGCCGAGAAGCGCCAGTTGTTCGACGAGCACGTGCAGTGGTACCGGATGTACGGCATGAGCATGCGGCCGGTGCCCAAGTCGTGGGAGGACTTCCAGCGCTACTGGGAGGTCACCTGCCGCGACGAGCTCGAATTGAACAAGGCGACGCTGGACATCCTCTCGATCCGCATTCCCAAGCCGTGGTTCGTCGCCTTGCCAACCCCCGTCTGGGACCAGCTGTTCCGACCGCTGGTGGCTGGGCAGCGCTGGATCGCCGCCGGCTTGTTCGACCCAGCGGTGCGGGAGAAGGCCGGGATGCGGTGGACCCCGAGCGACGAGGTGGTGCTGCGGCTGTTCGGCAAGCTGGTGCAATTGGCCTTCGTCGCCGTACCCGACGAGATTCGCTTGCATCCACGGGCATTGGCGGCCTACAAGCGGGCATCCGGACGATTGCCCGCCGACGCCCCACTGGTCGAGGCGCCCAGCTTCGTGGGTCCGCCGCGTGAGCGCCGCAGCCTCCCGGTGCACTACGTGCCAGGACGCAAATCGCTCGTCGAACGCGCCGGTTCGCTGGTGCACACCACGTTCTCACTCGCCGGTCTTCGCCCCGCGCGTAGCCGGCAGTCATCGGGAAGGGCTGCCTGAATGCTCGAATGGTCAGACGTCGACGTCGCCGTCCGCGATGCCGTCCGCGACTTCGTGGACGAGGAGATCCGGCCGCACGTCGACGATCTCGAGAGTGGCGACATGGCGCCCTACCCGATCATCCGAAAGCTGTTCGCCACCTTCGGCATCGATACGATGGCCAAGGAATCACTGGAGCGCCGGCTGGCCAAGATGCGCGACGGCGACCGGGCCTCGGGGGGTTCGTCCTCCGGTGGCATGTTCGGTGGCGGCGGGGACCAGGCTGGAATGGGCTTCGTCCTGGTGAGCGAGCTGTGCCGGGTGTGCATGGGCGTGGTGACCGGCATGGGCGTCAGCCTCGGCCTGACGGTTCCGACGATCGCGTCGCGGGGCACGCTCGCGCAGCAGGAGCGCTGGCTGCCCGAGCTCGTCACCTATGAGAAGGTCGGCGCGTGGGCGATCACCGAACCGGATTCGGGGTCCGACGCCTTCGGCGGCATGAAGTCCTACGTGGTGCGCGATGGCGACGGCTACGTCCTCAACGGTCAGAAGACGTTCATCACCAATGGCCCGGATGCGGACGTCACCGTCGTCTACGCCAAGCTCGACGAGGGTGATCCAACGGCCAGCAAGCGGGACCGCAAGGTCCTCACGTTCGTGCTCGACAAGGGCATGAAGGGGTTCGTACAGTCGAAGCCCTTGCGCAAGATGGGCATCCACAGCTCGCGCACCGGCGAGCTGTTCTTCGACGACGTACGTCTCGGTCGCGACCGGCTCCTCGGTGAGACCGAGGACGACGAGCGGGGCGACGGCCGCGACAGTGCCCGGTCGAACTTCTCCGCCGAGCGCATCGGTGTCGCCGCGATGGCGCTCGGGGTGATCGAGGAGTGTCTGCGCCTATGCGTGGAGCATGCCAAGACACGCACGCTCTGGGGACGGGAGATCGGTCGGTTTCAGCTCATCCAGCTCAAGCTGGCCAGCATGGAGGTCGCCCGGATGAACGTGCGCAACATGCTGTTCCGGGTCATCGAGGCCGCGCAGGCGGGGCATCCGATCACACTGGCCGAGGCGTCGGCGATGAAGTGGTACTGCTCCCAGGCCGCCACCGACGTTGCCATGGAGGCCGTGCAGCTGTTCGGCGGCAACGGTTACATGACCGAGTACCGGGTCGAACAGCTCGCCCGCGACGCCAAGTCCCTGATGATCTACGCGGGCAGCAACGAAGTGCAGATTACCCATGTCGCAAGGGGTCTGCTCGGCGACTGACGCGCGAGCTTTGGTACAGGCAGATCGCCGCTGCCGCAGCAACGTTCAGGCTTTCGGCGCTGCCGGACATCGGAATGGTGACCCGCGCGTGGGCGCGTGCGGCCACGTCGGCGGACAGGCCATGGGCCTCGGTACCGAACAGCCAGGCCGTCGGGGCGGTCAGGTCGGCATCGTCGAGGGACAGCTCGCCGTCCAGTGTCGTGGCGAGCACCCGCAGGCCGGCTGCGCAAAGCGCCGCGATCAGCTCGGCGGTGTCGGGTGCCTGGATGACGGGCAGCCCGAAGATGCTGCCCGCCGAGGCGCGCAGGCACTTGCCGTTGAACGGGTCCACGCCAGCACCGGCCAGGACGAACGCATCTGCGCCCATGGCGTCGGCGAGCCGGATCAAGGTGCCTGCGTTGCCGGGTTCGGAGGTCTCGACGGCGACGGCAACCAGGCGCGGTGACGCGGCCAGCACCTCGGCCAGGTTCGTCTCCGGCATCGTGCAGACCGCGACCAGACCGACTGGAGTCACCGTGTCCGACAACGACTTCGCGGCCTTCTCGGTCACCAGGTGGGTCGGCGTGTCGGCAAGCAGATCGGCGAACCGTTGGGATGCGGCCTCGGTGACGAAGACGTCGGTCACCAGCCCGCGCACGAGGGCCGCCTCGACGAGGTTGGGGCCTTCGGCCAGGAAGAGGCCGGTACGCCTTCGGCCCACGTGGCGCAACAGCTTGGCTGCTGCGACCACGCGGGCCGAACGTTCGGTGAGGGGTGCTATCAGGCGGCTTCGCCGGCCGGGGCGTTGACGTCCTCGGGCAGCGCGGCCCGGGCGACCTCGACGAGCGCGGTGAACGCCTCCGGATCGCTGATCGCGATCTCGGAGAGGTTCTTGCGGTCGACCTCGACGCCGGCGAGCTTGAGGCCCTGGATCAGCCGGTTGTAGGTGATGCCGTTGGCGCGGGCCGCAGCGTTGATCCGCGAGATCCACAGCTTGCGGAAGTCACCCTTGCGGGCCTTGCGGTCGCGGTAGGCGTAGGTCAACGAATGGAGCTGCTGCTCCTTGGCCTTGCGGTAGAGCCGTGACCGCTGGCCGCGGTAGCCCTTCGAAGCCTTCAGTACGGTACGCCGCTTCTTCTGGGCGTTGAGTGCGCGCTTCACGCGTGCCATGGGGTGTTCCTCTTCTCGTGCGGGTCAGGTGGGGCCTGTGAAGGCGTGTCAGGTCAGCCGTTGAGCATCTTGTTCACGCGGCTGGCATCGTTCGCCGCGACGACGGTGCGGCCGTCGAGCCGACGGGTGCGCTTGCTCGCCTTGTGCTCGAGCAGGTGGCGACGGCCAGCCTTCTGGCGCACGATCTTTCCGGTGCCGGTCTTGCGGAAGCGCTTGGACGCTCCGCTGTGAGTCTTGGCCTTGGGCATGAGTCCTCAGTTCTCGTGGTGGATCAGGTCGTGGGTGGAGCCGGTGGTGCGTCGCTCGGCGGTGCCGCGGGCGCAGCCGGGGCAGGTGCCGCGCGCTGCGCGGGTGGCGCAGCAGCGTCGTGCGCCGCCCGGGCCTTGGTCTTAGCTCCGCGGTGGGGAGCCAGCACCATCGTCATGTTGCGACCGTCCTGCTTGGCGGACGTCTCGACGAAGCCGTAGTCGGCGACGTCGGCGCCCAGCCGCTGCAAGAGGCGGTAGCCCAACTCGGGCCGCGACTGCTCGCGACCCCGGAACATGATCGTCACCTTGACCTTCGACCCTGCTTCGAGGAAGCGGACGACGTGACCCTTCTTGGTCTCGTAGTCGTGGTCGTCGATCTTGGGACGCAGCTTCTGCTCCTTGACGACGGTCTGCTGCTGGTTCTTGCGAGACTCGCGCTCCTTGAGTGCCGTCTCGTACTTGAACTTGCCGTAGTCCATGATCTTGCAGACCGGGGGCTTCGCAGCCGGAGCAACTTCGACGAGGTCGAGATCGGCATCCGCGGCGACGCGGAGGGCATCTTCGATGCGCACGATGCCTACCTGCTCACCGTTCGGTCCGATCAAACGGACTTCAGGTACACGTATGCGCTCGTTGATGCGGGTCTCAGTGCTGATGGGGCCTCCTATGTAGTCTTCGAGGAGTCCACGCCATCAGCGTTCTGCCCAATAGAGCAGAATGGCCCTGCATGTGCAGGGCCCAATGCCGACCGATCACGACTATTGTCGCCTGCGCATTCACGCAGAACAGACACCTCGGGTGTCTGTGACCGGACCGTTGAACCTGGTGGGTCAACGGTGGGAGTGGGACTCCACTTGCTGTCCTGGCGTACGCCGGGACGGTCGCGCGTGCCAGTCTAGCAGGCATGACCGAGGATCCTGCATTCCCCGAATCGTCCGTCCGCGAGCTCGCCGAAATCCCCGCCGTCGAGGTGATCACCAGGGCGGCCGTGATGCTGATGAGCGCGGCAGCCGAGAAGCTTGGATTGTCGCAGGACGATCCCGACGAGTCGCCTTATCGAGATCTGGACGAGGCGCGACGCCTCATCACTGCCCTGGCGGGGTTGGTCAAGGCCTCCGCCGAATACCTGGGTCCGCACGCCGGCCCGGTGCGTGACGGACTCAAGCAGTTGCAGCTGGCGTTCCGCGAATCGTCGGCCTTTCCCGACGAGCCAGGGCAGGGTCCTGGCGAGAAGTACACCGGTCCCGTCTGGTAGCCAGTGAACTCGCGAGACCACTGCCAACACTTTGACGGCGTAAGCGAATATCCTCGCGGCCTATGACGCTGACTACGCCCAAGCAGCAACGGACGTCACCCCTGCGCTGGGTTCCCGCCGGCGCGGGCTGGAGCGTCGGCGTCATCGCGACCCTGTCGTTGGCAGCCAGCATCTCGCCGCTGGTGCGGTGGATCATCAAGGTGCCGCGCGAATGGGTCAACGACTACATCTTCAACTTCCCCGACACCAGCTTCGCCTGGGCCTTCGTGCTGGCGCTGCTCGCTGCGGCGCTGGCCGCTCGCAAGAGCGTGGCGTGGTGGATCCTCGTCCTGTACATGGTCGCGGCCATCGGCTGGAACGTCGGTGACCTCTCGACCGGGCCCGAGTCGGTCATGGAGGACATCGGGGAGATCATCGGCCTCGGGTTCCACGTGGCGGCGATCGCCCTTCTGGTGCTGGCCCGCAAGGAGTTCTGGGCACGGGTTCGGCGCGGTGCGCTGATCAAGGCGGCCGCGACACTGGCCGCCGGAATGGCCGTCGGAATCCTCATCGGCTGGGGCCTGCTCGAGATGTTCCCCGGTTCGCTGGAACGCGACGAACGGTTGCCGTACGCGGCCAACCGCGTCGTCGTGTTCGCCGGCGTCGACGCCGATGCGTTCGGCGGTCACCACCCGCATGTCTTCGTCAACGCCCTGCTCGGCCTGTTCGGTGCCTTGGCATTGATGGTCGCGGCCATCGTGCTGTTCCAGTCTCAGCACGCCGAGAATGCGCTCACCGGTGAGGACGAGTCGGCGATCCGCGGCATCCTCGAGCTGTGGGGCAAGAACGACTCGCTCGGGTACTTCGCCACCCGGCGTGACAAGTCGGTGGTGTTCGCCCCCAACGGGCGGGCCGCCATCACCTACCGGGTGGAGGTGGGGGTCTGCCTGGCCAGTGGTGACCCGCTCGGCGACCCGCGGGCCTGGCCGGCGGCCATCGGGGCCTGGCTGACTCTGTGCCAGGCCTACGGCTGGGCGCCGGGCGTGATGGGGGCCAGCGCCACCGCTGCGCAAGCCTTCCGGGAAGCCGGTTTGAACGCTCTCGAGCTCGGCGACGAGGCCATCCTGTATCCGGATCGGTTCAAGCTGTCCGGGTCCGAGATGAAGCCCGTCCGGCAGGCCGTCACCCGGGCGCGGCGGGCGGGTCTGACGGTGCGCATCCGCCGCCACCGCGACCTGACCCCCGACGAGATGGCCCGCGTCATCGAACGGGCCGACGAGTGGCGCGACACCGAGACCGAACGAGGCTTCTCGATGGCACTGGGCCGACTCGGTGATCCGGCCGACGGCGACTGCATGCTCGTCGAGGCGGTCCAGGCCAGCGCCAACGGTGACGACGCGGTGGTGGCCATGCTGTCGTTGGTGCCGTGGGGCACCAACGGGGTGTCGCTGGACCTGATGCGCCGGTCCCCCGGCTCTCCCAACGGGACCAACGAGTTGATGGTCAGTGAGTTGTGCTTGCAGGGCGAGGACATCGGCGTCACCCGTATCTCGCTGAACTTCGCGATGTTCCGCTCCGCCTTCGAGGAGGGCGCGCAACTCGGCGCGGGTCCGGTGGCGCGGTTGTGGCGAGCCCTGCTGGTGTTCTTCTCGCGCTGGTGGCAGCTCGAGACGTTATACCGCTCGAACATGAAGTACATGCCCGAATGGGTGCCGCGCTTCGCCTGCTACGAGGACGCCCGGCTGATCCCCCGGGTCGGCATCGCATCGGTGATCGCCGAGGGCTTCCTGGTGCTGCCGTTCAGCCGGCGCAACAAGCAGGACAGCGGAGAGCACACGGGCCAACACATCTCCGCCCCCGAGAACCTGGTGAGCACTGGTCGGCTGCAACACGACGGCAGCGCGCCCGACCTCAGTGGTCTCGAGTTGGGCGGTGCCGACGAGGACGTCGTCCAGCGGTTACCCGAACAGGTCAGAGTGCGGATGGCCAAGCTGAAGACGTTGCAGGACAAGGGCGTCGATGCCTACCCCGTGGGCCAGGCGCCCAGTCACACGATCGCCCAGGCCCTCGGCACCGCGGGTGACACCGTGACGGTCGCCGGTCGGGTGTTGCGCATCCGCGACTACGGCGCCGTGCTGTTCGCCGACCTGCGCGACTGGTCTGCCGAAGTGCAACTGCTGCTTGATAATTCGTGCCTGAACGACGGTGGTGTCGCGGAATTCACCAGGGCCATCGACCTCGGCGACCTCCTCGAGGTGACGGGCACCATGGGCGTCAGCAAGAACGGAACGTCGTCACTGCTGGTGACGGACTGGCGGTTGATCGGCAAGTGCCTTCGGCCGCTGCCGGACAAGTGGAAGGGCCTCACCGACCAGGAGGCCCGGGTGCGTACCCGCTACGTCGACCTGGCCATCAACACCGAGGCCCGGGACCTGATCCGGGCCCGCAGCCAGGTGCTGCACGCCATCCGGGAGACGTTGTTCGCCAAGGACTTCCTCGAAGTCGAGACCCCGATCCTGCAGCAGATCCACGGCGGGGCCAACGCTCGCCCGTTCGTCACCCACATCAATGCCTACGATCTCGATCTCTACTTGCGGATCGCGCCCGAGCTCTACCTCAAGCGGCTCTGCGTCGGCGGCGTGGAGCGAGTCTTCGAGCTGGGCAGGGCGTTCCGCAACGAAGGCGTCGACTTCAGCCACAACCCCGAGTTCACCCTGCTGGAGGCCTACCAGGCGCACGCCGACTACAACGTCTGGATAGACGGCTGCCGCGAGCTCATCCAGAACGCCGCCCTCGCCGCCAACGGGTCCCACGTGGTCATGCGGCCCCGCGACGACGGCACGCTGGAACCGGTCGACATCTCCGGGCGGTGGGCGGTAAAGACCGTGCACGGTGCGGTGTCCGAGGCGCTGGGCGAGCACGTCGACACGAGCACCGACCTGGCGACGCTGCGACGCTTCGCCGACGCCGCGAAGATCCCGTATCAGACGCACTGGGACGCTGGTGCCGTCGTCCTCGAGATGTACGAGCACCTCGTCGAGGATCGCACCGAGAACCCGACGTTCTACAAGGACTTCCCGACGTCGGTGTCGCCCCTGACCCGGCCACACCGCAGCCTTCCCGGGGTCGCCGAGCGGTGGGACCTGGTGGCCTGGGGCGTCGAGCTGGGCACCGCCTACAGCGAGCTGACCGATCCCGTCGAGCAACGTCGGCGGCTGCAGGAGCAGTCGTTGCTGGCTGCCGGTGGTGATCCGGAGGCCATGGAGCTCGACGAGGACTTCCTGCAGGCGATGGAGTACGCGATGCCCCCGACGGGCGGCCTGGGTATGGGCGTGGACCGCGTCGTCATGCTGATCACGGGCCGCAGCATTCGCGAGACGCTGCCGTTCCCACTGGCCAAACCGCGCTAACGGCCACTTCACAGCCCGCTTGCAGGAACGGCGGACACCATGGCGTCGTGACATCGTGGTCGGCAGCCGGAGCCTTCCGGCAACAGCACCTCTCGCTGATGCACGGCTGGTTGCCGTTGAGCATCCAGATCCTCACCGTAATGATGGTCGTGGCCGCGATCGGCTGGCGCACCCGCCGCTGGCGCGTTCTCTGGCTGCCGGTGGCCGCGGCCGTCGGGGTCGCGCTCGCAGCGGGCGTCCACTGGTTCATCTCCACGCAGGGCATGTCCGACGACCCGGCTCCGGATTCGCTGTGGATCTGGTTGGCGGTCACCGGCGTTGCTGCGGTGGTGCTGGTCGCCGGTTGGCGCAACGCCGGCTGGTGGCGTCGAGCGGCGTCGGCCGCCGGCCTGCCGCTGTGCCTGCTGTGCTCGGCGCTGGCCCTGAACCTGTGGGTTGGCTACTTCCCCACGGTGCAGACCGCCTGGAACCAGCTCACCGAGGGGCCGCTGCCCGACCAAACCGACGCGGCCACCGTCACCGCGATGCAGACCAAGCATCAAATTCCCACCAAGGGCGTGGTGGTGCCGGTGAACATCGATTCGTCCGCCTCGGGGTTCAAGCACCGCGGGGAGCTGGTCTACTTGCCGCCCGCCTGGTTCGCGACCAACCCCGCGCCGCACCTGCCCACGCTGATGATGATCGGTGGTGAGTTCAATACCCCCGCCGACTGGATCCGCGCCGGCAACGCCATCAAGACCGTCGACGACTTCGCGGCGGCCAACCGCGGCGAGGCGCCGGTGATGGTGTTCGTCGACACCGGCGGCGCGTTCAACAACGACACCGAGTGCGTGAACGGCGCGCGCGGCAACTCCGCCGACCACCTCACCAAGGACGTGGTGCCCTTCATGGAGGCCAACTACGGCGTGAGCGTCGACCGGGCCAACTGGGGGCTGGTCGGATGGTCGATGGGTGGCACCTGCGCCGTGGACCTTGCCACGATGCATCCGGACATGTTCGGGGTGTTCGAGGACATCGCCGGCGACTTGGCGCCGAATTCCGGCAACCGGCAGCAGACGATCGACCGCCTGTTCGGCGGGAACGCCGCCGCCTATACCGCGTTCGACCCCACCGCGGTGATCACCAAGCACGGCACCTACCGCGGGGTCGCGGGCTGGTTCGCCGTGAACGGCTCGGGTCCATCGACGGGACCCACCATGGTGAACGCGGTCAATGCCAACGGCACCGGTCTCGGCGGAAAGGACGCCGCGACCCACGTCAGCGACCAGGCCGCCGCGGCGAATTCGCTGTGCGCCCTTGGCGCGGCCAACGGCATCGCGTGCGCCGTCGTGACCCAGCCGGGCAAGCACGACTGGCCGTTCGCCGACCGCGCCTTCGCCGCCGCCCTACCGTGGCTCGCCGGCGAGATCGGCACCCCGGGCGTTGCCGTACTGGCGCTGCCTGGCCAGCCGCTGGGGGCGTCGCACCTTCAGTAGTCGGATTCGGCAGCCAGGACCTCGGCGAGGAATGCGTCGGGACCGGGATGCGCGAGGCGCGCCCTGGCGAAGTCGCGCAGGCGTTGCCGGACCGCGGCCGCCGCGCCGTCCGTGCGGTGTACGGGACCGACCGTCACCGTGGTCGGCGACCAGTCGTGGTCCCATGCCTGGTTCTCGCCAAGCGGCTCCCCGGTGGCGACCGAAAGTCTCAGTGCTGCAGTACCATTCGCGTCGAGTACGCCGCTTCCGGAGATGGCGCCCGAGCTGAGTCGAACGGCGATGCCACGCGCGCTCACGTGGTCGGTCGCCCGGTTCGACGTCGCCACCCGCACGGTGGCGATCACCGAGGCGTCGGCCGGCTGAACGGTCCAGTCGATCGTGCGATCCGCGGCGTCGAACACCCGTGGCGGTACCGCCATCCAATCGACGGACCCGACACCTCCGGCGATCGCTGCCGAGTCGCGGTCACCATGGCGACCCGCTGCCAGCGCGTAGTCCTCCCGCCGCGCCGAACTCGGCGCGCCGTCCGGCGCCGTGCCGGCGGACGACCAGACGCCGACGTCGTCGGCCAGGTCCGCGCAGGCGCGCGCCATCGCAGCCACGCGGGGATCGCCGTCACCGGCCAGCGCCAGCAGTCGAGATCGGTGCGGTGCCAACAATCCTTCGAGATCGGAGTCCAGGGTGTCCTCGGTGAAGAACTCCTGGGCCAGGTTGGTCAGCAAGGCGAGTTCACCGTCGAGCACGGCTGAATCGAGACCAACGATCCCTTCGCGGCTGCTCTCGGGCCACCACCGGCGCAGCCAGTGCCCGACGCCGAGCCGTCGCAGCGGTGCCAGCACCTCGGCTGCCGCTTCGACGCCGGCCAGGTCGAGGACTTCGGTGCCGGGATGCTCGGCGACGGCTGCCAGGAGGGCGGCGTGCCCAACCGGGCCGACGACGCGCCACAGCCAGTCGGCGGCAAAGATGTCGGTCAGCGTGATCCGGGTCGCGGCGGCGCCGTTCGGGTCGTCGACGGTCCATTCGAGCACCGCGCCGCTGACCTCGAGCACTGCCGCCGCAGGTGGGTGATCGATCGGCGGACCCAGCACCCAACGGCCTGCGTCCACGACCATTCTCATCCGGCCACCCCGAGCTCCTGCAATTCGAGCGTCGCCTTGATGCGCTGACGGTGGTCCAGGCTGACCGACCGCGCCACTCCCTCGAGGAGTACGCGCAGATCGTCGACGTCCTCGCAGGGCTCCTGCCACACGTCGCGGCCGTGCAAGCGGGCCCAGAGCCGTCTGAGATACGGTCGCGCGAAGTGGGCCAGCTCGTCGATCACCTGGTGCTGCCGGGGATGGATGGGACCATCGTCGAGTAGGTAGCGACGAGCATGCAGGACGTAGGCCTCCTTGCGCAGCCGCGACTGGATGGCACCGCTGAGTGCGTAGCGGGTAGCGGCGTCCTCCTGCAGCGGGGCGAGATCGACCGCGATCTCGATGCCAGCGACCAAGGTCGCCTGTTTGTCCTCGGCGAGCAGGCCCCACGGCGCGCAGGCCCGGTCGACCTCCTCGGCGCACAGCATGGGGACATCGGGAAGCTCGTCGTGGTCCATGGCCCGGCGCAGCGTCGCCCGCACCCGGTCGACGACGCTGCGGTTCAGCGGCGGATCGCCGTCGGAGGTGGGCAGGACCGAGGGAGGCGGCTGCGGCGCAACCGAACTCAGACCGATCTCCACGATCGACCAGGGCAGGCCGGTGGCGGTATGCGCCCTGGCGCCGAGATCGAAGGGTGTCGCGTCGGCGATCAGGGCCGACCACACCCGCTGTCTGGCCATCGCGGCGTTGTGTCCAGCCACGGGGCCCAACACCGTGTCCAGGCCCGCGAAGAACGGTCCGTCGATGGTGGGTCCCGGCCTGACGTCGCGCCAGCTGCGCTCGAGTTGTTGCGACAGCTGCGCGATCACCTGCACGCTGCCGACGTAGCGGTTGAGCACCTCGATGCCCGTCCGGTCCCGGTCGTCGTGCACCCCGCGAAGGACCGACTCGGCGGTGTCGGAATCGCCGGGCCGGGGTGCTCCCCTGGTCACCGCGAGCTCGAAGCAGATCGGGAAGTACAGCTCCTGGGCGTTGCCCGCCGTGATGCGGAGTTTGCGACGCTCCTGCTTGAGGACGTCGAACCAGGCTGCCGCACAACGCAATTGCTGAGAATGGCCGAGGATGCTGACACGCATCGAGGCCGCGGCATCGGGGGTCGGCACCGGCGCCGAGAACTGCGGGTTGGAACGCAGCCGCAGCACCAGAGGGTCGAGGATCCGTTTGATGGTGCGCCGCAGCGGGGCGCCATCCGGGCCGCTCAAGACCTCCACGCCAGGCCCGATCGCCCGCCACGCCTCGTCGATCACCGCGCGCCGCGGCGACGCGACGGCGGCTGGGGTGGCGGTGGGGTCGGCCACCACGCGTGGTGCCGTGGTCATCGGCCAAGGATAAGGGGTCCGGGGCCGCGAATCGTGCCCAGAAGTTGGGTTCGGTAGCGCGTGGGGTGACCGACGCTGAGGGCATGCCCGATGTCCTGCTCAGCGCCCTCGCCGTCCTCGTCCTGGCCGTCATTGGCGTGCTGGTCCACGCCGCCCTGCGGTTGTTCGCCCCACCCGCCCCGGGGCCCGTCCGGGCGCGCGGCGTCGGCATCGGTACCGTGCGCGCGGTCGATGGGCCCGTCACCGTGGACGTCGAGAGCATCTCCGGTCAGCGGTTCGTCGGCCGGCTGCGGGAGTGTCCCGACGAGGCAACGATGGCGGCGCTGCACCCCGGCGTCGTGCTGCTGGTGACGTTCGATCAGGCTGCGCGCGAACGGCTCTCGCTCGCCGATGACATCGCAGCGATCCGAGCCGCCTTCGATCGGATGCTGCTCGACAAGGGCCTCGTCACACCGGCGCAGCTGGACCTGATCAGGAACGGCACCAGGTCGCGGGGTGTGGTGACGGCGATGCGGCCGACTGGAGGCGCGCGCGAGGACTACCGGGAGGTCGAACTCGACCTCATGGTGCGCAGGATCTCCGGCGGACAGTTCCCCGCCCACGAGACCGCGCAGGTGCCCGAGTCGGCGCTGACGGCGGTCGCACCCGGCTGCGTGGTGGACGCCTACTACCGTCGTGGCGACGAGTCCACGGTCGCCGTCTGCGTCCCGCCCACGTGACTGGTCAGCGTGCACCGTCGACCGCGAACGTGACCAGCGCGGCCCAGTACAGCGGACTGGCGGTCGGGTCGCCGGAGCGCCACCGCCGCAGCCGATCACGCTGCCACCGATTCACCGCACGGCCGCCCGCCTCCTCGTCGTGGGCCGCGTCCACCGCGACCACCAGCTCGGCCATCGGATCGGCGGCATCACCGGTGAACTCGCGATAGCCCGCAGTCGTCGGCAGCGACCACAGTGTGGCGGTGATCAACTGCGCTCCGCACAGCACCATGCTCGCCACCAGGCCCGTCGCCTCGTCGAACCGGTAGTCGCCACCGGAGGCACAGGCGATGAGCGCCACCCGCGGCGGCATCGGCATCGCGCGGGACATGATGGTGGCGGCGGTGAGGGGTGTCTCCTCGGCGAGATGAAGCGAGGCTTGATCCGCGCGGCCCGAATGGTGCTCGGCCGCACTGGCATGGCCGACGTAGAGCAGCCGGCGGGGACGGTGCTCGAGCATCGACTGCAACCACGCGCGGTCGGCGTCGGTGCGGCGGAACAGTTCGGTGGGCGCAGCCACCGGGGGCAGTACCCCGCCTCGAGTCGCGCTGGCTGCGAAGTGCCGCGCCAGTATTGTGTCGGGCGACGGCCGGCCGAGGACTGAGCCCAGCGCCGAGTCGGCCCGCTGCCCAGGAACTCGTGGATCCAATAGCAGCAGCGGCAAACCGTCGCGCCGGTCGGACCACGCCCGACGCGGTCGCGGCGCGTTGGCGATGTTCGGCGGGATGGCCATCAGGACGTCGACGAGTTCCACCAACCGGCAGTCACCCGACGATCCGCCAGCGGGTCGCGCGAGCAGACCCCACGGCACCCGCCCCAGCCGGGCACTCGGCGAGACGAAGAGGACCGCGCGTGGCTCGGATCCACCCTCGCCCAGAAGCCGCCACGCCGATTCCGAGACGAACGCCTCGCCAAGGCGTTCGGCCAGTTGCGCCTCGGCCCGAGGCGATGCGAACGCTCCGGACCGCAGTGATCTGGCCACCGCGTCGGCGACGGTCTCGTCCGCCGTGGGCTCGGGAAGTGCCGACGCCAGCTCCTCGAGGACCTCCCGGATGGTCACCGCCGGGATCGACCAGGTGATGGTGCGGGACGGGTCACCGACCACCCGCAGACTGGCATACGTCGCCACCCCGACGTCGACGAACCGCAACACCAGTGAGGCCCGCGCGGTCACGGCCACGTCTGCCACGCCGACTCGGCGGCGGTCACGCACTGTCCGTAGCGCTGGCGGGCCAGCTCCCGGTAGCGGTCCAGCACGGGACCCGTCGTGGGGTCCATTCGCAACGGTGGCAGGGGTCCCAACCGCGTCAAGCCGGTCCCGTCGGTGATCGGCGGGCCGGCGGCCACCAGCGCCAGCTCGTCGACGTCGGTGATCGGAGCGGCCGCCGTCGAGACGGTCGACCACTCGCCGGTCGAGGCATCCGGTCGTTCAGCCGTGAACGTGCCGCGCGCGCTGCAGTATTCGACCAGTTGGCTGATTAGGTCGGAGTTGTTCCAGTCCGAGGCCACGGCGAAGGCGCCGGCCAACAGCGGGGCCGACACGCACGTCGCCCACTGCGCCCGGGCCTCGGCGTCGGCCACCGAATACCGCACCGAGTCGACGGCCAGCGACGCAGGTACCTTCAGCTCGGCGGCACGCTCCAGCTTCACCATCGCCGCGTCGTAGTGGGGCGTGCCCGGCTGTGGGCTGATGGCACCGGAACCGGAACGGTATCTCGCCTCCGCGGCGTCCCAGTCCTCGTCGGGGCCGCCGGCACCGTCGAAGCCCAGCTCGGCCAACGCCTGCGCCCGCCAGACGTTTCCGAGGTGGTCGTCGAGCCTGGCGTAGGCCAACCAGCTGCTGCGTGATGAGGCATCGAGGCAGGCTCGCGCCTCGTCGACCATGCCCGCGGCCTCGTCATAACGGCCGCGAAAGATCGATATCCAACTGCGCTGCAACAGAATCCGGTGGATGTGGAACGGCTTGCCCAGCTCGCGCCAATGCCGCTCGGCGTTCTCCCAGCACTCGTCGGCTGCCTTCAGCCCACCGGCTGACATCCTGGTCAAGCCGAAGAACAGCCAGCAGCGGGAGACGTCGTTGGCTCTGGCGTAGCGGGCGATCACCGGGTAGGCCTCATACATCCGCGCCTCGGTGGCGACGGCGTCACCCGCCGACCAACTCGCTGCACCCCGCTCGAGACGTGCCCGTGCCGTGGCCAATTCCCACCCCCGGGCCTCGGCTCTGGCCTCCGCTCGCTTCAGCCATGGGGCGGCCTGGTCGAGCCGGCCGGTCTCGATGCAGAATCTGGCGTACCCGAGACTACCGAGCACCCGCAGGTTGTCGGCGGCCTCGCCGGCGTCGGTGGACGCCTCGAGCTGGCGGATCACGCCGTCCCACAGGGGTACCGAGCGCACGTGCAGATCGTCGTCGCAAAGAGCCTGGGCGCACGCGATTCGCGCCAGGGTCAGCAGATAGGCGTGTTCGTCGGCCAGGTCGGCGAATTCGTCGTCCTCGTCGTCGAGCGCCCGCAGTGCATCGGCTGCCGCCTCGTGGTCGCCGAGGGCAGCGGCCAACCCCGTCTCCAGGAAGCCGGCCCGCCTGCCGTACCTGCGAAGCATGTGCCGGACCTGGGAGATCGGCATGGTCAGCTGCTCGACGACGTCCGGCGGCGCGGTCCCGGCCAGGATCGCGGAGTAGACGGCCAGGCAGTCCCGGATTCGCCGCGCGCCCTCCCGCACCCCGTCGTAGGCGGTCCTGACCAGGTAGAGCTCACCGAGCTGCGCGAGTGTCTCGAGCATCCAGTCGTCTCGGTCGGCAGCTTCGATCCGTGGCATCAACGACAACAGCAACTCCTTGGCCGCCGTCTCGTCGGAGGCCAAGGCCAGGTGGCGCGCCCGTTCCAGGTCGCCAGGGATCGACACGGCTGAATCATAGGGCGCACGGAGGCGGCGGACGTGGCATCCACGTCCGCCGACCTCCCCGGCGCGACGAGTCAGTTGCAGGTCACCTTGATCTCGAATTTCTTGGTGATCATCCCCGCCATCGGGTTCTTCATGTCGGCGCCTTGGGCCTCACCGGTGATGGTGTAGGTGCTCCCGTCGACCGCGACGTCCGCGGATCCGGTCTTCATGCCGCCCATCTGGGCCACCGCCAGCGCATTGCCGTCGACGACGAGGCCGAGCGACTCCACCGTCGGTGGGGCGGCGTCGGTCATCACCACCGCCACGCCCTGCTGACCGCCGACCGCGCCGCTGGCCACGTTGATCTTGCCGGCCGCCTTGACGCAGGTCACCGAGTTCAGGTCCAGTCCGGCCAGATCCTGGCCCTCGACCTTGACCTCGGACTTGCCACCCGTGGCGACCTGGGCGCTGGTGCTGCTGCCGCTTGCGGCCGGGGTGCTGGAACCCGGCTTGGAACCCTTGTCGTCCGAGCACCCGACCAGAACCAGTGCGGCCGCCGCGATGCCGATGCCCGCCGTCACGATCTTGTTCATTGCGAGATTCCCTTCGTTCGCTCCGCCCCGATGGCGTCGTCGTGAGGCAAGTACACGAGCGCTCGACGGCTACCGATCCCAACAAGTGGCCGGGAGTACGGTGGCGGTGTGGGTGAATTCGACGAGATCATCGATGCGGAGGTAGTGCCGGCTCCGGGTGCACCGGCGCCCGAGGGGACCGGTTACACCGCGGACGGTGTTCCGACGTTCGAGGCCGTCCGGGAGAAGATCGAGACCAGGTTCGGCACCGCCCTCGGGTCGACCGAGCTGGCCTCGGAGACCGAGCAGGGCCGTCGGATCGAGGAGCAGTACGAAGCCCGGCAGCGAGCCGCCCACGACCGGCTCGAGCAGATCAGGGCGTCGATGCGCGAGGAGCGGGACACCGGACGATCCTGACTGACCGGCTCGGTGGCCGAACGCGAATCTAGGAGACCTTGCGCCGCTTCTTCGTTGGCGCCGGGGCCGCAGACGGCAGCAGCTCGGCGAGGAACTGCCCGGTGTAGCTCTCCGACACGGCGGCGACGTCCTCCGGGGTTCCGGCCGCGACGACCGAACCGCCGCCGCCGCCACCCTCGGGTCCCATGTCGACGATCCAGTCCGAGGTCTTGATGACGTCGAGGTTGTGCTCGATGACGATGACGGTGTTGCCCTTGTCGACCAGGCCGTTGATCACCTTGAGCAACTTGCGGATGTCCTCGAAGTGCAGACCGGTCGTCGGTTCGTCGAGGACGTAGACGGTGCGACCCGTCGAGCGCTTCTGTAGCTCGGCCGCCAACTTCACGCGCTGAGCCTCACCACCGGACAGGGTGGGTGCGGGTTGGCCGAGGCGGACGTAGCCGAGACCGACGTCGACCAGCGTCTTCAGGTAGCGATGGATGGACGTGATTGGCTCGAAGAACTCGGTGGCCTCCTCGATCGACATGTCGAGGACCTCAGAGATGGTCTTGCCCTTGTAGTGCACCTCGAGGGTCTCGCGGTTGTACCGCGCGCCGTGGCACACCTCGCACGGTACGTACACGTCCGGCAGAAAGTTCATCTCGATCTTGATGGTGCCGTCACCGGAACACGCCTCGCAGCGGCCGCCCTTGACGTTGAACGAGAACCGGCCCGGCTGATAGCCGCGGACCTTGGCCTCGGTGGTGGCCGCGAACAGCGTGCGAATCTTGTCGAAGACGCCGGTGTAGGTGGCGGGATTGGACCGCGGGGTGCGCCCGATCGGCGACTGGTCGACGCGCACCAGCTTGTCGAGCTGGTCGATGCCGTTGATGCGCGTGTGCCGCCCCGGCACCTGACGCGCGCCGTTGAGCTTGTTGGCCAGCACGGACGCCAGAATGTCGTTGACCAGAGTGGACTTGCCCGACCCCGAGACGCCGGTGACCGAGGTCAGCACGCCGAGTGGGAAGGAGACGTCGATCTCGCGCAGGTTGTTCTCTCGCGCACCGACGACCGTGATCTGTCGCTTGCGGTCCACGGGCCTGCGGATCGCCGGCACCTCGATGCTCTCCCGGCCGGAAAGGTAGGCGCCGGTGATGGATTCGGTGTTCGCGAGCAGATCCTTGTACGTCCCGCTATGCACGATGTGACCGCCGTGCTCACCGGCCGCGGGCCCGATGTCCACCACCCAGTCGGCGTGCGCGATGGTGTCCAGGTCGTGTTCGACGACGATCAGGGTGTTGCCCAGGTCGCGCAGGCGGACCAAGGTGTCGATGAGCCGGCGGTTGTCGCGTTGGTGCAGGCCGATCGACGGCTCGTCGAGTACGTAGAGCACGCCGGCGAGGCCGGAGCCGATCTGCGTGGCGAGCCGGATGCGCTGCGCCTCACCGCCGGACAGGGTGCCCGCGGCGCGTGAGAGCGTCAGGTAGTCCAGACCCACGTCGAGCAGGAAGCCGAGCCGCGACTGCACCTCCTTGAGGACCTGCCCGGCGATCGCATGCTCGCGGGTGCCCAGCGTCAGGCCGTTGAGGAACTTGGAGCAATCGGCGATGGACAGATCGCAGACCTCGGCGATGGACTTCGCGTCGTCACCGGCGGCCAGCGTGACCGCCAGGATCTCCGGCTTGAGTCGGGTGCCCGCGCAGACTGGACACGGGACGTCGCGCATGAAGCCGTCGTAGCGCTCCTTCATCTGCTCGGACTCGGTCTGCTCCATCCGCCGGTGCAGGAAGGCCATCACGCCCTCGAAGTCGGCGTAGTACGAACGGGTACGGCCGTACCGGTTCTTGTACCGAACGTGCACCTGCTCGTCGCACCCCTCGAGGATGGCCTTCCGCGCCTTGAGCGGCAGCTTGCGCCAAGGGGTGTTCACGTCGAAGCCGAGGGTCTCCCCCAGGCCCTCGAGCATGCGGGTGAAGTAGTCGGCGTTGTGCCCCATCGCCCACGGCGCGATGGCGCCCTCGGCGAGGGTGAGCTCGGGATCGGGGACCACCAGGTCCGGATCGACCTCCTTGCGGATGCCCAGACCCGCACATTCGGGGCAGGCGCCGTAGGGCGAGTTGAACGAGAACGACCGCGGCTCCAGGTCGTCCACCGCGAGCGCGTGCCCGTTGGGGCAGGCCAACTTCTCGGAGAACCGCTGCTCGCGCTGCGGCGCGTCTTCGTCCTCGTCGACGAACTCCAGCACGACGATGCCGTCGGCCAGGCCAAGGGCCGTCTCCACGGAGTCGGTGAGGCGCTGCTTGGAGCTGGCCTTGACGCTGAGGCGGTCGACGACGACCTCGATGTCGTGCTTCTCCTGCTTCTTCAGCTTCGGCGGGTCGGCGAGCGTGTGCACGACGCCGTCCACGCGGACCCGGCTGTAACCCTGCGCGTTGAGCTTCTCGAACAGGTCGACGAACTCGCCCTTGCGAGTGCGCACCACCGGGGCGAGCACCTGGAAGCGAATGCCCTCGTCCATCGCGAGGACCTGGTCGACGATCTGCTGCGGGGTCTGCCTGGCGATGCGCTCGCCGCACACCGGGCAGTGTGCGGTGCCGGCACGGGCGTACAGCAGGCGCAGGTAGTCGTACACCTCGGTGATGGTGCCGACGGTCGAGCGAGGGTTGCGGTTGGTCGACTTCTGGTCGATCGACACCGCGGGTGAGAGCCCCTCGATGAAGTCGACGTCCGGCTTGTCCATCTGACCGAGGAACTGCCTGGCGTACGCCGACAGAGACTCCACGTAGCGGCGCTGACCCTCGGCGAAGATGGTGTCGAACGCCAGTGACGACTTGCCAGAACCGGACAAGCCGGTGAAGACGATGAGCGAGTCGCGCGGCAGGTCTAGATCGATGCCACGCAGGTTGTGCTCGCGCGCACCCTTGACGATCAGGCGGTCAGCCAACTGATATCTCTCCTGGTCCCATGCCGCGCCACGACCGGCTCGAAGCGGTCCGCGCTCATGCTATGTCCACCCACCGACAAGCCCCGTACCGTGGCTTCCATGACAGGTCCGAAATCCTTCGTCGACGACGACTACACCGGCCACGTCGAGCCCGGCTCGGCAGCACGCCGCACCCTGCCAGGGATGACGATCGTGAAGGCGTCCGTCGGTCCCATGGACAACAACGCGTACCTCGTCACGTGTTCCCAGACCGGCGAGACCCTACTCATCGATGCCGCCAACGATGCGCCCGTCCTGCTCGGCCTGATCGAGCAGCACGCTCCGAAACTGGTCCTGATCGTCACGACGCATCAGCATGGCGACCACTGGGTGGCCCTGAAAGAGGTCGTCGCGGCGACGGGTGTGCCCACGGCCGCGCACGGACTCGACGCCGAGGCCCTGCCCGTCGCACCGGACCGCATTCTCGCCAACGGTGACGTCCTCGAGGTGGGTGCGCTCCGCTTCGACGTCATTCACCTGCAGGGGCATACCGAGGGATCGGTGGCGCTGGCGGTGGACGGTCCCGCGGCGGGAGGGGTGGTGCAGCTGTTCACCGGTGACTGCCTATTCCCGGGTGGGGTCGGCAAGACCTGGCGCGACGGGGACTTCGAGCGGCTGCTCGGCGACGTCACCACGCGCCTGTTCGACGTCTATCCCGACTCGACCGTCGTCTACCCCGGCCACGGCGACGACACCACGCTGGGCAACGAGCGACCCCACCTCGCGAAGTGGCGCGAACGGGGTTGGTGACCTGCCGCCATCCGTCGAATGTGACGCCACTGCGACGTCTCGCCGGTTCCCTCGCAGTCGGCTCGTGCTCGCCGGGAGGATCACGGGCATGACGCGTTGGCCAACCCCGGACGTGACCGGCCCAGGACAGGAATCGGTGTGGGACTATCCCCGCCCGCCGCGCCTGGAGACGTTCGCCGGATCGATCACCATCGAGCTGGGCGGGGTCACCGTCGCCTCGACCGACCGCGCCTGGCGGGTGCTCGAGACCAGCCATCCGCCCACCTACTACCTGCCGCCCTCGGCATTCCGGGACGGCGTCCTTCGCGCGGCTCCTGGCGCGTCGTGGTGCGAGTGGAAGGGCGTGGCCTCCTACTACGACCTGGTCACCGACGGTCGCGTCGCCGAACGTGCCGGCTGGACCTATCTGGACCCGACCCGCGGCTTCGAGCCGATCACCGGGGCGGTCGCCGTGATGGCGGCCCAGGTCGACCGTTGCACGGTCAACGGTGAACGGGTCCAGCCGCAACCGGGCGGGTTCTACGGCGGGTGGATCACCAGTTGGGTCCGGGGCCCGTTCAAGGGCGTGCCGGGCTCCATGGGGTGGTGACGGGGGTGGTGACCCACCCCTGCGACGTCAGGACGTGTGGACGATCAGCACGTCGGACTTCGACCGGCGGGCGACGTTCGCCGGGACCGAGCCGAGAAGGCGTCCGGCGATGGTGCTCAGGCCGACGTTGCCGACGACGAGTAGGTCGGCCTTGACTTCGTCGGCGAGGTCGACGAGGGCATCGACGGGAGCGCCGACGACGGCCTTCTCGTCCACGTTCTTGGCGCCGGCCGCGTGGGCACGTTCCCTGGCCTCGCGCAGGATCGCGTAGATGGGGGCGTTGCCCGCCATCTTGTAGCCCTCGTCCTTGAGGACGTCGGCGGCGCGGGCATCCTCGCTCTGCGGGAAGTACGCGGTGGCGACCACCAGCTTGGCGTCCGCCCCAGCGGCGATCTGGGCGGCCCGATCTACCGCGCGCAGCGATGAATCCGAACCGTCAGTGCCGACCAAAACGGTCTGATAGGCGCCCATTCATGCCCTCCCAGTGTTGTGTGCACAGCCACCCGAGACAGTAACCCGTCCTCACGTGGACAGGGGCCGATTCGCTCGGATGGCGCGCGTCGTACCGGCACGATGGTAACCGCAGGGTGCACGCCGAACGCCAGCGTGGTGAGCAACCCCGGCTCGGACGACCGTCAGCGCTGCAACTCGCATCGTGACCGCCGACGTGACCCATGTCATCTCTTGAGCCGCGATGTGTTGCAAAGGCATTCGTAGGCAGCACCTTTCGCGAGTGACCGGCGACGTGGCGAGCCGCGGGTCGGTGGATGCGGCGGTCGCCTCCGCGGACCGGGCCGCGGGTCTGCCGACGGCGCACCGCGTCCGCGGCCCAGGAACGAGCCGGCGCGACGACGCCGTGGCGCCGGGGCGGTGCGTTGATTGCTGAGGCGGGTCCCGGCTACCCGCGGCCAGACCGACCGAAGTACAACTCCTGGGTGGCGATGCACACCACCTGGCCGCTGCGGTTGTAGGTGGTGGCAGTCGCCAGCCCGCGTCCACCGATCGCGCTGGGCGAGAACTGATCCGACAGCACCCAATCGGTCAGGTCGACCGGGCGGTGAAACCAGAGCGCATGGTCGATGAGGGCCGAGAACGCCGTCGCCGGCGTCGCCCTGCGGGCGATGGCTGCGGTCTCCAGCATCGTGATGCCCGAGAGGTACGTCAGTAGGCAGGAGTGCAGCACCTCGCCGTCGGGCACGGAATCCGTTGGGCGCCACCACATCCTGATTCGCGGTGAGGGGTCGGGCAAATCGACCGCCACCCGCGGGGGCGGGTCGACGTAACGAAGGTCGAAGGGGTGCGGGGCGACCCAGAACCCACCGAGCTCGTCGGCGTAGTCGGCCAGCATTTCCTGAACGGGCGGCAGCGACTCGGGGTCGGGGACCTCGACCATGGGCGCGTGGTAGTCCAGTCCCTCGACCGGCAGGCTGAACGATGCGAGTGCCTCGAGCAGCACCTCACCGTCCTGGCGCGCGGTGATCTGCCGGGTGGACAGGGTGCCGCCGTCACGCGATCGGACCACGTGGAAGTCAACCGGCCGTCGGGCGTCCCCCGCCCGTAGGTAGTAGACGTGCACGCTGTGCGGCATCCGGCCCGGTGCGGTGCGACTGGCTGCCATCAGAGCCTGCCCGGCGAGGTGGCCGCCGACGATGTGATGGGCGGGATTGTCCAGTTGGGTGGCCACGAAGTCGTCGTCGGCGATCTGCTCGACTTGCAACGTTGCGACGACGTCGGCCAGCGAGGGACGGAAGCTCACCCCCGGCATCATGCCGTAGCGCCGATCTCGGGCGTCCTTGCGACCGAGAAATATCTCGGGCGCCGTCGTTGTCGGCACCACGGAGGACTTCACACGACGAGGGGACGACGAATGAGATCGATGCGACGCTGGGAGATGGACCACATCGGCCGTGACGCGCTCACCCTGCGCGAGGTGCCGACACCGGAGCCGCAGCCCGGCGAGGTCCTGGTCGAGGTCGCGGCGGTGGCCCTGAACTACCGCGACGAAATGGTGATCGAAAGCGGCCGGGGACTGCCGCTGAGGTTCCCCTTCACACCGGGGTCGGACCTCGCCGGACGCGTCGTCGCGGTGGGTCGCGACGTCATCCGCTTCGCCGTCGGCGACGACGTCATCTCGACGTTCACGCCCGACTGGGTCGACGGCGTTCGGCCGGGGACCGCGCGGACCCCGTCCTACCGGACGCTCGGTGGCTACTATCCGGGGGTGCTGGCGGAGTACGTCTGTCTGCCGCAGGACTGGCTGGTGCGCGCGCCGGCCACCCTCTCCCCCGCCGAGGCGGCCACGCTACCGTGCGCCGGACTGACGGCCTGGTTCGCACTCGTCGAACGCGGTCGGGTGCGGGCCGGCCACACGGTGTTGGTGGAGGGAACGGGCGGGGTTTCCCTGTTCGGCCTTCAGATCGCCAAGATGCACGGCGCCGAGGTCATCCTGTCCGGCAGTGCCGACAAGCTCGAGCGCGGAACGGCGTTGGGCGCGGACCACGTCATCGACCGGCGGGACGAGGGCTGGGTCGAGACCGTATTGCGACTCACCGACGATCATGGCGCCGACCACGTCCTGGAGATCGTCGGCGGGGCACATCTTGCGGACGCGGTGGCCGTGGTTGCAGTCGGTGGCCGCATTCATCAGATCGGTGCGCTGGCGGGCTTCGAGGTGTCGACCCCCGTGATGCCGCTGCTGTTGAAGGACGCCACCATCCAGGGCATCGGGACCGGGCACCGTCGCGCCCTGGAAGATCTCGTCACGGCCATCGACGGAAATTCCCTGAAGCCCGTCATCGACCGCCGCTATCCGTTGGCCGAACTTCCTGCCGCGTTGGACCACCTCGAGCGCGGGTCGTTCGGCAAGATCGTCGTCACACTGGACTAGCCGTGCCGACGAACCCTTGCGAGCGAGTGACGGGATTCGAACCCGTGTAAACGGCTTTGCAGGCCGGTGCCTAGCCACTCAGCCACACCCGCGTCGAGAACGACCATGCCATCGCGGTGCCCGCGGGCCCAGGCTTCGGATCGTCGTGATCGCTAGGGCGCTGGCAGGCCCATACGCACCCTGTTTCGGCGGTGCCGGGCGGTGACCCGCCGGGCGCCGCAGATTCTTCGCAGCGCGCTCGTGTCGCGATACCTTGTCCGGATGATCCACTGGCTGGCTGATCCGCCGTTCTTCGGCGGCCCGGGGCAAGGCGCCCGTCAGATCGTCGAGCTGTTCGCCGCCTTCGGGTTGACGGCCCTGATCGGGCTCGAACGCGAGATACAGGGCAAGAGTGCCGGTTTGCGCACGCAGACCATCGTCGGCACCGCCGCCGCGTTGATCCTGCTGGTCAGCAAGTACGGCTTCCAGGACGTCCTGGTCGACGGTCTGGTCGTCGTCGACCCGTCCCGCGTGGCGGCCCAAATCGTCTCGGGCATCGGCTTTCTGGGTGCGGGCATCATCATCTTCCGGCGTGGCTCGGTGCACGGTCTGACGACCGCGGCAGCGGTGTGGGAGTCGGCGGCGATCGGCATGGCCGCCGGCTCGGGCCTGCTGCTGCTGGCTTGCACCGTGACGGCGATGCACTTCCTGATCATCCTGGGCTTCATGCCCGTCGCGAAGCGGTTGGCCTCCCGGCTCAGCGGCTCGATTCGGCTGCACGTCAGCTACGAGGCGAATCGTGGCGTCCTGTCTGCGGTGCTACAGGAATGCGAGCGGCGCGGCTGGCAGCTCGCCGAGCTCGAATCCGACCCCACCGGCGGCGTGCTACTGACGTTGTCCGGCAACGGAATCCTGAATGCGCCGACGTTGCTCGCCCGGATCGACGGCATCAACGCGATCCGCCAGCTCGACGACGATCCCGACTAGCCGACGAGCTCAGCCGCGGCCGCGGCTGGCGAGATGGGATGCGACGCCGCCGATCGCGGCGATTCCGGCCATCACCGCGGACAGCCACCGCGCGGCCGTCGCATCGCCACGGTCGGTGAGGTTGACGACCACCCCCGCCAGCCCCGCGCCGAACGCGCCGCTGATCAGCTGGACGGTGTTGATGGCGGCGGCCGCGGTACGCGCCTCGGCAGGATCGTCGCTGCTGCCCATCGCCCACGCAGACAGATGCGGCCACGCCATCCCGATGCCGGTGCCCGTCATGAACAACGCCACCACCCACGTCGCGACGATCGCTCCGGACGCGTCCACGACCTGGGACGCGGCGGCCAGCGCCAAACCCGTGGCCATCACCAGGGGGGCGATGGCCACCACCCGCACGACGACTCGGGTCCGCACCACTGAGGCGCTGGCGATCTCGCTGACGGTCCACCCGACCGCCACCGATGCCCCGAGGAAGCCGGCCGCAACGGGCACCAGGTGGGCCAGCCGCTGACCGAACAGCGGCACGTACATGTCCGCCATCGTCGCCGCCATCAACACCCCGAGTGCGACGTAGATCCACTTCAGCGGACCGGGGCGAAAGGCCATGGGCGGCAGCACGGATGCAGACGTCCTGCGGTCGACGACGAGGAACACCGCCACCAGCACCGCCCCGGCGCCCAGCAAGCCGGCCATCACGACAAGGTGGTGAACCAGTCCTGCGACGCTGACGATCAGTGCCGCGACACCCAGCAGCACCAACGACCACACCGGGATGCGGTCGGCCACCGGGCGCTCACCACCGCTCCCCCGTGCGGGCAGGGCGAACGGGACCAGTGCCGTCATGACGGCCGTCATCACGGCGAGGACGCCGAAAGCCCAACGCCACGAGCCGTACTGGGCGAACAAACCGCCCGCTGCGGGTCCGATCAAGGTGCCGAGCCCCCACATCGCCGAAACCAGCGCCGAGGCCTTGGTCCATAACGATTGCGGCAGTGCGGCATTGATGACGGCGTAGCCCAATCCGGCCAGCAGGCCGCCCGCGGCCCCTTGGACGACGCGGCCCAGCAGCAGGAACTCCATGGAGGGCGCCACCGCGCACAGCGCGCTGCCGACGCCGAACACGCTCAGCCCGGACACGTAGGCCCAGCGCGGGCCGAGCTTGGTGAGCAGCGCGCTCACGGTGGTGGCCGCCACCACCGACGCGACGAGGTACACCGTCGTCACCCAGGCGTAGAGCCGCTGCCCGCCGATCTCGGCGACCGTGGTCGGCAGCAGGCTGATGGTGAGGAACTCGTTGGTCGCGTACAGCGCGACACCGCCGGCCAGCACGGTGGAGGCGCCGAGGTGCCGCGGACCGAGCAGTTCGGCCCATCGGCCAGCCGGCACGGATTCGGTGTGGGTCACGCGGACAACCGTACGAGCTCAACCATGGTTGAGCTCAACCGTCGATCCGTGCGGATCTCACTTCAGGCCCGCGGCGTCCATTCCGCGCAGTTCCTTCTTCAGGTCGGCAATCTCGTCGCGGATACGTCCCGCCAACTCGAACTGCAGGTCCCGGGCGGCGGCCATCATCTGCGCGGTCAGATCCTTGATGAGGTCGGCCAGCTCGGCGCGCGGCATGTTCTTGGTGTCGCGGCCCTCGATGATGCCGGCGCTCACCGCGCGGCCCGGCTCGCCCTGCGCCCGTCGGCCCCGGGACGCGTTGCGGCCCGAGCCTCCGACGTCGACGGTCGCCTCGGTGTCGTCGGCCTCGCGATACACCTGATCGAGGATGTCTGCGATCTTCTTGCGTAGCGGCTGCGGGTCCACTCCGTGGGCCTCGTTGTAGGCGATCTGCTTGGCACGCCTGCGCTCGGTTTCGTCGATCGCCTCCCGCATCGAGTCGGTTATCTTGTCGGCGTACATGTGCACTTCGCCGGAGACGTTTCGCGCGGCGCGGCCGATGGTCTGGATGAGGCTGCGTGCGGACCGCAGGAACCCTTCCTTGTCGGCGTCCAGGATCGCCACCAGGGATACCTCCGGAAGGTCGAGGCCCTCGCGGAGGAGGTTGATGCCGACCAGCACGTCGTACTCGCCGAGCCGTAGCTGCCGCAGCAGTTCCACGCGGCGCAGCGTGTCGACCTCCGAGTGCAGGTAGCGCACCCGGATACCGAGCTCGAGCAGGTAGTCGGTGAGGTCCTCGGCCATCTTCTTGGTCAGCGTGGTGACCAGCACGCGTTCGTCGAGGGCGGTGCGCTTGCGAATCTCGCCGATCAGGTCGTCGATCTGGCCCTTGGTCGGCTTGACCACGATGTGCGGGTCGACCAGGCCGGTCGGCCGGATCACCTGTTCGACGAACTCACCCTGGGACTGGCTCAGCTCGTACGGCCCCGGCGTCGCGGACAGGTACACCGTCTGTCCGATGCGTTCGGCGAACTCCTCCCAGGTCAACGGACGGTTGTCGACGGCGGAGGGCAACCGGAAGCCGAAGTCGACGAGGTTGCGCTTGCGCGACATGTCGCCCTCGTACATGCCGCCGATCTGCGGCACCGTCACGTGCGACTCGTCGATGACCATCAGGAAGTCCTCGGGGAAGTAGTCCAGCAGCGTGGCTGGCGCGGTACCGGGGCCGCGGCCGTCGATGTGCCGGGAGTAGTTCTCGATGCCCGAGCAGAAGCCCACCTGGCGCATCATCTCGACGTCGTAGTTGGTGCGCATCCGAAGTCGTTGCGCCTCAAGCAGTTTGCCCTGGCCTTCGAGTTCGGCGAGGCGCTCCTCGAGCTCCTTCTCGATGCTCGAGATGGCGTGGGCCATGCGCTCCGGTCCCGCCACGTAGTGGGTCGCGGGGAACACCCGCAGGGAGTCGACCTTGCGCACCACGTCACCGGTCAACGGGTGCATGTAGTACAGCGCCTCGATCTCGTCGCCGAAGAATTCGATGCGCACCGCGAGTTCCTCGTAGCTCGGGATGATCTCCACGGTGTCCCCGCGAACCCGGAACGTGCCGCGAGTGAAGGACATGTCGTTGCGGGTGTACTGCACGTCGACCAGCAGCCGGAGCAGCCCGTCGCGCGGCACCTCGTCGCCGACGGAGAGCTCGACGGAGCGGTCCAGGTAGGACTGCGGCGTGCCGAGGCCGTAGATGCAGGACACCGAGGCGACCACCACGACGTCGCGACGGGACAGCAGGTTGGAGGTCGCCGAGTGCCGGAGCCGCTCGACGTCGTCGTTGATCGAGCTGTCCTTCTCGATGTAGGTGTCGGTCTGCGCGATGTACGCCTCGGGTTGGTAGTAGTCGTAGTACGAGACGAAGTACTCGACGGCGTTGTTGGGCAACATCTCCCGCAGCTCGTTGGCGAGCTGGGCGGCCAGGGTCTTGTTCGGCGCCATCACCAGCGTGGGCCGCTGCAGTCGTTCGATGAGCCACGCGGTGGTGGCGGACTTGCCGGTGCCGGTGGCGCCGAGGAGCACCACGTCGCGCTCCCCCGCGTTGATGCGCCGCTCCAGCTCGTCGATGGCCGCGGGCTGATCACCCGCCGGGGAATACTCGCTGACCACCTCGAACCGGCCGCCAGCGCGCACGACGTCATCGACCGCGCGGTACTCCGAGTGCGCGACGACGGGATATTCGGTAGCGAAGGCCATGTTCACCAGGTTAGAACCAACTACCGACAAGTTCGATTCCGTGCTAGCCGGACGTCCGTTCCCCGACGGCGCCCACGACCCTAGGCTGATCCCATCCACCCTCCCAAGCGCGAAGTCTTCGACGTTCCCGCCCGCACCAACACCGATCCCAAGGGCATCGTGCGGGCCGTCGACCTGTACGTGGTGCAGCCCTGGGGCCTGTACATGGCAAGGCCGACACCCGGCCGGGAGCAGTTCCACTACCTGGAGTCGTGGCTGCTGCCCCCGCTCGGCCTTCGGGTATCGGTGTTCCACTTCAACCCCGGGTACGAACGGGACCAGGACTACTACCTCGACGTCGGGCACTACTCGCGTGACGGGGAAGTCTGGCACGCCGAGGATCACTACCTGGACCTGGTGCTCCGCGACGGTTCGGCGGTGGCCCTCGAGGACGTCGACGAGTTGGTCGATGCGGTCCGAAGCGGGCTGCTCGGCTCGGATCGTGCGTCAATTGCCGTCCAGACCGCCGTCACCACCGTCGAGGGTCTGGCCCGGCACGGGTATGACCTGGACCGATGGTTGGCAGACCACGAGATGGTCCTCACTTGGCGGGAAGCGTAAAGTCTGCGGTCATGAGCCCGACTAAGCATGCATTGCTGAAGGGCGCGGCAGCGACCATGGCGATGTTCGGCGCGCTCGCGTTCCCCGCGATCGCACTCGGCGATCCCGGCGTCCCCGCGGGCCCCGACGCCACCCAGCAGTCGGCCGACACGCCGTCGCCGACGGATGCGGCCACCCCCAACCTCGGACCCGGCCCGTACAACGTGACCTACCGGGCCAGGGTCGACGGCGTATCCCGCGGTGCCACCATCAGCTACGCGATCGCCGACGACCAGGTCAACACCGCCAACCCGACGATGGTTCCCGGGCGCACGTTCGAGGCGACCGGCGTGGTGAGCAAGACCCAGAAGGCCGGTATGCAGGTCTCCATCCAGTGGCCGTACTCGGCCAGCCTGCACTGCGAGATCCTGGTCGACGACCAGATCATCGCCGAGGCCGATCAGTTCGTGGCGCCGCGGCTGACACCGCAGCACGACGATCCCGGGTACGGCGTGCTCAGCTGCGGAACGGTGGCGAACTTCCCGGTCGGCAATACCGCCCCGGTCGATGCGGCACCGCCCGCCGAACCCGCACCCGCTCCGGGCGCCTGAGGCTCCGCGTCAGGGGCGCCAGGACGTCTCGTCGGCCCACTTCCACGCCCGCCGGTAGGCGTCGGCGAACCATGGTTCCTTGGCTTCGGCATAGTCACCGGTGTTCGCGTGTCCGTGCTTGGCCACCCGACGCTTGAGCTCGAGGTATTGCGCACACTCCCCCGCGTCGGCCCGCAGCCAGTCCACGAATAGCAGGGCGAACTGCTGATTTGGCCAGCCGTCGACCCTGATGTGCACGTTGGTCGGACGGCCGGGGTCCGCCGCGGCGTGGAGCCGTTTGCCCCAAAGGGACTCGTCGTCGGCGTGATCGAACTCGGCGACGGTACTGCGCGCATCTCCCTTGCCGACGTCCGCGCCGGTGTTCATCCGCGGATAACCCGCCGCGAGCAGGGCGCCGGCGATCTCGTCCGCGACGGCCAGCGATGCGACCGTGATCTGAACGTCGATGACGTCCTTGGCGTCGAGTCCCGGCACCGCCGTGGACCCGACGTGGTCGACGCGGATCGCATGGTGGCCGCAGGCTGTCCGCAGTCGAGCCAGGATGCGGCGGCCTTGGTCGGCCCATGACGGATCCGCGGGCACCAACCGCGGTTGGGTCGGTGCCGATCGACCGGCCCGCAGGTTCTCCGCGAAGGGCATGATTCGTTCGTCCCACAGCAGGCGGGCCTGTTGAGCCAGTTGCTCGGCGGTGCCGGAGTTGTCGAGCCAGACGTCGGCCACCTCACGGCGCTGCTCCTCGGTGGCCTGAGCCGCGATCCGCGCCCTGGCGTCGGCCTCGGGCATCCCCCGCTGCTCGACCAGGCGCCTGACCCGGACCTCCTCGTCGGCGTGCACGACGATCACCAGCGGAAATAGCGGCGCCATCTTCGACTCCACCAGCAGGGGGATGTCCTCTACGATCACCGCGTCCTCGGGGGCCGCCTCGATCAACTCGGCGCGGCGCTTGCCCACCAGGGGATGCACGATGCCATTGAGTGTTGCGCGCTTCTCGTCATCGGAGAACGCCACCGCCGCCAGCGCCGGACGGTCCAGGGTGCCGTCGGGAAGCAGGATTTGGCGTCCGAACGCCTCGACGAGGGCGGCCAGTCCCTCGGTGCCGGGTTGGACGACCTCCCGCGAGATGACGTCCCCGTCGACGATGATCCCGCCGAGCTCGTCGAACGTCGCGGACACCGTCGACTTTCCGGCGCCGATGCCGCCGGTCAATCCGATACGAAGCACCGCATCAGTGTGTCAGGGGGCTCAGACGACGAACGCCCCGGCTCACCACGAGCCGGGGCGTTCGTACGTGCTGAACTAGGCGTTGCCGGCGAGCTTCTCCCGAAGAGCTGCGAGCTGAGCGTCGCTGGCGAGCGTTCCACCGGAGGGCTCACCCGAGCTGCTGGACGACGACGTCGTCGTGGCACCACTGGCGGTGGCCGGCCGGCTGGCTGCCTCCGCGTCGGCTGCCGCGAACTTCTCCATCTGCGCGGTGTGCATCTTGTGGCGGCGCTCGGCCTCGGCGTACCGGGCCTCCCACTCGTCACGCTGCTTCTCGAAGCCCTCGAGCCATTCGTTGGTGTCGGCGTCGAAGCCCTCGGGGAAGATGTAGTTGCCCGCGTCGTCGTAGCTGTCGGCCATGCCGTACTTCGACGGGTCGAACTCCTCGGTGTAGTCCTCGTTGGCCTGCTTGAGGCTCAGCGAGATACGACGGCGATCGAGGTCGATGTCGATGACCTTGACCATCGCGTCGTCGCCGACCTGGACCACCTGGTCCGGGACCTCGACGTGGCGCTCGGACAGCTCCGAGATGTGCACCAGACCCTCGATGCCCTCTTCGACGCGGACGAACGCACCGAACGGCACCAGCTTGGTGACCTTGCCGGGCACGATCTGGCCGATCGCGTGGGTACGCGCGAAGTGGCGCCACGGATCTTCCTGAGTCGCCTTGAGCGACAACGAAACCCGCTCGCGATCCATGTCGACGTCGAGCACCTCGACGGTGACCTCGTCGCCCACCTGGACGACCTCGGACGGGTGATCGATGTGCTTCCACGACAGCTCGGAGACGTGCACCAGGCCGTCGACGCCGCCCAGGTCCACGAAGGCACCGAAGTTGACGATCGAGGAGACCACGCCCTTGCGGACCGCGCCCTTCTGCAGCTGGTTGAGGAACTCGCTGCGCACCTCGGACTGGGTCTGCTCCAACCACGCGCGGCGAGACAGCACCACGTTGTTGCGGTTCTTGTCGAGCTCGATGATCTTGGCCTCGATCTCCTTGCCGATGTACGGCTGCAGATCGCGGACCCGACGCATCTCGACCAACGACGCGGGCAGGAAGCCGCGCAGGCCGATGTCGAGGATCAGGCCGCCCTTGACGACCTCGATGACGGTGCCCTTGACGGCCTCGTCCTTCTCCTTGAGCTCCTCGATGGTGCCCCAGGCGCGCTCGTACTGAGCCCGCTTCTTGGACAGGATCAGGCGGCCTTCCTTGTCCTCCTTGGTGAGGACGAGCGCCTCGACCTCGTCACCGACGGACACAACCTCTGAGGGGTCGACGTCGTGCTTGATCGAGAGTTCGCGGGAGGGGATGACGCCTTCGGTCTTGTAACCGATGTCGAGCAAGACTTCGTCGCGGTCGACCTTGACGATGGTTCCCTCGACGATGTCGCCATCGTTGAAGTACTTGATCGTCTTGTCGATCGCGGCCATGAAATCCTCGGCCGAGCCAATGTCGTTGATGGCTACTTGCGGCGAGGTGATGGAGGGGCTTGGCATGTGGTGGGTGGCTCCGGACAGGTTTTATCGTAGGGACGGTTGATGATGATGTGCACGCGTGCTACGCGCGACGTGCGCACACGGGTACCCGAAGAGAGTACTCGACGGGGCACACGCTGGACAAACCCGGGTCGGACCGCACCGCTACGCTGCCAACGTGTCGAACCCCTACGGCCGGGTGACCAGTCCACCGTTGCCACGCAAGATGCGAAGGGTCGGGGCGCCCCTCGGCGTGATCATCGCGATGGGCATGGTGGCCGGGCTCTCGGTCATCCTGCTGACCGCAGGCAACCCGGTCGGCACCTCGGTCGGGTTCGTGCTGGCCACGGCGGCGACGATCGTCGTCCTGCTCGCCTACGTCTGGTTGGACCGGTGGGAGCCCGAGCCGCCCCGGCTGTTGGTGCTGGCCTTCGGCTGGGGGGCGTCGGTCGCAGTCGTGGTGTCGGTGGTCCTCGAGCTCGTCTTCGGCTCGCTGCTGGCCACCGGGCAGGCGGCCACCGACGAGTTCGTCACCATCGCGATCGTCGCCCCGATCGTCGAGGAGGCCGCCAAGGGGGCGTTCCTGCTAGTCATGATGACGGGGCGGCGCTACGAACTCAATTCGCTGACCGACTGCCTGGTCTATGCCGGCATCACTGCGGCGGGTTTCGCGTGGCTGGAGAACATCGGCTACATCGGTGGTGGCGAGTCGCTCGGCGGCTCGCTGGTCACCGCGGGGCTGCGGCTCGTCATGGGGCCCTTCGCCCACCCGTTGTTCACCACCGTGACGGCGCTGGGTGTCTACGCCGCACTGCAGCGCCGAAGCCTCGGGGGCAAGGCCGGCTGCATCCTGCTCGGATACGTCGGCGCGGTGTCGATGCATGCGTTGTGGAACGGGTCGTCGTTCTTCGGCATCGAGACGTACTTCTTGGTCTACCTGCTGTGGATGGTGCCCGTCTTCACGTTGGCGATCGTGCTGGCCGTGTCCTCCCGGCGCCGCGAACAGCGCGTCGTCGCCGCCAAGCTGCCCGGCATGGTCGCCGCGGGTGTGGTCACCGCGAACGAGGCCACCTGGCTCGGCTCGATCCGCACGCGCAAGCAGGCCGTCGCCGAGGTGAGGCGCATCGTCGGCAAGCCGGCGGCGAAGGCGGTGGATGCCTTCGCCAAGCAGGTGGTGGAGCTGGCCTTCGTCCGGGACCGCATCGACCGCGGCTTCGGTGACGCCCGGGTGCACGCACTGCTGAACGAGGAGACGTACGGCGTGTACGCCGCGCGGGCGGCCGCCCCGCCGCTGCAGTGGCTGGCCGGGTCTGGCGTGCCCGGCGCGGGTCCGAAAACGGCTTGACCCGCTGCTGGATACTGGCTCGATGCAGCTGCAGCACGTCGTCCACGTCTTGCCGGGTTTCGTGCTGGCGTCGGTGGTCCTCGCCGCCCTTCCCGGCCCGGCAACGGCGTTGTTCCTGCACCGGGCCATCCGCGACGGCAGGGCGGCCGGCTTCGCGGCCGTGGCCGGCAACGAGATCGGAATCCTCGGCTGGACGCTGGCGGGCGGAGCGGGCCTATCGGTGCTCCTGATGGCCAACCATGCGCTGTCGGTGGTGCTCCACGTCGTGGGTGCGGCGATCCTGATCTGTCTGGGCGTCGGCGCCTGGCGCAACGCCAAGCACCCGGCCGCGGTCGATCTGCCGCCGGCGCCGCGGGGCCGCACACCGGCCGCCGCGTTCCGGGCCTCGCTGATCTCGATCGCGGCCAATCCGAAGGCGGCTGCGTTCGGCATCGTGGTGCTGCCGCAGTTCTTGCCGCCGAGCGGCCCGGTGCTGGCCACCTTGCTCGTGCTGGCGGCGATTCAACTCGTCATCGACACGGCGTGGTGTCTCGGTGTGGTCCTCGTCGCCAATCGCGCGCGAAACCTCCTGAGCCGCAGCCATGTTCGCCGACGCATGGAACGGGCCATGGGGGCCATCCTGATGGCCTTGGGTCTGGGTCTGGCTGCCGATCTGCGCTAGTGCGCTGCGGCGTCCCAGCTGCGGCCGTACCCCACCGACACCTCGAGCGGTACGTCCAGCGGGTACGCCCCGCCCATCTCGTGGCGTACCAGGGCGTCGAGGGTGTCGCGCTCGCCGTCGGCCACCTCGAACAGCAATTCGTCGTGAACCTGCAGCAGCATCCGGGATTTCAAGCCAGCTTCCTGGATTGCGGCGTCGGTGTTGATCATCGCGACCTTGATGATGTCGGCCGCGCTGCCCTGGATCGGCGCGTTCAGTGCAGCGCGCTCGGCGGCCTCCCTGACGTTGCGGTTGCTGCTGTCCAGTTCGGGCAGGTAACGCCGCCTGCCGAGCACCGTCGAGGTGTAGCCGTCCTTGCGGGCCTGCTCGACGACGGACTGCAGGTAGTCCCGGACGCCGCCGAAGCGTGAGAAGTAGGCGTCCATCTGCACCTTGGCTTCCTCGGTGGAGATCTTCAGCTGGGACGCCAACCCGTAGGCGCTCAGGCCGTAGGCCAGGCCGTAGGACATGGCCTTGACGCGACGGCGCAGTTCGGCGGTGACCTCATCTATCGGCACGCCGAAGGCCCTCGATGCGACGAACGAATGCAGGTCCTCGCCGGTGTTGAACGCCTCGATCAGACCCTCGTCACCGGACAGGTGCGCCATGATGCGCATCTCGATTTGGCTGTAGTCCGCCGTCATCAGCTCGGCGTAGCCGTCACCCACCACGAACCCGTCGCGGATTTGGCGGCCGGCTTCGGTGCGGATCGGGATGTTCTGCAGGTTGGGTTCGGTCGACGACAACCGTCCGGTGGCCGCGATGGTCTGGTTGAAGGTGGTGTGGATGCGTCCGTCGGAGCCGACCGCGTTGAGCAGCCCATCGACCGTCACCTTGAGCCGGGTGGCGTCGCGGTGGGCCAGCAAGTGCTGCAAGAAGGGATGCCCCGTCTTGTCGAAGAGTCCCTGCAGCGCATCGGCGTCGGTGGTGTACCCCGTCTTGGTGCGCTTGGTCTTCGGCATCTCGAGCTCGTCGAACAGCACCACCTGCAGCTGCTTGGGCGAACCGAGGTTGATCTGCTTGCCGATCACCTCGTAGGCGGCCTCGGCCGCGTCGCGGATCAGGTTCGCGAACTGGCTCTGAAGTTGGCCGAGGAGATCCTGGTCGACGGCGATGCCGGTGTGTTCCAGTTTGGCCAGCACCCGTTGCACGGGCAATTCCATGTCCCCCAGCAGCGCCGAGGAGTCGATGCGTTCGAGTTCCTGGTCGAGGGCGTCGGCCAGGTCGGCGACCGCGGACGCCCGCAGGAGCAACGTCTGCACCGCCTGGTCGTCGACGCCATCGGTGTCATCGAGAAGCGAGAGTTGTTGCTGTTCGGGGTTTTCCGCGCGCAGCTCACGCTTGAGATAGCGCACCGCCAGGTCGTCGAGCGCGAAGCTGCGCTGGCCCGGTCGCACCAGGTAGGCCGCCAGCGCGGTATCGGAGGTGACACCGGCCAGGTGCCAGCCGCGGCCGGTCAGGTCGTGCATCGCCAGCTTGGCCTCGTGCAGCGACTTCGGCTGCGCGGGGTCGGCGAGCCACTCCGCCAAGGCGGCCTCGTCGGCCGGGTCCATCGTTGCGGTGTCGAGGTAGCAGCCCTCGCCATCGGCGGACACGATCGCCACCGCGGTGGCGTCGGAATCGAAGGCCAGGTGCGTGCCCACGACGGCCAGACCGAACCTCTTCCCCGTGGCGTGTTCGGCGAGCCACGCGCTTAGCTGGCCGGGCTCCAGTACGCCGCCCCGCACGTCGAAGCCCTGCTCCACCTCGGGGTCCGCCGAAGCCAGCGTCTCGAACAACCGGTCGCGCAGGACGCGGAACTCGAGATCGTCGAACAGCCTGTGGATCTGGTCGCGATCCCACGGCATCATGCGCAACGTATCCGGCGTCTGCGCCAGCGGAACGTCCTTGACCAGCTCGGTCAGGTCTCGGTTGAGGATGACGTGGGAGAGGTTGGCGCGCAACGACTCTCCGACCTTGCCCTTGACGGTGTCGACCTGATCGACGAGCGCCTGCAGCGAGCCGTATTCGACGATCCACTTCGAGGCCGTCTTCTCCCCCACCCCTGGAATGCCGGGCAGGTTGTCGCTGGGATCGCCGCGCAACGCTGCGAAGTCCGGGTACTGGGTGGGAGTGAGGCCGTACTTCTCGACGACGGCGTCGGGGGTGAAGCGCGTCAGCTCGGACACGCCCTTGCGCGGGTAGAGCACCGTGACGTCGGGGCTGACGAGCTGAAGGGCGTCGCGGTCACCGGTGACGACCAGCACGCGGTAGCCCTCCGCCTCGGCCTGGGTGGCGAGGGTGGCGATGATGTCGTCGGCCTCGAAACCCGGTTCCGCCAGAGCGGTGATGCCCAGGGCGACGAGTACTTCCTTGGTGATGTCGATCTGACCGCGGAACTCGTCGGGAGTGGCCGAACGGCCCGCCTTGTACTCCGGATACTTCTCGGACCGGAACGTCTGCCGCGACACGTCGAAGGCTGCGGCGATGTGGGTCGGCTGCTCGTCGCGCAACAGGTTGATCAGCATGGCCGTGAAGCCGTACACCGCGTTGGTGGTCAAACCGCCCTGGGTCTTGAAGTTCTCCGCGGGTAACGCATAGAAGGCGCGAAACGCCAGCGAGTTGCCGTCCAACAGCATCAATGTGGGCTTGGTGTCGGTCTTGGCTGGGCTCACGCCCTCACTCTATTCACCCCGGCCGACACGAATTCGATGCCGTGCCATCTGCACCAACACCGAGGTGGCGGGATTCGTCGGCCCGACCGCGCGCCAAGCGAGCACCAACCGGCCGCGCAGCTGCGGGGTGATGGGCAGGGCGTGCAGTCCGGGGCGCGACCGGGACACCGAACTCGGCACGATGGCCACGCCGAGCCCACGCTCGGCGAGCTCGGCCAGGGCGATCGGCGTCGACGCCTCGAAGGCGATGCGCGGAGTGATCCCGACGGTCGCGCACGCCTGGTCGAGCCGGGCCCGCACACCGGTGCCGACGGGCAGCGCGATCAAGGGCAGTCCGTCGAGGTCGGCCAGCGCGATGCTCGCAGCGCCGCTCAGCTCGTGGTCGTGGCTCACCGCTGCGTCGATGGCCTCGTCGGTGATGACGTCGACGTCCAGGCCGTCGGGATGCTCGTCGGACCCGACCGAGACGATGGCGACGTCGAGTACGCCGGCGCGCAGGTGCTCGATCAGGACGTTCGAGTTGTCGGTACCCAGCGTGATCTCGACCCCGGGGTAGTCGGCATGGAAGTCGGCGAGCAGGCCCGGGACGTCGACGTCGTGTGCGGTCACCGTGCCGATCGCCACGGTCCCCCTGATTAGGCCGGTGAGTTCGTCGACCGATCGCCGGACGTCGAGGACGGCGGCCAGGGCAGCTCTGGCATGGGGCAGGGCAGCCTCGCCAGCGGCGGTGAGCCTGACGGTCCGCGCCGAGCGATCCAGCAGTGGTTGCCCGAGTTCGCGCTCGAGCTTCTGGATCTGTGCGCTCACGGCGGGCTGCGCCACGTGCAATCGTCCGGCGGCCCTGGTGAAGTTCGCTTCCTCGGCGACCGCGACGAAGTAGTCCAGCTGTCGCAATTCCATAAGCATTCACGATAGTTTCCGTACTGAACATGTATTGGACTTATCGAAAGCCGGCGCCGACGCTGAAGGCATGACAGCTGAGGACGTCCTGATCGCCGGAGCCGGCATCGGCGGATTGACGGCAGCACTTGCGCTGCACGCGCGCGGCATCCGCGCCACCGTCATCGACGGGGTGACCGAACTCCGGCCGCTGGGCGTCGGCATCAACCTGTTGCCCCGCGCCGTCGCGGCCCTCGAGCACCTCGGCCTGGCCGACGTCATCGGGGCCGCCGCAGCAGCCCCGCGGATCCTCGAGTTCTACGACCACCGAGGCCGGCTGCTCCTACGGGAACCCCGTGGGCTCGACGGCGGGTACCGGCGCCCCCAGCTGTCGGTGCACCGCGGCAGGCTGCAGACGCTATTGCTGGCGGCCGTCCGGGACCGACTGGGGCCCGACGCGGTCAGGACCGGACATCGGCTGCTCGCCTTTCGGGAGTCATCAGACGGTGTCTCGGTGCACACCACGGCCCGATCGCTGGCCGCCGACGCGCTGGTCGGCGCAGACGGGATCCATTCGGCCGTACGGGCCCAATTGCATCCCACCGGTGACCCCCTGTCGTGGTCGGGGCGGACGATGTTCCGCGGTGCGACGCGAATGCCGGCGTTCCTCGATGGCCGGACGATGGCGATCGTCAAGGGCCCAGGAGTCGAGGTCATCACCTATCCCATCGGCAACGGACTCGTCAACTGGGTGGTGCAGGTCGACGCGGCGCCACCGGGCGCCCTCCCTCGCGATGCCAATTGGAATGCTCGGGCCGACCCGGACACCGTCGTCGCGCATCTCGCCGAGTTCCGGTTGGACTGGCTGGACCTCCCCGCGTTGGTGCGGGGCACGGAGGCGGTGTTCGAGTACCCGATGGTGGACCGCGATCCCCTGCCGTGGTGGTCCGACCCCGACGGCCACGGCCGGGTCACGTTGCTCGGCGATGCCGCCCACCCGATGTACCCGGTCGGCGCGAACGGTGGTTCGCAGGCGATCATCGACGGCGTGGCTCTGGCCGACGCGCTCGCGCGTGATCGGCGAAACGGACTGTGCGACTACGAGTCACGTCGCCGGGCCGAGACCGCCACCGTCGTCACCGCGAGCCGGGCGATGCTCGCAGCGGGGCCCTCGCCCGACGAACTGGCCGCCGTCACCGCCGGATACCGACGCGACACCAACGCAGACGGGAGCTGACCATGGCCACCTTCGTCCTCATTCCGGGCGCCTGCCACGGCGCCTGGTGCTTCGACGACCTCGCCCATGCCCTGCGCGCACGCGGGCACCGGGTGTTGGCCTACACGTTGACCGGGGTCGCCGAACGGCACCATCTCGCCAACGCCGGAGTCAACCTGGACACCCACGTCACCGACGTCCTGTCCGCCCTCGCCGCGGAGGACGACGCCGCCGATCTGGTGCTCGTCGGACACAGCTATGGCGGCATGGTCATCACCGCGGTCGCGGATCGGCTTCCCGCACAGGTGGATTCGCTGGTCTACCTCGACGCGCTGGTGCCGAGGAACGGCGAGTCGTGCTGGGACCTGGTCAACGACGAGCAGCGGGCGTGGTACGTCGGCGTCGATGACACGGGGTACGGCGTCCCGCCGCTGCCCTACTTCGATCCCCGCGCGAGCGCCCATCCGCTGGCTTCCTTCCTGCAGCCGATCGAGCTCGCCCGCGACGTCGCATCGGTACGCCGCCGTGACTTCGTCTACGCCCTGCGATGGCCGGGCGACTCACCGATGCGTGCGTCCTACGAGCGGGTCCGGGACGACCCATCCTGGGTCACCCACGAACTGGACGGTGGGCACAACCTGATGCGCGACAATCCCGACGATCTGGTGCGGATCCTGCTCGACGTCGCCCCGTAGCCGTCAGCCACGACCCAAAACTGCAACACGTTGCAGTTCGGCGACCGAGATCGATTACGCTGACCGCGTGCCAGGATCTACCGACGCGCAAGCGCAACTACCGGCCATCGACGGGTGGTTCGACACCGACGACGACGGCCGCACCCACCTGGTGGCGGGCAAGTGCACCCGGTGCGGTACCTACGTCTTTCCGCCGCGGGAGAACAATTGCCCAAACCCGGCCTGCGACGGTGACCGGCTCGACCGGGTCCCGCTGTCCCGGCGCGGGAAGGTGTGGAGCTACACCGAGAACCGCTACCCCCCACCCGCTCCGTACCCGGCCGCGGACCCGTTCGAGCCGTTCGCCATCGCCGCGGTCGAGCTGGCCGACGAGGGCCTGATCATCCTCGGCAAGGTCGTCACCGGGACCGTCGCGGCGGATCTCGTGGTCGGCATGGAGATGGAGCTGACCACCATGCCGCTCTACACCGACGCCGACGGGTTCGTGCGCAGCGTCCATGCCTGGAGGATCGCCGAATGACACCCGAGACAGCCCCCGAGTCGCTTCGCTCCGGCGCGCCGGACCCGCTGTACATCCTGGGTGCGGGCATGCACCCGTGGGGCAAGTGGGGGCACGACTTCACCGAGTACGGCGTCGTCGCCGCTCGTGCGGCGCTGGCCGAGGCCGGCCTGGACTGGCGTCAAATCCAACTCGTGGCAGGTGCCGACACGATCCGCAACGGTTACCCCGGTTTCATCGCCGGGTCGACCTTCGCCCAGAAGCTCGGCTGGAACGGCGTGCCGGTCAGCTCGAGCTACGCTGCCTGTGCCTCGGGTTCACAAGCCCTGCAGAGCGCACGGGCACACATCCTCGCCGGGTTCTGCGACGTCGCCCTCGTCATCGGCGCCGATACCACCCCCAAGGGGGCCTTCGCACCCGTCGGTGGCGAGCGCAAGAACGATCCGGACTGGCAGCGCTTCCATCTGATCGGCGCGATGAACCCGGTCTACTTCGCACTGCTGGCTCGCCGCAGGATGGACCTCTACGGCGCGACGTCCGAGGACTTCGCACAGGTCAAGGTGAAGAACTCCCGGCACGGGCTGCAGAACCCGAATGCCCGCTACCGCAAGGAGTCCGCGGTCGAGGACGTGCTGAACAGCCCGGTGGTGTCCGACCCGCTGCGCCAGCTCGACATCTGCGCCACCTCCGATGGTGCCGCTGCCCTCATCGTGGCGAGCAAGTCGTTCGCAGAGAAGCACCTTGGGTCACTCGATGGCGTTCCCTCGGTGCGCGCGGTGTCCACCGTCACCCCCCGCTACCCGCAGCACCTCCCCGAACTGCCGGACATCGCCACCGACTCGACCGCGGTGGTGCCGGCACCCGACCGGGTGTTCAAGGATCAGATCCTCGACGCCGCGTACGCCGAGGCGGGCATCGGGCCCGAGGACGTCAGCCTGGCCGAGGTGTACGACCTCTCGACGGCGCTCGAGTTGGATTGGTACGAGCATCTCGGGCTGTGCGCCAAGGGCGAGGCCGAGCAGTTGCTGCGCAGCGGCGCCACCACGATCGGCGGCCGGGTTCCGGTCAACCCGTCGGGTGGGTTGGCGTGCTTCGGCGAGGCCATTCCGGCCCAGGCGATCGCCCAGGTCTGCGAATTGCACTGGCAGCTCAAGGGGCAGGCGACCGGCCGCCAGGTCGAAGGCGCGACCGTCGGGGTGACCGCGAACCAGGGTCTGTTCGGCCACGGCTCTTCGGTGATCGTCGCGCGCTGACACGCGCGGGCGTTGAATGGGGCCCATGTCCGGCATCGTCTCGGTTCGCGTCAAGCCCGGCAGCCGGAAGGGTCCGCTGGTCGAGGTCGGCGAGGACGGCGAACTCACCGTCTTCGTTCCGCAACGCGCAGTCGACGGCAAGGCCAACGACGCCGTCACCCGGCTACTGGCCGAACATCTCGGTGTACCAAGGAGCCAAGTCGAATTGGTCGGCGGCGCGACGGCGCGGGTCAAACGCTTCCGCATCACCTGAGCGCTGCGGCGGGTGGGATCAGGCCACGCCGAGGTAGGAGGCGCGAATGCTGTCGTCGGCCAACAGTTCTCGCGCATTGCCGGAGCGGGTCACCGCGCCGGTCTCCAGGATGTAAGCCCGGTCCGAGCGGCTCAGCGCCTGCTGGGCGTTCTGCTCGACGAGCAGCACCGTCGTCCCCTGCTCGTTGATCTCGGAGATGATCTTGAAGATCTGCGAGATCACCATCGGCGCCAATCCCATCGACGGCTCGTCGAGCAGCAGCACCTTCGGTCGGGCCATCAGCGCCCGGCCGATCGCGAGCATCTGCTGCTCACCGCCCGAGAGGGTGCCCCCGACCTGGCTGCGTCGCTCGGCCAGCCGGGGGAAGGTCTCCAATACCCAGTCGAAGCGCTCGCGATGCTCGGCCTTGCTCGGGAACTTGCGCCCATAGCAACCCATTTCGAGGTTCTCCACGACCGTCATCCCGGGAAACACGCCGCGGCCCTCGGGCGCCTGGATGAGCCCGCTGGTGACGCGGTTGTGCGCCTTGACCTTGGAGACGTCCTCGCCCTCGAACCAGACCGACCCCGATGTGAGCGGACGCAACCCCGAGATGGCCCGCATCATGGTGGTCTTGCCGGCGCCGTTGGATCCGAGCAGCGTGACGAGCTCGCCCTGATGCACCTTCAACGAGACGCCGTGCAGCGCTTGGATTCTGCCGTAGTGCACCACGACGTCGCGAACCTCCAGCAGCACCGGCCGCGGGTCGCTCTGGGCGGTTTCGGTCGGCTCACTCGAGTTCGTCATCGGGCACCCCCAGGTAAGCGGTGATGACCGCTGGGTCTTCGCGGATCTCGGCGGGCAGACCGTCGGCGATCTTCCGCCCGAATTCGAGGACGACGATTCGATCGGTCACACCCATGACCAACCGCATGTCGTGCTCGATCAGCAGCACGGTGTAGCCGTCGTCGCGGATCGCCTGGATCAACTCGATGAGTGCGGACTTCTCGCTCGGGTTGAAACCGGCCGCGGGCTCGTCGAGGCAGAGCAGCTTGGGCTCGGTGGCCAAGGCCCTGGCGATCTCCAGCCGACGCTGATCACCGTAGGGCAGGTTCTTGGCCTTCTCGTCCGCGCGCTGGGAGATGCCGACGAATTGCAGCAGAGCGACGGCCTTCTCGATGGCGGACTTCTCCTCGCGCCGGTGCCGCGGCGTGCGGACGAGCGCACCGGGAACCGAGGTCTTGTGCCGCGCGTCGGTGCCGACGACGACGTTCTCCAGCGCCGTCATCTCACCCCAGAGCCGGATGTTCTGAAACGTCCTGGCGATCCCGCGTCGGGTGATCTCGTGGCGCTTGATCTTGCCCAGCGGGGCGCCGTCGAAGGTCACCGTGCCCGACGTCGGCCGGTACACCCCGGTGATCGCGTTGAAGCAGGTGGTCTTGCCGGCACCGTTGGGCCCGATCAGCCCCAGGATCTCCCCGCGCTTGATGTCGAAGGTCACGGCATCCAGCGCCGTGAGCCCGCCGAACTTGACGGTCAAATCCTGCGTCGCCAAGAGGGTTTCGCCCTCGGCGGCGTTGACGTCGCGGTGCAGGGCGGCGAGTTCCTCGTCGATTACGGGTTCACTCATGCGGCTGCCTTCGAATCGTCGGCCTTGCCCAACAGCTTCTGCGCGGACTTGGCGTAGGCGAGCAGCTGCTGGCGGACGGGGAACAGGCCCTGCGGCCGGAAGATCATCAGCACCACCAGCGCCAGACCGAAGAACAGGTACTTCAGGTCACCGAGGTTGACCCCGAACAGATGCACGCCGAGCAACCGGTTGGGCAGGTACACGATGATGAACGCACCGAAGATGACGCCGAGCTTGTTGCCCTGGCCGCCGAGCACGACGGCCACCAGGAACAGCATTGAGTTGATGATGTTGAAGTTGGTCGGCGCCACGTACTGCACCTGCCCGGCGTAGAGCGCACCGGACAGACCACCGATACCCGCCCCGATCACGAACGCCCACAGTTTGAAGCGGAACGTGTTGACGCCCATCACCTCTGCGGCGTCCTCGTCCTCGCGGATGGCCACCCAGGCGCGCCCGACCCGGCTGCGTTCCAGGTTGCCGACCAGCAGCAGGATGCCGATCATCAGCACCAGGCCGAGCCAGAACCACCAGGTGCCGTAGTTGGCGTGGCCCGACGAGTTGCCGCTGGAGAACACGCCGTTGGGCAGGCGCTCGCTCTCCCCGACCCGGGGGTAGGCGATCTGGTTCAGGCCGCGCGAGCCGTTGGTGATGTCGGAGAGATTGTCGGCGAGCAGGCGGATGATCTCGCCGAAGCCGAGTGTCACGATCGCCAGGTAGTCACCGCGCAGGCGCAGCGTCGGCGTGCCGAGGATCAGACCGGCCAGCGCCGTCACGGCCATCGCGATCGGCACGCACGACAGCCACGCCCAGTCCTTGCTGAAGAAACCGGTGGCCCCCACCCTGTTCCACGGGCTGTCGGGGCTGGTGAGTAGCGCGACCGTGTAGGCGCCGACCGCGTAGAAGCCGACGTAACCGAGATCCAGCAGACCCGCCTGGCCGACGACGACGTTGAGGCCGATCGCGATGATCGCGATCATCACGAAGGCCGCCATGGTGCCGCCGAAGCTGATTCCCGGGGTGTCGATGAAGCCCGGGGTGTACAGCGGCAGCAGCGCCAGCAGACCGAAGCCGATGACGCCGAAGATCCACTTCTGCGGACGGGCCAGGCCCGCCCACCAGTGCCGCAACCCGTCGCCGGGAGCGAGGAGCCGTCCCGCCGGTGTCGCGCCGTTCGGCGTCTTCGGTTCCGCCTGGTGACTCATGCGCGCGCCTTCCCGAGGCTCTCACCAAGGATGCCGGTGGGGCGGACCAGCAACACCAGCACCAGCAGGACGAAGGCCACGACGTCACGCCACTGGGTGCCGAAGACCGCCTGACCGTAGTTCTCCATCACGCCGAGGATCAGGCCGCCCAGCAGCGCACCGCGCAGGTTGCCGATGCCACCGAGGACCGCCGCCGAGAACGCCTTGATGCCGAGCAGGAAGCCACCGGAGTAGATGATGCCCTGCGGCACCTTCAGCGTGTAGAGCAGGGCCGCGGCGCCGGCGAGCAGGCCACCGATCAGGAACGTAGTCATGATGATGCGTTCGCGGGAGACGCCCATCAGGGTCGCGGTGGTCGAGTCCTGCGCCACGGCCCGGATGCCGCGGCCGAACTTGGTGCGGTTGATCGCGATGTCGGTGAGCAGTGCGAGCACCAGCGCCGCCACGACGATCACCAACGTCACGTTGGTGACGGTGGCCCCGAAGACGGTGAACTGAGTCTTGGGCTGCACCAGGATGATCGGCTGCTGGGCGTTCGACCCGCCGTACCCCTTGATGATGTGCGGCAGGATGAAGTGCACGAATTCCTGCAGGACGAATGACATTCCGATGGCGGTGATGAGGAAGGTCAGCGGTCGCGCGTTGCGGCGCCGCAGCGGCCGGTAGGCGATGAACTCCAAACCGACGGCGGCCGAACCGGATACCAGCATCGCGAAGACCATGGCGATCGCCAGATAGGCGATGGTCAGGATGACGCCCTTGTTGTAGGCATTGCCACTCGGCGCGAATCCCAGGATCAGATCCAGGCAGAAGTAGGTGCCGAACATGCCAAGCATGAAGATCTCGGAGTGGGCGAAGTTGATCAGCCGCAGCACGCCGAACACCAGTGTGTAGCCGACGGCCACCAGGGCGTAGATGGCGCCCCACGACAGCCCGTCGATGGTCAACTGCCAGAAGCCGTTGATCAGGCCGTCGACGTTGAAGTTTATGTTGGCGGCCAATAGCACTGGCGGCGGCTCCTCGTGGATGACGGATACGAGGCGCGTCCGAACCGTGGGCTGGGACGCGCCTCGTATCAGCGGCTACTGAACCTTGAAGATCCAGATCAGGTTGGTTGTGAGCTCACCGGTGGGCGACCACTGGTAGTTACGCGCCACGCCCTGACCGTTGTAGTTCTTGACGTAGTCCAGCAGGGCCGGCCGGGTGATGGCACCCGAGTCGATGCCCTTCAGCAGGATGGTTCCCAGGTCGTAACCCTCGGTGCTGTACGTGCCGGGCTCCTGGCCGAACTTCTTGGTGTACTCGTCGGCGAACGTTCCGGTGGCCGGGCCGCACGGGCAGGACAGGATCGAGCCCTTGGACGCCTCACCCGCCTGTTTGACGAACTCGGGGTCCTTGGTGCCGTCGGCGCTGACGAAGGTCGCGGTGACTCCGCCGTCCTTGAGCTGCTGCACGAACGGCGCGGCCTCGGAGTAGTAGCCGCTGTAGAACACGGCGTCCGGGCTGACGCCCTTGATCTGAGTAACGGCGGCGGAGAAGTCCTTGTCGCCCTTCTTGACCTGGATGTTGCAGGCCGAATCGGCGACGGGGCCGAGGGTCTCGCGGACCGGGATGGCCAGGCCGAGGCCGTAGTCGGTGCTGTCGTCGACGACGCAGACCTTCTTGTAGCCGAGGGTGTTCTTCAGGTAGTTGGCGACCGACGGGCCCTGCACGGCGTCGTTGGCCAGCCCGCGGAAGAAGGTCTTCCACCCGTTCTGGCTCAACGTCGGGTTGGTGGCCGACGCGGTGGCGGCGACGAGTCCAGCCTGATCGAACACCGTGCCGGTGGCCTTGGTCTCACCGGAGAACGCCGGGCCGACCAGGCCGATCGTGTACTGGTCGTCGACGATCTGGGGGGCGACGGCGGTGGCCTTCTGCGGGTCACCCTCGGTATCGAACGGCTTCAGCTGGACCTGGCAGCCCGGGTTGGCGGCATTGTGCTTGTCGATCGCCAGCTGCACGCCGTTCTTGATGTTGATGCCGAGGGCCGCGTCGGGTCCGTTGAGGGCACCGGCCATTGCGATGGACACCGGCGGGCAGGTCGCCTTGCCGTCACCGGTGGGATCGGCTGGCTTGGCGCCCTCGGCGGTCTTCACCTCGGCGCCGTTCTCGTCGATCTGAACCTGCTCGACGATCTTCAGGTTCGACTGGGACGAACTCTGCTCCGGCGCCGACTGGCTGCAACCAGCGATGCCGAGCACGAGCAAGCCCGCCCCCCCGAGAGCAAATGCATTACGTGCCATGCGAGCGCGCACGTTCACCTCCGTGTCGACGTTGTCATTGGCACCGGCGACGCAGGTCACGTCCCCCGGGGCGCCGATGCTTCCGCTAGAACATAGCCAACACATCGCAGCGGTGCGCGATGTTGACGAACGCGGACTGAGTGTCGCCTGTGTATGCGGGCGAAACGACGCGTCGCGAAATGCGTTCGTTACGTCTCGGGCGCGTCCAACGTCTCGAGCACGACCTCCGCCACCCGTCGCATCGTGGTGCGGCGATCCATCGCCGCGCGTTGAATCCACTTGAAGGCTTCGGGTTCGGTCATCTTCTGCTTCGACTGGAGCAAACCCTTGGCGCGCTCGACCAGCTTGCGGGTCTCCAACCGGTCCGACAGCGTGGCGACTTCGGACTCCAGCGCGGTGATCTCGCCGAATCGACTGACCGCCAACTCGATCGCCGGAATCAAGTCGGTGATGGAGAAGGGCTTGACCAGATACGCCATGGCGCCGGCATCGCGGGCCTTCTCCACCAGCTCACGCTGAGAGAAGGCGGTGAGTATCAAGATCGGAGCGATGCGCTTGGTGGCGATCTCGGCGGCGGCGTCGATGCCGTCGCGGCGCGGCATCTTGACGTCCATGATGACGAGGTCGGGCCGCAGGCTCTCGGCGAGCTCGACTGCCTCCTGGCCGTCACCGGCCTCCCCCACCACTTCATAGCCCTCGTCGCGCAGCATCTCGGCGAGATCCATGCGAATGAGTGCCTCGTCTTCGGCGATGAGGACGCGGTGTGGTTTGTCGGCATCCGTCGTTGACCCGGTCATGGCCTCATTGTCCCGTGCGCGGCGCATAACAGCGACCGCGGGGCCGTGCCGGGTCTCCGAGCCGATCATCTATGGTGGGAAACCGCACCGCGAATGCCCTCGTATCCCAATTGGCAGAGGAAACGGATTCAAAACCCGTGCAGTGTGAGTTCGAGTCTCACCGAGGGCACCAGAAGGACCTACGACGGACGGTCTGCCGGCGTTCGCGCACGATCACCCTCTTCAACGTCGATGGCCGCAGGATGTCGGTGGGTCGGCCGAGCAGTTGCATCTGCCTGAAGATCGTCTCGGTGAGGACCACGTCCGTCACCGCGGCCGAATACACCTCGTTCAAACCGGCATTGACCAGTTTCTGAAGTCTGCCCCGCCATCCACTGGACGGAATGATGGCGAAGTCGAAGAGTCGATTCTTCCACCAAATTGGGGCGAGCCTCCGTGCCGAGGCGCCGAAGAATCGTTGGCTCAGCCGGTCGGTTCCGGCGGCCAAGCACCGGCGAAGCGCTGCTGCCTGCATCGCCGCAGAAGTCATGCCTTGGCCGTAGACGGGATTGAAACTGCACACCGCGTCACCGATGACGAGGAAGCCCGGCGGGAAGCGGACGAGCTTGTCGTAGCGGCGCCAGACACTGGCCGGATACCGCTGCCTGAAGACCTCGCCGGTCGGCTGCCCGTCGCGCAGCGCATCTCCGACGTGAGCGGGCAGAAACCGGGTCGCCGACTCGAGGAACTCGGGTTGTCCCAGCGGAGTGTTCCGACCGGCGAGGCCGATGACCGTCACGACGACGGTCCCGTCCTCGTAGGCCAGGACCCCTGCCCCCTCGGGCACGGCAAGCGAAGGGGCATTGACCACCGCCTGTTCGGTGAACGCACCGGGGGCAACGCGGAAGAACTGGCTCGAATAACTCAGCTGAATCGCATATCTGCGTTCTTGCGGACGTGCGAAGCCATGGGCCTGCAGGAACGCCGGAGTACGCGCGGCGCGCCCGGTTGCGTCGACGACCAGGTCAGCGCGCAACACCACGTCGCGACCGGTCTGGAGTTCGACGACGTGAACTCCGGTCACGCGTCCGGTGGGATCGATGGTGGGTTCGACGACGTCGTGTCCATCCAGGAACGTGACGTGGGGAATCGCACGCACTCGCCGTCGGATCACCGTCTCCAGTAGTGGCCGGCTCGCCAATACCAGCACCATGTCTGCGGACCGGGTCAACCGCCCCGTCTTGCAGAAGACGGTTTGGCCGACGGCGAGATGAAATCGTGCAGGGTCATCGGGACCATGAACGACGATGGCGCCGGCCGATTCGAGTTCGTCGAGGATGCCGGGAAACGATTCGACGAGATACGGCACGCCACCACTGAGCATTTGATGCAGATGCTGGCCCTGCGATACCCCCCGTCGCTGGGAGGTGAGTTCGGGCAGTACGTCACGTTCGACCACCGTGACGGCTCGATGGAACTCCGACAACACCTTGGCTGCGAGTAGACCGGCGATGCTGGCACCGCAAACCACTGCGTGTCCGTTGGACATGTTCTTCGACCCTCCGGCGGTGATCCCCAACCGAGGACACCTTCTCAAGGTGCGCCAAAGCATGTGGCGGCGAAGATCACATTTCCATGAGGAAAGCGGTGGCCGAGGCCCTGACTCCGAAGCGAGTCGCCGTAATTCGGACTGTGGGCGGACTAGCGACCCCTCAGCGCCGGTCCGCCCACAGTCCAATCGACACCCGCCTCATCGCGATACCCGATGAACGGGGACAGTAGTCACTCGAACTCGTTGTACGACAAATCAATCAGCGCGGATACGGGAATCCAGACTCACTCGTCGAGGTCGTCTGGATGCCCGTTCCCCCTGGTCAGTCGGCCGACCCTCCCGAGGACGAGCTCGAGGATCCCGAGCTCGAGCTGCTCGACGAGGAGCTGCTGGCGGCACTGGCGGAGCTGGCCTTCGGCGACTCGTTCTGGTCGGCGGCCTTGGTCGCGCTCGTCGTCTCGGCTCCGGTGGACTTCGTGGCCGAACTCGTCGTGGTTCCGGAGGAGGTCTTCGTCGACGAGGAGCCGGGTGACGTCGTCGTGGTCGACGCCGGCGAGGTGGTCGAGGACGACGCGGGTGAGGTGGTCGACGTGGACGCCGGCGAGGTGGTCGAGGACGACGCGGGTGAGGTGGTCGACGTGGACTCCGACGCACCGGACGACTCGGATACTTGCTTGACCGGCGTGGTCACGGCTTCATCGGTGGTGGTCGACTTCTCCACGTCCACCGACTTGGGCTGTGCCGCAGGGGTTTCGGTAGCCACCGGTTCGGACACCGGCGCGGTGACGGCCACGGGTTCGGCGGCCACCGCCGGTTCGACTGCCGTCGCAGCCGGTGTCGCGGATTCGTCCACCGCGGCCACCTCGATGGCGACTGTCTTCGAATCGCTGGCCACGACGGTGGACGCGTCCGCCGCGGGCTCTGTTGCTGCGGCTGATGCAACCTTGGCCGCCGTCGTGGTGACCGGCTCCGCCGAGGCCGCCGCCACTGCCGCCACTGCAGCCGCCGGGGCCGCTGGCCGCAGGAACCCGAAGAGGTTGGAGATGGCGTTGACGACCGACTGGATGAACATGCCGGGGTTGAAGAAGCTCGAGATCGCCTGGCTGAACGACTGGGCGATCTGTTGGAGTGCGGCGAAGAACTGCGAGAGCGGATTTGCCGCCGGCTGCTGGGGAGTCTGCGGTCCCAGATGCGCTGCGATCCAGGCCTTCAGCATGGCCACGGCATCCTTGGGATTGCCGTTGGCGTCCCACAGTCCACGGAACGCCTCGGGGTCGGTGCCGCTCGACGCGGTGTCGCGACCCGTGTAGAGGAAGATGGGCCCGAGATCGATGTTCTTCAGGTTGGAGTAGCTCTGCCAGGTGTCCAGCAGGTCCTTGATCCACGCGGCCTGGTCGGCCTGTGTGAACGCGCCGCCCGGCGTGGTCGGCAGGCCGTACTCGGTGATCCAAACCTGCTTGCCGGTAAGCATTCCCATCATCGCCTCCAGCTGCTGGCGCGGAGTCTGGATCCAGGGCGCGCAGGTGGGGCATGACGCGGAGTACTTCTGTTCCTCGCTGTAGGGATGCATCGACAGCGCGTCGAAGTAGTCGGCCGCACCGGCTGCGAGCATCCGCTGCAGGAACGTCACCGGGCTCATGGTGCGGCCGAAGATGTCGTCCTGGGCGGCTCCCAGCCCGCCGGCGATCACCGTGGCGGTGGGATCCAAGTTCTTGATGACCGGGTACACCGCCTTGAGCATGTCCGTGTACGCCTCGGGACTCATCGGATTCAGGAATCCGATGTAGTTGGGCTCGTTCCAGACCTCGTAGGCCGACACCGTGGTCTTGTAGCGCGCGACGAAGTCGGACATGAAGTCGGTGAACTTGCCCGTGTTCGGCAGCTGTGATCCCGGTAGTGCCAACTGATTCGGGTTGGCGGCTGCCCACGCCGGCGTGGCGTTCACCTCGGCGAGGACGCCCATGTTGCGGGCGGCGGCCGCACTCATGATGTCGTCGATGCTCTGCCAGTTGTAGCTGTTGTCCGTCTGCTCGATCAGGCCCCACGGTACGAAGACGCGGATGTTCGTGACGCCGATGGCCAGCATGTCGTCGAGCTGCTTCTCGATTGCGGCCTTCGGCTGACCGTACAGCGGCGAGGTGGCGACGCCGACCGTGGTTGGCGCGACGGTGATCTCGGCGACGGGCTCGAACTTGAGGGCCGCCAGACGCGGTGGCTGAACGAAGAGGCCGCTGGCATACGCACTGGCCATTGCGACCGGCAGCACTGCGACGACGCCACGGGTGGCGATCTGACGGAGGAGGTTTCCCCGCGTCCGTGTCATTCGAGCCTCCTGATTTGGGTCCGGCAACTGTCGGACTCGTTATTGGTGAGCTGAATTTACCCCGCCGTCAGCAAACTTGCCTAACCAAACTGATAACAGGGAAAAGGTCTGAAAGGGAACTTTGGGCGTGCTCATTCGAGCGCACACCGAGTGACGAATTTGGCGAAATAACAACCATGCAATTCGCCGATCACGATCTGATATTGACGTCAGCGATAGCGCACTTCAAGTGGCATTTCGGACGACTTGACAGTTGTCTGTGAACGGCCTGTCAGTACGCAATGGTGTAGAACTAGCAATTCTTACTGCAGAGTCATATTGCCGCTAAGCGGCACCACCGCAAAATGTGTCAGCCCGTGCCAATGATCCTTTAACCATTGTGGGCAAACAGTATTGATCTTGAATGGCACGAAAACAGGGGCCCCAACAAGATGTTGGGACCCCTGTTGACGGTGCGTCGTCTGGCTAGCCCGTCGTGCTTCCCCCGGACGTTCCCGCGCCGACCGATTCCTTGGCCGTCGTGGACGCCGCGGCGTCGCTACCCGAACCGTTGGTTCCTTGGTGTACACGCGGCCTGCTTGGTTCGACCGAGTTGCTCGCCTTGCCGTCGCTAGCCGACGTGCCCGCCGGCCCGGAATCCTTCGTGGTGCCCGCTGGCTTGTCGGATGACGTACTCGACGAACTCGACGAACTCGAGGCCGAGCCAGAAGCGTTGGCGGCAGAGCTGGTTCCCTTAGTGCTGGCCGTACTCGCCGCGGTTGGCGACGTCGCTTCCGCCGGGGACGAGGTTGGCGACGAGGCGACGGGCGTGGCCGGCGCCGCCGAGGCCACTGGCGTTGTCGGCGTATCGGTGGGAGCGGACACCGGCGTGACCGCGGTGGGCACCGTCGGGGTCACGGTGGCCTCCGCTGCCGTCGGAACCGCTTCCGCTGCGGTCGGTTCAGTACTCGTGCTCGCGGCGGCCGGTTGTGCCGCGGCCGTCGTCTCGGTATTCGTCGTCTCGGTGCTCGCCGACTTGGATGCCGTCGACTTGGCGCCGTCGGTCGCTGGCGTCGCCGCGTCGGTGGCGACGCCAGCCGTTGCGACTGAGCTATCCGGTGTCGCGACGGATGCCACCTTCGCGGCGAGTGTCTGCGTGGTGACGGTGGCGGCGGGAGCCTGGGGCCCCGCGAACGCGGTGAAGAAGTTCTTTATGGCGGAGACGATGGCATTTACGAAGGCCTGCAGTTGCGCTGCGACGGCTTGGAAGAAGGCGGTCACTGGATTGACCACGGGCGGCCCGGGGTCGGTTGGGGTCACCGGTGGCTGATGAGCCGCGATCCATGCCTGCAACATGGCAACGACGTCCTTTGCGGTGCCGTTCTGCGTCCACAGGCCGTAGTTGGCCTCGGGGTCGGTGCTACCCGTGGCGGTGTCCGCACCCGTGTAGAGGAAGACCGGGCCGGCCTGCCCGTAGGTCTGCCACGAGTCGAGGAGATCCTTGATCCATGCGGACTGCTGGGCGTAGTCCGCCTGCCCGTTGGGAGTCGAGACGCCGTACTCGCTGATCCAGATGGACTTGGCGGTGCCGATCAATGCCTTGATCTGGTCGAGCTGCTCGCGCGGGGTCAGGATGTTGGCCCCGCACGTCGGGCAATCCCCCGAGAACGGGATCTGGTCGTTGTAGGGGTGGAAGGAGAGCGCATCGAAGTAGTTGGCCGCGCCGGCGGCGAGCATCCGCTGGACGAAGGTCACGGGGTCCATGGTGAACAGACCGTTCTGGGTGGCGCCGACGGCGCCGGCTACGACGGTGGCCGTGGGATCACCGGTGACGGCGTTCTTGATGATCGGGTAGGCCGCCATGAGTAGTTGGGCGTACGCCTCGGGATTGATCGGGTTGGAGAATTGTATGTAGTTGGGCTCGTTCCAGATCTCGTACGCCGACACGGTGGTCTTGTACTTGCTGACGAACGTCTGAAGGAAGCTCGAGAATGCCGCGACGTTGGGCGTATCGGATCCCGGCGGAAACCCGGGTGACCCCGGATTGGGTCCAGCCCACGTCGGGGTGGCGTTGATCTCCGCCATCACCCCCATGTTGCGGGCCGCGGCGGCCGTCATGACCCGGTCGAGATAGCTCCAGTCGTACGCACCGGGAGACTGTTCGATCAGCCCCCACGGCACGAAGACCCGGATGTTCGTGACGCCAATCGACACCAGATCGTCGAGTTGGGTGTCGATGGCTGCCTGCGAGGCTCCATAGAGGGGCGACTCGGCCACGCCAACGGTCGTCGGCGAATTGACGATCTCCGCCACCGGTGCGTACTCGAGGGTGGCCAGTCGGGGCGGTTGTACGAAGACACCGCTTGCGTACGCACTGACCATGGCTACCGGAATTGCCGCGATCACACCACGGGTGGCTAGATCCTTGAGCATGCCCTTGGCGATGTTCTTCATGGGTGAGTCCTTCTTTCAACGTCCGAGAATCGTCGTCGCCGTCAACCGGTTCGCCTCATTTACTCACGACGTAGCAAATCTGTCACGGGTACTGGGTGAATACAGAATGTTATTTGCGGAGGAACGATCTTGAATGATCGTACGCTGGGTATTTAATACCAAAAGTCAGCTTTCGAGCAAACATCACGTCTCCATTTCACCGTTAACTACGGATCGGTGACAACTGGCTCGCCCAACACTGATGGCGCAGTTCAGAGCCTATTCAAGGGACATCTCGTCGGTGGCGTGTCCATTCCTCCCATAGCGGCCACACCGCCATGATCAGCTACAGGAAATTGCATCAAAGAGCTGGCAACCAAACAAACTGTGCTAGCAAAATTTACCCAATCGATGATTTGATGCGGATAGCAAGCGCTTGGTGGGGCCTCGCTACTCGCAACCGCCCGCGCCGAGTGACGGCCGATCCGCGCGCAGTGAGCCGACCGCCCTTCGGCCTGCGCCCGCCCAGGCGCGGCTCGGCCCGGGCACCACCGACCGCCAGCTACTTGGGTTACGGGTCGCCCCGACGGATCCTGGCGGCCGCGGGGCAGAACTGACACGGCACCCCGGCAGGCTGACGCTAGTCGTCCAACCCGTGCTCGATCGCGTAGCGAGTCAACTCGACGCGGTTGGCCACCTGGAGCTTGCGGAACGTCGCTTGGACGTGGTTCTCGACCGTCCGGTGACTCAGTGACAGCCGTTCGGCGATCTGCTTGGCCGTCAGCCCCTTTGCGACGTGGCGGAGGATCTCGGTCTCGCGCTCGGTCAGGCTCGGGGCACCGTCGTTGGGCGTACGCGCAATTCGCCGGTATTCGCCAAGGACGAGGCCCGCCAGGCCGGGACTGAACACGGCGCGACCCTCCCCGGTGGCCAGAACGGCCCTGGCGAGTTCGTCCCGGGAGGCACTCTTGACCAGATACCCCGACGCACCCGCCTTGACCGCCTGCAGCACGTCGTCGCGTTCGTCGGAGGCGGAGAGCACCAGAACGCGCGTCGAAGGCGACACCTCCAACAGCTGCCAGGTGGCGACGGCACCGCTGCCATCGGTCAGCCGCATGTCCATCACCACCACGTCGGGTTCGACCGTCGCCGCGCGACGTCGGGCCGAGGCGATGCCATCGGCGGTTGCGACAACGGTGAAGCCCGCTTCCGCGAGATCGCGGGCGACGGCCTCGCGCCAGATGGGATGGTCGTCCACCACCATCACGGTGAACGGGGAACGGTCAGCTCCCACTCGGTACCTCCTTCGGGTCCAGTGCTCAAACGAGCGCTGCCGCCCAGCCAATGCATCCGTCCGACAATGGATTTCGACACGCCAACCCGTCCCTGCCCGGCGGCCTCCTCGAGCCGCCCGGCCGGGATGCCCGGTCCGTCGTCGCGGATGCTGACCACGATCGAGTCGTCGAGATCCTCCAGGAGGATGAACGCGCGGGCGTTGGCACCGGCATGCGCGGTGACGTTGTCGAGGGCATTGGACACCGCTGCGTCGATCTCCGCCGCGACGGTGGAGGGCATCGTCACTGCGTCGGCGGGCAGGCTGACCGACACTCGGTCGGTGGCTCGTCCACGCAACAGCGAACTTAGGTCCGTGTGGGCGCCGTCGAGTTCGCGGGCTCCGGCATCGCTCACCCATCGACGCAGCGCCCGCTCCTGCTGCCCCGCCAGCTCGGCGAGTTCGGTCGTCTCAGCGCCGATCTCGCGCCCGCGTCGCGCGATGAGCGCAAGCACCTGAATGGCACCGTCGTGGACCTCCCTCGAGAGCCGCTCGCGCTCCCGGTGCGAAGCGGCCAGCCGGGCGGCGCGTTGCAACTCGGCGTGGGCGCGCCGAGCCGTCTGTGCGGCAAGGCCAATCGCGAGGCCGGCGGCCAGTTCGATGACGACGGTGGCGTTGCGTCCGACGTCGAAGCTGACGTAACCCTTCAGCGCCGAGCTCGCCGCCGTGACCGCGACGCCGACGGTCATGCCGCCGATCGGCCCGAGCAGGATCGCCGCCGAAATCGTGGCGTTGGTGGCCCACAACGTCGTTGGCCACGACTGGTTGTCCAGCGCCCACTGACCGGAAGCCACCAGAACCGTCGTGAGCATCAGCGCGACTACGACCGCGGTCTCGGCGATCACCCACGCCAACCGTCGGCCGTAGCCATGGAGGTAGGCCACTGCGCACGCGACGCTCCACGCGATCAGCACTGCGAACAGCGCCCAAGACAACGCCGGTCGTTCCAGATCGTCGTTGACCGCGATCTGGAACCCCAGCGCGTAGAGGCAACTCAGCAGCCGGAAGACCTGCGCCGCCCGCCACAGCGGGGCGGCTGGGTCCGGGGACGGCGCGGCGAGCATGCCGCTACTACATCACCTTGGACAGGAAGGCCTTCGTGCGTTCGTGTTGCGGATTGCCGAGCACCTCGCGTGGATTGCCGCGTTCGACGATGACGCCACCGTCCATGAACACCAACTGGTCGGCGACCTCGCGGGCGAAACCCATCTCGTGGGTCACCACCACCATCGTCATGCCCTCGCTGGCGAGCTTCTTCATCACGCCGAGGACTTCGCCGACCAGTTCGGGATCGAGCGCGGAGGTCGGCTCGTCGAACAGCATCAGCTTGGGGTTCATCGCCAGGGCCCGCGCGATGGCCACGCGCTGCTGCTGGCCGCCGGAGAGCTGCGCCGGGTAGGCAGTGGCCTTGTCGGACAACCCGACCTGTTCGAGAAGATCCTTGGCCCGTTCGATCGCCTCGGCCTTCTTGACGCCCTTCACCCGCATCGGCGCCTCGATGACGTTGGCCAGCGCATTGCGGTGGGGAAAGAGGTTGAAGTGCTGGAACACCATCCCGATGTCGCGGCGCTGTCTGGCGGCCTCACGCGGCGGCATCTCGTAGAGCTTCCCGCCGCGCTCCCGATAGCCGATCAGCTCGCCGTCGACGTAGAGCCGGCCACCGTTGACCTGCTCGAGGTGGTTGATGCACCGCAGGAACGTCGACTTGCCCGACCCGGAAGGGCCGACCAGGACGAGCACCTGCCCTCGGCCGATCTCGAGTGTGACGCCCTTGAGCACCTTCAGCGCGCCGAAGTTCTTGCACACGCCCTCGGCCTTCACCATGGGCGTACTCGACTCCTGGGTGCCGCTCACGTGTGCCCCACCTCTCCCATCGTCTGGGCGTCGGCCAATGCCTCGAGTTGTTTGGTCGTGAGCTTGCGCGAGACCCCTCGGGAGAAGTACCGCTCGAGGTAGAACTGCCCGACCATCAGGATGCTGGTGATCAGCAGGTACCAGCCCGCCGCAACCAGCAGCAGCGGAATCGGTTGGAACAGCACCGCCGAGATGTCGCGCTGACGCCCGAAGAGGTCGAACGTGTAGGGCACCGCGGCCACCAGGGAGGTGGTCTTCAACTGCCCGATGAACTCGTTGCCGGTCGGCGGGATGATCACCCGCATCGCCTGCGGGAGCACGGTGCGCCGCATCGTCATGGTCCAGGACATGCCCAGGGCGGTGGACGCCTCCGTCTGGCCCTCGGGCACCGAGCTGATCCCCGCGCGGATGATCTCGGCGAGGTACGCCGCCTCATTCAGGCCGAGACCGATGACCGCGAGGAGGAAGTACAGCGACAGGTTCTGGATGTCGAGGGTGAAGAACGTCGGGCCGAACGGGATACCCAGCTTGATGTTCTTGTAGATGGTGGGAAACAGCCCCCAGAACACCAGCTGCACGTAGACCGGAGTGCCGCGGAAGATCCACAGGTACACCCACGACACCGACCGGAACACCGGGTTGGGCGACAACCGCATCACCGCCAGGATCACCGCCAGCACGATCGCCAGGACCATCGACAGCACGGTCAACTCGATGGTGACCCAGACGCCGGAGACGATGCGCTCGTCGAGGATGTACTTGCCGAAGGTGGACCAGCCGTACGCCTCGTTGGTCGCCGCGCCATAGAGGAACAGCGCCAGCAGCGCGAGGATGACGATCGCAGCCACCCACCGCCATGGGTGCCGCAACGGCACGGCATCGATGACGGCGGGAGAGCCGGCTGGCTCCGTTTGGCTGCGAACGTCGACGCTCATGAGGGAACCCGGCGGATCAGCTGGTAGCGCCGTTGATGACGGGCTTGTCGATCATTCCGGACTCGACGCCCCAGTTCGTGGCGATGGTCTTGTAGTCACCGGAATCGATGAGGTGCTCCAAGGCCTTCTGCAACGAGGCTGCCAGCGGTGACCCCTTGGCGACCGGCCAGCCGTACGGCGCCGAATCGAAGATCTGGCCGGCCTGTTCTAGCTTGCCGTTGCTCTGCTTGATCGCGTACGCGGTCACCGGGGAGTCCGCCGACATGGCGTCGGCCTGTCCCAGGACCACTGCGTTGGTGGCCTGGTCCTGACCGTCGAACTTCACGATGTCGATGGCCGGCTTGCCCGCGTCGGTGCACGCCTTGCTCTTGGCGGGCAGCTCGTCGACCTCCTGGGTGGTGGTGGACTGCACCGCGACCTTCTTGCCGCACGCATCGTTGGGATCGATTGTCGAGCCCTTCGGCTTGGCCCACAGGGAACCGGCCGAGAAGTAGGTGACGAAGTCGACGGTCTGCTCACGTTCCTTGGTGTCGGTGAACGACGACATGCCGACGTTGAAGGTGCCACCCTGGATCGACGGAATGATCTTGGAGAAGTCGGCCTCCCGGTACTCGGCGGTCAGGCCGAGGGTCGAGGCGATCGCGTTCATGAGATCGACGTCGAAGCCGACGATCTTGCCGCTGGAGTCCTTGAACTCGTTGGGCGTGTAGGGAACGTTGACGCCCACGATCAACTTGCCGGAGGACTTGATGTCCTCGGGAACGGTGTTGGCGATGTCGTCGACCTTGGCGGCCTTGGCCGCCGTGGTCTGCGTCGTCGGACCAGAAGTGTCGTCGTTCTTGGTACAGCCCGACAGCACGAGCGCACCCGACACCGCGAACACCGCAGCGCCGCGCCACCATCGAGAGCTCGCTCGACGGTCCTGAATTCCAGCCACGTTGTCTCTTCTTTCTGCATCGGGTCGCCTACATACGTCACGGGCGACGACGTCAGGAACACTAGCGGGGTCCACGCGCCGTAGTAGGTGAAACTTAACGCTGGTCGTCCATCTGTGCTGTGCGAAGCGACCACACTGCGAATGCGAGCCAGCTCTGGCGTCTACATGCGACACTTCCTGACGTGAGCACCCCAACTCTCCCAAGTCTGTTGCCGCACCTGTGGAAATCGGCAGTCGTCTCCGGGCTCCTCGCCGTGGCCCTCGGCATCGCCGTCGTGGCGTGGCCGGGCATCTCGATCGCGGTCGCCGCCATCTTCTTCGGCGTCGGCCTTCTGCTGAACGGCATTCAGCAGGTGTTCTTCGCATTCAGCCTGGACGTCTCGGCGGGCGGTCGCGTGCTGCTGTTCATCAGCGGTGCCGCGTCGCTCATCCTGGCCATCATGGCCTTCCGCAACCTCGGCAACGCAGTGTTGTTGCTGGCCATCTGGATCGGCGTCGGCTTCATCTTCCGTGGCGTGGCGACGACGGTGTCCGCCATCAGCGATCCGACGCTGCCGGGGCGCGGCTGGAACGCCTTCGTCGGCATCGTCAGCCTGATCGCCGGCGTCGTCGTCCTCGCATCCCCGTTCGACTCGATCGGCACGCTGGCCCTCGTCGTCGGCGTGTGGCTCATCGTCATCGGCGTGATGGAGGTCGTGGCCGGGATCGCCGTCCGCAAGGCGACCCGCGCGGTGCTGGAGGACACGTCCACCTAAGTCCTCCGAGCCGGGGACCAAAGGCCCGCCGAAGTAGGAAAATGGGCCCTGGGCTGTAGCGACGACACCTACTACAATTCGTCGTAGGAACACTCTGCAGCCCGGGAGGAATGGCGCCCATGAACGCGCTCGACGTATCGAGGTGGCAGTTCGGGATCACCACCGTCTACCACTTCATCTTCGTTCCGCTGACGATCGGACTGGCACCGCTGATCGCCGTCATGCAGACCGCATGGGTGATCACCGGCAACGACGCCTGGTACCGAATGACCAAGTTCTTCGGCAAGCTCTTCCTGATCAACTTCGCGCTCGGCGTGGCAACCGGCATCGTCCAGGAGTTCCAGTTCGGGATGAACTGGAGCGAGTACTCCCGGTTCGTCGGCGACGTCTTCGGCGCTCCCCTGGCTCTGGAGGGCCTGGTGGCCTTCTTCTTCGAGTCGACGTTCATCGGGTTGTGGATCTTCGGATGGACGCGGCTGCCCAAAGTCGTTCACCTGGGCTGCATCTGGGTGGTCGCCATCGCAGTGAACGCCTCGGCGTTCTTCATCATCGCCGCGAACTCCTGGATGCAGCACCCGGTGGGCGCGCACTTCAACCCCGAGACCGGCCGGGCCGAACTGACCAGCATCGTCGACCTGTTCACCAACAACACTGCGGTGGCGGCTTTCTCGCACGCGGTGTTCGGGGCGTTCCTCACCTCGGGCACGTTCGTCGCCGGGGTGTGTGCCTGGTGGCTGGTGCGGACCAGCGCCTCAGCCGACGCCCGCTCGCTGTACCGACCCGCCACGATCCTCGGGTGTTTGGTGGTGCTCGCCTCGGCGGGTGGGCTGTTTCTCACCGGCGACGTGCAGGGCAAGCTGATGTTCCAGCAGCAGCCCATGAAGATGGCATCGGCAGAGTCACTGTGCCACACCGAGACCGACCCCAAGTTCTCCATCCTGACGGTGGGCACGCACAACAACTGTGACGCCGTCAACCATCTCATCGAGGTGCCCTACGTGCTGCCGTTCCTCGCCGAGGGCCGGTTCGACGGGGTGACCCTCGATGGCGTAAAGGACCTGCAGGCGACGTACGAGGCCAAGTACGGGCCGGGTGACTACCGGCCGAACCTCTTCGTCACCTACTGGTCGTTCCGGATGATGATCGGCTTGCTCGCGATTCCGGTGGCGTTCGCCATGGTGGCTCTGTGGCTGACCCGCGGCGGCCGCGTCCCCGACCAGCGCTGGTTCGGGTGGTTCGCGCTGCTGACGCTGCCAACTCCGTTCCTGGCCAACAGTGCGGGGTGGGTGTTCACCGAGATGGGCAGGCAGCCATGGGTGGTGGCCCCCAATCCGACCGGTGACCAGATGATCCGGCTGACCGTCGGCAACGGAGTCTCCGGGCACTCCGCTGCTCTGGTGCTGACTTCGCTGGTGGTGTTCACGCTGCTCTATGCCGGACTCGCGGGGGTCTGGTTCTACCTGATCCGGCGCTACGTCGTCGAAGGTCCGCTCGAGCACGACGCCGAGCCGGCGCCGCCGACACCACCAGCGGACGAAGACGTCGCTCCGTTGTCGTTCGCATACTGAGGAGGACGTCATGGGATTGCAGGAGTTCTGGTTCTTCGCCCTGGCCGCCCTCTTCCTCGGATTCCTGGTCCTGGAGGGCTTCGACTTCGGGGTCGGGATGCTGATGGAGTTCTTCGGCCGCAGCGCTCCCGCCGGGCAGCGCGAAATGCACAAGCGGGCAGTGCTCAACACCATCGGCCCGGTGTGGGACGGCAACGAGGTTTGGCTCATCACCGCGGGCGGGGCGATGTTCGCGGCATTTCCGGAGATGTACGCGACGCTGTTCTCCGGGTTGTATCTACCGCTGCTGCTGATCCTGGTGGGCATGATCGTGCGCATCTGCGCCATCGAATGGCGCGGCAAGATCGACGACCCGAAGTGGCGGTCCTGGGCCGACGTCGCCATCGCGGTCGGGTCCTGGCTGCCCGCGGTGCTGTGGGGCATGGCGTTCGCCGCGCTCGTCCGCGGGCTACCCGTCAACGCCGACAAGCAGATCGAGCTCTCGATCGGCGATCTGGTCAACGGCTACGTGCTGCTCGGCGGACTCGCCACCGCCGGGTTGTTCGCGTTCCACGGCGCCGTCTTCATCGCCCTGAAGACCGGTGGCACCGTGCACGACGACGCCGTTGGCTTCGCCGCCCGGCTCGCGCTTCCGGTCACCGTCGTCGTTGCGGTGTTCGGGGGTTGGACCCAACTCGAGTACGGCAAGGACTGGACCTGGCTGATCCTCGGCATCGCGGTGGTCGCCCAGGTGACCGCGGTCATGCTGGTGTGGAGCCGCTCCGGTGACGGCTGGGCCTTCGCCTGCACCGCCACCGTCGTCGCGGCCGTGGTGATCATGCTCTTCGGCGTGCTCTACCCGAACCTGATTCCTTCGACGCTGAACCCGGCGTGGAGCCTGACGATTCACAACGCCTCGTCGTCGCCGTACACGTTGAAGATCATGTCGTGGGCGGCGCTGGTCTTCACCCCGCTGGTGATCGGCTACCAGGCGTGGACGTATTGGGTGTTCCGGCACCGGATCTCCGCGGAGAGGATTCCCCCGCCCATCGGTCTCTCGCCGAGATGATGCGTCGCGACCTGGCCGCGACGGCAGGCTGCGGCGTCGTCATCACCGGCGCAGCCATCGCCTGCGCGGTCCTGGTCGCCGACGTCTTGGCCGGCCTCGTCTCCGACCCGGGCTCGCGCTCGTTGGAGCACTGGTCGGGTGCCCTGTGGCTGCTGTCGGCACTTTGGACCGTTCGCGTCGTGGCTCAGTGGACGCAGGCCAGGCTGAGTCAGCGCGGAGCCACCGCGGCCATCGCCGAGTTGAACCGCCGGGTGCTCACCGCGGTCACCGCACTCGAGCCCCGCGAGTTGGCGGCTCGTCGCGACGAAGCCGCGGTGGTCGTGACGCGCGGTCTCGACGGATTGCGGCCCTACTACACGCGGTATCTGCCTGCGGTCATCCAGGCCGCGGTGCTCACCCCCGCCGCGGTGGTGACGATGGCCTACTACGACCTGCAGGCCGCCGTCATCGTGCTCATCGCACTTCCGCTGGTGCCCCTATTCATGGTGCTGATCGGCCTGGTCACGAAGGAACGCTCGGCGGCATCGCTGACGGCGATGACCACGTTGCAGGCGCGGTTGCTCGACCTGATCTCCGGCATCCCCACCCTGCGGGCGCTCGGACGCGCGGACGGGCCGCAACACCGGATCGCCGAACTCGCTGCCGCCCATCGCCGTTCGACCATGGCGACGCTGCGGATCACGTTCCTCTCGGCGCTGGTGCTCGAATTGCTGGCCACCCTCGGTGTCGCGCTGGTCGCCGTCAGCGTCGGGTTGCGGTTGGTCTACGGCGAGGTCGGCCTGGCCGCGGGTTTGACGGTACTTCTGCTGGCTCCCGAGGCCTTCTGGCCACTGCGCCGGGTCGGCGCCGAGTTCCATGCCGCCCAGGACGGCAGGACGGCGCGGGATCGGGCGTTGGCGCTGCTGGATAGCTGTCCCTCCTCCGCCGGCGGAACCCGACCGCCCCGCGGGACGACGATCCGGTTCGAGGACGTCAGCGTGGCCGGGCGCCACGGTGACGCGCCGCACCGGCTGAGCTTCGAGGTGGACCCCGCGACCGTCACCGTGCTCACCGGACCCAACGGCGCGGGCAAGTCGACCGCCCTGCACGTCGCCCTCGGGCTCGTCGCACCGAGCGCGGGCCGGGTGCTGGTGGCCGGTGACGACCTTGCCGGCATCGACCTGGTGCAGTGGCGCGACCTCATCGCCTGGTTGCCGCAACGGCCGGCGCTGACACCCGGCACGGTGCGGGCGAATCTCGAACTCCTCGGTCCGCTGGCGGATCTCGAGAATGCTTGTCGCCGAGCTGGTTTCGACGAAGTCCTGGCATCGCTCCCCCACGGCATGGATACCGTCGTCGGTCGCGACGGTGAAGGGCTGTCCCTTGGCCAACGTCAGCGCCTCGCCCTCGCGAGGGTCTTCGGTTCGCATCGGCGCGTGCTGCTGCTCGACGAGCCGACGGCGCACCTGGATGCCGCCAGGGAAGGCCACGTCCTGCGGTCGATCCGGGAGCTCGCCGACGAGGGCGCGACCGTCCTCGTCGTCGGTCACCGGGAGGTGATCCGGGAGGTAGGCGACCGGGTGATCGAGGTCGGGGGTGAGATCGTTGCGGCGCACTGATCCGCTTCTCTCGGGGTTTGCCCTGTTGCGACCCCGCCTGCCCCGCCTGGCCCTCGCCGTCCTCTTCGGGGTGCTGGCCCTCGGCAGCGCGCTGGCGCTCGCCGGTGTTTCGGCATGGTTGATCACCAGGGCATGGCAGATGCCACCGATCCTCGACCTGAGCGTCGCGGTCGTCGCGGTGCGGGCGCTCGGCATCTCCCGCGGTGTGCTCGGGTATTGCGAGCGGCTCGCCTCCCATGACACCGCGCTGCGGTCCGCCGGTACTGCGAGGGCAGGCGTCTATCGCGCCCTCGCGGGTGCACCGTCGGAGACCGTGATGCGGTTGAACCAGGGTGCGATCGCCTCCCGGGTGGGAGCGTCGGTCGACGAGTTGTCCGACGTGCTGGTGCGGGCGGTCCTGCCGATCGCCGTGGCCGGCGTCCTGTCGACGGCGGCGGTCATCGTCATCGCCCTGATCTCACCCGTCGCCGCGGCGGTGCTGCTGGCCTGCCTCCTGATCGCCGGCGTGGTGGCACCGTGGCTGGCAGCGCGGGCCGCGACAGCCACCGAAGCCGTTGCTGCTCAGCATCATTCCGAGCGGGACTCGGCCGTCATGTTGGCTCTCGGACATGCCCCGGAGCTGCGGGTCGCCGGTGTCCTCGACGACGTCGTCGCCGAGGCCGACCGCCGGCAACGTGATTGGGGTGCGGCATCCGACCGCGCCGCGCTGCCCGCTGCCTTCGGTGCGGCCGCACCCGTCGCCGCCATGGGCGCGAGCGTGCTCGGCGCGATCGTCGTCGCCGTCGCGTTGGCGCCCGTGCTCGCACCGACGACGTTGGCCATCCTGGTCCTGCTGCCGCTGTCTGCGTTCGAAGCGACGACGGCGCTGCCCGCGGCGGCGATCCAGCTCACCCGGTCCCGACTTGCCGCCGCTCGCCTCCTCGAGCTGACGCGTCCCGATCCAGCGGCCCGGCAACGGCCCTCGGTCGAGCGCATCGACGTCCACGCCGGTGACCGGGTGGCCATCGTCGGACCCAGCGGATGCGGGAAGACCACCGAGTTGATGGCCATCGCCGCCGCCCACCACGATCCGTTCACCGCAGCATTCTTCGCCGAGGATGCGCACCTGTTCGACACCACCGTGCGGGACAATCTCCTGGTGGCCCGCGGGGATGCCACCGACGCAGAACTCCTGCGCGCACTGGATGCCGTCGGGCTCGGCGAGTGGGTCCACGGACTGCCGGACGGGTTGTCGACGATCCTCACCGGCGGGGCTGCTGCCGTGTCGGCCGGGCAGCGCCGTCGGCTGCTGCTCGCCCGCGCCCTGGTCTGCGATCTGCCGATCGTGTTGCTCGACGAACCGACCGAGCACCTCGACGCAACCGATGCCGATCGGCTGCTGCGCGACATGCTGGCGCCGGACGGCTTGTTCGCGCCGACCCGGACCGTGGTGGTCGCCACGCATCACCTGCCAAGCGACGTGACGTGCCCGGTGCTCTACCCTCGGCAGACATGACGGGGCCACGGAACGGAGCGGGCACCGCGGCACTCGTCCTCGCCGTCGCCGGGCTGGTCTTCTGCTGGTCGGTCATCGGCGGCGTGGTCTGTGGTGGAGCCGCATTCGTGCTGGGTTTCGTCGGACGGGGTCGCGCGGCGCGAGGCCAGGCCAACAACGCAGCGATCGCGACCGCAGGAATCGCGCTCGGTTTCGTTGCGGTCGTCGTATCCCTGGCGTTCGCCGTGATCTGGACCTACGCTTGGCAGGACGCCGGCGGCAATGACTACCTCGACTGCGCGACGCGGGCGGGCAACGACCGAGCCGCCGTGCAGGCCTGCATGGACGGCTGGATCGACCACCTGCAGCAGGAATTCGGCGTCACGGTGTCGCGGCCGACCCAGGGAAGTACTTGACGACCCCCTCCTGAACGACCGTGGCCAGGACGCGACCCTCGCCATCGAAGAAGTGGCCCGTGCCCAGGCCCCGCGACTCCGCGGCCACCGGTGACGACGTCGAGTAGAGCACCCACTCGTCGAAGCGCACCGGCCGGTGGAACCAGACGGTGTGGTTCATCGAGGCCGCGAAGATGCGGTCGTGTCCCCAGGACAGGCCGTGGGTGGTGATGATCGAGTCGAGCACCGTGGTATCCGAGGCGTATACCAGTGCGGCGCAGTGGATTACCGGATCGTCGGGCATGGCGCCCCTGGTCGTCAGCCAGACGCGATTGTGGGGCAGGCGCTCCCCCTTGTCGCGCATCACCCAAGCCGGGTCGTTGGTGTAACGCCACTCGATCGGCTTGAGCGCGGCGACGAAGAGCGGCACCGTCTCCTCGTAGCCGACCAAGAGGTCCTCGATGCACGGCACCGTCATGGGATCTGCCACATGGGGTGCTGCCACCCCGTGCTCGAGGCCGCGTCCGCCGGCCATGTGGGACACCAGCGCCGAGGCCAGCAGGACGCCATCCTGCTTGACGTCGACCCGCCGGTTGGCGAAGCGGCGCTCGTCGCGCAACCGCACGACGTGGAACTCGAGATCGCGCGCCGGGTCACCACCGGCCACGAAGTGCACCGAGAGCGTGCTCGGCGGCAGGTCGTGGTCCAACGTGCGGCTGGCCGCCACGAAGGCCTGCGCCATCATCTGGCCGCCGAACGTGCGGATCGGGTTCTTGCTCGGGTGCCCCCCGGTGAACGTGTCGTCGTCCACCCGGTGCAGCTCGAGCACTGCCAGCAGTTCCTCCAGATCAGAGTTGGCCGCCGGCACGCGTCTCCTTAGTGGTCGTCCTCACCGATCCGGTGCACGTGGATCATGTTGGTCGAGCCTACTGTGCCGGGAGGAGCGCCAGCGACGATGACCACCAGGTCACCGCGCTTGTAGCGACCGAGCGACAACAGGGACTCGTCGACCTGGCGGATCATGCCGTCGGTGGTCTGGATGTGCGGCACGATGAACGTCTCGGTACCCCAGGTCAGGGCCAGCTGGCTGCGCACCTCGGGCAACGGCGTGAACGCCAGCAGAGGCAGCGGAGTGTGCAACCGGGCCAGGCGCTTGAGCGTGTCACCGGACTGCGTGAAGGCGACCAGCGCCTTGGCGTCCAGCCGCTCGCCGATGTCGCGGGCGGCATAGGAGATGACGCCGCGCTTGGTGCGGGGCACGTGGGTCAGCGGCGGGGCCGCGGTGGAGTTCTCCTCGACCGCGGTGATGATGCGAGCCATCGTCTTGACGGCCTCGAGCGGGTACTTGCCCACCGACGTCTCGCCGGACAGCATCACCGCGTCGGCACCATCGAGCACCGCGTTGGCGACGTCGGACGCCTCGGCGCGGGTCGGGCGGGAGTTCTCGATCATCGATTCGAGCATCTGGGTGGCGACGATGACCGGCTTGGCGTTCTCTCGAGCCATCTGGATGGCCCGCTTCTGCACCAGGGGCACCTCCTCGAGCGGAAGCTCGACGCCGAGGTCGCCGCGGGCGACCATGATGGCGTCGAACGCCAGCACGATGGCCTCGAGGTTCTCGACGGCCTCCGGCTTCTCCAGCTTGGCGATGACGGGGACGCGGCGACCGACCTCGTCCATCACCTCGTGCACCAGCTCGATGTCGGCGGGAGAGCGCACGAAGGACAGGGCGATCAGGTCAACGCCCAGGCGCAGGGCGAACTTCAGGTCGTCGATGTCCTTCTCGGACAGCGCGGGGACCGACACGTTCATGCCGGGCAGCGAGAGTCCCTTGTTGTTGCTGACCTTGCCACCCTCGGTGACGATGCAGACGACGTCGTTGCCGTCGACCTCGCTGACGGTCAACCCGATGTTGCCGTCGTCGACCAGCAGGCGATCGCCCACGGCCGCGTCCTTGGCCAGTTCCTTGTAGGTCGTCGACACCCGGTCGTGGGTACCTTCGACGTCCTCGACGGTGATGCGCACGGTCTCACCGGCCGTCCAGACGGTCGGCCCGTCGGCGAAGCGGCCCAGCCGGATCTTGGGGCCCTGCAGATCGGCGAGGATGCCGACGGCCCGACCGGTCTGGTCGGAGGCGGCGCGCACCCGCTTGTAGGACATCTCGTGGTCGGCATGGTCGCCGTGGCTGAAGTTCAGCCTCGCGACGTCCATGCCCACCTCGACGAGAGTTTTGATCTGCTCGTCAGAGGAAGTGGCGGGGCCCAACGTACAGACGATCTTTCCGCGTCTAGTCACGTTGACTCAGCATAGTCGTGATCGATTCAGATGACGATTCAGACGGCGGCAAGGGGAAGCGCACCGGGTCTGACCGGCGCGGGAAGCTCGGACTCGCCCATGAGGTAGGTATCGACCGCATGCGCGGCGCTGCGTCCCTCGGCGATGGCCCACACGATCAGGGACGCACCGCGGTGGGCATCCCCGCACACGAAGACGCCCGGCGCGTCGGTCTGCCAGTCCGAACCGCAGGCTAGTGCCCCGCGCCCGTTGAGCTTCAATCCGAGCCCGTCGAGGAGCGGCATGTGCTCGACACCCTCGAACCCGATCGCCAGCAGCGCCAGGTCGCAGGGGATCTCGATCTCGTCGCCGACGGGCGTGATGATCCGGCGGCCGCCCTCATCGCGCTGAACCTTCACCTCGGCGATCACCATGGCCTTGACGTGGCCGTTCTCGTCACCGACGAACCGCTGTACGGCCACTTCGTAGCGACGGGCACCACCTTCTACGTGGGCGGGCGACATGCGCAGCATCAACGGCCAGGTGGGCCACGGCGAGCGCGTGTCGTCGCGCTGCCCGGGCGGCTCCGGGTTGTAGTCCAGCTGGGTGACCGACGCCGCTCCCTGCCGATGCGCGGTGCCGAGGCAGTCGGCACCGGTGTCGCCGCCGCCGATGATCACGACGTGCTTGCCCGCCGCCGAGATCGGTGACGGGCCGTCGCCCTCGCACTCCTTGTTGGCGGGCACCAGGTGCTCCATCGCCAGGTGCACGCCCTCGAGCTCGCGGCCCTCGACCTCGTTGTCCCGGGATCGCAGGGCGCCGACGGCCAATACGACGGCGTCGTGCTGGCGGCGGAGCTGCTCGATGGACAGATCGACGCCGACCTCGCAGTCGGTGACGAACCGCGTGCCCTCGGCCCGCATCTGCGCCAATCGCTGGTTCAGCGTGGCCTTCTCTAGCTTGTACTCCGGTATGCCGTAGCGCATCAAACCGCCGATGCGATCATCGCGCTCGTAGACGGTGACGTGGTGACCGGCCCGCGTGAGTTGTTGTGCCGCAGCGAGTCCCGCCGGCCCCGAACCGACCACCGCGACGCCGCGACCCGTCGAGATCGCAGCGGGCTGCGGTTCGATGGTGCCGTTCATCCATGCCGTGTCGACGATGGATTGTTCGATGCGCTTGATGGTGACGGCGCCACCCGTGTCGGCCTCTGCGATCGACAGCACGCACGCCGCCTCACATGGGGCCGGACACAACCGGCCGGTGAACTCTGGAAAGTTGTTGGTCGCATGAAGCCGATCGATTGCCGCGTTCCACCGACCCCGTCGTACCAGGTCGTTCCACTCGGGAATGAGGTTGCCCAACGGGCAGCCCGCAGTGCCGGAGTGGCAGAACGGAATTCCGCAGTCCATGCAGCGCCGGGCTTGCTGGGACACCTCGTTGGCCCGCTCGTGGGGGTCCTGGGTCTCGTACACCTCGCGCCAGTCACCGACCCGCTCGTCGACGGGCCGCTTGGCGGCCTCGACCTTGGGCACCTTGAGGAATCCGGTCGGGTCAGCCACGGGTTGCCTCCATGATCGCAGTGTCCACGTCCCGACCCTCTGCCTTGGCCATGCGCGTGGCGTGCAGCACCTTCTCGTAGTCGGTCGGCATGATCTTCGTGAATTGCGCACTGCGCCTTGGCCAGTCCGACAGCAACGACCGCGCCACCGTGCTGCCGGTGCGGTGACCGTGCTGCGCGACGACACCGTGCAGCCACGTCAGATCCTCGGGTTCTAGGCGCTGCAGCTCCACCATGTCGAGGTTGACCATCGCCGGATCCAGCCCCAGCACGTAGGCGATGCCACCGGACATCCCCGCGGCCATGTTGCGGCCGGTGGGCCCGAGCACCACCACTCGCCCGCCGGTCATGTACTCGCAGGCGTGGTCGCCGACTCCCTCGACGACGGCCAGCGCGCCGGAGTTGCGCGCGCAGAACCGCTCCCCCACCCGGCCCCGCAGGAACACCTCACCGGACGTCGCGCCGAACAGCAGTGTGTTGCCGGCGATCACGTTGTCCTCGGGCAGGAACAGCACGTCGTCGTCGGGCTTGACGATCACCCGCCCGCCGGACAGTCCCTTGCCGACGTAGTCGTTGGCATCACCGATCAGTTCGATCGTGATGCCGGGCGGCAGGAAGGCGCCGATCGACTGGCCGGCCGAACCCACGAGGGTGACGTGGATGGTGTCGTCGGGAAGGCCCTGCGCGCCGTACCTGCGGGTGACCTCCGATCCCAGCAGGGTGCCGACGGTGCGATTGACGTTGCGCACGGGCAGTTCCAGCCGCACGGGGTGGGCGTCCTCGAGGGCCCCCTCGGCCAACGCGATGAGGGTCTGGTCGAGGGCATGCTGCAGCGCGTGGTCCTGGTCGCGGAGCTTGCGGCGCTGGGTCAGTTGAGCGCCGTGCGCGTCCGTCGGCACCGTGAAGATGGGCGCCAAGTCCAGGCCCTGACTCTTCCAATGCGCCACCCCCGGTGCGGTGTCGAGCATGTCGACCCGTCCGACCGCTTCGTCGATGCTGCGGAAGCCCATCTCCGCGAGGTACTTCCGGATGTCCTCGGCGATGAACCTGAAGAAGTTCTCGACGAACTCGGGCTTGCCGTTGAAGCGGGCCCGCAGCACCGGATTCTGCGTCGCCACCCCAACGGGGCAGGTGTCGAGGTGGCAGACCCGCATCATGATGCAGCCCGCCACCACCAGCGGGGCCGTCGCGAAGCCATACTCCTCGGCGCCGAGCAGCATCGCCACCATCACGTCGCGCGCGGTGCGCATGCCGCCGTCGCACTGCACCGTGATGCGGTCACGCAGACCGTTGAGCACCAGTGTCTGCTGGGTGTCGGCGAGCCCGATCTCCCACGGCGCGCCCGCATGCTTCAGCGACGTCAGCGGCGCGGCGCCGGTACCGCCGTCGTATCCCGAGATCAGCACGACGTCGGCGTGCGCCTTGGAGACCCCGGCCGCGACCGTGCCGACCCCCACGGAGCTGACGAGCTTTACGTGGATGCGGGCCTCGGAGTTGGCGTTCTTCAGATCGTGGATCAGCTGCGCCAGATCCTCGATCGAGTAGATGTCGTGGTGCGGCGGCGGTGAGATCAGCCCGACGCCCGGCGTCGAGTGCCGTGTCTTGGCGATGTTCGGATAGACCTTGTAACCGGGGAGTTGACCGCCCTCACCGGGTTTGGCGCCCTGAGCCATCTTGATCTGGATGTCGGTCGCATTGACCAGGTAGTCGCTGGTCACCCCGAACCGGCCGGAGGCCACCTGCTTGACCGCGCTGCGCCGGCGCGGGTCGTACAACCGGTCGACGTCCTCGCCACCCTCACCCGAGTTCGACCGCCCGCCAAGGTTGTTCATGGCGATCGCCATCGTCTCGTGCGCTTCCGCGGAGATCGATCCGTAGCTCATGGCACCGGTGTTGAAACGGGTCATGATCGACTCGGCGGACTCGACCTCCTCGAGCGCCACCGGTTCGCGCAACCCGGTCTTGAACTCGAACAGTCCCCGCAGTGCGCCACCTTCACGTGACAGCCGGTTCACTTCGTCGGAGTACTGCTCGAATACCTCGTGGCGACCGGTACGCGTCGAATGTTGAAGCAGGAAGACCACTTCCGGCGTGAACAGGTGCAGCTCGCCGTCCCGGCGGAATTGATATTCGCCGCCCACCGACAGTCGGCGGTGGGCCCGTTCGGTCGGGTTCTCCGGATAGGCGCGACGGTGCCGGAACCTGACCTCTTCGGCGAGCACGTCGAGTCCGACACCGCCCAGCTGCATCGGCGTCCCGGTGAAGTACTCGTCCACGACCTCGCGGTCGATGCCGATCGCTTCGAACGCCTGCGCGCCCGTGTAGGAGGCAACCGTCGAGATGCCCATCTTGCTCATCACCTTCATGACGCCCTTGCCGAGCGCCTTGAGGTAGTTGCGCACCGCGGTGGCCGGTTCGATACCGGTCAGCTCCCCCTCGCGGATGAGGTCTTCGATCGATTCGAAGGCCAGGTACGGGTTGACCGCGGCGGCGCCGAACCCGATCAACATGGCGATGTGGTGGACCTCGCGGGCATCACCGCTCTCGACTACCAGGGCGACCGAGGTGCGCTCCTTGGTGCGGACGAGGTGATGGTGCACCGCCGACACCGCGAGCAACGACGGAATGGGTGCCTTGGTGTGGTCGGAGTCGCGGTCGGAGATGACCAGCGTGCGGTACCCCTTCGTGATGGCCTCGCACGCCCGGATCCGCAAGTCCTCCAGCGCTTCGGCAAGGCCCTCGCCGCCGCGCTCGACGTCGTAGAGCGCGCGCAGGACCTTCGTCTTCAAACCCGGCTGCTCGCCGTCGGCGTTGATGTGGACGATCTTGTTGAGCTCGTCGTTGTCGAGCACCGGCCACTTGAGCACGATCTGCCGGCACGACGCCGCGGTCGGCTCGAGCAGGTTGTGCTCGGGTCCCATTACCCGTGACATCGAGGTGACTACCTCCTCGCGGATGGCGTCCAACGGCGGGTTGGTCACCTGGGCGAAGAGTTCGACGAAGTAGTCGTAGAGCAGGCGCGAGCGCTGCGACAACACCGCGGCCGGGGTGTCGGTACCCATCGAACCCAGCGGCTCGGCACCGGAAGCGGCCATCGGCGTCAACATGATTCGCAGGTCTTCCTCGGTGTAGCCGAAGGAGATCTGACGCCGCACCACCGAGTCGTGGTTGGGCTGCACGCGCACGCGCTCGGGCAGCGTGGCCAGGTCGAGCAGACCCGCGTGCAACCATTCGTCGTAGGGCTCGGCCGCGGCAAGACCGTCCTTGATCTCGTCGTCGGAGACGATGCGGCCCGCCGCGGTGTCGATCAGGAACATCTTGCCGGGTTCGAGTCGACCCTTGGCCACCACCTCGGTGGAGGCGACGTCCAGGACGCCGCTCTCGCTGGCGAGGATGATCCGGTCGTCGATGGTGCGCCACCAACGTCCTGGCCGTAATCCGTTGCGGTCCAGTACCGCACCGACGACGGTGCCGTCGGTGAACGTCACGCAGGCGGGCCCGTCCCACGGTTCCATCAGGGATGCGTGGAACTGCCAGAAGGCCCGCCGCTGCGGGTCCATGGTGGTGTTGTTCTCCCATGCCTCGGGGATCATCATCAGCACGGCCTGGGGCAGGCTGCGTCCGCCGAGGTGCAGCAGCTCCAGGACCTGGTCGAACGACGCTGAGTCGGAGGCCTCGGCCGTACAGATCGGCGACAGCCGGGCCAGGTCGCCGGGGATCTGCGCGCTGGCGAGCATTGCCTCACGGGCGTGCATGCGGTTGCGGTTGCCGCGCACGGTGTTTATCTCGCCGTTGTGTGCGACGAAGCGGAACGGGTGCGCCAAGGGCCACGACGGGAACGTGTTGGTGGAGAACCGACTGTGCACGATCGCGATCGCGCTCATGCAGCGCTCGTCGCGCAGATCCGAGAAGAAATGCGGCAGCTGCATCGTGGTGAGCATGCCCTTGTAGGCGATCGTGCGGCTGGATAACGAGGCGAAGTACACCTCACCCTGCTCGGCGAGCTTGCGCACGGGGTAGACGCGGCGGTCCAGGTCGATGCCACCGGGCCGGCTGCCGTTGCGCTCCGGCGCGGCCACGAAGAGTTGAGCGAAGTGGGGCATGCAGCCGAGCGCGGTCAGACCGACGCCAGCGCCATCCGGGTCCACCGGAACCTCGCGCCAGCCAAGGACTTCGAGCCCCTCGTCGGCCGCGATCGTCTCGATGCGCTCGACCTCCGCGGCGCGGGCCACGAGATCCTGCGGAAGGAAGCAGATGCCGGCCGCGAACGTGTTGGCGCCCTGCGCAGTTGGCGCGGGCAACTCGAAGTCGACGACCTCGCGCAGCAACTCGACGGGAAGCTGCAACAAGATTCCGGCGCCGTCACCGCTGTTGGGTTCGGCACCTGCCGCACCGCGGTGTTCGAGATGCTCCAGAGCCGTCAGACCATCGGCGACGATGGCGTGGGAGCGGCGTCCCTTGATGTCGGTCACCATGGCCACGCCACAGGAATCGGCCTCGTTCTCGGGGTCGTACAGACCCTGAGCTTCTGGCAATGCCGAAAAGAGCACTCGCAGCACCTCCGCAGTCCGGGAAATCAGTGGTGTGGGACTGCGGCGGCCCGAACGGCCAGTGTATCAGCGGGGAGGAGCGGTTACCCGCGGATGAGCGTCGGGACCAGCGGGAACCCGGGCAGGTTGCGGACCACGGTCCAGGTGACGGCTGCGACGATCACGATCGCCACGGCGGCCCTCGGCATCAGCTTCCGACCCCCCCGCGCGCGAACGGCCAGCCAGATCGCCAGCAGTGGCAACCCGACGAGCAGGAACACGTTGTCGGTCACGGCGGCGGCGAAGTCGCCGTGCAGCAGGTCGTGGGTCATGCGCAGACCGCCGCACCCCGGGCAGTTCCACCCCGTGAGCAGATGGAAGGGGCACGTGGGAAACCCGAATCCTGGCGCGTGGGGATCTCGGATCCCGACGTAGGCGAGGGCACCGACGACTACTCCCGCGGCGCCGACGGTCGCGTACGGGAGTCTGGCGTTGCTGGTGGCGTGCTCGGGTTCCATCGCGCCGTCCAGCATGCCAGAACGTCGCACGGCCAAGGGTGCACCTTCAGTAGCCCGTCTCGATCGGGTAGCGGTAGCTCTCCTTGAGGGTGTGCAGGTGCACCCAGCTGTGCAGCTGGGTCACCGAGGTCAGTGCCCGCACTCGTTCGATGGCGGTCACGACGTCGGAGAGGGTGTCCGCATGCAGCGTGGCGACCACGTCGTACCGCCCGATCGTGGTGGCCAGGAACCGGATCTCGGACAGTTGGCGAATCTGCTCGACGCCATCGGCTGCCCGTCCGCGCATGCGGATGCCGAGCCCGACGTCGACCTTGCGTCCCTCCCGTCCCGGGACGGCGATCGCGCCGATGCGGACCACCTCTGCCTCGATCATGCGCAGGGTGCGCGCGCGAGCCGTTCCCACCGAGACCCCGGATCGGGCGGCCAGCGCCGTGTAGGGCATCCGGCCGTCGAGCTGCAGCAGCGAGAGCAGCCGTCTGTCGACGCCGTCCAGCCACGCCACCGACACCTTCGTCGGCCCGAGGACGTCGCGCACCAGATCCGTGTACACCAAGGTCTCGGTCGACTCGACGCCGTCCAGTGAGCGGATGACGTCCAGCAGCTTGGAGAGTTCGGTGTCGTCGTGAGCACGCACCTCGGCGATGAGCGGATACGCGCCGCTGGCGAGGGATACGAACGGCACCTCTGGGCGCATCGCCAGCCGGCCGCCGACGTCGATGGCGGGGGCACTGGTGGCGATCGACACGTGCGCAAGGGAGCGGACCCCGACCGTCTCGGGGTGCACCATGCCGACCACGCGCACGTCGGTCGTGTGCAGCAGTGCGGCCAGCCGCTTGGACGCGGTGGTGCGAGAGACACCGAGACGCGTGGCCAACTCCCCCGGCCCGACCCGCCCGTCGATGCGCAAGGCCGCGAGGATCTGGTCGTCCAAGTCGTCCAGCCGGCTGCCGACGCGCGAGTCATCTGAAGTTAACAAAGCGTCGAACACTCCGCCTCCGCTAATCAAATCTGCAGTTGGTCACCGACATCGAGTAGATGCGTGCATTATCGACCAGAGTAGATCGGCAGATCATCGATATTGCCCCGGTTGGAGTGCATATCTGGTGTTGAGGGTTCTGGTCCGCGCTCCTACGGTTTCAGTGCACCCGCAAACGACCACAGGAGTCCCCATGAATCGGCGGAGCCAACCTGCCCACGTCGCCACCGTCGTCGGTGCGGCGTTGAGTGCCCTCCTCGTCAGCGCTTGCGGTGGCGGCGACAGCACGAGCGCAGCGTCGGGCAAGGCGCCCGCCGGCCTGCTCCAGGCGGGTCAGCTGTCGGTGTGCACCGACCCGGAGTATCCGCCGATGGAGTACCTCGAGAATGGCGACACGGCCAATCCGACGGGATTCGACTCCGACGGCGCCCGCGCTCTCGGCAAGCTGTGGGACGTCAAGGTGGTCTTCCAGAACACGTCGTTCGACGGGTTGATCCCGGCGCTGAACGGAAAGCGTTGCGACATCACGTGGTCGGCTCTCTACGTCAGTCCCGAACGACAACGCGTCGCCGACGGCATTCCGTTCATGACCACCGGCCCCGGTTTGATCGTTCGCAGCGGAGACGAGTCGATCCGCTCGTCCGACGACCTGCCCGGCAAGACCGTCGCCGTGCAAGGCGGTGGTTCCAATGAGCTGACGCTGAAGACCCTCTCGGACCAATTCGTCGCCGCGGGCAAGCCCGGCATCACCATTCAGCCCTATCCGAAGACCGCGGAGACGGTCGCCGCGGTCACCAACGGCAAGGCAGACGCGCTCATCGAAACCGACGTCGCGGTCGTCGACATGGTGAGCAAGTCGGGTGGCAAGCTCACCTCCAAACCCGGCATCTTCCCCACCGAGACGCAGTTCGGCGTATTCACCAGGAAGGGTTCGGAGCTGACGCAGCCAGTGACCGCCGGGATCAAGCAGCTCATCGCCGACGGGACACTGCCCGACCTGGCGAAGAAGTACGGTCTCGACCCGTCCCGACTCGTCAGCCCCTGACCACCATGGACTTCGAGTGGGACATGTTCACCGCGGCGTTGACGTCGAGCGCGTTTCTGCGGGGCGCCATGTTGTCGGTGGCGCTTGCGGTGTGCGCCATGGTGCTGGCATCCATCGTGGGCTTCGGTGTCGCGCTGCTGCGCATCGCCTCGAACCGAATCGCCACCTTCGTCGGCGGTGCCTACGTCTGGTTCTTTCGTGCCATTCCGACGCTGCTCGTCCTGCTGTTGATCTGGAACGCCGGGCCTCAGCTGCTGCCCGCTCTTCGCGAGAACTGGTTCACGCCATTCCTGGCGGCGCTGATCGGATTCTCCATCGTCGAGGCCGCCTACATGGCCGAGATCCTGAGATCGGCGCTGCTGTCGGTCGACGATGGCCAGCACCAGGCCGCCCGTGCCCTCGGTCTGGCACCACACCGGGTGCTGTTCAAGGTCGTTCTCCCGCAAGCGATCAAGGTCGCGATCCCACCTTCGGGCAATGAATTGATCGCCATGCTGAAGTACACCTCGCTGGCTTCGGTGATCTCGTTGCGTGAGCTGTTGACGACCGCCCAGTCCCAGGTATCGGTGACCTTCCGCTACGCCGAGTACTATTCGGCTGCGTTGATCTACTACCTGGTGATCGTCTCCGCGCTGATGGCCGTCCAACACGTCATCGAGCGCCGCTACCGCTGGATCTCCTCGGGACGCGTTGGTCAGGCCTCCGGCACCAAGGTCGGCGCGGCGGTACCCGCATGAACGCGTCCGTGCTGCAGGCGATCGACCTGCATCGCCGCTACGGCGACACCGAAGTCCTCAAGGGTGTCGACTTCTCCGTCGCCAAGGGGCAGGTCAAGGCCCTGCTTGGCCCGTCCGGGTCGGGGAAGTCCACGATACTGCGGCTGATGGCGCTGCTGGAACACCCCGACTCCGGTGAGATCTTGTTGAACGGCAAGCAGGTTGGCGTCACCGCGCGGTCAGACGGCTCCAAGCGCCGACTTCCCGAGCGTCACCTGGCGGTGCAGCGCCGCGACATCGGCATGGTGTTCCAACGTTTCAATCTCTTCGCCCATCTCGACGTCCTTCGCAACGTCACGCTAGCGCTCACCGAGGTCGTCGGATTGAACAAGGCCGACGCCGCCAGTCGTGCCGAGGCGATGCTCGAGCGCGTTGGCATGGCCGACCGGTTGCGGCACTACCCCAGCGAGCTCTCCGGCGGTCAGCAGCAGCGCGTCGCGATCGCCCGGGCGCTCGTCACGAATCCTTCGGTCATGCTCTTCGACGAACCCACGTCGGCACTCGATCCCGAACTGGTCGGAGAGGTGCTCGAAGTGATGGAGGGCCTCGCCGACGCCGGAATGACCATGGTGGTGGTGACCCACGAGGCCCGCTTCGCACGACGGGTAGCCGACGAAGTCATGCTCTTCGACGGCGGCGTGATCGTCGAACAGGCACCGCCCGAACGGTTCTTCGACGATCCTCGTCACGACCGAACCCGCCAGTTCCTCTCCCATCTGCGCGGGGTGGGCCACTGATGCGGGCGCCGCTGGCGGTGTACACCGACCTCGATGATGGCGACGATCCAACCCCGGGGATGGATCTGTTGCGAGCCAACGGTTTCCAAGTTGACTACGCACAGTCCCGCGATCCGGACGTGATCGCCGCCGCCGCACGCGACGCCACGGCTCTGCTGGTTGGCTACGCGCCCATCGACGAAGCCCTTCTCGAGCGGTTGCCCAAGCTGCGCGTCATCTCCCTGCTGTCGAATGGTTCGGACAACGTCGACGTCGAGGCCGCCTCGCGACGCGGGATCTGGGTGGCGACAGTCGGCCCGGTGGCGAGCGAGGAAGTCGCGACCCATGCCTGGGCGCTCACGTTGGCGTTGATTCGCCGGCTTCCCTACTTCATGCGCTCCGGGGTCGAACACCCGTGGGATGCCCGCCCCACCGAGGCCCCACGCCGACTGTCCGAACTCACGGTCGGCATCCTGGGACTCGGGTCCATCGGCCGCCGGTACGCCGAATTCGCCTCTGCTGCCGTGCGACGAGTGGTTGCGGCCGAACGTCCTGGCGCCGCCGCAGTACCGGGGGTTGGCACCGCGCCCTACGCCGAGGTGCTCGCCGTCAGCGACGTGCTTGGCGTGTTCCTACCGTTGACCAAGGACACCCGCGGACTGCTCGACGCCAGCGCCTATGCGCGGATGCCCCGCGGTGCACACGTGGTCAACGTCTCGCGAGGGGCCGTGGTCGACGCTGACGCTCTGCTGGCCGCCGTGGATTCGGGGCATCTCGCGGGAGCCGCGCTGGACGTGTTCGAGCAGGAGCCGCTGCCCGCGTCGCATCCCCTGCTCGAGCACCCGCGGGTGATCACGACGCCGCACGTCGGGTTCTTGTCCGACATCACCGACGCCGAATACGTGCGACGACAGGCCGATGCGGTCGTGACGTGGCGCGTCAACGGCCGCCCCGATCGCGCCATCAACCGGGTAGCGGTGCGGTCGTGACTGAATTGCAGCTCTATCAATCGATGTGGGCGATGGAGGACCTGCCGTGGCGGGGAGCACCCTGGACGTTGGCCGAACAGGTGGCGCGGATCGCCGAAGCGGGTTATGCGGGCCTCGGCGTCGATCTAGGGGCGCGCCAGGCCCCCGCGGCGACGGCGATCGCACCGATGATGGCCGCCCGCGGTCTGCGCGGTTGCGTCCTGGTCTTCGCCTCCTGCGACGAGGACGTCCACGAGGCCATTCGCTACGCCAAGATCATCGACGCGGACTGGATCATCTGCTGCGCGAGGGTATTCGGGTTCGACGTGACCGGGTTGACGCACCTCCTCAGCCGGTGGCAACGGATGTGTGCGGACGTCGGCATCGACATGCAGCTGGAGACACATCGCAATACCGTCACCAATGACCTGCGGTTCACCTGCCTGCTGCTAGAGGAACTCGACGAGTCGATCGAGCTCGCCGCGGACCTGTCGCATTACGTGTGCGCGCACGAGATTCCGGAACGGACCGAACCTGGTTACGAATCCCTGGTCTCGACCGTCCTCGACCGGTCGGGTTCACTGCAGGGTCGGATCGCCACCCGCGCCCAGATCCAGGTGCCACTGGGTCATCCGATGGCGCGACCGTGGGAACCACGATTCAAGAACTGGTGGACTCAAGGATTCGCGTCGCTGCTGCGGCGGCACCCGGACCGTCCGGTGCGCTTCGTCACCGAGCTCGGCACCACCCCTTATGCGATCACCGACTTCGAGGGACGGCAGATCTCGGACCGCTGGGCGGAGTCGACGACGTTGATGCGCTGGGCGGCAGACGCCTTCGAATCGGCACTGGACGATGACCAGCGACGGCACCACGAGAATTGGACGACAGACGATGCATGAAGTCGACTACCTAATCACCTCCGCGGGCAACCGTGTGGCCAGTGGACCACTGATCAATGACAGCTCCCAATGCGCGTTGATTCCTGCGCGCGCCTACACCAGCGCGGCTGCCCACCAGCTCGAGCAGGAACGGATCTTCGCCGCCGGATGGGTTTGGGCGGGCTATGCCCATTGGGTCGACGAACCGGGACAGGTCAAGCCCATCACCGTTGCCGGCCAGCCACTGTTGATGATTCGTGGCGACGACGACCAGATCCGCGTCTTCCACAACTCGTGCCGGCATCGCGGGATGGCGCTGACCGAGGAACCCATCAAGGTCAAGCGCCGCATCCAATGTGCCTACCACTGCTGGTCCTACGACTTGGACGGCAAGCTGGCCGTCACGCCGTACTTCCAGCGTGAGCGTCAGGGCCGCAGCGGGCCGGCCGACAAGAGTGCGCTGGGATTGTTGCCGGTCGCGTGCCGGGCGTGGGCGGGGATGGTGTTCGTCGATCTCAGCAACCGTGAAATCGGTACGGCGACAGCATCATTCGATCAGTTCATCGCCCCGCTTGCGCAGCGGTGGTCGCACATCGACTTCAGCCGGATCCGGTTGGCCGACGAGCGCGTCTTCGACGTCGCCGCCAACTGGAAGCTCGTCGTCGAGAACTTCCTCGACTTCTACCACCTCCCGTTCATTCACCCCCAGGTCGGTCCCGTGGACTCGTCACTGGACGTCGACGACGAGGTGCTGGCGCCGCAGATCATCGGCGGTTCCTATCCGCGGGGTGCGACGGGCAAGGCGGCCAAGACGTCCGAGGCGCTGCCATTCCTCGGCGACGTTCCGCTGGACAAGACCGAGAATCAAGACATCTTCTGCGTGTTTCCCAACGCACTGTTGTTCTTGGAAGCGGACTGGTTCCAGGTCATCGGCTTCGAGGCGCTCAGCGCCGACCGTACCGTCGAGCACATGGCGATCTTCGTCGACCAGGACGGCGCATCCGAGGATCACTCGGTGAATCGCAAGCGCCTCGCCGACGTGCTGTTCGGGGTGAACGAACAGGACCTGCCGATCCTGGACAAGTTGCAAACGGGACGGTATTCGCCGGCCTCGGACCGCACCAGTCTGGTGCCGCACTGGGATCAGGTGACGGCGATGTTCCAGCAGCTCGTCGCCGACCGCACCGGTGATCCTGCTGCGCTGGGGAAGTGAGCATGGGCATCGACCAGCGCGATCCCGCGGTGAGCGAGGCTCGACTGCGCCAGGAGCTGGCCGCGGTGTACCGCCTGGTCGCCCACTACCGGATGACCGACTTGGTGTTCACGCACATCTCGGTGCGGCTCCCCGGTGAGGACGATCACTTCCTGATCAACCCCTACGGACTGCTCTTCGAGGAGATCACCGCATCGAGTCTGGTGCGAATCGATCTGGACGGCAGGATCATTGGCGACACGCCGTATCAGGTGAACCCGGCTGGATTCGTCATCCACAGCGCGATCCACGCCGCGCGTCATGACGCGATGTGTGTGTTGCACACGCATACGCTCGCCGGCTGCGCAGTGGCGGCGTCGGCCTCGGGGCTGTTGCCGGTGAACCAGATCTCGATGGAATTCTTCGATCGCGTGGGATATCACGACTACGAAGGCGTTGCCCTGAACCTGGACGAGCAGAAACGGCTGGTGGAGGATCTCGGTGCGCACGACGCGCTGATCCTGCGCAACCACGGACTGCTGACGGTCGGCGCAACCCCCGCACGGGCCTTGCTGCGGATGTACTACTTGAACAAGGCCTGCGAGATCCAGGTCGCCGCATCGCAACTCGGAGAATTGACGATTCCAGACCCCCGGATCAGCGAGCACGCCGCGCAACAGCTCGTGGGCGGCGCCTCCGGGGACGACTACACCGACGACGTGGGGTACGACCTGGCCTGGGCGGCGATGCTGCGAATGCTCGAACGCACCCAGCCGGACTATCGCGACTGACGGCGCCGGTCTAGCCGCGCCGCTGCCACCACCGCTTCTTCGGCGCCGGACGTGCGACTGGGGCAGCCCTGACCTCGGCGGCCGGTGCCTCGGTTTCCTCCGACTCAGTGGCCACGTCATCGGCAGTCGCTTCGGCTTCTGCGGTGGCTTCGACGGCGGCGTCATGCACCTCGGCGGCGTTGGCGTCAGCGGCTTCGGCGTCTTCGCCTTCGACTGAACCCACACCGCCAGCCTCGAACTCGGCGTCCTCAGGCTCCGCAGACGTGGACTCGGTGGCCACGTCATCGGCAGTCGCTTCGGCTTCTGCGGTGGCTTCGATGGCGGCGTCATGCACCTCGGCGGCATTCGCGTCAGCGGCTTCGGCGTCTTCGCCTTCGACTGAACCCACACCGCCAGCCTCGGCCTCGGCGTCGCCAGCCTCGGCGTCCTCAGCCTCGGTGGCCTCCGACTCAGTGGCCACGTCATCGGCAGTCGCTTCGGCTTCTGCGGTGGCTTCGACGGCGGCGTCATGCACCTCGGCGGCATTCGCGTCAGCCGCTTCGGCGTCTTCGCCTTCGACTGAACCCACACCGCCAGCCT
>NZ_JAWQPU010000005.1:0-513463 GCF_033741125.1 Mycolicibacterium sichuanense | reverse complement strand
GCCCGGACCCATCCCGAACCCGGAAGCTAAGCCTACCAGCGCCAATGATACTGACCACACGGTCGGAAAAGTAGGACACCGCCGAACACCCTTTAAATCCGAAGGCCCCCAATTTCGATTGGGGGCCTTCGGCATTTTCATCTCCAGTTGCGGCGGCACTAATCGAATAGCGTCGCCACGGGGCATTTGCGATTTCTTTCCATGTCGAGCAAGTGCTTCTTTCGCTCCAGGCCGCCGCCATATCCAGTGAGTCCGCCATTTGCACCAATCACCCGATGGCAGGGCACGATGATGCTGATCGGATTGTGGCCATTGGCAAGTCCCACCGCCCGTGAGGCACCGGGGGATCCGATCTGGCGGGCGATTTCACCGTATGACCGCGTCTCCCCGTAGGGAATGGTGGTCAGTGCGGCCCAAACGCGTCGCTGGAATTCGGTGCCGACGAGATCGAGTTGGAGTTCGAAGTCCACCAGCTCGCCGGCGAAGTATGCTCCGAGTTGCGCGACGGCCTCGTCGAACGCCGCGTCATCGCGCTCCCACCCCGCGCGGCTGGGCTCGTAGGTCTGGTCCACCATCCGCAGATGGCGTAACCGCCCGTCCACGCCGGCAAGGGTCAGCGGACCCACCGGGCTGTCGACGGTCCGGAATTGCAAGGCGTCCATCACTTCTCCTTCGTGGAGGGTTTGGGAGGCCAGTAGTTGACCTCGTGCTCGAGGGCGGTCCAAAGATGTTGTGTCGCATAGGCTCTCCACGGTCGCCATCGGCCGCTGTGCTCCGTGAGCGCCTGGGGGTCGGAAGGCAACCCGAGTGCCCTAGCAGCCGCCAACACCCCCAAATCGGTGACCGGGAAGGCATCCGGGTCGCCGAGCCCCCGCATCGCGATCACCTCCGCCGTCCACGGCCCGATGCCGGGCAGGGCCAGGAGCTGCTGTCGCGCCCGGTTCCAGTCGCACCCCGGGTCGAGGACGACGTCTCCGGCGGCCAGCGCACCGACCAGCGCCACGAAGGTGCGTTGCCGCGACTTGGGAAAGGCCAAGTGTGCCAGGTCGACGTCGGCCAACTGCTCGATGCTGGGGAACACGCGTGTCAGACCACCCCTGGCGTCCTCGATTGGCGATCCGTAGACCTCGGCAATGCGCCGGGCATGGGTACGGGTCGCCTTCACCGAGATCTGCTGTCCGATGACGACGCGGAGCGCCAGTTCGGATTCGTCGACGGTGCGCGGAATGCGTTGCCCTGGTGCCTTGGCGACGAGCGCACTTAGCTGCGGGTCCCCCTTGAGGGCGTCGACGACGGCCTCGGGGTCGGCGTCGAGATCCAGGAGCCGGCGACACCGGGCGATCGCCGCCGACAGATCGCGGAAGTCGTCGAGGACCAGCTCGCACAGCACGTGGTCCGGATGCGGGGTGAGGCTGACGATGCCATTGCCGGAGGCCAGTCGCAGGGTCCGGCGATAGGCGCCGTCGCGAACCTCCTCGACGCCGGGAACGCCGCTGGCACCCAGATGCCCGAACAGGCCCTCGTAGGCGAACGGCGTACGCACGGGCAGACGGAGTGTCAGCACTCCCGAGCCGGTCGATCGTCCGGAACCGAACTGCTCGCGGGCCCGCCGTCGCAGTGCGGTGGGTGTCAGGGCGGTGACCGCCGAGAGGGTTTCGTTGAACTGGCGGATGCTGGAGAAACCCGCGGCGAAGGCGACGTCGCCAAACGGGAGGTCCGTCGTCTCGATCAACACCCGTGCGGTCTGAGTGCGCTGCGCACGGGCCAGGGCAAGCGGATTCGCGCCCACCTCGGCCTGCATCAGCCGCTCGAGCTGACGCGTCGTGTAGCCGATCCGCCCGGCGAGCCCGGTGACGCCCTCACGGTCGACCGTCCCATCGGCGATCAGGCGCATGGCGCGTGCCACCACGTCCCCGCGGACATTCCATTCGGGGGAGCCGGGGGAGGCGTCGGGCCGGCAACGCTTGCACGCCCGAAAGCCTGCTCGCTGCGCCGCCGCCGCCGTCGGATAGAACCGCACGTTGCGGGCAAACGGCGGCCGCACGGGGCAACTGGGCCGGCAGTAGATGCCAGTGGTCGACACGGCCGTCACGAACCAACCGTCGAACCGGGAGTCCTTGGCTTGGACGGCCCGGTAGCAGCGGTCGAAGTCTTCGTGCATGCCTAGACGATTACACGGCGGCACCGACAGCACTGGCGGAAAACCGACATCAAAGTCGGGGGTCCGCCGGGGCGCCCTCCCGTCGTCGGCGTCGACTTGACAGTGCATTGAAAAAAATCAACACTGTGTCAATTAAGCGGACGTCGTTGCGGCTTAACCACTCTGGAGGCATGCCATGAAGACCCTTTTCATCACGGGTGTGAGCAGCGGTCTGGGCCGCGCGTTCGCGACTGGCGCGCTGGACGCCGGCCACCAAGTGGTCGGCACAGTGCGCAAACCCGAGGACATCACGGCGTTCGAGTCGCTGGCCGGTCGCGCGCACGGCCTCCTGCTCGACGTGACCGACGATGCGGCCGTCGTCTCGGCGGTCGCCGACGTCGAATCGTCCATCGGCCCCATCGACGTCGCGATCGCGAACGCGGGGTACGGCGTCGAGGGCACGTTCGAGGAGACGCCACTGTCCGAGATGAGGGCGCAATTCGCCACCAACGTCTTCGGTGTTGCCGCGACGCTGCAGGCCGTACTGCCCTTCATGCGTGAGCGCCGTGCCGGGCATCTGATGGCGGTGACATCGATGGGCGGACTGATGGCGGTTCCCGGGATGTCGGCCTATTGCGCCAGCAAGTTTGCCGTCGAGGGCATGTTGGAGAGCATCCGCAAGGAGGTCGCGTCCTTCGGCATTCACGTCACGGCCATCGAACCAGGTTCGTTCCGCACCGACTGGGCTGGCCGCTCGATGACGCGCGCCGAGCGCACGATCGGCGACTATGACGAGCTGTTCGATCCCATTCGGGCTGCCCGCGTCAAGGCCAGCGGAAACCAGCTGGGCAACCCGGCGAAAGCGGCCGAAGCCATCCTGACGATCCTGGACGAGACCGAACCGCCCGCCCACCTGGTGCTGGGGTCGGACGCGCTGCGGTTGATCGGCGCCGCCCGCGCTGCGGTCGATGACGACCTCAGGCGGTGGGAAAGCCTCTCGCGCAGCACTGATTTCGGTGAAGGTGCACAGCTGGCAGCGAACTAGGATGGTGCGATGAGGTGGCGATGATGGCCAAGGCTTGGCCCTCGCGTCGGACGACGCCGGCCGTGCGCAAGGGTGACATCCGGGAGGAGCGGATCCTGGATGCCGCCGAGGATCTGCTGGCGACGCGCGGCTACGCGGACATGACGGTCGGCGACATCACCGAGGCCGCCGGCATCACCCGGGGCGCGCTGTACTTCTACTTCGCCAACAAACAGGACGTGGTGACCGCCTTGGTGGCGCGGACCGTCGACGCCCTGCAGGAGAAGTCGGTTGCGGCGCTGGTGGACACCGCGCCGATCGACGTGGTCATCGCCACCGCGCTGGGGCGCACTGCCCAGCTGTGGCGGGAACACGGCGTGGTCATGCGCGCGGCGGTCGATCTCGGATCCACCGTGCCCGAGATCGACAGGCTCTGGACCGGGACTGCCGACGTCTTCATCGATGCCATCACCGAGATCCTCGGCCGCGGGGGCGTGCCGATGGGCCCCGCGCCTGATGACGCACCGGCCGTGGCGCGAGCGCTGTGCTGGATGATCGAGCGCAGCTTCTACAGGGCGTCGAAGATCTCGTTGGGCGAACTCGACGATGCCAAGCGGACCTGCCAGGCGGTATGGATGCGGATGGCGAGTGGCAAGTGAGCTGCCACGGATCAGACCCGATGGCCGTAGGTGGGTAGCTCTTCCCGAGCATCTCGACCTGCGAACCTACCCCCATCCCTCGGGTGGCTCGCTGCGCCGTCTGCGTGCGGACCGCGGTGGCGAGGTGGAGGTCGATCACCAGGACTACGTCGGCCCGTCCAGCGCGGACCGGACCCAGGAGTTGCTCACCCCAAGCGTTGGCCCGACGGGAAATGGGGTATTGATCAGGCCATGGCCCTCATCCCCATGCCCTCCGCCGTGCTCGACGATTCCGACGTGGCTGGTGCTCTAGGGCGTGCCGTCGCTGTGATCAATCCCCTTCTCGACGTCTTGTCGCGGGCCGACCCGCTCGGCCTGCGCGGGCGCAGCTGGCACCCGGGCGGTGCAGACGGGTCGGTCGACAAGGTGCTCGATGCGCTAGCGCGGTTGCTCAACACCGCGGACGTGCCTGGCACGCCGGCCTGGGCGGACAAGGATCTGGACGGCCGCATCAACTGGTGGGTGCGACGCGTCGGTGCGCTCGACACGGTGTTGGTGGCCGCACCAGGCGTCTTCGGCGCGGTCGCCGACCGGCTCCCCGTGCAGGACGTCCTGGCCTTCGCCAACCAGGCGATCGTGTTGTGCGCCGTGGCACGCGAGTACGGCGTCGACGACCGCTCGGAGCAGGTCCGCCTCCTGGGTGCGGTCATGTGTCATCGCGACCTCTGCAACGACGCGGCCAAGGTGGACGTCGTGACCATCGATGAACCGCCGTCGGCGTCGGATGCGATGCCGGTCGCACTGGTCAAGGGGTTGTGGCGGCTCGCCGGTGTGATGCGGGCACTGGGCGACGAGTTGGTCAAGCGGCCCCGGCCGCGCTGCGCTTACCGGTATTTGGGAATGCTGCCCGCCGTGGGTGCCGTCGCCGACTACTTCGGGGAGTACGGCGCGCTGGTGCGCGCCGCCAAGTTGGGCCGCAAGTGGATCGAGCAGCAGTCGGCCGTCGCCAGCTGACCCGGGGGACGGGCTCGCCATCGACCGCTCGGGCGTAGGTCGCGATGTCAGGCGGGCACCGCGAGCCGGGTGGGCTCGTCGTGGCCACGCAGCGTGACCGTCTCGCCCAGCGTCCATCGGGCGGCCTCGCTCTCGCCGGCCCTGGCCACGGCCGTGGCCGATGCGACGAGGTGCCCGTCGATGGTCTTGGACAGCTCGCACAACCGGGCCGCCTCGTTGACCGGTTCACCGATCACCGTGTATTCGAACCGATCCTTGGCGCCGACGTTGCCCGCCACCACCTGACCGGCCGCGACGCCGATGCCCGCCTGGCACTCCGGAACCTCGACGCGCAACCGTTCGGCCATCGCGCGCGCCGCGGCAAGGGCCTCCTCCTCGGCGTTCTCGAGGGACACCGGCGCGCCGAAGACCGCCAGCACCGCGTCGCCCTCGAACTTGTTGACCAGCCCGCGGTGCTTGTCCACCTCGTCGACCACGACGTCGAAGAACCGGTTGAGCAGTTCGACGACCTCGACCGCGGGACGGCTGGTGACCAGCTGCGTCGAACCGATGATGTCGACGAAGATCACGGCCGCCGATCGCTCCTCACCGCCGAGCTTCGGTCGTTCCTTCTCGGCCAGGGCCGCCACCTCGCGACCGACGTGCTGGCCGAACAGGTCGCGGATGCGTTCGCGTTCGCGCAGCCCGTTGGCCATCGAGTTGAAACCGCGCTGAAGCTGGCCCAATTCGGTCCCGTCGAAGACCACCAGATTGGTGTCGAGGTCGCCACACTCGACGCGATTGAGCGCGGCGCGCACCACCCGCACCGGCGTGGCGGTGAGCCACGACAGGATCCACATCAGGATGAAGCCGAACACCAGCGCGAAGCCCGCGAGGATCATCACGGCGACGGTGAACTGCGTGGGTGTGACGTTGCGAACCACCAACGTGATCGTCGCGGCGAGCAGAATGCCGAGAACCGGGACGCCGGACCCCAGGGCCCACACCAACATGATCCGGCCCATCACGCCCGGTGCGAAGCGTCGCGGGGGAGGGCCCACCTCCAGCGCCTGTGCGGCGACCGGGCGCAGGGCGAACTCGGTGAAGAGGTAGCAACTGGCCGCCACCACGATGCCGGGAAAGCTGACGCCCAGCAGCCACTTCGGGATGAACTGCGTATCGACGAGCCCGTAGGCGGTGGTGAGCACGACGGCGCCGATGCCCCACAGAATCAACAGCACGCGGGTCAACCGCCACGGGGCGAAGAACGTGTTGTGCTGATCCTGCTTCGTCGGCGTGCGCTCCTCGATCGCCCACCGCACGTTGTTCATCACGCGGTAGGTGGCCCAGAACACGCCGACGACGAGGGCGCCGAAGATGTACGCCGGTACGACGATGAAGGTGACCCAGCGGGCCCCGGGCTCGAAGACGTCCGGTGTCGGGAAGGCGACGACGACCACCAGCGTGGCAACGCCGATGCCGATCAGATTGGCCCCCACCACGAACGCCGTGAGGATGACCTGGATGCGAATCCGACGGCGGCGCTGGCTTTCCGAGACCCGCCCCAGGATCCAGGAGCCGTACTCGGGAGTGGCGGGCATCCGGGCGCTCTGATTGGTCACCGTCTCCAGCAACCGGCCGAGACGCTGTGCGGTGCTCTTCTTCTCCGTCATCGTGGCGTCAGCCTAGTAACCACCGGGCCGCCATCTATGGTGGTTCGGTGCGCCTCGTCATCGCCCAGTGCACCGTCGACTACGTCGGCCGGCTCACCGCCCACCTGCCGTCGGCCCGGCGACTTCTGCTTTTCAAGTCGGACGGTTCGGTCAGCGTGCATGCCGACGACCGTGCCTACAAGCCCCTGAACTGGATGAGCCCGCCGTGCTGGCTCATCGAGGACGACGGCGGTGACAGCCCCGTCTGGGTGGTGGAGAACAAGGCGGGTGAGCAGCTGCGCATCACCGTGGAGGACATCGAGCACGACTCATCCCACGAGCTGGGCGTGGACCCCGGACTGGTCAAGGACGGCGTCGAGGCGCACCTGCAAGCACTGCTCGCCGAGCACGTCGAACTGCTGGGTGTCGGCTACACGCTGGTGCGGCGGGAGTACATGACGGCGATCGGCCCGGTCGATCTGATGTGCCGCGACGAGACGGGCCGCTCGGTGGCCGTGGAGATCAAGCGCCGTGGCGAGATCGACGGGGTCGAGCAGCTCACGCGCTACCTCGACCTGCTCAACCGCGACACCATGCTGGCACCCGTCAGCGGCGTGTTCGCCGCCCAGCAGATCAAGCCGCAGGCGCGCACTCTGGCGATGGACCGTGGGATACGTTGTGTGACTCTGGATTACGACCAGATGCGCGGGCTGGACAGCAACGAGTTCCGGTTGTTCTGACCGCCGTACACTGAGCGGATGGGCCGGCGCCGCGTTCCTCCTCGCAAACCGCGGCCCCTGCCGCCGCTGCTGGAGCCGCGCCGCGTGGAGGTCGGTCCCGACGGCTGGGACTACGACGTCCGGCCGATCGCGGCCTCACGGGCGCTCAAGACGTACCGCTGCCCCGGCTGCGATCACGAGATCAGGCCGGGGACGGCGCACGTCGTCGCCTGGCCGTCGGGTGAGGGTGCGGTCGACGACCGGCGGCACTGGCACACCCCGTGCTGGGGCAACCGGGCGAACCGGGGGCCGACCAGGACGTGGTCCTGAGTTAGTGCACGTCGTCTTCGGTGGCGGCGGGTTCGACCAACTCGACCAGCACTCCGCCCGAGTCCTTGGGGTGGATGAAGTTGATCCGCGAGTTTGCCGTGCCGCGCCGGGGCGCGTCGTAGATCAGCCGGACGCCGTCTTCCCGCAACCGCGCGGACAGCGCATCGAGGTCGCTGACGCGGTAGGCGAACTGCTGCAGGCCCGGACCGCGCTTGTCGAGGAACTTGGCGATCGTCGACGTCTCGTCGAGCGGGGCCATGAGCTGGATCTGGGTGCTGCCCTTGGGCGCACCGCGCACCGCGAGCATGGCCTCGCGGATGCCCTGGTCGTCGTTGACCTCTTCGTGCAGGACGATCATGCCGAGGTGATCGTGATACCACTTGATGGCGACGTCGAGGTCGGGGACGGCGATTCCGACGTGGTCGACCGCCGTGACCAGCGCACTGGCCAGGGCGGGACGTGCACCAACATGCTCGGTCGTCATTTAGCCACGGTAACCTTCACTAGAACGAATGTGTAAGTGTGATTACCCACACATTCCCCGGATCAACGCCTTCGGAGGTAGGACATGACGACATCGGTGATCGTTGCTGGAGCACGTACGCCGGTTGGCAAACTGATGGGGTCGTTGAAGGACTTCTCGGGTAGTGACTTGGGTGGCATCGCCATCGCGGGAGCGCTGCAGAAGGCCGGGGTGGCGGCCTCTGCCGTGGAGTACGTGATCATGGGTCAGGTGCTCACCGCCGGCGCAGGGCAAATGCCGGCGCGTCAGGCGGCGGTCGCCGGCGGCATCGGCTGGGACGTGCCGGCGCTGACGATCAACAAGATGTGTCTGTCGGGGATCGATGCGATCGCGCTGGCCGATCAGCTGATCCGCGCCGGGGAGTTCGAGGTCGTGGTCGCCGGTGGCCAGGAGTCGATGACCAAGGCCCCGCACCTGCTGATGGACAGCCGCGCCGGTTACAAGTACGGCGACGTCAAGGTGCTCGACCACATGGCCTACGACGGTCTGCACGACGTGTTCACCGATCAGCCGATGGGCGCACTGACCGAGCAGCGCAACGACGTCGACCGGTTCAGCCGGGCCGAGCAGGACGAGTTCGCGGCGCGGTCGCATCAGCGCGCGGCCGCGGCGTGGAAGGACGGTGTGTACGCCGACGAGGTCGTGCCGGTGTCGATCCCGCAGCGCAAGGGCGACCCGATCGAATTCACCACCGACGAGGGAATCCGCGCCAACACCACCGCCGAGTCGTTGGCCGGGCTCAAGCCCGCGTTCCGCAAGGACGGCACCATCACCGCCGGTTCTGCGTCGCAGATCTCCGACGGCGCCTGCGCGGTGGTGGTGATGAGCAAGGCCAAGGCGCAGGAGCTCGGGTTGACCTGGCTGTGTGAGATCGGCGCCCACGGCGTGGTCGCCGGCCCGGACTCCACGCTGCAGAGCCAGCCGGCGAATGCGATCAAGAAGGCCGTCGCCAAGGAGGGCATCTCCTTGGAGCAGCTGGACGTGATCGAGATCAACGAGGCGTTCTCGGCGGTCGCGCTGGCCTCGACCAAGGAGCTCGGCATCGACGGGGACAAGGTCAACGTCGACGGTGGTGCCATCGCGATCGGTCACCCGATCGGGATGTCCGGTGCGCGCATCACGCTGCATGCCGCGCTGGAGCTGGCTCGTCGCGGCTCGGGATACGCCGTCGCCGCGCTGTGCGGCGCCGGCGGGCAGGGCGACGCACTCATCCTGCGCCGGCCCTGACGAAGGCCATACTCAACGACGCTGTGTAGTAGCTGGCGGCGCGTTCGGGCACAATGGCGCCCATGGCAAGCACCATCGATGGCAGCAAGGCTGCGGGCTGGTTCAAGATCGTCGCGTTCGCCGAGGCCGTCAGCTGGGTCGGCCTGCTGGTGGGGATGTACTTCAAGTACCTCGCCACTTCCCGCACCGAGGTCGGCGTGAAGATCTTCGGCATGGCGCATGGCCTGGTCTTCATCGCGTTCATCGTCACCGCGGTATTGGTCGGCCTGGCGTTCGCATGGTCGGCGTCGACCTGGTTCTCGGCGTTGCTGGGCAGCATCGTGCCGCTCGGCAGCGTGATCTTCCTCATCTGGGCCGAGCGCACCGGACGTCTCGGTGCGACGGGTGCTCCCGTGGCCACTCCACCGGTCGCCGAAACGACGTGACAAACTTGATGGCGTGACACGTCCACGACCTCCCGTCGGCCCCGCGCTGGCCGGTGCGGTTGACCTCTCGGCGCTCAAGCAGCCACCGCCTTCACGGGAGGGTGCCGCCGGCGGCGCCCCCGTCGGCCTCGACATCACCGAGGCGAACCTCGAAGCCGAGGTGCTCGCCCGGTCCAATCAGGTGCCCGTCGTGGTGCTGCTGTGGACGCCCCGCAGCGACGCCAGCGTGCAGCTCGGCGACGTACTCGCCTCGCTGGCGGCAGCCGATGGCGGCAAGTGGGCGCTGGCGACGGTGAACGTCGACACCGCACCCCGGGTGGCTCAGGTGTTCGGCGTGCAGGCCGTGCCGACGGTCGTGGCCGTCGCCGGCGGCCAGCCGATCTCGAGCTTCGAGGGTGTGCAACCCCCCGATCAGCTGCGCCGATGGGTGGACTCGCTGCTCAACGCGACCGCGGGCAAGCTGGCCGGTGGCCAACCCGCCGAGGGTGAGGAACAGGCCGACCCCGAGCTCGAGCGCGCCCGTTCCCTGTGGGACGAGGGTGACTTCGACGGCGCGCTGGCCGCCTACCAGGCGCTCCTGGATGCCGATCCGAACCATGCCGAGGCCAAGGACGCCCTGCGACAGATCGCATTCCTGCAGCGCGCGACGGCGCACTCGGCGGATGCCATCGCCAACGCGGATGCCGCCCCCAACGACATCGACGCCGCCTTCGCAGCAGCAGACGTCGAGGTGACCCAGGACCTCGCCACCGCGGCGTTCGACCGCCTGACCGCGCTGGTGCGCCGCACCGCCGGCGACGACCGCACCCGGGTGCGGACTCGGCTGATCGAGTTGTTCGAGCTGTTCCCGCAGGACGACCCGCGGGTCATCGCGGGGCGGCGCAACCTCGCCAACGCGCTGTACTAGGCGCTCGCTTCGCCGAGCAGACGCAAGTTACCCTCGATCGACGTGATCGAGGGCACTTCGCGTCTGCTCGCGGGGGAGGGGGTCAGGCGGGCTCGAACCACAGCGCCGCGAGCGGCGGCAGCACCATCTCGGCAGAGGCGGGACGGCCATGCCACGGATCGGCGGTCGCCTCGACCGCGCCGAAGTTGCCGGCGCCCGCACCGTTGTAGATCGTCGCGTCGGTGTTGAGCACCTCACGCCACGTGCCGGTGTGCGGCAGGCCAAGCCGGTACGGGCTGTGCTCGGACCCGGAGAAGTTGTAGACGCACGCCATCATCGAGCCATCGTCGCCGTAGCGCATGAAGCTGAGCACGTTGTTGGCCGAGTCGTTGGCATCGATCCACGAATACCCCTCGTGGCTCGAATCGCGGGACCACAGGGCGCGGCGGGTCCGGTAGATCTCGTTGACGTCGGCGACCATCCGCTTGATGCCGCCGGAGAACGAATTCTCGTCGAGCTGGAACCAGTCGACGCCGCGCTCCTCGGACCATTCGGCGCGCTGGCCGAATTCCTGACCCATGAACAGCAGCTGCTTGCCGGGGTGTGCCCACTGGTAGGCCAGAAGGCTGCGCACCCCCGCCGCCTTCTGGTGGTCGCCGCCGGGCATCCGGCCCCAGAGCGTGCCCTTGCCGTGCACGACCTCGTCGTGGCTGATGGGCAGGACGAAGTTCTCACTGAACGCGTACAACAGGGAGAACGTCAGCTCGTGGTGGTGGTAGCTGCGGTGAATCGGGTCGCGCTGCATGAACGCCAGCGTGTCGTTCATCCAGCCCATGTTCCACTTCATCGAGAAGCCAAGTCCGCCAAGGTTCGTCGGGCGGGTGACACCGGGCCACGACGTCGACTCCTCGGCGATGGTCACGATGCCTGGCGTGGCCTTGTGCACGGTGGCGTTCATCTCCTGAAGGAACTGCACCGCCTCGAGGTTCTCCCGGCCGCCGTGGATGTTGGGCGTCCAGCCGCCCTCGGGCCGTGAGTAGTCCAGGTACAGCATCGACGCCACGGCGTCCACGCGCAGGCCGTCGATGTGGAACTCCTGCAGCCAGTACAGGGCGTTGGCCACCAGGAAGTTGCGAACCTCGGGGCGGCCGAAGTCGAAGACGTACGTGCCCCAGTCGAGTTGCTCGCCACGGCGCGGGTCCGAATGCTCGTAGAGCGGGGTCCCGTCGAACCGCCCCAGAGCCCAGGCGTCCTTCGGGAAGTGGGCGGGCACCCAGTCGACGATGACCCCGATGCCGGCCCGGTGCAGTGCGTCGACGAGATGGCGGAAGTCGTCGGGCGTGCCGAGCCGTGAGGTCGGCGCGTAGTAGGAGGTGACCTGGTAGCCCCAAGAGCCGCCGAACGGATGCTCGGCGACCGGCAGCAGCTCCACGTGGGTGAAGCCCTGCTCGACGACGTAATCGGTGAGCTGGGTGGCCAATTCGCGATAGGTCAACCCGGGGCGCCACGACATGAGGTGCACCTCGAGGGTGCTCATGGGTTCGAACACCGGGTTGCGCAGCGCGCGCTGGGTCATCCAGTCGGTGTCACCCCAGGTGAAGTCGCTCTTGGTGACGCGGGAGGCGCGCTGCGGCGGGACCTCGGCGGCGAAGGCCATCGGGTCGGCACGCTCGGTGGTGACGCCGTCGGCGCCGTGCACCCGGAACTTGTAGAGACCGTCGGCGGGGAAGCCGGGCCAGAACAGTTCCCACACGCCCGTCGAGCCAAGCGTGCGCATCGGCGCGTCGATACCGCTCCAGTGGTTGAAGTCGCCGATCAAGCTGACGCCCTTGGCATTCGGCGCCCACACGGCGAAGGAGACGCCGTCGACGGGGCCGTCGGCCGTGCTGTAGCTGCGCGGGTGCGCACCGAGCACCTCCCACAGCCGCTCGTGGCGGCCCTCGGCGAACAAGTGCAGATCGACCTCCCCGAGGGTGGGCAGGAACCGGTAGGGGTCGGCGACGGTGTGGACGTGACCGTCCGGATAGCTGACTTCGAGGCGGTAGTCGATCAAACCCGTGAACGGGACGGCGACGGCGAATAGGGCGTCCTCGACGTGGCTGAACGCATACCGATCGGTGCCGATCAGCGCCACGACCTCGCGAGCATTCGGGCGAAGGACGCGGATGACGGTGTGGTCGGCGTACTCGTGGGCGCCCAGGATCGCGTGCGGATCGTGGTGGGTGCCGGACAGCAGCCGCGACAGCTCACCCTCGTCCGGTCGTAGGTTGGTGCTGGTGACGTCGTTCGTGCGGGTCATGTGTTCATTCCCTCCGCAGCAGCTCTAGCCGCTTCTCGGTTGGTATTTGCGGCATGTTCAGGATGTGAGCGATCGATCGCGCGGGTTCGAGGCGAACGTAATTGGCTCGGCCCCACTGGTATTCGTCACCGGTGATCTCGTCACGCACCCAGAAGCGGTCGTCGTCGGACATGCCGAGGGCAGCCATGTCGAGCCACAGGGTGCCTTCCTCCGGTCCGAAGGCGTTGAGCGTGACCACCACGAGCACGCAGTCGCCGCTGACCGGATCGAACTTGCTGTACGCCAGCAGGGCGTCGTTGTCGATTGCGTGGAACTCGATGGTGCGCAGCTGGCTCAATGCCGGGTGCAGCTTGCGAATCTCGTTGAGCCGGGTCAGGAACGGCTCCAGGGAGTACCCCGAGGCCAGGGCGGCCTCGAAGTCCCGGGGACGCAGCTCGTACTTCTCCGAGTTCAGATACTCCTCGCTGCCCTCACGGACGGCTTCGTGCTCGAAGAGTTCGTAACCCGAGTAGACGCCCCAGGTCGGACTCATGGTGGCCGCCATCGCGGCACGGATGGCGAACATGCCAGGACCGCCGTGCTGCAGGCTTTCGTGCAGGATGTCGGGGGTGTTGACCCACAGGCTCTGCCGCGCGTAGTCGGCGTGCTCGGCGATCTGCTCGCCGAACTCCACCAGCTCCCACTTGGCGGTTCGCCAGGTGAAGTAGGTGTAGGACTGCGTGTAGCCGAGCTTGGCCAATCCGAACAACCGGGCGGGGCGGGTGAAGGCCTCGGCCAGGAAGAGTACGTCGGGATCGTCGTTCTTGACCTCGCCGATCAGCCAGGCCCAGAAGTTCGGCGGCTTGGTGTGCGGGTTGTCGACCCGAAAGACCTTGACGCCGTGGGAGACCCAGAACCGCACCACGCGCAGCACCTCGGCGTAGATGCCGGCGGGGTCGTTGTCGAAGTTGATCGGATAGATGTCCTGGTACTTCTTCGGCGGGTTCTCCGCATACGCGATCGTGCCGTCGGGCAGGACGGTGAACCACTCGGGGTGCGCCTTGGCCCACGGGTGGTCCGGCGCGCACTGCAGGGCCAAGTCCAACGCCACCTCGAGCCCCTGTCGACGAGCCTCGGAGACGAAGTCGTCGAAGTCCTCGATGGTGCCGAGATCGGGGTGTACGGCGTCGTGACCGCCTTCGTCGCTGCCGATCGCCCAGGGTGATCCCACGTCGGTGGGCGCGGCGGTGACGCTGTTGTTCCGGCCCTTGCGGTGGACCTTGCCGATCGGGTGGATCGGCGGCAGGTACACGATGTCGAAGCCCATGTTGGCGATGCGCGGCAGTGCCTTGCTCGCGGTGGCGAACGTCCCGTGCACCGGCTTTCCGTCGCCATCCCAGCCGCCGGTGGACCGCGGGAACATCTCGTACCAGGAGCTGAAGCGGGCGAGCGGCCGGTCGACCCACACCCCGTGCTGCTCGCCGCGGCTCACCAGCTCGCGCAGCGGATAGTCGTGCAGCAGCTCGGCGACCTCCGGGGCGAGCGCGGCACCGGCGCGGACGAACGGGTCGCCAGGCTCACGCAGCCGCGCCGCCGCCTCGATCAGCGGGTAGCGGTCCTGGCGGGGCACACCGGTGGCCGCTCGCTCGAACAGCTGCGCGCCGACCAGCAGATCGTTGTTCAGCTCCGACTCGCCCTGGCCGGCCTCCAGTTTTGCCGTCACGTTCTTGCGCCAGGTGGCGATCGGGTCGCCCCAGCCGTCGACGCGGAACGTCCATAGACCCACCGCGTCGGGCACGAACTGACCATGGAAGTGGTCCGGTTCCCGACCGGGGGCCATCGGCAGGCGCTGCACCTTGACCCGCTGCGTCCCGCCGATCACCTCTTCGATGGGGACGGCCTCCACGTGCGACGTCGCCAGGGCCGCGGGTGCGGCGGCCAGCTCGGGGTAGGCGGTGCCGTGATAGCGGACCACCAGCGTCGCCGACACGGCGTCGTGGCCCTCGCGCCACACCACGGCCGAGATCGGTAGCACTTCACCGACCACTGCCTTGGCGGGGTATCGGCCGTTGGAAACCACTGGCGCGACGTCATCGATCTCGATACGACCGGCCACCACTGCTCCTTACGCCCACGGCCCGGCCGTGGACTCTCGTCTGCTTGCTTGCCCTGTCGCGAGCTATACCCACCGTAGTGTCCGCCTCAACCCCATGGGCGGGATGCAGTCTTCGCGGTGCTCGTCCGTGACGTCGTCCGGTCAGTAAGGTGACTGCACGTGAAGGCCCTCCGTCGGTTCACCGTCCGTGCCCATCTGCCCGAGCGTCTCGCAGCCCTGGAGAGGCTGTCGATCAACCTGCGGTGGTCGTGGGACACGCCGACGCAAGAGCTCTTCGCCACAATCGATTCCGAACTGTGGGACCAGTTGGGACAGGACCCGGTGGCGCTGCTCGGCGGGGTCAGTCCCAGGCGCCTCGACGAGCTTGCTGGCGATGCCGGATTCCTCGCTCGGCTCGACGAGTTGGCCGACGCGCTCGACGCGTACCTGACCCGGCCGATGTGGTATCAGCAGATGCAGGCCGCGCACGCGGAGGAGGCTGGGGAGACGCCCTGGCCGACCGGCATCGCGTACTTCTCGATGGAGTTCGGCGTCGCCGAGGTGTTGCCGAACTACTCCGGGGGTCTGGGCATCCTGGCCGGCGATCACCTCAAGTCCGCGTCCGATCTGGGGCTGCCCCTGATCGCGGTGGGCCTGTACTACCGCTCGGGGTACTTCCGGCAGTCGCTGACCGCCGACGGCTGGCAGCACGAGGAGTATCCGTCGCTGGATCCGCAGGGCCTACCGCTGCGCCTGCTCACGAATGCGGCGGGAGCACCCGTGCTGGTGAGTCTGGCGATGCCCGATGCCGGCCAGCTGAACGCCAGGGTGTGGATCGCCCAGGTCGGGCGAATTCCGTTGCTGCTCCTGGATTCCGACATTCCGGAGAACGAGCACGAGCTGCGTTCGGTCACCGACCGGCTGTACGGCGGCGATCAGGAGCACCGCATCAGGCAGGAGCTCCTCGCGGGGATCGGTGGCATCCGGGCGATCCGGGCGTTCACCGCGGTGGAGGGGCTGCCCGAGCCGCAGGTCTTCCACATGAACGAGGGCCACGCCGGCTTCCTCGGCGTGGAGCGGATTCGTGAGCTGGTCACCGACGGCGGCCTGGACTTCGACACCGCGCTCACGGTGGTGCGCTCCAGCACGGTGTTCACCACGCACACGCCGGTCCCGGCGGGGATCGACCGGTTCCCGGTGGAGATGGTGCAGCGGTACTTCGGCGGGGGGCCGGGCGGAGGCTCCACGCTGCTGCCGGGTGTCCCGCTGGATCGGATCGTCGGCTTCGGCGCCGAGGACGACCCGACGAAGTTCAACATGGCCCACATGGGACTGCGGCTGGCGCAGCGGGCGAACGGGGTGTCGCTGCTGCACGGGCGTGTCAGCAGGGGCATGTTCAACGAGCTGTGGCCGGGATTCGACGAGGACGAGGTGCCGATCGGGTCGATCACCAACGGCGTGCATGGTCCGACGTGGGCCGCGCCGCAGTGGATCGCACTGGGCCGCGAGCTGCTCGGCAGCGACGACCTCGGCTCGCTGAGCGAACCGGAGACCTGGCAGCGTCTGCAGGAGGTCGATCCCGGCCATCTGTGGTGGATCAGGTCGCAGCTGCGCGAACTGCTCATCGGCGACGTGCGGGCGCGGCTGCGCAGGTCATGCCTGGAGCGGGGGGCTTCGGAAGCCGAATTGGGTTGGATTGCAACCGCCTTCGACCCCGGGGTGCTCACCGTGGGGTTCGCCCGGCGGGTGCCGACTTACAAGCGCTTGACGCTGATGCTGCGTGATCCCGAGCGCCTGGAGCGGCTGCTGCTCGACGACGAGCGGCCGGTGCAGCTGATCGTGGCCGGCAAGTCACACCCCGCCGACGACGGTGGCAAGGCTCTGATCCAGCAGATCGTGCGCTTCGCGGACAGGCCCGAGGTGCGGCACCGCATCGCGTTCCTGCCCGACTACGACATGTCGATGGCGCGGTTCCTCTACTGGGGTTGCGACGTGTGGCTGAACAATCCGCTGCGGCCACTGGAGGCGTGCGGCACGTCCGGCATGAAGAGCGCGCTCAACGGCGGCCTGAACCTGTCGATCCGCGACGGGTGGTGGGACGAGTGGTACGACGGCGAGAACGGCTGGGAGATCCCCACCGCCGACGGCCTGGCCGACGAGGCGCGCCGCGACGACATCGAGGCCGCCGCCCTGTACCACCTGCTCGAGAAGTCGGTCACCACCAAGTTCTACGAGCGCGACGAACACGGCGTGCCGCAGCGCTGGATGGAGATGGTGCGGCACACCTTGCAGGCGCTGGGCCCCAAGGTGCTCGCGTCGCGCATGGTGCGCGACTACACCGAGAGGTATTACGTCCCCGCGGCACGGTCGCTGCGTCGCACGATCGAGGAAGTCGACGGCGTGCCCTTCGGTGCGGCCATCGAATTGGCGGCGTACTGCGAACGTGCGCGCGCCGCCTGGCCGAAGGTCGCAGTCGCCGACGTCGACAGCTATGGGCTGCCCGACACGCCGCTGCTTGGCTCGGAGCTGACGCTGACCGCCACCGTGCACCTGGCGGGCCTGCGACCCGACGAGGTAGTCGTGCAGGCCGTCGTCGGCCGGGTGGACGACGGTGACGTGCTGCTTCACCCCGCCACCGTCCAGATGACCCACACGGGCTCCAGCGACGGCAACGAGATCTTCTCGACCACGACGCCGCTTCCCGTCGCCGGTCGCGTCGGCTACACCGTGCGGGTGCTGCCGCACCACCGGCTGCTCGCTGCCAACGACGAGCTGGGTCTCGTCGCGCTCGCGTGAGCCGCATCTTCGAGGTCCCCGTCGATGGGGGCCCCTATGCGCTGGCCGCCGGCTCCGACGGCGCGATGTGGGTGACGCTGGTGCACCGCGGCGCCATCGCTCGGGTCGCCCCGGACGGCGGTCTCGAGGTCTACCCGGTTGCCGAGGGAGCCCGGCCGTCGATCATCGCCGCCGGGCCGGACGGGGCGCTGTGGTTCACCCGCGCCGGGGACGACCGAATCGGCCGGATCTCCACCCGGGGCGAGCTCAGCGCATTCGAGTTGCGTTCGGGCAGTGCGCCATTCGGCATCACCGCCGGGCCGGACCGCGCGATGTGGTTCACGGCGATGGGGACCGGGGTGGTCGGTCGGATCGGCCTCGACGGCACCGTCACCGAGGAGGCCGCACCCGGCGGGGCGCCGTCGATGATCACCACGGGTCCGGACGGCGCGCTGTGGTTCACGCTGAACCAGGCCAACGCCATCGGCAGGCTGGACCGCGGTGAGGTCACCCTGCGCACCATCCCGACGCCGCGCGCGGGGCCCGTCGGCATCGCGGGCACTCACGACGACGCGGTGTGGTTCACCGCCATCCAGGCCGACAAGGTGGGCCGCATCCCGATGAACGAGGCGATGCAGGAACTGGACCTGCCCGGCAAGCCGCACGCCGTCGTCGCCGATCCCGCGGGTGGGGTGTGGGTGAGCCTGTGGGGTGCCGATCAGATCGCGCGGGTGTCGGCCGATGGAGAGGCCGGGCTCGTCGACCTGCCCGCGGGCAGCGAACCGCACGGGATGGCGATCGGACCCGACGGGGCGCTGTGGGTGGCGCTGGAGGCGGGCTTCGTCATGCGCCTTCCCACCGTCTGACGTGAGCGATTCTGGCGCGGGTCAGTCGAAGCGCTTGAAGCAGCGGTCCTCGTCGCCGAGCACTCCCACCCGGAAGGCGTCGATGCGGGAGAACCCCGACGGCACCGAGTCGCCGTTGACGTCGCTGGCGACCAGGCCGTTGACGAGGATGCCCGAGATCGCCTCGTCGACGTCGCCCGCGGTCAGCGCGATGGTCTCACCGCTGGGGGTGGTGATGTTCTTGGTCATCGCCACCGTCGCGACCCCCGTGAGGCACGCGGTGCGCAGCGCCGCCTTTGCGTCGTCGAGTGTCACGCCGCCGCGCTCGTGCTGCATCGCCTGCATGAAGCGCGACACCACCACCGAGTAGGCGGTGTTGTCGCCCGTCACCACCGAACCGTCGGCTGCCGACTGTGCCCCGAGTTTCTGTAGCGCAGGCAGGTCGGCGGTGATGGTGTTGGTCGCCGGGCAGTACGAGGCGGGAGCACCGGACCGGGCGTCCGGGCAGTCCGACCGGGCGAAGCTGAGCTTCGGTGCGTCTGCGGGGGAGAAGGCGATGTCCATGGCGTCGACGATGGACTGCACCGACTCGTGGGTGACCGGGAGTTCACCGGTCTGATCGTCGGGCAGCAGGACCGGGAGGTCGCCTCGGCGTTGCTCGATCTCCGCGAGGTCGATCGTGGCGCAGGACGCCGCCCCGTCGGTGAAGCCGAACTGGAAGGCCGAGACCCGTTCGAATGCCGAACCGTGTTCGTCCTCGCCGGCCTCGGCGTCGCTCTCGGTCAGCAGGGGGTCGCGGAACGCGATCATCGCCGCCAGCAGATTGTTGAGTCCGTCGCCGGTGCTCAGGGTGAAGCGGGGCGAGTGCCCCTCGGCGACCCAGCGCATGTACACCCCCGCCAGACAGTCGGCCTGTTGCTCCCCGACAAGGGTCGGCGTCCGTTCGCCGACCAGCTTGGCCAGGCGCTGGACTGAGTGCCCGTACTCGTGGGCCAGCACCATGGTCACCGCCATGTCGCCGTTGGCGTCGCGTAGCTGCGGCAGCAGCTGACCGCGATCCCAGCCGATGGTGTTGTCGTCACCGCAGTAACCCGCGTTCACCAGTCCCTGCACGTCATCCCCGCAGAACTCGACGGGGTCGTACTCCGTGGAGTCCCAGGAGACGAGCGCCTGCACGGGGGTGAACTGGCCGTGGAACTCCTCGCCGAAATGGGCGGCCCAGAACTCCTCGATGTCGCTGACCGCACTGGCGGCGAGCACGTCGATCGCGCCGCCGTCGGTGTTCTCGACCGTGCGCGACGGGCGTTCGGCGTCGCTGCGCAGACCGGTGGGACCGTTCACCGCGGGCATGCCGGCCACGCTGAACGGGTTGGCGAATACCGAGACGGGTTTGCCACCCACGGTGGTCGCACACGACGTCACTAACAATGCGGCGACCGCCGCCAGGGCGCCGCCAACGAGGTGCCGTCGGTTCATCGCCGCCGCCCTTTCGCATCCGCCGGCGGCCGGTACGGCACGCACGTGAAGTTGCAGGCCAGGATAGTGAACGCGGTAAACCCCAAACCCAACTTCGGGACTCAGCCGCTGCGCAACCGCTCCAGCGCCTGCCGCACGCGGGCGGGGTCGGTGGTCGCCCAGAACGGCGGCAGCGACGCGCGCAGGAACCCGGCGTAGCGCGCGGTGGCCATGCGGGAGTCCAGCACCGCGACGACGCCCCGGTCGTCCACGCCGCGCAGCAACCGTCCGGCGCCCTGCGCCAGCAGCAGCGCCGCGTGGCTGGCGGCGACCGCCATGAACCCGTTGCCACCGTGGGCCGCGATGGCGCGCTGGCGGGCCGTGATCAGCGGATCGTCGGGACGGGGGAACGGAATCCGGTCGATCAGCACCAGCGACAGCGACGGGCCGGGCACGTCGACGCCCTGCCACAGCGACAGCGTGCCGAACAGCGTCGTCGCGTGGTCGGCGGCGAAGCGGCGGACCAGTGCCGAGGTGGTGTCCTCGCCCTGGCACAGCACCGGAGTGTCCAGGCGGCTGCGCATTGCCTCGGCCGTCGCCTTCGCCGCGCGCATCGAGGAGAACAGGCCAAGCGTGCGACCGCCCGCGGCGGTGATGAGACTCTCGATCTCGTCGAGTTGCTCCGCCGACCCGGTGCCGTCGCGTCCGGGTGGCGGCAGGTGGGCGGCGACGTAGAGGATGCCCGACTTGCCGTGGGCGAAGGGCGATCCGACGTCGATGCCCTTCCAATTGGGTGCCTCCGCGCCGGCCAGGCCCCAGGACCGCGCCATCGCGTCGAACGCTCCGCCGATCGTCAACGTCGCCGAGGTCAGGATCACCGTCGACTGCTCGAAGAGCCTGTTGCGCAACAGCATCGCCACCGACAGCGGCGCAACGCGCAGAATCGCCCGCTTGTTGCCCCTATTCTCCTCGTGGTCGAGCCACACCACGTCGGTGCGGTCGGGGATCGCCGGACCGAACGAGGACAGGATGCGCGTGGCGGTGTCGCTGACGTCGTTGAGCGCGGTCACTGCCTCGGTCCTGGCCGCCGCCGCCTTGGGATCGGCCGGCGCGGTGTCGATGGCCGAGCGGACCCGGTCGGCCGCGTCCCGCACCACGGTCAGATAGGTGGCCATCTCCTCGTCGAGGACGTCCTTGCGGCCCGGCTCGCCGTCGTGGATCGCCGACGACAGCGTGGCCGTCGCGGCCTCGAGGCGTTCGACTAGTTCGGAGTCGACGAGCCGGGCCGAGCGGCGGACCGCGACGCCGAGGGTGGCCGCCGACAGTTCGCCGGTCGCCACGCTGGTCACTCGGTCGACGAGTTCGTGGGCTTCGTCGACCACCAGCAGCTGATGCTCGGGAAGCACGTTGACCTCCGAGATCGCGTCGATCGCCAGCAGGGCGTGATTGGTGACGACCACGTCGGCCGTGCCGGCCTTGCCCCTGGCCTTCTCGGCGAAGCAGTCGGCGCCGTAGGGGCAGCGTGCGGCGCCCATGCACTCCCGTGCGGAGACGCTGACCTGGCTCCAGGACCGGTCGGCGACACCGGGGACGACCTCGTCGCGATCGCCGGTCTCGGTGTCCGACGCCCACTCGACGAGGCGCTTGACGTCGCGCCCCAGCGCGGTGGTCGCCACGGCGTCGAACAGCTCGTCCTGCGGCAGATCCTCGCCCGCTTCGGCTGAACCGTTGTGAACCTTGTTCAGGCACAGGTAGTTTCCGCGGCCCTTCAGCAGGGCGAACTCCGGACGCCGCGACATCTCCTTGGCCAGCGCATCGGAGAGCCGCGGCAGGTCGCGGTCGAACAGCTGGCGCTGCAGGGCGATCGTGGCGGTCGAGATCACCACCGGCTCGGCCCGCTCCATGGCGTGCTTGATCGCGGGCACCAGGTAGGCCAGCGACTTGCCCGTGCCGGTGCCTGCCTGAACGGCGAGGTGCTCACCGCTGGTGAAGGCGTGATCGACCGCCTCGGCCATCTCGATCTGGCCACTGCGCTCGGCGCCGCCGAGTGCGGCGACGGCCTTGTCCAGTAGCTCCCTGACCCCGCCCGTGTCTCCTCCTCAGGCCTGGCGCGTGGCGTCGACCATGCGGGTGGGGATCGCGGCCTCGCCGCGCGAGAGCTTCAAACCGTCCCACGGCAGGCTCTGCAGGCCCGCGGCGACGCGTTCGCGGGCCGGGCCAAGCGACAGGTCGGCGACCACGTCACCGGAGCGCACCAGCGGATGCGTCAGCGCCGTCGCGACCAGCCCGTCGACGTCGGCCGGGGGCTGACCGGCCAGGTGTACGACCTCCTCGACGATGGTGCCCGTCGGCTTGGCCAGCCGGTGGGCCTGCTTGCGGCCACCGTGGGACTCCTTGTGGCTGCTGCGCTTGGCCACGGGAACCCCGTCGACCTCGACGAGCTTGTAGACCATGCTGGCCGTCGGCGCACCCGACCCGGTAACCAGCGAGGTGCCGACCCCGTAGGAGTCGACGGGTTCGGCGCGCAGCGCCGCGATCGCGAACTCGTCGAGATCACTGGTCACCACGATGCCGGTGTTCACCGCGCCGAGCGCGTCGAGCTGGTCGCGCACCTGGCGGGCCAGCACTCCGAGGTCACCGGAGTCGATGCGGACGGCGCCGAGCTCGGGGCCGGCGACGGCGACGGCGTTGGCCACGCCGGTGCTGATGTCGTAGGTGTCGACCAGCAGGGTGGTCCCGACGCCGAGGGCGTCGACCTGAGCCCGGAACGCGGCCTGCTCGTCGGGGCCGTCGGCGGAGGTGTGCAGCAGCGTGAAGGCGTGTGCGCTGGTGCCGAGTGCGGGCACTCCGTAGCGGCGCTGGGCCTCCAGGTTCGACGATCCCGAGAATCCGGCGAGGTAGGCCGCGCGGGCCGCCGCCACGGCGGCCCGCTCGTGGGTGCGCCGCGAGCCCATCTCGATCAGGGGGCGGCCCTCGGCGGCGCTGACCATGCGGGCGGCTGCCGAGGCGATGGCGCAGTCGTGGTTGAGGATGGACAGTGCCAGCGTCTCCAGCAGCACGCACTCGGCGAACGTCCCGTGCACCGACAGCACGGGTGAGCCGGGGAAATACAGCTCACCCTCGCCATATCCATCGACGTCACCGTTGAATTGGTAGTCGGCCAGATACCCCAGCGTGTCGGCGTCGAGGAAGTCCGACAGCAGTTCCAGGTCGGCGTCGTTGAACCTGAACTGGGGCAAGGCTTCCAGGAACCGTCCCGTGCCTGCAACGATGCCGTATCGCCTGCCCTCGGGCAGGCGCCGGGCGAACACCTCGAAGGTGGTCTTCCGATGAGCGGTACCGTCGCGCAGTGCTGCGGCGAGCATCGTCAGTTCGTACTTGTCGGTGAGCAGGGCCGTCGCTGCACACTCCTCGCGATACTCCTCGCGCACGCGCTCGTCGGAACTCACAGGGGCAACCGTAGCGGTTCGGACGGTCGGGGTTCGCCCGTCTATTCTTGGCGGCATGGTTACACCGGCGCGGACACAACCGGGGACCCGCGAGGAACGAGACGCCGAGGTGGTCGATGCCACCGACAGTCCGTGGGTGACGCTGGTGTGGGACGATCCGGTGAACCTGATGTCGTATGTGACCTACGTGTTCCAGAAGCTGTTCGGGTACAGCGAGCCGCACGCCACCAAGCTCATGCTGCAGGTGCACGAGGAGGGCAAGGCCGTGGTGTCCGCCGGAAGCCGGGAGTCCATGGAGATCGACGTCACCAAGCTGCATGCGGCTGGCCTGTGGGCCACCATGCAGCAGGACCGCTGAGCCTCGGGAGTACATGGCGTGCGCAAGTGGAAGCGTATGGAAACCGCTGAGGGTACGCGCTTTCGGTCCGCCCTGGCGGCGCACGAGGCAACGTTGCTGCAGAGCCTGGTCAACTCGCTGATGGACATGCTGGTCGATCGCGAGAACTCTTCTCCCACAGACGAACTCGAGGAACTGACCGGTATGCGCACCGGCCACTCGCAGCCGCCCGAGGATGACACCATGCTGCGGCTGCTGCCCGACTTCTTCCGGCCGCAGCACGACCACCCGGCCGGGTCGGGAGCAGCCGACAGCCTCAACAGCGCGCTGCGCAGTTTGCACGAGCCGGCCATCATCGAGGCCAAACGTCATGCGGGACAACGGTTGCTGGACACGCTGCCGGCCGGTGGCGGCCGGTTCGAGATCAGCGAGGACGACGCGCACAGCTGGGCCGCATGCGTCAACGACATTCGGCTGGCACTCGGCACGATGCTCGAGATCGGCCCCGACGGTCCCGACCACCTGCCCGCCGAGCATCCGATGGCCGGCCACCTCGACGTGTACCAGTGGCTCACGGTGCTGCAGGAATACCTGGTCCTCGGGCTGATGGGCAAGCGGTGATGGACGATTCCGGCGCGCAAACCGTCTCGGGGCGAACGGAATCGCGCCGACATCGCCGGGGGTCGATCACCGATGTCTCCGGCGTCCGCGTCGGCAACCACCACCGTCTCGATCCCGATGCCACCCTGGGTGCGGGCTGGGCCTGCGGCACCACCGTCGTGCTGTTGCCGCCCGGCACGACCGGCGCCGTCGACGTTCGAGGGGGCGCGCCCGGCACCAGGGAGACCGACCTGCTCGATCCGGCCAACAGCGTGCGCTTCGTCGATGCCGTCGTCCTGACCGGCGGTAGCGCCTACGGCCTCGCCGCCGCCGACGGCGTCATGCAGTGGCTCGAACAGCACGACCGCGGCGTGGCGATGGACGGCGGGCTGGTACCGATCGTTCCCGCCGCCGTCATCTTCGACCTGCCCGTCGGCGGTTGGCAGTGCCGCCCCACCTCCGAGTTCGGGTTCGCCGCGGCGAACGCGGCCGGTGTCGACGTGCCGACCGGCACCGTCGGCGCGGGTGTCGGGGCCAGGGCCGGCGTCCTCAAGGGCGGCCTCGGCACCGCATCGACGACCCTCGACGACATCGGGGTCACAGTCGGTGCCATCGTTGCGGTCAACGCGGCGGGCAACGTCGTCGACCCCGCGACCGGGCTGCCGTGGATGGCGGACCTGATCGCCGAGTTCGGATTGACCCCGCCGCCGGCCGAGCAGGTCGCGGCGCTGTCGGCGCGCGACGCCGAGCTGTCGCCACTGAACACCACGATCGCCGTCGTCGTGACCGACGCCGCGCTTGGCAAGGCGGCCTGCAAGCGCGTCGCGGTGGCCGCGCAGGACGGATTCGCGCGCACCATCCGACCCGCGCACACTCCGCTCGACGGCGACACCGTGTTCGCGCTGTCGACCGGTGCGGTGGAGATCGCCCCCGCCTCCGACACCCCCGCGGCGATGTCGCCGGAGACCAGGCTGGCGACGCTGGTCGGCGCCGCGGCGGCCGACTGTCTGGCCAATGCCGTCATGGTCGGCGTGCTCGCCGCCGAGGCAGTTGCCGGAATACCGACCTACCGTGACGTGTTGCCGGGAGCGTTCGCCAACCACGGGGTGAGCGAAGCGACGGGGAAGAAGCAGAAGGGACCCGCCTGACGTGCTGACCATCCGTCGAGACCTGGTCGAGGCGATGGTGGGCCATGCCCGCGCCGACCATCCCGACGAGGCGTGCGGCGTGCTCGCCGGGCCCGAGGGTTCCGACCGGCCCGAGCGGTTCATCCAGATGGTCAACGCCGAGCGCTCGCCGACGTTCTATCGCTTCGATTCCGGGGAACAGCTCAAGGTGTGGCGGGCGATGGACGACGCCGACGAGGCGCCGATCGTCGTCTACCACTCGCACACCGCCACCGAGGCGTACCCCAGCCGGACCGACGTCAGCTTCGCCTCCGAGCCGGACGCCCACTACGTGCTCGTCTCGACCCGTGATCCCGAGCAGCACGAGCTACGGAGCTACCGCATCGTCGACGGCGTGGTCACCGAAGAGCCCGTCACCATCGTCGACCAGTACTAATCCCGATCAGAGGAGAGCTTCACATGTCCGTCCAGGTCTCCATCCCCACCATCCTGCGCACCCACACCGGCGGCGAGAAGCGGGTCAGCGCCAACGGCAGCACGCTCAAGGCCGTGATCGACGACCTCGAGTCGAACTACTCGGGCATCACCGAGCGCATCGTCGACGGCGAGAAGCTGCACCGCTTCGTCAACGTCTACGTCAACGACGAGGACGTGCGCTTCTCCGGCGGGCTGGCCACCGAGATCGCCGACGGTGACTCGGTGACGATCCTGCCCGCCGTCGCCGGCGGATGAGCGGGAGGCCGACGATGCGCTACGACTCGCTGCTCGACGCGCTCGGCAAGACGCCCTTGGTGGGCTTGCCGAAGCTCTCACCGCAGTGGGACGACCCGGCGACCGAGGCCGACCCGCCGCACGTCCGGCTGTGGGCCAAGCTCGAGGACCGCAACCCGACGGGATCCATCAAGGACCGCCCGGCGCTGCGGATGATCGAGCAGGCCGAGCGGGACGGGCTGCTGCGTCCCGGCGCGACGATCATGGAGCCGACGAGCGGCAACACCGGCATCTCGATGGCCATGGCCGCGCTGATCAAGGGCTACCAGATGATCTGCGTGATGCCGGAGAACACGTCGATCGAACGACGCCAGCTGCTGGAGCTCTACGGGGCGAAGATCATCTTCTCGCCTGCCGAGGGCGGATCGAACACCGCCGTCGCCCTGGCCAAGCAGCTGGCCGACGAGCATCCCGACTGGGTGATGCTCTACCAGTACGGCAACCCCGCCAACGCTGCCGCGCACTACGAGGGCACCGGACCGGAGATCCTCGCCGACCTGCCGGAGATCACCCACTTCGTCGCGGGGCTGGGCACCACGGGCACGCTGATGGGCACCGGACGCTATCTGCGCGAGCAGGTGACCGACGTCCAGATCGTCGCCGCCGAGCCCCGCTACGGCGAGGGCGTCTACGCGCTGCGCAACATCGACGAGGGCTTCATCCCCGAGCTGTACGACCCCGAGGTGCTGACGACGCGCTTCTCCGTGGGTTCGTTCGACGCCGTCCGGCGCACCAGGGAACTGGTTCAGGTGGAGGGGATCTTCGCTGGCATCTCCACCGGGGCGATCCTGCACGCGGCGCTCGGGATGGCCGCCAAGGCGCGCAAGGCCGGTGAGCGCGCCGACATCGCGTTCGTGGTGTGCGACGCGGGCTGGAAGTATCTGTCGACCGGCGCGTACGCCGGTAGCCTCGATGACGCAGAGGATGCGTTGGAAGGGCAGCTATGGGCGTGAGTGGTCCGGGGTATCCCCCGACGTCCGCGGGCCGCAAGCGCCCGTCCTGGATGGTCGGCGGCATCACCGTCGTCACGTTCGTCGCGCTTCTGTACGTCGTCGAGGCCGTCGACCAGGTGACGGGGGACCGGCTCGAGCAGGATGGCATCCGCCCGCTGGAGGTCGACGGCCTGTGGGGCATCCTGTGGGCGCCGCTGCTGCACGCCAACTGGGCGCATCTGGCAGCCAACACCGTGCCCGCCCTGGTGCTGGGCTTCCTCGTCTCGCTGGCCGGCATGGCCCGCTTCGTCTACGCCACCGCCATCGTCTGGATCCTCGGTGGCTTCGGCACCTGGCTCATCGGCAACCTGGGCGCGCCCTACGGTGTCGAGACCAACCACATCGGAGCGTCCGGCCTGATCTTCGGCTGGCTGACGTTCCTGATCGTCTTCGGGTTCTTCACCCGTCACGCATGGCAGATCGTGGTGGGCGTCTTGGTGTTCCTGATCTACGGCGGCGTGCTGTGGGGCGCCCTACCCGGTACCTACGGGGTGTCGTGGCAGGGTCATCTGTGCGGCGGGGTCGCCGGCGTCGTCGCCGCCTACGTCCTGTCCGGGCCCGAACGCACGGCGCGTGCCAAGCGCACGCCCGGTGCGGCGTCGCGGCTCTCGGCCTGAGTCCGACTCTTTGCTGATGTGAGGCGTTGGCCACAATCGAAGGGCGATTGAGTGCCGCGGCGCCACGGTGGCACGCCTGGTCGGGGCTCACCCTCGGGTCCGATCATGAGACTCCGCGCCAAATGCGGTGATGTTTTCGTCGTGCGGTGATCGGGCATGGCAAGCTGGTGAGCGTGCGAATCACCGTACTGGGCTGTTCCGGTAGCGTCACCGGGCCAGATTCGCCTGCTTCCGGTTATCTGATCACGGCACCGGATACGCCGCCGCTGGCCGTCGACTTCGGTGGCGGTGTCCTCGGTGCGCTGCAGCGGTACGCCGACCCCGGCACGGTGAACGTTCTGCTGTCGCATCTGCACGCCGATCATTGCCTGGATCTGCCCGGGTTGTTCGTGTGGCGTCGCTACCATCCGTCGCCGCCCGAGGGGCGCGCCCTGATGTTCGGTCCCAGGGACACCTGGGCGCGGCTCGGTGCGGCGTCCTCGCCGGAGGGCGGGGAGATCGACGACTTCTCCGACATCTTCGACATCGAGCAGTGGGTGGATGGGCAGGCCGTGCAGATCGGCTCGCTGACGGTGCTGCCGAGGCTGGTGTGCCACCCCACGGAGTCCTACGGCATGCGCTTCACCGATCCGTCGGGGGCGACCTTGGTCTACAGCGGTGACACCGGGTACTGCGATCAGCTGATCGAGTTGGCCTCCGGTGCCGACGTGTTCCTCTGCGAGGCGTCTTGGACCCATGCGCCGGACCGGCCGCCCCGGCTGCACCTGTCGGGAACCGAGGCCGGCCGCGCGGCCGCCAGGGCCGGGGTGCGTGAACTGCTCCTGACCCACATTCCGCCGTGGACGTCGCGCGAGGACGTCATCAGCGAGGCCAAGGCGGAATTCGACGGACCGGTGCACGCCGTCGTGTGCAACGAGAGCTTCGAGGTCACGGCCCACTGAGCCGTTCCGGCGCACCGGTTAGGGTTGGCGGGTGTCCAGACGAGAAGACGGCCGACTCGACGACGAGTTGCGACCGGTAGTCATCACCCGCGGCTTCACCAAACACCCGGCCGGATCCGTGCTGGTCGAGTTCGGCCAGACCCGCGTCATGTGCACCGCCAGCGTCACCGAGGGCGTGCCGCGCTGGCGCAAGGGCTCGGGATTGGGCTGGCTGACCGCCGAGTACGCGATGCTGCCCGCGGCCACCCACACGCGCTCGGACCGCGAGTCGGTCCGGGGCAAGGTCGGTGGCCGCACCCAGGAGATCAGCCGGTTGGTCGGACGGTCGCTGCGGGCGTGCATCGACCTGGGCGCGCTGGGGGAGAACACCATCGCCATCGACTGCGACGTGCTCCAGGCCGACGGCGGTACTCGGACCGCGGCGATCACGGGCGCCTACGTCGCGCTCTCCGACGCGGTGACCTATCTGTCGGCGGCCGGGCGGCTGTCGGACCCGCGGCCGCTGTCGTGCGCCATCGCGGCGGTGTCGGTCGGAGTCGTCGACGGGCGGGTGCGCACCGACCTGCCCTACGAGGAGGACTCCCGCGCCGAGGTCGACATGAACGTCGTCGCCACCGACACCGGGACCCTCGTCGAGATCCAGGGCACCGGCGAGGGCGCCACGTTCCCGCGTTCGACGCTGGACAAGATGCTCGACGCCGCGCTGGCCGCCTGCGACCAGCTGTTCGTCATCCAGCGCGAAGCCCTGGAGCTGCCCTACCCAGGGGTGCTGCCGGAGCCGACGACGCCCGCCAAGAAGGCGTTCGGAAGCTGACTGGACTGCTGGTCGCCAGCCGCAACGCCAAGAAGCTGGCCGAACTGCGCCGCGTGCTCGATGGCGCCGGCGTGGGTGGATTGGAGCTGCTGTCGCTCAACGACGTCGCTCCTTTCGAGGAGGCGCCCGAGACGGGCGCCACGTTCGAGGAGAACGCGCTTGCCAAGGCGCGCGACGCCTTCCTGGCCTCGGGCCTGCCCGTGGTGGCCGACGACTCCGGCCTGGCGGTCGATGCGCTCAACGGGATGCCCGGTGTGCTGTCGGCGCGGTGGGCGGGTGCGCACGGCGACGACGAGGCGAATCTGCGGCTGCTCCTCGGCCAACTCGGTGACGTGCCCGACGAGCGCCGTGGCGCGGCTTTCGTATCGGCGTGTGCCCTGGTCTCGTCGGCCGGTGAGACCGTGGTGCGCGGCGAGTGGGCGGGCACCATCGCGCGGGCACCGCGCGGCGACGGCGGCTTCGGTTACGACCCCATCTTCGTGCCGACGGGGTCGCTGCGGTCGGCCGCCGAGCTGAGTCCCACGGAGAAGGATGCGGCCTCGCACCGGGGCCGGGCGTTGGCGCTGCTGCTGCCCGCGTTGCGCGCGTTGGTCTGACGCCGCGTTCGTCTCAACGCAGGTGGTAGGTGGCCTTGATCTGCTTGGTCTGGAAGTGCTCGACGATGATGCCCAGCAGCGGGATGGTGCCGGCCAGCAGCACGCCGATGGTCTTGGCGATGGGCCAGCGCACCTTGACCGCCAGGTTCGCCGCCGACAGCAGGTAGACGAAGTACACCCAGCCGTGCACCACGCCGATCCAGCTCGGCGGGTCGTCGACCTCGACGATGTACTTGAGCACCATCTCGTAGCAGAGGGCGATCAGCCAAACGCCCGTCGTCCAGGCCAGCACCCGGTAAGCGGTGAGCGCCTTGCGGATCGACTCGGTGGGGGTGCTCGAGGGCGACGGATCGTCGGCCTGCGGCGCGTCGCTCGGCGCTTCGGGATCGGGGCTGCTCATCGCATCGTCCTGTCGTCGGTGTCGGGGCGGTCGTCGGTCCTGGCGAGCTCGGCCAGGTAGGCGTTGTACTCGCGCAGGGTGGGATCGTCGTCGTGGGTGGCTGCCCGAGGCCGCTCCGGCAGCAGGCCCTCGGGGATCTCGGTCGGTTCGTGCTCGCTGGGCCGGGGTGGCGCCTCTTCATAGCGCACGAACTTGTAGTACGCGTAGAAGCAGAAGCCCCCGAACATGGGCCATTGCAGCGCGTAGCCCAGATTCTGGAATGATCCGGACGCCGATTCGTATCTGTTCCACTGCCACCAGGCCAGCGCCAGGCAGCCGGCCGCGGCGAGACAGACCAGCGCGATGAGCGCCGGCCTCCTACGCCGTGTAGTGGACATTCGTCCACGGTACCGCGACGGACTTGGGTCCGATGAACCCGTCGAGCCGTGCGGTGGCGGCGTGATCAGAGAGTGCCGACGGTAGTATCGCCCCTGTTGCGGGCGTGATGGAACGGCAGACATGCCGGCTTTAGGTGCCGGTGCTCGAGAGAGCGTGTGGGTTCGAATCCCACCGCCCGCACCCTCCGATCACGATGCGTTCGACGCGCTAGTGGGTTTTTCTGCGTGGTGGTCGTGAGAATCACCTAGGAAGCGCACGAGCGCAGCCGTGGTGTGGAAATCCGACGTAGCCCGCCGTACGGGTCCGTCCCCGGGCCCGGCTAGCAGAGCAGATGGCGTGACACCACGTTCGGCACCGTCAATGCCGATGTGCTGCAACACTTCAGTCCCGACTTCCATCGCATCGACTTCGTCGACGTGATCAAGAACTCCGCGTGGGCCGAATGAGGCGGCGACCCAGCAGTCGTCGCACCACCCCGGGGGACTGGCCGGTGGGCGGTTGCCGGTCCGCGTACGGCCACGGCCGGTTGCGTTCCGGGACCGAGATCGCCCGCGCCTGCTTGAGCTGCATGCGCAGGTGCGCTCGCAGTTCGTGCAAAGCTGGTTCGCCCCAACGATTCTGGGCCTCGATCGGATCGCTGGTCAGGTCGTAGAGCTCCCACTGGTCGTCGAGCGGTTCGGACCGGTACGTCTCGCCGCCGAGGCCGTTGGCCGCCAGTTGGCGCACACCGGGTTCGGTCCAGGTGGACGGATCGTCGAAGGTACGCACCAGCTTCCACAGATGTCCCGCGCCGCCGACGGCATTGGCATCGTCGACGCGCACCACCAGGCCCTCGAAGTTCGACGCCACGTGCGCGGGCACCTTGATGCGCAGGGGCACGGGCGGCTCGACGGTCAGGCCCAGCCCCCTCGCGGCCGCCGACGCGCCGGTGTCACCCTCGAGGACGTTGTCGCGCGTCATCAGGTAGATGGCGCGATGATCGTCGGCGGGCGCGCCGTCCACCACCGGCATCAGGTCCCGGCCCGGCAACGGATGGACCTCCGAGAACGACTCGGACAGCGCGTCGGCGACGACGTCGACGTCGATCCCCGCGGCGCCAAGCAGGGTGGGCACCAGGTCGACGTGCGACGTGGGGGCCGTGACGACGCGCGCCGTCGTGGCAGTTTCGCCGACCCTGGCTATCACGAACGGCACCCGGGTGGCCTCGTCGTAGAGGTTGAACCACTTCTGGTGCAACCCGCCGTGGGCCCCAAGCAGGTCACCGTGATCGGAGGTGCGCACCAGCACGGCGTTGGCCGATCCGCCGTCGGTCACGGCGCGACGCACCCGATCGAGCGGCCCGTCGACCTCGGCGTGCAGGCGGTAGTACAGGTCGCGGTATTGCTGCGCGTTGCGCCGGTAGGTGCGGCCGATCGCCGGCGCAGGCCCGTAACCGGAGTAGTACGCCTCGCGGAACGCGATCTGCGCGGCGGGCTTGTCGCGCAGATCTTCCTCGGCGGTCGGCGGGGCCGGCACGTGCGGCGGGTCCATCGACGGCGAGTCGGCGAGCGGGCTGCGTCGCTGCCACGCCGGGAACAGCACGATGTCGTGCGGGTTGACGAAACTGGCCACCAGCAGGAACGGGCGCAGGGCATCCTGATCGCCGGCGCGACGCCGCGCGTAACGATCTTCCAGCCACGCCACGATGCGCGCGGCGAACAACGGATCGCGGCGAAAGCCGCTGTTGGACATGGCCGCTCCGTGCGGCTCGGGGCCGACCCAGCCGGAGAAGCCGTACGGGTCGAGTGGGTCGGCGTCCAGATAGCGTTGCACGGCGGCCTCGTCGACGACGCCCTCGTCGTCGTTGGTGGCCAGCGGCTGCCCGGTGGCCGGGTCCTCGAGGTCGGCGTGCGAGATGTGCCACTTGCCGTCGTAGTGCGTGTCGTAGCCCGCGGCGCGAAACCAGTTTCCGAGGGTCGGCACCTCGCCGCGCCGCAGCCACCGCAGGCGGGAGTCGTCGAAGCGCTTGCCGATGCCGTCGGTTTGAGTGACGCCGTGCAGATCGGGATAGTGGCCGGTGAACATCGTCGGCCGGCTGGGGACGCACGCCAGCGAGCCCGTGTAGTGCCTCGCGAAGCTCACGCCATGCTCGTCGAACCAGCGCCGGCCCCCGAGTGCGCGCCTGCGCCAAGCCAATACGTCACTGGACTCGTACGGCGGCACCGCCCGCTCCTCGTCGGTCATCAGGATGACGACGTCCGGACGGGAGGAGGGCGGAGTGGACTCAAGCATGGGGGTACTCCGTTCTACGGGCCAGTCCCGTGAGCATCGAATCGGACTGCTTGGCCATGACGCGGCACACCACCCATTCGGCGGCCCGTGCCAGTGGTCCCGAACCGATCACGACGCGGCTCGTCAACGTCACCCCGGTGTGCTCGCCGTCGGCCCGCAACGTCCAGCGGTTCGACACGGCGCGCAATCGCGTGGGCAGGCCCTCGATGGCGTACGCCAGGGCGGTGCGCGGTTCGAACTCGGTGATGCGTTCCACCAACGCGTTGCGGCCGATCTGCACCCGCCGGGTGGTACCGAGCGGGGCGCCGTCCGGACCGTGGTTCAGGATGCACGAGTGGTCGGCGTTGGGCGCCCACGAACTGAGCGCACCGAAGTCCGCGAGGACGTCCCAGACAGCAGGCAGCGACGCGAGCACGATCCGGCTGCGGCTGATCTCTGCCACGACGTCATCAAACACCATCGCGGGCGCTGGCGTCAGATCATGTCGTTGCGGGTGAGCCAGCGCATCACCGGCCAGCCCACGAACACCGGCAGCCAGCAGGTGAGCACGCGGTACAGCAGCACCGACGGGACCGCGACCGCGGCGGGCACGCCGAACGCCGCGAGCCCGCCGATCAGCGCGGCTTCCACGGCGCCGATGCCGCCGGGGGTGGGGGCCGCCGAGGCCAGCGTGCCACCGATCATGGTGACGACCGTGACCGTCACGAACGTGGTGCCGCCGCCAAAGGCCTCCACGCTGGCCCACAGCGCCAGTGCGGCGCCGAGAGTCGTTGCCGCACAACCGGCCACGATGAGCGCCAGCCGCTTGGGCTCGCGGGCCAGCTCGACGAGTTCTCCGCCCAGTTCCTTCAGCCGCGGCCGCAGCTCCGCGCCGAGCCACCGGCGCAGCTGCGGTACGAAGGTGAAGATCCCGACGATGCCCAGTGCGACGCCGCCGATCAGGTACAGCACCGTGGTCCTGGGCACGAAGTGCGAAAGGTTGGTCGACGTCCCCGCGATCACGCTGAAGAAGATCAGCAATCCCACGTGTGTGATCACCTGGACCGACTGCTGCAGGGCGACCGCCGCGGTGGCCCGCAGCGCGCCGAGACCACCCTTCTGCAGGAACCTGGTGCTCAGCGCCAGACCGCCGACGCCCGCGGGCGTCGTGGTCGCAGCGAAGGTGTTGGCGACCTGCATGATTGCCAGATTGCGAAAGCTGACGAGGCCCGAGGCGCAGGCCCACAGTGCCGCTGCCGCACCCACGTACGTCAGCGCCGACACGGCCAACCCGAGCAGCGCCCACCACCAGTTCGCGGTGCGCAGTTCGGAGAAGAACGCCGGCACCGTGCTGATGAAGGGGTAGGCGACGTACACCAGCGCCACCAGCAGGACCAGCTGGATCATCTGGGTCCTGGTGAAGCGGGTGATGGTCTCGGCCTTGATCTGATCGGCGCCGGTCTGGTGCATGACCTCGTCGCGCGCCGCGGTCATCACGGTGCCCGCGTCGGCGACCGAATCGCGGACGTGGCGCGGCAGCGCCGACTTCGTCAGCCGGCGCGAGGCGGAGAGGATGGCGTCCCTGCCGAACTCGTCGATGGCGGCACGCACGGCGGCCTCGGCGCCGAAGATGGCCGTCGTCGACAACAGCAGCGCGGCGATGTCGGCCTGCAGTAGGACGTCGGTCGCGCCGTACTCGGCGCTCCCGAACCCGCCGAAGAGGGCCTTGCCGTCATCGATGGTGATTTCCTTGGCGCGTAGGTCGCCATGCGAGATCTGGTGGGCGTGCAGGGTGCCGAGCGCCTGCCACACGGGGCCGACGAGCGTTCGGTCCGCCGACGAAGCGTCCAGCGTGACCCCGCGGGGCTGGGTGTGGGCGTACAGCGTCCAGCCGCGATCGAGCGCCGACAGGGCGACCGTGGTGCAGTTGGCGACGCTCAGGTCCCCGATCGCGATGGCCATCAACCCGCGATGTTCGACGGCGCGGCGCATCGACGCGTGCAGCGGCGCGGTCTCGCTGTTGCGCAACCGAATCCGCCGCCAGATCTGGCTGACGATGCCGCCGCTGCGCTGGTTGGGGCCGTACATCTCGACGACGGCCTGCGGTGGCCCGAGACCGTCGGCGCCCTCGCAGGACGCCCACAGCACCAGCGGTCCCCTCCCCGCCGGGCGCACCACGGTCAGTCCGGTCACCGCGAAACCCCGACGGACCAGCGCCCGCACCGCGCCGTCGAGCGGCACCTCGAGCGCGGGGGTGCCCACCACCAGGACGGTCAGCGCACCGACGAACCAGCCGACCGCCAGCCCCAGCAGCGAGCGGGCGGGTACCACGGCACTGACGACGAGGTGGATCGGCACGAACGCCAGCAGCAGCGTCCACCACCACCGGCGCCATCGCGCCTCCAGCCACGGCCCCGACACCGTGAGCACGGCCGCGAGCATCGCGATCCACCGCGGATCGTCGAGGAACTGCGACAGCAGCGTGCGCAGCCGGTCGTCGAGGTCGAAGTGCCATCGCGGCGCGGAGAACCCGCTGGAGTTGACCGACAGCGCGAGCACCGCGATTATCCCGGCCGCCGCGTAGGCGCCCAGCAGCCGCCACTGCCTGGCGGTGATGAGGCCGATGAGGATCGCGAACGGCAGTGCCAGGATGGCGACGCCGTAGGCCAGGTACACCAGGTTGGACTGCGTCGGGGTCAGCAGCGCCACGATCCCGGAGATCGACCGCTCCAGGGACACCCAGTCCCGGCGGGTGATCAGCGAGCTGGTGATGACGGCGGCAAGGAACACCGTCGCCAGGGCCAGGCGGAAGATGTCGTTGGTGCGGCGGGCCAGCGGTTGCAGGAGGTCGCCGGATACGGTGACATCCCGTCCGTCTACTCGCATGCCATGGATCTCTCGGTTTGCCGTCGTGCCGCGCAGTCAACGGCCCGCGGTCAACCTATCCCAGCCTGCGTTCGGCACCCGAGATCGACGGGCCACCCGTATGGATGTCATCAAGGTGTGACCCGGACGCGTCAGCATCGCGTACGAAACGCCGGCCAGGGGCGCCGCGGTCGCTAGACAGATGAACATGGGCAATCTCGTTCAGGTTCTCTCGATGATGGCGATCCCCGCGGTCGTGCTGCTGACGTGCCGGTACGTCAACGTCCGGGCGGCGGGTCGCGACGACGGCGCGTGACCGACGGGCCGACCTACATGTGCGTGCCGCCGTCGACGCGCACCTCGGTACCGGTCACCCAGTAGGCGTCGGGGGAGCCGAGCATGGCCACCACGGCGGCCACCGCGTCGGGCTTGGCGAACATCGCTCCGTCTTCCAGCGGGAGCACCGAGGTGATCTTGCCGATGAGGGAGAAGTCCATGTCGTCGGGAAGGCCGGGGCCGACGCTCTGCTTCGACTCACCGACACCGTCGGTCATGCCCGACGAGATCGAGCCGGGCTGCACGCAATTGAACCGGATGCGCTCCTTGCTGAACTCCAGCGCCAAGGCGTGGGTCATCGCCTGGATGCCGCCCTTGGAGGCGGCGTATGCCGACATGTAGGGGTGGGCGAACGTCGCCGAGGTCGAGGAGAAGTTCACCACCGCGGCCGCATTGCCTTGGCGTAGTGCGGGAATGGCTTCGCGCGTCACCAGGAACGTGCCGAAGAGGTTCACCCGGACGATCTTCTCGAAGTCGGCGAGCGTGGTGTCGACGAAGTGCGCCGACCGCAGGATCCCCGCGGCGTTGACCAGGGTGTCCAGCCCGCCGAGTGCGTCGACGGCGCCGGCCACGCCGGCTCGGACCGAACCCTCGTCGCCGACGTCCATCAGAACGGTCGACAACCGCTCGCCGTGGGCGTCGGCCTTGGCCACGGTGTCCTTCAGGCCCGCCTCGCTGACGTCGCCGGCGACGACCCGGCCGCCTTCGTCGAGGATGCGCAGCGCGGTGGCCTGCCCGATGCCCGAACCGGCGCCGGTGATCAGGACGCGACGGTCGGCGTAACGCGCGGGTGTGGAGGCCATGGGCGCCAATGATGCTCCTCGGGATCGTGTGTGTCAGGCACTCCGGCGATCGGCGCCGGCCGTCGGGGTCGGTGTCGACGGTCGCTAGTGTCGGATCGTGGCGACGACACCCTGGGACCCGGCCCGACTCGGCGACCTGACCGGCAAACGCATCATCGTGACCGGAGCGACCAACGGCGTGGGGCTGGCGACCGCGCGTGCCCTGGCCGGAGCTGGAGCCCACGTCATCCTCGCGGTGCGCAACGTCGAGCTGGGTGCGCAGCGGGCGGCGGAGATGGGTGGTGACACCTCGGTGGTGAAGCTCGACCTCGCCGATCAGGCGTCGGTGCGGGCGTTCCCCGACCTGTTCGATGGCGAGGTGGACGTGTTGGTCAACAACGCCGGTGTCGTCGCCCAGCGCCGTACCGAGACCGTCGACGGCTTCGAGTCGACGCTCGCGACGAACTTCCTCGGGCCGTTCTCGCTGACCAATCTGCTGTTGGGTCGGGTGCGTTCGCTGGTCGTCAACGTCGCCTCCGATGCGCACAAGTCCGCGACGTTCCCCTTCGACGATCCGCACCTACGGGTGCGCAAGTGGTCGGCGTTTCCCGCCTACGGGCGCTCCAAGCTGGCGGTGATGCTGTGGGGGCTGGAACTGGACCGGCGGCTGCGCACCGCGGACTCGCCGATCACCGCGCAGCTCACCCATCCGGGCTGGGTGGCGTCGAACCTTTCCAACGTGTCGGACAAGCCACTGATGTCGGCGTTCCACACGGTGGTCAAGGCGGCAGGCAGCGTGCTGGCCAACGACATCGACGCCGGTGCCGCGCCCACGCTGTACTGCATCGGCGAACCGATCCCCCCGGGCAGCTACGTTGGCATCGACGGCCGGTTCGGGCTAAAGGGCGGCCCAACGCTCAGCGGCCGGTCCGCGGAGGCGTGCGACTACGACGCCGCAGCGCGGCTGGTCGCCTTCGCCGAGGCGGAGACGGGCACCAGCATTCCCCTCTGAGCATTCCCCTCTGCGGCCGATCAGCGCCTTGGCAGCGCCCAGCGGATGCCGCCGACCAGCGTGCGGCCAGCGACGCGGACGGCGGTGGCCTCCAGCGGCGGCAGGTACGGCAACCGCAGCGGCAGGCGCGCCCAGCCGGGCAGCATCGCGACCGACGTGGACGCCAGCACCGCGTACGGCGGCCGGGCCAGCAGCGGCAGCGGGGGCGTCAGCAGCAGGAACCTCGCCGCCTCCCGGGCGGCCGGCGTGCTGGTCAGCTCGGGGCGGTACGCCTCGATGCGCTGCTTGAGCTCGCGTTCGGTGCGAGGCGGATCGACGACGCCGAGCGCCGCGGCGACGCGGGCGGTCTCGGCGACGTAGGCGTCACGGCCCGGCCCGTCCAGCGGCTCGGCCCCGTAGCGCTGATGCGCGGCCAGGAAGCTGTCGACCTCGGCGACGTGCACCCACTCCAGCAGATGCGGATCGGACGCCTCGTAGGGCCGCCCGTCGGGCGCGGTACCGCGGATGCGGCGATGGATGCCGCGGACCTTGTCCACGGCGCGCTGCGCGTCCGCCGCGGGCCCGAACGTGGTGACGGCCAGGAAGGTGCTGGTGCGCTGCAGCCGCCCCCAGGGATCGCCGCGGTAGTCGGAGTGCTCGGCGACACCCGCCATGGCCAGCGGATGCAGGGATTGCAGGAGCAGGGCGCGCAGCCCGCCGACGAACATCGACGCATCGGCGTGCACCCGCCGAATCGCGCTGTCCTCGTCGAACCAGCGCGGGCCGGGGGTGTCGTGGATGCGGGCCCGGTTGACCGGGCCGTCGGGACCGGCCACCATGCCGAACAGTCTCTGGCCGAGGCCGTCTCGCACACCTGCCAACCCGGGGAGCGCCACACCCCGACACTACGCGCGGGTGGACGGGTTCTGAGATCACGCGTTGCGCAAGGTGTGCCAGTCGTGTTCGTCCTCTAGCGCCGCGATGGCCTTGGCGGTGCGCTCCTTCATCACCAGCGTGAAGACCACCCCGATCGCGATCGCCAGCACCAACGCGATCCAGGAGAACCGGGACAGCCACTTCTCCGCCGCCATGCCGACGTAGTACACCACCGCGGTGGTGCCGCCGGCCCACAGCAGAGCGCCAGATGCGTTGGCGGCCAGGAAGTTTCGATACGGCATCTTCAGCGCGCCCGCCAGCGGCCCTGCGAAGATGCGCAGCAGGGCGATGAAGCGGCCGAAGAACACCGCCCACACCCCCCACCGGCTGAACAGCCGCTTGGCCAGGGCGACGTGGCCAGGGCCGAAGTGCTTGGGGAAGCGTCGGCCGAGGCGTTCGAACAGGTTCATCCCGTACCGATGGCCGATGGAGTAGCCGATGGTGTCGCCGACGACGGCACCGATCGTCGCCGCCGCGCCGACCCCGACCGGGTCGATGTCCAGAGTGTGGCGTGAGGCGAGCAGGGCGGCGCTGACCAGGGCGATCTCACCGGGAAGCGGGATGCCGAGGCTCTCGAGCCCGATCACCACACCGACCACCAGGTACACCGCCATGGGCGGGATGGTTTGCAGCAGCGCGTCGACGTTCACGGGCCAAGGATGCCCGACTGGTCTGGACCTCCGCGACTCACGTTCGGGATAGGTAGGCGACCAGCGACTCGGTCAGCGTCCGGCGCGCGAGGTCCAGGTCGGCGTAGGACCCGAGCTGGCGCTCGGAGACCAAGCCTCGCATCGCACCTGGGATCAGGGTGGCCACCGCCTGCACGCGTTCGGGGTCGACGTCCAGGTCGGCGAAGGCGGCCTGGCAGGTCTGCAGCCAGCTCTTGCTCCAGGAGGACAGCTCCGCGGCCGTCTTCGGATAGAGCCGTTCGAGCTCGGCGGCGTCGCGGGGTAGCGCGGCACGCAGGTTCTCGATGGCGCGCGAATCCCCGGACGACAGACCGCGATACAGCGTGTCGAGAATGTGTCCGACGCGTTGGTGAAGCGACGCCTGCGGCTCCTGCGGCGGGGTGAGCGCACCGGCCCTGCGCTGCGCGGTGCGGTGCAGCACTGCCGCCCAGAATCCGTCGACGTCGCCGAACTGGTACTTGATCGCACCCCAGGTGACGCCCACGTCCTTGGCGATGCGGTTGGCCGACACCGATCCCGGGTCGCCGGAGGCCAGCGCCCGCAATGCGGCTTCCAGGACGTTCTCCCGCGTCGCATCACCGCGGCGGTTGGTCCGCCGGCCCACGGTGCCCGCCTCGCTCACCAGCCGATCGTATCGGTACGGTCAGTTTCACAGAACCCACTATCATTCCTCCGGCGCAGTGCCTAACATGCGAGGGGAGTGCGAGGACGAGGGAGGGATGGGCAGATGGCCAAGCCGCCGTTGTCCATGAAGCCGACCGGGTGGTTCCAGGTGGCCTGGTCCGACGAGGTCGCCGTCGGCGAGGTCCGCGCGATGAAGTACTTCGACCGGGAGATGGTGGCCTGGCGGGCGGAGTCGGGCCGGGTCACGGTCATGGACGCCTACTGCGAACACCTCGGGGCCCACCTCGGCTACGGCGGCACCGTACGGGGCGAGATCCTGCAGTGCCCCTTCCACGGGTGGCAGTGGAGTCAGCAGGGCCGCAACGTCTGCATCCCCTACGAGGACAGGCCCAACCGCGGCAGGCGGATCAAGACCTACCCCGTCACCGAATGCAACGAGTCCATCTACATCTGGCACGACATCGACGGGCGTGCACCGTTCTTCGAGGCGCCGGACGTGTTCGCCAGCTTCGGTGACGGCAGCAGCGCCGCGGCCTATCACCCGCAGCAGCGCCTGTTCCGCCAGGGTCTGGAGTTGCACCCCCAGTACGTGCTCGAGAACGGAGTGGACTTCGCACACTTCAAGTACGTGCACCAGACGCCCATCGTGCCGGTGTTCACCCGGCACGACTTCGCCGAGCCGGTCTCCTACGTCGACTTCACCATCACCTTCGAAGGTGACGACGGGCAGCGGATCGAGGACGTCGACAGCGGTGTCGAGGCCATCAACGGCGGCCTTGGCATCGCCGTCACCAAGAGCTGGGGGATGATCGACAACCGCACCGTCTCGGCCATCACCCCCGTCGACGAGTACACCTCCGACGTGCGGTTCATGGTCTACATCGGTCGAACGCCGGGACGCGAGGAGCAGCGGGCCGCCGCGAAGGCAAGGACCTTCGGTGACGAGGTCATCCGCCAGTTCAGCCAGGACGTGCACATCTGGGCCCACCAGCGTTACTCCGATCCGCCCGCGCTGGCCAATTCCGAGCTTGCGGGTTTCACCGCAATCCGCAAGTGGGCCATGAACTTCTACCCGGACGGCAAGGGCGGCAGCGCCGCCGAGCTGGCCGCGGCCCGAGAAAGGTGAACCCCGTGCCCAAAGTCGAGCGACCCATCACGGTCTTCCAGGTGGCCACCGGAAACGTCGGCACCGAGATGATCAAGCGGCTCCAGACTCGCACCGATCTGAAACTCATTGGTGTGCACTGCTATTCGGCAGACAAGATCGGCCGCGACGTCGGTGAGATCGCCGGCATCGGACCGGTCGGCGTGACGGCCACCGGCACCGTCGAGGAGATCCTCGCCGCGCAGCCGGACGTGCTGACCTTCCACGGCGTCTTCCCCGACGAGGACCTCTACGTCCAGGTCCTCGAGGCCGGCATCGACGTCGTCACCACCGCGGACTGGATCACCGGGTGGCACCGCGACACCAACCACCCCCACCCGTCGGGCCGTCCGGTGTCCCGGCTGCTGGCCGATGCGTGCGAACGCGGCGGCTCCACGTTCTACGGCACCGGCATGAACCCCGGTGTGAATCAAATTCTCGGCGTGGTGTGTTCGGCCGACGTGGCCGACATCGAGAACGTCACGACCATCGAGTCGGTGGACGTGTCGTGCCACCACTCCAGGGACACCTGGATCGAGGTCGGCTACGGGCTGCCCGTCGACGACCCGTCGATCCCGTCGCGACTGGAGCGCTACACCCGCGTGTTCGCCGACAGCGTGCTGATGATGGCCGACTGCTTCGGGCTCGAACTCGACGAGGTCGCGTTCGACTACGAACTCGGCGCCTGCACGAAGGACGTCGACCTGGGCTGGTACACCCTGCCGAAGGGATCGCTCGGCGGCAACTACATCAAGTACCAGGGCATGGTCGACGGGGTGGCGCGGGTGGAGACCCATCTGGAGTGGCAGATGACGCCGCACACCGATCCGAGCTGGGACGTCAAGGGCTGCTACGTCACCCAGATCAAGGGTGACCCCTGCATCTACAACAAGCACATGATCTTCCCCAAGCCAGGCGTGGACCTCTCCAACCCGGAGAGCTTCGCGTCGATCGGCATGACGGTCACCGGTCTTCCCGCGCTGAACGCCATCTCCTCGGTCGTCGCGGCGCCGCCGGGCCTGCTGACGAGTGCCGACCTGCCGTTGCGCGGGTTCGCGGGGCGGTTCGCGCTCTAGACCCGCCCGGGTGCGTACCGTCGAAGGGGTGACGGGAGCGCAGCGCGCCGACCTGGTGCTGTCCGGAGGCGGCGTCAAGGGAGTCGGCCTGGTGGGTGCCGTCGTGGCGCTCCTGGACGCCGGCTACCACCCGCAACGGATCTCGGGGACCTCGGCCGGCTCGATCGTCGGTGCGGTGCTGGCCGCCGCGACGCAACACGGATCCATGACCGGCGCGCAGGTCAAGGACCTTGCCCTGCAACTGGATTACCGCAAATTCCTCGACGCGGGGCCGGTCGAACGAATCCCCCTGGTGGGGCCGGCCCAGGCGCTGCTGCGGGGTACGGGCATCTACCGGGGCGACTACGCGCACGACTGGGTGCGACGGCAGCTGGCCGACCTCGGCGTGCACACCTTCGCCGACCTCGCGATCGACGACCCCGAGCTGCCAACCGAACAGCGGTATCGGCTGGTGGTCACCGTCTCCGACGTCACGACCGGCCAGTTGGTCCGCCTGCCGTGGGACTACCGCCGGGTCTACGGTCTGGACCCCGACGAGCAGTCCGTCGCCGACGCGGTGCGCGCCTCGATGTCGATTCCGTTCATCTTCCGCCCGGTCGAGCTGACCAGCGCCAAGGGGCGAACGTCGACCCTCGTCGACGGCGGCCTGTCGTCGAACTTCCCGATCGACTCGCTGGACCGGACCGACGGCGCGCAGCCGCGCTGGCCGACGTTCGGCATCACGTTGCTGCCGAACCTGCCCGACGGCAATGACGCCGTGATCCCCGCGCTCGCCCCGCTGCGCGTGCTCGGCGCCCCGCACCTGCTGGAGGACGTCATCACCACCGTGCTGGTGGGCCGGGATCAGGCCTATCTCAACCAGCCATGGGTCGAAGCCAGGACGATACGGGTGGACTCGACGCAGGTGGGCTTCCTCGACTTCGACATCGACGCCCGCGCGGTCCAGGCGCAGTACGCCAAGGGTCATGCCGCGGCGCAACGCTTCCTGGCCACCTGGGACTGGGCGGCTTACCTGCGGCGCTTCCGCTGAGCCCGTTACTGTCTGCTGGTGCCACCGTGGGTGATCGTCCCGCTGCCGAGGACGCTGGAGCCGGCCGCCGCCTTCGCGCCGGTCGTCGGTGAGCCGCCGCTCATCCGCGTGCTCTCGTCGCTGGCGGACGCCACGGCGCGCGAGCGGCTCGTCGTCGCAAGCGCACCCACCCTGGCCGACCGCGCGCGCGAGTGTCTCGACGCGGCCGGTCTCGCAGCCGTGGCCGTCACCGTCGCCCGCGACCCGGGCAGTCGTCAGCAGGTTCTGGCTGCCGGCCTGGAAGTCATTGCTGGACAGTCCGATTCACACCAGCCCGTGCTGGTGTGCGACTGCCGGCACCCGCTGGCTTCCGGTGACCTCGCCGCCCGGGTGGCCGGCGCGCTCGATGGCGGCCCCGAGGTGGTGGTGCCGACCTTGCCGGTCACCGACACCGTCAAGACGGTCGACGCGACGGGCTCGGTGCTAAGCACCGTGGACCGCACTACGCTGCGCAGCGTCCAGTACCCGCGGGGCTTCACCGTCTCGTCGCTGCGGGATCTCGTCTCGACCGCGACCGCGGTGGCCTCGATGGCCGACGACATCGACGAGTTCGACGCCGCACTGCGCGCCGGACTGGACGTCGTCTCCGTCGAGGGCGATGCTGGTGCCCTTCGGTTCGAGCTGCCACGCGACCTGCTGCTGCTGGAGGCGATCATCGCTGATGTGGCCGATTGATCCGCTCGGCAAGCAGGCGCTCCGCGATCTGAACGTCGCGTGCGTAGGTCACCTTCAGGTTGGTCGAGGCGCCGGGGAAGACGCGCACGTCGGTGTCGGTGAACCGCTGCACGCAGGCGGAGGTGTCCGTGCCGTCGAAGCTGGCGCCGACCGCCAGCCGGTAGGCGGCGAGCAACGGCCTGGCGCGGAAGGCCTGCGGAGTCTGGACGCGTACCAGCGTGCCCTCGACCGGTGAGATCGGTTCGCCGGCAACGCACTTCACGACGTCTTCGGTCGCGGTCACGGGGATCGCGCCGCCGTGGGCACGGGCCGTCGTCAGCGCGATGTCCATCATCTCGGGCCCGGCGAGGGGGCGGGCGGCGTCGTGGATGAGCACCACGTCGATGCGCCCCGAGTCGATGTCGTGGGCCAGGTGCGCCAGGACGTTCTCCTCGGAGCCGTGGCGGGTGTCACCCCCCTCGACGAGTTCGACCGTCGCGTCCGGCAGCTCGGCGGCCAGCGTGCCGGCGGCCAGCTCGCGCTCACCGCGGCGGTACACCAGGATCGTCCTGCCGATGTTGGTCGAGCGGTTGACCGCCTCCACCGCCCAGGACACCATGCTGCGTCCCGCCAGCGGCAGGTAGGCCTTGTTCCCGTCGGCACCCACCCTCGTGCCCATGCCGGCGGCCAGCACCACGCCGACGGCGACGGGACGGTTCGGCGCGCTCATCCGCCCACGCTATCGCCTCCGGACCGCGTACCGCCCGGGCGTGGCCGTCACTCGGCGAGGTCGAACGCCTTGAGCACCTTGGTCGGCGTCACCCGCACGATCAGTTCGCCTGGGACCCCGTTGCGGCGGCCGTACTCGTCGGCCTTGTCCGCGCCCATGTACCTGGCGCCGAGGCGGGTCGCGACGGCGACCAGGTCCTCGGGATCCTCGCTGAGTTCGGCGACGCCCTGCACCTGGACGAACGAGTAGGGCGGATGCGGATCGTCGACGCAGACGACGACGCGCGGGTCCCGCGCCAGCGCCCGCCCCTTGGCGGTCGCCTTGCCGGTGTTGAACACCAATCGCCCGTCTTCCACCAGGAACCACACCGGCGCCACCAGCGGTCGGCCGTCGGAGGCCACGTAGCCGAGCATCCCGGTGCGGGTGCCCTCGGACAGGAACGCGATCACGTCATTGGAGAGTTCAGCCATGCCCACCACGGTAGGCGGGCCAGCGCCCAAATTGACAGAAGACAGTTTGACGGCCTAGATATATCTGCACGCGAGATTGGACTCCGCCGGGCCCATCGCTGCGGCCATGTCGAGGGAGGCTGGGTGAACTCGAATGAGTGACACGCGCCAGCACCGCTCCGGGATCGCCCGCTTCATCAGGATCTTCGCCCTGCCGATCCTGCTCGGCTGGCTCGCGCTCACCATCGTCACGAACGTCTTCGTCCCACCGCTGGAGACGGTCGGCCAGGAACACACGGTGTCGATGAACGCCAAGGACGCGCCATCGGCGTTGTCGATGGAGAAGATCGGCAGGACGTTCCAGGAGTTCACCTCCGACAGCAACGCGATGATCATCCTCGAGGGCGAACAGCCCCTCGGCCCCGATTCGCACGCGTACTACGACCAGATCGTCAAGAAGCTCGAGGCCGACAAGGCCCACGTCGAGCACATCCAGGACTTCTGGGGGGATCCCCTCACGGCGGCGGGCGCGCAGAGCAATGACGGCAAGTCGGCCTACGTGCAGGTGTACCTGCACGGCAACATGGGCGAGACGCTGGCCAACGACTCGGCCATGGCGGTCCGCAAGATCGTCGACGAGACGCCGGCGCCTCCCGGGGTGAAGGCCTACGTCACCGGTGGCGCGCCCCTGGTCGCCGACCAGCACGACGCGGGTGACAAGAGCATCCTGATGGTCACGATCCTCACGCTGGTGGTGATCGCGGTGATGCTGGTCCTGGTGTACCGGTCGGTGATCACGATGGTGCTGGTGCTCGTCATGGTGTTCCTCGAGCTCGGCGCCGCGCGCGGCATCGTCGCCTTCCTCGGGGAGTACGAGATCATCGGCCTCTCCACCTTCGCCACCAGTCTGTTGACGCTGCTGGTGATCGCCGCGGGCACTGACTACGCGATCTTCCTGATCGGTCGCTTTCAAGAGGCCCGGGGCGCGGGGGAGGACAAGGAGTCCTCGTATTACTCGATGTTCCACGGCACCGCCCACGTCGTGCTGGGGTCGGGTCTGACCATCGCGGGCGCGATGCTCTGCCTTAGCTTCACGCGGTTGCCGTACTTCCAGACCCTCGGCGTGCCCTGCGCCGTCGGCACGCTGGTGGCCGTCGCCGCCGCGCTGACCCTCGGGCCGTCGGTGATCGTGATCGGCAGCCGCTTCGGACTGTTCGAACCCAAGCGCGCCATCCGGTCGCAGGGGTGGCGCCGGCTGGGCACCGTGATCGTGCGGTGGCCGGGGCCGATCCTGGTCGCGACGATCGCACTGGCCCTGGTCGGCCTTCTCGCGCTGCCCAGCTACCGGGCCAACTACAACGACCGGGCCTACCTGCCGTCGGACATGCCCGCCAACGTCGGCTACCAGGTGGCCGACCGGCACTTCAACTCCGCCAGGATGAACCCCGAGCTGTTGATGATCGAGAGCGATCACGACCTGCGCACGTCGGCCGACTTCCTGGTCATCGACAAGATCGCCAAGGCGATCTTCCACACCCCCGGCATCTCCCGGGTCCAGACGATCACCCGGCCCGACGGCAAGCCGATCAAGCACAGCACGATCCCGTTCATGATCAGCATGCAGGGCACGTCGACGCAGATGAACCAGAAGTACCAGCAGGACTCGTTCGAGAACATGCTCAAGCAGGCCGACGACATGCAGACCATGATCGACAACCTCGAACACATGCTGGTGCTGATGGACGAGCTGTCGGCCAACATCCACGACCTGACCGGCAAGATCACCGACCTCACCAACACCGTCTACGAACTGCGCGACCACATCGCCGACTTCGACGACTGGTTCCGGCCGTTGCGCGCCTACCTCTACTGGGAGCCGCACTGCTACGACATCCCGCTCTGCGTGGCGGGCCGGGGCATCTTCGACACCCTGGACGGCATCGACGAACTCAGCCAGCAGATCGGCGGGCTGGTGATCGACACCCAGAAGCTCGACGCCCTCACCCCGCAGCTGGCGGCCTCGCTGCGCCCTCAGGTCGAGCAGCTCAAGTCGACCAAGCAGATGATGCTGGAGATGTACCAGACCCAAAAGGGCATGCAGGACCAGATGTCGGCAATGCAGCAGAACTCCAGCGCGATGGGCGATGCGTTCGACGCCGCCCGCAACGACGACACGTTCTACCTGCCGCCGGAGATCTTCGACAACGCGGACTTCAAGCGCGGGATGAAGAACTTCATCTCGCCGGACGGTCACTCGGTGCGCTTCATCATCAGCCACGAGGGCGATCCCGCCACCGCCGAGGGCATCTCGCACATCGACGCCATCAAGCAGGCGGCCAAGGAAGCCATCAAGGGGACGCCGCTGGAGGGCTCGAGCATCTATCTGGCAGGCACCGCGGCCACCTACAAGGACATGCGGGACGGATCGGCCTACGACCTGCTGATCGCCGGCATCTCGGCGGTCACCCTCATCTTCATCATCATGCTGATCATCACCAGGGCCGTCATCGCCGCGGCGGTGATCGTCGGCACGGTGCTGCTGTCCCTCGGTGCGTCGTTCGGTCTCTCGGTGCTGCTGTGGCAGCACATCCTCGGCCTCGAGCTGCACTGGATGGTGCTGGCGATGTCGGTGATCCTGCTGCTGGCGGTGGGGTCGGACTACAACCTGCTGCTGGTCTCCCGGTTCAAGGAGGAGCTGCACGGCGGGCTGAAGACGGGCATCATCCGGTCGATGGCGGGCACCGGTTCGGTGGTGACGTCGGCGGGTCTGGTGTTCGCGTTCACGATGGCGTCGTTCGCCACCAGCGACCTGAAGGTCATGGGCCAGGTCGGTACGACGATCGCGCTCGGTCTGCTGTTCGACACCCTGATCGTGCGGACGTTCATGACGCCCGCCATCGCCGCCCTCATGGGCAAGTGGTTCTGGTGGCCGCAGATCGTCCGGTCGCGGGCGGCCAGCCGGTTGCCGGGCGCCGGTGCCGGCGAGCCCGTCACCATCGCGCACTGACCGACGCGCGCTGGCCGACGGGCACCGACCCCGGCGGGCGCCGCGACCTGGCGTCTATCCTCCAACCGTCTGATGCCGTCGGAAGGGAGCTGACCGGGTGAACGAATCGGAACCCTCGACGCGGATCGTCGTACCCGCACACCGGGTTCGGCGGATGGCGGGCCGCGATCCGCACGAGCGGCACCGGGTGGCCACCCCGCTGGAGCTCCTTTTCGATCTGACCTTCGTGATCGCCTTCGGCGTCTCGGCCTCGGAGCTGTCCCACATGCTGGCCGCCGGTCACGTCGGCGCCGGCTTGGTGGCGTTCCTGTTCGCGACGTTCGCCGCCTGCTGGGCGTGGATCAACTTCACCTGGTTCGCCTCGGCCTACGACACCGACGACTGGTTGTACCGCATCCTGACGATGCTGCAGATGGTCGGCGTGCTGGTCCTGGCACTGGGGATCCCGCCGTTCTACGCATCGATCGAGCACGGGCAGCATCTGGACAACGAGCTGATCGTGGCGGGCTACGTGGTGATGCGCGTCGCGATGGTCGTGCAGTGGCTGCGCGCCGCGCGGCAGGATCCACCGCGCCGGTCGGCAAGCCTGACGTACGCGGCCGTCATCACCGTCGCCCAGGTCGGCTGGATCGTGTCGATCTTCCTGCCCCTGTCGGTCGCGGCCGGGCTGGTGGTGTTCGCGCTACTGGCCGCCTTCGAGATGCTCGGGCCGTGGCTGGCCGAGACCCGGATGGGTGGCACGCCGTGGCATGCCCACCACATCGCCGAGCGCTACGGCCTGCTGGCGATCATCGCCCTCGGCGAGGGCGTGGTCGGAACCGTGGCCTCCCTGACCGCCGTGGTCGGCGAGCACGGGTGGACGCCGGATGCCGTCATCCTGGCCGTGGCCGGCACCGGGTTGACCTTCGGCATGTGGTGGATCTACTTCGCCGTACCCGCCGCCGACCTCCTGCACGCCCACCGGGAACGATCCTTCGCCTTCGGGTATCTGCACATCGCGGTGTTCGGCGCCATCGTCGGCACCGGCGCGGGCCTGCACACCGCGGCCTACTACGTCGAGGAGCACTCCGCACTGGGCGCCGTCGGCACGGTGCTGGCCGTGGTCGTCCCGGTGGCGGTCTACGTGACGCTGGTGTACGTGCTGTACGGGTTGATGGTCAAGGCGTGGGACGGCTTGCACGTCCTGCTCGGGGTGCTGACGGCGGGTGTGCTCGTGGCGGCGGTGATCGCGGCCGCCGCGGGTGTCCCGATGACGGCCTGTCTGCTGATCGTCACGCTGGCTCCGGTGGTCAGCGTCTTGGGCTTCGAGGTGCTCGGGCACCGGCACGCCACCCGCGCGATCACCGACGCCCTCTGAATCGCGAGTCGCCTCAGGACTGATGCGCGTCGAACGTCTCGAGCAGTGAGCGCTCCTGCTCGGCCTTCATGACGGCCCTGGCCTTCCTGCGGGTGATCAAGATGCCGACGACCGTGATCGCCCAGATCACGTACTGCACGGTCCAGGCCATCCGGAACGAGTCGAACGAGTAGCCACCCATGGCGCCCAGGATGACGCCCATGGTCTGCATCACCAGCAGCGAGGCGATGAACCCGCCCATGTTGACCATTCCCTGCGCGGTGCCCAGGGTGGCACTCGGGTTGAAGGTCCGCGCGAAGTCGAAGCCGACCATGGAGCCGGGGCCGCCGACCGAGATGACGACGATCAGACCCACCAGCAGCCACAGCGGCGCGCGCCCCGGCAGCGCCAGCACCACCGTCCACGCCACGGCGTTGCTCGCGATGATGCCGAGCACGATCCACGACCGGCGGTGCGGAAAGCGGCCGGTGAAGATGCCGATGACGATGCCCGCCGCGATCGCGGTGGCCACCGAGATCGTCAGCAGCGCGCCTGCCGTGGCTGCCGACTGACCCTGTGCGACGGTCAGATACGGGACACCCCACATCAGGCAGAACACCGTCACGGAGAACTGGGTGCCCATGTGGGTGAAGAAGCCGAGGCGGGTTCCCGGGCGTAGCCACACCGTCTTCACGCTGGACAGCACGTCGCGTACCGCCAGGGTCTCGGTCGCGAACACCCGTCCCCGCGGGGTGTCCTTGACCAGGGCCACCACCAGCACCAGCACCACGACGCCGAGTGCGGCGACCGAGACGTATGCGGTGGCCCAGGTGGTGCCGGTGAGCAGGGCCAGGAACGGTAGCGCCGAGAGCACCTGACCGAGCTGACCGCAGATGCCGGTGAGCTGGGTCAGCAAGGGCACCTGCTTCGGGGGGAACCAGTGCGGTACCAGGCGCAGGACCGAGATGAAGGTGACCGCGTCGCCGAGCCCCACGATGGCGCGCGCGGTGATGGCCAGCGGCAACGACTCGGTCAGCGCCAGCAGCAGCTGCCCGCCCGCCATCAGCGCCGCCCCGGCGACGATCAGCACGCGGGAGCCGTAGCGGTCCAGCAGCACGCCCGCGGGGACCTGAGCGGCGGCGTAGACGATCACCTGGAGCACTACGAAGGTGGACAGCACGCTGGGGCTGGCCGAGAACCGAGCGGCGGCGTCGAGCCCGGAGACGCCGAGGGTCGTTCGGTCGAGCACGGCGACGATGTAGGCCAGCAGACCCGTCGCCCAGATCATCCAGGCACGCACTCGGTCAATCGTCGCGCACCGCGGGGCACTAGCGCGAATCGGCGCTGGGCGCAGCGATGAAACATGACATCGACGTGCAAATCTCGCAAACTTCGGAGAACGGTCTACAGTGGTCGCATGCCTCGTTGCGGGATGGCCAAGGAAGAACCCGTGACCGGCCGGTTGAGGGGGATTCGTGATGACTGAGTACCGGTTGATCGAGCTGTCCGCCCTCTCGGGAGTGAGCGTCCGCAACATTCGGGCCTATCGTGAGCGAGGTCTGCTGGACCCGCCGCGCAAACAGGGTCGGTCGGCCATCTACGACGACCGGCACCTGTCCCAGCTACGCACCGTCAACGAGCTCCTGCGCAAGGGCTTCACCTCGGCGCACATCGCGGAATTCCTCACCAGCACCCGTGAGGGTCACGACCTGGCCGGCGTCCTCGGTCTGCAGCAGGCCGCCTACCGAGCACCTGGCGGCACCGACGGGGTCGTCGTCGACGTCGCGCCGGACGGCGATGAGGCGCGGCGGTTGGTGAAGTACGGGCTCGCCGAGGTCGTCGACGACCGGCTGCGGTTGATCGACCCCAGCCTCGCCGAGATCGTCGGCCGCGTGTCCGATCCGCTGCCCTACGTGCGGGCCATCCTGCGGGTGGCCGACCGCGTCGCCGACCCGCTCGACGACCTCGCCAAGGAGGTGGCCGACGCGCTGGAGGCGACCGCGCCGGCAGGGGAGTGCAGCCCCCGGCGCGAGGACTGTGGTGAGCTGCGCCGCCGCGTCGACGACTACCGCGATCTTGGGCGCCGGGTGGTGGCCGACCGGTTCGGTGACGCGCTGCGGCGCCACTTCGTCAGTGCGGAGGCCACCCGTGCCGCCGACGACGCTCCGGCCGGGACGTGTGACGCCGCGCAGCGCTAGGCCATCTCACACCCTGGTGGTGGCGGGGTCGCCCCCGAAGCGCTGAGCCAGCCACACCGGGATGATCGCGAGCACCGTCAGTGCCGCCGCGACGACGTTGATGACGGGAGCCTGGTTGGGGCGGAACAGGTTTCCGAAGATCCAGATCGGCAGCGTCTGCACCGCCGGGCCCGCGGTGAACGTCGTCACCACGATCTCGTCGAAGCTGAGCGCGAAGGCCAGGATCGCGCCGGCGACCAGCGCGCCGCGCATCATCGGGAACGTGACGTAGCGAAACGTCTGCCAGGTCGACGCGCCGAGGTCGGCGGAGGCATGCTCGAGATCGGTTCCGAGCCTGCGCAATCGGGCCTGGGTGTTGTTGAACACGATGACGATGCAGAACGTCGCGTGGCCGACGATCACGGTAGCCAGGCCGAGCGTGACCCCGAGCGCCGAGGTGAAGGTGGCGTTCAGGGCGATGCCGGTGACGATGCCAGGCAGCGTGATCGGCAGCACCACCAGGAAGCTGATGGCGTCGCGGCCGAAGAATCGGTGGCGCTGCACGGCGAAGGCGATCATGGTGCCGAGCATCAGCGCGATCACGGTGGCGCCGAGACCCACCACCACGGAGTTCGCCAGTGAGGTCCACATGCCTTCGCTGTTCCAGGCGTCGGCCCACCAGCGGAGAGTGAAACCGCTCGGCGGGAAGGCGAAAGTCCGGGAGGCGTTGAAGGCGTTCACCACCACCAAGAGCAATGGTGCATACAGGAATACCAACACCAGCACGGTCCACGCCCGGACCACGCTGCGCGCGCGACCGGACAGCATCAGACGTTCTCCAGTGCGCCGGTGCGCCGCATCGCCAGCAGGTACAGGATCACGGCCGCCAGCGGGATGATCGACAGCGCCGCGGCCAGCGGCTGGTCGTTGGCCGTGACCAGCTGTCCGTAGATGATGTTGCCGAGCATCTGCGTCTTGCCCCCGACGATGGTCACGGCGATGTAATCACCGAGCGACAGTGAGAAGGTGAAGATCGAGCCCGCGGCGATGCCGGGGAATACCAACGGCGCCACCACCATTCGCAGTGTGGACAGGTCCGAGGCGCCCAGATCGGAGCTGGCGTCGACGAGGTAGTTCGGGACCCGTTCGAACGCGGCGAACACCGGGATGATCATGTACGGCAGCCACAGGTAGGTCAGCGTGATCACCGTCGCGGTCAGGCCATAGCCGGGCGTATATCCGGTGGCCCACTGCAACGGCCCCTCGGGGGACAGCAGTACGCGCCAGGCATAGGCCTTGACCAGGTAGCTGGCCCACAGCGGTGTCGTGACGGCCACCACCAGCGCCAGGCGCATCCGGGGTGAGGCGACCTTGGCCATGTACAGCCCGAGCGGAACGGCCAGCACCGCGCAGAGCACGGTGACCAGCAGTGCCACGCCGACGGTCCGTACGGTGACGGTTCGGAACACCGCGTCGGTCGCGACCCGGACGATGTTGTCGCCGGTGATGGTGTGCACCACCGCGCCGGTGAACGAGTTGGTGGTCCAGAAGGCCGAAACCAGCAGTACGGCAAGCGAACCCAGGTAGGCGATCACCAGCCAGGCCATGGGTGGCACCAGCAGGAACAGCAGACCAAGCCGTCCCGTCCTGGTGGTCGGGGCGGGTGCCGTCACCCCTTGATCTGCTGCCACTTGCTGACCCACTCGTCGTAGGCCGTGCACTCGTTCCCGCTGCCGTCGACGCACTGCTTCTGCGGCGTGGTCCAGTAGTGGATCTGCGCGGCGTAGGCCTCGTCGGTGGCGTGGTAGATCTCGCAGAAGTCCTTCTGGCTGGTGAACTCGCAAGCCTTGGTCTGGGCGGGCGCCTCACCGAAGTACTCGGCCACCTGTGCATTCACCTTCGGCGAGGTGATCCAGTCCATCCACTCGTACATGCAGTTGGGATGGGCGGCCTTCGACGAGACCATCCAGGTGTCCGACCACCCGGTGGATCCCTCCTTGGGGAGCACCGTGTTCACCTGCACCTTGTTATCGGTGCCGATGGTGTTGGCGATGACCTGCCAGGTGGTGCCAATCACCGAGGTGCCGGACTCGAAGGCTTGGACTTCCTTGGTGTAGTCCGACCAGTACTCGCTGATGTTCTCGCGCTGCTTGGTGAGCAGGTCGACGGCGGCGTTGAGCTGGTCCTCGGTCAGTGAGTACGGGTCCTTGATGCCGAGCTCGGGCTTGGTCTTCATCAGATACAGCGCGGCGTCGGCGATGTAGATCGGGGAGTCGTACGCGGTGACCTTGCCCTTGTACTTGCCGGCGTCGGTGAACACCGCGCCCCAGGAGTCGGGGGCGTCGTTGACCACGCCGACGTTGTACATCAACAGGTTGGCGCCCCACCCGTGCGGAATGCCGTACATCTGCCCGTTCACCGAGTTCCACGGCTTGTCCTTGAGGAAGGGCGAGATGGTGGCGTAGTTGGGGACCAGCGAGGTGTTGACGGGTGCGACGTCCCCGGCGTAGATCAGCCGCAGCGTGGCGTCACCCGAGGCGGACACGCCGTCGTACTGGCCGGTGCGCATCAGCTGCACCATCTCGTCGGAGGTGTTGCCGACCTTGACGTTGACCTTGCAGCCGGATTCCTTCTCGAACGGCGTCACCCAGTCGACCGTCTTGTCGTTCGAACCGTTCTCGGCATAACCCGCCCATGCGATCAGGTTCAGCTGGCCCTCACCGTTGCCCAGCGCTCCCAGCTTGTCGATCTTGGGCGGTGTGGTGCCCGCCGAACCGCCACCTCCGGACTGCGAGCTGGAACAGGCGGTGACGAGGGCGGCGCACGCGGCGATGGTGAAGCCGATCCGCATCGCAGTCAGTTTCATGGGCGCTCTCCGTTCAATTCGATTCGATTGGGTGTCAACGAAATTCAGTTGTTCAGGTCATGTACCGCGCCGTCGGGCCAGGCCAGCGTGATCGGGGTGCCGTGACCGAGGTCCTCTGGCAGCGCGCTGGCGGCATTCAGCACGGTCGCCGTCAGCGTGACCCCGCCCGCGGCGACCGCCGCGACGCGGGTGGTCGGGCCCGCGTAGATGACCTCGGAGACGGTGGCGTCGACGGTCCGGCTGCCGGGTGCGGCCGCTCCGCCGGTGGTCAGCACGGCGATGCGCTCGGGTCGGACCGCGAAGACCCCGGGGCGTCCGACGAGCGCCTCGGCGGCGGCCCCGTCGAGCACGTTGGACGTACCGACGAAGTCGGCGACGAACCGGTTGACCGGGTTCTCGTAGACCTCGCGGGCCCGTCCCACCTGTTCGATGCGCCCGTCGTTGAACACCGCGAGCCGGTCGCTCAGGGTGAGGGCCTCGTCCTGGTCGTGGGTGACGATGACGAAGGTGATGCCTACCTCGCGCTGGATGGCCTTGAGCTCCACCTGCATCTGCTCACGCAGTTTGAGGTCCAGCGCGCCGAGTGGCTCGTCGAGCAGCAGCACCCGGGGGCGACCCACCAGCGCGCGAGCCAGTGCGACCCGCTGCCGCTGTCCGCCCGAGAGCTGCGCCGGCTTGCGTGGGCCGAAGTCGGCGAGCCGGACCATCTCGAGGGCCTCGCCTGCGCGGGTGCGCCGTTCGTTCCTGGGCACCCCCTTGACCTTCATGCCGTACTCGACGTTCTGCGCGACGGTCATGTGGGGGAAGAGCGCGTACTCCTGAAAGACGGTGTTGACGTCGCGGAGGCGGGCCGGCAGGTCGGTGACGTCCATGCCGCCGAGCCGGATGGTGCCCTCGGTGGGCTGTTCGAATCCGGCGATCATCCGCAGCACGGTGGTCTTGCCGGAGCCGGACGGTCCAAGGATCGCGAACAGCTCGCCGTCCTCGACGGTGAGATCGGCGCCCGCGACGGCCACGATCGTGTCCGCGAACACCTTGCGCACGCCCAGGAGTTCGATCTGCGGTTCGCGAGGGCCGGTTGGCATGGGCTGAATCGTATGGATCCGTCGTTCGTGCCGCAGCGCAACGTACGGATTCCGAGCCGTGACGCCAACTGCTCGACGGTTTTCGTTCCGGGGACGTCAGCTGATACGGATGTGGCCAGTGACATAACTGGGGATGATGGGATGGCTGTCACATCCCGTGGCGATGGCGGCCATCGGCTACTTGTCGGATCGCCGTCCCGGGGGCGACTGGATGCTCGGAAAGCCGATACAGCTACCCGAGGCCCGCGACCCGTACCAGAACGGCCTGAAGATCGTGTCGTGCTACCAGTTCGGCAAGCAGGACGGTGCGGACCGGCTGGGTGGGCAGGCTGCCGGCGTGCTGCACGCCAAGCGTGGCTGGCAACACCACCTGGCGGCCGGCGGTTCCCAGGGGTGCTCCGATCTGCGCCTCGATCGACGACGATCCCACCGCTGAGCAGTCCAAACAGCAGGTCGCACCGTATCTGCGCGGGTGGGAAGCGGTATTGGGACACCAGCGGGTCGAGGTGTACGCCAACTCGAAGACGATCGACTGGGCTCTCCACGATGGTCTCGGCTCGTACCTCTGGCAGCACGATTGGGGCCCGCCCAAGGGCTACACCCATCCCGCAGCACACCTGCGTCAGGTCGAGATCGACGCGCGCAGCGTGGACGGAGCGGGGGTCGACGTCGACTACGTCCGCAAGCCGCGCTTCGGTCGCTGGAACTAAACGTTACCGATCAGTAAGTTTCTCCAGCAAACTGGATTTCGGCGGGCTGCCGATTGGGTGGACACCAAGGGCGTCGATGTCGAGTCGTTCGAGATCCCGATGCCGGAGCGGGCAGCGCCAAAAAGCAACATAACGATTCGGTAACAATACTGCTTTGATCTGCACCGTTATTGCTACTCAACCGTAACCACCTGCAAGCAGGACGTTTGTACCGGAGGTTCGGAAGGCGCCGCGAAGTCCGCGTTACGCATTGCGTGGTTACCCGTGCGTAGAACTCGCCAGTAACCATTTCGGGGGCGAAGATGGTGCAGGTTCTTATGACACTCTTATGGCGGTTGGTCCACCCCTTTGGACCCACCCAGAAGTGACTTGAGCCCGTCGGGATCTCACCCCGACACGACGAGCGCGGAACCCCGCAGGGGCGCGGGGACCTCATCGCAGAGGACACGGAAGAACGAGTCCGCGCAGACGCAAGCGATACGCGCGACAGCGCACCGAGGAGATGGCAAGACGTGACGATCAACGAACACGACAGGGTGACCACCGGCCGCAAGGGTGGTCCGGCCGACGGCTCCCCGGTGCAGACGGGTGCGCACGCGCTCGTCGACCAGCTCAACGCGGGTGAGCCGTACGCCGTCGCGTTCGGTGGCCAGGGCGGCAACTGGCTGGAGAACCTCGAGGAGCTCATCAGCTCGGCCGGCATCGAGTCCGAACTGAGCGAGGTCATCGGCGAGGCCGCGCTGCTGCTCGAGCCCGTCGCACGCGAGCTCGTCGTGGTCCGGCCGATCGGCTTCGAACCCATGCAGTGGGTGCGCGCGCTGGCCGCCGACGAGCCGCTGCCGAACTCCAAGCAGCTCACCACCGCCGCGATCTCCGGCCCCGGCATCCTGCTGACCCAGATGGCCGCCATCCGGGCGCTGACCCATCAGGGCCTCGACCTGTTCGGCACCCCGCCGTTGGCGATGGCCGGCCACTCCCAGGGCATCATGGCCTGCGAGTCGCTGCGCACCAAGGGCGCCAAGGACGCCGAACTGCTGGCGCTTCTCCAGCTGATCGGCGCCGCCGGATCCCTCATCTCCCGCCGCCGAGGCATGGTCGGCCGCGGTGACAAGTCCCCCATGGTGTCGGTGAGCAATGCCGACCCGGACCGCATCGCCGAACTCCTCGAGGAGTTCTCCTCCGACGTCCGCACTGTGTTGCCGCCGGTGCTGTCCATCCGCAACGGCCGGCGCTCGGTGGTCATCACCGGCACGCCCGAGCAGCTGTCCCGCTTCGAGCTCTACTGCAGCAAGATCACCGAGCGCGAACAGGCCGAGCGCAAGAACAAGCTGCGCGGCGGCGCCGTCTTCAGCCCGTCCTTCGCCAGCGTCCAGGTCGAGGTCGGCTTCCACACGCCGCGCCTTGCCGAGGGGGTCGGCCTGGTCGACACCTGGGCCGCCAAGGTCGGCATCGACGCCGACATGGCCCACGAGATGACCGAATCGATCTTCGTGCGTCCCATCGACTGGGTGGCCGAGGTCGAGCGTCTGCACGCCTCCGGCGCCCGCTGGATCGTCGATCTGGGGCCCAGCGACACCATCACCCGCGTCACCGCCCCCGTCATCCGCGGTCTCGGCGTCGGCCTGGTGCCGGCCGCGACCCGCGTCGGTCAGCGCAACCTGTTCACCGTCGGAGCCGCACCCGAGGTCCCGCCGGCCTGGTCGAGCTACGCGCCGTCGGTGATCACCCTGCCGGACGGCTCGACCAAGCTCTCGACCAAGTTCACCCGGCTCACCGGGCGGTCGCCGATCCTGCTCGCCGGCATGACGCCGACGACCGTCGACGCCAAGATCGTCGCCGCGGCCGCCAACGCCGGCCACTGGGCCGAGCTGGCCGGCGGCGGTCAGGTCACCGAACCCATCTTCGAGGACCGCATCGCCGAGCTGACCACGCTGCTGGAGCCCGGCCGCGCCGTGCAGTTCAACTCCCTGTTCCTCGACCCGTACCTGTGGAAGCTGCAGGTGGGCGGCAAGCGCCTGGTGCAGAAGGCCCGCCAGTCGGGCGCGCCCATCGACGGGCTGGTCGTCACCGCGGGCATCCCCGAGCTCGACGAGGCCACCGCGCTGATCGAGGAGCTCAACGAGGTCGGCATCACCCACGTGTGCTTCAAGCCGGGCACCGTCGAGCAGATCAAGTCGGTCATCAAGATCGCCGCCGAGGTGCCCACCAAGGAAGTGATCGTCCACGTCGAGGGCGGCCGTGCGGGTGGCCACCACTCGTGGGAGGACCTCGACGACCTGCTGGTCTCCACCTACGGTGACCTGCGCAAGCTGCCCAACATCACGCTCTGCGTCGGCGGCGGCATCGGAACGCCCGAGCGCGCGGCCGACTACCTGTCCGGCCGGTGGGCGCAGGCCTACGGCTTCCCGATCATGCCCGTGGACGGCATCCTGGTCGGCACCGCCGCGATGGCCACGCTGGAGGCCACCACCTCGCCGGCGGTCAAGCAGCTGCTGGTCGAGACCACCGGCACCGACAGCTGGGTGGGCGCAGGAAAGGCGCAGGGCGGCATGGCCTCCGGGCGCAGCCAGCTCGGTGCCGACATCCACGAGATCGACAACGCGGCCTCGCGCTGCGGGCGCCTGCTCGACGAGGTCGCCGGTGACGTCGACGCGGTCGCCGAGCGTCGCGACGAGATCATCGCGGCCATGGCCGAGACGGCCAAGCCCTACTTCGGCGACGTCGCCGACATGACCTACCTGCAGTGGCTGCAGCGCTACGTCGAGCTCGCGATCGGCGACGGCGACAGCACCGCCGACTCCAAGCGCGACGACTCGCCGTGGCTCGACATCAGCTGGCGTGACCGTTTCGAGGAGATGCTCAAGCGCGCCGAGGCCCGGCTGCACCCGCAGGACTCGGGCCCGATCGAGACCCTGTTCACCGTGGACGCCGAAGGGGAAGCGCTGCTGGAGGATCCACAGCGTGCGCTGGCGGTCCTGGTGTCGCGGTACGCCGACGCCGACGAGGTCAAGCTGCACCCGGCCGACGTGCCGTTCTTCATCACCCTGTGCAAGACGCTCGGCAAGCCGGTCAACTTCGTGCCGGTGATCGACAAGGACGTGCGCCGCTGGTGGCGCAGCGACTCACTGTGGCAGGCCCACGACGCGCGCTACACCGCCGATCAGGTGTGCATCATCCCCGGCACCGAGGCGGTCGCCGGCATCACGCGTGTCGACGAGCCCGTCGGCGATCTGCTGAACCGCTTCGAGCAGGCCTCGATCGACGAGGTGCTGGCCGCCGGAGCGCAGCCGGTGTCGGTGGTCTCGCGCCGCCAGGCCCGGGCCGACGTGACCGGCCCGCTGGCCGTCGTGCTCGACTCGCCCGACGTGCTGTGGGCGGGCCGCGCCGCGATCAACCCGGTGCACCGGATCGGTGCCCCCAGCGAGTGGCAGGTCAACGAAAACCGGTCGGCCACTCACCCTTCCACGGGTGCGCGGCTCGAGCTGGCGGGTGAGCAGGTCACGCTGAGCGTGCCGCTGTCCGACATCTGGATCACCATCAGGTTCACCCTGCCGGCCGCCACGGTCGACGGCGGCATGCCGGTGGTCACCACCGAGGACGCGTCCGAGGCCATGCGGGCGGTGCTGGCGATCGCCGCGGGCGTCGACGGCGTGGACGCGCTGCCTGCCGTCGTGAACGACAGCACCACGCTGACCGTCTCCTGGGATCCCGAGGAGGTGGCCGACCACACCGGTGTCACAGCGACGTTCGGCGCCCCGCTGGCCCCCGGCCTGACGCTGGTGCCCGACGCGCTGGTCGGCCGCTGCTGGCCTGCGGTCTTCTCCGTCATCGGTGCCGCAGTCACCGAGAGCGGCTTCCCGGTCGTCGAGGGTCTGCTCAGCCTGGTGCACCTGGACCATGCGGCGCACCTGCTGGCGCCGATGCCGACGACCAAGGCCGAATTGACCGTCACCGCAACGGCTTCGGCCGCGGTCGATACCGAGGTCGGCCGCGTCGTGCCGGTCGAGGTGACCATCTGCGATGCCCAGGGAACCGAACTCGCCAAGCTCGAGGAGCGGTTCGCCATCCGTGGCCGCACCGGCCCGGCCGAGCTGACCGATCCGGCCCGCGCCGGTGGCGCCATCACCGACAACGCGACCGACACGCCCCGGCGCCGTCGTCGTGACGTCACGGTCACCGCGCCGACGGACATGAGTGCCTTCGCCGTGGTCTCCGGTGATCACAACCCCATCCACACCGACCGTGCGGCGGCTCTGCTGGCCGGTCTGAAATCGCCCATCGTGCATGGCATGTGGCTCTCGGCCGCGGCGCAGCACGTCGTCACCGCCACCGACGGCAGGGCCACTCCGCCGGCCCGTCTGGTCGGCTGGACCTCGCGCTTCCTCGGCATGGTGATGCCCGGCGACGAGATCGACTTCCGGGTCGACCGCGTCGGCATCGACCGTGGCGCGGAGATCATCGAGGTCACCGCGAAGGTCGGTTCCGACCTGGTGATGTCGGCCACCGCGCAGCTGGCGGCGCCCAAGACCGTCTATGCCTTCCCCGGCCAGGGCATTCAGTCCAAGGGCATGGGCATGGACGTGCGCGCCCGCTCCAAGGCGGCCCGCAGGGTCTGGGATACCGCGGACAAGTTCACCCGCAACACCCTCGGCTTCTCGGTGCTGCACGTGGTGCGCGACAACCCGACCAGCCTGATCGCCAGCGGCGTGCACTACCACCACCCCGAGGGCGTGCTGTACCTCACGCAGTTCACCCAGGTCGCCATGGCGACGGTGGCCGCCGCCCAGGTGGCCGAGATGCGCGAGCAGGGCGCCTTCGTCGAGGGCGCGATCGCGTGCGGTCACTCCGTCGGCGAGTACACGGCCCTGGCCTGTGTCTCCGGCGTATACCCGCTGGAGGCGCTGCTGGAGGTGGTGTTCCACCGCGGCAGCAAGATGCACGACATCGTGCCGCGCGACGAGAACGGCCGGTCCAACTACCGGCTGGCCGCGATCCGGCCGTCGCAGATCGACCTCGACGACGACGACGTGACCGACTGGGTCGCCGAGATCGCCGAGCGCACTGGTGAATTCCTGCAGATCGTGAACTACAACCTGCGCGGGTCGCAGTACGCGATCGCCGGCACGGTGCACGGTCTCGAGGTACTGGAGGAGGAGATCGAGAAGCGCCGCGAGATCTCCGGCGGCAAGCGCTCGTTCATCCTGGTCCCCGGCATTGACGTGCCGTTCCACTCGGAGGTGCTGCGCGTCGGTGTCGCCGACTTCCGGCGCTCGCTGGAGCGGGTCATGCCGCGCGACGCGGATCCAGAGCTGTTGATCGGCAAGTACATCCCGAACCTGGTGCCGCGGCCGTTCACCCTGGATCGCGACTTCGTCCAGGAGATTCGCGACCTGGTGCCGGCCGAGCCGCTCGACGAGATCCTCGCCGACTACGACACCTGGCGCAACGAGCGGCCGCGCGAGCTGTGCCGCAAGATCGTCATCGAGCTGCTGGCCTGGCAGTTCGCCAGCCCGGTTCGCTGGATCGAGACTCAGGACCTGCTGTTCATCGAGGAGGCCGCGGGAGGTCTCGGCATCGAGCGGTTCGTCGAGATCGGTGTGAAGAACGCTCCGACGGTCGCCGGACTGGCCACCAATACCCTGAAGCTGCCGGAGTACTCGCACAACACCACCGAGGTGCTCAACGCCGAGCGCGACGCAGCGGTGCTGTTCGCCACCGACACCGATCCGGAGCCAGACCTGGAGGAGGCCGCGCCCGCACCCGCGAGCGATGCCCCCGCCCCGGCCGCCGCGGCGGCTCCCGCCCCCGTGGCTGCTCCTGCCGCTCCCTCGGGCGGGCCGCGTCCCGACGACATCGCCTTCGGCGCCGACGATGCGACGCTGTCGCTGATCGCGCTGTCGGCCAAGATGCGCGTCGACCAGGTCGAGCCGCTGGACTCCATCGAGTCCATCACCGACGGGGCGTCCTCGCGACGCAACCAGCTGTTGGTCGACCTTGGTTCCGAGCTGAACCTCGGCGCCATCGACGGCGCCGCCGAGGCCGATCTGGCCGGACTCAAGGCTCAGGTCACCAAGCTGGCCAGGACCTACAAGCCCTTCGGCCCGGTGCTCTCCGATGCGGTCAACGATCAGCTGCGCACGGTGCTCGGCCCCTCGGGCAAGCGTCCCGCCGCGATCGCCGAACGGGTCAAGAAGACCTGGGAACTCGGCGATGGCTGGGTCAAGCACGTCACGATGGAGCTTGCGCTGGGCACCCGTGAGGGCACCAGCGTCCGCGGTGGCAATCTCGGCCACCTGCATGACGGCGCGCTTCCCGACGCGGCCACCGTCGACCGGGTCATCGACGCGGCGGTCACGGCCGTCGCGGCCCGCCGCGGCATCTCGGTCTCGCTCCCGTCGACCGCCGGCGGCGGTGCGGGTGTGGTGGACTCCGCCGCGCTCGCCGAGTTCGCCGAACAGGTCACCGGCCGCGACGGCGTGCTGGCCTCGGCGGCCAGGATGATCCTCGGTCAGCTGGGTCTGGATGCGCCGGTCAACGTCGGCGAGACGGTCAGCGACGCCGACTTGGTCGACCTCGTCAGCGCCGAACTCGGCTCGGACTGGCCACGTTTGGTGGCACCTACGTTCGACGGCCGCAAGGCGGTGCTGTTCGACGACCGCTGGGCCAGCGCCCGTGAGGATCTGGCCAGGCTGTGGCTGAGGGACGAGGACGAGATCGAGGCCGAGTGGCCCCGGCTGTCCGAGCGCTTCGAGGCCGCCGGCCACGTCGTCGCCCAGCAGGCGAACTGGTGGCAGGGCAAGGCCCTGGCCGCCGGCCGCAACGTGCACGCGTCGCTCTACGGGCGTGCCGCCGCGGGTGCCGAGAACCCCGGTGCCGGTCGCTACGGCAACGAGATCGCCGTCGTCACGGGTGCCTCCAAGGGCTCCATCGCCGCGTCGGTCATCGCGCAGCTGCTCGACGGCGGCGCCTCGGTCATCGCGACCACCTCGAAGCTGGACGACGAGCGGCTGGCGTTCTACAAGGAGCTCTACCGCGACAACGCCCGCTTCGGTGCCACGCTGTGGGTGACCCCGGCCAACATGGCCTCCTACACCGACATCGACGCACTGGTGAACTGGGTCGGTAGCGAGCAGACGGAAAGCCTTGGGCCGCAGTCGATTCACCTGAAGGACGCTCTGACGCCGACGCTGCTGTTCCCGTTCGCGGCACCGCGGGTCGCCGGCGATCTCTCCGAGGCGGGTGCGCGCTCGGAAATGGAGATGAAGGTTCTGCTGTGGGCCGTGCAGCGGCTCATCGGAGGGCTGTCGCACATCGGCGCCGACCGCGACATCGCCTCGCGCCTGCACGTCGTGCTGCCCGGTTCGCCGAACCGCGGCATGTTCGGTGGCGACGGCGCCTACGGCGAGGCCAAGTCCGGGCTGGACGCACTGGTCACCCGCTGGAAGGCGGAGACCTCGTGGTCGCAGCGAGTCTCGTTGGCGCACGCTCTCATTGGCTGGACCAAGGGCACCGGTCTGATGGGTCACAACGACGCCATCGTTGGTGCGGTCGAAGAGGCCGGTGTCACCACGTACACCACCGAGCAGATGGCTTCGATGCTGCTCGACCTGTGCGACGTCGAGTCCAAGGTGGCCGCGGCGCGCGAGCCGATCCTCAAGGACCTCACCGGTGGACTGGGTGAGATCGACATCGACATGGCCGAACTGGCTGCCAAGGCCCGCGAGGACATGAGCGCCGAGAGCGGTACCGCGTCGTCCGACGATGACGTCGACGGCAGCACCATCAAGGCGCTGCCCTCGCCGCCGCGTGGTTACAGCGCGGCGCCGGCGCCGGCGTGGAACGACCTCGACGTCGACCCCGCCGACATGGTGGTGATCGTCGGTGGCGCCGAGCTCGGGCCCTACGGCTCGTCGCGAACGCGCTTCGAGGTCGAGGTCTCCGGTGAGCTGTCGGCTGCCGGTGTGCTCGAGCTCGCCTGGACGACCGGTCTGGTCAAGTGGGAGGACGATCCCAAGCCGGGCTGGTACGACACCGCGAGCGGCGACCTGGTCGACGAGAGCGAGTTGGTGGAGCGCTACCACGACGTCGTGATCGAGCGGGTCGGCATCCGCGAGTTCGTCGACGACGGTGCGATTCCCGCCGATCTTGCTGCACCGCTGCTGGTTTCGGTGTTCCTCGAGAAGGACTTCACCTTCGTGGTGTCCTCGGAGGCCGACGCCCGTGGCTTCGCCAAGTTCGATCCCGAGCACACGGTGATCTCACCGGTGCCCGACAGCTCCGACTGGCAGGTCACTCGCAAGGCGGGCACCGAGATCCGCGTGCCGCGCACGGTGAAGATGTCGCGCACCGTCGGTGCGCAGATCCCCACCGGGTTCGACCCGAAGGTCTACGGCATCAACCAGGACATGGCCAGCTCGATCGACCGGGTGGCGCTGTGGAACCTGGTCACCACCGTCGATGCGTTCCTGAGCTCCGGGTTCACCCCCACCGAGCTCATGCGCTGGGTGCATCCCAGCCTGGTCGCCAGCACCCAGGGCACCGGTATGGGCGGGATGACGTCGATGCAGACGATGTATCACGGCAACCTGCTCGGGCAGAACAAGCCGAACGACATCCTGCAGGAGGTGCTGCCCAACGTCTTCGCAGGCCACGTGGTGCAGTCCTACATCGGTAGCTACGGCGCGATGATCCACCCCGTTGCGGCGTGTGCCACGGCGGCGGTCTCGGTCGAGGAGGGCGTCGACAAGATCCGCCTCGGCAAGGCCGAGTTCGTGGTGGCCGGTGGCTACGACGACCTGACGCTGGAGGCCGTCACCGGCTTCGGTGACATGGCGGCGACGGCGGATACCGAGGTCATGCGTGCCAAGGGCATCAGCGACTCGAAGTTCTCCCGCGCCAACGATCGTCGCCGGCTGGGCTTCGTGGAGTCCCAGGGTGGTGGCACCATCCTGCTGGCCCGCGGTGACCTGGCGCTGGAGATGGGTCTGCCGGTGCTGGCGGTCGTCGGGTACGCGTCGTCGTTCGGTGACGGCGTGCACACCTCGATTCCTGCGCCCGGGCTCGGCGCGCTCGGTGCGGGTCGGGGCGGTCGGCAGTCGCAGCTGGCCAAGTCCCTGGCCAAGCTGGGCGTCGGTCCCGACGACATCGCCGTGGTCTCCAAGCACGACACGTCGACGCTGGCCAACGATCCCAACGAGACCGAGCTGCACGAGCGGCTGGCCGGTGCGCTGGGCCGCTCGCCGGGTGCTCCGCTGTTCATCGTCAGCCAGAAGAGCCTGACCGGTCACTCGAAGGGTGGCGCGGCGGCGTTCCAGATGATGGGCATGTGCCAGATGCTGCGCGATGGCGTCATTCCGCCAAACCGGAGCCTGGATTGCGTCGACGACGAGCTGGCGCACGCCTCGCACTTCGTGTGGGTGCGCGAGACGCTGGAGATGGGTGGCAAGTTCCCGATGAAGGCGGGTCTGGTGACCAGCCTCGGCTTCGGCCACGTGTCCGGCTTGGTGGCGCTGGTACACCCGCAGGCGTTCCTGGCGGCGTTGAGCAGCGATCAGCGCGAGGACTACCGGAAGCGGGCCAGCGCCCGTGTCCTGGAGGGGCAGCGCAGGCTGGCCTCGGCCATCGCCGGTGGACCTGCGATGTACGAGAAGCCGGCCGACCGGCGCTTCAACCACGACTCCCCGGAGAAGCGGCAGGAAGCCAACATGCTGCTCGATCCCGCGTCGCGACTGGGCGAGGATGGCTGGTATGGGGCGTGAGGCCGTGGCGGAAGCCCCGACGGGCTCGGCTAGCGTTCCTGGCATGAGCATCGTCGGGGTCGGTATCGACCTGGTCTCCATCACCGCCTTCGCCGAGCAGGTCGACCAGCCAGGGACGGTGTTCGCCGAGACGTTCACCCCCGGTGAGCGACGCGATGCCGCGGACAAGAGTTCCTCTGCGGCACGGCATCTGGCGGCGCGCTGGGCGGCCAAGGAGGCCGTCATCAAGGCGTGGTCGGGGTCGCGGTTCAGCAAGCGGCCGATGCTGCCGGAGGGCATCCATCGCGACATCGAGGTCGTGACCGACATGTGGGGACGGCCCAAGGTCCGGCTGTCCGGCGACATCGCCGAGCACCTGCGGGGCATCACCATCCACGTGTCGCTCACCCACGACGGTGACACCGCCGCGGCCGTGGCGATCCTGGAGTCCTAGCCCCCGGCGCCGTCTCCTGTCCTCCGCGAGCGTGCGTGTCTGCACACGACGCGCCGCGGACAATCGGGAGAAGGCGCACGCTCGCGCCACGGCGGATGCGACTAACGTCGGTGCCATGAGCGATCTCGTCGACAGGGTGAAGGCGGTGCTGCCGTCGGTGCGCGCCGACCTCGAGGATCTGGTCCGCATCGAATCCGTGTGGGCCGACCCGGCCCGTCGCGCCGAAGTGCACCGCAGCGCCGAGATGGTGTCGAAGTTGTTGGCGCAGGCTGGTTTCGACGACATCCGCACCGTCAGCGAGGGTGGGGCACCGGCCGTCATCGCCCGTCGTCCCGCACCCGCCGGTGCGCCCACGGTCCTGCTGTACGCCCATCACGACGTGCAACCCGAGGGCGACCCCGCCCAGTGGGTGTCGCCGCCGTTCGAACCCACCGAGCGCGACGGCCGCCTCTACGGCCGCGGGACCGCCGATGACAAGGCAGGCATCGCAACGCATCTGGCTGCCATCAGGGCCTTCGACGGTGACCTGCCGGTCGGTGTCACGGTATTCGTCGAGGGCGAGGAGGAATCCGGTTCGCCGTCACTGGGAGCGCTGCTGGCCGCCCACCAGGACCTGCTCGCCGCCGACGTCATCGTCATTGCCGACTCCGACAACTGGAGCACCGAGATCCCGTCGCTGACGGTGTCGCTGCGGGGGTTGGCCGACTGCGTCGTCGAGGTCGCCACCCTCGATCACGGGCTGCACTCCGGCATGTGGGGTGGCGTGGTGCCCGACGCGCTCAGCGCGCTGGTGCGTCTGCTGTCCAGCCTGCACGACGACGACGGCAACGTCGCGGTGGCCGGGCTGCACCAGGGCGTGGCGGCCGCGGTGGACTACCCGCCCGAGCGCGTGCGTGAGGAGACCGGCATTCTCGACGGTGTCGCCGAGATCGGCTCGGGATCGGTGACCGACCGCCTGTGGGCCAAGCCGGCGATCACGGTCATCGGCATCGACACGACGCCGATCGCGAAGTCGTCCAACACGTTGATCCCACGGGCGCGGGCCAAGGTCAGCATGCGCGTGGCGCCGGGCGGTGACGCCGGCGAGCACCTTCGGGCGTTGACGCGCCACCTCGAACGGCACGCGCCGTGGGGCGCGAAGGTCACCGTGACGCCGGGTGACGTCGGGCAGCCCTACGCCATCGACGCCAGCGGGCCCGTCTACGACGCCGCGCGGGCCGCCTTTCGCACGGCGTGGGGGTCCGATGCCGTCGACGCCGGGGTCGGCGGCTCGATTCCGTTCATCGCGGCGTTCGCGGCGGCGTTCCCCGAGGCGAAGATCCTGGTGACCGGCGTCGAGGACCCGGCGACCCAGGCGCACAGCATCGACGAGAGCCTCGATCTCGGGGTGCTCGAGCGTGCGGCGACGTCGGAGGCGCTACTGCTGGAGGCGCTCGGCGCGCTAGACCGCTAGGTCGCGGCGCAGCTTCGCGACGTGGCCGGTGGCCTTGACGTTGTACTGGGCCACCTCGACGTCGCCCTTCTCGTCGACGACGAACGTCGACCGGATGACGCCCTGAACGGTCTTGCCGTACATCGTCTTCTCGCCGAACGCGCCCCACGCGGTGAGCACCTTGCGGTCCGGGTCGGACAGCAGCGGGAACGTCAGCCCCTCGGCGTCGCGGAACTTCGCCAGCTTCTCTGGCTTGTCGGGGGAGATGCCAACGACGTCCAGACCGGCGTCGTTGAGTTCGGCCAGGTTGTCGCGGAAGTCGCAGGCCTGCTTGGTGCAGCCCGGTGTCGACGCAGCCGGATAGAAGTAGACGACGACCTTGCGTCCCTTGAAGTCACTGAGCTTGACGGTGTTTCCATCGGCGTCGGTGAGGCTGAAGGCAGGGGCCTTGTCGCCCACCGCGAGGCGAGGGGTCGGTGCCATGGGTGTGTCCCTTCGGTTGGCCGGTGCGCGACTGCGGTTACATGGGAGTCGCGGGGCTGCTCTAGGGTAATTCCCCAAGACAGCAACGCGATTGAAGGGGCTGACGTGGCGGACCGGGATCCCGACAAGATCAAGCAGGACATCGACGTGGCGCGTGAGCAACTTGCGAGCACGGTGGATGCCCTCGCCGAGCGGGCGAATCCGGCGCGCATCGCCGACGACGTCAAGACCGGTGTCGTGCAGTTCGTCAAGAAGCCAGTGGTGGCGGTCTCGCTCGCGGGTCTGGGAACCATCGTCGTGGTGCTGGTGATCCAGCGGATCAGGAACCGCTGAAGCGGCTGCTCAGGGACGTCGTCGGCCGAAGCGGAAGAAGTCGGCGAACGAGAATCCGGGCGGGTTGGCCGTCAGGCCGATTCGAGTGCAGTCGTAGACGACGACGCGCTGTTCGACCGCGTCGTCATCGACCTCGACGGTCGGCGAGACTGCGGAACGGGCCGCGCTTGCGGTCGACATCAGCTAAGACCTCGTTCCTCTCTCAGATAAAGAGCGGCGTGACCGCGCGTCCAATTCGTAGCTAACACCATCGTAGCATCCATACCCGACTCCGGCGCACTCGAAACGAGACTGTTTGTGCTGGTAGAGCTCTTGGCCTACGGCTCGATGAGTTTGCCGCTCGCAAAATCGTGTCAACGCCCGGCGATCTCAGCACATCCGACTTCGGAACGGTCGCGAATCCGAGAGTTAATTTACCCGTCCGTCAGCCGCTATGCATGTCGCCGTGTCGGACGACGGTAGTGGCGGCGCGGCTCCTGACCTGTTGAGGGGCCGCTTCGGACCCCATTGCGCCGGCCCGTCGCGGCCCGCGGATAGCCGTCCTAACCAACGATCACCGGATAGGGTTCGGGCGTGCATGACTCCCTGTGGACGGCGGCCACGCACCACCGGTTCCTCGGAGCCGTGCGCGATGGCACGATCACCGACGCGTCATTCGACCGCTGGCTGGCTCAAGACGCGTCGTTCGTCGGCGCCCTGCTCACCTTCCAGGCCAGGTTGTTGGCGCGTGCGCCGCGGCCCGCTCAGGCGGTGCTCGCGGGCGGATGCGTCGCGCTGGTCGCCGAGCTGGATTGGTTCGAGGAGCAGGCTGGGCGACGCGGAATCGATCTGGCGCAGCCGGCGTTGCCCGCGACCCTGGCCTATCTGGAGCTACTCGCCCGCCTGGATGCCGAGCCCGTCGACGCCGCGCTGACGGCGTTGTGGGTGCTCGAACGGGTGTATCTGCTGGCTGGTCGGCCGCCGCCTCGTCCGCTTCGCCGTTCGGACAGTTCATCGAGCACTGGACGGCGCCCGGCTTCGCCGACTACGTCGACGGTCTTGGTGCGCTGGCGGCCCCAGACGACCACGAGACCCTGGTGCGCGACGTGCTGACCCAAGAGGTGGCGTTCTGGGACATGGCACTGGACTGACGAGGCGAGCGCGTCGACCCCGAAACGACGAAGACCCTGCCGCAGCAGGGTTTCGTGTGGTGCGCCGTCAGGGTTTCGAACCCCGGACCCGCTGATTAAGAGTCAGCTGCTCTACCAACTGAGCTAACGGCGCGCGTGAGAGACGATAACAGTCCCGGGGCGCTTGGTGAAATCCGGTGGCCACCGCGGTACCGGGCGGTTGCGCGCGAGATCACCCGTGTCGGGGGATTCCCCTAGACTGCTGGCAAGTAGTTGGGAAGTTCACGAGAACTTCGGTGGGAAGGTATTTGCGCATGTGGCAGGCCGGATCGCTGACCCGTCCGCAGCGGGCGCGCCGCTGGCTGGCCGCGGTTCTGCTGGTTCCTTCGGTGGTGTTGGGGGTCAGTGCCTGCGGTGGGGCGAAGTCGCCCCCGCCACAGCCGGAGACCATCGCCGACAAGGGCACACCGTTCGGTGATCTGCTCGTGCCCAAGCTCGCGGCGTCGGTGACCGACGGCGCGGTAGGGGTGACGGTGGACGCGCCGGTGACGGTTAGCGCCGAGGACGGCGTGCTCGGGACGGTCACGATGACCAACGAGTCGGGCGCGACGGTGGCGGGGCGGCTCAGCCCCGACGGGCTGCAGTGGGTCAGCACCGACCCGCTCGGCTACAACAAGAAGTACCGGCTCAGCGCGCAGTCGCTGGGCCTGGGCGGGGTGACCACCCGCACCATGACCTTCCAGACCCACTCGCCCGAGAACCTGACGATGCCCTACGTGCTGCCCAACGACGGCGACGTCGTCGGGGTCGGGCAGCCGATCGCGATCCGGTTCGACGAGAACGTGCCCAACCGGGTCGCTGCCGAGCGGGCCATCAAGGTCACGACGAACCCGCCCGTCGAGGGGGCGTTCTACTGGCTGAACAACCGCGAAGTCCGTTGGCGCCCACAGTCGTACTGGAAGCCGGGCACGACGGTGGACGTGGCGGTGAACACCTACGGGGTCGACCTGGGCGACGGCCTGTTCGGCCAGGACGACGTCGCGACGCACTTCACCATCGGCGACGAGGTCATCGCGACGGCCGACGACACCACCAAGACGCTGACCGTGCGCCGCAACGGCGAGGTGGTCAAGACGATGCCGATCTCGATGGGCAAGAACAGCACCCCGACCAACAACGGCACCTACATCGTCGGCGACCGGCTCTCGCACATGGTGATGGACTCCTCGACCTACGGCGTGCCGTCCAACTCGCCCAACGGTTATCGCACCGAGGTTGACTACGCCACCCAGATGTCCTACAGCGGCATCTACGTGCACGCCGCGCCGTGGTCGGTCGGGAGCCAGGGCTACAGCAACGTCAGCCACGGCTGCCTCAACGTCAGCACCAGCAACGCGCAGTGGTTCTACGAGAACACCAAGCGTGGCGACATCGTCGAGGTGGTCAACACCGTCGGCTCGGTGTTGCCCGGCACCGACGGCTTGGGGGACTGGAACGTCCCGTGGGAGCAGTGGAAGGCCGGCAACGCCAACGTCTAGCGACGACGTGGCCGTCGACGGGCCATTCGGCCGGACGTTCACCTTCGCCGACCCCGACGGGTACCAGGTCACGCCGCACGACCAAGCCTGATCGCCGACGAATTCACCCCACCGAGCAGAAAGTCGGAGGGCGCGAACGCCCTCCGACCTGCTGGGTGGCTGACGGGACTCGAACCCGCGACAGCCAGGATCACAACCTGGTGCTCTACCAACTGAACTACAGCCACCATTGCCGTCGAGACGGCCCGTCGATCTTAGCCGGTTGGGTGGGCTGCGGCCGAATCAGCAGGTCGTCAGGCCTGTGCGGGCGGTCCGAGCTCGGCTGCGACGGCCGCGATGTCGGTGGTCGACGGTCCCGGCGGGGCGACGAACGCCGTACTGCGGTAGTACTTCAGCTCGCGGATCGACTCGTGGATGTCGGCGAGGGCGCGGTGCGCGAGGCCCTTGTCCGGCTGGCCGAAGTAGATGCGCGGATACCAGCGGCGGCACAGCTCCTTGATCGAGCTGACGTCGATCATCCGGTAGTGCAGGAAGTCGTCGAGCGCGGGCATGTCCCTGGCGATGAAGCCGCGGTCGGTGCCGATCGAGTTGCCCGCCAGCGGGGCGGTCCTGGCCTGCTTCACGTGTCCGCGGATGTAGTCAAGCACCATCGTCTCGGCGGTGGGCACGTCGATCGTCGACGCCCGCACCTCCTCGGTGAGCCCGGACTTGCGGTGCATGGTGGCGACCACCTCGACCATGCCGTCCAGGGCTTCGTCGTCGGCGTGGATCACGACGTCGAGGCCGTCACCGAGCAGATTGAGCTCCCCGTCGGTGACGAGGACCGCGATCTCGATGAGCCGGTCGGACTTGAGGTCGAGGCCCGTCATCTCGCAATCGATCCACACCAATTCGTCACGCACAGCGGTCAACAGTATTCGCCCGGCCCGACACCGGCTGGCGAGGGCTGCCCATACCGTCGCCGACGACGCGTCGGCCAGTAAGGTCCCGTGCCATGAGCACAGAACCGGCTGCCGCGCCCGCGCAGCAGATCGCCGCTGGTTACGCCTTCGACGGGCAGGCACTCGAGCTCGGCTCGGTGGTCGTCGACGGCACCGTGGATCCCAGCGCTCGGGTCCGGATCCCGCTGGCGACCGTCAACCGACACGGCCTGGTCGCCGGAGCCACCGGCACCGGCAAGACCAAGTCGCTGCAAGTCCTCGCCGAGCAGCTCTCCGCGGCGGGCGTGCCGGTGGTGATGGCCGACGTGAAGGGCGATCTGTCGGGCCTGTCGCGGGCCGGGACGCCGGGGGACAAGACCACGCAGCGCGCCACCGACACCGGTGATGACTGGGCGCCGACGGCCTTTCCCGTCGAATTCCTCTCACTCGGCACCAAGGGCGTCGGGGTGCCGGTGCGAGCGACGATCACCAGCTTCGGGCCGATTTTGCTCTCGAAGGTGCTGGGGCTCAATGCCACCCAGGAGTCGACGCTGGGGCTGATCTTTCACTGGGCCGACCAGAAGGGCCTGCTGCTCGACGACCTGAAGGACCTCCGCGGCGTCATCCAGGCGTTGACCAGTGACGAGGGCAAGGAGGAGCTCAAGGCGCTTGGCGCGGTCTCCCCGGCCACCGCGGGCGTGATCTTGCGGGCGCTGATCAACCTCGAGGCCGAGGGTGGCGACACCTTCTTCGGCCTGCCGGAACTGGCCCCGGAGGACCTCATCCGACTCGACCCGCAGGGCCGCGGCGTCATCACGCTGCTCGAGCTTGGCGCGCAGGCGGCCCGGCCGGTGCTGTTCTCGACGTTCCTGATGTGGGTGCTGGCCGACCTGTTCACGACGCTTCCCGAGATCGGTGACGTCGACAAGCCCAAGCTGGTGTTCTTCTTCGACGAGGCCCATCTGCTGTTCAACGACGCCTCCAAGGCCTTCCTCGAGCAGGTCGAGCAGACCGTCAAGCTGATCCGCTCCAAGGGCGTCGGGGTGTTCTTCTGCACCCAGCTGCCCACCGACGTGCCCAACAACGTGCTGTCGCAGCTGGGCGCACGGATTCAGCACGCGCTGCGAGCGTTCACCCCCGACGATCAGAAGGCGCTCACCAAGACGGTGCGCACCTACCCGAAGACCAGCGTCTACGACCTGGAGGAGGCGTTGACGTCGCTGGGCATCGGCGAGGCGATCGTCACGGTGCTCTCCGAGCGCGGCGCCCCGACGCCGGTGGCCTGGACCAGGATGCGGGCGCCGCGGTCGTTGATGGACACCATCGGCAACGACGCCATCACCGCGGCCGCGAAGGCCTCGCCACTGCAGGCGACCTACGGCCAGACCGACGACCGCCCGTCGGCCTTCGAGATGCTGGCCGCCAAGGCGGCGCAGGAAGCGCCCGCCGCGCCGTCGCTCCCGCCGCCGTTGCCACCCCAGGTGTCCGACGGCGGCCTGGCCAGCGCGTCGGGTCAGGCCAGGGGCCGGTCGTCGGACTCCGAGGGCACCAGCGTGGTCCAGGAGGTGCTGCAGAGCTCGGCGTTCAAGAGCTTCCTGCGGTCGGCGGCGACGGTGGCCGGCCGCGAGATCACCCGCAGCGTGTTCGGCACCAGCAACCGCCGACGGCGCTAGTCGCCGCCGAGCTTCTTGTAGACCGCCCCGACGATCGGGGTGACGATGGAGCGCGGCGCGTAGCCGCTGGCCACCGACATCGCCTTGGACGTCACCCCGGGTACCACGCGCATCTTGTTGCGCTCCAAGCCATCCAGGGACACCCTCGCGGTGTGTTCGGTGGAGATCCAGAGGAAGTCCGGGATCAGCTTCTCGACCAGGGACTGCTCGTCGGGGTCGGGCAGTTCGGTGCGCACCGGCCCCGGCGCCAGCACGGTGACGTGGATGCCGTGCGACTTCACCTCGCCGCGCAGCGATTCGCTGAACGTGTTCGCGAACGCCTTGGATGCTGCATAGGTGGCGTTGTTGGGGATCGGGGAGTTGCCCGCCGCAGACCCGGAGATCAGGATGCCGCCCGCCCGCCGCGCGACCATGCCGGGAAGCACGGCCAGCACCAGGTCGTGCACGCCGAGCACGTTGAGCTGAACCTGCGCCTTCTCCCCGGCGGGGTCGAGGTTGGCCACCGGGCCGAAGGTCGCGGTGCCCGCGTTGGCGCACAGGATGGAGACGTTGCGCTGCGCGAGCTCGGTGCACAGTTCGTCGCGCTGTGCGGGGTCGACGAGGTCCACCGCGCGCACCTCGACGGTCACGCCGTAACGCTGGGTCAGGCGATCGGCCAGTGCCTCTAGCACCTCGGCGCGGCGGGCGGTGATGATCAGGTGGTGGCCCCGCGCGGCGAGCTCGGTGGCCAGGGCCTCACCGATGTTCTGCGAGGCGCCGGTGACGACGGCGCGCGCGTCGGGACTGGGAGCGGGTACGGGCATGGGCCCAATCGTAGGTACCAATAGAGTGCGTTCATGACCAACCCCGCGGGTGTACGGACCGCGGGGCGCCTCCCCGTCATCGCCTGGGCGCTGTGGGATTGCGGCGCCACCGGGGTCAACGCGATCGTCGTGACGTTCGTCTACTCTGTCTACCTCACCGAACAGGTCGGGGCCGGATTGCCGGGGCCGACGACGCCGGCGAGCTGGTTGGGCCGGGTGTTGACCATCGCTGGATTGTTCGTCGCCGCCCTCGCGCCGGCCACCGGCGTCCTGGTCGACGCGCCGCACCGGCGCCGCACCGTGCTGACGTTGCTGACCGGTGTCGTCGTCGCCCTCACCTCGGCGATGAGCCTGATCCGGGCCGACTACCACTACCTGTGGCCGGGGCTGGTGCTGCTGGCGTGCACCGCGGCCTTCAGCGATCTGGCCACGGTGCCGTACAACGCCATGCTGCGGCAGCTGTCGACCCCGGACACCTCCGGGCGGATCTCTGGATTCGGTTCGGCAGCAGGCTACTTCGGCAGCGTCCTGTTACTGGTCATCGTCTACCTGGGTTTCATCACCGGTGACGGCGACGGTCGTGGCCTGCTCGGCCTGCCGCACGACGACGGGCAGAACGTGCGTGCGGCCGTACTGCTGACCGCCGCCTGGTTCACGCTGTTCGCGCTGCCGTTGCTCGTCACGTCCAGGACCCTGGACACCGAGGAACGCCCGCCGATGGTCGGCGTCTTCGGTGCCTACCGCGCGCTGTGGATCGAGGTGAAGGGGGAGTGGCGCCGCGACCACAACGTCGTCTACTACCTGTTGGCCAGCGCGGTGTTTCGGGACGGTCTGACTGGCATCTTCACCTTCGGTGCCGTCCTCGGCGTCACGGTCTTCGGGGTATCGTCGGCCGACGTCCTGCTGTTCGGCGTGTGCGCGTGCGTGATCGCCGGGATCGGTGCCGTCCTCGGGGGTCTGCTCGATGACCGCGTCGGGTCCAAGCCCGTCATCGTCGGCTCCCTGAGCGCCATGGTGGTGGTCGGAATGGTCTTGCTGAATCTGTCCGGCGCACTGGCTTTTTGGATTTGCGGGCTGTTGCTGTGCCTGTTCGTCGGCCCCACCCAATCCTCGGCGCGCACGATGATGATGCGGATGTCGACCGAGGGCAAGGAGGGTGTGGCGTTCGGCCTCTACACGACGACGGGCCGCGCGGTCTCGTTCATTGCGCCGCTGCTGTTCTTCACCTTCATCGACCTGTTCGGTGCGAACCGGGCCGGCCTCGGCGGACTGATCACGGTGCTGGTGATGGGGCTGCTCGCGATCGTGGGCGTACGGGTCCCGGCGAACGACCGGCGCGGGTAGCGACGATTCAGCGCGTGCCCAGTGACGTGCACAACGTCAGGCCGGTCCCGGTGTTCTGCTGGGTCTCGGTGCCGTCGATCGTGATCGAGCAGGTGAGCTGGCGGCCGACGTTGACGATGCTGACGCTCGCCGTGCTGTTGGCCTGACCGGTCAACTGCACCTCCTTGGTCCATGGCAGCAGGACGTTGAACTCCGTCTGCAGGACGCCTCCGCTGTCGAGGTAGAGGATGCTGATCGCCCGGCCCTCGCCCGCCACCGAGTAGACGACCGTGTGCGTGCCACCGGGGTCGGTCTGGTCCGGTGGCGGGACGGCCCGACTCGTCGTCGGACTCGGCGTCGTGCTCCTGGGGGTGGTGGGCGTCCGCGTCGTCGTCGTGGGGATCGGAACGGTCATGGTGGGTTCGATCGGCGTCTGCGGGGGTGCCACCACCGTGTTCTGCTGCGCGCTGTTGACGATGACCAGACCGATCACGAGGCCAAGGACGATCAGCAGCCCCGTGCCAGCAAGCACCCAGAGCCAGCGGCGGGGATTGGGCCCGCCTGGTTTGGGCGGCTCGGGTGGCATGCCACCCGGAGGGTTGGGCGGCACACCGTACTGACCCGTCGCCCGGGGGTCGTACCCGTAGGGCGAGTAGGCGGGGAGATGTTCGGTGGGCCCCGGGTCGTTCGCCGGGGATTGGCTCGGTTGCTGTCCGTACGGCGACCCCGGGAAGGCGGGGTAGTTGTAGGTACCGGGATGCTCCTGGCCCCACCCATCGCGGCGTGATGGATCCGTCATGTCCACCTCATGTCTGCAGGGTACCTGCGTTGCTTGCGGACTCCCGTCGCCCCGATCGCAGCGACTGCCGGGGGTTTGGCTCGATTGCCGGCCGGGTAAACCTAGGCGACGCCGGCGTGGCGCAAGGGGACCATGGAGGTCAGGGCATGCGTGGTAGCGGAATACTCGGTGTGATCGTGCTCGTCTGGTTGCTGCTCGGTGCCTACGCCGCCTACGACCGCGGGTACTTCGCCAGCGGCCAGAACAATTGCGCGACAGCGGGAACCATTGCCCTCAACGTGGTGGCCGGACCGCTCAACTGGGTCGGTGACATCAATCCGAAGGTCACCGACTGCAACCTCGACATCCCCGCCCCCAACAAGTAGGCAGCCGGATCTGAGAAGGAGTCAGCATGATTGCCCTCGGTGTCGTCCTCGTCGTCCTCGGCTTGATCTTCACCATGCCGGTCCTCACCTACGTCGGCGTCGTGGCGCTGGTGGTCGGGGCGGTGTTCTGGCTGCTCGGCGCTGCGGGGCATGCCGTCGGCGGCCGTCGGGTCTGGTACTAGGAGCCGCGCGCCGAGGCGAGGGCGCCCAGCGTCATCGCCCGTAGCAGCGCGCGCGAGTCCGATACCGCGCCCGGCTTGACGCTGTGCGGCGTCGAGTTCAGCAGGCCGAAGGTGGCATGGGCCATCAACCGCGCCGCGTCCTCCTCCAACGACGTCGAGAGCTGGCGCAGAACGTCCACCCACACCTCGACGTACTGCCGCTGCGCCCGCCGCACCTGCCGCTTGGCCGCGGCAGGCAAGTGCGCCAGGTCGCGATCCTGAATACGGATCAGATCCGGTTCGGCGAAGACGAAGTCCAGGTGAAAGTCGATCAGGTCGTCCAGCGCGACCGCGGGGTCCACGGTCTGGGCGACGACGTCGCCAGCGCCCTGCAACAGGCGGGTGCTGATCCCTACCAGCAGTTCGACCAGTAGCGCCTCCTTGTTCGGGAAGTGGCGGTAGATCGCCGGCCCGGACACTCCCGCGGCCGCCCCGATGTCCTCCAGCCGCACGGCCAGGTAGCCGTGCTCGGCGATCAGTCGCTCCGCGGCGGCCAACAGTTGCGAGCGGCGGTCGGACTTGGCTCTGCTGCGCCGGGTCGCTGGCTCGGTCTGCACCATCTGCATCTCCCCGGGCTCGTGGACATTTCGGTTAATGCTCACTAACATAACACCAGTTAGTCGTCATTAACTCAACTTGAGTGGGGTGGGCATGGCAACGCTCGTATCGCATCGCGAGCAACACCTTTCGCTGGTGTCGCAGTTGCGCGAGAAGCTGGCCGTCGCTGCCCGTGGCGGTCCCGAGCGAGCCAGGGAGCGTCACGTCGCGCGGGGCAAGCTGCTGCCGCGCGACCGGGTCGACGGCCTGCTCGATCCGGGTAGTCCGTTCCTCGAGCTGGCCCCGCTGGCCGCCGACGGCATGTACGACGACCAGTGCCCGGGCGCCGGCTTGATCGCCGGCATCGGCCGCGTGTCGGGCCGCGAATGCATGGTCGTGGCCAACGACGCCACGGTCAAGGGCGGTACGTACTACCCGATCACCGTCAAGAAACATCTACGCGCCCAAGAGGTTGCGGCTCAGAACCGGTTGCCATGCCTATACCTCGTCGACTCCGGCGGCGCGTTCCTGCCCCGCCAGGACGAGGTCTTCCCCGACCGAGACCACTTCGGCCGGATCTTCTTCAACCAGGCCAATCTCAGCGCCCAGGGCATTCCGCAGATCGCCGCCGTGCTCGGTTCCTGCACCGCCGGCGGCGCCTACGTACCGGCGATGAGTGACGAGGCCGTGATCGTGCGCAATCAGGGCACCATCTTCCTTGGCGGGCCACCGCTGGTGAAGGCTGCCACCGGCGAGGTGGTGACGGCCGAGGACCTCGGCGGCGGTGATCTGCACTCGAAGGTGTCCGGCGTCACCGACCATCTCGCCCACGACGACCGCGACGCGCTACGCATCGTGCGCAACATCGTCGCGACCCTCGGGCCGCGGACGCCGACCCCGTGGGAGGTGCGACCCACCGTCGACCCGGTCGCCGACCAGACCGAGCTCTACGACGTGGTGCCCATCGACTCGAAGGTGCCCTACGACGTGCACGAGGTGATCCACCGCATGGTCGACGGTGGCGAATTCGCCGAGTTCAAGGCCGAGTACGGGACCACCCTGGTCACGGGGTTCGCCCACGTGCACGGCCATCCGGTCGGCATCGTGGCCAACAACGGCGTGCTGTTCGGCGAATCAGCAGTCAAGGGAGCACATTTCATCGAACTGTGCGACAAGCGGTCCGTCCCGCTGCTGTTCCTGCAGAACATCGCCGGCTTCATGGTGGGCCGCGACTACGAGGCCGGTGGCATCGCCAAGCACGGAGCCAAGATGGTGACCGCAGTGGCCTGCGCCCGGGTGCCGAAGCTGACCGTGGTGATCGGTGGATCGTACGGCGCGGGAAACTACTCGATGTGCGGGCGGGCGTATTCGCCGCGATTCCTGTGGATGTGGCCCAATGCACGAATCTCGGTGATGGGTGGTGAGCAGGCCGCCTCGGTGCTGGCGACGGTCCGCGGCGACATGACCCCCGAGGAGGCCGAGGCATTCAAGGCGCCGATCCGCGAGCAGTACGAGCAGCAGGGCAACCCGTACTACTCCACCGCTCGGCTGTGGGACGACGGCGTCATCGACCCCGCCGACACCAGAACCGTCGTGGGACTTGCTCTTTCGGTTGCGGCACAGGCTCCCTTGGAGCCGGTGTCCTACGGCGTCTTCCGGATGTGATCGCGGTGACCACCAGAGACATCCAGACCGTGCTGGTCGCCAACCGCGGTGAGATCGCAGTACGGGTCATTCGTACGCTGCGGGCCATGGGCATCCGCTCCGTGGCCGTCTACAGCGACGCCGACGCCGGGGCGCGTCACGTCGCCGAGGCCGACGCCGCCGTGCGCCTTGGCCCCGCACCGGCCCGGCTGAGCTACCTGAACGTCGAGGCCGTCGTCGGCGCGGCGCTGCGCTGCGGAGCCGACGCCGTCCATCCCGGTTACGGATTCCTCTCGGAGAATGCCGATTTCGCGACCGAACTGGAGCGTGCGGGCATCCTCTTCATCGGGCCGCCCGCGCGCGCGATCGCCACCATGGGTGACAAGATCACCGCCAAGGACACCGTCTCCCGCTTCGGCGTGCCCGTGGTGCCGGGACTCGCCAGACCGGGGTTGACCGATGCCGAGTTGATCACCGCCGCCGACGACATCGGGTACCCGGTGCTCGTCAAGCCGTCGGCTGGTGGTGGCGGCAAGGGCATGCGCATGGTCGAGCGCCCCGATGAATTGCCGGCTGCCCTGGTCTCTGCACGCCGCGAATCTGCGGCCACCTTCGGCGACGACACCCTGTTCCTCGAGCGATTCGTCTTGACGCCCAGGCACATCGAAGTCCAGGTGCTCGCCGACGGCCACGGCAACGTCATCCATCTCGGCGAGCGGGAATGCAGCCTGCAGCGCCGCCACCAGAAGGTCGTCGAGGAGGCGCCGTCCCCGCTGCTCGACGCGGCCACCCGCGCGCGCATCGGCGAAGCGGCGTGCGCCACCGCCCGCAGCGTCGACTACGTCGGCGCCGGCACCGTCGAATTCATCGTCGGCGCAGACCGTCCCGACGAGTTCTTCTTCATGGAGATGAACACCCGGTTGCAGGTCGAGCATCCCGTGACCGAGATGGTCACCGGTGTCGACCTGGTGGAGTGGCAGGTGCGGATCGCCGCGGGGGAGAAGCTCTCGCTCGCCCAGGACGACGTCGTGCTGACCGGACACGCCGTCGAGGCCCGGGTGTACGCCGAGGATCCGGCCAGGGGCTTCCTGCCGACCGGTGGCGACGTGCTCGCGGTGCACGAGCCCCGCGGTGCTGGCATTCGCGTCGACTCGGGTCTGTACGCGGGCACCGCGGTCGGCAGCGACTACGACCCGATGCTGGCCAAGGTGATCGCCCACGGTGCCGATCGTGCCGAGGCGCTGCGCGGCCTGGATCGCGCGCTCGGGGACACCGCGGTGCTCGGGGTGGTCACCAACGTGGACTTCCTGCGCTTCCTGCTCGCCGACCCGGCGGTGGCCGCCGGCCGGCTCGACACCGGCCTGCTCGACCGTCGGGTCGGGGACTTCATCGCGACGTCCGCCAGCGACGAGGAGTTCGCCGCCGCGGCCGCCTACCGATGGCTCTCGCGTTGGCCGCGCGCTGCGGTTGCGGCGACCGCGGACCCCTGGGCGGTGCCCTCGGGCTGGCGGATGGGTCGCGCCGCGGCGACGGTGCTGCGACTGCGGTCCGGCGAGCGCATCGACCACGTCGAGATCGTCGGCAGTCCCCACGCCGCCACCGTCACCGTGGAGGGCGGTGACGCGCGATCGCTGACGGCCTCCCTCGAGGAGGACGGCCTGGTGATCACCCTGGACGGCTTGCGCCTCCGCTACCGCGTAGCCGCCGGGGAGCATCGGATCTGGCTGGCCGGCGAGCGCGGAGTGGTCCCGCTCGATGAGGTACACGAGGCGCCGGTGCGGCCCGACGACGTACACGGGGGCGACGCCGAACTCGTCAGCCCCATGCCGGGTGCGGTGGTGGCGGTCGGGGTCGCCGACGGTGACCCGGTGACGGCGGGGGCGGTGGTGGTCACCGTGGAGGCCATGAAGATGGAACATGCGCTGGCCGCGCCCGTCGACGGCGTCGTCGCACTACTCGTCGCCGTCGGCGACCAGGTCAAGGTGGGCCAGCCGCTGGCCCGCATCATCGCCACACCCGAGGAGACAACACAGCCATGACCGACTTCCTCTCCACCGGCACGCTGCCGGACCACTACGAACAACTGGCCAAGACCGTGCGGGACTTCGCGCGCAGCGTGGTGGCTCCGGTATCGGCCAAACACGATGCCGAGCACACGTTTCCGTACGAGGTCGCCGCGGGGATGGCCGACATGGGGCTGTTCGGGCTGCCGTTCCCCGAGGAGTACGGCGGCATGGGCGGAGACTACTTCGCGCTATGCCTGGCGCTGGAGGAACTCGGCAAGGTCGACCAGAGCGTGGCCATCACGCTGGAGGCCGGAGTCTCCCTCGGCGCCATGCCGGTGTACCGGTTCGGCACCGACGCGCAGAAGCGGGAATGGCTGCCGCTGCTGGCCAGCGGTAAGGCGCTCGGCGCGTTCGGCCTGACCGAGGCCGGCGGCGGGACGGACGCGGGGGCCACCAGGACCACCGCCAGACTCGACGACGGGCACTGGGTGATCAACGGCTCCAAGCAGTTCATCACCAACTCGGGCACCGACATCACCAAACTGGTGACCGTGACCGCCGTGACGGGGGAGGTCGAAGGGCGCAAGCAAATCTCGTCGATCCTGGTGCCGGTGCCCACGCCGGGTTTCACCGCCGAACCGGCGTACGACAAGGTCGGCTGGAATGCCTCGGACACCCACCCGCTGAGCTTCGACGACGTTCGGGTGCCGCAGGACAATCTGCTGGGCGAGCAGGGCCGCGGCTACGCCAACTTCCTACGCATCCTCGACGAGGGACGCATCGCGATCGCCGCGCTGTCGGTCGGTGTCGCGCAGGGCTGCGTCGACGAATGCGTCAAGTATGCCAAGGAGCGCGAGGCGTTCGGGGTGGCGATCGGCACCTACCAGGCGGTCTCGTTCAAGATTGCCCGCATGGAGGCCCGCGCGTATGCCGCGCGCACCGCCTACTACGACGCCGCCGCACTCATGTTGGCGGGCAAGCCGTTCAAGAAGGCAGCCGCGATCGCCAAACTCGTCGCCAGTGAAGCCGCGATGGACAACGCCCGCGACGCGACCCAGGTGTTCGGCGGCTACGGTTTCATGAACGAGTACCTGGTGGCGCGCCACTACCGCGACAGCAAGATCCTCGAGATCGGCGAGGGCACCACCGAGGTGCAGCTGATGCTGATCGCGAGGGAGGCGGGTCTGTGACGCGACGGGAGGATCCGCCCAGAGTCGTGGTCCAGCGCGGTCTGTGGTTCGAGGAGTTCGAACCCGGTGTGCTGTACCAACACCGGCCGGGCCGCACCATCACCGAGGCCGACAACGTGCTCTTCACCACGTTGACCATGAACACGCAGGCGCTGCATCTGGACGCGGCATTCGCCGACGCGCTGCCGCCGTTTCACCAGCGGCTGGTGAACTCGATGTTCACGCTGTCAACCCTGGTGGGGTTGTCGGTGGCCCAGCTGACGCAGGGCACGATCGTCGGCAACCTGGGGTTCGGCGAGGTGGCCTTCCCCAAGCCGCTGTTCCACGGCGACACGCTGTACGCGGAGACCGAGGTGACCGACAAGCGGGAATCGAAGAGCCGCCCCGGGGAGGGCATCGTGACCTTCGCCCACACCGGCCGCAACCAGCACGGTGACGTGGTGGCGACGGCATCGCGAAAGACCATGGTGCGCAAGCGGCCCGAGGACGGGCGGTGAGCCTCGCGCCGACCGGTCCCGGCTGGCTCTTCTGCCCGGCCGACCGCCCCGAACGGTTCGAGAAGGCCGCGGCCGCAGCCGATGTCGTGATCCTCGATCTCGAGGACGGGGTAGCGGCAAAGGATCGCGAGGCCGCCCGCCGGGCCTTGACGACGACCCCGCTGGATCCGGCACGCACCGTCGTGCGGGTCAACCCCGTCGGCACGCCCGACCATCCGCGCGACGTCGAGGCACTGGCCGCGACCGATTACGCGACCGTCATGCTGGCCAAGGCCGAGACGGTGCAGCAGGTGGCGTCGCTGGCTCCTCGCGAGGTGGTGGTGCTCGTCGAAACTCCCTTGGGTGCACTGTCCGTCGCCGATCTCGCCCGCGTCGACAATGCCGCGGCCGTGATGTGGGGCGCCGAGGATCTGTTCGCGGTGCTGGGTGGCACGTCGAACCGGCATGCCGACGGCAGCTACCGCGACGTCGCCACGCACGTCCGGTCGCGGAGTCTGCTGGCGGCCAAGGCTCATGGGCGGATGGCCCTGGATTCGGTGTACCTCGACATCAAGGACCTCGACGGGTTGCGCGCGGAGACCGACGACGCGGTCGCGGTGGGATTCGATGCCAAGGTCGCGATCCACCCGACACAGGTGGCGGTCATCAGAGCCGCGTACACGCCGAGCGCGGAGCAGGCGCGGTGGGCGCGCGAGGTCCTCGACGCGGCGCGATCGCAGCGTGGCGTCTTCCAGTTCGAGGGACACATGGTGGACATGCCCGTGCTACGGCGGGCACGACGCATCGCCGCGCTCGCGCCACCGCTGTAGCGCTATTTGCGCTTGGCGGCCGCCAATCTGGCTGCGAACTCCGGGGACTCGATCGATGCGGCCTGCGGACCGATCTCGACGTCGACCGCGATGCGGTGCTGGTCGGTGTCGACGGTTCCGGGGTCGATGGTGGCCCGCATGGATGCCTTCGTCGCGAGGACCACATCTCGCGGAGCTGCGGCGGGACCCGCCGCGAGCGTGCGGGCGGCGGCGACGGGGTCGTCGGCGACCTGCAACGCCAGGCCGTACCGCAGCGACGCCTCGGCGTCGAAACGCATGCCGAACAGCAGTGCGGCGCGGGCGACTTGCGGCCCGACCGCGCGTTGCAGCATCCACGTCGCGCCGCCACCGGGATGGATGCCGAGCTTCTGGAATCGCGGGTCGTACAGCGCACCGGGGCCGGAGATGCGCACGTCGGCGGCCAGCGCGAGGTTCAGTCCGGCCCCAACGGCCGGCCCGTTCACCGCCGCGATCGTGGGCAGCGTGCAGTTGGCGACCGCCAGGAAGCCGTCGTAGATCACCCGGAGTCCGTCCTCGGCTGCCGCCCCGAGGGCACTGAGGTCGGCGCCCGCGCAGAACGCCTTGCCGGCCCCGGTGACCACGACGGCGTGCACGCCGTCGTCGGCCTCGGCGGCCTCGATGCTCGCGCGCAAGGCCGCGGAGATCTCCGCGGTCACCGCGTTGCGTCGGTCGGGGTCGTTCACGGTGATGAGGGCGACGCGGTCCTCGACCTGGGACAGTACGAGATCGGACACGGGGTCGAGGGTAGTGACCCCGAGGGTCAGGAGGATGTCCAGCCCCCGGCATGCGTAGGCTCGGCAGTGAGCCGCTTCGCCGTCGACGATGAGTCGTGCCCATCCGCACGAGTGACATCACCGTGGATCCGATCCGACTGCCGTCCCGACCTGCTCGACGGCTTTCCTCAATCGCGAAGGATCCGTCGATGGCCCACACCCTTCGCTTGACGACCTCGAGGATCGCGTCGTGACCTCGGCGCCGACGCGGCGGACCGCTAGTCCCGTCCGACTCACGTTGAGTGCGCAGCTGGGACGGCGGGTGGACGGCGCGTGGTGGCCGCGCTCCAATCGGCTGGCCGGTGAGCTCTCCGAGCTGGTCGGCGTGCTGCACGGCAGGCTCGGCGAGGTCGTCGACATCTCGGTCAACTGGTCGATGTCGGAGAACCTGCCGGATCTGAACTCTCGGCACTGGCAGAACAAGCATCAGCATTTGATGGCCATCACCGGGCGCAATGCCAGCGCCAACCTCTTGGTCGTGCCCAGCCTGACCCCCGGCGCCCTGGCCAGCTTGCTGCTGCGGATCGCCGCGGGTCTTCCCGTCAGTGCCGAGCACCAGGCGACACCGCTCTATCGCACCGCGGTCGAAATCGTCGATGCCGCAAGGACGGACGGGTCGCTGCGGAGTTAGTCCACCAGCGCCAGCGCGTGGGCGCGTCGAAGCTTGCCCGACGGTGTCTTCGGGATGACGCCGGGTTGCAGCACCACGACGTTGCGCGGGCGGACGTCGACGTCGGCGAACACCTCGTGGGCCACCTGCCGCTCGATCCGGCGCACCTGCACGGGATCGGCGTGGTCATTGGATTCCACTGCGACGGCGAAGGTTTCGCGCGACTGACCGGCATCGAGCCGCACTGCCACCGTGCAGCCGGCTCGGACGCCGGTGACGCGCGCGGCGGCCCGTTCGATGTCGGTGGGGTAGATGTTCTTGCCGGCCATGATGATGACGTCCTTCACCCGGCCGCAGACGACGACGTCGCCCGTCTCGGTGAGATAACCCATGTCGCCCGTGTCATACCACCCCAACTTGTCCTGGGCGCCAATGAAACCGGCCATCGTGACGTAACCCTGGGTGACCGGCTTGCCGCGGACTTGGAGGACGCCGACCGCCCGTGGGGCCAGCACGTCGTCGTCCTCGTCGACGACGCGTACTTCGAGACCGTCGATCGGCCTGCCCAGGACGACCAGCCGACGCGTGTTGCCCTTGGTGGCAGGCACGGCACGGTGCAACACGGCCAGCAGATCAGCGTCGACTTCGTCGACGACCATGCCCGAACCGCACTCGGTGAACGACACTGCCACCGTCGTCTCGGCCATGCCGTAGGCGGGCACGATCGCATCGCGGCGCAGTCCGAAGGGGGCGCCGGCGTCGCAGAGGTCCTCGACGTCGACGGGGTCTACCTGCTCGGCGCCGGACAACGCCCAGCGCAAGGACGACAGGTCGAACTGATTCTCGATGGCCTGCCTGCGCAACCGCTTGGCCAGCAGGTTGTAGGCGAAGTTGGGCGCCGCGGTCATCGTGCCCCGGTACTTGTCGATCAGCTTCGCCCACAGCAGGATGTCGCCGAGGAAGTCCATCGGCGTGACCTTCACCAATTCGGCGCCGAAGTACATCGGGACGGTGAGGAAGCCGGTCATGCCCATGTCGTGAAAGCACGGCAGCCAGCTGACGATCACGTCGGTGTCGGTGTCGAAGTGCGCGCCGACGAACATCGCTTCGGCATTGGCCACGATGTTGGCGTGTGAGATGCACACGGCCTTGGGGAAACCCGTGGATCCGGATGTCAGCTGCATGAGTGCGAGGTCGGTGTCCTCGGTCTGGACCGGGTCGATCGGTTCGCTTTCGAGCAATTCGGCGATGGTGAGCACGCGAATGCCACGTTCGGCGAGCACGGGCGCGGCAAGCATGAACGGATCGGAGACGACGACGGCACTGGCCTCGATCATGCCGATGACGTCGGTGGTCTCCTTGGCCCAGCGTTGCAGATCGGTGCGGGGCGTCGGCTGATGCAACATGGTCAGGCTGGCACCCCGCATCCAGATGCCCTGCGCGGCAGGCGCGATCTCGACGGGGGCGCCGGCGAGCACCGCTACGGCATCACCGTGTCCGATGCCTGCAGCCTCCAGCCCACCGGAGATCCGGCGGGCGCGCTCGTAGACCTGTTTCCAAGTGTGTCGTACCGGCGTACCGGGGTCGCCAGTGGTCATGCCGTTGCGACTCGCATGCGCATTGGCGAACATGGTCTCGGTGAATTCGCTCACGGAAAGTCCTTTTGGCTCAAGCGCATTTGCGGCGATACAAGTCTGATCGTCGAGCAGTCGTCCCTCTGTCGAGCACCTTCGTGAAGGTAAGCGCGGTGACTAGGCGCTAGTGCCGCGTGAGCAGCTGGCTAGATGAATCATCGGCCGTCGTCGTCGACGGTGGATGGGGAACACTAACTCCCTTCGGACAAATCCCCAAGTGTCTCGGCTCGATCGGAGTCGCCGAGCCGAGTATTTCGGATGGGCCGACTGTACAAGTCGAGGATGGGAAAAGGGCCCATGGCGCACGAATCGCGAACGGATCGAGGCCTAGTCGTCACCTTGGCTCGTCGGACGTGCGGAGCCCGGATCTCGACGCACCTCCCGCTCGTGTCGCGGGCAAGTCGATCGCCGCGGCGACGCCGTCACCCTTGCCAGCGGAGCAGATAGCGGTAGTACATCCGCCGCTGAACCGACGCGCCGGGCAGGACGTCGGCGGCGATCGCGCGGATCTCGGCGAGACCCTCACGCGGCTCCGCGACGATCACGCCGACGTTGGGTGTCTCGTGATGCATCCACCCGCCGACCCGCGCGGCCGGCAGGCAGGCCGCCGCCCACAGCCAGTCCCGGACGGTGCGATTGGCCGCCAGGCCCACCACGGCGATCTCGCCCGACGGCCGCAGCAGGTCACACGCCTTGAGCAGCGACCTGCGCAGGTCCAGATGGTGCACGCTGGCCACGAACGTGACGAGATCGAAGCGCTGCGACCCGGGGTCGAAGTCTTCGAAGGCCGTCTCGACCACGACGACGCCGGCCAACCCGTCCAGGCGCCGGCGCGCTCGCTGGGCGGCCGGGGGGTCGGGTTCGAGGCCGATCACCGACCGCGACACCGGCGCGAGGCGGGCAGCCAGCAGACCGTCGCCGCAGCCCACGTCGAGAACGTCGCCGCGGTGCCGCTCGGCGATGCGCAGTACCCACGGGTGGTAGGCGGTGTTGTGGTTCCAGTAGCTCGGCCGGTCCGTGTCACGTGCCACCAGACCACTGTGCCAGCCGGTCTCCGGTGCCGAACTGGCTGCGCCGGCGGGCCTCGCGGGGCAGGATGACCCCGTGGACATCTCCAACTGCACGGCGCTGGTCACCGGCGCCAACCGCGGGCTCGGACGGGAGTTCAGCCTCGAATTACTCAAGCGTGGGGCCCGGGTGTACGGGGGTGCTCGCAATCCCGACTCCGTGGACGTCGATGGCGTCGTCCCGCTGGCGGTCGACATCACCGACCCCGCCTCGGTGACCGCCGCCATGGAGGCAGCCGGCGACGTCACGCTGCTGATCAACAATGCCGGCATCGCGGCCGACGTGAACCTCTTGACCGGAGATCTGGAGGGTGCCCACCGCGAGATGGCCACCAACTACTTCGGCACGCTGGCGATGGTGCGGGCCTTCGCGCCGGTGATCGAGCGCAACGGCGGGGGCGGCATCCTCAACGTGCTCTCGGTGCTGTCGTGGGTGAGCTACCCCGATCTGAGCGGATACTGCGCATCGAAGTCCGCGGCATGGTCGATGACCAACGCCGTGCGGGTGCCGTTGGCCGAGCGCGGGGTCGTGGTGACGGCGCTACACGTCGGGCTGATGGACACCGACATGGCGGCCGGCCTGGACGGACCCAAGTCCAGTCCGGCCGACGTCGCCAGCCGGGCTCTCGACGCGGTGGCGGCCGGAGACTACGAGGTGCTCGCCGACGACGTCAGCCGCAGCGTCCGGGCCGGCCTCGTGGAGGGCGTGACAGCGCTCTATCCGCAACTCGCCACCGGCGCCAGGTAGCTGCCCGATGGGTGTCCTGCGGACACCGGACGAGCGATTCGCCGACCTGCCCGGCTTCCCGTTCACCCCGAACTACGTCGACGTAGCCACGAACGGAATCGCGCCGCTGCGAATGCATTTCGTCGCCGCCGGGCCCGCCGACGGCCCGGTGGTCCTGCTGCTGCACGGTCAGCCCACCTGGTCCTACGTCTACCGCACGGTGATCCCCGTGCTCACCGCGGCGGGGCACCGGGTCATCGCTCCCGACGACATCGGATACGGCCGTTCCGACAAACTCACCGAGGCCACCGACTACACCTTCGCGCGGCACGTCGACTGGCTGCACGACCTGGTCGTCACCCTGGATCTGCGCGACGTCACGCTCGTCGTGCAGGACTGGGGCGGCCCACTGGGCCTGAGTGTGCTGGCCCGCGACCAGGATCGCTTCGCCCGCGTGGTGGCGACCAACACGATCCTGCACACCTGCGAACCCGAGCTGGCGGGACGGCTTACCTGGGCGCACCACGGAGTTGGTGACGGCCGGATGATGCTGCAGGAGACGCTGCTGGACTACGTGCGCTTCTACCAGCGGGCTCCCGACATCGTGCCCAGCTTCTTCCTCGACGCCGTCGCCGGACCGCTTCCCGCCGACGTGTTGGCCGCCTACGACGCGCCGTTTCCCGATCGTGCCTCACAGGCGGGGTTGCGGCAGATGATCGCCCTCATTCCACTCACGCGCACCGATGCTGGTGCGGTCATCGGCCGGGCCACCATGGCGGTGCTGGAACGCTGGCGGCGACCGTTCCTCACCGCCTACTCCGACGGAGATCCCGCGACTCGTGGGTGGGACGAGGTCTTCCAACAGCGCGTCCCCGGTGCGCGCGGCCAGAACCACGTCACGATCACCGGTGCGGGCCACTTCGTCCAGGAGCAGCGGGGTGCCGAACTTGGCCGCATCGTCGTCGAATTCATGGCGCACACCTAACGTTCAGCGAACTACCAGGAATCGCTGGCAATCTCGTCCTGGGGAATCGCCGGCCGGCGGTCGATGACGAGGGGGCGCGTTGGTGGTGACCGTGCTCGAGCGCGACGACCCGCCCCGTGGAGAGCATCGTGCCGCACATCGCCTGCCTCGCCGGCGACGCTGGTTGCGCGCCGTGCTCGCGGTGGTCGTCGTCATCGGGCTGGCCGTCGGTGGGTGCATCGTGGACGCGTTGCGCGTCCCTGGCTCGGACGGCGTCGCGGCCAAGCTCGCCGAGTGGGGGCGCAGTCACGGCCTCAACGTCGAGGTGACGTGGCTGGAGAAGCAGCTCTACCTGCGCAACCAACCCCCGATCGGGGGTCAGCCGGCAGGGGGCATCCCCGCCGTCGCGGGCGCGGTTGCCCAGGGCGCCATGTCGACCACGCTGCCGTCTGTGCCGCTGGCCCCGCTGGGCGGCACGTCCCCGCTGCCGGGGGAGGGCAGCTGGCAGACGGTGGTCAGCGTCGGCAACCGTCCCGCGGTCCAGGTGGCGGCCCTGCGTCCGGACGGACAGCACACCTCGTTCGTCGTGGGGGTGCTACGCATGGATCCCGCCCTGGTGCGCGGCGAGATGCGGCCGGGGACGACCGATCCCGGCGGGTCCTGGTCTTCGTCGCCGGCATTCACCCGGACCGAGTTGCAAAGCGTCGCAGTGGCCTTCAACGGTGGATTCCGTCTGACCGACCCCAGCCACCCTGGCTACTACAGCCAGGGGCGCACGGTGAAGCCGCTGCTCGACGGCGAGGCCAGCCTGGTGCTGCACGCCAACGGCACCGCCGACGTCGGCAGCTGGAATCACGAGGTGCGGATGGCTCCGGACGTGGTGAGCGTGCGACAGAACCTGGTGCCGCTCGTCGACGGTGGGGAGCTCAACGGAACCTGCGCGACCGGAGGCACCCGGGAGTGGGGTACCACGATCGGGCAGACCGCGTTCATCCACCGGTCCGGATTCGGCGTCACCGCAAGCGGTGTCGAGGTCTATGTCGCGGGCCCGGCGCTGTCGGTATGCACACTGGGCCGCATCCTGCTGGACGCCGGTGTCGTGCGCGGCATGGAGCTCGACATCAATCCGGACTGGGTCAGCGGGGCCTACTTCCACCCCCAGCCCGGCGGTCCCCCGCAGGGCTTCAAGCTGTTCCCCGACGAGAAGGTCTCACCGAAGCACTACTTCGATGCCTCGAGCCGCGACTGGTTCGCCTGGTTCACCCGGTGAGGATCAGTCGACGCCGACCGCGTCCACGATGTCCAGACGCGCGGCTCGGACAGCCGGTGGGACCGATCCGAGCAGGCAGATCGCCAGCGCGCCAAGCCCGATCAACGCCATCGACGCGCTGGGCCGCCACTGGACGTCGATGCTGAGCACGTCGGTCAGCGCGATCGCGGTCAGATACTGGATGACGGCGCCGAGCACCATTCCGAGCAGGCCACCGACGATGCCGATGCCGGCCGCCTCCGACAGGATTGCCCTCAGCGTGAAGGCCCGGGTCGCCCCGATCGCCCGCAGCACGCCGATCTCGCGGCGCCGGTCGAGCACCGACAGCATGAGCGTATTGAGCAGCGTGATCGCCGAGACCGCCACGACGATCCACGCGATGATGGTGATGACGGCGATCACCTGGTCCAGTGCGCTGGCCACGCCGGCAAGCGCGTCGTCACCGGAGTAGACGAACGTGCCGGGGGAGACGACGCGCTGGATCGCCTCCTGGACCTTCGCATGGTCGGTGCCCGGCGCGACGGTGATCTCGAGGTCGCTCGCGCCGGGACGGTCGAACCAGCCCTGCATGGCGTCCAGGCTCAATGCCACGGTGCCGGTCATCCCCGAGAAGTACGGCACCAGGGCCAACACCTGCACCGTGTGCCGGCCGGTCGGGGTCTGAAGTGAGATCTGGTCACCGGCAGCCACGTTCATCGACCGGCCGAGGTCGCGCGACAACGCGACCCCCTCGCCGGCGAGCAGCTTCTCGCGATCCCGTGGCGAGAGCGAGGTGTAGATGTCGCGGTGCGAGTCCGCGGCGATGCCGAGCAGCATCACCCGGGTATCGCCCACCGTGGCGAACGCCATCTGGTCGGGCACCACCCGCTCGACACCCGGCACCGCCGTGACGGCAGCGGTGGTCTCGGGCGGCAGCAGCGCCGAGGAGTAGTCGGTCGGCGCCGCCGAACTCACCCAAACGTCGGCCTTGGCGATCGAGGCGAACGAGGCGACCGTCGAGTCGACGGCATTGCTGGTGGCTCCGGTCACGGCGACGGTGGTGACCACTGCGGTCAGCACCGTCATCATCGCCACCCACATCCGACGTGGAGCGCGTTCGATGCTGGCGGCTCCCAGCACGCCGGCCGCGCCGAAGCGTCTCGCCACCGCCGCCGCGGCCTTGATGATGGGTGTGGAGAAGGCGAAGCACAACGCGCTGAAACCGATGAACGCCAACGCGATCGAAACGATGGCGAGTTGGCCCAGGCCCGCGTTGACGACGACGATCGTCGCGACGAGCAGGGTGGCGCCGCCGACGCCGGCGATGATCCGAAGCCGCCGCGATCCGGCTTCTGCGTTGGCCGACCCGCTTGGGGCCAACGCCTCGATCGGGGCCACCGCGTGCACCTGTCTGGCGGCCAGCGCGGACGCGGTCACGCTGGCGGTCACGCATGCCGCCACGGCCAGCGGCACGACCCACGGCGACAGCACGTACTCGAGTCGCGCGTCGAGGGTCTGCACCATCGTCGAGGGCAACTCGTCGACGGCGAGATAGCCGATGAGGACGCCGAATGCCGAACCGACCACGCCACCGAGCAGGCCCACCAGGGCGGCCTCGGCCAGCATGTCGGACATGATCGTGCGGCGACGACCGCCGAGGGCGCGCATCGTGGAGATCAGGGGGCGGCGCTGGGCGATGGCAATGCTCATCGCGTTGTAACTCAGGAACGCCGCCACCACCAGCGAGACCGACGCCGCCAGCAGCGTCATCGCCTGCAGGATGGCGAACGAGCTGCTGGCCTGCGCGGCGCGGAAGCTGGGCGTGGCGACCACCGCACGCCCGTCGACCGCGGCCGACACCGCGTCGCGCACGCGGGCGACGTCCGCGCCGGGGGAGGTGAACAGCAGGATCGAGTCGAGCCGGTGTTCGCGGCCCGAGATCTGCTGGGCCAGGGCCAGCGGAGCAATCACGAAGTGGGCGTCGTTGAGACGTCGCGCTGCGGGGCCGTCGACCACCGCGACCGCGGTGACCGATGTCGAATCCGCGACGTGGAAGGTCACCCCCTTGGCGATGCCGAGCCCGGCGCCGACGATGACGCCGTTGGGCGCCGAGGTCACCGGCGCCCCGGAGGTCAGTTGCTGCTGAATCGCGGTCTGCAGATCGGAGTGCAGGTCGGAGGCGTTCTGGCCGAGCCCGATCAGCAGTGCAGGTTGCGCGTCGGCGGTGACCCTGGCACGCACCAGCGGCACTGCGGCCGTGACGTCCTGCACGGCCGCGACGGTGCCGAGCGTGCCCTCGTCGACACCCTCGCCGGTGATGCCGGACACCTCGAGGTCGGCGTCGCCGCCGATGCTGGACGCCAGCCGGTCGATCGAACCGGTGATGGAGCCGGAGACGCCGAGCACGGCGACCAACAGGGCGGCCGACACCGCGACCACCACCACCGACGCCACGGCGCGTCCCCAGTGGGTGCGCAGCTCACGGACGTTGAGCACGCGAAGTCGGCTGAAGGCGGCGATGGGCACTGCGCTAGGACCGGCGGGCCGAGTGCCTGCCGCGGCGCCCGGCGGGCGAGGCGACGAGCGCGCTCGAGGTGAACGCGCCGTGGTGAACGGTGGGGATGATGTCGGTGGGCTGGTCGCGGATGCCCACCGCGTGCCGGCCGCCGTCTGGTGCGGTGCGGGTCGGCGCCGCGTCGGACGTCAGCCGGCCGTCCTGCACCGTCAGCACCCGATCGGTCTGCGCGGCCGCCTCCAGGTTGTGGGTGACCATCACGACGGCCCGTTCGGCGCCGTCGTCGTGCGCGACGTGACCGAGGAGTTCCATGATCGCGGCCCCGGTGGACGAGTCGAGGTTGCCCGTCGGCTCGTCGGCGAGGATGAGCGGCGGGTCCATCATCAGAGCGCGGGCGACGGCGACGCGCTGCATCTGTCCGCCGGACAGCTCGGCGGGCCGGTGGCCGACGCGGTCGCCGAGGCCGACCCGATCCAGCAGCCGGATGGCATCGCGCCGCACCTGGCGCAGCTTCTTGCCGTCGAGCAACATTGGCAGGGCCACGTTCTCCCATGCCGTCAGGGTCGGCAGCAGGTTGAAGAACTGGAAGACGAAGCCCACCTGATGGCGCCGGAACGTCGACTGCTGCTCGTCGGTCATCGTGCCGATCTCGGTGCCGTTGAACTGGATGGAACCGGAATCCGGCGAATCGAGCGCGCCGAGGAGCTGCAGCAGCGTGCTCTTGCCCGCACCCGACGGTCCGACGATGGAGGTGAATTCGCCGCCGTTGATCCGCACCGTGACGCGATCGAGGGCGCGGACCACGTGACCACCGGTGTGGTACTCCCGTACCACGTTGGTCAGGTCCACGGTCAGCATGCCGTCACCCCCGGCCGCCATGCGGGCCCGCCGAACATGGCGTCATCTCGCGGCGAACTGGTCCATGCCGGGCATCGTCTTCTCGCCGAAGCAATCACGAATCTTCTGTCCCACCTTGCGATTACGCCGTTGGGCGATCCGCAGGAGCGACGGCACATGCGCGTAGACCGCCTGGTTGTTCGGGGCGTCCATGTGGGTGAACGGTGGCGTGCCCGCCAGCGGCACCAGGGGTAGCCCGAGGACGTCGCGCGCGGCCCTGACCACGGGGGCGTCCAGCACCGACACGAAGTGTTCGATGTTCTCCCGCATGGCGGCCAGGGCGACGATGCGCATGATTTGCACGTGGGTGGCGGCCAGCTTCCTGCGGTACTTGCGCGGGATGGCCGCGGTGGCGCCGTCCCAGCAGCGGTCGAGGTCCTCGATGCCGTGGTGGCGCATGACGTCGGCCGCCGCGATCGCGGTCGGCGCGATCGGGGACTTGGCGCAGTCGTCGAGGTCGACGATCGTCTTCAGGCCCGCCGACGAGTTGCGGATCATCCGCAGGACGCCGGCCGGCACTCCGGCGTGCGTATCCACGGCCATGAAGAACACGCTGCTGTCGTCGTAGGGGCCGTACTCGCGCTTCATCGTCGCGGAGTCATTGCCCCAGGAGTCCTCGAACACCTCGCGCTCGACCTGGCGCGCGATGTTGGCGAACGGGTCGTCGCCCTCGATGGTGAAACAGGCGAAGCGGTTGCACCCGAGCTTCTTGGTGCCCAGGAACTGCTCCGTGAGCGCGTCGCGCTCGGGATCCGACAGGTCGTAGACGTATTCCGTCACTCGTCGGTGCTCCCACCTATCGCTTGCTGTCCGACGAGCCAGATGCTGTCGCGGAAATCACCCTCCCGGGTTGCGCTCGACCATGCCACCGGATGCGGTGAGACGCAAACGTGCCGCGCGACTTGGCAGCGGGTTCACGAGGAGGCACACGACGGGGCGAATCCGGTGATCTTGGTCGAAGCACCGTCCACCTGCCGCCCGGCAGCGCGCAATCCCCGAAGCGCGCTCAGCTGCGGATCCGTTGGTTGGTGGGGTCGTAGATCGGCGGCAGGGACACCGAGATCGGATGCAGTTGGCCGCCGACGTTGACCTCGTAGCGGCCCGACGTCACCCAGCCCGCGTCGATGGTGGCGCGGTCGGGGGCACGCAGGTAGGTCAGACCGACGCACGCGCCGGTGGTCTCGCCCCACGCCGCCGAGGTGACCTGTCCGGCGACCTTGCCGTCGCGCAGGATCGACTCGCCGCCCCACAGCATGGCCTCGGGGGAGTCGACCGAGAAGCTGACCAGCTTCTTGCGTGGACCCTCGGCCTTGGCCTTCTCCACTGCTTCACGTCCCAGGAACGCGACGTCGGTCTTGAGCTTGCAGGTGAACAGCAGCCCCGCCTCGACGGGGTTCTCGCTGGGCGTCAACTCGCGGCCGAATGCCCGATACCCCTTCTCCAGCCGCAGTGAATCGATGGCGTAGTAGCCACCGCGGCCGACCCCGAACCGGGCCCCGACGGTCATCAGGTCCTCGTAGACGCCAACGGCGAACTCGGTCGGAACGTAGAGCTCCCACCCGAGTTCGCCAACGTAGGTGATGCGGGTGGCCCGGACGGTGGCATGGCCCAGTGAGATCACCTGGCTGGTGCCGAAGGGGAACGCATCGTCGGACCAATCGGCGTCGCTGAGTGCCGACAGCAGGTCGCGCGATCTGGGTCCCATCACCCCGAACACGGCGTAGGCCGAGGTGACGTCGACCAGCGTGGCGTGCAGCCCCGCTGGCACGTTCTTGCGGACGTGGTCCTTGTCGCGCTCGGTGGTGGCGGCGCTGCTGACGACGAGGAACTCCTCGGGACCCGTCCGCGTGACGGTGACGTCGGACTGGTAGCAGCCTCGCTCGTCGAGCATTCCGGTGTAGACCGACCTGCCCACCTCGACACCGACGTCGCCAGTGCACAGCCATTGCAGAGCGGCCTCGGCATCACGCCCCACGACGAGGTACTTCGAGAACGAGGTCTGGTCGAACACGGTGACGGCCGAGCGGGTGGTGGCCTGCTCGGCGGCCGACCAGGGCAGCCAGTTCGGCTTGCCCCAGGTGTACTCGATGGTGGGCTCCCGGCCGGCCGGGGCGAAGAAGTTCGCGCGCTCCCAGCCCATCTTGCTGCCGAAGTTCGCGCCCGCTGCCTCGAGCAGGTGGTGTACGGGTGACCGCCGGAACGGCCGGGCGGTGGTCAATTCACGATTGGGCCACGGGATTTCGTAATGCACACCCAGGACCTCGGCAACCCGGTCGTGCAGCCAGCGGTTGTTGCCGTTGAACGGGGCGAAGCGACGAATGTCCACGCCGGTGAGGTCTCCGGTGGGCGCGCCGTCGACGATCCACTCGGCCAGCGCCCGGCCCGCGCCGCCCGCGGTGGCGATGCCGACGGAGTTGAAACCCGCCCCGACGAAGAAGTTGGCCACCTCCGGCGCCTCCCCGAGGATGAACTGGTTGTCGGGGGTGAAGCTCTCGGGGCCGTTGTAGAACTTCTTGATGCCGGTGTGCTCGAGCACGGGAATGCGCAGCAGCGCGTTGTCCATCAGGATCTCGAAGTGCTCCCAATCCTCCTCGAGCAGTTGGAATTCGAACGGGTAGGGAATCCGGTCTGGAGACACCCACGGCTTGGCCTCGGGTTCGAAGCCGCCGATGACCAGGCCACCGACCTCCTCCTTGAAGTAGGTGTAGCCATCGGGGTCGCGCAGGATCGGTAGGTCGGGATGGACTCCCACGATGTCCTCGCTGACCACGTAGAAGTGCTCGGCGGAGTGCAGTGGCACGTTGGCGCCCGCCATGGCACCCACCTGCTTGGCCCACTGCCCTGCACAGTTCACGACGATCTCGGCCTCGATGTCCCCGGCATCGGTCCGCACGCCCGTGACACGGCCGTCGGCGGTCAGGACGTCGAGTACCCGGATCTTCTCGATCACCACCGCGCCGCGCATCCGGGCGCCCTTCGCCAAGGCGAAGGTGAGGTCGGTCGGATTGGCCTTGCCATCACCTGGCAGCCAGATGGCGCCGACGAGATCGTCGATCCGCATCACCGGGTAGTGCCCCAGAGCCTCTGTGGGCGTGAGCAACTCGCACTCCATGCCGAATGCCTCGGCGCTGGCCGCGGTGCGCCGCAGCTGGGTCATTCGATCCTCGGTGCGGGCCACCGTCACGCCGCCGCAGCGCTTGTAACCCGCCGAGAGCCCGGTCTCGTTCTCCAGATCGGCGTAGAGCTGGGTGGAGTACTGCACGAGGCGGGTGAGGCTCTCCGAGGCCCGGAGCTGCCCGACCAGGCCCGCCGCGTGCCAGGTGGTGCCCGAGGAGAGCTGGCCCTGTTCGAGCAGCACCACGTCGGTGCTGCCGAGCTTGGTGAGGTGATAGGCGACGCTGGTGCCGATGACACCGCCGCCGATGACGACGACGCGGGCGCGCTCGGGCAGGGTCTTGGTGGCCATGTGGGCTCCGTTTCGAGGTACTGGTGTGAAGTCGGCGGTCAGTCGGGTGCGGTGGCGTCGGTCAGTAGTCGCTCGAAGTCGGGCCCGGTGAACTCGGCCACGGCACCGTCGTAGCGCTCCATGGCCCAGTCCCAGAAGTCGACGTCCAATGCGCAAGAGGCATCTTGGATGCAACCCCACAGGGTCCAGCCGTACTTGGCCACGATGCCCTGCAGGCGAGCTCGGGCAACCTGCTGCGGGCGCGGTCGCCCGTAGTAGGTGGTGACGAGCTCCTCGAGCTGGTCGAGGGACAGCCCGCACTCACTCCAGACGTTGCCCAGTTCGAAGCAGGGGTCGTTGTTGCCGGAGTATTCATAGTCGATCAACCACATCTCGTCGCCATCGTCGATGAAGTTGCCTGCCAGCAGGTCGTTGTTGCACGGCACCGTCGTCTGATCACCCGTCCTCAGTGCCTTCTCGATCCGGGCGAACGGCGCAGCGTAGGCGAGGTAGTCGCGCGGGATCTTGAAGCCGTGTTGGCGCACGGTGTTCAGGTATCTGGGTTGCACTGCGAACATGTCGAACTCACCGCGGAAACGTGGCCCCTGATGCAGGGCGCGGATGGCTCCGGCGGCCCTGGCGACGACGCCGGGGCGACCGAAGTCGGCGTTGGTCAACGTCGTCCCGTCGAGATAGCCCAGCAGCAGGATCCCCAGTTCCGGTACGTAGTCGATCACCGGTGCCCCCACACCGGCGCGTTCGGCCGCCTTGGAGTTGGCGTACTCCTGGTCGCGGTCGATCCCCAGCAGGTTCGAGCTGGTGTCACAGCACCGTGCGACGTAGACCCCGTCGGGGGTGCTCACCTTCACGTTGCGATTGGTCAGTCCACCGGAAAGCGCTTCGAGCTGGCGCGGACGCCCCGCCAGGGCGGGGATTCGATCTAGTAGTTCGTCGAGTTGGGCATCGGTGAGGAAGGACGACATTGACGGGACTCCCTGGCGGGCCGGCGAGGGGTGTTGGTTGCGCGCCCCACTCTAGGACGTTGCGTGTTAAACGTCTAGACTTTGAAGTATCGGCTCCATCGCCGGCTGGTGTCGCGGACGCTCGAACCGGCCGTCCTCTCCTTGGGAGCCGTCGTCTACTAGGACGACGCGGGAAACGGCTCGACGACGGTCTGCGCGCCACTGTCGACGCGGGACCGGATGCGGATGCGCGTGCGGTCCGACCGGTGGTAGTCGTGGGCGTACTCGACCGCAATGCCCGCCTCGGTGAACGACGTTCGCGTGATGAGCAGTAACGGTGCCCCCGGCGCCACGTCCAGGATCTCGGCCTGTCGTTCGTCCGCCTGAGTTGCCTCGATCCGCTCGTCGGCGGCGAACGGGGCCGAATCATGTTCTCGCATTACTGCATACAGCGAGCCGGTCAGATTCGCCGAAAGCATGCCGGGGAAGACGTGCGCCGGAAAGTAGGCCTCCTCCAACACGATTGGCTCGCCATTGGCCGACCTCGCACGAAGGACCTCGTGGACCCGGTCACCGCGCTCGAGACCAAGGCCCTCGCGAACGTCGGCGGTGGGTCGGCGGGTGACGGCCTTGAGGACGTGTGCGCCGGCCTCGACGTGAATCCGGCGCATCTGCTCGGTGAAGCCGGGAAGAGTGGCGTGGTCGAACTCGAAGCGGGGGGAGGTGACGAAGTTTCCGCCGAAGCGGCCGCGCCGCCGGTCGATGAGCCCCTTGGCCTCGATCGAACCGAGCGCCTGACGCAGCGTCATCCGGCTCACGCCCAGCGCCGCCGCGATGTCCACCTCCGAGGGCAGCCTGTCCCCGGGTTGCAGCCTGCGGGAGGCGATCAGGCCTTCGAGCCACTGCCCGATTCGCGAGTGCGCGGGCAGCTCACCGGCGCCGGTCAGGTCGGGACGGACCTCCAGCTCGGGATCGGCCATCGTCAGTGCACGCACGCTGCAGAGCTTACTTGCCGGCAGTGCCGGTAGGGCCGCACTCGCGACCTGGGTCTCCGACCAGCCAGCAAATTTTGCTCCCACGTGTCGCGTCGATGGGTGCGGTGGATCGCCGGCCGGGTGGAGAGTCGGCACGCCGGCCCACGGCGCGAAGTCCGGACCTGGCGCCTTAGCTGACTCCGGCCGGGGCGCCGGGGGTGGACACCCTTGAACGGCCACGATCTCCGGGGGTCCGCTCCGTAGGAGTTTGGCGTGGGAGTTGCGGGCCCGGTACGCGACACCGATGGCCGCCGAGGAAGTTGCCAAAATCACGGTTTACGCTAAGGTAAGTAATTCTAGTTAACACGGGTCGGCTTCACTGCGGGTCAGCTACCAGGAGTAACAGATGAGGTACGTCATTTCAGCCATGTTCATCGCCGTAGCGCTGGCAACCGCCCCCTCTGGCATGGCGAGCGCCGACGACAGCAACGCTTGCGGAACCCTCGTCGGTGGCGTGGCCTGCTGGTGAGCCGCGCACGCTGATCACCCAGTGGCGGCGCCACGGGTTCGTGGCACGGCGCTGGTGCGCGCGGCGAGGGGGCGGCCGCGTCGACAACGGGCGACTGGTCGACGGGTAGCGCAGGCGACGAGCTATGCTCGTCGTCGGTAAATCGTACGGTCAGGCGTAGTCATGGCAAATGGTCAGTAGATGCTCAGCGTAGGCTCAGCGTGACCCCGGCGTCGTGGAAGACCGCTCGGACCGCGTCGACGAAACCGCTCTCGAGATGGCGGCGAGACCGGTCGCTGTGCTGCCATTCGAACTCGAAGGGCCGATCGTCCGGGGTGCCGAATCCGCCTCGCAGGCAATCGGTCAGCGCGTCGAGATTGCGGCCGAAGTATCCGCCGGCGCCATTCACCGCACGCCCTATTTCCCGGTAGAAGTCCTTGGTCGTCCTGATTCTCCGGCCATCGAGGTGGAAGACCAGCGGTTCCGTCATCGTGCCCCTCCGGCGTCGGCGACCAGGCAGAAGGAGTCGTAGTGGTCGGCGGTGTAGAAGTACTGCGGCGGACTCGTCAGCGGGAGTCCACCGGTGATGATGCGCCGCGTCGAGCGGTTCGGAGCACCCGGGGTGACCACGGTGTATTCGTGGTAGAAACCCTTGACTTGCCGCGGTAGGTGGCCCTCGCGGTTGCCGAACACCACACCGTCATTGCGGGGAAACGGAAACGGCCCGCCGGTGTGGATGTCGCGCACGGTGTCGGCCGCCTCCGGAGGCAGGGTCGCCAGCGGACACGTCGCGACACCGGCCGCCGCCGACGAGGCAGCGGGTGACGTCGTCGGGGCCGTCGTGCACCCGCCGACGTAGAGGGTCAGGACGCACAGCGCAGCCGCTGTGAACACGCGTCGTGCCACCCGTACTCCTCGTCGTCGGTGTCCCGTCGACTACATCATCACCCCGGCGTCAGCACCCCGTCACCACCCGCCGACCCACCCCTCGAAGATGGCGTCGGGCTCCTCGTCGGGGTGCTGAGAGCGGCCGCGCAGGAAGTCGAAGTCGCACCCCTGATCGGCCTGCGTGACGCGTTCGACGTACATCGCGGCGTATCCGCGCTGTGGTCGGGACGGCCGCGGGATCGGATGCGCGCGCCGCTCGGCCAGCTCGGCATCGGGCACCACCAGCTCGAGGGTGCCCGCACGCGCATCGAGCGCGATGACGTCACCGTCGCGGACCAGGCCGAGCGGGCCGCCCGCCGCCGACTCGGGGCTGACGTGCAGAACGCAGGTGCCGTAGGCGGTCCCGCTCATGCGGGCGTCGGAGATGCGGACCATGTCCGTGACGCCCTGCTTGAGGAGTTTCGTCGGGATCGGCAGCTGGCCCCATTCGGGCATCCCCGGTGCGCCTCGCGGTCCGGCGGAGCGCAGCACCAGCACGGAGTCCGCCGTCACGTCGAGATCGGGATCGTCGAACCGCGCCATCAGATCCCTCATGTCCTCGAACACGACGGCCGGACCCCGATGGACCAGGAGCTCCGGGGTTGCGGCGCTGCACTTGATCACCGCGCCGTTCGGAGCGAGGTTGCCGCGCACGACGGCCAACCCGCCCGGTGGTTGGAACGGCGCGTCGAGCGTGGCGATGATCGACGTGTCGGCTGCCGGCTCGGGCGGCAGGTTCTCGGCCACACTCTTGCCGGTGACGGTGAGAGCCCCGGTGTGCAACAGCGGCTCGAGGGCCTTCAGCACGGCGGGAATGCCGCCGGCGTGGAAGACCTGCTCGACGAGGTGTTCCCCGGCCGGCCGCACGTTCACCATCAGCGGGGTGCGGGCGGACAACTCGTGGAACCGGTTCAGCGACAAGGGAACCCCCACCCGGCCGGCGATGGCGAGCAGGTGCACGATCGCGTTGGTCGATCCACCGACGGCCAGCATCAGGGTGATGGCGTTGTCGAAGGCCTCGTGGGTGAGCACCTGTGACGGGCGCAGCTTCTCGATCGCCAGCCCGACGGCTCGAGCCCCGCACTCCTCGGCCACCTGCAGCCGGCGGGAGTCCATCGCCGGCACGGCGGCCGTCCCCGGCAGGGTCATGCCGAGGCCTTCGACCAGGGTGGCCATGGTGGAGGCGGTGCCCATCTCCGGGCAGTGCCCCCGGGACGGCCCGGCCGCCGCCTCCAGGCGGTCGTAGTCGTCCATCGACATCCGGCCGGCCCGCACGTCGTCGATGTACTGCCACAGGTCGGTGCCCACCCCGAGTCGTTTGCCATCGAAGACCGCCGGCGCTGCTGGCCCACCGGTGAGGGCGATCGCGGGAACGTCGGCGCTGGCCGCCCCCATCAGCTGGGCCGGCACGGTCTTGTCGCACCCGCCGAGCAGGACGACGGCGTCGAAGGGATAGGCCCTGATGGATTCCTCGACGTCCATCGCCATCAGATTGCGGAACAACATGGTGGTCGGTTTCATGAGTTGTTCGCCGAGGGAGATGGTGGGGAACTCGAGGGGGAACCCGCCAGCCGCGAGCACCCCGCGGCGCACTGAGTCGGCCAACCCGCGAAAGTGCATGTTGCAGTTGACGACTTCGGACCACGAGTTGCAGATGCCGACGATCGGACGTCCGTCGACCGCCATTCGCGAGAAGCCGGAGGCGCGCATCGCCGACCGGTGGACGAAGCCGGGAACGTCCCGGCCGGCAAACCACTTGGCGCTTCGCAAACCGGGTGACGGCGTCATCGGCTGCCCTCCTCGAAGATCGGACTGATGGGCACTACCGGACGCGGGCGGCGTAGGCGGTGATCTTGCGCAGCGCCGGTTGGCGGGCCGCGTGGTAGCCGATCCAACGGCCCGACCTGGTCGCCATCAGCGACCCGACCATCCGCTGCTGCCACGGTGCCTTGCGTCCGCCGCGTTGGGTCTCGGGTCTCGACGCCGATGCGCCGTGGCCCGCTGCGTCGGCGAGGGCCACCTTGGCAGCGTTGTGCCCGTTGGCCCCCATCACCCCGCCACCTGGGTGGGTGCCGGAACCGCAGAGGTAGTAGTTGCGCACGGGCGTTCGGTAATTCGCCAACTCGGGCAGCGGCCGCGCGCCGAACAACTGATCGAGCATCATGCTGCCGTGGAAGATGTTCCCGTCGGTGATCAGGTACTCGTGGTCGAGATCTTCGGGAGTGATGACGACGCGGTCGAGGATGTGGTCACGCAGATTGGGTGCGTAGGTGAACAGGTCCTCCAGCACCAGGTCGGCCCACTTGTCCTTCTCGGCCGCCCACGTGGTTCCCGTCAGCTGCGAGGGAAGCTGTTGAATCCCAAGGGTCAGAGTGTGCAAGCCCGCCGGCGCCAGCGAGTCGTCGGTGACCGACTGCGTGACGGCCTCGATCACGAAGGTGCTGGGGAAGGTGCCGCGGCGCTGCGCCTCGTATGCCTCCTCGAATGCCTCCCGGCTCGGGCCGAGTAGCTGGTGTCCGTGGTGCTGAGGTCGCGCGGTGGCGTCGGGGAACGGAAGGTACTGCGGCAGTTCGTCGATCAGCAGGTGGATCCTGGCCATCGATCCGCGGGTGTCGATCGCCGCCACGTCACGGACGAGCTTGGCCGACAGCACCCCCGGTGCCAGAAGGTGCAGCAGGGACCGCTTGGGATCGGCGTTGGAGAACACCTGGGCCGCGGTGATGACCGTTCCGTCACTCAGCCGCACCCCTGTCGCCGTGCCCCGTTCGACGATCACTTCAGCGACGGGTGCCGACGTGCGGATCGTGGCGCCGTGGTGGCGGGCCGAGGCGGCGAGCGCCTCGCTGATGGCCCCCATCCCGCCGCGCGCCAGTCCGAATTGGCCGAAGTTGCCATTGAACTCGCCCCACGAGTGGTGACCGTAGGTATAGGCCGTCCCGGGGGAGGAGGGCCCGCCGAAGATCGACACCATCCCGAAGAACGTCAGCATGCTCTTGAGACGCTCGTCTTCGAAGTAGCGGTCGAGTAGGTCCCGTACCGACAGCAGGGTGAACTCGTTGAACAGCGTCTGCTCGCCCGCCGCCTCGAACGCGGCGAGGACCTCGGATCGCTCGGGTGGTGCCGTCAACAGGTAGGGCGTGACGAGGCCGGCGAAACGCTGCAGGCGCACGCCGAAGTCCAGGAAGGCCTGGGCGTCCTTCTTGTTGAGCTTCTCGATCTCGCGCAGCGTGCGGTCGGTCTCCTTCCACATCGTGAAGGAGGTGCCGTCGCGAAACAGGCTGAACGACAGGGCATCACCCTGGTACAGGTCCAACCCGAACCGCGCCAGCTCGAGTTCCTCGATGATCTCCGGCCGCAGCAGGCCCGCGATGAAGGCGCACGACGACCACTTGCTTCCGGGTATCAGCTCCTCGGTGACGCACGCACCGCCGACGAGCTTGCGGGCCTCGAGGACCAGCACGCGCTTGCCGGCCCGCGCCAGATAGTTCGCGGTGACCAGACCGTTGTGTCCGGCGCCGATGATGACGGCGTCGTAGTCCTGTGCTGTCGACATGTCAGATCTCCTGGGGGAGGGGGGATTTGTGGGTCAGCAGCGTGGACACGCTGCCGGGTTCGACGAGCTGCTCGAATCGCTCGACGACGGGGACGAGTTCGGGCGCGGTGTCGCGTACCCGTTCCCACTCGGACCACGACGTGACCGTCATGACCTCGACGACGTCGACGCCCGACGGGTCGGTGCGCTCGACGTGATAGACCTCGAAGTCGACGACGACGTCGAAGGCCAGGCAGGTCGGCCGGTCGAGTTCGACGGAGAACCGTTCGAAGTCCGCGGCGCTGACACCGGGCCGCAGGCGGAACGCATTGACCGCGCTGACCGACATGTCAGGCGCCCTCGTGGTTGATCATCACGTGCTTGATCTCGGTGTACTCCTCGAGCGCGTAGACGCTCATGTCCTTGCCGTTGCCCGACTGCTTGAAGCCGCCGTGGGGCATCTCGGGGGTGACGGGGAGGTGATCGTTGATCCAGACGGTGCCGAACTGGAGTTGGGCCGCCGTGGTCATCGCGCGTGAGACATTCTGGGTGAATACCGATGCGGCGAGGCCGTATTCGGTGTCGTTTGCCCAGGCGATCACGTCGTCGCCGTCGCCGAACCGGGTCACCGACGTGACCGGTCCGAAGACTTCGGTCTGCACGATCTCGTCACCCTGCCGGGCGCCCACCACCACCGTCGGAGCGACGTAGAAGCCCTTTTCGGGCCGGTCGCCCTGGAGCAGTTCGGTGTGACCGCTTGCCTTGGCCCGGTCGAGGAATCCCTGGACCCGGTCCCGGTGGGCCGCGGTGATGACCGGGCCCATGCCGGTGTCCTCGTTGGCGACGTCCCCGAGATCGAGCTCCTTGACGGCCTTCTCGAGCCCGGCGACCAGGTCGTCGTGCACGGCGTCGTGGACGTAGAGCCGGGAGGCGGCCATGCAGTCTTGACCGGAGTTGCAGAACGCCCCCTCGGTGATCTTGGCGACGGCCTGCGTGACGTCGGCGTCGGGGTAGACCAGCACCGGCGCCTTGCCGCCCAGCTCCAGATGTAGACGCTTGAGGTTGGAGTCGGCCGATGCCCGCATCAGGGCCCGTCCCGTCGAGACCGACCCGGTCAGCGAGGACATCCGCACCCGCGGGTGGGCCACCAACCTGGCACCGACGTTCTGGCCGTCGCCGGTGACGACGTTGAACACGCCCTCGGGAAACAGGTCCGCGGCGAGTTCGGCGAGCCGCAGCACCGAGAACGGGGTGTGCTCGGAAGGCTTGAGCACCAGCGTGTTCCCCGTCAGCAGGGCTGGCGAGATCTTCCATATCGCCATCAGCAGCGGATAGTTCCACGGGGCCACGGACCCGACCACCCCGAGGGGGTCGCGCCGGATGATGCTGGTCTTGCCGCGGACGAATTCGGAGGCGGCGCGGCCCTCCATCGTGCGGGCGGCGCCGGCGAAGAAGCGGAGGTGGTCGGGGATCATCTCCATCTCCTCGAGCGCCAGGCCGATCGGCTTGCCGACGTTGCGCGACTCGATCTCGGCGAGGGTGCGCTGGTCGTTCTCGACGCGGTCGGCGAGGGTGAGGAAGGCGCGCGCCCGTTCGCCCACCGGAGTGGCGGCCCACCCGGCGAAGGCCGCGTCGGCCGCCGCCACGGCGCGGTCGACGTCGGCCGCGCTGCCGCGAGCGGCGGTGGCGAAGCCCTCGCCGGTGGCGGGGGCCAGGATCTGGTCGACGGCACCGTCGGCGGCATCGGTCCACGCGCCGTCGATGAACATCTTGTCGTGCAGGGTCATGGTCATTCCTTCTCTGTGATGGGGGTGTCGTTGGAGAGGTCGGGGCGTGCCGGGTCGCGGCGCGCACCGCTGGCCGCCATGGTCAGCAGCGCCCGCACCTCACTCTTCGAAATCGGTTGCTGGGCAATGGACATGTGCACCATGAGGCCCTCGACGACGACGTCGATCAGCCGGGCGGTGGCGCGGTCGAAGTGCTCGGCCAGGGCGTCTTCGGCCCGCTCCATCCACTGCTGGGTCAGGCGCTTGGTCTGGGGTTTGCGCACTGCGTCCCCGTACAACTCGTAGGTGACGGCGAGTTCGTTCGGGTGAGCGGCGAGGTCGTCGGTGATCGCGGCGGTGATGCACTCGATCAGGTCGTCCCCGTCCTGACAGGACTCGAGTCGCGCCTCGAAGCGGCGGGACAGCTTGTCCACGTGTGCGCTGAACGCCGATTGGACGATGTCGTCGAGGGTGGCGAAGTGGTAGGTGATCGATCCGAGTGGGACGTCGGCGGCGACGCCGATGGCGCGGTGGGTGATGCCGGCGACGCCGTCGCGGGCCAGCACCTCCAGCGCCTTCTCCACGATGCGCTCCTTTCTGTTCGGGTCGTGCCGTCGTGCGCGCCGTTGGATGGACGTCATCGTCACCTCCGTTAAGTACGTTTGTACGTATCGATGGGAACAAATGTACTCATCGGCGGGCAGACTCGTGCGGGTTCGAGCGGGGTCGGGCTGGGCTACATCGCCTCTGGTGCGGGGTCGGGCAGGTCCCGTTCGTTGAGGGCCTCACCGACCCGGGCGTAGCGTTCTGGCGCGGCGAAGCGCAGGTAGAGGCCATAGGCCATTCCCGCCAGCAGCGCGACGAAGACCAGCGACAGCATGATCGCCGCAGTGATGCCGTGCACGCCAAGCAGGATGTCGAGGCTGTGCAGGGTGAGCACGAAGAACGCGCCGAGTCCGACCACCGCCAGCAACGGGGCGACGACGGTATTCCAGCGGCGCTTGTCGACGTCGGACTTGCGAAAGAAGACGAAGATCGCGATCCCAGCCACGAGCTGCGAGAAGATCACCCCGATGGTGCCGATGCCCGTTGCCCAGGTGAACAGCGTCGCGAACGGGTCCTGACCGAACGCGGCGAACAGTGCGATGACGACTGCCACGGTCACGCTCTGGACGATCGAGGCCACCCACGGGGTCTGTCGGCTCGGTAGCGTCCAGCCCAGCGGTTTCCAGATCAACCCCTGCCTGCCGAGCGAGAACATGTACCGCGCCACGTTGTTGTGGAAGGTGACGATGGCCGCGAAGGTGGCGGTGACGATCAGCATCTGGAAGATCAGCGAGATGTTGTGCCCGATGATCGTGTCGCTCGCCACGAAGATGAAGTTGCCACCGGCCTCGTTCGCGATCGCGACCACCTTGTCCAGCCCGAGCGCATTCATGATCAGCCACCCGGAGACCGCGTACAGGATGCCCATGAACGCGATGGACAGGTACGTCGCCCGCGGAATCGTGCGAGCCGGGTCGCGGGCCTCCTCACCGTAGATCGCCGAGCCCTCGAATCCGATGAACGAGGCGTGGGCGAACATCAGCGCCACGCCGAGCGCGCCGCCGAGCACCACGCTGGGTTGGAACGGCTCGAACGAGAACTGGGACACCGGAACGTCCTTGGAGAACAGGCTGAAGAGGCTGAGGATGGTGATCATGGTGACCTCCAGGGTCATGAACACCCCGAGCACCTTCGCCCCGGAGTGCACTCCCTGCACGCCGAGTCCGAGACACAGCAGCAGCGCGACGAACGCGTAAGCCCACCACGGAATGTCGACACCCAACCTCGGATTGATCAATTCCGAAGCGTAGTAACCGAATCCCCCGTAGAGCCCGGCCTGGATGGCGTTGTAGGCGAAGATCGCCAGGAAGGCCGAACCGAGGCCAGCCACACGGCCGAGTCCGAGGGTGACGTAGGCGTAGAACGCACCGGCATTGGTGACGTGCCGGCTCATCGCCACATAGCCGACCGCGAAGATCATCAGCACGACCGCGGCGATGACGAACGCTCCCGGCATCCCGATTCCGTTGCCTGCGCCGATGATGATCGGATACAGCGCCACCACGACCGTCAGGGGCGAGGCGGCGGCGATGATGTAGAAGAAGATGCTTGGCACGCCGAGGCTGTTCTGCTTCAGCCCATGGTTTCGCCGCCCGGCGGGTGGCGACGCGCCGGGGGGTGACGGTGACGGTGTCGGCCGGTGCGGAGGCAGGGACTCAGTGACGTTGTCCATAGTCGTTCATCTCTCGTGAATTGGTCGTCCGAAGATCGTGCGGCGAATCCGTGGCGTCGATCGGCACGCGATCTACCGGCTGGAACGCGGTGAAGTGCTGCCTCACCTCCCCATCTCGAGGGCCAGATCGACGAGCAGGTCCTCCTGGCCGCCGACCATCGACCGCCGGCCGGCCTCGACCAGCAGATCGCGGGTGGAGACGCCGACCTCGGTGGCGATGCGTTCGGCGTGCAGCAGGAAGCTGGAGTAGACCCCGGCGAACCCGAGGGTCAGGGTCTCGCGATCGACGCGCACGGGCCGGGTTTGCAGCGGCCGGACGATGTCGTCGGCGGCGTCCATCAGCGCGTACAGGTCACACCCGTGGTGCCAGCCGTTGAGCTCGGCTACGGCGACGAACACCTCCAGTGGGCAGTTGCCCGCTCCGGCACCCAGCCCGCTGAGCGACGCGTCGACGCGATGCGCGCCCTCGTCGACCGCGACGAGCGAATTGGCTACGCCCAGCGCGAGATTGTGGTGGGCGTGCACGCCGATTGTCGTCGTCGGCGCCAGTGCATCGCGGTAGGCGCGCACGCGGTCCCGGATGCCGGTCATGGTCAGCCGGCCCCCGGAATCGGTGACGTAGACGCAGTGGGCGCCGGCGTCCTCCATGATCTTCGCCTGTGCGGCTAGCTGATCGGGCTGCGCCAGATGCGACATCATCAGGAACCCGGCGACGTCGAGGCCCAGCGCGCGGGCCGTGCCGATGTGTTGCTTGGCGATGTCGGCCTCGGTGCAGTGGGTCGCGACGCGCACCGAGGTGATGCCGAGGTCGACGGCCGCACGCAGATCGTCGAGGGTTCCGATGCCGGGGATCAGCAGGGTGGTCAGCCGGGCGTCGCGGACGACGTCGGCCGCGGCAGCGATCCACTCGGCATCGGCGTGCCTGCCTGCGCCATAGGTCAGGCTGCCGCCGGCCAAGCCGTCACCGTGGGCCACCTCGATCGCGGCCACCCCGGCCCGGTCCAGCGCGCTTGCGATGCGCCGGGTGTCGGCCAGGCTGAACGAGTGGCCGATCGCGTGCATGCCGTCGCGCAGCGTGACGTCCTGGACGTAGACCTCGGTGACCTCGGTGACCTCGGCGGTGGTCATCGGACGGGCTCCGGGGTGAGCGTGACCAGACGTTCGGCGACCTGGACGGCCGCCGCGGTCATGATGTCGAGGTTGCCGGCGTAGGCGGGCAGGTAGTCGCCCGCGCCCGCGACTTCCAGGAACACGGTCACCTGCAGCAGGTCCTCCGACGCGCAGGCCGGCCCGGCCAGTCGTCGTCGCGGATCTGCAGGCGGAACTCCGATGATCCGAACCTCCTGTGCCAGCCGGTATCCCGGCACGTACCGGGCCACCTCGGCCACCATCGCCGTGACGGCCGACGCGAGCACCGCCGGGTCCGCCGCGGACACCAGCGCGGCGACGGTGTCGCGCATGAGCATCGGCGGTTCGGCCGGGTTGAGCACGATGATGGCCTTCCCGCGCGCCGCGCCGCCCACGATCTCGATGGCGCGCGCCGTCGTGCTGGTGAACTCGTCGATGTTCGCCCGCGTACCCGGGCCGGCCGACCGCGACGAGATCGATGCCACGATCTCGGCGTAGTGCACCCGGGTCACCCCGGCCAGGGCCGCCACCACCGGAATGGTGGCCTGCCCGCCGCACGTCACCATGTTCAGGTTCCGGTGACCGGCCAGCTGTGCCATGTTGACCGCGGGGACGACGAACGGACCGATCGCGGCGGGGGTGAGGTCGACGATCTGTCGGCCCGACGCCGCGAGCGCGGCAGCGTTGACGTGGTGGGCGTCGGCACTGGTGGCGTCGAAGACCACCTCGACGTCGTCGAAGGCGCCGAGCCGCAGCAACCCGTCGACGCCGTCGGCGGTGGTCGTCACGCCCAGTGTCGCTGCCCGCGCGAGACCTTCACTGGCCGAATCGATTCCGACCATGGCCACGGCGTCGAGCAGCTCGGACCGGCGCAGCTTCATCATCAGGTCGGTGCCGATGTTGCCCGACCCGATGATCGCGGCCCCGTGACGTCTTCCCACGTGCTTCCTCCGTTTCGCCGGTGTCGTGGTGTCAGTTGGTGAGCGCGTGCGCGGCGGTGCGCGGAGCCGGTGACACCGCGACGTCGGGGGCGTTGGTCCGCACCAGCTCGTTGAGGATCGCGCCGTGCCGCACCTTGTGCCGCACCAGCTCCGCGTGGAACTCCGGGCGGACCCAGCCGTTGTACATGACGCCCTCGGACTCACCGGGCTCGATCTTGAAGTAGACCGGCCCGGCCACCCGGGCGATGTCACCGCTCTCCCACAGCCGGTTCATCCCGCCGAACGACTCGAACGTCTCGGCCCACACGTCGAGGGGGACGTCGACCGCGCGCCGGATGGCGCCGAGCATCGGCCGGCTGAGATCGCCCACCGGGTTGACGCTGTCAGCGCCGAGATCCTGCAGGATGCGAATGGACGCCGGGTTGGCGTGCCCCGCGTAGACGGAGATCTTGAACTTGGCGTCGGTGGGGATGTGGCCGGCGTCGCGGGCCTTGTTCAGGATGTCGAGGACGCCCTCGTCCCAGACCAGCACGCCGCGGATGCCGGTGGAGAAGATGCGCAGATAGTCGTCGAGCAGGTAGCGGACGTTGTCGAGTCCGCGCACGCGCCGGCCGCCGGCCTGGCCCTCGGTGCTGAGCGCCTGGCGCCCCATGTCCCACCCGGTGCGGGGACCCGGCACGGCGATCAGCTCGATGCCCTTCTCGGCGGACAGGGTGGCGACGTCGCTCAGCTCACCGGTGGTCAGCAGGGTGGTGCCTCCGCCGAAGGCGATGATGCGGTGGATGAAGACGTCTTGCTTCTCGGCCTCGTCCAGCAGGGCCTCCAGAGTCGAAAGACGTTCCACGCCAGAGATCTCCAACCGGTACCGGCCACCGTCGTCGAATGCCTTGGGGGACGGCACGAGGGCGTAGTCGTCGGCCGGCAGGAGGCCCTGGGAGGCCAGGATGCTGGCTCCGTCGACCTTCGGCGTGCGGCTGTCGGCTGCGATTGGCATCGGATCTCCTTCACGAAATGGGGCGGCGCCGTGCAGTTTTCACTGAATGAAAGTTCATTGCGCTGAATGAAAATATAGGACCGTGCGTCGGTGCTGTCAATCGCAAGCTCGGACGCGGCCTTCCGCCCCGTCGCCTTCACTGGTTGCTGATACTCTTCACTGAGTGAAAACCGAAGCGGAGTCCGCGAAGGGCTCGACCCTGGTCGGCGTCGAACGCACGGCGCGAATCCTCACGGCCGTCGCCGATGCAGAGATCGGAAATCTCACCGAGATCGCAAGGGGGACCGGCCTCAACGAGGCGACGGTGCTGCGCTACCTGGGCAGCTTGGCGGCGCTGGGTTACGTCGAACGATTCAATGCCAACCAGTACCGCCTCGGCTGGGAGATGTTCCGGCTGGGACAGCGCGCCTTCTCCAACCAGGTGCCGTCGGATGCCATCGCACCGACGATGGAGCGACTGGTCAAAGAGTTCAACGAGACGGTCAACTTCGCCACGCACAAGGACGGCCGGGTCGTCATCTTGGAGGTTGTCGAGGGCCGGCGTGCGGTGAAGAAGGTCAGCGACGTCGGTCAGACCGACCCGTGGCACGCCTCCGCGCTCGGCAAGGCCCTCATGGCGACGATGCCCGACAGCGTCTGGCGCGACCTGGTCGCGTCGGCCGGACTGCCGGCGCTGACGTCACACACGATCACGTCTATGAAACGAATGGCGGCCGAAGTCAAGGACATTCGTGAGCGGGGATTCGCGGTCGATCGCGAGGAGGCCGCCGAGGAGCTCACCTGCGTCGCCGCGGCGGTGCCGACGGCCAGCGGCGAATCATCGCGGTTCGCCCTGAGTATCAGCTTCGTCACCCACCGGTTGACTCCCGAGAACCTCGAACATGCTGGCGCGCAGGTGATTGCGGGAGCGCGGGAGATCGCGCGACGGCTGCCATAGCGCGACGCTGTTCGCGAATGTCGTTGATCAACGCGATGTCACGGCGCTCGGGTAGATGCGTCATTGCCACAGCGGTTGCGCAGGTCCGTCAGCGGCTGGCGGATGGCCGTCAGCTCGTCCCTGGTTTGCGGGTTGGCGTTCAGGTAGGCCTGCACCTGATCGCGAATGCCGTCGCGTGGCTGGCCCTTCAAGCCCGTCAGGAATGCGTTCACGTCGGGATGGGTGACGAGGTAGCTCCACATCGCGGCCGAGACGCCGGCCGCCACGCCAGCCCGATCCGCGGCGGTGCAGTTGGGTGGCGGCTCGGCCGACGCCGGTGCGGCGGAGAACCACAGCGCGCCGATCATGGTGCAGAGCACGGCGGCGCGACGGATCCGAACGGCGCTCAGGTACATGACGGAACTCCTTCGAGGGTGGATGGGTCTCGCGGTGCGGGAGCCGGTCACCTAGGGCCAATCCCGATACCGCCACCGGGCCTGCCCGGGCGAATCGGTCGTGGCGGATCGATGATGATGCCGGGGTCGTAGTTGTCATAGAAATCGCAGGTCGGATCGCCGAGGCACGGATAGGGGTCATAGGCCGGGATATCGGTGGGGGCGCCGGAACTGCCACGCACCGTTCCGCTGGCGCAGATCGTGGTCCCGCCGCTGTAGTTGCAGTCGGCGGCGGCCGATGGGGCGGCTAGGACTCCCAGTGCCGACCCGGAGGCGGCTAGTGCGGTTACCAGACAGAGTCCGCTCATTCGCATGATTGCGCCTCGCTCTCGTCGCCGTTGACGATCGAAGCGAATCACCGCTGATCGGGACCTTGCCAGGGTCCAAGGTCCCGAGAACCGACGCTGCCGAGCGAGTTCGATGAGCGCCCCCGGCAGGAATCGAACCTGCGACCTAGGGATTAGAAGGCCCTTGCTCTATCCAACTGAGCTACGGAGGCAGCGCTCGAAGAGTGTATATCTCCGTGGGTCTGGCAACCCTCGCACGACCACGCTGCAATGCGACCCGCCGTATCGAGCGGCCGACTAGCGTGGACCCCGCACTCTGACCGCGTGAGGAGATCGACGAGAGATGAGCGACGTGCCGGGCCACGAGGCGGCCGGACTTCCCGAGGAACTGAGCGCGGTCGATCATCTGTTGCATCGCGGTGAGGCCAACCCGCGCACCCGCTCGGGGATCATGGGCGTCGAGCTGCTGGACGCCACCCCCGACTGGGAACGCTTCCGCGCCCGCTTCGAGCACGCGTCGCGCAAGGTGCTGCGGCTGCGGCAGAAGGTCGTCATGCCGACGTTGCCGACGGCGGCACCGCGGTGGGTCGTCGACCCCGACTTCAACATCGACTACCACGTGCGACGCGTGCGCGTCCCGGCGCCGGGCACGCTGCGCGAGGTGCTCGATCTGGCCGAGGTGGCCGTGCAGTCGCCGATGGACATTACGCGACCGCTGTGGACCGCCACCCTGATCGAGGGTCTCGCCGACGGCAAGGCCGCGACGATGCTGCACCTCAGCCACGCCGTCACCGACGGCGTCGGCGCCATCGAGATGTTCGCCAACATCTACGACCTCGAACGCGACCCTCCGCAGGCCAGCGTCCCGCCGCTGCCGATCCCCGAGGACCTCTCGCCAGCCGATCTCATGCGCGAGGGCATCAACAAGCTCACCGGCTCCATCGCCGGTGGGCTGCGGGGCGCGATCGGGGGAGCGGCCTCGGTGGTCGGCAAGGTGGTCCGGGACCCGGTCTCGGTCGTTGGCGGGGTCGTCGACTACGCCAGGTCCAGCGCCAGGGTGATGGGACCGGTCGCCGATCCGTCCCCGCTGCTGCGCCGGCGCAGCCTGTCCTCCCGCACCGAGGCCATCGACATCGCGTTCGGCGACCTGCACCGGGCGGCCAAGGCGGCCGGCGGTTCCATCAACGACGCCTACCTCGCCGGGTTGTGCGGGGCACTGCGCCTGTATCACGACGCCAAGGGCATTCCCATCGCCACGCTGCCGATGGCGGTGCCGGTCAACCTGCGCTCCGACGACGATCCCGCCGGCGGCAACCGGTTCGCCGGGGTCAACCTGGCCGCGCCGGTCGGTGTCGAGGACCCCGCCAAGCGGGTTCTCAAGGTACGCAAGCAGATGATGGTCAAGCGCGAGGAGCGTGCGATCGACATGGTCGGCGCCATGGCGCCGCTGATCAGCCTGCTCCCAGACGCGATCCTCGAATCGGTCGCCGGTTCGGTGGTCAACTCCGACGTCCAGGCCAGCAACGTGCCGGTCTATCCGGGTGACACGTTCCTCGCCGGTGCGAAGATATTGCGGCACTACGGGATTGGTCCGTTGCCAGGTGTCGCGATGATGGTGGTGCTGGTGTCGCGTGCCGGGTACTGCACCATCACGACGCGTTACGACCGCGCAGCCATCGCCGACGAGGCACTGTGGGCCAGGAGCCTGCGGGCCGGGTTCGACGAGGTGCTCGCCCTCGGCGGTGACGGCCGTTCGACGCCCGCTTCATTCGTCTCCGACGTCGCCCCCTCGACCACGTCGGTTCCGACCTCGGCCAATGGGAGTCCCGCACGATGAGTTCGCACGACGGACGGAACGAGCGCCAAGGCAACAACGCGATCCTGCGGTTGCCCGGCTCGGTGGCCGAGATCGAGGCCAGCCCGCCGGGGCCGGAAGTCGGCGCCTTCTTCGACCTCGACGGCACCCTGGTCGCCGGGTTCACCGGCGTGCTGATGACGCAGGATCGGTTGCGGCGCGGGCAGATGAGCGTCGGCGAGTTCATCGGCATGGTGCAGGCCGGGCTGAATCACCAGCTCGGCCGCTCGGAGTTCGAGGACCTGATCGGCAAGGGCGCGAGGATGCTGCACGGCAACTCGATCACCGACCTCGACGAGCTGGGGGAGCGCCTGTTCGTCCAGCACGTGCAGAAGCGCGTCTACCCCGAGATGCGCGCGCTCGTCCGCGCCCATCAGGCCCGCGGCCACACCGTGGTGCTGAGCTCGTCCGCGCTGACCGTCCAGGTCGAACCCGTCGCGCGCTTCCTCGGCATCGACAACGTCCTGAGCAACGAGTTCGAGACCGATGACGACGGATTGATCACCGGAGAGGTGCGGGCGCCCATCATCTGGGGTCCCGGCAAGGCGCGCGCCGTGCAGGCGTTCGCCGCCGAGAACGGTGTCGACCTGAGCAAGAGCTACTTCTACGCCGACGGTGACGAAGACGTCGCGCTGATGTACCTGGTCGGCAATCCGCGACCGACGAACCCGGCCGGCAAGATGGCAGCCGTTGCGGCCAAACGGGGTTGGCCGGTGTTGCGCTTCACCAGCCGCAGCGGCAGCAGCCCGGTGGCTCAGTTGCGCACGGCGGCGGGCATCGCCTCGCTGCTGCCCGCGGCGGCCGGCGGGCTCGGTCTCGGGTTGCTGACCCGCAACCGCCGGACGGGCGTCAACTTCTTCACCGCCGCGTGGACCCGGCTGCTGATGACCTCCATCGGCATCGACCTGAACGTGATCGGCAAGGAAAACCTGACGGCTCAGCGGCCGGCGGTCTTCCTGTTCAACCACCGCAATCAGGCGGACCCGTTCATCGCGGGCCGGCTCGTCAGTGACAACTTCACCTCGGTGGGCAAGAAGGAGCTCGAGAAGGATCCGCTGATGGGGCCCGTCGGCCGGGCGCTGGACGCGGCCTTCATCGACCGCGATGATCCCAAGTCCGCGGTCGAGAGCCTGCACAAGATCGAAGAGCTCGCCCGCAAGGGGATTTCGGTCCTGATCGCACCCGAGGGCACCCGCCTGGACACCACCGAGGTGGGCGAGTTCAAGAAGGGCCCCTTCCGCATCGCGATGGCAGCGGGTGTCCCGTTGGTTCCCATCGTCATCCGCAACGCGGAGGTCATCGCCGAACGGAATTCGAGCACGTTCAATCCGGGCACGGTGGACGTGGCGGTGTTTCCTCCGATTCCCGTGGACGATTGGACGAGCGAGAACCTCGACGAGCGCATCGCCGAGGTGCGCCAGCTCTACCTCGACACGCTCAAGGATTGGCCGCTCGACGAGCTGCCCAGTGCGCCGCTCTACGAGCGCGCCAAGCCGGCGAAGAAGGTACCGGTGAAGAAGGCCCCCGCCAAGAAGGCCGTCGCCAAGGCGGCGCCGGCCAAGAAGGTCCCGGCGAAGAAGACGCCTACCAAGGCCAATCCGGCCAAGAAGGGCCGTCCGTGAAGATCGACGTCGACGCCCTGCACAGCTTCACCCCAACTGCCGACGCGCTGGTGCTGGCGTCGGTCGACTCGGCCGCCGAGGTCGAGATGCTCGATGATTGGCTGGCGGCGCAGCGCCGCAAGCACCCCGAGGCTCGTATCGAGGTGCTGCAGTTGCCCAGTGACGACGACCCGCCGCCGGCGGTGTTGGCGCGCCTCGTCGAACTCCTCGAAGTCGACGAGGACCGCTCCGTGGTCCCCGTGCGCGTGTTCTGGATTCCCGGCGGTCTGCCCACCCGATCCAAGGTGGTGGCCCTCCTCAGCGGTCGTGACACCTATCGTCCGCCAAAGCTCCTGCAGCGCAGCATCCTCCACAAGGATCCCACTCGCGCCCGAGTCGTCGCTGGGGAGCCGGCGACGGTGTCCGAGCTGCGGAAGAACTGGAGCGACACGACCGTCGCCGAGAATCCCCGCGACTTCGCCCGCTTCGTCATGCGGCGCGCGGAGTTGGCGATCGAACGCGTCGAGCTTAGGTTGCTGGGTCCCGAGTACAAGTCGCCGCGGCTGATCAAGCCGGAGATGTTGGCGTCGGCCAGATTTCGCGAAGGCCTCGAACAGATCCCTGGGGCCACGCTCGAGTCGGCGGGGGAGATGCTCGACGAGTTGGCCACCGGGTGGAGCCGGTTCTCGGTCGACCTGATCCCCTCCCTCGGCCGGGCGATCTTTAGCCGGGGCTTCGACCCGAACATCGACTACGACCGCACCGAGGTCGAGGCCATGCGCGTGGCACTCGCCAATCATCCTGCGGTGCTGCTCTTCTCGCACCGCTCCTATCTCGACGGGGTGATCGTTCCCGTCGCGATGCAGGAGAACCGACTGCCGCCGGTGCACACGTTCGCCGGCATCAACCTGTCGTTTGGTTTCATGGGCCCGTTGATGCGGCGCTCCGGAGCCATCTTCATCCGGCGCAAGCTCGACGACCCGACCTACAAGTACGTGCTGCGCCAGTTCGTCGGTTACATCGTCGAGAAGCGGTTCAATTTGAGCTGGGCCATCGAGGGCACCCGCTCGCGGACCGGAAAGATGTTGCCGCCCAAGCTCGGACTGCTCGCCTACGTCGCCGATGCCTACCTCGACGGACGCAGTGACGACATCCTGCTGCAGCCGGTGTCGATCAGCTTCGACCAGCTGCACGAGACCGCGGAGTACGCGGCCTACGCCCGTGGCGGGGAGAAGACGCCCGAGGGGCTTTCCTGGCTCTACAACTACATCAAGGCGCAGGGCGACCGGAACTACGGAAAGATCTACGCCCGCTTCCCAGAAGCCGTCTCGATGCGCAAGTACCTCGGCGAGCCGAACGGCCCGATGAAGACCGACGAAGCCGCCAAGCGCCTGGCCATGCAGAAGATGGCCTTCGAGGTCGCCTGGCGCATCCTGCGCGTCACCCCGGTCAACGCCACCGGTCTGGTGTCGGCGTTGCTGCTGACCACCAGCGGGGTGGCACTCACCCTCGATCAGCTGCATCACACGATGCAGGATTCGCTGGACTACCTGGAGCGGACCAAGACCCCGATGACCAACAGTGCGCTTCGGCTGCGCACCACCGAGGGCGTCCGGTCGGCGGTCGACGCCCTCTCTGGTGGACATCCCGTCACGCGGGTCGACGGTGGCCGGGAACCGGTGTGGCGCATCGCCCCCGAGGACGAACACGAGGCCGCCTTCTACCGAAATACCCTCATCCACGCCTTCCTCGAGACGTCGATCGTCGAACTGGCGCTCGTGTACGCCGGGCGTGCCGAGGGCGACCGGCTCGACGCCTTCTGGGCTCAGGCGATGCGGTTGCGCGACCTGCTGAAGTTCGACTTCTACTTCGCCGACTCGGCGGCGTTCCGCGAGCACGTGGCCGAGGAGATGTCCTGGCACGAGGACTGGCAGGAGCACGTGGCGGCAGGCGGTGACGAGGTCGACGCGATGCTGCGGGCCAAGCGCCCGCTGGTCGCCGGGGCCATGCTGCGTCCGTTCATCGAGGCCTACGAAATCGTCGCCGACGTGCTCAGGGGCACGCCGCCGGAGATCAGTGAGAAGGAGCTGACCAAGCTTGCCCTCGGCGTCGGTGGCCAGTACATCGCCCAGGACCGGGTGCGCAGCAACGAGTCGGTGTCGGCCCTGCTGTTCGCGACCGCCCGTCAGGTGGTGGCCGACCAGAATCTGCTGGCGCCCGCCGCCGACCTGGAGGAGCGCCGCCGGGCGTTCCTCGGCGAGCTGCGCAACATCCTCGGTGACATGGACAAGGTCGAGCAATTCTCTCGCGAGCAGTTCTTCGTGCGCGAACTGATGAGGCGCAAGGAGAGCGCCTGACGGTGCTGCCAGCCGCGGGTCATACGCTGTTCGGGTGACCACGACCGAGGAGCGGGCAGCCACCCGCACCAGCCCGGTGTGGCCGATCCTGTTCGGCGTCGGCCTGCTCGCCGGCGTGACTGCCGCATGCCTCGCCGCGCTGTCGCTGGCCGACGCCCTGACCGCCACCGGGCTGCCCGACCCGGGACCCGTCACCAATTACGGGTTGCCGTTCGTGCGAGCGGCCGGTGAGATCGCCGCCGTCGTCGCCATCGGATCGTTCCTGCTCGCCGCGTTCCTGGTTCCCCCGCAGCGCAACGGCGTCCTCGACGTGTCGGGCTACCGCGCCCTGCGGACGGGGACCGTGGCCTCGGGGGTCTGGACGGTGTGCGCGGCACTGCTGGTGCCCCTGACCGTCTCCGACGTCACCGGGCAATCGCTGGCGAGCCGTCTCGACCCGTCGGCGATCTGGTCGGTGGCCAGTCTGATCGACGTGGCCGGGTCGTGGCGCTGGACCGCGCTGTTGGCCGCGATCGTGACCGTGGTGAGCATCCCCGTGCTGCGCTGGTCCTGGACGCCGCTGCTGTTCGCGGGTGGGCTGGTGACGTTGCTGCCGCTGGCGCTGACGGGCCACTCGTCGGCCGGCGGATCCCACGATCTCGGCACCAACAGCCTGTTCATCCACCTCGTCGCGGGTGCCCTGTGGGCTGGCGGCCTACTGGCGCTGCTGGCCCATGCCCTGCGCGGCGGGGAGCACGCCGACCTCGCCGCACGGCGGTTCTCGACGGTGGCGTTGTGGTGCTTCGTGGCGATGGCGGTGTCCGGTGTGGTCAACGCTCTGATCCGCGTCCGACTCGAGGATCTGGTGCAGACCCGCTACGGCTGGCTGGTGCTCGCCAAGGTTGCCGCGCTGTGCGTGCTCGGCCTGCTGGGGTGGCAACAGCGCCGCCGTGGCGTGGCCGAGGTCGCTGCCGACCCGGGCGCGCGCGGGTCGCTGATCCGGCTGGCGTTGGTCGAGGCCGGGGTGTTCGGGCTGACGTTCGGCATCGCCGTGGCTCTGGGCCGCACGCCGCCGCCTCCGCCGGTGGAGGTCAACCCGTCGGTGACGGCGGTGGAGATCGGCTACGACCTGGCGGGGCCACCGACCGTTGCGCGGGTGATCTTCGACTGGCGCTTCGACTTGATCCTCGGCACTGCCGCCATCGTGCTCGCGGCGCTGTACCTCGAGGGCGTCCGCCGGTTGCGCAAGCGAGGGGACGCCTGGCCGGTGGGGCGCATCGTGGCGTGGCTGTGTGGTTGCGCGGTGTTGCTGTTCGCGACGTCGTCGGGGATCGGGCGCTACATGCCCGCGATGTTCAGCATGCACATGGCCGCACACATGCTGCTGTCGATGCTGGTGCCCGTGCTGCTGGTCCTCGGTGCGCCCGTCACGCTTGCGTTGCGCGCCCTGCCCGCGGCGGGTGGGGACGCCCCGCCAGGCCCGCGCGAGTGGCTGCTGGCGGCGCTGCACAGCCGGGTGTCGCGATTCTTGACCAACCCGATCGTCGCGACGGTGATCTTCGTCGCGGGCTTCTACGGTCTGTACTTCGGCGGCATCTTCGACCTCGCCGTCGGCAGCCATGCCGCGCACGTGGCGATGAATGTCCACTTCCTGCTGAGCGGCTACCTCTTCTACTGGGTCGTCATCGGCGTCGACCCGACACCGCGACCGCTCCCTCCGATCGCCAAACTCGCGGTGGTATTCGCGTCGCTGCCACTGCACGCGTTCTTCGGCGTGGTGCTGATGGGCACGAAGTCGGTGCTGGCCGGCGACTTCTACCAGTCCCTGCATCTGAGTTGGCACGACGATCTGCTCGGCGACCAACGGCTCGGCGGTGGCATCGCCTGGTCGGCGGGCGAGGTGCCGCTGGTTCTGGTGCTGATCGCGCTGCTCGTTCAATGGCGCCGCAGCGACCAACGCATCTCGACGCGGATGGACCGGGCCGCCGATCGGGACGAGGACGCCGACCTCAAGGCGTACAACGCGATGCTCGCCAAGCTGTCCGAGCGCGAGGAACGCTAGCCGCCTGGGTTTGTCGTACGTCTCTGCGATGATGGTGGCATGTCTTCGCCGGCAACGTCTTTGGCTCCGCAGGAGCGGCTGGAGGTGTTGTTCGCCGAGATGGAAGAGCTCGCCGGGCAACGCAACGCCATCGACGGCCGGCTGGCGCAGATCGCCGCCGAGATCGACCGCGACGGGATCTGGGGCTCCACCGGCGCCCGCTCGGTGCCCGCACTGGTGGCCTGGAAGTTGGGCATCTCCCCGCACAACGCGGTGAACCTGGTGACGGTGGCGCGCCGGCTGCACGAATTCCCCCGCCTGGCCGAAGCCACCGTCCAAGGCCGCCTCTCGCTGGATCAGATCGGGGTGATCGCCGCCGGGGCAGCATCGGGGTCCGATGAGCATTACGCGGAGCTGGCCTTGGTGGCGACGGTGAATCAACTGCGGACCGCCGTCAGACTAGAACCCCAACCCGATTCGGGACCACGCCCGGAACCGGAACGTTCCTTCGTGAGAAGGGAAGGCGACCGCGGTACGACGTGGCGGATCACCCTGCCACCTCCTGAGGCGGCGGTGTTCGATGCCGCGGTGCAGTCGCACCACGACGCGTTGATCGCGCAATGGAGACGCGACCACGGCGAGGAGAGCGATCCCAGTGACGCCGGTGGCGACTCCGAAGACGTTCGGGTGCCGCCGTTCCCGAATCGGGTCGATGCGTTCCTGGGTGTGGTGCAGGCCGGTTGGGACACCGACGTGGCCCACCGTCCGCACGGGCAGCGGACCACGGTGGTGGTGCATCTGGACGTGGAGAGCCGTTCGGCGGCCTGGCATTTGGGCGGCCTGCTCTCCGACGACGAACGCCGCCTGCTGCTGTGTGACACCACGTGTGAGGTCTGGTTCGAACGCCACGGCCGGGTGATCGGTGCGGGCCGGGAGACCCGCCAGATCAGCCGCCGACTACGCCGAGCCCTGGAGCACCGCGACCGCTGTTGTGTGGTCCCCGGCTGCGGAGCCACCCGCGGACTGCATGCTCATCACGTTCGGCATTGGGAGGACGGCGGTCCCACCGAGCTGGACAACCTGGTCCTCGTCTGCCCGTACCATCACCGTTTGCATCACCGGGGTGGCATCACGATCGCCGGCACCGCCGACGAGCTGGTGGTGACCGATGCCGAGGGCGCCCCGTTGACCAACGCCTCGCTGGCCCGCCCGCCGACCACACCGCCGCCGGATGTCCCGCCATGCCGCGGCCCGCTCGGGGAACGTGCCGACTGGTGGTGGTACGACCCCTACGAACCCACACCACCACCGCCGATGAACTAGCGCGTCTTGCCCAGTCGCCGCAGCGCGGACATCGCGGCGAGATGCCCGGCCATGCCGTGCACGCCCCCGCCCGGTGGCGTCGACGACGAGCACAGATAGTGACCGGGTACGCCGGTCCAGTACGGGTCGGTGCTCCACCGCGGCCGTGCCACGAATTGGCGCAGGTCCATCGCCCCACCGTTGACGTCCCCGCCGACCAGGTTCGCGTCGTGCACCCCAAGTTCACGCGGACCGCGGGAGTGCACCCCCACGATTCGGTCGCGGAACCCGGGCGCGAAGCGTTCGATCTGGTCGATGATCACCGAGGTGGCATCACCCGAATAGGCGTGCGGCACATGGGCGTAAGCGTAGACGGGGTGTACGTCTCCCACCGATCGGCCCGGGTCCATCAGATATTGCTGGGCCACGACGACGAACGGACGTTCGGGCATCCGGCCTGCGGCGGTGGCCCGTTCGGCGGCGACGACGTCGCCGAACGAACCGCAGACGTGCACGGTACCGGCCACGCGGCAAGACGCCGCGGTCCACGGCACGCCGCCAGCCACCGCCAGGTCCACCTTGAACGCCGCGGAGCCGTGCCGAAACGCTTGGTAGGCTCGGCGAATTCGCGCTGGTAGCGCGTCGCCGAGGAGGTCGGCGACCGCGCCGGGAGCCACATCGAACATCACTACGTCGGCTCCACCCAGCTGGGCGCGGGACACCACCCGCTCGCCGGTGACCACGACCCCGCCAGCATTGCGCAGGGTCGCCGCCATGCCCTCGGCGAGCCGTGCGGACCCTCCCATGACGGCGGGCCAGCCGTAGCGGTGGGCGACCGCGCCGAAGGTCAAGGCCACGCCTGAGGTGGGTGGCCGGTTCAGCGGTTGCCAACCGTGAGCGGCATTGCCGGCCCAGAGGGCCCGTACCTCGTCGGTGCGCCAGCGTCGGGCCACGACGGTCGCGGGCGTCAGCGCCCGCGCCCCGAACGACGCCATCCGCACCGGATGCGCCGGGATGCGGAGCAGCGGTCCCAGCAGATCGGGCGCGAGCTCGTCGAAGTGGGTTGCCAAGGGCGAGAACAACCGTCGCCACGCCGGTCCGTCGATGCCCATGCCGGCGACGGTGTCGTCGAGCGATCGGGTGAGCACGCCGGCGCGTCCGCCGTCGATGGGGTGGGCGAGATCGACCTCGGGCCACACCCATTCGACGCCGTGGGCCGCCAGGTCGAGGCTCCGCATGAAGGGCGATGCCAGCGCGGTCGGCACGATGGCGGCGCAATCGTCGTGAAGGACGCCGGGCACCGTGCGCTCACCGGAGGTCAGCCCACCGCCGATCGCGTGGTTGGCCTCCACCACGGTCACATCGACACCCTCGCGAGCAAGCGTGATGGCGGCGGCGAGCCCGTTCGGCCCGGACCCGACGACGACGGCGCGAGCCATGGGCTCAACCTAGCGTCTCGCGTTCATCCCCAATCCACGGTTCATCCACAGGCGGGGCGCCGGCGGCCAATTCTGCGCGGAGATGTCGGCGGCCGGTCGCTGAATGGCCTCAGCAGCGGGACACCCGCTGTCAACCGAAGAGAACCGATGAAGGGAAGCGCAATGTTCGAGACTCCGTTTCACGTCGTGGGCACCATCGTCACCGATCCGCTACACCGACGGGTCGGCGATCAGCAGGTCATCAAGTTCCGCGTCGCCAGCAACTCGCGCCGACGCACGGCCGACGGGGAGTGGGAGACGGGGCACTCGCTCTTCGTCAACGTGGATTGCTGGGGGCGCCTGGTCACCGGAGCCGCCGCTCTGGTCAAGGGTGATCCGGTGGTCGTCGTCGGATACGTCTACACCAGCGAGTACATCGACGGTGAGGGCAATCGACGTTCGTCGACGGACGTCAGAGCCACCGCCATCGGGCCCGACCTCGCCCGCGCCACCGTGCGCATCGAGCAGCGCAAACGGGCCGACCCGCTGGAAGGGACGAGTGAGGAGCCGTCCGACGACGACGAAATCGACCCCGAGGCCGACGAGGTCGAGCCCGATGGCCTGCCACTGACGGCGTAGTGGCCATCGGCCGCGCATAGGATGGTTCGTCGAGCAGTACTCGCAGACCGGAAAGGCAATACCCAAAGCATGGCTGAGTTCATCTACACGATGAAGAAGGTCCGCAAGGCGCACGGTGACAAGGTCATCCTGGACGACGTCACGCTGAACTTCCTCCCGGGAGCCAAGATCGGTGTCGTCGGCCCCAACGGTGCCGGTAAGTCGAGCGTTCTGAAGATCATGGCCGGCTTGGACAAGGCCAACAACGGTGACGCGTTCCTCGCCACCGGAGCCACGGTCGGCATCCTCATGCAGGAGCCGCAGCTCGACGAGTCCAAGACCGTGCGGCAGAACGTCGAGGACGGCGTGCCCATCAAGGCCAAGCTCAACCGGTACAACGAGGTGGCCGAGCTGATGGCCACCGACTACACCGACGAGCTCATGGAGGAGATGGGCCAGCTGCAGGAGGAGCTGGACGCGGCCGACGCCTGGGATCTGGACTCCAAGCTGGAGCAGGCGATGGATGCCCTGCGGTGCCCGCCGCCGGACGAAGAGGTAACGCACCTCTCCGGTGGCGAGAAGCGCCGCGTGGCGCTGTGCAAGCTGCTGCTCTCGGAGCCCGATCTGCTACTGCTCGACGAACCGACCAACCACCTCGACGCCGAGAGCGTGCTGTGGCTGGAGCGTCACCTCGCCGACTACAAGGGCGCGATCCTCGCCGTCACCCACGACCGGTACTTCCTCGACAACGTCGCCGAGTGGATCCTCGAACTCGACCGGGGCCGTGCCTACCCCTACGAAGGCAACTACTCGACCTACCTGGAGAAGAAGGCCGAGCGCTTGGCGGTCCAGGGTCGCAAGGACCAGAAGCTGCAGAAGCGCCTGGTCGAGGAACTGGCGTGGGTGCGCTCGGGGGCCAAGGCCCGGCAGGCCAAGAACAAGGCTCGCCTGGGGCGCTACGAGGAGATGGTGGCCGAGGCGGAGAAGACCCGCAAGCTCGACTTCGAGGAGATCCAGATCCCCACGGGCCCGCGTCTGGGCAACGTGGTGGTCGAGGTCGAGCACCTCGACAAGGGCTTCGACGGCCGGGTGCTGATCAAGGATCTGTCCTTCACGCTGCCCCGCAACGGCATCGTCGGCGTCATCGGCCCCAACGGCGTCGGCAAGACCACCCTGTTCAAGACGATCGTGGGACTCGAGCAGCCCGACAGCGGCTCGGTGAAGGTCGGCGAGACGGTCAAGCTCAGCTACGTCGACCAGAACCGCGGTGGTATCGACCCCAAGAAGAACGTCTGGGAGGTCGTCTCCGACGGGCTGGACTACATCGAGGTCGGCCAGAACGAGGTCCCGTCGCGGGCGTATGTTTCCGCCTTCGGCTTCAAGGGGCCCGACCAGCAGAAGCCGGCTGGCGTGCTGTCCGGTGGCGAGCGCAACCGGCTGAACCTCGCGCTGACCCTCAAGGAGGGCGGCAACCTGATCCTGCTCGACGAGCCCACCAACGACCTGGACGTCGAGACGCTCAGCTCGCTGGAGAACGCGCTGCAGCAGTTCCCCGGTTGCGCGGTGGTGATCTCCCACGACCGCTGGTTCCTGGACCGCACCTGCACGCACATCCTGGCGTGGGAGGGCGACGTCGACAACGAGGCCAAGTGGTTCTGGTTCGAAGGCAACTTCGGCGGCTACGAGGAGAACAAGCTCGAGCGCCTCGGTGCCGACGCCGCCCGCCCGCACCGGGTCACGCACCGCAGACTCACCCGCGACTGATCTTGCGGGGGTGAGCCGCGGAGGCCCGGGGGCAACTAGTGTCACATCCGCGTGTGCCAGCGTCGGCGCGCGTGGACGTGAGTCAGGAGCGATCGGCATGACGACGGCTAATCCTGGATCGCCAGGACGGCAGCGCGGTGACGGCACGGCTGAGACCGCGGTGATCGACACCGGGCCCACGGGCAGCCTCGCCGAGGCCTACCTCGCGACTCATCGCGGCCCGCACGGCGGTGCTCCGGCAGCCGACATGGCGGTGCCGATGTCCCCGGATCCGCTTGACCTCTCGGGCGGGGCGGTGTCGCCGGCGCTGCTGGTCTCCCATGCCCGCATCGGTGGACAGCGCTTCTCGGGTGACACCAAGGTCGCGGTGATCACCGCCGAGGACGACGGCGACGTCGGCCCAGCCATCCAGATCGTCACCGATCAGAGCCCGATGCTCATGGATACCGTCACGGTGCTCCTGCACCGGCTCGGGGTGGCCTACACGGCGATCATGAACCCGGTGTTCCGCGTGCGGCGCAATCCGGCGGGCGATCTGATCGACGTACACCCCAGTGCCGCGGCGGATGCTCCCACCGATGGCGTCGACGAGACGTGGATCCACGTGCAGCTCTCACCGTCGGCCGATCCCAACGCCGTCGCCGAAGCCGTTGCGCTGCTGCCCAACGTCCTCGGTGACGCCCGCCAGGTCGCGCTGGACGCGACGGCACTGAACGCGTCGCTGGTCGTGCTGGCCAGCACGATGGACGCCGATCGCGAGGGCCGCTTCCCGTCCTATGACCGCCGGGACGTGGCCGCGCTGCTGCGCTGGCTCGCCGACGGCCACTTCGTCATGCTCGGCTATCAACGCTGCTCGGTCGACGACGGCCGGGCCACCGTCGAACCGTCCAGCAGGCTGGGCGTGCTGCGACTGCGCACCGACGTCCTACCGCAGCTCACCGCGACCGACGACCTGCTAGTGCTGGCTCAGGCCACGATGCCGAGCTACCTGCGCTACGGCGCACATCCGCACATCGTGGTGGTCCGCGAGACGGTGCCGGGGCAGAGCGCCGCGATCGAACACCGATTCGTCGGACTGTTCACCGTCGCTGCATCGAATGCGAACGTCTTGGAGATTCCACTCATCTCGCGCCGGGTCAACGAAGCGCTCGCGCTGTCGCTCGGGGACAACAGCCATCCAGGCCCGCTGACGCTGGACATCATCCAGACCATCCCGCGGTCGGAACTCTTCTCGCTCAGCGCGCGGCAGCTGCTCGACATGGCCAATGCCGTCGTCGACCTCGGCTCCCGCCGCCGGGCGCTGCTGTTCCTGCGCACCGATCAGCTGTCTCACTTCGTGTCGTGCCTGGTGTACTTGCCGCGGGATCGCTACACCACCGTGGTGCGGCTAGCGATGCAGGACATCCTGGTCCGCGAGCTCGGCGGCGAGAGCATCGAGTACACCGCGCGGGTCAGCGAATCCCCTTGGGCCGTCGTGCACTTCACCGTCCGGCTGCCGGATGACGCAAGGGCTGCCGACGTCGACACCTCGCTGGACAACGAGACCAGGATCCAGAACCTGCTCACCGAGGCTGCGCGCACCTGGGGCGACCGACTGATGGGGGCGGTCCCGACGGGTGCGATCACCCGGGCCGCCGCCGAGCACTACGCGGTGGCGTTCCCCGAGGTCTATCGGCAGGCGTTCTCCCCGCACGACGCGATCGGCGACATCGCGATCATCGAGCAACTGCAGCCCGACACGGTCAAACTCGTCTTCGCCGACGGCGGCCACGGGCAGCCCGCCAACCTGACGTGGTACCTCGCGGGCCGGTCGGCGTCGCTGAGCGTGCTGCTGCCGATGCTGCAGAGCATGGGCGTCGTAGTGCTCGAGGAGCGGCCGTTCTCGGTCACCAGGGCCGACGGCGTGCCGGTGTGGATCTACCAGTTCAAGATCTCACCGCAGCAGTCGATGCCCGAGCAGCAGGATGCCGCCGAGCGCGAAGCCACCGCCACGCGGTTCGCCGACGCGGTCACCGCGATCTGGTACGGCCGGGTGGAGATCGACCGGTTCAACGAACTGGTGATGCGTGCCGGACTGACCTGGCAGCAGGTCACCGTGCTGCGCAGCTACGCGAAGTACTTGCGGCAGGCCGGTTTTCCGTACAGTCAGTCGCACATCGAGACCGTCGTCAACGACAATGCCGACACGGCGCGCGCGCTCGTCGAACTGTTCGAAGCACTGTTCGATCCCGAGGACGCCCAGGCCGAGTCCGGCAAGAAGCGGGATGCCTCGGCGGCAGCCGTGGCCGTGGCCGCCGGCATCGACGCGCTCGTCAGCCTCGACACCGACCGGGTGCTGCGGGCCTTCGCCTCGATGATCCAGGCGACGTTGCGCACCAACTACTTCGTCACCCGGCCCGGTTCGGCGCGCAGTCAGGACGTGCTGTCGATCAAGCTGAATCCCGGGCTGATCGACGAATTGCCGTTGCCACGGCCGAGATACGAGATCTTCGTCTACTCGCCACGGGTCGAGGGCGTGCACCTGCGCTTCGGCAACGTCGCGCGCGGCGGGTTGCGCTGGTCGGACCGTCGTGAGGACTTCCGCACCGAAATCCTGGGTCTGGTCAAGGCGCAGGCCGTCAAGAACGCCGTCATCGTGCCCGTGGGTGCCAAGGGCGGTTTCGTCGTGAAGCGCCCGCCGGCACCGACCGGTTCGGCCGGCGCCGACCGCGATGCCCAGCGCAGCGAAGGCGTTGCGTGCTACCGGCTCTTCATCTCCGGGCTTCTCGACGTCACCGACAACGTCGACACCGCAACCGGGGTCGTCACACCCCCCGAGGGCGTCACCCGGCGTGATGGCGACGACGCCTACCTGGTGGTCGCCGCGGACAAGGGCACCGCCACGTTCTCCGACATCGCCAACGACGTCGCGAAGTCCTACGGATTCTGGCTGGGCGACGCGTTCGCCTCTGGCGGATCGGTGGGCTATGACCACAAGGCGATGGGCATCACCGCCAAGGGCGCCTGGGAATCGGTCAAGCGTCACTTCCGCGAGATGGGCGTCGACACCCAGACCGAGGACTTCACCGTGGTCGGGGTGGGCGACATGAGCGGTGACGTCTTCGGCAACGGCATGTTGCTGTCCAAGCACATTCGGCTGATCGCGGCCTTCGACCACCGCCACGTGTTCCTCGATCCGAACCCCGATGCCGCCAGCTCCTGGGTCGAGCGCGACCGAATGTTCGCGCTGCCGCGATCCAGCTGGGACGACTACGACCGCAGCCTGATCAGCGAGGGCGGCGGTGTGTTCAGCCGCGAGCAGAAGTCCATCCCGATCAGCCCGCAGGTGCGCGTCGCATTTGGGCTGCCCGACGACGTCGAGGAGATGACCCCACCGGCGCTGATGAAGGCCATCCTGCAGGCGCCGGTCGACCTGTTCTGGAACGGTGGCATCGGCACCTACGTCAAGGCCGAGACCGAATCCGACGCCGACGTCGGTGACCGTGCCAACGATCAGCTGCGCGTGAACGCAAACCAAGTGCGCGCCAAGGTGATCGGCGAGGGCGGCAATCTCGGTGTGACACAGCGCGGACGCATCGAGTTCGCGCTCAACGGCGGCCACGTGAACACCGACGCACTCGACAACTCCGCGGGCGTCGACTGCTCCGACCACGAGGTCAACATCAAGATCCTCGTCGACTCGCTGGTCACCGCGGGCCGGGTGAGCGTCGAGGAGCGCACCCCGCTGCTGATGTCGATGACCGACGAGGTGGGGACACTCGTCCTGCGCGACAACGCCGCTCAGAACGACCTGATGGGGACCAGCCGGGCCAACGCGGCGGGCCTGCTGACCGTGCACGGTCGGCAGATTCGCGAGCTGGTGGCCAAGCGCGGGTTGAACCGGGAGCTGGAGGCGCTGCCGTCGGAGAAGGAGATCCGCAGGCGCACCGAGATGGGGTTGGGGCTGACCTCGCCGGAGCTGTGCACGCTGATGGCCCACGTGAAGCTGGCGCTGAAGGACGAGCTGCTCGCCAGCGAGCTCCCCGACCAGGAGGTCTTCGCCGCGCGTCTACCCGAGTACTTCCCGCATCAGCTGCGCGACCGGTTCGGTCCGGAGATCCGCACTCACCAGCTGCGCCGGGAGATCGTCACGACGATGCTGGTCAACGATCTCGTCGACACCGCGGGGATCAGCTACGCCTACCGCGTCTGCGAGGACGTCGGGGTCGGGCCGGTCGACGCGGTCCGCGCCTACGTCGCGGTCGACGAGATCTTCCGGGTCGGCGACGTCTGGCGGGACATCAGGGCGGCCGGTGAAGCTGGGGTGCCGGTGTCGGTGACCGACCGGATGACGATCGATTTGCGCCGCCTGATCGACCGCGCGGCCCGCTGGCTGCTGAACTACCGGCCGCAGCCGCTGGCCGTTGGTGCCGAGGTGAACCGCTTCGCCGCCAAGGTATCCGAGCTGACTCCGCGGATGTCGGAGTGGCTGCGGGGCGACGACCGGGCGATCGTGGCCAAGGATTCGGGTGAGTTCGCCGCCCGGGGAGTGTCCCAGGAGCTGGCGATGATGGTGGCGACCGGGCTGTACCAGTACAGCCTGCTCGACGTCATCGACATCTCCGACATCGTGGAGCGGGACGCGGTCGAGGTGGCCGACACGTACTTCACGCTGATGGATCATCTTGGTGCCGACGGTCTGCTGACCGCGGTCTCGCGGCTGCCTCGCGACGACCGCTGGCATTCGTTGGCGCGCTTGGCCATTCGAGACGACATCTACGGTTCGCTGCGGGCGTTGTGCTTCGACGTCCTCGCCGTCGGGGAACCCGACGAGACCGGTGAGCAGAAGATCGAGGAGTGGGAGTTGTCCAACAGTTCGCGGCTTGCCCGCGCCCGCCGCACCCTCGAGGAGATCTACTCCGACGGCGAGAAGGACTTGGCGACCTTGTCGGTGGCGGCGCGGCAGATCCGCAGCATGACGCGGACCAGCGGAACCGGAACCACCGGATGACCGAGCGCTTCACCACGCCCGTGCCCATGCGCTGGTCGGACATCGACATGTATCAGCACGTCAATCACGGCACCATGGTGACGATCCTCGAAGAGGCGCGCGTGCCGTTCCTCACCGAGCCGTTCGCGGCAGACTTCGACACCATCGGGCTGCTGATCGCCGAGGTGCGCGTCGTCTACAAGGGGCAGCTGCGCCTGGCGGATTCGCCTCTGCAGGTGACGATCTGGGTCAAGCGACTGCGGGCGGTGGACTTCACGCTCGGCTACGAGGTGCGCTCGGTGCTGGCCGACCCCGACTCCAAGCCCGCCGTCATCGGCGAGTCCCAGCTGGCGGCGTTCCACATCGCCGAGCAGCGACTGGTGCGGCTGGCGCCGCATCACCGGGAGTATCTACAGCGTTACCAGCGATGAGCGCTCGCGCGAAGAGCCGAGGGCCGCGATGAGCGCTCGCGCGAAGAGCCGAGGGCCGCGATGAGCGAGGCTGGCGACGTGCGCGGCGAGCGCGGGCTCTGGCTCGACGACGCCGCCCACCGGGAGGACCTCGCGACGTTCGTCGACAGAGCGGTCCGGCTCGACGACGCCAGCGTCGTGCGCTTGCGCCAGCGCGGCGACGGTGAGGTCGTGGCTTGGGTGGCAACGGGTTTCGACGTACTGGCCTGTCGCGTGGTGCGCGGCCGCGTATCGCCGGCCGACATGTCCGTCGGCGCCGACGCGCTCGTCCGCGCGCTCCCGGCGATGGATCGGTCGGGATTCGTGGAGCCGGGGTTCGCGATGGATTCCGCGTGGCGGGGCATGCTGCCGCCGGAGAAGGGGTTCGTCCACCTCGACGACGTGCCGGCCAGGGTGGTGCTCGACCTCGCACAGCGCGGCGTCGATCTGGCCAAGGAGTTCGGCAGCGCGCACGGACCGCCGGCGTCGCTGCTCGATCAGGAGGTCGTCGCGGTCAGCGCCGGTGACACCAGCGTCGGCATTCCGATGCGATGCGTATTCGCGCTTACGGCAATGGGTTTCCTGCCGCAGGCGAAGACCGCCGACCAGTTCGCCCCCGAGTCGGTCACCGCGGATGAAGTAGTCCGCGTCCGCGTGCTGCCGACGTGGTTGCGCGTCGACGCCCGCTTCGGCACGGTGTATCGCCGCCGCGGCGACCCCGCGGTGGTGTTGCGCTAACGCACCCAGGCGGCGGCGTCGGGCGGCAGCTGGCCACCAACCGGCGTGGCGCTGGCGATCAACACCTCACCGTCGGGCAGTGCCACGGGTGTCGGGCCGGCGTTGAGCACGCACGTCACGCCGTCGGCACCGCGTAGCGTCACGACGTCGGACGGGCCGTCGACGAGCTCGACGGCACCGCCCATCGCGCCGCGTTCGTGCCGGGCGGCGATGGCGCGCCGGAAGAAGTTCAGCGTCGACTCCGGGTCGTCCTCCTGCGTGGCGACGGTGAGTGCGGCCCACTCGGCGGGCATCGGCAACCACGGCTCGTCGGATTCGGAGAAGCCGAACGGCGGGGTCGTGCCGGACCATGGCATCGGCACCCGACAGCCGTCGCGGCCGCGTTCCTGGTGACCCGACCGCTCCCAGGTCGGGTCCTGCAACACCTCGTCGGGCAGGTCGACGTTGTCCAGGCCGAGCTCCTCGCCGTTGTACACGAACACCGTTCCGGGCAGTGCCAGCATCAGCAGTGCCATCGCCTTGGCCCTGGCCAGTCCCTCGGCGCCGCCGCCGTAGCGGCTGACCTCGCGCTCGACGTCGTGGTTGGACAGCGTCCACGTCGGCGGTGATCCAGCCAGATCGGCTGCGGCGAGGGAGTTCTCGACGGCCTCGCGGATCTCGGCGGCGTCGAAGCCGGCGCGCACCAGGCGGAAGTTGAAGCCGAGGTGCAGCTCGTCGGGGCGCAAGTACTTGGCGAAGTCCTCGTTGTCGAACACCCAGATCTCGCCGATGGTGACCGCATGCGGATAGTCGTCGAGCACCGACCGGATGCCGCGGTGGATGTCGTGCACCCCGTCGTGGTTGAACCGCGGGTCGTCGTCGTCCAATGTCAGCATCGGCAAGTCGGGGTTGCGCATGTCGGGCAGCCCCGGCGGTTTGGCCATGCCGTGCGCGACGTCGATGCGGAATCCGTCGACGCCGCGGTCCAGCCAGAAGCGCAGCGTCTTCTCCAGATCCTCGAACACCTCCGGGTTGTCCCAGTTGAGGTCGGGCTGCTCAGGATCGAACAGGTGCAGGTACCACTGGCCGGGATTGCCGTCGGGTTCGACGACGCGCGTCCACGCCGGCCCGCCGAACACCGACACCCAATTGTTCGGCGGATGGATTCCGCCGAGACCGCTGCCGTCGCGGAAGATGTAGCGCTCGCGTTGTTCGCCTCCCGGCCCGGCGGCCAGCGCCGCCTCGAACCACGGGTGCTTGGAGCTGGAGTGGTTGGGCACCAGGTCCATGGTGATCTTGATGTCCCGGGCGTGCGCCGCCGCGACGAGGCGGTCGAGGGCGTCGATCCCGCCGAACAGGGGGTCGACGTCGCGCGGGTCGGCCACGTCGTAGCCGTGGTCCGCCATCGGCGAGACCATCACCGGGTTCAGCCAGATGGCGTCGATGCCAAGCCGCGACAGGTAGTCCAGGCCGTCGGTCACCCCGTCCAGGTCACCGACACCGTCACCGTCGCTGTCCCGAAACGACCTGGGATAGACCTGATAGAAGACGGCACTGGACCACCACGCCTGGGTGGCGGAGGCGGACTCGGGGGAGTTGGTCACGTTGGCCCATTGTGCCTTGGCTCCCGCGGCCCGGCGCGACGGCGGGGGCTCGCCAGGGTGAATTCGCGGCGACCTCAGAACGGCGAGTTGACCATCGATTCGGCGGCCATCTGCAGGTATTGCAGCAGCGCGGCGCGGTGGGCGTCGTCCATGGTCTGCGCGTCGATCTCGGCGACGGCGATGTGCATGTTGCGCAGCCAGGCGTCGCGCTCCATGAAACCGATCCGAAACGGCGCGTGGCGCATCCGGAGTCGGGGGTGACCGCGCAGGTCGGAGTAGGTCCGCGGCCCACCCCAGTACTGCTCGAGGAACATCCGGAGCCGTTCCTCGGCCCCATCGAAGTCGTCCTCCGGGTACAGCGGACGCAGGATCTCGTCCTCGCGGACGAGCCGGTAGAACGTCGAGACGATGGTCCGGAACGTATCGGCACCGCCGACTTCGTCGTAGAACGACTGAGGTTGTTCCGTCACGAGTCCCATCATCCCTTCCGTGGACCGGCAGTCGCGACGGGGGAGGCGGGCGAGCCGCGCAACCAATTTGCGTCACGAGATGTTCACCGGACTGACCAGCGGACTCCGCCCAAATTGTCGTGCGATTGGCGCCGATCCATGGTGCACTGTGTTCCGGAGGACCCATGTCGCAGCGAAGGAGGAGTCGCGGACACCTGGCCGCGGCTAGTTCAACCGGCCCAACGGTGCTTGCTGCGCCGGTCCTGCCGCACCCCGGCCTCGACCCCCGCCCAGTGCGCGCGGACACCGGCGTTTGGGGCCGTCGCAGGGTGCTGCTGCTCAACTCGACCTATGAGCCGCTCGCCGCACTACCGGCGCGCCGCGCGGTCGTCATGCTGCTGTGTGGGAAGGCCGACGTCGTGCACGCCGACCCCGGCGGCCCGGTCATCCACTCTGCCAGCCGCGCGATCGCGCTGCCCTCGGTTATCCGGCTGCGCTCCTACGTGCGCGTGCCCTACCGGGCGCGGGTGCCCATGACCAGGGCGGCGCTGATGCACCGTGACCGCTTCCGCTGCGCCTACTGCGGGGCCAAGGCCGACACCGTCGACCACGTGGTGCCCCGCAGCCGCGGTGGCGAGCACTCCTGGGAGAACTGCGTGGCGGCGTGCGCCAGCTGCAACCACCGCAAGGCCGACCGGTTGCTCACCGAACTCGGCTGGTCGCTGCGGTCGACGCCGCTGCCGCCGAAGGGTCAGCACTGGCGGCTGCTGTCGTCGGTCAAGGAGCTCGACCCGGCATGGGTGCGATATCTGGGTGAGGGAGCGGCCTGAGTGGACGTTGCGATACGGTTTGCGACGTGAGCATCGCACTTACCCATTCGCTTCTCGGCGGGGTTCCGCTGCTGTTGACGTTGCTGCTGGCTCTGCTGATCTTCCGGCGCAAGGGCCCGCACCCCGCGACGTATCGGATGACCGACGAGTGGACCCACGAACCGATCCTGTGGGCCGCCGAGGAACCGGCCGATCACGGCCACGCATCGCATCTGACCGTGGGAGGTGGCGCAAGTGGCAAGTGGTAGCGATCACTCGACCGAGGTCGCGAAGGCTGCCTCGGAGGTTCTGCCCTACGGCTACGCCTACACCGCGAGCGGACGCATCTCCGGCGTCACCGAGCCCGGTGAGCTGTCGGTGCACTACCCGTTCCCGGTCCGGGATCTCGTCGTGCTCGACGACGCCCTGAAGTACGGCTCTCGGGCTGCCAAGGCGCGGTTCGCCGTCTACATCGGTGACCTCGGTGCGGACACCGCCGCTTCGGCGCGCGAGATCCTGGCGAAGGTGCCGACGCCCAACAATGCGGTGCTGCTCGCCGTCTCGCCGAACCAAAGGGCCATCGAGGTGGTGTACGGCTCGGAGGTCAAGGGTCGCGGCATCGAGGAAGCCGCTCCGCTCGGTGTCTCCGCCGCTGCGGCGTCCTTCCAGGAGGGCAACCTGATGGACGGCCTCATCAGCGCCGTCCGCGTGCTCAGCGCCGGGGTCTCGCCCCGCTAACCCGTTCGTCTCGAACAGCGGCCCCGGCCGTCGACTCTCGCAGCCGACGACCGGGGCCGCTTTCGATCTTCCGCTAGCTGGCGTCGAAGGCGCGTGCGCGCAGGGCCCGCTCGACGCCGGCCCGACCCTCGATCACCAGCCGGCGCAACGCCGGCGGCACCTCGCCCGCGAGGAAGGCGTCCGCCGCGTCGAGTCCGTCCTGGCTCACGTCCGAGGACGGGTACAGGCCGATCACCACGGTCTGGGCGACCTCGCTGGAACGACGCTCCCAGACCCCGCTGATGGCGTCGAAGTACTTGGCCGTGAACGGCTTCAGCAGAGCGGCCTGACCGGGCTGGGTGAAGCCACCGACGATCGCGCGGGTGGTGATGTTGGCCAGGGTGTCGTCCTCGATCACCTGCTTCCATGCCGCCTCCTTGACGGCTGGCTGCGGACGAGCGGCCGCGGCCGCCGCCGCGTTCCGCCGGCCCGCGGCCGTGCGGTCCCGCTCGGCCTCGGCGTCGATGAACGGCGTCTGCACCCCGTCGGAGTCGACGTCGCCACCGGCGGCCAGCGCCGTCACGATGCGCCAGCGCAGGTCGGTGTCGACCGTCAGCCCGGGCAGCTCGAGTTCGGCCGGATCGGTGTCGAGCAGAGCCGCCAGGACCGCGGTGTGCCGCAGCGACAGCGACGACGTGCACAGGGCGTTGACGTAGGCCAGCTGGAAGTCCGAGCCGGGCTCGGCGGCACGGGCCAGCTCGAGCAGGCGGTCACCGAAGGCCGGCCAGCCCTCCGCGCACGCCCAGTCCGGCTCGGCGTAGGCGCTGAGCGCGGTCTGCGCCTGCAGCAGCAGACGCTGGGCCACCCCGACCTCGGTCTCGGCCGCAACGCCGCCCTTGACCAGTTCGACGAAGTCGCGGGCCTTCATCTCGGCTTCGCGCGTCATCTCCCACGCCGCCGACCACGCCAGGGTGCGCGGCAGCGACTCGGCGATGTCCGCGATTCGCGTAAGCACCGTCTGAAGCGATTCGGGATCGAGCCGCAGCGAGCAGTACGTCAGGTCGTCGTCGTTGACCAGGATCAGCTTCCCGCGCGAGACACCGTGCAGCGCAGGCACTTCGGTGCTGGCACCGTCGACGTCGAGCTCCTCGCGGTGGGTGCGGACCAGCTTGCCCGATCCGTCGTCGTCGTAGATGCCGACCGCCAGCCGGTGCACCCGGGTCTCGCCGGCGCCCGGCGCCGCCCCGCTCTGGTCGATCGCGAACCGGGTGAACTTCCCGTCGGCGTCGACGTCGAAGTTCGCCCGCAGCGTGTTCAGCCCGGTGGTCTTGAGCCACTGCTGACCCCAGTGCGACAGGTCGCGTCCCGACGACTTCTCCAGTGCGCCAAGTAGATCCCCGAAGGTTGCGTTGGCGAAGGCGTGGTCGCGGAAGTAGTCGCGCAGGCCGGCGAGGAAGGCCTCGAGGCCGACGTAGGCCACCAGCTGCTTGAGGACGCTGGCACCCTTGGCGTAGGTGATCCCGTCGAAGTTGACCTCGACGGCGTGCAGGTCGGGGATGTCGGCGGCGACCGGGTGCGTCGACGGCAGCTGGTCCTGCCGGTAGGCCCAGGACTTCTCGACGTTGGCGAAGGTGGTCCAGGCGGCCGTGTACTCCGTTGCCTCGCTCTGGCACAGCACCGAGGCGAAGGTGGCGAAGGACTCGTTGAGCCACAGGTCGTCCCACCACTGCATGGTGACCAGGTCGCCGAACCACATGTGGGCCATCTCGTGCAGCACCGTCTCGGCGCGCCGCTCGTAGCTGTACCGCGTCACCTTGCTGCGGAAGACGTAGTCCTCGAGGAACGTCACGGCGCCGGCGTTCTCCATGGCACCCGCGTTGAACTCGGGCACGAACAGCTGGTCGTACTTGCCGAACGCGTATGGGGCGCCGAAGTTCTGGTGATAGAAGCCAAAGCCCTGCTTGGTCTCGGTGAACAGCCGCTCGGCGTCCATGAACTCGGCGAGCGAACCGCGGCAGAAGATGCCGAGCGGGATCTCACCGTGCTCGTCGGTGTAGACGTCGTCCCAGCGCGCGTACGGGCCGGCGATTAGCGCGACCAGGTAGGTGCTCATGCGCGGCGTCGTCTCGAAGGTGTGGACACCGGCTGAGCCCGATGTCGCCGCCGGAGCGGCTCCGGTCACCTCGCGGGTGGCGCCGTTGGAGATGACCTGCCAGTGCGACGGCGCAGTGACCGAGACGTCGAAGGTCGCCTTCAGGTCCGGCTGGTCGAAGCAGGCGAACATGCGCTTGGCGTCGGCGGTCTCGAACTGGGAGTACAGGTAGACCTCGTCGTCCACCGGGTCGACGAAGCGGTGCAGGCCCTCACCGGTGTTGGAGTAGCGGCAGTCGGCATCGACGACGACCACGTTGTGCTCGGCGAGCCCCTCCAGCGGGACGCCGGTGGACTCGTCGTAGCCCGAGACGTCGATGGCCACCCCGTTGAGCGTCGCGCTGCGCACGGTGTCGGCGGCGATGTCGATGACGGTGTCGGCACCGGCCAGGGCGTCGAACGTCACGGTGGTCGTCGAGCGGAAGGTGCGCTCGCTTGGCCCCCCGGCACCGTCGGTCAGATCCAGCGCGATCTGGTAGTTGTCGATGGTGACGAGCGCTGCGCGCTCGGCTGCCTGGTCGCGAGTGAGGTTGGGAAGTGCCACGTCGGACTAGCCTAGACGCACTTGGGGAACACGGTCGGTGCGTGCGTAGTTGTGCCGAACGGAGTTCTGCCCGCATGCCTGCCGAGAGGATCGATGATGGCCAACAAGGACGTAGCGAGTTTCTGGTTCGACCCCCTGTGCCCGTGGTGCTGGATCACCTCCCGCTGGATCCTCGAGGTCGAGAAGGTGCGCGACATCGAGGTGAACTTCCACGTCATGAGCCTGGCGGTGCTCAACGAAGGGCGTGACCTGCCCGAGGAGTACCAGGAGATGATGAAGAAGGCCTGGGGCCCGGTGCGTGTCGCGATCGCCGCCGAGCAGGCCAAGGGCAACGAGGTGCTCAGCCCGCTGTACACCGCGATGGGCACGCTGATCCACAACGAGGGCAACAAGGACTTCGACGACGTGATCGCGAAGTCGCTCGAGCAGGTGGGGCTGCCCGCCGAACTGGCCGAGGCGGCCACCAGCGACAAGTTCGACGAGGCACTCCGCAAGAGCCACCACGAGGGCATGGACGCGGTCGGCGACGACGTCGGCACCCCGACGATCCACGTCAACGGCGTCGCGTTCTTCGGCCCGGTGCTGTCGCGGATCCCGCGCGGCGAGCAGGCGGGCAAGCTATGGGACGCCTCGGTGATCTTCGCGGGCTACCCACACTTCTTCGAGCTCAAGCGCACCCGCCACGAATCGCCCGAGTTCGACTGACGCTGCGCGGGCGGTCAATCGTCGATTCCGGTTGCGGCCGGAGGCAAGTCCGGCCACGGTGTACCCATGACAGCGACTGAGCCCACCACCGACGGTTCCTACCGCAACAAGCTCGTAGCGGTCGAGCCCGGCGGTAACGAGTTCATCGCCGAGGAAGACCGTCACGGCAAGCCGAGCCAGCTGTTCTGGACGTGGACCTCGCCGAACCTGGAGTTCGCGACCATCTTCGTCGGCGTGCTGGCCGTCGCGGTCTACGGCATGACGTTCTGGCAGGCCGTGGTGGGCATCGTCGTTGGCACCGGGCTCGGTGCGCTCGCGCACTACTTCCTGTCGGCGCGCGGCCCCCTGCACGGCGTGCCGCAGATGGTGCTGGGCCGGATGGCGTTCGGCTTCAAGGGCAATGCGGTCCCCGCGGTCCTGATGTCGGTGACGGCAGGCGTGGGCTGGTTCGCCACCAACAGCGTCAGTGGCGCATACGCACTGGCAGCACTGTTCGGCATCGGACCGCTGGTCGGGTTGATCATCATCGTGCTGGTACAGACCGCGTTCGCGTTCTTCGGGCACAACCTGGTGCAGGCGTTCGAGCGGTGGTCCTTTCCGGTGCTGGCCGTCATCTTCGCCGTGGCGTCGGTGGCGATCCTGACCAAGTCCCACTTCGACGCCGCGGCGCTGCCCGACGGGGTCGGCGGAATTGGTGGCTTCCTGCTGACCGTCGGCACGGCGTTCGGCTACGCGGCCGGCTGGACGCCGTACGCCGCGGACTACACCCGCTACCTGCCGTCGACGGTGTCGGCGGCCCGCGCCGGGCTGTTTGCCTCCGCCGGCCTATTCCTGTCCTGCGCGGTGCTGGAGATCGTCGGTGCCGCTTCGGTCACCATTGGACCGGCGTTGTCGGACAACCCCACCGAGGCCTTCACCGGCGAGCTGTCCTCACCGATCGCCAAGGCGACGCTGCTGGCGATCGCCATCGGAGCGATCGCGGCCAACTCCATCAACATCTACTCGGGGGCGATGGCCTTCGTCACGATCGGCATCAAGCTGCCCGCACACGTGGCGCGGGCGCTCGTCACGGTGTTCTTCGGGGTGGCCGGTTTCCTGGTGGCGTGGTGGGCGCTGCCCGACGCCGCCCAGAGCTACGAGGCGTTCCTGTTGATCATCGCCTACTGGATCGGGCCGTGGCTTGGCGTGGTCTTCGCCGATCAGTACATGAGGCGCGGGCAGACGATCGCCGGCTTCCTCTACGACCGCTCGTATGCGAACTGGCCGGGGTTGGCCTCCTTCGCCGTTGGCATCGCGGTGTCGGTGCTGCTGTTCTCCAACCAGGAGAGGTTCGTGGGTTACGTGGCGCGGGCGGTACCCCAGCTGGGTGACGTCACCTTCTTCGTCGGCTTCCTGATCGCCGGCGCGATGTACCTGCTGGTGTGCCGATCGAAGATCGCCGCCGAGCGCGCCCTCGACGGCCCGAAGGCATGAGTCCGGAGGACATGCTCGAGGTCGCCATCGACGAGGCCCGAAAGGGTTTGGCGGAGGGCGGCATTCCGATCGGAGCGGCGCTGTTCGGTAGTGACGGCGTGCTGCTTGGTAGCGGGCACAACCGACGCGTGCAGGACGACGACCCTTCGGTGCACGGCGAGACCGACGCCTTCCGCGCGGCTGGCCGACAGCGCAACTATCGTTCGACGATCATGGTGACCACGCTCTCACCCTGTTGGTATTGCAGCGGATTGGTGCGACAGTTCAACATCGGAGCGGTGGTGATCGGCGAGGCCCGCACCTTCAGCGGCGGACACGACTGGTTGGCCGAGAACGGGGTCTCGGTGACGCTTCTCGACGATCAACGATGCGTGGACATGATGACCGAATTCATCACCGCGCATCCCGAACTGTGGGCAGAGGACATCGGTGAATAGGGCACGAGCATGAGTGTGATTGCCACTGTTGACATCTCGCGTTGGCGCAGTGGAGGAGCCGCCGCCGACGCGGTCGCTGCCGAGGTCGACGAGAGCCTGCAGCAGGCAGGGTTCATCCTGGTCACCGGACACGGTGTGGACAAGGGCCTGGCCGCTGCGGTGCGCAAGGTCAGCCGGGAGTTCTTCGCTCTGCCGGACGAGGTCAAGCGGCGCTACGGTGTCGCGGTCGGCGGGCACGGCTGGATCGGCCCTGGTGCGGAGGCCAACGGCTACGCCGAAGGCACCGAGACGCCGCCGGATCTCAAGGAGAGCTACAGCCTGGGGGCCGAGACGGCGACCGGCGATCCGGAGGTCGACCGCATCTGGTTCGCGCCCAACGTGTGGCCGGTCGAGGTGCCGCAGCTGCACGCCCTGGTCACGGAGTACACCGCGGCCGTACGCAAACTGTCCGACGACCTTCTGGCGCTGTTCTCGCATGCGCTCGGGTTGTCGGCCAACCCGTGGGCGGCGCTGGCCAACCGGCCGACCTGGACGATGAACATCAACCACTATCCGCCGGTGAGCGTGGTAGGGGACCCGGAGCCGGGCCAGTTCCGCATCGGACCCCACACCGACTTCGGCACGGTGACCATCCTGGACCGTGAGCCGGGAGCCGGTGGGCTGCAGGTCTATTCGGAAGCCGAGGGGTGGGCCGACGCGCCCTACGATGCCGACGCGCTGACGGTCAACATCGGCGATCTGCTGGAGTACTGGAGCGGGCGTCGCTGGCCGTCGGGCCGGCATCGCGTACTGCCCCCGCAGCCCGAGGCGCCGGAGGAGGATCTGGTCTCGCTCATCTACTTCTACGAGGCCAACCACGACGCGGTGGTCACGCCGATGGAGCCGCCGATGGGGCGCGTCGCGGGGCTGTCGCCGGTCGTCTCGGCGGACTTCATCAAGGAACGGCTGGACGCGATCACGGTCGGCTAGGGATCAGCCCTGGACCGTCGGTCGGATCGAGAGCTCGCCGATCTCGACGTCCCATGGCTGATCGACGGCGAACTCGACGGCCCTGGCCACCGCGTCGGGATCGAGCGCGAATGCCTGCATGCCGCGGTCGATCTCGGCGCGAACGACGGGGTCGGTGATGGAGTCGCCGAATTCCGTGCGCACGTAACCGGGCGAGATCGCCGTGGTCTTCAGTGTTCCGTCGATGGACTCCTGGCGTAGCCCCTCGAGGAGTGTGCGGACGGCATTCTTGGTGGCGGCGTACACCGCCATCGTCGGGACGACCCTGATCCCGGCGGTCGAGACGATGGTGACGAAGTGACCGCGGCCCTGTTCCTCGAAGACGGGTAGGGCTGCGTCGATGCCGTGCAGGACGCCGCGCAGGTTGACGTCGATCATCGCGTTCCAGTCCGCGGTGCGACGGGCGGCCATCGGCGAGATCGGTCCGATTCCGGCGTTGCCGACCAGTACGTCGAGCCGCCCATAGGTCGAGACCGCGGTCGCGACCAGGCGGTGCATGTCCTCCGAACGGGTGACGTCCACGGTGGCCGAGCTGGCGCGGCCGCCGGCCGAGCGGATGTCCGCGGCCAGCGTGTCGAGGCGGTCGGTCCGCCGCGCGCCGAGGACGACGGCGGCTCCGCGGCGCGCGAGTCGCCGCGCCACCGCGGCTCCGATGCCGCTGCTGGCATCGGTGATGGCGACCACCTTGTCGGCGAGATCATCCACGGCTAGCCTCCCTGGTCAATACGGACGAACTGTCCACTTCATCGAAGCGGACAAGTTGTCCGTTTGCAAGTCGAGGGGAGCCATGCCCGAACGCACTGACGCGGCGCGCAACCGGGTCGCGATCATCGAAGCTGCCCGCGAGCTCATCGCCGAACCGGGCGAGCTCAAACTCAGTGCCGTCGCCAAGCGGGCGGCCGTCGGCCAGGCAACGCTCTACCGCCACTTCGCCACGCGCGACGAATTGGTACGCGCGCTCTACGACCGGGAGATCGACCAGCTCGTCGCCCTCGCCGACGCGCTACTGCAACGGCATTCGCCGGACGAGGCCCTGAGGCGCTGGCTCATTCAGCTCGCGGCCTATGCGCGGGTGAAGTTCGGAGTCATCGCCGCCGTCGAAGCCTCGGTGTGGCAGGACATCGGTGCAGATACCCTCGGCAAGCTCGGTGAGGCGCTGACCGCGCTGCTCTCCGCCGGTCGCGAAAAGGGTTTGCTGCGCGGCGACGTCGATTCACGCGACGTGATCCTGCTGTCCTGGTTCCTCTCTCACGTCGAGCCCGACGAATGGGCCGAGCGGACCCCGCGCCTGCTCGACGTACTGCTCCGCGGCCTGGCGGCCCACTAGGCCGCGTCGAGACGCGCCAGTGCATCCGGGGTCAGGAGAACCTTGCCTGCGGCGAGGTTCTCCTCGAGGTGGCCGACCGAGCGCGTCCCCGCGATGAGCAGGGTGTTGGACGAATGGGCAAGAAGCCACGCCAGCCCCACTTGTGAAGGGGTGCAACCAATTTCCTCGGAGATCTGAATCACCGTCGGATCCTTGGCGACCTTGGGGAAGCCCGGGAACGACGAGCCGAGCGGCATGAAGGGCACCCAGGCGATGTCTTCCGCGGCGCACAGGTCGAGCATGACTTCCTGGGATCGGTCGAGCAGGCTGTACGCGTTCTGGACGCAGACGATGCCCGCGGGCATCGCCCGTCGCAGCACGTCCTCGGGAACCCCGCTGATCCCGATCTCACCGATCTTGCCCTCGTCGCGCAGGGCGATCATCTCGGCCAGCTGATCGTCGAGGTCGACGATCTGATCTCCCTCGGCCGTCAGTCCCGGTCCGAGATCGAGCCGGCGCAGGTTCACCACGTGGACGCGGTCGATGCCCAGCTGGGCGAGATCGGCCTCGACGGCACCACGCAGTTCCTCGGGTCGTTGCGCTGCGGCCAGCGCAACGGGTCCACCGGTGATGCTGCGGGCGCCGACCTTGCTCGCGATGACGACGTCATCGTGGGTCGCGGCCAGGGCGGCACCAATGCGGCGATTCACCTCGCCATCGGAGTAGAACGACGCGGTGTCGACGTGGTCGACGCCGAGATCGAATGCGTGACGTAGGAGCGCGACGGCGTCGTCGGTCGAGACGGCCGATGGTTCGAGCTGCATGGCTCCGTAGCCGATGCGGGCGACCTCGAACTGGCCGAGGCGGCCACGGCCGCCGGGCGCTGGGGTGTTGATCACGATGCTCCTCGATGGGATACTCGACGATGCGGAGGTGCCTCCGTTTTGCACGCTAACAGAAACGGAGGTACCTCCGCTATGGCTGTGATGCGGGCAGACGCACACCGGAACCGGGAGCGCTTGCTCGCCGCGGCCGCCGCGGCGTTCGCCGCCGCGGACGGCACGACCGTGTCACTCGAGGCCATTGCCAAGGATGCGGGCGTCGGCATCGGCACCCTGTACCGGCACTTTCCCACTCGGGAGGCGCTCGTCGAGGCCGTCTTCCGCACCGAGTTGGCCGAGGTATCGGCATCGGCAGCGGAGTTGCTCACGCATCATTGCGCGGTCACCGCGCTTCGCCACTGGATGAGCCGGTATGCCGGCTTCGTGGCCGCCAAACAGGGGATGGCCGCGTCGCTGAGCGCGCTGTTCACCTCGGGCGCGGTCGAGCCCGGCAACACCAGGACGAGCATCGTCGGCGCGGTCGACACGTTGCTGCGCGCGGGTGCAGCCGACGGGACTCTGCGGTCCGACGTCAGGGCGGACGACGTCGTCTCGAGCCTCATCGGAATCACGATCGCGAGCCACTCGACGGATCAGGCGAACCGGATGCGAGACCTGCTCGTCGACGGTCTGGTGGCGACGCGCTAGCCGTTCGCGCGTCCCAGTAAGGTGACCGCCATGCGCGTCTACCTCGGCTCTGACCACGCCGGATACGAACTCAAGCAGGCCATCGTCGAGCACCTCGAGTCGAGCGGCCACGAACCGATCGACTGTGGTGCCTTCAGCTATGACGCCGAGGACGACTACCCGGCCTTCTGCATCTCGGCGGCGCAGAAGACGCTGGCGGATCCGGAGAGCCTCGGCATCGTGATCGGCGGCTCGGGCAACGGCGAGCAGATCGCCGCCAACAAGGTGCCCGGCATCCGGTGCGCGCTGGCGTGGAGCGTGGAGACCGCGTCGCTGGCCCGCCAGCACAACAACGCCCAGGTGATGAGCATCGGCGGGCGCATGCACACCGTGGCCGACGCGCTGACCTTCGTCGACGCGTTCCTCACCACCGCGTGGTCGGAGGCGCCGCGCCACCAGCGCCGCATCGACATCCTCGCCGAATACGAGGAGACCCACGTCGCGCCACCGGTGCCGGGCGCCTAGCGGATGCCCGAAGGGCACACGATCCACCGGCTGGCCCGCCTGCACCAGAAGCGTTTCGGCAACGCCCCCGTCGTCGTGACCAGCCCGCAGGGCCGTTTCGCCGAGGCCGCGGAGGCGGTCAGCGGTCGCGTGCTGCGCAAGGCCGACGCCTACGGCAAGCACCTGTTCCACCACTATCAGGGCGGAGCGATCGTCCACGTCCACCTGGGCCTCTACGGCTCGTTCACCGAACGGCCCGTGCCCATGCCCGAACCCGTCGGGCAGGTACGGATGCGGATGGTCGGGCAGGACTATGGCACCGATCTGCGTGGCCCGACGGCCTGCGAGGTGATCCACCAGGTCGAAGTCGACGACATCCTGGCCAGGCTCGGACCCGACCCACTGCAACGGGCCCCCGATCCGGCCAAGGCGTGGGCCCGAATCAGCAAGTCCCGCAGGCCGATCGGCGCACTGCTGATGGACCAGAAGGTCATCGCCGGTGTCGGCAACGTGTACCGCAGCGAATTGCTGTACCGGCACCTGATCGACCCGCACCGGCCCGGCACGCAGATCGACGAAGCCGAATTCGACGCCGCGTGGACCGATCTCGTCGCGCTGATGAAGGTCGGGGTCACTCGCGGCAAGATCATCACCATCCGCAAGGCGGACGACGAGGGAGCGCCGTCGTATCGGCCAGGGCGTCCCCGCTCCTACGTCTACCGGCGGGCAGGGGAGCCGTGCCGGGTGTGCGGCACCCCGATCCGCACCGAGGAGATGGAGGCGCGCAACCTGTTCTGGTGCCCCACCTGTCAGGTGTGAGGCGCGGCGCCCACACGAAGCGCGGCGGGCGCCGAACGGACTTTGACGGGACAATTGGCGCGTGGAACTCATCCTAGTCGTCGTCGGCGCCATCCTCGTCACCGCGATCGCGCACCGGCGAGGACTCGAACCCGCGCTGATCATCGTCGTGGTCGGCATCGCCGCGTCGTTCGTGCCGGGATTCGAGGCGCCCGAACTGGATTCGCACATCCTGCTCACGGTGGTGCTGCCACCTCTGCTGTACTCGGCGTCACTGAACTTCTCGTTCCCCACCTTCTTGCGCAACATCCGGCCGATCCTGGGCCTAGGCGTCGGGTTGGTGGTCGTGACGGCGTTCACCGTCGCCGCCGTCTCGTCGTGGTTGGTGGTGGTGCCGCTGACGTTCGGCACGGCGCTGATCCTCGGGGCGATCGTGGCACCGCCGGACGCGGTCACGGCCGTCGCCGTCGGCCGCAAGCTGGGCCTGCCGAAGAAGGTGATGGCGATCCTCACCGGCGAGAGCCTCATCAACGACGCGGCCGCCCTCACGCTGTTCTCGATCGCGGTGGCACAGGTCGCGGGCAGCCACACCTTCATCGACAACCCCTTCCTGCTGTTCGGCTACAGCGCGGTGCTGGGCCCACTCGTCGGGGCCGGCCTTGGGTTCGTCACCCTGTGGATCCGCAACCGCCTCGCCAACCCCGGGTTGGAGACCGTTCAGGGTCTGGTGGTGCCGTTCGCGGCGTTCATCGCGGCCGAGGAACTGCATGCGTCGGGCGTGCTGGCGGTCGTCGTCGCTGGATTCGTGGTCGGCAACGGCACACTCGGCGCGGGTTATCAGACCCGGCTGCAGGAGCGGTACGTGTGGAACTCGGTGGACGTGCTGCTGGAGGCGTTCGTGTTCGCCTACATCGGACTGCATCTGAGGTTCGTCCTCGAGGATCTGCGGGCGGCACATGAAGCTCTCGGCGAGGTGGCCGTCGCCTCGCTCATCGTGCTGGCCATCGTCATGGCGATCCGGCCGCTGTCGGTGCTGGTGATGTTCGGCCGCAGCAAGCTGTCCAGCCACGTCGAGAACCGATTGAGCGTTCCGGTTCCGGCGTCGGGCGGGCGGGGAGCCCTCGGCACCCGGCGTCGTGACAAGCCGCCGACCAAGTGGCGTTCGAAGATCGACCGGCGGTCGCTGTCCTGGCAGGAGAGCGTCGTGGTGTCGTGGACGGGCATGCGCGGCGTGGTGACGCTGGCGGCCGCGGCGGCCATCCCCGTGACGACGTCGGCCGGCGAGCCGTTCCCCGAGCGGGCCACCATCCAGGCCATCGCGTTCGTGGTCAGCGTCGGCACGCTGCTCATTCAGGGCGCGACGCTTCCCATGCTGATCGCCCGGCTGCGCCTGTCGCGGGACGACTCCGCCTACGAGCGCGAACAGACGCTGGCGGCCGAGCGCGTGGTCTACCAGGCGGCCGACGAGGTCCTCGCGGAGTTCCGGACGAACCCGCCCGAGGGTCTGGACCCGCGGGTGGTCGACGAGATCCGCAACACCATCGCCAGGCAGTCCCAGGACGCCGACGAGATGCCCGATCCGGGGACGCACACGCGGCGGGCAGAGGTGTTCGGCAACCTCTACCTCGACGTGCTGCGGGCGCAGCGCGCGGCGCTGATCAGCGAGCGCGACCAGGGACGCATCGAAGACGAGGCGGCGCGCGCCATGCTGGAGCGCCTGGACCTGCAGGAAGCGGGCGTGTCGGCGCGGTTGGAGAGCCGGCTGTAGGGAAGCAGCCTCCGGGATGGCGCGGGTGCGGGGTCCCTGGCCGAAGGAGCGCGGTACTAGATGCCTTCGACGAACATCAGCCGTCGCGTCAGCGCCCGGTCTCGGAAGGCAAGCGCCTCGGCGTACGACGAGGAGGCGTACCACCGTCTGGCCGTGGCCATGTCGGGGAATTCGACGATCACCAACCGGCGGCGCGGCAAGATCTCGTCCTCGACGACGTCCGGGATCGCACCGCGGACCAGGTAACGACCACCGAACTGCTCGATGGAGGCTGCGGCCAACGCGCGATAGCGCTCGAAGAAGGATTCGTCGAGGCTCTCGACTTCGGAGATGACGTATGCGGCCATGGGTGCCGGCTAGAAATCGCCGAAGTCTCCGCCGCCGAAGTCTCCGCCGCCGAAGTCCCAGCCACCGCCGTCGCCGCCGTCACCCCAGCCGCCTGCGTCCTGGCCGCCGCCGTCCCAGCCGCCGCCGTCGAGCTGGCCCTGGTCGAAACCGTCCTGGAATCCGTCCCCGTAGCCGTTCTCGAAGCCCTGCGCGCCATACCCGACGCCACCCATGCCGGAGAACAGCGAGCTGAACAGTAGCGCCGACCCGACACCCCAGGCGCCGGCCACCAACGCCGGCTTCCACCACGGCTCGGAGTACCAGCCCGCCGGCACGGGGCGACCCGCCACGCGGCCGCCGGGGTAGTAGTTCGGGGTCCGTTCCGACGGCGAAGGGGAGGCCTCGATCTCACGGCCCTCGAACTGCACCCGGCGATCCTCGGTGACCGTGCCCGCGTTGTTCTGTCCCGACAGCGTCTCGAGCTCGGGACCCGGGTCCATGCCCATCGCGACGCGGGCGGCTCGCACGTAGTACAGCCCCTCCAGCGCGCTCTCCTTGGCCAGTAGCGCCTGGCGCGCGGTGGTGGCCTGCTCGATCTGCGACCCCGCGGCGGTGAAGCGCTCCGAGGCGTCGGCCAGCGCCTGCTTGGAGGCATCGTCGGTGCCGCTGAGGTTCAGAACCTGGCCACCGAGCCGATCGATGACGCGGCGGGCGTCGGCCTTCGCGTCGTCGAGTGAGGCGGCGTTGCGCTTGCCGGACGCCTTCGACGAGGCGTAGACGGCGTAGCCGATGACGGCGACCAGAACGACGATGAGCACCAGCAGAAAGCTGTCCATGGCGTCCAGCCTACCGACAGGAAGGGCCGCCCAACGGGCCTGACGAGGGTGCTCTCAGGATGCGTCGGGCGCTGACGGGAGCGACATGCCCTCGCAGGGGCAGTGACGACCCTCGGATCGGTCCTCCGATGGGGAAGCGGTGCACGTCGCTCGTGTCCGATGCTCATGGCATGAGTAGCGACGACGTACGGCGGGACCGTCTCGACGAGCGGTCGTTTCGTCTCGGCGCCGGGTTCAGGGAGCCCGAACGCGAACGAATCCTCGAGGCACTGGCGACGCTGGGTCCGCACCTGGCCAGGTGGGACCCGAACGAGGTCGAGGTCGACGTGTCCGTGCGCGGCCGGGGCAGCAGGGAGCAGCGCGTGACGCTGCGCGCATTGCTGCCTGGCCACCCGCCGCTGGTCGCGGTGGGACGGCACGCCGATCTCGAGCGGGCGCTCGCCCAGGCCAAGAGGGAGCTGATCATTCAGATCGATCGACACAGGACCGAGCAGGTACCCAAGCGCAATCGTCTGCTGCGGCGCACCACCATTCGCCGCCCAGAGGCGAGTGCGGGAGCGGGATCATGAGCACGCCCGGCCGAGCGACGCTGATGCCGGACGAGATCACCCTCATCGAGGCCGAGCTGGAGAAACTGAGGCGTCGGCGCGAGCGCGTGGCAGCCGACCTCGAGAGCATCCGCGACACCGTTGGCGACCTCGTCGACTCCGACGCGGCGGACCAGATCGCAATCGCCGAGGAGCTGACCGAGATCGACGATCGGATCGCCGAACTGAACTGGCATCTGCACGGTGGGCCACCCGAATCCGAAGTGCCGGGCGCACTGCCGGACGGCACCGAGGTCACGGTGCGCTTCGCCGACGAGGAGGAGCCCGTCCACCTGCGCGTGGTCGCGATCGTCGCCGACGTGCCGATCGTGGACGAGCACGCGTTCGCACCCGATAGTCCACTGGCGCTTGCCCTGGCAGGCCACCGGCCGGGGGACGTGGTGACCTTCCAGACGCCGCGGGGAACGCAGCGGGCCGAACTATTGGCGATCCGGTACCCGCATTGACGGGTGACGGCGCTTCGCCGTGACGACTGGGACCCGGTCCCGCGAGCCGCCGAACGGTCGTTCGACGGCCTCCGCGCTTGGTCCTGTGGAGCGGGCGACGGGAATCGAACCCGCGTAGCTAGTTTGGAAGACTAGGGCTCTACCATTGAGCTACGCCCGCGTAGCACTGCACGGGAGACTGTACCGGCGCCGACCCATTCAAATCCAATTGATGGTGTTGCCACGTCGGCCCGTAGTATTCCCACGGCAGTGAGGCACGGGGTGTAGCGCAGCTTGGTAGCGCATCCGCTTTGGGAGCGGAAGGCCGCAGGTTCAAATCCTGTCACCCCGACCGAACCAACGACACCCGTCGACGAAGACATGGACATGCAAGGAGCGCAGGAGTGAAGAGCACCGTCGAGAAGTTGAGCCCCACCCGGGTTCGCATCAACGTGGAGGTGCCCTTCACGGAATTGCAGGGCGACTTCGACCAGGCGTTCAAGGAGCTGGCCAAGACCATCCGGATGCCCGGGTTCCGTCCGGGCAAGGTGCCGGTGAAGCTGCTGGAGTCGCGCATCGACAAGCAAGCCATGCTGGACCAGGTCGTCGGCGAGGCCGTGCCGGCCCGCTACAGCGAGGCCGTTGCGAGCTCGGACGTGCAGCCCCTGGGGCAGCCCGAGATCGAGGTCACCAACAAGGAGTACGGCGGCGACCTGACGTTCACCGCCGAGGTCGACGTTCGCCCCGAGATCACCCTGCCCGACCTCTCGGCGCTGACGTTCACCGTCGACGCCATCGAGGTCACCGACGAGGAGGTCGACACCGAGCTGCAGAACCTGCGCGCCCGGTTCGGCACGCTGACCGGTGTCGACCGGCCCGCCGAGGACGGCGACTTCGTGTCGATCGACCTGTCGGCGACCGTCGACGGTGAGGAAGTCGCCGAGGCCAAGACCGAGGGTCTGTCCCACGAGATCGGCTCCGGCACCCTGATCGAGGGCCTCGACGAAGCGATCAAGGGCCTCAAGGCCGACGAGAGCAAGACCTTCACCACCACGCTGGTCGCCGGTGAGCACGCCGGTGACGAGGCCGAGGTGACCGTCAAGGTCAACTCCGTCAAGAAGCGCGAACTGCCCGAGCCCGATGACGAATTCGCGCAGCTGGCAAGCGAATTCGACACCATCGACGAGCTCAAGGAGAGCCTCGTCGAGCAGGTTCGCCAGGCCAAGCGCATCGGTCAGGCCGAGCAGATCCGCGACAAGGCGCTGGAGACCCTGCTCGAGCAGGTCGACGTGCCGCTGCCCGAGGCCATCGTGCAGGCGCAGGTCGACGACACCGTGCACAACGCCATCCACGGCCTCGACCACGACGAGAAGAAGTTCGAGGAGGCGCTCGCCGCCGAGGGCAGCAGCCGCGAGGAGTTCGACGCCGACAACCGCTCGAACGCCGAGAAGGCCGTCAAGACCCAGCTGCTGATGGACGCCATCGCCGACGAGCTCGACATTCAGGTCGGTCAGAACGACCTCACCGAACGCCTGGTGCTGATGTCGCGGCAATACGGCATCGAGCCGCAGCAGCTGCTGCAGGTGCTGCAGCAGAACAATCAGCTGCCGGCCATGTTCGCCGACGTTCGTCGTGGCCTGACGATCGCGGCCGTCGTGCACGGGGCCACCGTCACCGACACCGACGGCAACGAGGTCGACACGACCGAGTTCTTCGGACCGACCACGTCGCCTGAGGCCGCCGGTGCCGAAGAGGCGTCCGACGACGCTGATGACGTCGAGTCCGACGAGACCGCCGACCAGGCCGACACCGATGACGAGACCGCCGACGCGAAGTGACGCTGTGAGCGAACGCTCCCCCTTCGGGGAGTGCTCGCCGCACAGCTTTGGTTAGTGTCAGTGAACGAGTACGCACACTCGAGAAAGCAGGTATTCCAGCCGTGACTGACATGCGTTCGGGCGCGTCGGGTCTCAACCTCATCGACTCCGTCTATGAGCGATTGCTGGCCGAGCGGATCATCTTCCTGGGAACCCAGGTCGACGACGACATCGCCAACCGGCTCTGCGCGCAGATTCTGCTGCTGGCGGCCGAAGACCCCACCAAGGACATCAACCTCTACATCAATTCGCCCGGCGGATCGGTGACGGCGGGCATGGCGATCTACGACACCATGGTCCTGGCGCCATGTGACGTGGCGACCTACGCGATGGGCCTCGCCGCCTCGATGGGTGAGTTCCTTCTCGCCGCGGGCACCAAGGGCAAGCGCTACGCCCTGCCCCACGCGCGCATCATGATGCACCAGCCGAGCGCCGGCATCGGCGGTAGCGCGGCGGACATCGCGATCCAGGCCGAGCAGTTCGCCTTGACCAAGAAGGAGATGAACCGGCTCAACGCCGAGTTCACCGGGCAGACGCTCGAGCGCGTCGAGGCAGACGCGGACCGCGACCGTTGGTTCACCGCACCCGAGGCGCTGGAGTACGGGTTCGTCGACCACATCATCACCCACGCCAACTTCAACGGGAGTGCCTCGTGACCCAGCCTTCCCACGGCGGAGCCGTGAACCAGCCTCAGGCGCGCTACATCCTTCCGTCGTTCATCGAGCACTCGAGCTTCGGCGTCAAGGAGTCCAATCCGTACAACAAGCTGTTCGAGGAACGCATCATCTTCCTCGGCGTGCAGGTCGACGACGCGTCGGCCAACGACATCATGGCGCAGCTGCTGGTGCTCGAGTCGCTGGATCCCGACCGCGACATCACCATGTACATCAACTCGCCCGGTGGTTCGTTCACCTCGCTGATGGCGATCTACGACACCATGCAGTACGTCCGCGCCGACATCCAGACGGTGTGCCTCGGTCAGGCCGCGTCGGCCGCCGCGGTGCTGCTGGCCGCCGGAACGCCGGGCAAGCGGCTCGCGCTGCCCAACGCCCGCGTGCTCATCCACCAGCCCGCCGTCGGCGGAGCGATCCAGGGCCAGGTCTCCGATCTGGAGATCCAGGCCGCCGAGATCGAGCGCATGCGCACGCTGATGGACACCACGCTGGCGCGCCACACGGGCAAGGACGCCGCGGTCATCCGCAAGGACACCGACCGCGACAAGATCCTTACCGCGGCCGAAGCCAAGGACTACGGGATCATCGACACGGTCCTGGAATACCGCAAGCTGTCCGCTCAGTCGGCGTGATCGTCAGCGGCGCGATACCCCGTCTCGCGGGGATCGCGCCGCTGCGGCCGCGGGTACCGTGGTCGCGGAGGTCTCGTATCGATTGCGACGGCGACACGCCAACGGCGAGAAGCGTGTTCCGGACGGCTGGTGGCGACGCAGGAGATATGTTCTCCATCAACGCAGGCAAATATCAACGGCGCTATTCGGCTTTATCGGTCGCACGGCGCCGGAACATACGGGTAGCGTCGGGAGAACACCCGAGGTGATCCACCACACCGAGACATACCGACGGCGATCAGGAAAGTAGGGCCGCAGGGACAATGGCGCGCATCGGAGACGGCGGCGACCTGCTCAAGTGCTCTTTCTGCGGAAAGAGTCAGAAGCAAGTCAAGAAACTCATTGCGGGCCCCGGCGTGTACATCTGCGACGAGTGCATCGACCTCTGCAACGAGATCATCGAGGAGGAACTCGCCGACGCCGACGACGTCAAGCTCGACGAGCTGCCCAAGCCCGCCGAGATCCGCGAGTTCCTCGAGGGTTACGTCATCGGACAGGACACCGCAAAGCGCACCCTGGCCGTGGCCGTCTACAACCACTACAAGCGGGTCCAGGCTCAGGAGAAGTCGCGCGATTCGCGCGCCGAACCCGTCGAGCTGGCGAAGTCCAACATCCTCATGCTCGGCCCCACCGGATGTGGCAAGACCTACCTGGCCCAGACGCTGGCCAAGATGCTCAACGTCCCGTTCGCAATCGCCGACGCGACCGCGCTCACCGAGGCCGGCTACGTCGGTGAGGACGTCGAGAACATCCTGCTGAAGCTGATCCAGGCCGCCGACTACGACGTCAAGCGTGCCGAGACCGGCATCATCTACATCGACGAGGTCGACAAGATCGCTCGTAAGAGCGAGAACCCGTCGATCACCCGCGACGTCTCCGGCGAGGGCGTGCAGCAGGCCCTGCTGAAGATCCTCGAGGGCACCCAGGCCTCGGTCCCGCCGCAGGGCGGCCGCAAGCACCCGCACCAGGAGTTCATCCAGATCGACACGACGAACGTGCTGTTCATCGTGGCCGGCGCCTTCGCGGGCCTGGAGAAGATCGTCTCCGACCGCGTCGGCAAGCGTGGTCTGGGCTTCGGCGCCGAGGTGCGCAGCAAGGCCGAGATCGACACTCAAGACCACTTCGCCGAGGTCATGCCGGAGGACCTGATCAAGTTCGGGTTGATCCCGGAGTTCATCGGCCGCCTGCCCGTCGTGGCGTCGGTGACGAACCTTGACAAGGAATCGCTCGTCACCATCCTGTCGCAGCCCAAGAACGCGTTGGTCAAGCAGTACACGCGGCTGTTCGAGATGGACGGCGTCGAGCTCGAGTTCACCGGTGACGCCCTCGATGCCATCGCCGATCAGGCGATCCACCGGGGCACCGGCGCCCGCGGTCTGCGCGCCATCATGGAGGAAGTCCTGCTGCCGGTGATGTACGACATCCCCAGCCGCGACGACGTCGCGAAGGTCGTCGTGACCAAGGAGACCGTGCAGGACAACGTGCTGCCGACCATCGTGCCGCGCAAGCCGCCGCGTACCGAACGCCGCGACAAGAGCGCATAGCGGTCGAGATTGCACTGAGGGTCGTGAACCGCCATGGTTCACGACCCTCAGTGCATTCTGGGTGCGCCTATTCGGAAGCGTGGTTCCACTCGTAGGACAGGAACTTGCCGTCCAGCGTCACCACGACGCGGTCACCGCCCGGATGCGGTTTCTTCTCGACGTCCACGCTGAAGTTGATGGCGCTCATGATCCCGTCGCCGAACTGCTCGTGGATCAGCTCCTTGATGGCCCCGCCGTACACCGAGAGTGCCTCGTAGAACCGGTAGATCGTCGGATCGGTTGGCACGGCGGTGGGCAGGCCGCCGCGCATCGGCACCGCGGCGAGTACGGGCACCACGGACTGGTCGAGGCCGAGCAACTCGGCCAGCACGGCGCCCGCTTCCGGGGGGATGGGGTGCTGGCCAAGTAGCGCCGCCGTCGTCCATACGACCGGGCGGTCGACGGCCTCGGCGAGTTGCTGCCAGGTGAGGCCCTTCGCCAGTCGCGCCGCGATGACCTGCTGGGTGATCTCGTCTCTCGTCATACCCCCAGGGGACCATGTAAGTGTTGGGAGCGCGCGGGATGCCGACACTCGACGGGACGCGCCAATCGACGGCAAGGAGATCAGCATGCTCGACCACGTCTTCCTCACGGTGAGCGACGTCGATCGCTCGACCGATTTCTACACCGCCGCGCTGGCGCCGCTCGGCATCACGACTCGGGTGGACTACGACGGCAAGGACGGCCCGCCGGGGCATCCGGATCTCAAGGGCTTCGGCGTGGCCGGCCGCATCTTCTTCTGGCTCCGGGCGGGCGCGGGCGATTGCCGCGCCGCGCACGTCGGCTTCGTCGCCGACGGTGTCGCGGAGGTGGACGCCGCCTACGCCGCCGCGATCGCGGCCGGTGCCACAGACAACGGGGCACCGTCCTATCGGGAGTACTACGATCCGCGCTACTACGCGGCCAGCGTCTTGGACCCCGATGGCTACAGTCTGGAATTCACCTACAAGAGCTGGCAGCACTGACCAGGTCGAAGCACGCTAGTGCTTGACGCGATCGACCCGGGTGTAGACGTTCATCGAGTCACCTCGTAGGAACGCGACCAAGGTCAGGCCGGCCTGGCCAGCCAGATCGACGGCCAGCGACGACGGAGCGGACACCGCGGCGAGGATGGGGATGCCCGCCATCACGGCCTTCTGGGTCAACTCGAAGGACGCACGTCCGCTGACCAGCAACACGGTGCCGGTCAACGGGATTCGGTCGTTCTCCAGCGCCCATCCGATCACCTTGTCGACGGCGTTGTGGCGGCCGATGTCCTCGCGCACGACGAGCATGGTGCCGTCGGCATCGAACAGCGCTGCACCGTGCAGACCGCCGGTGGTGGCGAATATTCGTTGCGCACTGCGGAGTTGGGAGGGCATGGCCGAAAGCGTCTCGGAGGCGACGACGGTGGGGTCGTCGCCGGGGGAGTGGCGGGAGATCAGTTCGATGGCATCGATCGAGCCCTTGCCGCAGACCCCGCACGACGAGGTGGTGTAGAAGTTGCGGGTGACGTCCACCTCCGGCATCACCACGCCAGGGGCAAGGGTCACGTCGAGCACGTTGTAGGTGTTGACGCCGTCCTCACCCGCGCCGCGGCAGTACTGGACGGTGGCGATGTCGTCACGGCGCCCGATCACTCCCTCGGTGAGCATGAAGCCTTGTGCCAGTTCCACGTCCGAGCCTGGCGTGCGCATCGTCACGGTGATGGCGGTGCCGTTGACGCGGATCTCCATCGGCTCCTCGACGGCCAGCGTCTCGGGCCTGGTCGTCGAGGTGTCGGCGGTGAGGTGGCTGGCCTTGCGCCGCGCGGTGACCCTACCCACCCGCACGTCCCCCGTCGCTGCGCCCGGCCTCCGGGGTGCGGGCTTCCAGCCGAATCTGCACGGCCTTGGACACGGGGGTGTTCGAGCGGGCGGCCACGTGATCCAGCGCCACCAGGGAATTGGTCTCGGGATAATAGGCGGCCGCGTTGCCGACCGGCGTCGAGTAACCGACGATCATGAAGTCCTCGGCGCGACGCTCCTCGAGTTCTCCGGTAGCCGAGGGGAATTCGGACACCAGGTCGACTCGCTCACCATCGGTGAAGCCGAGCGACTTGATGTCGGCCGGGTTGACGAAGATCACCCGCCGGCCGCCCTTCACCCCGCGGTATCGGTCGTCGAGACCGTAGATCGTGGTGTTGTACTGGTCGTGGCTGCGCAGGGTCTGCAGCACCAGCCGGCCTTCGGGTACGGGAATCCACTCCAACGGGTTGACGGCGAAGTTGGCCTTGCCCGTGGTCGTCGGGAATTGGCGAGAATCGCGCGGCGGGTGAGGGAGCTGGAAGCCGTCGGGCTGGCGGACCCTTCGGTTGTAGTCCTCGCAACCTGGTACCACCGCTGCGATGGCGTCGCGCACCCGATCGTAGTCGACCTGGAACTCCTCCCACGGCACCGGATGGTCGGCGCCGAGCACCGCGCGCGCCAGCTGGCTGACGATGGCGACTTCACTGCGCACCTGGTCGCTGGGCGGCTGCAGACTGCCGCGGGAGAGGTGCACCATCGACATCGAATCCTCAACGGAGACCTGCTGTTTGACTCCGGATTGAAGATCCTTGTCGGTGCGGCCCAGCGACGGAAGGATCAGCGCGGTGGTGCCGTGGACGACGTGGCTGCGGTTCAGCTTGGTCGACACCTGCACGGTCAGCGAGCAGCTGCGCAGCGCGGCCTCGGTGACCTCGGTGTCCGGGGTGGCCATCGCGAAGTTGCCGCCCATGCCCATGAAGACCGACGCCCGGCCGTCGCGCATCGCGCGGATCGCATCGACGGTGTCCATGCCGTGCTTGCGCGGGCTGACGATGCCGAACTCGGAATCCAGTGCGGCCAGGAAGGTCTCGGGCATCTTCTCCCAGATGCCCATGGTGCGGTCGCCCTGGACGTTGGAGTGCCCGCGCACGGGGCATACCCCTGCGCCCGGCTTGCCGATCATGCCGCGCATCAGCAGCAGGTTGGTGAGCTCGGAGATCATCGGAACGGCGTGGCGGTGTTGCGTCAGCCCCATTGCCCAGCAGGCGATGGTGCGTTCCGAACCGATCAGCATCTGGGCCACCCGCTCGAGCTGACTGCGCTCGATCCCGGTCGCCTCCAGCACGGTGTCGAGGTCGACGGCGCGGGTCTGCGCCTCGTAGGCCTCGAAGTTGGCGCAGTGCTCGGCGATGAAGTCGCGGTCGACGATCTGGGCGCCCGGACCCGCCTTGTCCTGGGCCTCCAGAAGCAGCCGGCCCAGCCCGGCGAACAGCGCCATGTCACCGCCGAGGCGGATCTGGACGAACTCGTCGGCGATGCCGATGCCGTGCCCGATGACGCCGTGCACCTTCTGCGGATCCTTGAAACGCATCAGGCCGGCTTCGGGTAGCGGGTTGATCGCAATGATCTTGGCGCCGTTGGCCTTCGCCTTCTCCAGCACCGACAGCATGCGCGGATGGTTGGTACCGGGGTTCTGCCCCGCGATGACGATGACGTCGGCCTCTTCGAGGTCCTCGACGGTGACCGAGCCCTTGCCGATGCCGATGGAGTCGGTCAACGACGTCCCCGACGATTCGTGGCACATGTTCGAGCAGTCCGGCAAGTTGTTGGTGCCGAAGCTGCGGACCAGCAGCTGATAGAGGAACGCGGCCTCGTTGCTGGTGCGGCCAGAGGTGTAGAAGACTGCCTCGTCGGGGCTGGCGAGAGCGTTCAGATGCTGGGCGATCACGTGATACGCGTGGTCCCAGCTGATCGGGCGGTAGTGGTCGTCACCCTCGCGCAGGATCACCGGGTGGGTCAGCCTGCCCTGCTGGCTCAGCCAGTACTCGGGGCGCTGCGCCAGGTCGGCGATGGAGTGCCGCGCGAAGAAGTCGGGCGTGACGACGCGCTTGGTGCCCTCCTCCGCGACTGCCTTGGCGCCGTTCTCGCAGAACTCGGCGAACTTGCGGCCGCCGTGCTCCTCGGGCCACGCACAGCCGGGGCAGTCGAAGCCAGTGCGCTGATTGAGCCGGGCCAGCGCGGCGACGGTGCGCAGCGGGCCCATCGACGTCACACCCCGCTGCAGCGACACCATCACGGCCTTCATCCCGGCGGCCTCGTGTTTCGCGCCGGTGCTGGAGATCGCGTGTTCGTCGTACTTCACCGCGATGTCTTGGCTGACGTCACGTCCCGTCATCCGGCGCCGAATACCCATGCCACCAATCTAGGCCGGTGCGTTCACGATCTGTACGACGCCACCGCTGACGCCCGCGATGAACAGCCGCCCGGTCCTGGAATCGACGCCAAGGGTGTACGGATTCTGGACCGTGGCGACCCGGGCGACCTGGCGTGGCACGTCGGTGGCCATGTCGTAGCCGATCACCTCGTTGGTGCCCGACGAGGCGACCCACAGCCGGTCGCGGGTCGGGTCGTAGGCGATTCCATACGGCCCGCCGGCCTGCGGCACCTCGCCTACCTGCCGCGGCTCGGTGCTGAAGACGCGCACGGCGTTCCCGCGGGTGTCGGCCGCGACGTAGCGACCGTGCTCATCGGCCACCAGGTGCGTCGGCCCGGCGCCGGCGGGGGTCGAGCCGACGATCGTCAGCTTCTCCGCGTCGTAGACGGTCAGGTCGTTCTTGCGGACGTCGAGCATGCCCATCAGGTTGCCGACCGGGGCCATGCCCGCCGGCTGGACGCTGTCGGTGAACACCTTCACGATGTCGTCGCCGCGGATGACCGTGGTGGTGCCGCCGTGCTCGTTGGCCACGAAGACGGTGCCGTTGGGGGCCTCCGAGGCGTCGTGCGGCACGGTGCCCGTGACGATCTGCGGTTCGGCGGCACCGCCGGGGAGGTCGACGCGGACCAGCGCGTTGGCGCTCTCCACCGGTACGAGGACGGGCCCGCCGGGCTTGGCGAGCTGCAGGTGCCGCACGGCACCGGGCAGGGGAACCCGCTCGGTCACCACGCCGGTGTCGGCGTCGAGCAGGACCAGCTCGTAGGGGTTGCGCTTGGCGACGGCGACCGTGCGCGTCATCGCGTCGACGACGACTCCCTCGGGTGCGTCGCCCACCGGGACCAGGCGTCCGGGTGGAGCAGTGGTCGGTACGGGAGCCCGCTGGGGTTCGGCCGGCGGCGGCAGGCCGTCGGCGGGCGGTCGGCTGCCCTCGGTGGGGACGCCGGCTGGCAACAGACCCGTGGTGGTGGGAGTGCTCTGCCCGACCGTCTGCCTGACCGTCGAGGTGGGCGGGGTGCTCTCGCAGCCGGCGAGCAGCACGACGACCGACACCGAAGCCAGGAGCATCCTCATGCCGCCCGAGTACCCCTCTCGCGGACTTCGAGCCCCATGGCGGCCAGCGGTCAGAATTTCGCCATCCGGCTCACACTCGGCGCGGTAGGGCTCCACGGGTTCGGACCCACTCTTCGCGAATGAAACCAAAGGTATCTTGCATCGTCGCGTTGACGCGGACGTAACAGTCCCGGAATGTGGCATTCCTAGTGTGGGCCGGTCTAGCCCGCGAATCAGTTGCGGGCTCACGGCTTGATGGGAACTCAATTGAGCGGAAATGCGGTCCGTCTGCAAGCGATCAACAACGTCGAGGCCTACGTGCCGCCAGCGATCAGCTTCGACCCGAGCGAAGAGCCGGGTGAGATCTTCGGAGCCAACGTCTTCACGCTGGCCGAGATGCGGCTGCGGCTGCCCAAGTCGGTCTACAAGTCCGTCGTGGCGACCATCGAGAAGGGCGCCAAGCTCGACCCCGCCGTCGCGGACTCCGTGGCCTCGGCGATGAAGGACTGGGCGCTGTCCAAGGGCGCCACCCACTACGCCCACGTCTTCTACCCAATGACCGGGTTGACCGCCGAGAAGCACGACAGCTTCCTCGAGCCGGTCTCCGATGGCCAGACCCTGGCCGAGTTCGCCGGCAAGACCCTCATTCAGGGTGAGCCCGACGCGTCGAGCTTCCCGTCGGGCGGTCTGCGCAGCACCTTCGAGGCGCGCGGTTACACCGGCTGGGACGTCACCAGCCCCGCCTACATCCTGGAGAATCCGAACGGCAACACGCTGTGCATCCCGACGGTCTTCGTTTCGATGACCGGTGAGGCGCTGGACTACAAAACGCCGCTGCTGCGCAGCCAGCAGGCGATGGGCGCCCAGGCCGAGCGCATCCTGAAGTTGTTCGGCCACGAGGGCTTCGACCACATCGTCTCGTTCTGCGGACCCGAGCAGGAGTACTTCCTCGTCGACCGGCACTTCTTCCTGGCCCGGCCCGATCTGATCAACGCGGGCCGCACGCTGTTCGGTGCCAAGCCGCCGAAGGGCCAGGAGTTCGACGACCACTACTTCGGTTCGGTCCCCGACCGCGTGCTGGCGTTCATGATGGACACCGAGCGCGAGCTGTTCAAGCTCGGCATCCCGGCCAAGACCCGCCACAACGAGGTCGCCCCAGGACAATTCGAGATCGCGCCGATGTTCGAGCGGGCCAACATCGCCGCCGATCACCAGCAGTTGCTGATGACGACGTTCCGCAACATCGCCAAGAAGCACGGCATGGAGTGCCTGTTCCACGAGAAGCCGTTCGCCGGTGTCAACGGCTCGGGCAAGCACGTCAACTTCTCCATGGGCAACGCCCAGTTCGGCAGCCTCCTGGTGCCCGGCGACACGCCACACGAGAACGCCCAGTTCCTGGTGTTCTGCGCGGCGGTCATCCGTGCCGTCCACAAGTTCTCCGGTCTTCTGCGCGTCTCGGTGGCCTCGGCCACCAACGACCACCGTCTCGGCGCCAACGAGGCCCCGCCCGCGATCATCTCGATCTTCCTCGGCGATCAGCTCGCCGACGTGTTCGAGCAAATCGCCAAGGGCGCGGCGACGTCGTCGAAGGGCAAGGGCAGCATGATCATCGGCGTCGACACCCTGCCGGTGCTGCCGACCGATCCGGGCGACCGCAACCGCACCAGCCCGTTCGCGTTCACCGGCAACCGATTCGAGTTCCGCGCGCCGGGCTCGGGGCAGACGATCAACGTGCCGATGATCATCCTCAACACGATCATGGCCGACTCGCTGGACTACATGGCCACGGCCTTGGAGAAGGCCGTCGGCGAAGGCGAGGACTTCGACGCCGCCGTCCAGAAACTGCTCACCGAGATCATCACCGAGCACGGGGCGGTCGTGTTCAACGGTGACGGTTACTCGGAGAACTGGCAGATCGAGGCGGCCGAGCGCGGCCTGCCGAACCTCAAGACCACCATCGATGCCATCCCGGAGCTGGTCAAGCCCGAGGCCATCGAGGTGTTCGAGAAGTACGGCGTCTTCAATTCGCGCGAGCTGCACAGCCGCGAGGAGGTCCGCTACGAGACCTACGCGCTGACCGTCAACGTCGAGGCCAAGCTGACGCTGGAGGTCGGGTCCACGGTGATCCTGCCCGCCGCGATCCGCTACCAGACCGAGCTGGCCTCCAACGTCGCGACGCTCAAGGCCGCGGGCATGGAGCCCGACACCACGCTGCTCGGCGCGGTGTCGGCGCCGATCGCCGAGTTGACCGCCGCGCTGTCGGCGCTCAAGACCGCGATGGGTGAGCACGGTGGCGACAGCGCGGCCGAAGAGGCCAAGCACGCGCAGAGCCTGCTGCCCCTGATGGACGCGGTCCGGGCCGCCGCCGACACGCTGGAAGGCGTTGTGGCGGACGATCTTTGGCCGCTGCCCACCTACCAGGAGATGCTCTACATCCTCTGATCCGCCGGTCTGCCAAACGGGGGCACCTACTGCGGTCCATCCGCGGTAGGTGCCCCGTTCGCATGTCGGCCCATGACGTCGCTCGTCGAATCTCAACCATTTGGATGATGTGGCTCACCCCGCGACGGTGATTGTCTCTAGGTGTTCGGATTTCCGGTTTCGGGGCCGGGGGTCACCAAGAGACCTGGGGGGGTCCAGACATGGTGCAATTGATGAGCCGGCCGCTGCGCCGCAAGGGGGAGCCAACGCGCGGTGTACGCGAGGCCGAGGCGTCGCCTCCGGCCAGCGCCGGTGAAACCCGGGCTCAAGTCGCCACCGCAGCGGCCGTGCAGCGGTACGCCGCCGATCGTCGTCGGCTCGGCTCGCGACTGGTCGTCGCATTCCACGACGTTCACGTCCACGTTCACCTGCCACATCACCTGCCACTTCACCTGCCCGAGCCGGCGCCGATTCGTCCTCGCCGGGAAGCCGCGTTCTTCGAGACCGCGCGGATGTCCCGCGAAATGAGTCGGTTGTGAAACTGCAGACCTCGAGTTCGGCAGACACCAGAAGGGAAGAGGAAATGTCGGAGCAACAACGCAACATCGAGCTCGTCGAGAAGGGCTACGAGGCCTTCGCGACCGGGGACGTCGAACAGCTGATGAGCCTGTTCGACGACAACGTCGAGTGGATCCAGCCGGGCGAGAGCACGATCAGCGGCACTTACCACGGCAAGGGTGAACTCGGCGAGTTCCTCGCGCGGCTCGGCGAGAAGTCACCGACGGTCACGCCGCACCGCTTCGTTGCCGATGGCGACACCGTGATCGTGCTCGGCGAAGCCACCTTCGGAGGTGAGACGAGCCAGGGCGTCGAGGTGTTCACGATCCGCGACGGGAGAACGACCCAGGTACGGGTGTACGGCGACACGGCCATGCTGGAGCGCCAGTACGGCAAGAAGCAGGTCTCGGCCCGCTAACCGCCGGTCAGACGTCCGAGCTCTCGCGCCACAGATCGATGCCCGAATCCGAGGCGTACTGGTCGATCTCGGCGAGTTCGGCGTCGGTGAACTCGAGGTTGTCCAGCGCCCCGAGGTTCTCGTCGAGCTGAGCCACGCTCGATGCGCCGATCAGCGTCGAGGCCACCGTCGGGTCGCGCAGCACCCAGGCCAGCGCGAGCTGCGCGAGCGACTGCCCGCGGCGTTCGGCGATGCCCGCCAGCCCTCGCAGCCGGTCGAGCACCTCGTCGGTCACGGTGGCGTCGTCGAAGGTGGGGCGCGCGGTGGCGCGGTCGACGTCGCCTGCCGGCTGCTGCAGGTAGCGGTCGGTCAACAGACCCTGAGCCAGGGCGGTGAAGGCGATGGCACCCATGCCGGCGTTGGTCAGCTCGGTGGTCAGGCCGCCCTCGATCCAGCGGTTGAGCAGTGAGTACGACGGCTGGTGGATCACCAACGGGGTGCCCAGCCGCTTGGCGATGGCCGCGGCCTCAGCCGTCTTGGCCGCCGAATACGACGAAATGCCAACGTAGCGCGTCTTTCCCGCGCGAACCGCGGTGTCGAGGGCGCCGATCGTCTCCTCGAGTGGGGTGACCGGATCGATGCGGTGGGAGTAGAACACGTCGACGTAGTCCAGGCCCATGCGATCGAGCGACTCGTCCAGGCTCGCCAGCACGTAGGCGCGCCCACCGAGCTGACCGTAGGGCCCGGGCCACATGTCCCAGCCCGCCTTGGTGGAGATGATGAGCTCGTTGCGGTACGGCTTGAAGTCGCGGCGAAGCATCCTGCCGAAGTTCTCCTCGGCGGATCCGTAGGGCGGCCCGTAGTTGTTGGCCAGATCGAAGTGCGTGATACCGCGGTCGAAGGCGTGGCGCAGCACTTCCCGCTGGGTGTCGAACGGCCGGTTGTCGCCGAAGTTGTACCAGAGCCCGAGGGAGATCGCCGGCAGCAGCAGCCCCGAGGTTCCGACGCGTCGGTAGGGCATGGCGTCGTAACGATCCTTGGCCGCTACCCAGGGGTCGTGCGTGAATGGGACGTCGGAGATCGCGAAGCTCTCGTTCATCGCGCCAATGCTATTCCTCCGTCGTCTAGCGCCCCTCGTAGGTGGCCTTGCCGGGGCCGTTCTCCAGGAAGCTGACGACGGCGCGCTGGAGATCTTCGGTCGCGAACAGAGCGCCGGACACCTCGGGGGTGACGCCATCGGCGTGGCCGACGCCGCCGGAGCGCCATGCCGCGATGATCTCCTTGGTCGCCGCATGGGCCTTGGTGGGTCCGTCGGCCAGGCGCGCGGCCAAGGCCCGGGCGGCGGAGTCGACGTCGTCGTGCACCGCGTTGACCACACCCCAGTCCGCCATCGTCGCCGCGTCGTAGACGTCACCCGTCATGACCAGCTCCCGGGCGCGCCCGGACCCGGCACGTTCGGCCAGCCGTTGCGGACCGCCCATCGACGGGGTCAGCCCGACGACCGTCTCGACGAGTCCGAACTTGGCCCGCGGCCCGGCCAGGATCAGGTCGCACGCCAGCGCGATCTCGAAGGCCGCGGTGAGGGTCAGGCCGTGCGCGGCGAACACCACTGGACAGGGCAGCGCCTCGATGGGGCCGATGACGTGCGTGAACAGCGTGCGCCACAGGTCGGCGCCCTGAGCCTCGGTCAGCCCCCGGAACACGTGGACGTCGACGCCCGCCGAGTTCACCTTGCCCTCGGCGCGCAGCAGCACGGCCCGGGGCGGGTCGGCCGTCAACTCCGCGACGCGTGCGGTCAGCGAGTCGAACATGGCCTGGTCGAAGAGGTTGAGCGGACCGTGATCGAAGGTCAGGGTGGCGAGTTCGGCGCCCGCGGGGGTGGCGGATCGAACGAGTGTGATGGGTTCAGTCGACACGGCATTCAGGGTGTCATCCCGGCCCCCAACGCCACCGGGGAGGTCGGCTCACGTGGCGACGTCGACGACTCCCTGGTGGTCCTCGATCACGATGCGCTGGCCGTTCACGGCCTCCTGCACGTCGATGCGCACCTCGCGGCCGCACTCGGGGCACGCCACGGCGACGTCCGGCGGCGGTTCGCCCGGCAGTTCCCGTCCGCTGCCCGCGCACTGCTGATCCATGTTTCTCCACATCGCTGTCGAAGTGTCCGGCCTTGGCAGTGGCGACATACCCGCCAGCGGGACGGTTGACGCGCCACGGCGGTGAGCGCGCCGGGTCCTCCCAGGTGGCCCTGGCAGCATGTGGGCCATGAGGCGTCACCCCAGCGGCCCGGCCACGACGGTGCGGATCTGCGCCGTGCTGGCGACCTGCGTCGTCGTCGCGGCCGGCTGCAACACCACGATCCCCGGGCGGTCCGTCGTGCAACGGCAGCAGAGCGGTGAGAGCGTGCGGTGGGAGACGTGTCACGTGATCTCCGGCGGCGATTCGGGAAAGCTTCCGGCCGGAGCGCAGTGCGGCACCCTCGCCGTGCCCGTCGACGCCGCCAAGCCGGACGCGGGGTTCGCCAACCTGGCTCTGATCAGGTTCCCCGCGACCGGTCGCAAGATCGGCTCGCTGGTGATCAACCCAGGCGGGCCGGGGGAGTCGGGCGTCGACGCCGCCGTCGGCATGGTCGACTCGTTGCCGCCGCGCATCCGCGAGCGATTCGACCTCGTCGGCTTCGATCCGCGAGGCATCGGTTCGTCGACCCCGACGCTGCGGTGCAACTCCGACGCCGAAGCCGACGCGGAACGTGCCGACCCCCAGGTCGACTACAGCCCGGCGGGCGTCGCGCACATCGAGGAGACCGAGAAGCAGTTCGTCGCGCGGTGCGTGGACAAGATGGGCAAGGACTTCCTCGCCAACGTCGGCACCGCCAACGTCGTCGAGGATCTCGACGCGCTGCGCAAGGCGCTCGGCGACGAGAAGCTGACCTACCTCGGCTACTCGTACGGCACGCTGATCGGCTCGGCCTACGCGGAGGCCCATCCCGACGCGGTGCGGGCGATGATCCTCGATGGGGCAGTCGATCCCGACGCCGACCCGATCCAGTCCGACATCGATCAGGCGGCCGGCTTCCAGAAGGCGTTCGACGCGTTCGCCGCCGACTGCGCGAAGGATTCGACCTGCCCACTTGGCACCGACCCGGCCAAGGCCGTCGACGTCTTCCACCACCTGGTGGACCCGCTGGTGGGCAAGCCCGCCGCCACGTCCGACCCGCGCGGGCTGGGGTATTCCGATGCACTGACGGGCACGACGATGGCGCTGTACTCACCCGACCTCTGGAGGCACCTGACCGACGGGCTGACCGAACTCACCACCGGCCACGGAGACACGCTGCTCGCGCTGGCCGACGAGTACTCCGATCGCGACGAGCACGGCCACTACTCCAACGCCAGCGACGCGCAGGTCGCCGTCACCTGTGTCGACGACGCACCCGTCACCGACCGAGCCACGGTGATCGACGAGGACCGCCGCACCAGGCAGGTCGCGCCCTTCACCAGCTACGGCCAGTTCACCGGCGATGCGCCCCTGAGCGACTGCGCGTTCTGGCCGGTCCCGCCGACGCGCACCCGGCACGTAGCGTCCGCGCCGGGACTTCCTCCGGTGCTGGTGGTGTCGACGACCCACGATCCGGCCACGCCGTATCAGGCCGGGGTGAACCTGGCCAAGCAGCTCCACGGCGGCCTGCTCACCTTCGACGGCACCCAGCACACGGTGGTCTTCCAGGGTGACACCTGCGTGGACGACGCCGCCACGACCTACCTGATCGACCTGAAACTGCCTGCGGACGCGAAGTGCTGACCCGGGGCTAGGTCGCCGAGGCGATCTCGGCGAGCAGCGCGGTCCGCCGGGACGGCTCGGCGAACGAGGCGTCGACCGAGTTCGTGGCGAGCGTCGTCAGGGTCGCCTGGTCCAGGCCGAAGGCGTCGCGGACCGCCGTCACGTTGTCGTCGAGATAGCCGCCGAAGTACGCGGGATCGTCGGAGTTGATCGTGACGTTGAGCCCCTTCGCCAGCATCGTCGGCAGCGGATGGTCGGCGATGTCGGCGACGACCCGGAGGCGGACGTTGGACAGCGGGCACACCGTCAACGGCACCCGTTCGGCGACCAGACGGTGCACCAGCCGGTCGTCTTCCAAGCACCGGATGCCGTGGTCGATGCGTTCGGCGCCGAGCAGGTCGAGCGCCTCCCAGACGTAGCTCGGCGGCCCCTCCTCGCCTGCGTGGGCCACGACGTGCAGCCCTTCGGCGCGGGCCTTGGCGAAGACGTCGACGAACTTCGACGGCGGATGGCCCACCTCGGCGGAGTCGAGCCCGATGCCGAGGAGCGGCGTGCCGAGCGTGAGCACGGCGTCGAGGGTCTGCATGGCCGACTCGGCGCTGTGATCGCGCAGCATCGCGACGATGAGGCCGCTGCTGACGCCGTGGCGCTCGAGTGAGCAGGCCAGCGCCGTCGTCACCCCGTCCATGACCTCCTCGAGCGCGACGCCGCGAGTCACGTGCGCCTGCGGGTCGAGGAACACCTCCGCGTGGCGGACGCCACCGCGCGCGGCTCTTGCCAGATAGGAGTCGGTCATCTCGGCGAAGTCCGCGGCGGTGCGCAGGGTGGCCATGTTGGCGTAGTACAGGTTCAGGAACGACTGCAGGTCCGAGAAGTCGTACCGCGACGACAGATCCGCCACGTCGGCATACGGCAGGTCGATCCGATTGCGCTCGGCCATCGTGAAGATGGTCTCCGGCTCGAGGGTGCCCTCGAGGTGCAGGTGCAGTTCGGCGTGCGGCAGGACGGTCATGGCTCAACCATTGCAGTCCTGACTCAGTTCGCGTACTTGGTGACGTAGTCGGTGATGGTGGCGAGCTGGTAGCGCGACACGTCGTGCGCGTTCTCGTCCTCGGCGAAGACCGACGACACCATGACCGTGTCGGGCCGGTCGTAGAACCCGATCTCGCCAAGCCCGGAGAAGAACTCGTCCCAGTCGACGTCGCCGTCGCCGATCTTCAGGTGCTGGTGCACCCGCGCGGCGCTGCCGGGCGGGTTGGTGATGTAGCGCAACCCATGGCTGCGATGGTGATCCATGGTGTCGGCAACGTGCACCAGCCGAAGTCGGTCACCCGCGGCGCGCATGATCTCGGTCATGTTGCCGCCCATGTGAAAGGTGTGGCAGGCGACGTAGACCATCCCGATGTTGGGGGAGTTGACGCCACGGATGATGCGCAACGCCTCGAGCCCGTCCTCGACGAAGTCGTCGGGGTGCGGGTCGATGCGGACGTCGATGCCCTCGCGTTCGAAGATGGGCACCAGCTCCTCCATCGACCGGAAGAAGGCCCGCTCGGACTCCTCGGCGCGTTCGGGCCTGCCGGAGAACTCGGTGTTGATGACGTCGACCCCGAGGTCCACGGTGATCTGGATGACGCGCTTCCAGTTCCGCACCGCTGCTTCACGGGCGTCCTCGTCGGGACCCGACCAGCGCAGGACCGGCAGCACGGAGGCGATGCCGACGCCCGCGTATGCACAGGCCTTGCGGAACTTGGCGACCAGCTCGTCGTCGGCGCGGGGATGGTTGAAGAACGGGATGAAGTCCCGGTGCGGGGTGAGTTGGAGGTTCCCGTAGCCCAGTTCGGCTGCCACGCGCGGGAATTCGAGCAGTTCGTAGTCGTGGTGAAACGGCGTCGGGTCCAGGGCGATCTTCACGGTGTCACGCCCCGGGGATGGAGTCGCGTGAGACCATCTTCACCTCGACGGGCCGGCCGCTGCTCAGCGACTCCACGCCGGCCTCGCACACCGCGGACGCGGCGTAACCGTCCCAGGCGCCCGGCCCGTCGACGTTCGTGCCCGAGCGGACGGCGTCCACCCAGCGCTGGAACTCGGTGTCGTAGGCCTGGCCGAAGCGCTCGCGGAAGCCCGGGGTGATCTCACCACCCCAGGTCCCGGCCGCGGTCTTGCGAATCATGTTGACGTCCAGGCCGATCATCGCGCTGCCCTTCTCGGCGACCAGTTCGGTGCGCACCTCGTAGGCCACCCCGGTGGTGACGAACAGCTCGACGTCGACGTGCTTGCCGGACGCGGTGCGCAGGATCGCGATCTGCGGATCCGCGATGCCCTCTGGCGCACCGGGATTCGCCGAAGGCTTGATGATTTGAATCGAGACGATCTCCTCGTCGAACAGGAACCGGGTGACGTCGACCTCGTGCACCAGCGAGTCGCGGACGATCATCGAGCTGTCGAAACTCGGCGGCACCGCGGGGTTGCGGTGCGCGCAGTGCAGCACCAGGGCGCGGCCCAGCTCACCGCTGTCCAGCAGTGCCTTCAGTTGGGCGTATTCGCGATCGAAGCGCCGCATGAACCCGACCTGGATCAACCGCCGGCCGTGCTCGGCCTCGCGCTTGACCACCTCGAGTGAGGTGTCGACGTCAGTGGTCAGTGGCTTCTCGCACAGCACCGGCTTGTCGTGCTCGATGCAGGCCAGCAGCTGCTTCTCGTGGGTCGGTCCCGGGGTGGCCAGCACCACGGCGTCCACGTCGGGATCGGCGATCGCGTCCAGCGGATCGGCGATGGCCCGGCACCCGGGAACGTCGGCGGCGATCTTCTCGGCCTTCTCGGTGAGGTAGTCGTTGACCACCGTCACTCGAGCTCCGGAGATCCTGGTGTTCAGGCGGGCGACGTGATCGGCGCCCATGATGCCAACGCCGAGGACGGCTACGCGCAAGTCGGACATGTCAGTTGATCTCCTAGGCGAATCGGACGGACGGCACGCCACAGGACCCGAGGTAGGCGCGGGTGCGCTTGGCGATGGGCAGGGGGGTGTCGACGGCACACGGGTACATGTCCTGCTCGACGATGGCGAAGACGTCGATGCCCAGCTCGTCGATCGCGGCGAGCAGCGGCGGCATGTCCGGAATGCCAAGGGGTGGTTCGGTCATCGCGCCCAGCTTGACGGCCTCGCCGAACGGCAGGTCCTCGGCCTCGACCTTGGCGCGCACCACCGGGTCGACCTGCTTGAGGTGCAGGTAGCCGATGCGCTCGGGGGCCCGCCGGATGATGGCGATGTTGTCCCCACCGCAGTAGCTGATGTGACCGGTGTCCAGGCACAGGTTGACGAACTGCCCGTCGGTACCGTCGAGGAAGCGGTAGACGTGCTCCTCGGTGTCGACGTGGCTGTCGGCGTGCGGATGGTATTGCGCACGGACGCCATATTTCTCGAACATCGCCTTGCCAAGTTCGTTCATGCCCGTGGTCTTCGCGTGCCACTGTTCGGCGGTCAGGTCACGGTCTTCGAGCACCGCACCGGAGGCGGGGTCGCGCCACATCTCGGGGATGACGACGACGTGCCTTCCGCCGACTGCCGCGGTCAGCCTCGCCACGTCCTCGATCTGCTGCCACACCGCATCCCACGAATCATTCTGGTGCAGATGCTCGAACACCGTGCCCGCCGACAGCTTGAGGTTGCGGGCAGCCAGCTCGTCGGCGAGGTGCTTGGGGTCGGTGGGCAGGTAGCCGAAGGGGCCCAGTTCGATCCACTCGTAGCCGGCGGCGGCCACCTCGTCGAGGAAGCGGGTGTACGGGGTCTGACTCGGGTCGTCGGGGAACCAGACACCCCACGAATCTGGGGCGGACCCCACCAAGATCTTGCTCACGTGCGTTTCCTCTAGTCTTCGGAGGGGCGGAGATGAGGCCGCTGGATCTTCTTCCACTCGGCGTAGGTCCGGTAGGCGTTCTGGGTCGACTCCAACGTGGACGTCTCCGATACCGGTACGTCCCACCAGGATTCGCTGTCCGGGGCGAAGACCATCGGATCGGTCTCGACGTGGATCACCGTGGTGTGGTCGCTGGCCTTGGCCACCTTCACCGCATCGGTGAACTCGGCGGCCGTGACCACTCGGATCACGTCGGCGCCCAGGCTGGCGGCGTTGGCAGCCAGGTCGACCGGCAGCTTCGCACCGTCGAGCGTGCCGTCGTCAGTGCGGTACCGGTAGGCCGTGCCGAACCGCTGGGACCCCAGCGCCTCGGAAAGCCCGCCGATCGAGGCGAATCCGTGGTTCTGCACCAGCACGACGATCACCTTGACGTTCTCCTGCACCGCGGTGGCCAACTCCGTTGCCATCATCAGGTAGGAGCCGTCGCCGACCATGACGAAGACGTCGCGATCGGGTTCGGCCATCTTGGCGCCGATGCCACCGGCCACCTCGTAACCCATGCAGGAGAACCCGTATTCGACGTGGTAGCCCTTGCGGTCGCGGGTGCGCCACAGCTTGTGCAGATCACCCGGCATCGACCCGGCGGCGCAGACCACGACGTCGCGAGGATCGGACAATGTGTTGACCAGGCCTATGACCTGGTTCTGGTTCAATGGCGCGCCGTCGTCGGTGCGGTAGGCGGCCGAGACGGTCTCGTCCCACTCCGTGGCCAGTGTTTCCGTGCGAGAGCGATATTCGTCACTGACGGAGTAGTCGCCGAGAGCGGCACCGAGCGCCTCGATGGCCTCCCTGGCGTCGGCCACCACGCTGACGCCGCCCTGCTTGACGGAGTCGAGCGAGGCCACGTTGACGTTGACGAAGCGCACGTCGGGATCGTTGAACGCGGTGCGTGACGCGGTGGTGAAGTCGCTGTAGCGGGTGCCGATGCCGATGACGACGTCGGCCTCGGTCGCGAGCGCGTTGGCCGCCGTCGTCCCCGTCGAACCGATGGCACCGACCGATTGCGGGTGGTCGTAGGGCAGCGCGCCCTTACCGGCCTGGCTCTGGCCGACCGGAATGCCGGTTCGTTCGCAGAAGGCCGCCAGCGCCTCGGTGGCGTCGGAGTAGATCACGCCGCCGCCGGCGACGATCAGCGGCCTGCGCGCCGAGCGGATGACGTCGGCCGCGCGGGCGATCACCGAGCGCTCCGGCAGGGGCCGCGCCACGTGCCAGGTACGTTGCGCGAAAAGAGATTCCGGCCAATCGTGTGCCTCGGCCTGCACGTCCTGGGGGATGGACACCGTCGCCGCGCCCGTCTCCACGGGATCGGTCAGCACGCGCATGGCGCCGAGCAACGCGGCGGGCAGCTGCTCGGGTCGCCAGACTCGATCGAAGTACCGCGACAGCGGCTTGAAGGCGTCGTTGACGGTGACGTCGCCCGAGGACGGCAGCTCGAGTTCCTGTAGCACGGGTGCACTGACCCGGGTGGCAAACGTGTCTGCGGGCAGCAGCAGCACGGGCAGGCGGTTGATGGTGGCCAGTGCCGCGCCGGTCAGCATGTTCGTCGAGCCCGGTCCGACGCTGGCCGTGACGGCCCAGGTCTGCAACCGGTCCTTCTGGCGGGCGTAGGCGACGGCACTGTGCACCATCGCCTGCTCGTTGCGGCCCAGCACGTAGCGCAACTCGGGCTCGGTGCCGCCTGCGGCCGCGTCGACCTCGGCCTGCAGCAGCGCCTGGCCAAGACCGGCCACGTTGCCGTGACCAAAGATGCCGAAGGCGCCCGCGAAGAACCTGACCCGCACGCCGTCGCGTTCGACGTACTGATTGCCAAGGAACCGAATGGTGGCCTGCGCGACGGTGAGTCGCACGGTGGGTTCTCCGTCGGGGATCTTCTCGGCGCGCTTGGGGGCGGTGGAGACCACGATTCATGCTCCTGTCTGGTGCAGTGGGAGTCGGGGGTCGACGGCCTGGTCGTCCCAGGTGCCGCGGAGCCACGCGTGCTCGGGGTCGTCGACGATCTTCCAGGCGCGCTCGGCGCCCGGTCCGGCCATCACGTTGAGGTAGTACATGTGGTACCCCGGCGCCGCGACCGAGGGGCCGTGATAACCGTGCGGCACCAGCACCACGTCGCCGGTGCGGACCTCCTCGAGGACCTCGATCGGGCGGTCGGGGGTGCCGTACACCCGGTGGTAGCCGAAGCCGCGGGAGCCGTCGGGCCCCGGCGCGATCTCGAAGTAGTAGATCTCCTCGAGCTCGGACTCGGTCGGGGTGTTCTCGTCGTGCTTGTGGGCCGGGTAGCTCGACCAGTTGCCGCCCGGCGTGATGACCTCGCAGGCGATCAGAGAATCGGCCTCGAACACGCCCGCGGTGCCGAAGTTGTGCACCTGCCGGCTGCAGTTGCCAGCACCGCGCAGTTCGACCGAGACGTCCGCGGCCGCGACCCGACGGTTCGGGAACGAGCGCGTGGCCCTGGCGCCGCAAATCGCGAACCGGCCCTCGCCCGCGAGCACGTAGGTCTGCGCGATGCCGACGTAGACCATGTCCGACGGTCCGTCGAAGACCGAGGCGCGTGGTGCCAGCTCGAACGTCTCGCCGCCGCACTCGACGGTGCCACCGCCGGCCAGCGGCAGGATCATCACCTCGGTGTCACCGGTCGTCAGTTCGGCACTTTGGGTGTCGTCGAGTTCGAGTACCCGAAGCGAGGATTCGGTCCAGCCGGCGGACTGCGGGGTGACGTCCACGGTGAAGGGCAGGGTGGCGCTGCGGGCCGGGATGTACAACTTGCTGTGCATCGTTCACCTCACCATCGATACGGCGGTCGCGACGGCGGAGCTGACGTCGTCGTCGGCGGGGTAGAGCAGGGTGCGGCCGACGATCAGACCGCGCACCGACGGTAGGCCGAGGGCCTTCTCCCAACTGGCGAAGGCCTCGTCGGGGTCGGCCGGGTCACCGCCGAGCAGCAGCGTGGGTAGCGTGGTCGACTCCATCACGCGGTCCATCTCCGCCACGACGGGCAGCTTCATCCAGGTGTAGGCCGACGTGGAACCCAGGCCCTGACCGATGTGCACCGACTTGATCACCGCGTCCGGGCTGAGGTCGTTGCGGACCTTCCCGTCGACGCGGCTGGACATGAACGGCTCCACCATCGCGATCAGCCCGTGGGCGGCCAGTTCGTCGACGGCCTTCGCGCAGGCCGCCATGGTGGTGACGGTCCCGGGATCGTCGAGGGCGATGCGGCACAGCATCTTTCCACCGTTCATCCCCGCCGCGGCGGTGGATGCGGCGGTGGCGCCGGTCATCTGGTCGTCGAACTCGAAGGTGGCGCCGGCCAGGCCGCCGCGGTTGAACGAGGAGAAGACCACCTTGTTCTCGAGCGCGCCGAGGAGCACGAGGTCGTCGAGGATGTCCGACGTCGCGAGTACGCCGTCGACCCCCGGATCGGCGAGTGCGGTGCGCAACCGGTCGAGCAGATCGGTGCGGCTGTTCATGGCCGTCGGGCGATTGCCCACGGCCAGTGCGCCACGCGCGGGGTGGTCGGCGGCGACGATCATCAGCCGGCCGTCGCCCTGGATCGTCGGGCGGGTGGTGCGGCTCGCCCAGGCGCGGGCGACGGCGCCTGGGTCGGCGGCGCGTAGATCGGTGACGGTGGCGTAGTCCTGGCATCGGACCCCGGACGGTGCGCTAGACATTGACGGCCTCCACGGCGGTCTGCTCGGCCAGATCCGCGACCTCGGCGGCGGTGGGCATGGCGGTCGAGCACTCGAGGCGGGAGGCGACGATGGCGCCCGCGGCGTTGGCGTAGCGCAGCGTCTTCTCCAGCGGCCAGCCGTGCAGCAGACCGTGAATGAGACTGCCGCCGAAGCTGTCTCCCGCGCCGAGGCCGTTGACGACGTCCACCTCGTTCGGGGGCACGGTGACCGAGGAGTGCCTGGTCTTGCCCAGCACGCCGCGGGGTCCCTGCTTGACGATCGCCAGCTCGACACCCAGGTCCAGCAGCGCCTCGGCCGCGTTGCGCGGGTTGCTCTCGCCGACCGCGATCTCGCACTCCTCGCGGTTGCCGACGGCGACGCTGACGTGCTGCAGGGCCCGCTGGACCTGTTCGGTGGCGGCTGCGGGGGAGTCCCAGAACATCGGCCGGTAGTCGAGGTCGAGGACGGTCAGCGGCGCACGGCCGCCACTTCTGCACGCCGCTTCGCTCGCCCCGCGCGCCTCCCATGCCGCGAAGTGCGCGCTCCGGCTCGGCTCCTCCGACAGCCCGGTGACCGTCGACCAGTACAGCCGTGCGGCCCGCACGGCGTCGGCGTCGATCTCCGCCGGGGTGATCTGCAGGTCCGGTGCGCTGGGCTTGCGGTAGAAGTACAGCGGGAAGTCGTCGGGGGGAAAGATCTCGCAGAACGTGACCGGGGTCGGATATGCGGCGTGCGTTGCGACGTAACGGTTGTCGACACCGAGGCGCTCCAGCTCCGCCCGGACGAAGCGGCCGAACGGATCGTCGCCGGCTCCGGAGATCAGCGCCGCCCGATTGCCCAACCGCGCCGCCGCGACCGCGACGTTGGCGGCACTACCGCCGAGGAACTTCCCGAACGAGGTGACCTCCTCCAGGCCGACGCCGATCTGCAGTGGATAGATGTCGACGCCGCTGCGGCCGATGGCCAGCACGTCGAACGGCTGTGAGGTGGACACGTCAGCTCCCGGGGCGGTGGTTGAAGGGCTCGCCCCATGACTGTGCCCCGCGTCACTCCGCTCTGTCAATAGTTTGTCCTGACATTCAGACTTGCGGTCAATACGGTGTTACCCTTGTCCGCAGTTTGTCTGGTCCCCGAGACGGGAGGCGACGTGCCGCTGGAGGTCGAGCTCGACCGATCGAGCCCCGTGCCGCTGTATTACCAACTCGCACAAGCGATCGAGGCGGCGATCCGGGACGGCGACCTGGTTCCGGGGGACCGCTTCGAGAACGAATTGGACCTTGCCAAGCGTCTGACGCTGTCCCGGCCCACGACGCGCCGGGCGATCCAGGAGATCGTGGACAAGGGCCTGCTGGTGCGCAAGCGCGGCGTCGGCACCCAGGTGGTTCAGAACCCCGTGCACCGTCGCGTCGAGCTGACCAGTCTGTTCGACGACCTCGCCAGGGCGGGCCAGGACCCGACGACGGAGCTGCTCGCCTACGAGGTCGGCAAGGCCGACGACGAGGTGGCCACCCAACTCAACCTGGCCAGTGGCGACGAGATCGTGACGATCCGGCGACTGCGCCGCGCCAACGGCGAACCGCTCGCGGTGATGGTGAACTACCTGCCCGTCGAATTGGCCCCGGAGTCAGCGGAACTCGAGCGCATCGGCCTCTATCAGGCGCTGCGCACCCGCGGCGTGCACATCCGGTTGGCGCGGCAGCGCATCGGCGCCAGACCGGCCACGCGCACCGAGGCCAAGCTGCTGGCCGAGAAGGTCGGCGCCCCGCTGCTGTCGATGAGCCGGACTGCCTTCGACGATTCGGGCAAAGCCGTGGAGTACGGCGACCACTGCTACCGCGCATCCCGGTATTACTTCGAGACGACGCTCGTCGACCGGTGAGCGGGTTCTCCGGGCGACCGTGCGCCGGAGTCGCTGGCTAAGCCCGCCTCATGTCTTGGCATATGACGTGCAGTCCTAATGTCCGAACAAAGTATTGACTTTCGGCTGTGACCCGTATTACATCGTCTCAAGCGCCGTGGCGTACGGCACTCGCAGACGAGGAGAGACGATGAAGTTCAATCGGCTGGCAGCCGCCGCGGGAGCCGGGGTCATTGCCCTGGGGCTAGTGTCGTGTTCGAGCACCGGTGGCAAGCCCGCCGAGTCCGGCGGCGGTGGCGGCACCGGTGGTGGCGTCAACACCCCGCGCGCCGTCGTCGCGATGATCACCCACGAGGTGCCGGGCGACTCGTTCTGGGATCTGATCCGCAAGGGCGCCCAGGCTGCCGCCGACAAGGACAACATCGAGCTGCGCTATTCCTCGGATCCCGAGGCGCCGGCGCAGGCCAACCTGGTGCAGAGCGCCCTGGACAGCAAGGTCGACGGCATCGCCGTCACGCTCGCCAAGCCCGACGCGATGGCGCCCGCGGTCAAGGCCGCCCTGGCTGCCGGCATCCCCGTCACCGCGTTCAACTCCGGCTTCGACAACTTCAAGCAGATGGGCGTGCAGGAGTACTTCGGCCAGGACGAGAAGCTGGCCGGCATCGCCGCGGGTGAGAAGCTCAACGCCGACGGCGCCAAGAAGATCATCTGCGTGATCCAGGAGCAGGGCCAGGTCGCCCTCGAATCCCGTTGCGCCGGCGTGACGCAGGGTTTCAAGGGCAGCACCGAGATCCTCAACGTCAACAGCAAGGACATGCCCTCGGTGGAGTCCACGATCACTGCAAAGCTGCAGCAGGATCCCACCGTCGACCACATCGTCGCGCTCGGCGCGCCCATCGCCCTGACCGCCGTTCAGTCGGCGGGCAACGCAGGCAGCAACGCCAAGATCGTCACCTTCGACACCAATGCCGCCCTGGTCGACGCGATCAAGAACGGTCAGGTTCAGTGGGCCGTCGACCAGCAGCCGTACCTGCAGGGGTACCTCGCCATCGATGCGCTGTGGCTCTACATCAACAACAAGAACCTGATCGGCGGCGGCGCCCCGACGCTGACCGGGCCGTCGTTCATCGACAAGTCGAACATCGACGCGGTGGCGGCGCTCGCCAAGGCCGGCACACGTTAACCCCTCCGGGCGACAGAGAGGCATCATGACTACACAGGCAGATCTCGACCTCGGGACGCACCAGGTCGTACGCGATGAACGCGTCAAGGAGCAGAACCGGCTGCAGCGCATCCTCATTCGACCCGAGATGGGGGCGGGTGTTGGCGCCGTCGGCATCTTCATCTTCTTCTTGGCGGTGGCGCCCCCGTTCCGCTCACCGGAGTCGCTGGCCACCGTGTTGTACGCCAGCTCGACGATCGGCATCATGGCGGTCGGCGTCGGTCTGCTGATGGTCGGCGGCGAGTTCGACCTCTCCTCGGGCGTCGCGGTCACCACGAGTTCGCTTGCCGCCTCGATGATCTCGTACAACCTGCATCTGAACCTATGGCTCGGTGCGGCCATCTCGCTGATCGTCGCGCTGGCCGTCGGGTTCTTCAACGGGTACATGGTGATGCGGACCAAGATCCCGTCCTTCCTGATCACCCTGAGTACCTTCTTCATGCTCACCGGCGTCAACCTGGCCGTGACCAAGCTGGTGGCCGGCCAGGTGGCCACGCCAAGCGTGTCGGACATGTCGGGCTTCGATTCCGGCAAGGTGGTCTTCGCCTCCTCGATCCAGCTCGGTCCGGTCTCGGTGCGCATCACCGTGCTGTGGTGGATCCTTTTCACCGCGATCGCCACCTACGTTCTGTTCAAGACCCGGATCGGCAACTGGATCTTCGCGGTCGGCGGCAACCAGGACAGCGCTCGCGCGGTCGGCGTTCCGGTCACCAAGGTGAAGATCGGCCTGTTCATGACGGTCGGCTTCTGCGCCTGGTTCGTCGGCATGCATTTGCTGTTCTCGTTCAACACGATTCAATCCGGGCAGGGCATCGGTAACGAGTTCTTCTACATCATCGCCGCGGTCATCGGCGGGTGCTTGCTCACGGGTGGATATGGCACGGCGATCGGCACGCTCATCGGCGCGTTCATCTTCGGCATGACCAACCAGGGCATCGTATACGCGGGCTGGAACCCGGACTGGTTCAAGTTCTTCCTCGGCGCGATGCTGCTGTTCGCCGTGATCGCCAACAACGTCTTCCGCAACTACGCCGCGAAAAGGTGAGTACATGACCACAACTGCTGAAGTGCCGCTCTCGGAGTCTCCCTCGGGTGGTGACGTGCCGCTCGTCGAACTAAAGGGCGTCGGCAAGAGTTACGGAAACATCATCGCGCTCAAGGACATCAACCTGCGCGTTGGCGCCGGACAGGTGACCGGCGTGCTCGGCGACAACGGCGCCGGCAAGTCGACACTGATCAAGATCATCGCCGGGTTGCACAAGCCGACCGAGGGTGAGCTGCTCGTCGACGGCCGGCCGATGGAGTTCGAATCGCCGAAGGACGCTCTGGCCAACGGTATCTCGACGGTCTACCAGGATCTCGCGGTGGTCTCGCTGATGCCGGTGTGGCGCAACTTCTTCCTCGGCCAGGAGCTGCGCAAGAAGGGCTTCCTCCGGTCGCTCGACATCAACGCAATGCGGGCCACCACGATCTCCGAACTGCACAAGATGGGCATCGACCTGCCCGACGTGGACGCGCCGATCGGCTCGTTGTCCGGCGGTCAGCGCCAGTGCGTGGCGATCGCGAGGGCGGTGTTCTTCGGAGCGCGCGTCCTCATCCTCGACGAGCCGACGGCCGCGCTGGGCGTCAAGCAGTCGGGCATGGTGCTGCGCTACATCACCGCCGCCAGGGATCAGGGTTTCGGGGTCATCTTCATCACCCACAACCCGCACCACGCCCACATGGTGGGGGACCACTTCGTGCTGCTCAACCGGGGACGGCAGAAACTCGACTGCGGCTACGACGAGATCAGCCTCGAGCACCTCACCCAGCAGATGGCCGGTGGTGACGAGTTGGAGGCACTGAGCCACGAGCTCGCCCGCAAGTAGCCGGGCACGTGTTCGCCGGTGCAGGGGCGGGTATGCCTCGGGACATGACGACTTCAACCGTGTCCAAGGTCGACGCCGGCCCGCAGCGAGTAGCCAGGCGGGTTCTGGTCAAGGCGCCCGCGGCGGAGATCTTCGCGATCGTCGCCGACCCGCACCGCCATCCCGAGCTCGACGGCTCCGGCACCGTCCGCGACATCGACGTCAAGGGACCCCACCAGCCCGGTGTCGGTGACGAGTTCACCGTCGGCATGAAGCAGTTCGGGCTGCCCTACAAGATCACGTCGACGGTCACCGAGCGGCAGGACGGCAAGGTCATCGAGTGGCAGCATCCGCTCGGTCACAAGTGGCGGTGGGAACTGGTGCAGGCGACGCCGGGTGACGACACCGTCACGGAGGTCACCGAGACGTTCGACTACAGCACCGCCAAGTTGCCGTTCATGATCACCGCGTTCGGCTACGAGAAGAAGAACGCCGAGGGCATCACCGCGACCCTGCAGCGTCTCGCGGACCGGTTCGGCTCCTAGCCGCTGAAGGCGGCGCGGAACGCCTCGAGCGCGTCGACGTCGTCACCGGCGGCATAGCCCTCGAGTCCGACGGTGCCGCGGTAGTCCATGTCGCGCAAGGCCTTTGCCACCGCCGGGAAGTAGATCTCGCCCGTCCCGGGCTGACACCGGCCCGGGACGTCGGCGACCTGGATCTCGCCGATGGCGGGTCCGCAGCGGCGGACCAGCTCGATCAGGTTCCCCTGGCCGATCTGCGCGTGATACAGGTCGAGCATCATCCTCACGTGCGGATGCCCGACACCCTCGATCAGGGCGAGGACGTCCTTGGCGCGCGCCAGCGGCACGCCCGGATGATCGACGATGGTGTTGAGGTTCTCGACGCAGAACGTCACACCGGCCGCGGCACCCAGTTCGCCAAGCCGCTCCAGCGTCCGCAGGGCGGTGGTCCACATCGCACCGCCGGCCCGCAGGCGTGGCCGTGCCGGCAGTCCGTCGACGAGTTCGGCGGTGTGCAGGTTCAGCCGCGTGACGCCGAGGGTCTGCGCGGCGGCGATGCTCAGTTCCGCGGTGCGGACCACCTCGTCCGCCGTCTGCGGGTCGATCAGGTCACCGTGCAGATATCCGGTCATCGACGTGAACGTCGCTCCGGTCGCGGCCAGGGCGGCCAGGTCCTTGTCGTGCCAGCTCCAGATTTCCGCGGCGAAGCCGAGGTCGTGGATGCGCCGGACCCGCTCGACGATCGGGAGGTCGGTGAACACCATCTCGGCGCTGACGGCCAATTGGAAGGCACTCACGCGGGCACCGCGTCCAGGTGGCGGGGAATCATCATCGAGCGCTCCTGAGTACTAGAGATTCGAGCCGAGCAGAGCCGTCACCCACAGTAGGGTTGGGCGATTGTTAATCCGTCCGACGCCGGCGCGTGACGCGTGCCACCACGCATACGTCGCCCGCACCCGGCACAATCGACCCGTGGACATCGATCACGAACGAGCGGCGCGCACGTCGGCCTGGCGTGACCCGTTGAGCCTGTCCTTCCGTGCCCATCGCCAGGTACTGCTGCTGCGGTTGCGCTGGCACGAGCGCGCCGCGACCCGTCCGCGGACCCGGCGCGGCGGCAAGCGCCCGTAGCTCACCGCGGCCGCATGCCCGCGGCGCGGTACGCGTCGTCCACGAACGCCATGTTCGCCACCGCGTCGGCGGTGCCGAACGGTAGCGGCACGCCCCGCTCGACGTGGGCGGCGAACGCCGCCAGCTGATGGGTGTAGGACGGTCTGGTCCCCAGCCGTTCGACGGTCGTGCCCGCGGCGGTGGTGAGTGTCAGACGATCGTCGGTGTTGGGCTTGATGAAGTCATGCACCAGCACCTCGCCCGTGGTCCCGACGATGCGGATGACGAACGAATAGTCCTCGGCCACCATCGAATGCGTGGCCAGTCCGGTGGCACCCCCGGGGAAGCCGAGCTCCACGTCGCACCAGGCGTCCACGCCAGGGGCCCGCTGCTCGGCACGGGCGCCGAGGATCGACGGCGGTCCGCCGACACCCGGCACCGACGGACGGCCCAGGGAACGCATCACGTGCAGGCCGTAACAGCCCAGATCCATCAGCGCTCCACCGGCCATCTCCAGCGACCAGCGGGGATCGTCGTCCGCCGGCGGTGGCATCGCCATCCGCACCTCCACGTGGGTGATGGTGCCGAGGGTGCCGTCACCGGCCAACGCGAACGCCCGTTGGGTGACGGGATGGAAGAAGTAGTGGAAACCCTCCAGCACGGACACGCCCGCCGCGGTGGCGGCCTCGGCGACGCGTCGAGCCTCGTCGGCGTTGCGGGCGAACGGCTTCTCGCTGAGCACCGGCTTGCCGGCCGCGATCGCCGTGAGATTCCACGGTGCGTGCAGCGCGTTGGCCAGCGGGTTGTAGACGACGTCCACCTCGGCGTCGTCGATCACCGCCTGATAGTCGTCCACCACCCGTTCGACGCCGTACTTCTCGGCGAAGGCCTCCGCGCGTGCAGGGTCGCGCGCCGCGACCGCGACGAGCCGGTGACCGAGTTCGGCCGCCGGGCCGACGATCGCCTGCTCGGCGATGCGCGAGGCGCCGAGGACGCCGATGCGCAACGTCACGACGTGACCCGCAGCAGGTGGTCGACGCTCGTCTTCACGTCGCGCACCGGACCTTCGCCGGCAGGTTCACCGTCGAGGATGGTGTCCTGCTCGAGCACGAACCAGCCGTCGAACCCGTTGTCCCGCAACACCGAGACGATTCCGGCGATGTCGACGTCACCGGTGCCGAGCGGGGTGTACATTCCCGCCTTCACCGCGTCGGTGTAGGTCAGCTCGCCGGTGCGGACCCTGGCCGCCAGCGCGGCGTCGACGTCCTTGAGGTGGGCGTGGGCGATGCGCGTGGGCACGGCCTTGGCCAGTTCTAGCGGGTCGGTGCCGCCGATCATCAGGTGACCGGTGTCCAGGCAGAGCGGGATCGTCGACCCCGCCAGGACGCGGTCGACGTCGGAGTGCGTCTCTACCAGCGTCCCGACGTGCGGATGCAGCACGGCGAGCAGACCGCGGTCGGTGACGATGCCCGCCAGCCGGTCCAGGTTGGCCAGTAGCGTCGACCACTGCGAATCGTCCAGTACCGGCCGGGAGTCATAGCCGTCAGCCCCCGTCGTTGCGGCCAGCACCACCACGCCGGCGCCCGCGGCGACCAACGACTCGAGCGGGCCGGCGAGGTCATCGGCCGGATCGTGATCCGCGCGGTGCAGCACGACGGGGACGAAGCCGCCGACGCAGGCCAGATCCTTTTCGCGCAGCACCGTTTTCAGCTCGTCGGTGTCCGTCGGGAGGAAGCCCTCGGGCCCCAGCTCGGTGGCGGTCAGCCCGGCCCCGCGCATCTCGGAAAGTACCCGATCGGGCTCCAATTGGTAGCCCCAGCCGGGCACCTCGCACACGCCCCAGGAGATGGGTGCTCCGGCGATCTTGATTCCCCGGTCACTGATCTGGCGAGTGCTCATGCGTTCCGCACCTCCGCGATCGTGACCGGCGCCCCGCGGCGCAGGGACTCGGTGGCGGCCTCGGCCAGCCAGGCGACCTCGACTGCGTCGGCGACCGTCGCGCCTTGAACGGGTCCTCCCTTGGCGACTTCGACGAACGCGGCCAGCTCGGTCCGGAATGCCGCGGTGAAGCGGTCCATGAAGAAGTGGTGCGCGGGTCCCTGCGGAAAGTCGGCGTTGGGGTCGGTGTTTCGCACCGGGACACCCTGGTCCCAACCGGCGGCCACGCTGTCGTCGAAGCCGTGGATCTCCAGCCGGCAGTCGTAACCGCGCGCGTTGTAGCGGGCATTGGACACCACGCCGAGGGCTCCGCCATCGAACTTCACGATCACCGCGGCGGTGTCCACGTCGCCGTACTCTGCGAACAGCGGGTCACCCTGGACGGTGCCGGTCGCATACACCTCGACCGCACGTTGCCCGGTGATCCAGTTGATGATGTCGAAGTCGTGCACGGCGCAGTCGCGGAAGATCCCGCCGGAACCCTTGATGTAGTCCATCGGCGGGGGAGCGGGGTCCATCGTGGTGCTGCGCACCGTGTGAATGGTGCCCAGCGAACCGTCGTCGACGGCGCGCTTGGCCGCCGCGAAGGCGGCGTCGTACCGACGCTGGTAGCCGACCTGGACGGGGACGCCCGAAGTCAGAATCGCCTCGGCGACCCGGGCGCTCTCGGCGGCGGTCGAGGCGATCGGCTTCTCGCAGAACGTGGGGATGCCGCGTTCGACCGCGGCCAGGACGAGCTCGGCGTGCGCGGGCGTCGCCGCGGACACCACGACGCCATCGATGCCGGAGGACAGCAGCTCGGAGACGGACTCGACCGCCTTGATGCCGTGCTTGGCCGCCACCGCCTGCGCTACGTCGGTGCGTTCGTCGGTGATCACCAGTCCGTCCAAACCGTCTAGCCCGCTGAGGGTTTCGGTGTGGAAGGCGCCGATGCGGCCCAATCCGATTACGCCGAGGGTGGTCATGGGATCCTCCTGGTCGTGTGCTGCGTGAGTGCGGTGTCGAGGGCCTCTGGGGTGAGGTCGTCGGCGAGGGCGGCCAGGACGGTGTCGACCTGGCTGAGCGGGGCCAGACTGCCGATCGGCTGGTCCCGGTCGAGGTTGGTGGGGAACGCGTAGCCCTCGGCGGTCGCGTTCACCGCGTTGCGGAGTTCGCGCTCGGAGCGGCCGGCGGCCTTCATCTGCCGCAGCGCGGGGTAGACGGCGCGCACCATCGCGGCGCGATCGAGGGATTCCATCGCGCGGCCGAATGGTGACGAGATTTGCAGCAGATTGGCCATCCGGCGGATGTCGCTCGAGGTGTTGGCTCCGGCGCCGTGGTACAGCGCGGGATTGAAGAACACCGCGTCGCCCTTGCGCAGCGGCAGCTGGACCATGTGCTCGGCGAAGTAGTCGATGAACTCCTGCCGATGGAACGCGACGTACCCGCCGACGAACTTCTGCGAGTGCGGCAGCAGCATCGTCGGCCCGCTCTCCAGCGGCATGTCGCAATGCGCGACGGCGCCCTGCAGCGTGAGCGCTGCCGACATGCGGTGCAGGTGCGCGGGGTAGGCGGCCAGCTGGTCGACGTCGACGAAGCCGAGGTGGTAGTCCCGGTGCGGAACTTGGGCGCCGCCACCGGGATTGACGACGTTCACCTGTGAGGTGACCTGGTACCGGGGGCCCAGCCACGCTTCGCAGACCACCGCCAGCGCGTCGTTGGCGTAGTACTCGGCGAACACCTCGGGAGAGTGCAGCGCCAGTTTTTGGGCGGCATTCCAGAGGCGGTCGTTGACGCCGGCCTTGCCGAAGTGATCGCCGGCGGCCCCGCCCGCCGCGCGCTGCTCGGCGATGAGGGCCGCGAACGCATCGCTGGTCCGGTCGACGACGGCGTCGTCGAATGCGCCCTCGAAGACGACGACACCCGGTCCGTCGGCGAGGGCGCGGATCAGCTCGGTTTGCAGTTCTCGGCGGTCCGCGGCGGCCATCGCCGCGGCGGAATAGACCAGGGCGCCCAGGCGGACGTCACTGGCGAGGGGATAGTCCGCCTGGTCGGTGGCCACCGACACGACGGCCCGGAAGTCGTCGAGCTCGCAGTCGGGCGCCTCGATCCACACGCGGTGCGACGTGGTGAGTGGGGAAGCCATGACAGCTAGTCTCACTGTGACCTGGACCGCAATCAACACCAGAAAACCATCAAAAACCCATCAGTCGCTGAGTGATTGCTCCACACTTGGTTCCGCCGAGTAAGACTGCGGCGGAACGAAACGCGAAGGGAAGAAGGCGGATGGCCCATCGCTACAAGGTTCGCGAGATCGCCCAGCAGTCGGGGCTGAGTGAGGCCACCGTCGACCGCGTGCTCAACGAGCGACCCGGGGTCCGGGAGAACACCCGCGCCGAGGTGGCGCAGGCGATCGCGGACCTCGACAAGCAGCGTGCCCAACTGCGCCTCAACGGCCGCCGCTTCCTGCTCGACGTGGTGATGCAGACCCCGCGGCGGTTCTCCGACGCGTTTCGCGCGGCCGTGGAGGCGGAGCTGCCCGCCTTCGCGCCGGCGCTGCTGCGCGCCCGGTTCCACCTGTGGGAGTCGGGATCGCCGGCGCAGATGGCCGACGAGCTTGCCAAGATCCGGGGCAGCCACGGCGTCGTGCTCAAGGCGCAGGACGCACCGGAGGTCGCCGAGGCCGTCGACCGCCTCGTCTCCGCGGGCGTCCCCGTCGTGACCTACACGACCGACGTCCCGACCAGCGGGCGGTGCGCGTACGTCGGCATCGACAACCACGGGGCCGGGATGACGGCGGCGTACCTGATGAGGCAGTGGCTCGGGGGGCCGGGGCGAAGCGGGACACCGCCGGCCGGTGTGCTGATCACCTTGAGCGGCGCGGTGTTTCGCGGCGAGGGGGAGCGCGAGGTCGGCTTCCGGTCGGCGCTACGGGGATCGGGACACGAGGTCGTCGAGGTCAGCGACAGCGACGGCATCGACGAGACCAACGAGTTGCTGGTCCTCGAGGCGCTGCAGCGCCACCCCTCGGTGGAGGCGGTTTACTCGGTCGGTGGCGGCAACACCGCGACCGTGGCCGCCTTCGAGCGGCTGGGGCGGCCCTGCCGGGTATTCGTCGCCCACGATCTGGATGCCGACAACCGTCGACTGCTGCGTGACGGCAGGATCTCGGTGGTCCTGCACAACGACCTGCGGGCGGACGCCCGGCTGGCGATGCGGCAGATCCTGCACCGCCACGGGGCCCTGCCCGGCGAGCCCGCGCGCCCCACGCCAATCCAGGTGATCACCCCCTTCAACCTGCCCAACTGAGTTTGGGGTCGTCGATTCTCAGTGTCGCCAGATACCCTTTTCCCTCACGGCGACTCCGGCGCGCCGACTTAGATCAGGAGATTCGATCGGTGCGGCCACAGCTCATCAACGGTGTGACCGTCCTCGGCAACCTCGCAATAGACGTCATCGACGGTGCCGCGCCCAGCCCGGGCGGATGTGCGTCCTTCGCCGGCGTGGCGCTGGAGTATGCCGGCGGAACCGGCCAGATCGTCGCGATGGGCGCCCGTGAGGATCACCAACTCTTCGCCGCCGTGCTCGACCGGTTCGGTTCGCTGGTGCGCATCATCGACTCCGAGCGCACCGCAGGCTTTCAGCTCGACTACGTCGACGTCGACCATCGGGAGATGTCGGTCACCGCGCTGGGGCCCGTCTGGGGTGCCGCCGAGATCGAGGCCGCCAACCCCGAGACCACCTGGGTGCACCTGGCGCCGCTGCTACGGGCCGACTTCCCCGAGGAGACGCTGGCGCTGCTGGCCGAGCGCGGCCACCGGGTGGCCTACGACGGCCAGGGTCTGGTCCGAGCGGACCGGGTGGGTCCGCTGGCCGTGGACCGCCACTACCCGCAGGGTCTGCTCCGCGACATCAGCGTCCTGAAGCTCGCCGAGGACGAAGCCGTGATCGTGGCCGACGGCCGGTTCGGCGCCAAGACCGCCGAACGGCTGGGCGTGCCCGAGATCCTGGTGACCCTGGGTTCGGAGGGATGCGACATCTACACCGAGGGCGACGTCGTCCGCGTACCCGCCGCGTGGCGGGTCACGGGTGTGCAGGCGACGGGGGCGGGCGACATGTTCACCGCGTGCTACGTCGCCAACCGGGCCGCGGGTGCGGACCCGGTCGCCGCCGCCGAGCGGGCAAGCGAACTGGTGGCCCGCGAGTTGGAGAAGCGACTACCGGTCCCGTCCTCGGATCGGGTGTAGCCGCAGGTCGTACGGCCCGCGACTCGACAGGTGTCAAGTCCGGTCGGCTCGGTTCGCTGGTCGGCTACCGGTGAGTAGCCCCGTTCTTAGGAATTTCGACGCGGTCGACGTGACCAAGACCACAAACTGGTGCCATGGCGTCCGGCTCCGCGCCGTTGAACAGCCGCTTTCGGCATGCGTAACGTCCGCGACACGAGGCGGTCCGGTAAAGCCCACCCTAAGAGAAGTGCAATAATCGGTACTCCCAGTGACAGATAAGAACGGGGTGGTCGTCGACCCGGCGGCGCGGACGCTTCAGCGCCCTCATTGCGACACGGGAACGACGTCACTTCACCAAGTGTGAAAGGCAGGGGGTCGTGACTTTGAGCGGCAGCGAAGCCGGTACGAACTCGTCCCCTCGGCAGAAGCTCGAGAAGGTCGTCATCCGGTTCGCCGGCGACTCCGGCGACGGCATGCAGTTGACCGGAGACCGGTTCACCACCGAGGCGGCGCTGTTCGGCAACGACCTTGCCACCCAACCGAACTACCCCGCCGAGATCCGCGCACCACAGGGCACGCTGCCCGGTGTGTCGTCGTTCCAGATCCAGATCGCGGACTTCGACATCCTCACCGCCGGTGACCGCCCCGACGTGCTGGTCGCGATGAACCCGGCCGCGCTCAAGGCCAACGTCGGTGACCTCCCGCGCGGCGGCCTGGTCATCGCCAACTCCGACGAGTTCACCAAGCGCAACCTGGCCAAGGTCGGCTACGAGGCCAACCCGCTGGAGACCGACGAACTGTCGGACTACGTCGTGCAGGCCGTGCCGATGACGACGCTGACGCTGGGCGCCGTCGAATCCATCGGCGCATCGAAGAAGGACGGCTCGCGCGCGAAGAACATGTTCGCGCTCGGTCTGCTGTCGTGGATGTACAGCCGCGAACTCGAGCACAGCGAGACGTTCATTCGGGAGAAGTTCTCCCGCAAGCCCGAGATCGCCGAGGCCAACGTCCTCGCGCTCAAGGCGGGCTGGAACTACGGCGAGACCACCGAGGCCTTCGGGACCACCTACGAGGTGTCCCCGGCGAAGTTGAAGTCCGGCGAGTACCGCCAGGTCTCCGGCAACACCGCGCTGGCCTACGGCATCGTGGTGGCCGGCCAGCTGGCCAACACCCAGGTGATGCTTGGCAGCTACCCGATCACCCCCGCGTCGGACATCCTGCACGAACTGTCCAAGCACAAGAACTTCAACGTGCTGACCTTCCAAGCCGAGGACGAGATCGCCGGCATCGGCGCGGCGTTGGGTGCCTCGTACGGCGGCGCACTGGGTGTCACCAGCACCTCCGGTCCCGGCGTGGCGCTGAAGTCCGAGGCCATCGGCCTAGGCGTGATGGCAGAGCTGCCGCTGCTCGTCGTGGACGTCCAGCGTGGTGGCCCCTCGACGGGTCTGCCGACCAAGACCGAGCAGGCCGACCTGCTGCAGGCGCTCTACGGCCGCAACGGCGAGTCGCCGGTGCCGGTGCTGGCGCCCCAGTCGCCGTCGGACTGCTTCGAGATCGCCGTCGACGCGGCCCGGATCGCGCTGACCTACCGCACCCCGGTGATCCTGCTGTCCGACGGAGCCATCGCCAACGGGTCCGAGCCGTGGCGCATCCCGGACGTGACGACCTTCGCGGCCATCGACCACACCTTCGCCAAGGAAGGTGAGCCCTTCCAGCCCTACGCCCGCGACCCCGAGACGCTGGCCCGCCAGTTCGCGGTCCCCGGCACGCCTGGTCTGGAACACCGCATCGGCGGTCTCGAGTCGGCCAACGGCTCGGGCAACATCTCCTACGAGCCAAAGAACCATGACCTGATGGTGCGGCTGCGGCAAGCCAAGGTGGACGGCATCACCGTTCCGGATCTGGTCGTGGACGATCCCAGCGGCGAGGCCGACCTGCTGCTGATGGGCTGGGGCAGCTCCTACGGGCCGATCGGTGAGGCATGCCGGCGCGCCCGCCGCAAGGGCATCAAGGTGGCCCACGCGCAGCTGCGCCACCTCAACCCGCTACCCGCCAACCTTGGCGAGGTCCTGCGCAGCTACGGGTCCGTCGTCATGCCCGAGATGAACCTTGGCCAGCTGGCCCTGCTGTTGCGGGGCAAGTTCCTCGTCGACGTGCAATCGGTGACGAAGGTGGAGGGCATGGCGTTCCTCGCCGAGGAGGTCGAGAGCATCATCGACTCCGCCCTGGACGGGACGCTGCGCGACAAGGAAAGTGACAAGGCCAAGTTCGCCCGGTTGGCGGCGGCCACCGTGGAGACCGGCGTAGGAGCAGACGCATGACTGACTTGATCGGCACCGACTTGGGGCTGACGCCCGCGCTCACCAAGATCAGCGGCGTCCCGACCACCGACGAGCCGCAGAAGGCGAAGGACTTCGCCAGCGACCAGGAAGTGCGCTGGTGCCCCGGTTGCGGTGACTACGTCATCCTGAACACCATCCGCAGCTTCCTGCCCGAGCTTGGGCTGAAGCGCGAGAACATGGTGTTCGTCAGCGGCATCGGCTGCTCGAGCCGGTTCCCGTACTACCTCGAGACCTACGGTCTGCACTCCATCCACGGCCGCGCCCCGACCTTCGCCACCGGCCTCGCCCTGGCCCGTGACGACCTGTCGGTGTGGGTCGTCACCGGCGACGGTGACGCGCTGTCCATCGGCGGCAACCACCTCATCCATGCGTTGCGTCGCAACGTCAACATCACGATCCTGCTGTTCAACAACCGCATCTACGGCTTGACGAAGGGGCAGTACTCGCCGACGTCCGAAGTCGGCAAGGTCACCAAGACCTCGCCCATGGGCTCGCTGGACTACCCGTTCAACCCCGTGTCCCTGGCACTGGGCGCCGAGGCCACGTTCGTCGGTCGCGCGCTCGACTCGGACAAGAAGGGCCTGACCGAGGTGCTGCGGGCCGCCGCCTCGCATCGCGGCGCTGCCCTCGTCGAGATCATGCAGGACTGCCCGATCTTCAACGACGGCTCATTCGATGCCCTTCGCAAGGAGGGCTCCGAGGAACGGCTCATCAGCGTCTCGCACGGTCAGCCGATCACCTTCGGCGCCGACGGCGAGTACTGCGTGGTGAAGTCCGGCTTCGGCCTGGAGGTCGCCAAGACCGCCGACGTCGCGGTCGAGGAGATCGTGGTGCACGACGCGACCATCGACGACCCGGCCTACGCCTTCGCCCTATCGCGGCTGTCCGAACAGAACCTCGAGCACACCGTGATGGGCATCTTCCGTCAGGTGAACCGCCCGACCTACGACGAGATGGCCCGCAATCAGGTCAGCTCTGCCATGGAAACCAAGCCCCACGACGCCGCCGCTCTGCAATCCTTGCTTCGTGGCAAGGACACGTGGAACGTCCAGTGACGTCGAGGCCGTAACCAGTTCGGTAGCGGTGAGCACGCGAGCTCCGCTCGCGGGTGCTGAATTGCGAGCTCCGCTCGCGGGTGCTGAATTGCGAGCTCCGCTCGCGGGTGTCGTGCTGGCTGGCGGTGCGTCCCGACGGATGGGCCGCGACAAGGCGACGATGGAGTTCTCCGGGCGCACCTTGGTCGAACGAGCGGTTGCCACGCTGGCCGCTCGTTGCGCCCCCGTCTTCGTGGTGGCCGCCCCGGGACAGCCATTGCCCGCCCTGGATGCCGAGGTGCTGCGCGATGACGTCCGCGGTGTCGGTCCGTTGCTCGCGACGGCCAGAGGCCTGCGTGCGGCGGCCGAGGCCGGGCAAGAACGGGCCTTCGTCTCCGCCGTCGACATGCCCTACCTGACCGTGGAGCTGATCGACGAGCTCGTCGGGCCGTCGGTCCGCCTTGGCGCCGACGTCGTGCTTCCGTGGGACGGCCGCGACCACTACCTGGCAGGGGTGTACCGCACCGACCTCGCTCCCCGGGTCGAAGCGCTGGTCGCCGCCGGCGAGCGCAGCATGCGGGCCCTGATCGACGTCGTCGACGCCCAGCGGGTCGTGATGGCACCCGAGCAGCGTGCGCTGACCAACGTCAACGCCCCCTCCGATTTGAGCTGAATCGTCAGCAAATTGCGAATTGGGACGCTTCGGGCCTCCAATTCGCACCTTCGGCGCGAATGCCGATCGTCCCCAACGGGCGGGGCGCTGCGGTGTTGCGTGAATTCGGCCGATGGCATTCGGCTCGAATCTCGAATCAGTCTGCTGCGCAACTGATCTCGCTGCAGGGGCCCATCACGGTCGACGATTTCGAGCCCGGCTCGATTCCCGAATGGTCGGCTCGATTCGACTGCCCGATGATGGCTTACGGTCCGCACGCCATGGTGCTGGACCCATGGATCGCTGCGATGAAGCGAAAGACGTTGGCGCACAGCGCTCGAGGTCGGCCATCGAAGATCACTGGCGATGATCGTCGTCCTTGGCAGATCGGCGAACATGCTGTGGGGCAACGGTCTTCGTCCGATCTCATGGAGTGCCGTCGGTCGGCGGGCAGCGAACCAATCGGGCGCGGAAACGCACGGGAGGACCAATCGTGATGTCGGAGAGACCATCTCGGTAACGCATGGGACGGATGAGGTTCCTCGATGGTGTGTCACGTCACAATACGTGCGTGAGATGGCTCACGAAATGTGTAGCGAGAAGGAATTTCTCGATGCTTCCCGAATATGGGGATGACCTGCACGAACGGCGAGTGAACGCGTCGTTACCGTTCCGTTATCCGGAGTCGACACGCACTTCAGCGCATATGACTTTCCTGGGCAGGCTTTGTACGTTGCATGTGTCTTCCCAACCGAAGCAATAATTTCAAAACCACGAACCTGCGTGTGAGTGGGGCAGCCGCCGGCCCAGGAACCTTCCGGCGTCGCGGCAGCCGCTGGGCGTGATGCTCGGCGCGGCATGTCTGGCCGCCCACTGTCGAGCCCGACCGAGACGGCTCGACCCAACCCCTTCTGCCTGTTTGCAGGCATCTACGCCCGCCTCGTCGCGGGTGTCCTTGGCGCGCGCTTGGCGAAAGGATCGAAGTTGAAGAAAATCCGCAAGGCGTTTGGTCTGGCTACCATCGCCGGGGCGCTTGCCGTGGCCCCGATGGCGTCGATGCTGATGGGTGCCGGTACCGCGAATGCGGACGACGGTGTGAACTGGGATGCCGTGGCAGCCTGCGAGTCGGGCGGCAATTGGAGCACGGCGACGGGCAACGGTTACTACGGTGGCCTGCAGTTCACGATGAGCACGTGGCGCGCCAATGGTGGTACTGGAAGCCCGCACCAGGCCAGCCGCGATGAGCAGATCCGCGTGGCGAACAACGTGTTGAAGAGCCAGGGCATCGGCGCGTGGCCGGTGTGCGGCCGTCGCGGGTAGATCAGCCACGACGGACGAGAGCGGCGCTGGGCGACACGCCCGGCGCTGCTTTCTCTTTCTACCCTCCTACCTCAGCTTTCTCTGGTTTCCATCACGTCTCGATAAAGAACTTTCGTCGCTCGTGTAACGCACGAGATCGGCGCCCCGAATAACCGTGTGACCGCGTCAATAACGCTCCACCTGCTGCGGTCCTCGTGTCGAACGGTCGGGGAAGGACCGCACTCATGAAGATCAACGGCATCGGCAGGACCGTCGTCACCAGCCTGAAGCTGGTGTTGCTCGCGGGCGCGTTCGCCATCGTCGCCATGGCCATGTCCACCGGGATTTCGACGGGAACCGCCCACGCGGACTCGATGAACTGGGATGCCGTCGCGCAGTGCGAGTCGGGGGGCAACTGGGCCGCCAACACCGGAAACGGCACCTACGGCGGACTTCAGTTCAAGCAGGCGACCTGGACGGCCAACGGCGGTGTCGGCTCACCCGCGACCGCCTCGCGTGCCGAGCAGATCCGCGTCGCCGAGAACGTCTTGGCCAGTCAGGGTCCGGGCGCGTGGCCCAAGTGCGGCGCCCAGGGTGGCAGCCCGGCCATCTGGAACGTCTCGACGATCAGCCCCGCCCAGCCTGCCGCGCCTGCGACCGGCTGCCAGGCCATGCCGACCTCCGGACTGCTCGGCTTCATCAACCCGCGTCAGATGTGCACCGCGCTGCTCAACCCGTTCGGCGTGCTCACCGCCCAGCGGTGAGGCCGGCCGACAGCTCGTGCAGCGCCGCCGCGAACCCGCGCACGGTGGCATCGGTCGTCTCGTGGGAGCACATCCACCGCACCTCGCCGGTGACGGAGTTCCAGGTCTGAAACTCCGCGATCCGGCGCACGGCGTCTTCGATCGCCGGTGGCAGGATGGCGAAGACCGCATTGGCCTGGGTCGGCTGAGTGATCCTCAAGCCGGGGACGTCCTCGACGAGCGTGCGCAATAGCGCTGCCTGCGCGTTCGCCTGACGGGCACCCCGCAGCCACAGGTCCCCCTCGAGCAGGGCGATGAACTGCGCTGAGATGAAACGCATCTTCGACGCGAGCTGCATCGTGTACTTGCGGATGTATCCGATGCCCACCGACCGGGCCGGGTCCAGGATCACGACGAGCTCGCCGAACAGCAGCCCATTCTTGGTGCCGCCAAGGGAGATGACGTCGACTCCGACGTCGGTGGTCAGTGCTCGAAGTGGAACGTCAAGGGCAGCAGCAGCATTCGCCAGACGCGCACCGTCGAGGTGCACCGACATTCCGTATCCGTGGGCAAGTTCCGAGATCACGCCGATCTCGTCGGGCGTGTAGAGCGTGCCGAGCTCGGTGCTCTGGGTGATCGACACCACCGAGGGTTGGGCGTGGTGGACGTTGCCGAAGTCGCGCGCCAGGTCGCGCACGTGCTGGGGGGTCAGCTTCCCGTCCGGTGTCGGCGCCGGCAGCATCTTGAGTCCGGCCACCCGTTCGGGGGCGCCGCCCTCGTCGGTGTTGACGTGCGCGGTGCTGGCGCAGATCACCCCGCCCCAGGACGGTTGCATGGACTGCAGCGCAACGACATTCGCGCCAGTACCGTTGAAGACCGGGAACGCCTCGGCACGCGAGCCGAATCGGGACTTGATGATCTCCTGCAGTCGCTCGGTGTAGCGATCGCGGCCGTAGCTCATCTCCTCGCCGGCGTTCGCCTCGATCAAGGCGTCGAGTACTTCGGGATGGGCACCCGACCAGTTGTCGGAGGCGAGTAGGTAGCGCATGTCAGTGTTGATCGGTCGCAGCTTTCGCTAGTGGGGAGGTGGTGTCTGCCCAGAGCAGACCAAGGGAGGCCAGCGTGATCGGCAGGGGCCGGCCGAGATCGTCCCAGCCGGCCAGGGCGTAGTACTCCCGAACGGACTTGGTGAACGTGGCTCGATCCAGGACCGCCCCCGCAAGTCGACCGGCATCGATGGGATCGTCGAAGAAGCGGTCTGGCAGCCGGTCGGCAGCCGCGTCGATGCCTTCGCGCAGGTTGTACAGCCGCATCAGGTTCCAGCGGCGTCGACCCCACAGGAAGAGCTCGTGATCGCTCGTCAGCCAACCCGTTACGGCATGGATGAGTTCGGCGACGTGGCGCTGGGTCAACTCCCTCATCGGGGGACCGGCGAACAGGCAGAGCCCGAGCGCGTCCAAACCGCTCCACAGGTCCAGCAGGGTGGCGGTGCGCGCGACGCGGGCCGAGTCGAGTCTCTCCATGGGTTCCCACTCGTCGGTGCCCAGGGTCCGCATCTGCGTCAGTGCGCCGGAAGGGCCGTCCACCGGGTCGAAGTCGAGGTCGTGCTCCACGATCTCGTACCGGGGCCCCAACGGGCTGATCGCATAGGCCAGTGCCTGCCCGGCCGAGGCTCGGGGATCGTAGCGGCCGAACTCCAATCCCTTGACGTGCATGGCCGCATCGGATTCGCCAACGGACTCGGCCATGCGGCGCACGCCTTCGCCGAGTTGCTCGCAACCGTCGGTCCGGCGAGCGATCCCCTCGACGACGGTAGCCAGGCCGGCACCGTCATCGCGGCCCCGTTCGCGAACGTGGGCCCACACCGCGGCCAGCGAGACGGGGTCGAGGCCCAGCGCGTGGCAGCGGGCGTGCAGGTCCAACGCGGCTGTCAGGTCGGTGATCTCGCACCCGAGGGCGAGCGCGGCCAGTCCCTCCTCGTCGAGACCTCCGAGTCGTCCGTCCACCGCGTTGGCGTAGCGCTTGATGCACTCGTTCGGGCAACCAGGACAATTGCCTGCGGAACCCGTCACCCTCGACGCCAGTTCTTCGGGTGTCTGCGCGGGAAACGTTGGCAGGACGCTGGTGTCGAAGTTTCGCACCGCGGCGTATCCCGTGAGGCCGGCTTCGAGGAACCAGCCGCCGAATCCGCCGGGGGATAGCTGCGAAGCGGTCAGCGAATTGTCCGTCATCCGTCGCCGGTACCCCTCGGTGACTGCCTCCAGCTCGTCCGGGTCGTAGACCGGGGGCAGGTCACCGGGGACGACGACCACGGCCTTGAGGTTCTTCGACCCCATGACGGCGCCGAGGCCCATCCGGTTCGCGGGATGGATCCACTCGGTGAGGATGCTCGCGTAGCGCACCAGTTGCTCACCCGCCGGACCGATCAGCGCGACCGCCGCCTCGTCACCGTGGCGCTGCTTGAGGGTTTCGGTGGCGACCTGGGTCTCGAATCCCCAGAGGTCGCGCGCCGGGTGCAGCTGGGCGCCGTCGGGGTCGACCAGCAGGTAGCTCGGCTCGGCCGCGCGTCCGCACAACACCAGCCCGTCGCACGCGGATGCCTTGAGCGCCATGCCAAACGGCCCGGTGACGCGCGCTTCGCCGACCCCGCCGGTGAGCGGTGACTTGGCGACGATGGTGAACTTGGACAACCCGACGGCGTGGTGGCCACCGATCACGCTGGACAGGAACATCAGCGGCGCAGCGGGATCGAAGGCGTCCAGCCCCGGTGGTGTCGTGGTCAGCAGATGCCGTACCCCGAGGAGGCCGCCGCCCACGTATCGTCGCCAATCCCGTTCGGGGAGAGCCTCGGTGGAGATCGAACCGGTGGTGAGGTCGACGTGCCGGAGACGACCGGTGTAACCGTGCGGCTGGGAGGTGAGCGCCATCATGCGGTGGTGGGCACGCCGCATTCGAGGGCGAGATCGGCCCAGAGGTCGTCCGGGATCGACAGGTCGGCCAGTGTGGCGTTCTCGACGAGCTCGGCGGGTGTGCGGGCTCCGGTGAGCACCACCGCGACCGTCGGATGCCGATGCGGAAACTGCAGTGCCGCGGCCTTGAGTGGCACGCCGTGTCGTGCGCACACCGCCGCCATCTCGTTGGCCCGCGCCGTGATCAGTGCGTCGCTGGGCACGTAGTCGAAGGTGGCGCCGGGTGCGTTCGGGTCGGCGAGCACTCCGCTGTTGAACACCCCGGCGGCGATGATCGCCACGTCGCGGGCCTCGGCGAGCGGAAGCAACTCGACCGCGGCGCTCTGGTCCAGCAGCGTCCATCGGCCCGCGATCAGGACGCAGTCCAGGTCGACGGCACGCAGGATCTCCACCGCGGGTTCGCAATGATCTATGCCGAGCCCGATGGCGCCGACGACGCCCTCGTCGCGGAGCTTGGTCAGCGCACGGTAGGCACCGTCGATGGCGGGTTCGACGTGATCGTCGGCATCGTGGACGTGGACCAAGTCGACCCGGTCGAGGCCTAGCCGGGTGAGGCTCTCCTCGAGTGCGCGCAGGGCCCCGTCGTAGGAGAAGTCGAAGACCGGCACCTCGCGCCCGGTGCCCCGGTAGAACGGCCGACCGTCGAACTCCTGGGTGGTGTCCAGCTCCGCCGATCCGATGGCGGACGGCTCCCGAAGCAGGCGGCCGACCTTGGTGGCGACGGTGAACTCGGCGCGTGGCCGTTTCTCGAGCGCCCGACCGAGACGGCGTTCGGCGTTGCCGTAACCGTAGAGCGGGGCGGTGTCGAAGAAGCGGATCCCGCAGTCCCACGCGGCGTCGACGGTCGAGGTGGCATCGTCCTCGGCCACCGGCGTGAACAGCCCGCCCAACGGTGCGGTCCCGAGGCCGAGTCGGGTGACCTCGAGGTCACGGATCGTGGTGCGGCCCGAACCGGGCGTCATGCCGCCGACTCCGACACGGCGGCGATGACCCTCGCGGGGCTGCCGTCGGCGCCGACGATGCGCAGGGGGCTGACGATCAGGTCGAAGCGATCGGGCAGCGCGGCGGTATTGGAAAGGTTCTCCACGATGATCACGCCGTGCCCGAGCAGGATCTGATGGACGTCGTCGCAGCCGGGGGCGTCCACCGAGGGGCTGTCGATGCCGACCAGTCGCACACCCTGGCTGACCAGATGCAGAGCCGCGTCGGCATTCAGATACGTTGAGCCCGTCAGGTATTCAGGGCTTTCGGCCCTGTCGCTCCAGCCGGTGTGCACGACGACCCGATCACTGGTCACCGCCCCGAGGTGCTTCGGCGTGACGACCTTGGTGTCGACGGCGATCCGTTGGCCCGGTCCGACCAGTACGTCGATGGGGATCTCGTCGACGCCGATCTCACCGGCGACGAAGTGCGACGGCGCGTCCACGTGCGTTCCGCAGTGCGAGTCGATGGTGATCGCCGTGCCCGCCCAGCCGTCGGATGCGATGTTCGAGTAGGGCTTCAGCACGGGTGGGAAGTGGTCGGGTTGATTGGTCGGCATGTCCGGTGAGATCGGCATGCTCAGGTCGACGTATGCCGTCATGCTCGGTCGATCTGCGAGTCGATCTCGGAAACCTGCAATACCTCTGGCGTCGCCCGGCGGACGTAGAGCACCCAGCAGGCGCCGAGTAGCAACCAGATGACGACCGCGATCTGCACGCTGCGGCCGAACGTCCAGCCGGCGTCCCACAGCGACCCGAGGTAGGACCGGTAGATCACGAAGCAGACCACGGCGATGCCGATCACCGGGACGATGCCGTGCATCAGCACGTGGAACCGGCCGCGCTGAAAGCGCAAGTGGTAGACGATGTTCGCGATGTTGACACCGAGGTAGGTGAGTAGGGCCAGCGACGATGCCATGGTGGCCGACCAGTTGTACTGGCTGGCCGTGCCCAGGCCGGCGCCGAGTGCCAGGGTGACCACGACGGTCACCACCAGGCCCAGGGTCATCGCGTTGCCGGGCACCCGTGCGCCGGGCTTGAGGTGGCCCAGCCAGGCGGGGACCGTGCCCTGGCGGCCCATGGCGTACAGGGCCCGGCTGCTTGCGACGTTCTGCGCCAGGAAGATCGCGGTGATCGACGTGAACGCGATCACCGAGATCACCAGCTGGCCGATGCCGCCCCAGAACTCGTCCGCCATCGCCGACACCGGAGTGCCGCCGCTGGCGGCGACGTCCACGACCTGTTGCACGGGGAACGCGGCGACGAACCCGAGTGCGGTGATAACCCAGTAGGCCCCGACCGCGAGCACGGCGACGACGGTGGCGATGGGGATGAACTTGCGCGGCGTGTGCGTCTCCTCGGCCAGCGTGGAGACGGCGTCGAAGCCGACGTTGGCCTGAATGCCGAACACCAGCGCGGCGAAGATCGCTACGGTGCCTCCGGTCGCGGCCGACGGCGTGAAGGAGCTGGCGACGTCGGCGGTGGTGAACGACCCGTTGCCGGTCTGCACGATGAAGATCGTCAGCATCAACGCGAAGACCACCACCGACTCCAGGATCATGAAGATGACGGTGCCCTTGAGGCTGAGATCGATGCCGCGGAAGTTGATGGCGGCCACGATCACCGTCATGAGCACGACGCCGATCGCCCAGGTGAGGTACCCGGTGGGCACACCGGCCTGACTGAGGATGTCGTTGAAGAACAGCGCTCCGATGCCGGGCAGCACGATCTGGGCCAGCAGGTAGAAGCCGTTGAGGATCCAACCCGCGAACACTCCGGTCTTGGGTCCGATGGCGCAGCGAACCCAGGTGTAGGCGCTACCTGCGCTGGGCAGCGAACGCGACAGCGCGGCATAGGACAGGGCGGTGGGCAGGGTCACGACGATGGCGATGAGGAAGATCAGCGGCACGACGGGTCCCGCCGTCGCCTCGATCGGGGTGAAGTTGAAGTAGAGGCCGCTCGCGGGCGACATGATGATGGCGCCGAGCAGGGCGGCGCCGACCCAAGACATGGAGTTCTTGCGCAGTCCCTCCGCCGCGGTGCCGTCGGGGAGGTCGTGGCGTCCTTGGGTGGTACTGGGTTCAGCGCTCATCTGCCTCGTGTCCTTCGTGTGCTGGTCCGTGGGTTAGCAGGGACCCTACGAGCGCTGCGCCGGCCCCGCTGTCCAGGTAGCGTGAAGATTCGTGAAACAATCCTTCACGAATCTTGAAATAGCCGACCTGCGCCTGCTAGCCAGCTTCACGAAGGTCGCGGCGCTGGGTTCGATCACGAAGGCCGCCGCGGAGCTGGACTACGTGCCGTCGGCGGTATCCCAGCACGTCACCGCGCTCGAGCACCGACTCGGTGGGTCCATGCTGTTCATTCGCAAGCCCGGCAGTCGGCTGGTGTTGACGGCGGCCGGGCGTGCGCTGGCAGCGGCGGCTGACGACATGTTGGCCGCCGCGGCGGTCTTCGGTGACTCCGCCCGCCGGATCTCCGACGGGGACGGCGTGGTGCTGCGGGTGGGTGCGTACGGAACCGCGCTGAGCTTCCTGCTTCCCGAGGTGTTGACGGCGCTGGAGGACACCATTCCCCGCACGCGCATCGAGACCGTCGAAGTCGAACCCGCCGAGGGTGTTTCGCTGATCGACACCGGAGAGCTCGACGTGCTCATCGCACACCGCTATCTGCCGGAGGAGCAACCGCCGTCGGGGGAGAACACCGACGCGCGATTCCTTGGCCAGGAGCCGATGCTGGTGCTCACCTCGGCGACGGGCACCCCGAGGACGCTGACGGACTGCATGGACGCCGACTGGGTGGCGGGTTCTCGCCGCGACGTCGACCGGCAGCTGTTGTCGCGCTGGGCGGGACAGTTCGGATTCCATCCACGAGTCAGCCACGAGACCCGCGACTGCCATACCGCCGTCGAGTTGATCGTCAGCGGTGCGGCGGTGGGTCTGCTTCCGGCATCGGTGTTCTCGGCTCCACACAACCGGTCGAGGTTGGCCACGGTCGACTGCGGTGCCGAGATCGCCCAGCCCCATCGCGACGTCCTGACGATCACCCGCGTCGGGTTCGGAACCCGGGCCGGGGAGATGCTGCTGGAGCGGATCGCCCAGGCCTTCGACCGGATCACCGGCTGACGCTCAACCCCGATCCGGCAACGCGAAGGCCGAGCGTCCCGCCACCCACGCCAGATGGCGGGTCACCACGGCCTCGGGTAGCGCGGCCGAGGCGCGCATGGCGGCGGCACCCAGCAGCGCGGGCCGGGCGTTGACGACGCGGCCGAGGAATCTGGACTCCGCCGTCAGGGCGCGCGTGCGCGGCTTGCGGAACGCCGCGAAGCGGCTGAACGCCGCCGTCGGATCCGCACCGGGACCGACGCAGTGCGCAAGTACCGCGGCGTCCTCCAGTCCCTGACATCCGCCCTGCCCCAGGTGCGGTCGCATCGGATGGGCGGCGTCGCCGACGAGCACCACCGGGCCGCGAGACCACTGCCTGGCCGGTTCACGGTCGTAGAGGTCGGTGCGGAGCACGTCGGCGGGATCGGTCGCGTCCAGCACCGCGGGGATGGGGTCCGCCCACCGGCCGTACTTGGCTCGCAGATGGTCGAGTTCACCGCCGGGCGTTGCGGTGCCCGCGGGTCGACGCTCGGTGCCGAACCAGTAGGTATGGCCCGATCCGAGCGGCACGTGACCGAATTCGGTTCCCACGCCCACGGTCTCGCCGGCCAGATCGGGATCCAGCGGGTACGTCGCCACTCCGCGCCACGCGGTGTATCCGGTATAGCGATGTCGCAGTCGTCCATTCAGATGGCGGGCGACGACGGAACCGACCCCGTCGGCACCGATCACCGCGGTCACCTCGCGCGTCGATCGGTCCGACAGCGACACCCTGACGCCCGCGGCCGTCATGACGAGTTCGGTTGCCGTCAGCCCTGATTCGACTGTCACCCCGTCGAGTGCGTCGGCCAGGATCGCGGTCAGCGCCGACCGGCGAATCACGACCAGCGGCTCGCCGAGTGCGGTGACGATGCGCTCGGGTGCGGGATGACGAAGCCACGAGCCATCGGACCAGCGCACCGCGCCGGCCGACACCCGGCCGCCCGATGCGCGGACCCGGTCACCGACCCCGATCTCGTCGAGCGCAGCCAACGCGTTGGGCCAGATGCTGATTCCCGCCCCGGACGAGGTGTCGGTGCGTTCCTCGACGATGCTCACCCGATGCCCGCGACGCCGTAGCGCCAGTGCCGTGGCCAGGCCGGAGATGCCCGCGCCGACGATCAGGAAGTGTGGCGGCGTCACACTGCGACGGTATCGGCCGGTGGGTCAGAGGTCGAACACCAGCAGGGTGCTGGATGCGGTTGCGACCACGGCGCCGGCGGCGTCGGTGACGACGCCCTCGGTGAAGCCGACCCGCGCACCCGCCTTGATCACCGTCCCGGTCGCCGTGAGCAGTCCGCTGGTGGCCCGCACGCCCTTGAGGTAGGACACCTTGATCTCGATCGAGGTGTAGCCCTTGCCCTGCGGCAGCGTGCTGTGCAGCGCGCACCCGGCCACCGAGTCGAGCAGGGTGCAGACCAGCCCGCCGTGGACCGCGCCGATTGGGTTGTACGCCGATTCGTCGGGCCGGCAGGTGAACACCACCCGGCCCGGTTCGGCGGCGACCATCGTGAAGTCCATCAACCCTGCGATCGGCGGAGGCGGCAGCGCGCCGTCGACCATGGCCCGCAGGTAGTCGATGCCCGCCATCGACAGGCCAACGGCCGTCGTCGGTGCCGGGTCGTGCCAGGAGACCACCTTGGAGCGCTTCTCGCCCCAGCCCTCGTGGTCGGTCGTCGTGGCGGGGTTCACGTCGGTGGTCATGGGGCGAGCCTGCCAGAGCACGGTTGGGTTTTCAAACCCAGAGCGAGTCGCGATTCACGCCGGTTCGTCCAAGGTGTGGTTTCCTCGAAGGCGATCGCCCATGACACCCGACATCGAGACCACGAGCGTGCCCGCCTGGGCCGTCGCACCCGGGCGCGGCAATGCGGACCTCACGGGTCGCTACTGGACGCTGGTCGCCATCGATTCGAGTGCCGACGCCACCGGACCGGCCGCCCTGATCGTCGCCGACTGGACCAAGCAGATCCTTGCGACGCATCCCGACGCGAACCCCCGCGTGCACCGCGTCGCGGACGACCGCGCCGCCCTGGCCGCGGTCACGACCGACCTGAGCTGTGCACTGGTCGGGTGGCGGCTGATGATCGCCGGGCCGGCGAACCTCTGCCTGCGCCTGCGCGCGCACGCCCTGGCTCATCACGTCGGCGACGACGAGATCGTCGTGGCCAGCACCGACGTCACCCACCGCGACGTGTACTGCGTGCACTGCCGGGCCGTGACACGCGCGGCCGTCGAGCTCGACGACGTCCTCGAGTGCGCCGGATGCGGTCGCCGCCTCGCCGTCCAGGCCCACGTCTCGCGGCGGATCGGCGCCCACCTCGGGGTGCTGGCCCATGCGGAGGATGTCTCCGCGCGGGCGGACCCGTGAAGTCCCTGGCGCAGATCTCCCTGACGCTGATCGTGGTCGCCATCGACGACTCGGTGCCCGGGGTTCGCTCGCTGATACTCGCCCGGCCCGACGGCGGGCCGTTGCCGTCGTTCGTCCCGGGCAGTCATCTCGTCGTGGCGTGCGGGACCGGGGACCCCGGGACCACCTTCAACGCCTACTCGTTGACCAGCGACGGGGTCGCGCCGACCAGCTACGGCATCTCGGTCCTGGAGCGTCCGGACGGATGCGGGGGGTCGCAGTGGATCCACGGGGAGCTGGAGGTGGGCGCCACCGTGGTGGTCCACGAACCTCGCAGCGCCTTCGCGCCGGTGCTGCGGGCCACCCGCCACCTGCTGGTGGCGGCCGGAATCGGGATCACGCCAATGGTTTCCCATCTACGCGGTGCCCGCCGGTGGAGGCGGCAGGTCGAATTGTTGTACGTGCACCGGGAGGGCCGCGGCGCACACCTCCGCGACGTCGAGGAACTGACGGCCGACGCAAGGGTCTTCACCGCGCGGGCGTCCTTCACTGCCGCGCTGGCCGATGCGCTGGCCCGTCAACCGCTGGGCACCCACGCCTACGTCTGCGGACCCGAGGGCTTCGTCGCCGACGTCGGTGCCATGGCGACGGCCCTCGGGTGGCCCGCCAGCAGGGTGCACGTCGAACACTTCGGGACGGGCCCGTTCGAACCCGGCGCGCCGTTCGAGGTGCATCTGACCGTGACCGGCGATACATTCACGGTCGAGTCGGGGGTCTCATTGCTCGCGGCCCTGCAGGAGCGCGGCCACGACGTTCCCTACCTCTGCAGGCGCGGCGTGTGCGGTGAGTGCCGGGTCACGGTGAGGGCGGGGGAGGTCCTGCACCGCGATCTGTTCCTGACCGAGGACGAGCGAGCGACTGGGGACTCCGTGATGTGCTGCGTATCCAGGGCCGCCGGGCAGCGATTGGAGCTGGAACTGTGACTGGAACCGCGACTGGAACCGCGACCGCGAACGTCGCCTCGCCGTCCGGCCAGCACCTGCTCGCCGGGTTTCCCTTTCCCTTCACCGGTGACCGCTATCGCTACAGCACGAACATCGAGTCGGCCGGCATCGCGGTGACGACGCCGGCCGGACAGTGGGGCCACCGGGTGATCGACGTGGACAGCGAATACGAGCGCGAGCTCGCCGAGCGCGCGGAGATCCTCGCGGCGGACCCCACGCGTCATGCCGTGCTGCCGCACATGCGGCCTGCGTGCTGGGACGCCATGTTGACCCTGATGCGGGAGTTGTCCACCGCCTACCCGGACACCATGTCCCTCGCCGGCCCCCACGACGACACCGGAATGGCCTTCAGCTGGCGCAACGCCCGGCTGGCAGTGGAGCAGGACTTCGTCGTCGGCGACGAGTCGACCCTGCCCTGCGAGCCGCTGGCCTACATCGCCGGACAGATCCAGGAGGACGTCGTCCTGCTCGATCAACGAGGGGGCGAACTGTTCGGCGACGCCGGTGTCGTGACGTTCGCGGCGGCCTGGTCATTCGGGTTCGACGTCGGCATGGAGTTCCTCGAGATCCACGGTCCCGTGCCGCGCTTGCGCGAGAGCGGCGTCATCACCCGCGCCAGGGACTTCATCCTGCGCATGCAGCCCAACGAGGTGTTCCGGCGGACCAACTGGTCCTTCGCCATCGGGCGCCGCCTCGACCTGTCGATGGAGCGCTACCCGGAGTGGGCACCGGACCGGGCGCTGGCGCTCGCCGGTGACGACGAGACGTTCGGTCGGCTGGTGCATCTGCGCGTGGAGGTTCAGCACCTCATCAAGCTGCCCGAGACCGGCGCCATCTGCTTCCTCATCAGAACCTACCTGCTACCGCTCGAGGACCTGGCCACCGTCGCAGCATGGCGGGAGCGCACCGCCCGCGTGCTCGCCGAACTGCCAGCGGACCTCGCCGAGTACAAGGGCATCGCGCCCTACCGCGACCGCGTGGTGGCCTGGCTTCGGTCTCGTGACGTTTCCTGATGTTAACCGGGGTTCATCCGGACGAGGTCTGGCGCTCGCCACCATGAAGGGGTGACCGTACGACGCCATACCCGGGCCGGAACCACCTACGCCTTCGACGGTTTGGTCGACCTGCTGGCGAAGGCCTCCCCGGCTCGATCGGGTGACGAACTCGCCGGCTGTGCCGCAGGATCCGACGCCGAACGAGCCGCGGCCCGCTTCGCGCTCGCCGACGTCCCGCTGCAGGACTTCCTCGACGAGGTCGTCGTCGACTACGACACCGACGAGGTCACCCGGCTGATCATCGACACCCACGACCGCGCGGCATTCTTCCCGGTGGCGTCGCTGACCGTCGGCGGTCTGCGGGACTGGCTGCTCGAACGCGTCGCGGCACCGGACGGGGCGGCAGAGGTCACCGCGGTGGCGCCGGGACTCACCCCGGAGATGGTCGCCGCGGTCAGCAAGCTGATGCGCAACCAGGATCTGGTTGCGGTGGCCCGCCTGCCCCGCGTGACGGCGGCGTTCCGGTCCACGATCGGACTGCCGGGTCGCCTGGCAAGCCGCTTGCAGCCGAACCATCCGACCGACGATCCGCAGGGCGTCGCGGCGGCGATCCTGGACGGGCTGCTGCTGGGCAGCGGCGATGCCGTGATCGGGATCAACCCAGCGACCGACTCGCCTCGGGCCGTGGGGGAGCTGCTCCGCCTGCTCGACGACGTGCGCTCCCGGTACGCCATCCCGACGCAGTCGTGCGTGCTGACCCACGTGACGACGACGATCGACCTGGTCGACAAGGGGGTCCCCGTCGACCTGGTCTTCCAGTCGGTGGCCGGCACCGAGAAGGCCAATCGCGGGTTCGGCATCGACCTGGCCGTGCTGCGCGAGGGCATGGAGGCGGGCCGGTCGCTCGCGCGGGGCACCGCCGGTGACAACGTCATGTACCTCGAGACGGGTCAGGGGTCGGCGCTGTCGGCCGACGCCCACCACGGCGTCGGCGGCCGTCCGGTCGACCAGCAGACCCTCGAGGCGCGGGCCTACGCCGTCGCCCGTGCCGTAGAACCGCTGTTGGTGAACACCGTCGTCGGCTTCATCGGCCCCGAGTACCTCTACGACGGCAAGCAGATCCTGCGGGCGGGCCTCGAGGACAACTTCTGCGGAAAGCTGATGGGGCTGCCGATGGGCGTCGACGTCTGTTACACCAACCACGCCGAGGCCGACGGGGACGACATGGACGTCTTGCTGACGATGCTCGCCGCGGCCGGCACGGCCTTCGTCATCGCCGTTCCCGGAGCCGACGACGTCATGCTCGGTTATCAGAGTCTGTCGTTCCACGACCTGCTCTACGTGCGGCGCACCCTCGGGTTGCGGCCCGCGCCGGAGTTCGAGACGTGGCTGGCCGCCCACGACATGCTCGGGGGTGACGGGCTGATCCGGCCGCTGGCAGCCAGTGATTCAGGGTTGCTCGCCCTGGCGGCCACGGCGTGAGCGCCGAACGAGCGGTGACCGAACGAGCCCTCTGGGATCGGCTGCGGGGGAGCACCCGGTCGCGGATCGGGCTTGGCCGTGCGGGCGACGCGCTGGATACCGCCGCGCTGCTCGAGCTCGGTGCCGCCCACGCGATGGCGCGTGACGCCGTGCACTCGGCCGCCGACGTCGAGGCGCTGGTGGCGGGACTGGGTGCGCTCGGGTTCGCCGACGTGCCGACCGTGCACAGCCTCGCCCCCGACCGGCCGACGTATCTGCGACGCCCGGATCTCGGCAGGCTGCTGGCCGACCCCGAGACATTGCAGCCGGTGAACGCCGACCTCGGCATCGTGGTGTGCGACGGGCTGTCCGCCGCCGCCGTCGACGCCCACGCGGTCCCGATGGTGGCCGCCCTGCTGGCGGCGCTGCCGGCGACCGTGTCGGTGGCTCCGCCGGTGGTGGCGTCGCAGGGGCGGGTCGCCCTCGGCGACCACGTCGCCCACCGGCTGGGCGTCGGTGCGGTGGTGGTGTTCATCGGCGAACGCCCCGGACTGTCCGTCGCCGACAGCCTCGGTGCCTACCTGTCCTACCGTCCGCGGCCCGGCATGGCCGACTCCGAGCGCAACTGCGTCTCCAACATCCATCCCCCGGACGGGTTGGGCTACCAGCGGGCAGCGCACGTGCTGGTCTCGCTGCTGGCGGGGGCGCGGGAGCTGGGCCGCTCCGGCGTCGACCTCAAGGACGGTTCGGCGGAACCGGCGGTCGCGGTCGCGTCCGTGGCTCAGGTGAGCGCGGGTTGACCGCGTCGTGTTAGGCAGGAGCCATGACGGCTTCTCCCTTCGCTGACCTCGACGAGTTCCTGGCGCTGCCCCGGGTGTCCGGCCTGGCGGTCTCGTCCGACGGCACCAGGGCCGTCGTGACGATCGCCGAGCTCGACGACAAGGGCACCAAGTTCCTGACCGCGGTGTGGGAACTCGACGTCACCGGTGCGCGCCCCGCCCGGCGCCTCACCCGCGGGACCAAGGGGGAGTCGTCGCCGGCGTTCACCGTCGATGGTGACCTGTTGTTCATCGCTGGCCGACCCGTGCCCGGTGCCGACGCCACCGACGATCCGAAGCCGTCGCTGTGGCGGTTGCCCGCCGCCGGTGGCGAGGCGGTGAGCGTGCTGGACCTGCCCGGCGGCGTCGACGCGGTGCACACCGCCCGTGCTGCCGAGCGCACCCTGGTCACGACGTCGCTGCTGCCATCGGCGCGCACCGTCGACGACGATCGGAGACTGCGCGCGCTCCGCAAGGACAACGAGATCTCGGCCGTCTTGCACACGGGCTACCCGGTGCGTCACTGGGATCACGACATCGGGCCCGCCGAACCCCACGTCCTCGACGTCGACGGTGTCCGCGACCTGACCACCGCCCCCGGGCAGGGGCTGCGCGAGGCCGCCTTGGACGTCAGTGCCGACGGCCGCTTCGTCGTGACGTCGTGGTCGGTGCCCGGACCTGGCGCGTCCCTGCGTGAGGTCCTGGTGCGGGTGGACGTCGGCACCGGTGAACGCACCACCATCGCCGATGACCCTCTGGCCGATCTCGGGAGGCCGGCAATCTCGCCCGACGGCTCGGCCGTGGCCTTCATTCGTGAGACGCACTCCACACCGGATCGGGCGCCACGGATCACGTTGTGTTGCATGAACTTCGGTGAATCTCTCGTCGAGATCGCCACCGACTGGGACCGGTGGCCGGCGTCGGTGGCCTGGGGCGCGGACGGTTCCCGTCTCGTCGTCACCGCCGACGAGGCGGGGCGGTGCCCGATATTCGTCGTCGACCCACGAACGTCGTCGGTGACCCGCCTGACCGACGACGACTTCAGCTATGCCGACGCGCACCCCGTGCCGGGCGGGGCGATCTTCGCGCTGCGCAGCTCATACGATGCCGCGCCCCACCCCGTCCGCATCGACCCCGACGGTTCGGTCACCACGCTGCCGTGCGTCGAGATGCCGCCACTGCCAGGTGAGTTGACCGAGGTGACCGGCACCGCCGGAGACGGCACCGCCATCCGGTCCTGGCTGGTGCTGCCGGCCGGTGACGAACCGGCGCCGATGGTGCTCTGGATTCACGGTGGCCCGCTGGGCAGCTGGAACACCTGGCACTGGCGCTGGAATCCGTGGCTGCTCGCCGCGCGCGGCTACGCGGTGCTGATGCCCGATCCGGCGCTGTCCACGGGATACGGCCAGGACTTCATCCAACGTGGTTGGGGAGCATGGGGATTCGCGCCCTGCACCGACCTGATGGCCGCCACCGACGCGGCACTGGCCCATCCGCGGGTCGACGCGACGCGCTCGGCGGCCATGGGCGGTTCGTTCGGCGGCTACATGGCCAACTGGATCGCCGGGCACACCGACCGCTTCGACGCGATCGTCACCCACGCCAGCCTGTGGGCACTCGACCAGTTCGGGCCGACCACCGACGGGGCGTACTGGTGGGCCAGGGAGATGACGCCGGGGATGGCCGAGGAGAACTCACCGCACCGCAGCGTCACCGACATCGCCACCCCGACACTCGTCATCCACGGGGACAAGGACTACCGGGTGCCGATCGGCGAGGGTCTGCGTCTGTGGTTCGACCTGCTGACCCGGTCCGGGTTGCCCGCCGCCGCCGATGGCACCAGCCCGCACCAGTTCCTCTACTTTCCGACCGAAGGCCACTGGGTGCTCTCGCCGCAACACGCGAAGATCTGGTATCAGGTGGTGCTCGCCTTCCTGGGCCGGCACCTCCTCGGTGAGGAGGCCGAACTCCCGGACACCCTGGGATGACCCACCGGTAGCTTGGGGGTCATGACCGCAGAGCAGCGTGAGTTCGACATCGTGATCTACGGGGCGACGGGGTTCGTCGGCAAGCTGACGGCTCAGTACCTCGCCAAGGCCGGTGGGCAGGCGCGCATCGCGCTGGCCGGGCGCTCTCCGCAGAAGCTGCTCGCGGTGCGCGAGTCGCTGGGCGAGGCGGCGCAGTCTTGGCCGCTGATCGAGGCCGATGCCTCCTCGCCCTCCACGCTGAACGACATGGCGGCCCGCACCCGCGTGGTGATCACCACCGTCGGGCCGTACACCAAGTACGGGCTGCCCCTGGTCTCGGCGTGCGCCGCGGCGGGCACCGACTACGCCGACCTGACCGGCGAGACGCTGTTCATCCGCGAGAGCATCGACCTGTTCGGCAAGGAAGCCGCCGACAACGGCGCCAGGATCGTGCATTCGTGCGGGTTCGACTCCATCCCTTCGGATCTCACCGTCTATGCGTTGTACAAGCGAGCGCTCGCCGACGGTGCGGGTGAACTCGGCGAGACCAACTTCGTCCTGCGCGGCTTCGCCGGTGGGGTATCCGGTGGCACGGCCGCGTCGATGATGGAGGTCATGGCGGCGGCCTCGGCGGACCCGGATGCGCGGCGCGCGATGAACGATCCCTACACCCTGTCGACGGATCGTTCGGCCGAGCCGGAGCTGGGACACCAGTCCGACACGCCATGGCGACGCGGTCGCGACATCGCCCCCGAACTTGGCGGCGCCTGGACCGGAGCGTTCGTCATGGGTGCGACCAACTCGCGGATCGTGCGGCGTAGCAATGCGTTGCTGGGTTGGGCCTACGGTCGCAAGTTCCGCTACGCCGAGAACATGAGCGTCGGATCATCGGTGGTGGCACCGGTCGCCGCGGCGCTGGGCACCGCCGTCAACGCCGCCGTTCTGGCCCTGGGCAGCAGGTACTTCGACAAGCTCCCGCGCGGCCTGCTGGAACGCCTCGCGCCCAAGCCGGGCACCGGCCCGAGTGAACGCGCCAGGGAAACCGGGCACTACCGCGTCGAGACCTACACCACGACCACGACCGGGGCCCGGTACCGCGCCACCATGGCCCAGCAGGGCGACCCCGGCTACAAGGCGACGTCCGTGCTCCTGGGTGAGTGCGGCCTCGCGCTCGCCTTCGACCGCGACCGATTGTCTGACCTGCTGGGGGTGCTGACGCCTGCGGCCGCGATGGGCGATGCTCTGCTGACCCGGCTGCCCGCCGCGGGCGTCACGCTGGAAGTCGAACGACTCTAGGGTCTTCTAGAGTCGAAGTCTCCTCCCGCGGCGATCGCAGCGGTTAGGGTCGCAATCGTGCGGGTGCGCACACCCCGGCGAAGAAGGCGGACGGTTCATGGCTGGTCTCGATGAGCTCTACGACGAGATTCCCACCCAGGAGATTGCGAGCCGGCTGGGCGCCGACGAGGGCGAGGTGCATGACGCGATCAGAACGCTGGTGCCGCTGCTCGTCGGTGGTCTGCAGCAGAACGCCCAGAATCCCGCGACCGCCTCGAGCATCCAGCACGCGGCCAACGGTCACGCCGCCAGCGGACTGCTCGACGGTGGTGTGAGCGTCGATCAGGTCGACCAAACCGACGGCGCCAAGGCCATTGCCAAGATCTTCGGCGGCAATGACAGCAGCCAGGTCGCGGCGGCATTGGCCGGCGGCGGCGCTGGCAACAGTGGCCTGCTCAAGCAGTTGCTGCCGATCCTCGCGCCGATCGTGCTCGCCTACATCGGCAAGCAGCTGACCGGGGGTGGGGCACCCGCCCAACCCCAGGCCCAGGCGTCCTCCGGTGGCGGCCTCGGCGAGATACTCGGCAGCATCCTCAGCGGCGCTGCCGGCGGCGGCGCGGGCAGCAGTGGTAACGACAATCCGCTTGGCAGCATCCTTGGCAGCGTCCTCGGGGGCGGCAAGGGGGGCGGCGGGCTCGGGGACATCCTGGGTGGCCTGCTGGGTGGCAAGAAGTAGGAAAGCCCGGACACCGGAGCCCTCCAAGTCCCCCGACGTCGGGGGCTTTCGCGTCGGGGTGGGCGGGCTTCCTAGAATGTCCAGGTGACCGTCAGCCCGAAATCCGCAGATAGCCCAGGGGTGCAGGCCCTACCGAAGTCGTGGGATCCGGCGGCGGTGGAGACCGAGCTCTATCAGGGCTGGGTCGACGCGGGCTACTTCACCGCCGACCCGACGAGCGCCAAGCCGCCATACTCGATCGTCCTGCCGCCGCCCAACGTCACGGGCAGCCTGCACATGGGCCATGCGCTGGACCACACGCTGATGGACGCCCTGACCCGGCGCAAGCGCATGCAGGGCTACGAGGTGCTGTGGCTGCCGGGCATGGACCACGCGGGCATCGCCACCCAGAGCGTGGTCGAGAAGCAGTTGGCCGCGGACGGCAAGACCAAGGAGGACTTCGGCCGCGAGCGGTTCATCGACAAGGTCTGGGAGTGGAAGCGCGAGTCCGGCGGCACCATCGGCGCGCAGATGCGCCGCCTCGGTGACGGCGTCGACTGGAGCCGGGACCGCTTCACGATGGACGAGGGTCTGTCCCGCGCGGTGCGCACGATCTTCAAGCGGCTCTACGACGCCGGGTTGATCTATCAAGCGGAGCGGCTGGTCAACTGGTCGCCGGTGCTACAGACCGCGATCTCCGATCTGGAGGTCAAGTACTCCGACGTCGAAGGCGAGCTGGTCTCGTTCCGCTACGGCTCGATGGACGATTCGGAGCCGCACCTGGTGGTGGCCACCACCCGCCTCGAGACGATGCTGGGTGACACCGCGATCGCCGTGCACCCCGACGACGACAGGTACCGGCACCTGGTCGGGCAGCGGCTCCCGCACCCGTTCCTCGACACGCAGGTCGTGATCGTCGCCGACGCCCACGTCGATCCCGAATTCGGCACCGGCGCCGTCAAGGTCACGCCCGCGCACGACCCGAACGACTTCGAGATCGGCATTCGGCACCACCTGCCGATGCCCTCGATCATGGACACCCGCGGCCGCATCGCCGGCACCGGAACGCGATTCGACGGGATGGACCGCTTCGAGGCGCGGGTCGCGGTGCGCGAGGCGCTGGCGGCCCAGGGGCGCATCGTCGAGGAGAAGCGGCCCTACCTGCACAGTGTGGGGCACTCCGAGCGCAGCGGCGAGCCCATCGAGCCGCGGCTGTCGCTGCAGTGGTGGGTCAAGGTCGACACCCTGGCCAAGGCGGCCGGTGACGCGGTCCGCAACGGCGACACCGTGATTCACCCCAAGAGCCTCGAACCGCGATGGTTCGGCTGGGTCGACGACATGCACGACTGGTGCATCTCGCGTCAACTCTGGTGGGGCCACCGCATCCCGATCTGGCACGGGCCCAACGGCGAGAAGGTGTGCGTCGGGCCCGACGAGACCCCGCCCGAGGGTTGGGAACAGGACCCCGACGTGCTCGACACGTGGTTCTCCTCGGCGCTGTGGCCGTTCTCCACGATGGGATGGCCCGACCGCACCCCGGAGCTCGAGAAGTTCTATCCCACCAGCGTTCTCGTCACCGGATACGACATCATCTTCTTCTGGGTGGCCCGGATGATGATGTTCGGCACGTTCGTCGGGGACGACGACGCCATCACCGCCGGCGGCAGCCGCGGCCCGCAGGTGCCGTTCGAGAACGTATTCCTGCACGGGCTCATCCGCGACGAGTTCGGCCGCAAGATGAGCAAGTCCAAGGGCAACGGCATCGACCCGCTGGACTGGGTCGAGCAGTTCGGCGCCGACGCGCTGCGGTTCACGCTGGCCCGCGGCGCCAATCCCGGCGGCGACATGTCCATCGGCGAGGATCATGCGCGCGCGTCGCGCAACTTCGCCACCAAGCTGTTCAACGCCACCAGGTTCGCGTTGATGAACGGCGCGGCCCCCGCGCCGCTGCCCGGCGCCGAGGAGCTCACCGACGCCGATCGCTGGATCCTTGGCCGGCTGGAAGAGGTTCGCGCAGAGGTTGATTCGTCGTTCGAGACCTACGAGTTCAGCCGGGCCTGCGAGGCGCTCTACCACTTCGCGTGGGACGAGTTCTGCGACTGGTACCTGGAGCTGGCCAAGGTGCAGCTCGCCGACGCGCCCGACGGGCCGACCAACGCGGTGCTGGCAGCCGTGCTCGACAGCCTGCTCAAGCTGCTGCACCCGGTGATGCCGTTCGTCACCGAGACGCTGTGGAAGGCCCTCACCGACCGTGAATCGCTGGTGATCGCGGACTGGCCGCAGGCCTCGGGCGTGGCCCAGGACGACGTCGCGGCCCGCCGCATCGCCGACATGCAGAAACTCGTCACCGAGGTTCGCCGGTTCCGCAGCGATCAGGGGCTGCGCGACCGGCAGCGGGTGCCCGCGCGGCTGGTCGGCATCGCCGAGGCGGACCTGACGACGCAGGCCGCCGCGACCACCTCGCTGGCGTGGCTCACCGAGCCCGCCGATGATTTTACCCCGTCGGCGGCCGTCGAGGTGCGGCTCTCGCACGGCACGGTGCTCGTCGAGCTCGACACCTCGGGCACGGTCGACGTCGCCGCCGAGCGGCGCCGGCTGGAGAAGGACCTGGCCGCCGCGCAGAAGGAGCTGGCGCAAACCACCGCCAAACTGGGCAACGAGGAGTTCCTGGCCAAGGCGCCCGACGCGGTCGTCGACAAGATCCGGGGCCGTCAGCAGATCGCCGGTGAAGAGGTGGAGCGGATCACGGCGCGTCTCGCCGGCCTGTCATGACCAGTCCAGAACCCACCCCCGACGAGATCGCGGCGCTGCTGCAGGTCGAGCACCTGCTCGACCAGCGTTGGCCGGAAACGAAACTCGAGCCAAGCACCACGCGAATCGCTGCGCTGATGGAGCTGCTTGGCTCACCCCAGCGGGCCTACCCGAGCATTCACGTCGCCGGCACCAACGGCAAGACGTCGGTGACGCGCATCATCGACGCTCTGCTCACCGCCCTGCACCGCCGGACGGGGCGCACCACGAGCCCGCACCTGCAGTCGGCGGTCGAGCGCATCTCGATCGACGGCCGGCCGATCACCCCGGCGCGCTACGTCGAGACCTACCGCGAGATCGAGCCCTTCGTCGAGCTGGTCGACAAGCAGTCCGAGGAGGCCGGCGGCCCACGGATGAGCAAGTTCGAGGTCGTCACGGCGATGGCGTTCGCCGCGTTCGCCGACGCGCCGATCGACGTGGCGATCATCGAGGTCGGCATGGGCGGCCGGTGGGATGCCACCAACGTCGTCGACGCGCCCGTCGCGGTGATCACCCCGATCGGCATCGACCACACCGACTACCTTGGCGACACCATCGCCGCGATCGCCGGTGAGAAGGCCGGCATCATCGTGCGGCGAAGTGGCGACGAGCCGGGCACCGACACCGTGGCGATCATCGGCCAGCAGGAGCCCGAGGCCATGGAAGTGATTCTGGCGCAAGCGATTCAGGCCGACGCCGCAGTGGCCCGAGAGGGCTCGGAGTTCGCGGTGTTGCGCCGTCAGGTCGCCATCGGCGGACAGCTGCTCGAACTGCAGGGCCTCGGCGGTGTCTACCCCGAGGTCTTCCTGCCGCTGCACGGTGAGCATCAGGCCCACAACGCACTCCTCGCACTCGCCGCGGTCGAGGCGTTCTTCGGTGCCGGCGCCGACCGGCAGCTCGACGTCGACGCGGTGCGGGAGGGCTTCGCCGCGGCGACCAGCCCGGGCCGGCTGGAGCGGATGCGCAGCGCCCCAACGGTATTCATCGATGCGGCGCACAACCCGGCCGGGGCGGCTTCGCTGACCCAGGCGCTGGCCGACGAGTTCGACTTCCGCCACCTCGTCGGCGTGGTGTCGGTGATGGGGGACAAGGACGTCGACGGCATCCTGGCCGCCCTCGAGCCGGCCTTCGACCAGCTCGTGGTGACGCACAACGGATCACCCCGGGCACTGGACGTCGAGGGATTGGCGCTGCGCGCCGAGGAGCACTTCGGGCCCGACCGGGTGATCGTGACGCAGACGCTGCCCGACGCGATCGAGACCGCCATCGCGCTGGCCGAGGAGAGTGGCAACGACCTGGACTCCGACGGCTTCTCCGGGACGGGCGTCGTCATCACGGGATCGGTCGTCACCGCCGGTGCGGCGCGCACCCTGTTCGGAAGGGACCCGGCGTGAGCGAACCGGTCGAGCCGCAGCCCGTCGGCCCCGATCCGTGGAAGAGCTTCCGCGGGGTGATGGCGGGAACGCTGATCCTCGAGGCGATCGTGGTGCTGCTGGCGCTGCCGGTGGTCTCGTTCTCCCAGGGCGGACTGACGCTCATCAGCGGCGGCTTCCTGATCGGGATGACCGGTGTGCTGATCCTGCTGGCCGGGGTGCAGGGCCGGCCCTGGGCGCTCAAGGCCAACCTGGCCGCCCAGGTGCTGCTGATCGGCGGTGTGGTGATCCACGCGGCCGTTGGCTTCATCGGGGTGGTCTTCGCCGCCGTCTGGCTGCTGATCGCCTACCTGCGCGCCGAGGTCAAGCGGCGTCAGGACCGCGGTCTGCTGCCCGGTCAGCAGAGCCCGCCTACCGACGGGTAGGCTCCGTGCCCGTGACTGAGCGGACGCTGGTACTGATCAAGCCCGACGGCGTGAAGCGCCTCCTCGTGGGAGAGATACTGGGCCGAATCGAGCGCAAGGGTCTGACGATTGCGGCCCTGGAGCTGAAGAACGTCAGCGAGGACTTGGCGCGCAAGCACTACGCCGAGCACGAGGGCAAGCCGTTCTTCCCGTCGCTGCTGGAGTTCATCACCTCGGGTCCCGTCGTGGCGGCCATCGTCGAGGGGCCCCGGGCCGTTGCCGCATTCCGGCAGATCGCCGGCGGCACCGACCCCGTCGAGAAGGCGGCGCCTGGCACCATCCGCGGTGACCTGGCCCTCGTCACGCAGGACAACCTCGTCCACGGCTCCGATTCGCCCGATTCCGCGGCCCGCGAGATCGAGTTGTGGTTCCCGGGCAGTTAGCTGCCCGCGGGGTCTAGGACGACGCCTCGTCGGAAACGCCTCCGCGATGTGGGATACTGGCCCAGGGTGACCTGCTTCATAACGGAGTAGGACACCCGGATGAAGACTTGGACGAGCGCGACCACCTAGGACACGATCCGAGTGCGGCGCGGCGTCCAGCCGTCATTCAGCCAGGCACCGAGGGCTCTTCACGAGCTGCTCGGAGCGAGACCATGACAAGCCCGGGAAGAGTTCCACGGGTCCATAGCGGAAGCCCTCGCGTGGCCGCGTCAGCACGACGCGCCCGGGGGCTTGAGGAGAGTACGTGGCTGATCGTGAATTCGATACCCCATTTCGCCTATCGGAAGAGACGCAACACGACGATGCGTCGGCCCAGCTGAGCCAGGCGCCCGTCGAGCACTCCGTCGACCACGTCGACGTGTTCGTCGAGCCCGTGTCGAAGGCCGCCGAGGCGCTCGAAGTCGAACCCGAGCCGCCGCCGGTGCCCGAGCCGCTGCCGGCCAGCGAGCCGCCAGCCCCCTACCTGCCGCTGTTCGTGGCACCCCAGCCGGTCGCCTTCGTCGCGCCCAAGCCCGTCGTCGTCGAGGACGACGATGACGAGGACGGCGACGACGAGGACGAGGACGACGACGCGACCGGCGATGCCGACGACGAGGCGGACGATCGGCCGGCCAACCGTCGCCGCCGCCGGGGCCGTCGTGGCCGCGGACGCGGCCGGGGCGAGCAGAACGCCGACGAGGACGGTGAGGACGACGCCGTCGACCAGGCCGAAGAGGGCTCCGACGACGATGGGTCCGAGGACGACTCGGCCGACGACGAGAATGCCTCGGGGGACGGTGCCAGCCGTCGTCGCAGACGGCGTAGGCGCCGCAAGACCGGGGGCGACGGAGACGACGCCGCCTCACCGGATGATCCGCCGAACACCGTCGTGCACGAGCGGCAGCCCCGGGAGAAGGCTCCCAAGGACAACAACGAGATCCAGGGCATCGCGGGATCGACGCGGCTCGAGGCCAAGCGTCAGCGCCGCCGGGACGGCCGCGACGCCGGCCGTCGCCGTCCGCCCATCCTGAGCGAGGCGGAGTTCCTGGCCCGCCGCGAAGCCGTCGAGCGCGTGATGGTGATTCGCGACAAGGTGCGCACCGAACCGCCGCACGAGGGCGCGCGCTACACGCAGATCGCCGTGCTCGAGGACGGCGTCGTCGTCGAACACTTCGTCACCAGCGCGGCATCGGCCTCACTGGTCGGCAACGTCTACCTGGGCATCGTGCAGAACGTGTTGCCGTCGATGGAGGCCGCCTTCGTCGACATCGGCCGCGGCCGAAACGGTGTGCTCTACGCCGGTGAGGTGAACTGGGAGGCCGCCGGCCTAGGTGGCGCCAACCGCAAGATCGAGCAGGCCCTCAAGCCCGGCGACTACGTCATCGTCCAGGTGAGCAAGGATCCCGTCGGCCACAAGGGCGCCCGCCTCACCACGCAGGTGTCGTTGGCCGGCCGGTACCTGGTCTACGTGCCCGGTGCGTCGTCGACCGGCATCAGCCGCAAGCTTCCCGACACCGAGCGTCAGCGTTTGAAGGAGATCCTTCGCGAGGTCGTCCCGGCCGACGCGGGGGTGATCATCCGGACCGCATCGGAAGGCGTCAAGGAAGAGGACATCCGCAGCGACGTCAACCGCTTGCAGGAGCGGTGGAACCAGATCGAGGCCAAGGGCGCGGAGATCACCGCCAAGGCCGCCGGGGCCGCGATGGCTCTCTACGAAGAGCCCGACGTGCTGGTGAAGGTGATTCGCGACCTGTTCAACGAGGACTTCAGCGGCCTCGTCGTCTCCGGTGACGACGCTTGGAACACCATCAACGACTACGTGACTTCGGTTGCCCCGGAACTGCTTCCGCGGATGACCAAGTACGAGCCGTCCTCGCCGGACGGTCCCGACGTGTTCGCCGTGCACCGGATCGACGAGCAGCTGACCAAGGCGATGGACCGCAAGGTGTGGCTGCCCTCGGGCGGCACGCTGGTCATCGACCGCACCGAGGCGATGACCGTCGTCGACGTCAACACCGGCAAGTTCACCGGCTCGGGGGGCAACCTCGAGCAGACCGTGACGCGCAACAACCTCGAAGCGGCCGAGGAGACCGTCCGGCAGCTGCGGCTGCGAGACATCGGCGGCATCATCGTCATCGACTTCATCGACATGGTGCTCGAGTCCAACCGCGACCTGGTGTTGCGTCGCCTGACCGAGGCACTCTCGCGTGACCGCACCCGCCATCAGGTGTCCGAGGTGACTTCGCTCGGCCTGGTGCAGCTGACCCGCAAGAAGCTCGGCACCGGGCTCATCGAGGCGTTCTCGACCACGTGCTCGCACTGCGCGGGACGCGGCATCGTCCTGCACGGCGATCCCGTGGACTCCACGTCGACCGCCGGCAGGAAGAACGAGCCGGGCACCGGGCGTCGCAGCAAGCGGGGCAAGAAGGCCGGCCGGCCCGAGGACGAGGTGCAGGTGGCCAAGGTGCCCGTGCACGCGGCCGGTGAGCACCCGATGTTCAAGGCGATGGCGGCGGCGACCGGTCGCGAAGAGGACGACGAGGACGGTGCGGACGGCGAGGACGCCGAGGACATCGTCGTCGAGGGTTCCGAGGACTTGGCGGCCACCGAGCCGGTCGAAGAGGTCCTTGCCGAGGAGTCCGACGAGGATTCAGACGAGGACTCAGACGAGGACGAGGCCGACGAGCTGGACGCCGACGATGACGACGAGGACGACGAGGACGACGACGACATCGAGGTCATCGACACCGATGACGACGAGGACTCCGACGACGAGGACTCCGACGAGGAGGACGACCTCGACGACGACGAGGACGACGACGAGGACGAGGACGAGGACTCCGACGAGGACTCCGACGAGGAGGACGACGACGAGCCCCTGGTCGCCGTGACCGGGCGACCTCGGAGGCGCCGCGCGGCCGCCCGACCTGCAGGGCCGCCAGTTTGACCCTTTACCCGCTGGTCACGTAACCTTGCACAGTTGTCTGCAGCTCCCGTAACGACGGGGTCCGCGACACGCGGGGCACATGACCCCCGCACCCCAGACCCGTGCACGCCACCCCAAGGTGGTGCGCGCCCGCAAGCGAAGCAGAGGAAGCACGAAGACGATGGCAGCCGAAAATCCGACGTACGCAATCGTCAAGACCGGCGGCAAGCAGTACAAGGTCGCGGTCGGTGACATAGTCAAGGTCGAGAAGCTCGAGCTCGAGGCCGGCGCATCCGTTTCGCTGCCTGTCGCGCTGGTCGTGGATGGTGCGAAGGTCACCACCGCCGCCAAGGACCTTGAGAAGGTCTCGGTGACCGCCGAGGTCCTCGAGCACACCAAGGGTCCGAAGATCCGCATTCACAAATTCAAGAACAAGACCGGTTACCACAAGCGCCAGGGCCACCGTCAGAAGCTGACGGTCGTCAAGGTCACGGGCATCAAGTAAGTAAGGGAGCGAACTAATGGCACACAAGAAGGGCGCTTCCAGCTCACGCAACGGTCGCGACTCCAACTCACAGCGCCTCGGCGTCAAGCGGTTCGGTGGTCAGGTCGTCAAGGCGGGCGAGATCATCGTGCGCCAGCGCGGCACCCACTTCCACCCCGGCGTCAACGTCGGACGCGGCGGCGACGACACCCTCTTCGCGACCGCTCCCGGCGCCGTGCAGTTCGGTGAGAAGCGCGGCCGCAAGACCGTGAACATCGTCCGCACCGTTCGCGCGGAGGCCTAGCTCCACGCCGAGATCGACGTCTTGCAGCTCGGCTCTCGTGCTAGCTCTGCAAAACGTAGATCTCGTCTTGGAAAGGAACTTCGATGCCACGGTTCGTCGACCGCGTCGTCATTCACGCACGGGCAGGCAACGGCGGTAGAGGCTGCGCCTCGGTGCACCGCGAGAAGTTCAAGCCGCTCGGTGGTCCCGACGGTGGCAACGGCGGTCGCGGTGGCAGCATCGTGCTCGTCGTCGACCCGCAGGTCCACACGCTGTTGGACTTCCACTTCCATCCGCACGTCGACGCCCCCTCCGGCAAGCAGGGGATGGGCAACAATCGCGATGGCGCCGCCGGCGACGATCTCGAGCTGCGGGTTCCCGACGGCACCATCGTCGTCGACGAGGACGGTCGTCTGCTCGCCGATCTGACCGGCGCCGGCACCCGCTTCGAGGCCGCCGTCGGCGGTCGTGGTGGCCTTGGCAACGCCGCACTGGCGTCGCGCGCTCGCAAGGCCCCCGGTTTCGCGCTGCTCGGCGAGAAGGGCCAGGCGCGTGATCTGACCCTCGAGCTGAAGACCGTCGCCGACGTAGGGTTGGTCGGCTTCCCCTCGGCGGGCAAGTCCTCCCTGGTGTCGGTCATCTCCGCGGCCAAGCCCAAGATCGCCGACTATCCGTTCACCACGCTGGTGCCCAACCTCGGTGTGGTGTCGGCCGGCGAGCACACCTTCACCGTCGCCGATGTGCCCGGGCTGATCCCCGGCGCGTCGCACGGCCGCGGTCTCGGCCTGGACTTCCTGCGCCACATCGAGCGCTGCGCGGTCCTGGTGCACGTCGTCGACTGCGCCACCATGGAACCCGGCCGCGATCCGATCTCAGACATCGATGCGCTGGAAGCCGAATTGGCCTCCTACACCCCGACCTTGCAAGGTGACTCGTCCCTGGGCGACCTCACCGAGCGGCCACGTGCCGTGGTGCTCAACAAGATCGACGTGCCCGACGCCCGCGAGCTGGCCGACTTCGTCCGTGAGGAGGTCGCCCAGCGTTACGGGTGGCCAGTGTTCGAGGTATCCACGCTCACCCGGGATGGCCTGCGGCCCTTGACCTTTGCGCTGTGGGACATGGTCGCGACCTACCGCGCGTCGCAGCCCGTCGTCGCTCCCCGGCGTCCCGTCATCCGACCGATCCCGGTCGACGAGAGCGGCTTCACCGTCACCCCCGACGGCATGGGTGGATTCGTGGTGCGCGGTACCCGCCCCGAGCGGTGGATCGGTCAGACCGACTTCACCAACGACGAGGCGGTCGGCTACCTCGGTGACCGGCTGGCCCGTCTCGGCGTGGAGGACGAGCTGCTGAAGCTGGGCGCCAAGCCCGGCTGCGCCGTCACGATCGGCGACATGACCTTCGACTGGGAGCCACAGACCCCGGCCGGGGTCGACGTCACGATGTCCGGCCGCGGCACCGACCTGCGACTCGAGCAGGACGACCGGGTCAGGGCCGACGAGCGCAAGCTGGCTCGCAAACAGCGACGGGAAAGTCGCGAACACTCAGAGATCGGAAACGACGAGCAGCCGTGACCAGCGCCCACCGCGAAGCCATCCGGACGGCCCGCAGCGTGGTCGTGAAGATCGGGACCACGGCGTTGACCAACCCGAAGGGCATGTTCGACGCCACCAGGGTCGCCTCACTCACCGACGCCATCGAGGCGCGGATGAAGGCCGGTTCCGACGTCGTCATCGTCTCTTCGGGTGCCATCGCGGCGGGCATCGAACCCCTGCGGTTGTCCAAGCGGCCCGCCGACCTCGCGACCAAGCAGGCGGCGGCCAGCGTCGGGCAGGTGGCGTTGGTCAACGCCTGGACCGCGGCCTTCGACCGCTATGACCGCACGGTGGGACAGGTGCTGCTGACCGCCCACGACATCTCGATGCGGGTGCAGCACACCAACGCTCAACGGACGTTGGACCGGCTGCGCGCGTTGCATGCCGTAGCCATCGTCAACGAGAACGACACCGTCGCCACCAACGAGATCCGGTTCGGCGACAACGACCGGCTCTCGGCGTTGGTCGCCCACTTGGTCGGCGCCGATGCGCTGGTGCTGCTTTCGGACATCGATGGGCTCTATGACGGTGATCCGCGCAAGGCGCCCGCCGACGATCCGGCGCGCTTCATTCCCGAGGTGTCCGGGACCGACGACCTCGACGGCGTGATCGCCGGTCGCGGCAGCAGCCTCGGCACCGGGGGCATGGCGTCGAAGCTATCGTCGGCCCTGCTCGCGGCCGATGCCGGTGTGCCCGTGCTGCTGGCCGCGGCCACCGACGCCGCGGCGGCCCTCGGGGACGCGTCCGTGGGGACGGTGTTCGCACCGCGGCCCGAGCGGATGTCCTCGCGCCGGTTCTGGGTCCGCTACGCCGCGGAGTCCACGGGTGCCCTGATGCTCGACGACGGTGCGGTGCGCGCGGTGGTCGAGCGGCGCCGCTCACTGCTGCCCGCAGGCATCACCGAGGTCTCCGGTCGGTTCCACGGTGGCGACGTCGTCGAACTGCGCGCGCTGGACGGCACGGTGGTCGCCCGCGGCGTCGTCGCCTACGACGCAACGGAATTGGCGTCGATGGTGGGTCGGTCGACGTCCGACCTGCCCGCCGAGATGCGTCGGCCGGCGGTGCACGCCGACGACCTCGTCGCGGTCTGACCCCTTGACCTCCCGCCGAACGGGTCCACACCCGGCGAGGGTGTTAGGGCGCTTCGAGATACAGTGCGCCCCAGACGATCTGGGTCAGAGTCGCGGCCAGCTCGGCATCGTAGGTGCCTGGCCGGCCGGGCAGGTTCTGCTGGCAGGTGCGCTCGGCCATCCAGGTCAGGGCGGTGGCGGTCGTCGCCGCGGACAGCTCCGGGCGGATCGACCCGTCGCGCTGGCCTTCCTCGATGACGACGGCCAGCCGGCCCGCGATCGCGGCCAGGACGTCGCGGTAGGTGGCACCAACCGCGGCGTCGTAGGCAGCCATCTCGTTGAGGGCGACTAGGAGCGGTTGGTGACGGCGGTAGCTGGCTACCAGACCCGTCATGGCGGCAAGGACGTCGGCGGGGTCGCGCCGCTGGGAGACGCTCCACCAGCGCTCGGGTGCATCGGCGAGATCGTCGAACACCTGGGTGGTGAGGCGGCGCAGTAGATCGCCCTTGTCTTCGAAGTAAATGTAGAAGCTGGCGCGGGAGATGCCGGCCTCGGTCGCCAGCCGGTCCACGCTCAGCTCGGTGAACGACGCCCCGTCGGCCATCAGTCGCTCGGTGGCGTCGAGCAGGTCGCGCTCGATCTGCTCGCGCCTAGCCTGCCGCCTAGCCTGCGGCTTCCTGGTCACCGATGGCACATGGGGGAGCCTAGCCGTTTCGTGTCCGCCTTGACTAGACATGGTGTCTAGACTTATCGTCGCCAACATGACTGTGTCGTCGCTCACACCAGCCCGCCCCCATGACCCGATCGACCTGTCGTCGCGGGCGTTCTGGTCGGCCACCGCCGCGGAACGGGAGCGCTCGTTCGCCGAACTTCGCCGCAACAGGCCGGTCAGCTGGCACCCCCCGGTCGAGGATGCGCTGATGCACGACCCCGAGGACCGCGGTTACTGGGCGGTGACCCGGCACGCCGACATCGTCGCGATCAGCCGCGACAGCGAGACGTTCCTGTCGGGCAAGGGCGTGCTCTTCGAGAACGTCCCCGAAGAACTTCTCGAGGCGTCACAGTCCTTCCTCGCCATGGATGCGCCGCGGCACACCATGATTCGCAAGGTCGTGCATGCCGCATTCACCCCGCGTCAGGTCCGTCGGATCGAGGACTCGATCAAGGCCAACGCCAAGGCGATCGTCGGTGAGTTGCGCGACGCGGGCAGCGGGGCCGACTTCGTCGAGCACTGTGCCAAGGAGCTGCCGATCCGCACGCTCTCGGACATGGTCGGCATCCCCGCCTCCGAGCGCGCGCAGGTCGCCGCGGCCGCTGACGCCATGGTGTCCTGGGGTGACGAGGTCTACCTGAACGGACGGAACCCGTTGGAGGTGCTGATCGGCAGCCAGATGTACCTGCATCAGGTCGCCGGCGCGCTGGCCGCCGACCGGCGTGAGCACCCCGGCGACGATCTGATCAGCAGCCTGGTCCAGGCCGAGGTGGACGGCGATCGTCTGACCGACGCGGAGGTCGCCGCGTTCTTCGTGCTGCTGGCCGTCGCGGGCAACGACACCACCCGTCAGACCACCAGTCACGCTGCCAAGGCGCTCACCGACTTCGGCGATCAGCGCAGCTGGCTGGCCGCCGACTTCGACGACCGCATCGGCTCCGCCACCGAGGAGTTCATCCGGTGGGCCACGCCGGTGATGACCTTCCGCCGCACGGCCGCCGTCGACTGCCGGCTGGGTGAGCAGGACATCGCGGCGGGGGAGAAGGTCGTGATGTTCTACGCGTCGGGCAACTTCGACGACGCCGCCTTCGACGCGCCGGAGCGCCTCGACCTGGCGCGCAAGCCCAACCCGCACCTGGGGTTCGGCGGCGGCGGACGGCACTTCTGTCTTGGGGCGCACGTCGCGCGAGCCCAGCTGCGGGCCATGTTCGGGGAGCTGCTCGCTCAGTTACCCGGATTCGCGGCCGGTGACCCGGTCTACCTGGCCGGCAACTTCGTGCACGGCATCAGGTCGATGCCGATCACCTTCTAGCGCAACGGCAGCGGCGCGAGCTCGTCGACCAGCAGGACCAGCAGCTCGGAGCAGCCCGCGTCGAGCTTGACGGTCGCGAACTCGTCGCCGCGGGTGGGTCCGCGGTTGATGATCGCTACGGGCTTGCCCCCGGCGACCGCGTGCCTGACGAAGCGCAGACCGGAGAAGACCGTCAGCGACGAGCCGGCAACGAGTAGCACGTCGGACTCGTCGACCATCGAATAGGCCTGCGCCACACGATCTTTCGGAACACTCTCGCCGAAGTAGACGATGTCGGGCTTGAGCATCCCGCCGCAGTGCGGGCAGTCCGCGTAGCGGAACGACGCGGTGTCCTCGATCATGGCGTCGGCATCGGGCGCCACGGCGATGCCCCCGACCTGCTCGGCCCGCTCCAGGAAGCCCGGGTTCAGCGATTCCAGCTCGTCGGCCAGCTGAGTCCGGCTCAGCGTGAAACCGCAGGCCAGGCACACCACCTGCGCGTAGGTGCCGTGCAGGTTCACCACGGCCTGGCTGCCCGCCTTGGTGTGCAGCAGATCGACGTTCTGGGTGACGACGCCGGTGACCACACCGATGCGCTCCAGCTCGGCCAGCGCGCGGTGCCCGGCATTCGGGAGCGTGGCGTGCATGTGGCGCCAGCCGACGTGATTGCGTGCCCAGTAGCGCTGCCGGAACGTGGCGTCGGAGGTGAACTGACGGATCGTCATCGGATTGCTCGGGGGTGAATCCGGACCGCGGTAGTCGGGAATGCCCGAGTCGGTGGAAAGTCCGGCGCCCGTCAGGACGGCGATCCTTCGGCTGGCGAGCACGTCGATCAGTTCGGGAGCCTCGGGCGCGTTCATCCCCGTCCAGGGTAGGCGGCCCGCGGGCAAGGGGATGTCGACAATGGTCAGGCGCGTTATCGTCCCCGTATGGACGTCACCGTGAGGAAGCTTCGCTACTTTGCGGTCGTCGCCGAGGAGCGTCACTTCACCAGGGCCGCGGCGCGCTTGTTCCTGGCGCAACAGTCGCTGTCTCGTCAGATTCGCAGTCTGGAGGAGGAGGTCGGCGCACGACTGTTCTTCCGCACGACCAGATCGGTGGAGCTCACACCGGCGGGTGAAGCCTTCCTGATCGGAGTGCGTTCGGCGTTGGCCAGCCTCGACGCCGGCGTCGAGGAGGCCCGCCGACACGATGCAGGCGCCGTCGGGCACCTGCGGATCGGCTTTGGGCTTGGTGCAGCCCTGGAGTTGACGCCCTTCATCGTCGAGGAATTCTCCAGGCAGTATCCGAACGCCGAGATCGAGATGCGGGAATTCGGGCTGCCTGACCAGAGCGCGGGGTTGTCCGAGCACTGGGCCGACGTGGCGATCATCCGACCACCGCTGGCCGACCCGAACATCGTCGCGCACGTGCTCTTCGAGGAGCCGCGAGTGCTGACCGTCTCGGTGCGCCACCCGCTGGCACGGCACGAGACCGTGGGGGTGGCCGACATCCTCGACGTTCCGCTTGCCGTCGGCCGCTCCGCTGACGAGGAATACCGACGGTTTTGGAGCTTGCAGGACTTCCGCGATGGGATGACGGAGCCACTCTTGACGCCGTCGACGAGCAACACAGAGGAGATCGAAATGATCGCGGCCGGGCTGGCATGTACGGTCAATCCCGCCGCGATCATGCGTTACATCCCGCACGCGGGGGTTCGGTACATCCCGATCGTCGACGTACCCGGCTCGACCGTGGCGATCGCATGGCACAGGGACCGGGTCTCACCGCTCGCGATCGCCTTCAACCGCGTGGCTCAGGAGGTTCGCGACCGAGAGGTCCAGACGGTCGAGACCATCGAGAATCCCTTCGACGGAGTGCACTTCACGTTCGCGGCGCCGAGTCCGCGAACCTCGCCACCCCGGCCTCGCCACGTGTGATGCGCCCCCGCAGAACCAGCAGGTGCCACAGCACCGCCAGGACGGTTGCCCCCGCGACGACCTTGACCGCACCGTGGAAGTCGGGGGGAATGGTGAGGATCAGCAGAGCGGTGACGATCCAGACGAGCCCGACGACCATCAGCGGAATGCCCCACCGGCCGAGGTTGAAGGCACCGGGGGCGGCCGCCAGTGTGGGGCGCCGGCGCATGTACGACCCGACGATGAGGAGATACACCAGGTAGGGCGCGATCGACGTGGCACCGACGAGCGTGGTGAACGAGTCGGTCTGCAGGAAGCCGTAGACCATGAACGCGACGCTGACGACACCGCCGACGACCAGTGACCGCAGCGGTGTCTTCGTACGTTCGTTGACCAGTCGGAAGTGGCGGGAGAACGGCAGCATGTTGTCGCGTCCCATCGAATACATCAACCGTGCCTGGGCGGCCTGGTTGGCGATGACCAGCGCGATCATCGAGAACGCCACCACGACGATGAACACCCTTACCACCGGGGTCGGTAGGTAGAACTCGGCGATCGTCACGATCGGCGCCGAAGATGCCTGTGCCGCACTGAGATCGGGCATGGCCACGGTAAAGCAGATCAGGGCCAGCATGCCGAGCACCGCCGACCCGATCACGCCAACGAGGACTCCACGCGGAACGGCCCTCTGCGAGTCGACGGCCTCCTCGGTCAGATCGGCCGACAGCTCGAACCCAACCATCGTGTAGATGCCGAGCAGTCCGGCCAGGACGAAGTGACCGATGCCAGAACCCGCGGTTCCGGCACCATTGGTCAGGTTGGACACCGATCCACCCCCGGCCCCGGTGTACATGCCGAAGGCGACGATCACCGTCACCGCCAGCAGCACGGTCCCGATGATCTCGGCGATCACCGCGGTGTTGTTCACCCGCGCGGCCAACTGGACGCCCACGATGTTGATCAGGACCGTGAACAGCAGGATCGCGACCGCGACGGTGAGTACCACGCCGTTGGGCGGAGTGAGTCCCATCGCCTGGAACAGCAGTGGAGTGGCGCCCAGCAGGATGATCGCCCCACCGGTGATGCTCATGTACAGCAACCCGAAGAACCCGGTGTACCAGCCGTAGCCGGACCCGACCAGTCGGGCACCCCACTGGTACGCGTAGCCCGCAAGCGGGATCTTGGTGCTTAGCTCGGCAATCAGCAGCGCCATGACGATCTGGCCGGCTGCTGCGATGGGCCAGGTCCAAATCGAAGCGCCGCCAAATTGGTTGATGGCGAATCCATAGTTGAGGAAGATGCCCGTCGAGATGGAGACGATGGAGAAGGAGATGGCGAACAACGAGAAGAAGCGCAGAGTGCGTTTGAGTTCCTGCGTGTAGCCAAAGGACGCCAACGCGGCGTCGTTGGGATTGGCCGCTGTCTCGGGTGCTGCGGCGCGCTCGCGTGCAGGGCGGTCGATCGTCATGGAAGCTCTCCTCGGTTCGGTGACGAAATCAGTTGGGACCGAAATGTCTTCGCACCGTGGCGAAGGCGGCCTCGGTGCCGCGGAGGGCCCGGTCGATGACATCGTCGTCCATCGCACAGGACATGAACCAGTTGTGTTTGGGATGCAGATAGACGCCGAAGGCCAGTGCGGCCTCGGCGAAGCACGTCATGCGTCGACGGTCCAGGTCTCCCGTAAAGGTCACGTATGGCATGACGTCGGGGCCGGTGTAGGTGATGCCGAGCCCGCTGGCGGCGGCCTGTGCGGTGATGCCCTCCCGCAACCGCGCTCCGGCCCGCTGCATGAGGGCAACGCCGTCGATCTCGCGGAGCCGGCGGATCGTCGCGAGCGCAGCCGCCATGGGAGTCGAGTTCATCCAGAAGGAACCCGTGAGGAAGACCGTCTCCACCGCATCGCGCACGGCGTCGCAACCACTCACGGCCGCAAGCGGATAGCCGTTCGCGATCGCCTTGCTCCATGCGCTGAGGTCGGTTCGTACCCCGATCGGCTCCCAGCTGCCACCGTGTGCGAGGCGAAACCCGCATCGGACGTCGTCGACGATCAACAGCGCGCCGAGTGCGTCGCAACGACTGCGCACGTGCCTGGCGAAATCGACGTCGACCAGTTCCTGGTCTTCTCCCTCGACATGGCGAAAGGGAGTCAGCATGACGCCGGCGAGGTCGTCACCGGCCGCGTCGACGGCCCGGTCGAAGTCGTCGCGATCGTTGTAGTCGAAGTAGTCCATCGCGGACCGATCGCTCGCGAGCGTTCCGGTCGGCACGGGCGTGCACCATGGCGCCGCACCGTGATACACCCCGCGGGCCACCAGCACCACCGACCTGGACGTGTGTGCCCGCGCGATCGTCAGGCACGCGGTAGTGGCGTCGGTTCCGTTCTTGCCGAACAGGATCCAGTCCGCGTCTCGGATGGCATCCACCAGGGTCTCGGCAAGGTCGACCAGCACCGGCCCCGGCCCGTCGAGGCAGTCGCCCCTGTCCATCTGAGCGCGCACCGCCTCGTTGACGAAGGGATCGCGATGGCCGAGGACGATGGGCCCCCAGCTGCACATCAGGTCGACGTATTCCTTGCCGTCGACGTCGGTGATGAGCGCCCCCTCGCCGGCCCTGAAGAATTGCGGATAAGCGCTCGACATGTTCCTGACTGCCTGGTGCCCGTACATCCCGCCGGGCACGACCCTGGCTGCGCGTCGGGACAGTTCTACGTCGGAGCTCGTGACCGCGGCGGCTGCGTTCACGTGTCGCTCCTGGGGTGGGGTGGGGCCGAATTCACCATGTCGGCCAATGATCGAGCACTGCCGCGCGCAGGAGAAACACCTGTTCTGCTCGCATTCACAACACCGGTGGTGTTAGTGCAGCTCGACGCGACGACCTCGATGCGACAATGTCGGCGTGGACTTCTTCTCCGCCTACCGCCACGACTACGTGCGGGTGGCCGCATGCACCCATCACACGACGCTGGCCGATCCCGGGGCGAATGCCGAATCGGTGCTGCGGCTGGCTCGCGAATGCCATGACGAGGGCGTCGCGCTGGCGGTCTTCCCGGAGTTGACGCTGTCCGGGTACTCGATCGAGGACATCCTGCTGCAGGGCACGCTGCTCGACGCCGTCGAGACGGCGATCGACGACCTGGTCGCCGCCTCCGCGGACCTGCTTCCGGTGCTGGTGGTGGGTGCTCCGCTGCGCCACCGCAACCGCATCTACAACACCGCGGTCGTCATCCACCGCGGCGTGGTGCTCGGCGTCGTCCCCAAGTCCTATCTGCCGACCTACCGGGAGTTCTACGAGCGCCGGCAGGTCGCGCCGGGTGACGACCAGGGTGGCGTCGTGCGCCTCGGCGGGACCGAGGTGCCGTTCGGGCCGGACCTGTTGTTCACCGCCACCGATCTGCCCGGCTTCGTCCTGCACGTCGAGATCTGCGAGGACATGTGGGTTCCCGTGCCCCCCAGCGCCGAGGCCGCGCTGGCGGGTGCGACCGTGCTGGCGAACCTCTCCGGCAGCCCGATCACCATCGGCCGCGCCGACGACCGCAAGCTGCTGGCTCGTTCGGCGTCGTCGCGGTGTCTGGCGGCCTACGTGTACGCCGCCGCAGGCGAGGGCGAGTCGACCACCGACCTGGCCTGGGACGGCCAGACGATGATCTACGAGAACGGCGTGCTGCTCGCCGAGTCCGAGCGCTTCCCCAGGGGGGAGCGCAAATCGGTCGCCGACGTCGACACCGAGCTGCTCAGAGCCGAGCGGCTGCGTATGGGCACGTTCGACGACAACCGGCGCCATCATGGTGCTCTCACCTCGGGGTTCCGGCACGTGGAGTTCGTCGTCGATCCGCCCGCCGGTGACATCGGGTTGCGGCGCACCGTCGAGCGCTTCCCGTTCGTGCCGTCGGATCCTCAACGGCTGGAACAGGATTGCTACGAGGCGTACAACATCCAGGTGTCCGGGCTCGAGCAGCGACTGCGGGCGCTGAAGTATCCGAAGGTCGTGATCGGCGTCTCGGGTGGGCTCGACTCCACGCATGCGCTCATCGTCGCGGCTCGCGCCATGGACCGCGAGGACCGGCCGCGCAGTGACATCCTGGCGTTCACGCTGCCCGGCTTCGCGACAGGCGAGCACACCAAGGGCAACGCGATCGCCCTCGGCAAGGCGCTCGGAGTCACGTTCGCAGAGATCGACATTCGCGACACGGCGTCGCTGATGCTCGCCGAGATGGACCACCCGTTCGGCCGCGGCGAGAAGGTATACGACGTCACGTTCGAGAACGTTCAAGCCGGGCTGCGCACGGACTATCTGTTCCGGCTGGCCAACCAGCGCGGTGGCATCGTGTTGGGCACCGGTGACCTGTCCGAACTGGCCCTGGGATGGTCGACCTATGGCGTTGGTGACCAAATGTCGCACTACAACGTCAACGGCGGCGTCCCGAAGACGCTGATCCAGCATCTGATCCGATGGGTGATCGCCTCCGGGCAGTTCGGTGACGACGTCAACGTGGTCCTGCAGTCGGTGCTCGACACCGAGATCACCCCGGAGTTGGTACCCACCGGGGAGGACGAGGAGATCCAGAGCAGCGAGGCCACGGTGGGTCCGTACGTCCTGCAGGACTTCTCGCTCTACCAGGTGCTGCGCTACGGCTTCCGGCCGTCGAAGGTGGCGTTCCTCGCGTGGCACGCCTGGGGCGACGCCGAACGAGGGGTGTGGCCGCCCGGTCATCCGCCGGACGAACGACCGGCCTACCTGCTGAAGGACATTCGGCACTGGCTGCAGGTGTTCGTCCAGCGGTTCTACTCGTTTAGCCAGTTCAAGCGGTCGGCGCTGCCGAACGGGCCCAAGGTGTCCGCCGGTGGTGCCCTGTCACCGCGAGGTGACTGGCGCGCCCCGTCGGACATGTCGGCGCGGATCTGGCTCGACGAGATCGAGCGCGAGGTTCCCGAGTCTTGACGTGTCGGGGGCCTTTCGATGTGAAAGGCTCCTAGCCGTGGAGACTCACCGCGACGGCACCGCGCTGGTCAGTACGGACGCCGGGGTCCCGCTGCACCGGCAGCTCTATCTGGTGCTCCACGACGAGATCGCGCGCGGGGTGCTCGGCCCCGGGGACGCCCTGCCGACCGAGCAGTCGCTGTGCGAACAATTCGGCGTCTCGCGCATCACGGTGCGACGGGCGCTGGCCGACCTCGCCGAGGCCGGCCTGATCGACCGCCGCCACGGTGTCGGCTCGTTCGTCACCGAGCGCTCGGCGACCGGCCGTGGTGCCGCGGAGGGTTCCTACGTCGACACGATGCGACAGGTCGACTTCGAGACCGAGGTCGACGTGATCGAGCACGGCATCCGTTCGGTGCCGCCCGCGGTCGGGTCGCTGTGGGATGCCCGCCGGACGGCGCTGTACGTCCTGAGGGTGCGTCGCGAGCGCCGGACGAACGAGCCGCTGATGCTCACCGAGGCGTGGCTGCCCACCGACCTCGCCGACGTGATCACCGCTGCGGCCATGGCTCGGGCGCCGCTCTACCGCCTGCTCGCCGACGCGGGCGTGACCCTGGAGCACCTCGAGCACGAGATGACGGCCGAGATCGCCAGTCCCCGCACGGCGGCGCTGCTGGCCACGTCGATCGGTGCGCCGTTGATGCGCGTCAACCGCGTGGCCTTCGCCGCCGCGGTGCCGCACCACGTGCTGTCGATCACCATGTCGCCGAGCCGAAGCCGGATCGTGCTGACGCAGCGATCGATGGACATGGAGGCAGGAGCACGCCTGTCGATCGCCCACGACGTGCTGCGGCCCAACATCTGACCTTCGGTCAGCCGTTCAGCACGTCGTCGATGGCCTCGGCATACGGCGCGCAGTCGCCCGCGCCTCGGGTGAGCGTGGCCAGCGCACCCGCAGCGCACGCCCGTCGCAGTGCCCGTTCCGCCCCGGCCGGCCACTCCGCGGCAAGCACCCCGGCGAACACGTCACCCGCGCCGGTGGTGTCGATCGCCTCGACCGCGGGCGCCGGCACGTCGACGCTGCCGTCGGCGCTGCGGTGGGTGGCCCCGGCGGACCCGCGCGTAATGACGAGATGAGCCACCGGCCAACGCCATTCGTCGGCCTCGACGTCGTTGACGACGATGACGTCGGCCACCTCGGCGATGGCCGCGAGGTGGCGGGGCTGGGTCCCCGCCGGTGACGCGTTGACGATCACCACCGCACCAGCCTCGCGGCCGACGCGGGCGGCTGCCAGCACCGTCTCCACCGGGATCTCCAACTGCACGAGCACGACGTCGGCGTCGGCCACCACCCGCCGAGCCTGAGAGGAGGCCATCGACAGATGCGCGTTGGCCCCTGGTGCCACCACGATCGTGTTCTCGGCCGCCTCGTCCACCACGATGGCCGCGGCGCCACTCGGGCCGGGCACCACCACCATTCCGTCGAGGCCGACGCCGTTGCTGCGCAGGTGGTCGCGCAGCTGACCAGCCGCGGCGTCGTCACCGACCGCGGCGACGAGATGGGACGACGCGCCCGCCCGCGCGGCGGCGACGGCCTGATTGCCGCCCTTGCCGCCGGGACTCGTCGACGACGCCGACGCCAGTACCGTCTCGCCGGGCCGGGGCAACGCGCGTACCGCGAACGATTGATCGAGGTTCACGCTGCCGACCACGCACACCGTCGTCATGCGCATCACGGTAGCCCCAACCGGGCTGAATACGGGATACCTCGATAAGCTGGCCTAATGAGCGTCGAGGCTCCCCCCACGGATCTGTGCGAGCAGGTGCACGAAGCGGCGCGGCGGGCACGGGTCGCGGCCCGTGCCCTGGCGACCGCCAACACCGAGACCAAGAACCGGGCGTTGCACGCCGCCGCGGACGCCGTCCTCGCGCGCGTTCACGAGGTGCTCGCCGCCAACGCCGCCGACCTCGATGCCGCGCGCGCCGCTGGCACCCCTGAGGCCATGCTCGACAGGTTGGCGCTGAACCCGCAGCGGGTGGACGGCATCGCCGCGGGCCTGCGGCAGGTGGCCGGACTGCCCGACCCGGTCGGTGAGGTCTTGCGCGGCAGCACGCTGGCCAATGGTCTGCGGATCCGGCAGCAACGCGTCCCGCTTGGGGTCGTCGGCATGGTCTACGAGGGCCGGCCGAACGTCACCGTCGACGCCTTCGGGCTGACGCTGAAGTCCGGCAACGCGGCGTTGCTGCGGGGCAGCTCGTCGGCGGTGCGGTCCAACGAGGCACTGGTGGCGGCGCTGCGTTCCGCGCTGCGGGCCGAGCGGTTGCCCGAGGATGCGGTGCAACTGCTGCCGAGTGCGGACCGCGCCAGCGTCACCCATCTGATCCAGGCCCGCGGGCTGGTGGACGTCGTGATCCCCCGCGGGGGAGCGGGTCTCATCGAGGCCGTCGTGCGCGACGCCACGGTGCCCACCATCGAGACCGGCGTCGGCAACTGTCACGTTTTCGTGCACGCGGCCGCCGACCTCGACAGTGCCGAGCGAATCCTGTTGAACGCCAAGACTCGTCGCCCCAGCGTCTGCAATGCGGCCGAGACGCTGCTGGTCGACGCCGCGATCGCCGACCACGCGCTGCCCAGGCTGCTCGACGCCCTGAGTAGCGCGGGAGTGACGGTGCATCTCGACCCCTCCGAGGACGAGCTGCGCGCCGAGTTCCTCGCGATGGACATCGCGGTGGCCGTCGTCGACGGCGTCGACGGTGCCATCGACCACGTCAACGAATACGGCACCGGCCACACCGAAGCCATCGTCACCACCGATCTGGCTGCGGCGCAACGCTTCACCGAACGCGTCGATGCGGCGGCGGTGATGGTCAACGCGTCGACCTCATTCACCGACGGTGAGCAGTTCGGCTTCGGCGCAGAGATCGGCATCTCGACCCAGAAGCTGCACGCCCGGGGGCCCATGGGCCTGCCGGAATTGACCTCCACCAAGTGGATCGTGTGGGGCGACGGCCACACCCGGCCGTCCTGACCTAGGAGAACACCCCTTGAGCCTGCCCGCCCGTTCCGCCCCGCTGTTCACCGACATCGACGACGTCGCCAATCGACTGGCCGAAACCGGATACCTGCCCGACACGGCCACCGCCACGGCGGTGTTCCTGGCCGACCGCCTCGGCAAACCCCTGCTCGTCGAAGGCCCCGCCGGTGTCGGCAAGACCGAATTGGCAAGGGCCATTGCACAAACCACCGGTTCGGAGCTGGTGCGGCTGCAGTGCTACGAGGGCGTCGACGAGGCACGCGCGCTCTACGAGTGGAACCACGCCAAGCAGATCCTGCGCATCCAGACGGGTAGCCAGGGCGGCCAGGGTGACTGGGACCAGACCAAGACCGACGTCTTCAGCGAGGAATTCCTGCTGCAACGTCCGCTGCTGACCGCGATCCGGCGCACCGACCCCACGGTCCTGCTGATCGACGAGACCGACAAGGCCGACATCGAGATCGAGGGCCTGCTGCTCGAGGTGCTGTCCGACTTCGCGGTGACCGTGCCGGAGCTGGGCACCATCACCGCGACGCGGACCCCGTTCGTGCTGTTGACCTCGAATGCGACCCGCGAGCTGTCCGAGGCGCTCAAGCGGCGCTGCCTGTTCCTGCACATCGACTTTCCCGACCCCGAGCTGGAACGCCGCATCCTGCTCTCGCGCGTCCCCGAGCTGCCCGAGAAGCTGGCCGAGGAGTTGGTGCGGATCATCGGCGTGCTGCGCGGCATGCAGTTGAAGAAGGTGCCGTCGGTGGCCGAGACCATCGACTGGGGCCGCACGGTGCTGGCCCTCGGCATGGACACGATCGACGACGAGTTGATCGCCGCGACGCTCGGCGTGGTCCTCAAACACCAGTCTGATCAGGTGAAGGCCAGCGGAGAGCTGAGACTGAACTGATGGCCGTCCGCCGCACGCGCCCGCCGCAACCCCTTGCCCCGCATGGTATTCCAGGCCATCTGGTGGAGTTCGTCGAGGCGCTGCGCGGAGTCGGGATCGCGGTCGGACCCTCCGAGACGGTGGATGCGGGCCGGGTGATGACGGTGCTCGGGCTCGGCGACCGCGAGGTGCTGCGTGAAGGGCTGGCCTGCGCCGTGCTGCGGCGCCCCGATCACCGCGACACCTACGACGCCATGTTCGACCTGTGGTTCCCCGCCGCGCTCGGGTCGCGCACGGTGGTTTCCGACGACGAGAACGCCGCCGACGGTGATCCGGACCGGCCGCAGGCCGCGGATGCCGAGGCCATGCGCGCGGCGCTGATCGAGATGCTGTCGGGCAACGAGGACGCGGCCACCCTCGACGACCGGCTCGCCGCGATGATCGCCCAGATCGTCGAGGCGTTCGGCAAGTACAGCTCCAGCCGCGGGCCGTCGTACTCGTCGTATCAGGCGCTCAAGGCGATGGCCCTCGACGAGCTCGAAGGCAAGCTGCTCGCCGGCCTTCTGGCGCCCTACGGCGAGGAGCCCACGCCGACGCAGGAGCAGATCGCCAAGGCGATCGCCACCAAGCGCGTCGCACAGTTGCGCAAGATGGTCGAGGCCGAGACCAAGCGTCGCACCGCCGAGCAACTCGGCCGGGGCCACGTCCAGACCTACGGCATCCCGCAGCTCGCCGAGAACGTGGAGTTCCTGCGCGCCTCGGGGGAGCAGCTGCGTCAGATGCGCCGCGTCGTCGCTCCGCTGGCCCGCACGCTGGCGTCGCGCCTGGCGGCCCGGCGGCGGCGCTCCCGCGCGGGGGAGATCGATCTGCGCAAGACGCTGCGCAAGTCGATGTCCACCGGCGGCGTGCCGATCGACGTGGTGCTCAAGAAGCCGCACCCGGCTCGCCCGGAGCTCGTCGTGCTGTGCGACGTGTCGGGTTCGGTGGCCGGGTTCAGCCACTTCACGCTGCTGCTGGTGCACGCCCTGCGCCAGCAGTTCAGCCGCGTTCGCGTCTTCGCGTTCATCGACACCACCGACGAGGTCACCGACATGTTCGGACCCGACGCCGACCTGGCCGTCGCCGTGCAGCGCATCACCAGGGAAGCGGGCGTCTACACCCGCGACGGGCACTCCGACTACGGGCACGCGTTCGTATCGTTCCTTGACGCGTTCCCCAACGTGCTGTCGCCCCGCAGCTCGCTGCTTGTCCTCGGCGACGGACGCAACAACTACCGCAATCCCGAGGTCGAGCTGCTGACGCACATGGTCTCGGCCAGCCGGCACGCGCACTGGCTCAATCCCGAGCCCAAGCACCTATGGGGCAGCGGTGACTCGGCGGTACCGCGTTACGCCGACGTCATCGCCATGCACGAATGCCGGTCGGCCAAGCAACTCGCCGCGGTCATCGATCAGCTGCTCCCCGTCTAAGCTGCGTAATCGTGACTCGACGCAGGCTGGGGGTGATGGGCGGCACCTTCGATCCCATCCACCATGGCCACCTGGTTGCCGCCAGTGAGGTTGCCGACCTGTTCGACCTCGACGAGGTCGTGTTCGTGCCCACCGGTCAGCCCTGGCAGAAGCGTGACCGCGCGGTGACCGCGGCCGAGGATCGCTATCTGATGACCGTGATCGCGACCGCTGCCAACCCGCGCTTCTCGGTGAGCCGCGTGGACATCGACCGTGGCGGCCCCACCTACACCAAGGACACGTTGCGCGATCTCGGCGCCCTCAATCCCGACGCGGAGCTCTACTTCATCACCGGTGCGGACGCCCTCGGCTCGATCCTGTCTTGGCAGAACTGGGAGGACCTGTTCTCCATGGCGCGCTTCGTCGGGGTCAGTCGGCCGGGTTACGAACTCGACGGCGAGCACGTCGCAGCGGCGATGAAGGAGCTGCCGGACGACGCCCTGCACCTGGTCGAGGTGCCCGCGCTGGCGATCTCGTCGAGCGACTGCCGGCGGCGCGCCGTACAGGGCAGGCCGATCTGGTACCTGGTCCCCGACGGCGTCGTCCAGTACGTCTCCAAACGCGGGCTGTATCCCGCGTCCGTCCTTCAGACAGGGGAGCGCACACCATGAGCGCATCAACCGAGGCCATCGAGATGGCCACGATCGCCGCGCGGGCCGCGGCCGACAAGCTCGCCGACGACGTCGTGGTGATCGACGTGTCTGGGGAGCTGGTCATCACCGACTGCTTCGTCATCGCTTCGGCGTCCAACGACCGTCAGGTCAACGCCATCGTCGACGAGGTCGAGGAGAAGATGCGCCTGGGCGGCCACAAGCCCGCCCGCCGGGAGGGCACCCGGGAGGGCCGCTGGGTGCTGCTCGACTTCGTCGACATCGTCGTGCACGTCCAGCACCAGGACGAACGCAACTTCTACGCGCTTGACCGCCTGTGGCGCGACTGCCCGCTGGTGCCCGTCGACCTGGAGGGCCCACAGTGAGGATTCGCCGGCTGGTGCTGCTGCGGCACGGGCAGACGGAGTACAACGCGGGCAACCGCATGCAGGGCCAGCTCGACACCGACCTGAGCGAGCTGGGCCGCGAGCAGGCCGCCGCCGCGGCCGAGGTGCTCGCCAAGCGACAGCCACTGCTCATCGTGTCCTCGGACCTGCGGCGTGCCCTCGACACCGCGACGACGCTGGCCGAACGCAGCGGGGTTCCCATCGACGTCGATCCTCGGTTGCGGGAGACGCATCTCGGCGACTGGCAGGGCCTCACGCACCTCGAGGTCGACGCCGTCGCGCCCGGTGCCCGACTGGCCTGGCGCGACGATGCCCGCTGGGCGCCGCACGGTGGCGAGAGTCGCGTCGACGTCGCACAGCGGAGCGCGCCCCTGGTCTCGGAGTTGCTCACCCAGCTCGACGAGTGGGGTTCCGACGGTGCCGGGGACGCCTCCGACCGCCCCGTCGTGCTGGTCGCCCACGGCGGCCTGATTGCCGCCCTGACGGCCGCGCTGCTGGACCTGCCGGTGGACAACTGGCCCGTGCTCGGCGGCATGGGCAATGCGAGCTGGGTGCAGCTGTCCGGACACTCCGCCGACGATGCGGCGCCCGGGGACGTCCGATGGCGTCTCGACGTGTGGAACGCTTCGGCCCAGGTCGCCAACGATGTCCTCTAGCGACTCCCGCCGCCCGGTGCTCCTGGTCTTCTGCGACTCGCTGTCCTATTACGGCCCGACGGGCGGACTGCCCGCCGACGATTCCAGGATTTGGCCCAACATCGTTGCCTCGCAATTGAACTGGGACCTGGAACTGATTGGGCGAATCGGCTGGACCTGCCGAGACGTCTGGTGGGCGGCAATCGGCGATCCGCGGTCGTGGGCGGCGTTGCCCCGCGCCGGTGCCGTCGTCTTCGCGACCTCGGGGATGGACTCGCTGCCCTCACCGCTGCCAACGGCCCTGCGCGAACTCATCCGCTACCTGCGCCCGCCGACCGTGCGCCGATGGGCGCGCGACGGATACGGCTGGCTGCAGCCGCGGCTGTCGCCGATCGCCCGGCCCGCGCTGCCGCCGCACCTCAGCGTCGAATACCTCGAACAGACCCGGGCCGCAATCGACTTCAACCGGCCGGGCATTCCATTCGTCGCGTCGATCCCGTCGGTGCACATCGCCGAGACCTACGGACGCTCACACCGCTGGCGCGAGGCGACGGCGGCAGCGATCACCGAGTGGGGCCGGCGTCAGCACGTGCCGATCGTCGACCTGAAGGCGGCGGTGGGCGAGTACGTGATGAGCGGGCAGGGCAATCCCGACGGCATCCACTGGAACTTCGAGGCGCACGCCGCCGTGGCCGAGCTGATGATGAAGGGCCTCGCCGAGGCGGGCGTGATTCCCGTCGGGTCGGACGGCTGACGGTGACCGTCACCGTGGTGACCGACTCGTCGGCCTGGTTGGCTCCAAATGACATGCAGCGGTGGAACATACGCGCGGTCCCGCTGCACGTGCTCGTCGACGGCACCAATCTGCGCGATGGTGTCGACCCGGTACCCCACGACGTGCACGACCGCGCGCACGTCACCACCGCCGGTGCCACCCCCGCCGATCTCGTGGAGCTCTACCGCCGCGCGCTGGCCGACAGCGGGGGCGATGGCGTGGTGGCAGTGCACCTGTCGGCCGCCTTGTCGAGCACGTTCGGCTCGGCGGTGGCTGCGTCGCGTGAATTCGGGTCCGCCGTGCGCGTGGTGAATTCGCGCTCGGCTGCGGCCGGCGTCGGATTCGTGGCGATGGCTGCTGCTCGGGCCGCCGCCGACGGTGCCGACCTGGATACGGTCGAGGCTGCGGCGCGGGCTGCGGTGCCGCGCAGTCATGCGTTCATCGTCGTGCACCGGCTGGACAATCTGCGACGCAGCGGGCGCATCGGGACCGCCGCCTCCTGGCTCGGTACGGCGCTGTCACTCAAACCGCTGCTGTGTCTCGACGTCGACGGTCGCCTGGTGCTCTCGCAGCGCATCCGCACCGCGTCCAAGGCGCACGCGGCGCTGGTCGAGTCGGTGGCCCAGGTGGTGGGTGACGCCGGGGCGACTGCCATCGTGCATCACGTCGACAACCCCGACGGGGCGGCGGAGGTGGGCGCGGCCCTGGTCGCGCGGCTGCCGCAGCTCGATCCACCGGCGATCACCGACATGGGGCCCGTGCTGTCGATCCACGTCGGCGGCGGCGCGGTCGGAGTGTGCGTGACGGTGTCCGACTGACCGGCCTCGGCCCTCGCGGAATGGCCGGGGCGTTCGTGGTGTTCGATGGAGACATGAGTGACGAAGCGGAACTGAGTCCAACCGACTGGGTACGAGACCAGACCAAGCGCATCCTGGAACAGGGCACCACCGAAGGCGTCGAGGTCTACGACCGGCCGATCGTGCTGTTCACGACGACGGGCGCGCAGTCGGGCAAGAAGCGGTACGTGCCGCTGATGCGCGTGGAGGAGAACGGGCGCTACGCCATGGTGGCCTCCAAGGGCGGTGACCCCAAGCACCCCAGCTGGTACTTCAACGTGGTGGCCAACCCGGCGGTGTCGGTGCAGGACGGCGAGAAGGTCCTGGACGGGACTGCGCGTGAGATCTCCGGCGAGGAGCGCGAGCACTGGTGGAAGCTGGCCGTGGAGGCCTTTCCGCCCTACGCCGAGTACCAGACCAAGACCGACCGCCAGATCCCGGTCTTCGTCGTCGAATAGGTGACCGACGCGACGGGGCCCAACCGCCGCGCGGTGCTTCGTCTCGGCCTCGGACTCGCCGGTGCCGGGGCGATGGCGACGGCAGCGGCGGCGCCGGTCCTGGCAGAGGGTCCCCAGCTACGACGGACGTTGGCCCTGCTGGAGACTCGGGCCGCGGTGCGGTTGGGCGTGTCCGCACTCGACACCGGCAGCGGGGCGTCCGTCGGCTACCGCGCCGACGAGCGATTCCTGCTCTGCTCCACTGCAAAGGCGTTGGTCGTCGCCGCCGTTCTCCGGCGTAGTGAGACCGAGCCCGGCCTGCTCGATCACGTCATCGACTACGGCCCGTCGGACGTGCTGGCATATGCACCGGTGACCTCCCAGCACGTCGCCGACGGCATGACCGTCGCCGCGCTCTGCGACGCCGCGATCACCGTCAGCGACAACACCGCCGCCAACCTGCTCGTCGGGCTTCTCGGCGGCCCCGCCGCGGTGACCGCCTTCGCGCGCAGCCTCGGCGACGACCTCACGCGCATCGACCGGCTCGAGCCCGACCTCAACGTCACCTCCCCGGGTGACCAGCGCGACACCTCGACGCCGGCGCAGATGGCTGCCGACCTTCGGGCGCTGGTCCTCGGCGACGCACTGAACGAGGCATCGCGCCAACGCCTCACCGACCTGCTGGTCGCGAATACCACCGGCGGTCAGACCATCCGTGCGGGCGTGCCTGCCGATTGGACCGTCGGTGACAAGACCGGCAGCGGCGCGCAGGGCGAGAGCAACGATCTTGCCGTGGTGTGGCCACCACGTCGGGCCCCGCTGGTCATCGCGGTCTACGTGTCGCCTCGTGACCCGGCGATCGCGGTCGAGCAGGCGCACCGCGTCATCGCCGAGGCGACGCGGATCGTCACCGGCGCGCTGCCCTAGCTGAGTCGTCCTAGCGCCGGACCCGGCCCGTCACCGGCGGCAGATCCTTGAGCGTGACGATTCCCGGCGGTGCGGCGACGACGGCGGGCACCGCGTTCGTCACCGGCATCGCGGTGTAGATCATGCCGAGTCCCATGAAGCCGGGTTCGGCCCAGTCCCTCGGCGGCAGGCAGTGCAGCACCGTGCGCATGTTGGGCGTGCCGAACACCTGGATGACGTGGCCGTGTTCGAGGGGCTTGGGCGGGACGACGTGCTGGCCCATGGTCCAGTTGAAGCCGACGCTGACGACGTTGCGCTCACCGACCCAGCCGCGGTGGTAGCCGTACACGCCGCCGACGGTGCCGGCGGGGATCCGCATGAAGCCCAGATCGCTGTCGCCGGTGGCGGTGGTGAACTCGACGTCGAAGGTCAGCCGATCCAGCGTGGCGCCGATCGCGTCGGCCATCATCGCGGCCGACTCCGCGAACACCTCGCTCTCGCGCCGCACGCTCTCTGCCAGACCGGGAGTGGCCGGGTCCCGGCCGAAACCCATCGCGGCCTGCGTACCCGCCGACTCGTAGGTCGAGCAGTCCACCGACTCGGTGATGCGGATCTCGTCGACGTCCTCGCACGCCCCGGACAGCACCATGCCGACCATGTTGGTCATGCCGGGATGGGCTCCACTGCCGAAGATGGTGGAGTTCCCGGTGGCGCAAGCCTTCTCGATGCGTGCCCGGTCCTCGGGGGTCTGCTTGCCGCCGGTGATCCAGGCGGCGCTCGAGCAGACGTTGATGCCGGCCTCGAGCAGCCTGACCAGTTCCTCGACGTCCGGCCACAGCGGGTTGTAGCAGCAGGCGTCGGGTCGCAGGGAGAGCAGCGCGTCTACGTCGTTGGTCGCGAGCACGCCGGTGGGTTCGGCGACGCCGGCCAGCTGGGCGGCATCCACGCCCACCTTGTCCGCGCCGTGGGCGTAGACGCCGACGAGCTCCATGTCGGCGCGTCCGATGATGGCGTGCAGCGAACGTCTGCCGATGTTGCCGGTGGTCCACTGGATCACCCGGAGTGGAGTCGACGAGGTCATGGGTAGACACTATTCGCCAGTTGTGCACTAGCAGGCCGATATCGGCATGATCCGTCTCTGCGGTCGCCGCGCCGAGTGGACCGTCCGCTGGCATGATCGGCCGGATGCACCACTTCCTGCCCGCCACGCCGTCCACGGTGCACTGGGGGTTCTTCGATCCGCGACTGGCGCCGGCGGTGACCGTCGCCTCGGGCGACGTGGTTCAGATCGAGACGCTCACCCACCACGCGGGTGATGCCCCGGATCTGCTGATGGATCCTGGTGTCGCCGAGGTCTTCGCCTCGGTGACCGACCGCGGACCCGGGCCGCACGTGCTGACCGGACCCATCGCGGTCGAGGGCGCCAAGCCGGGGGACGTGCTGCAGGTAGACATCCTGTCGGCCGAACCGCGGTTGCCGTACGGATCCAATCTCGCCGCACACTGGGGGCACCTGTACGAGGAAGTGCCCGGCGAACGGGTGACCGTCTACGAACTCGACGTCGACGCCCTGCTCGGGCGTGCGCTCTTCGGCTACGACTGGACCGCGACCCCGCTGGCCGATCAACCAGGCACCATCGTCACGCCCGACGCCGCCGCGCGGGAGCCCGCACTGGCCGGCGTGGTGGTTCCGCTGCGACCGCACTTCGGCACCATGGGGGTCGCGCCGGCCGAACCGAAGCGGGTGTCCTCGGTGCCGCCGGGCGACCACGGTGGCAACGTCGACAACTGGCGCATCGGCAGCGGCGCCCGCATGTACTACCCCGTCCAGGTACCGGGAGCGTTGCTATCCGTCGGCGACCCACACGTCTCGCAGGGCGACGGCGAGATCAGTGGCACCGCGCTGGAGTCCTCGCTGAACGGCATGCTGCGCTTGACGATTCGGCGCGACCTGCCCTATGCGGTGCCCGTGCTCGAGACCGCGACGGAACTGCTGGTGCACGGGTTCGGCGACAACCTGGACGCCGCGATGAAGGCCGCTGCCCGCCGCGCGCTCGACGTACTGCAGCGCGGTTTCGGCCTGTCCGCCAAGGACGCCTACTCGTTCATGTCGGTGGCCGTCGACTTCACGATCACCCAGGTGGTCGACCAGCGCCAGGGTGTGCACGCTCGCATCGACAAGCGCTGCTTCCCGCGTTGGCCGGTTGTGGCGTGACCGGCATCCGGGCGTTCACCTTCACCCCGCGCGACGGCGTGCCACCCGGTGTGGCCCCGTTCGCGCACGCCACCGCGGCAGGACCGACGCTGTACGTGACCGGGCAGATGCCCACCGGGGTGGACGGCGCGGTCGTGGGATCGGACGTGGCCACCCAGACCGACCAGGTGCTGCGCAACCTGTCGCGCGTCACCGAACTCTGCGGCGGTGGACTCGCCGACGTGGTCTCGGTGCGGGCCTACCTGATCGACTGGGCCGACTACGACGCGTTCAACGTCGCGTACGCCCAATGGTTTCCGGACCGGCTGCCGTCGCGTACCTGCGTCGGGGTCACCGGGCTCGCCGTCGGTGCGCTCGTCGAGATCGACTGGGTGTGCTGGCGGGAGAGCGGCTGGGGCTAGGGGTCACCGCGGCCATCCACAGATCGGACTTCATCCACGAGCGGGGTGCGTGGGCGGCCTCTTGACCGGTCCGTGTCCGGCGGCGGGCCTACCGTCACGGCATGCGCACCGAGAGACCGGTCGACAGGTTGGAGCGCCGGCTGGCCGGGCCGTCGGCCGACGACGATGACGCCGAGGTGGGGACCGACGGCGAGGAGTCCGACACGTCGTTGTCGCGCTGGCTGCCCGAGGCCACCGCGGGTGGGGCGGGCGGGTGGCTCGCGACCGTCCGCGCCGATCCCGGCCGGGCGGGTGTCGTCGGCCTCGGCGTCGTCGGTGCCATCGCGGTGCTGGTGACGGTCTTCACGCTGATGCGTGACGACACCCCTCCGGTGACCTCGGCGAAATTGCCTCCGGTGCAGATGGTTTCATCGGCCGCGCCGTCGCCGGGGCCCGGGCCGCCGGAAGGCCCGGTGGTGGTCAGCGTGGTCGGGCTGGTGCACCGGCCGGGCCTGGTGACCCTCACGGCCGGGGCACGAATCGCCGACGCACTGAGCGCGGCGGGCGGGCCGCTGGACGGCGCGGACCTGGTCGGGCTCAACATGGCGCGACGGGTCGACGACGGGGAGCAGATCGTCGTGGGCATCTCCTCGCCGGCCGCCGGGGCGCCGGGGATGCGGAGCTCGGTCACGAGCCCAACCACCGCGTCGCCACCGGCCGCAGCGGCCGGTGGGAAGCCCTCGGCTCCAGCGGGTTTGGTCAACCTGAACACCGCGACAGTCGAGCAGCTCGACGCCCTGCCCGGCGTCGGACCCGTCACCGCGGCGGCGATCGTGGCATGGCGTGACGCCAATGGGCGGTTCGCGGGCGTGGATCAGCTAGGCGAGGTCGACGGCATCGGACCGGCCCGGTTGGAGAAGCTCCGTGCGCTGGTCGAGGTGTGACCACGCAGGACGTGCGCCTGGTGCCGGCGGCGCTGACCTGTTGGGCCGTCACGGCCGCAGGCATCGTGTGGGGCTCGTTGGTGGCGTCGTGTCTCGCGGCGGTGGCAACGCTGCTGACCGCGGTCGTCGGCTGGCGGATGCGGCGGCGGTCCGACTCGGCGACCTGGCCCGCGGTGCTGGCCGTGGCGGCCGTCGGCGTCGCCTTCGCGATCGCGGTCGGCCTGAGGGTGCACGACGTTCGCGGTCATCCCGTGGTGTCCCACTACGGTGCGACGGCGGCGGTCGTGGTGATGCCCAGCGAGTCGCCGCGATTCCTGCGCGGAGCGCGAATGATGTTCCGCGGCACGCTCGAAGCGCTCGACGACCAACCGTCGGGTGGCCGGGTGGTCGTCTTCGCCTCGGCCGCCGACTACCGCGACGTGACCGCGGGCCGTCCCGCCGCGTTCCGCGCCAGGATCTCCGAGCCCACCCGGCGGGATCTGTCCGTGGCGGTGTTGATGGCGACGGGCCCACCGAGGCTCGGCACGGCGAGCACGGTGCAGCGGGCCGCGGCTGCCGCCCGTGCCCAATTCGCCAGGGCGGCAACGGCGGTGCTGCCGCCCGATCAGGCAGCGATGCTGCCGGCGCTGGTGCTCGGCGACACTGCCGCCGTCGACGATCGCACCGTGGCGCAGTTCCGGGCGGCGGGGTTGACGCACCTGACGGCGGTGTCCGGCGCCAACGTCACCATCGTGTGTGGCGCGGTGCTGCTGACGGCGGGCTTGGTGGGCCCCCGAATCGCGGTGATGCTGGCGACGGTGGCCCTCGTCGCGTTCGTGGTGGTCGTGCAGCCCTCGGCCAGCGTGTTGCGTGCGGCCGTCATGGGTGCGATCGCGCTCTTCGCGGTGATCGCGCGGCGGCGACGCCAGGCCATCCCGGCCCTCTCGGCGTGCGTGCTGGTGCTCCTGGTGGTCGCGCCCGAGCTGGCCGTCGACGTCGGCTTCGCGTTGTCGGTGACGGCCACGGCCGCACTCGTCGTGATCGCGCCGGTGTGGGCGCGCCGGCTGGTCGGCCGCGGCTGGCCCGAGCCGCTGGCGGGTGCCGTCAGTGTCGCGGCGGCGGCTCAGCTGGTCACCGCTCCGCTCGTCGCGGGTCTCTCCGGCACCGTCAGCCTGGTCTCCGTCGTTGCGAATCTGGCCGTGGCGGCAGTGATTCCACCCATCACGGTGATCGGCACCGCTGCGGCGACGGTCGCGGTGTGGTGGCCCGGCGCCGCCGAGCTGATGATTCGCTTCACCGGCCCGGAGCTCTGGTGGGCGCTGCACGTCGCGCGGTGGGCGGCCGCGGTGCCGGGGGCGGTCGTGACGGTCCCGTCAGGCTGGCCAGGGGTGGCGAGCGTGGCGCTCGCGGGCCTCGCCGTCGTCCTGTCGTGGCCGTTCAGGTGGGCGCGGTTGGTGATGGCTGCCGCGGTGGTGTGTCTGGTGGCGTGGTCCCTGTCGGGGCATGGTGCGAACCAGTCGGTGGGGCGTGACACCATCGGAGCGTGAGCCAACTGCACCTCGTGCTGGGTGATGAGGAACTGCTCGTCGAACGGGCCATCGCCGACGTGCTCGGCGTGGCACGCCAGCAGGCCGGTACCCGCGACGTACCGGTAGACCGCATGCGCGCCGGAGAGGTCAGCACCAGCGAGCTGGCCGAACTGCTGAGCCCGTCGCTGTTCGCCGATGAGCGCGTGGTGGTGCTCGAAGCTGCCGCCGAAGCGGGCAAGGACGCCGTGGCGCTGATCGCCGAGACCGCCGCCGATCTGCAGCCGGGCACGGTGCTGGTGATCGTGCACTCCGGGGGTGGACGCGCCAAGGCGCTGGTCGACCAGTTGAAGGGTTTCGGTGCCGAAGTACACCCGTGCGCCAAGATCACCAAGGCCGGTGAGCGGGCGGACTTCGTGCGCCGGGAGTTCCGCGCGTTGAAGGTCAAGGTCGGCGACGACGTGGTGACGGCGGTGCTCGACGCGGTCGGATCCGACATCCGCGAACTGGCCGCTGCGTGTTCGCAGCTCGTCGCCGACACCGGCGGGGCCGTCGACGCCGTCGCGGTACGCCGCTACCACAGCGGCAAGGCGGAGGTGAAGGGCTTCGACATCGCGGACAAGGCGGTCGCGGGCGACGTCTCAGGAGCGGCCGAGGCGCTGCGCTGGGCGATGATCGGGGGCGAGCCGCACGTGGTGCTGGCCGACGCCCTGGCCGAGGCCGTGCACGCCATCGCGCGGGTAGGGCCACTGTCGGGTGATCCCTACCGACTGGCGGGGGAGCTGGGCATGCCGCCGTGGCGAGTGCAGAAGGCGCAGAAGCAGGCCCGGCGCTGGACACGTGACTCGGTGGCCGAGGCGATGCGCTTGGTCGCGGCGCTGAACGCCGACGTCAAGGGAGCCGCAGCAGATCCCGAATACGCTCTGGAATCGGCGGTGCGCAGGGTGGCCGAACTGGCCGGGGGTTAGCTGATCAGAGCTTGTTCAGCGCGCTGGCCAGTGCCGACTTCTTGTTGGCGGCCTGGTTCTTGTGGATGACACCCTTGCTGGCGGCCTTGTCCAGCTTGCGACTGGTCGCGGCCAGCAGCTCGGTGGCCTTGTCCTTTTCACCAGCGTCGATTGCCTCACGGAAGCCGCGGACGGCGGTGCGCAGTGCGGACTTCACCGACTGGTTGCGCAGGCGGGCGCGCTCGTTGGTGAGGATGCGCTTTTGCTGCGACTTGATGTTGGCCACGCGTCAGTTCCTTCTAGAAGTCAGCTTGGGTTTACCAAAGGCGTTCATGGGCGCCCGAGTCCGGGCAGCGAGAGTTCAGGTTACCAGCGAGCCGGGTAAATGCCCAAAGCGTGCCCGGTGGCCTGCCGAAATGGGGCGCGTGGTGCAGCATGTCATGGGTGAGCCTTCGAACCCTGCCCGCGGATGGTGCCCGATCTGGGCGAAAGACCGCTTCTTCGTCCAAACGTCACGACGGCATCTTCGGTGGGTACAACAACGTCGGAGACTATTCCAAGGCGTTCGACGAGATGTTCGACGCGCAAGGCAACGTCCGCGGTCCGTACAAGGGCATCTACGCCGAGCTCGCCCCCTCCGATGCCTCCGAGCTCGCGGCGCGGTCCGAGGCGCTGGGCCGCGCCTTCGTCGATCAGGGCATCACGTTCTCATTGTCGGGCCAGGAGCGGCCGTTCCCGTTGGACCTGGTGCCGCGGGTGATCTCCGCCGCCGAGTGGTCGCGGCTCGAGCGGGGGATCAAGCAGCGCGTCAAGGCACTGGAGATGTTCCTCGAAGACATCTATGGCGAACAGGAGATCCTGCGCGACGGGGTCATCCCGCGCCGGCTCGTCACGTCGTGTGAGCACTTCCACCGCGAGGCCGCCGGCATCGTCCCGCCCAACGGCGTGCGGATCCACGTCGCGGGCATCGACCTGGTCCGCGACGGACAGGGCACCTTCCGCGTGCTGGAGGACAACCTGCGCTCACCGTCGGGGGTGTCCTACGTGATGGAGAACCGCCGCTCGATGGCCCGGGTGTTCCCGAACCTCTTCGCGACCCATCGCGTTCGTGCGGTCGGCGACTACGCCTCGCATCTGCTGCGCGCGCTTCGCAACGCCGCCGCGTCCAATGAGGCCGATCCGACGGTGGTGGTGCTCACCCCCGGTGTCTACAACTCGGCGTACTTCGAGCACTCGCTGCTGGCCCGCCAGATGGGCGTCGAGCTCGTCGAGGGACGCGATCTGTTCTGCCGCGACAACACCGTCTACATGCGGACCACCGAGGGCGAGCGTCAGGTCGACGTCATCTACCGTCGCATCGACGACGAATTCCTCGATCCGATGCACTTCAAGCCCGACTCCGTGCTGGGCGTGGCCGGTCTCCTGAACGCCGCCCGCGCCGGGAACGTGGTGATCTCCAGCGCGGTCGGCAACGGTGTCGGCGACGACAAGCTCGTCTACTGCTACGTGCCGACGATCGTCGAGTACTACCTCGGCGAGAAGCTGTCGCTGGCCAACGTCGACACCTTCAGGTGCTGGCTCGACGACGAGCGCGAGGAGGTGCTCGACCGGATCGACGAGCTCGTCATCAAGCCCGTGGAGGGGTCAGGTGGCTACGGAATCGTGTTCGGTCCCAGTGCTTCCGAGAAGGAGCTCGCCGCGATCAGCAAGAAGGTCCGCAACGATCCGCGCGGGTGGATCGCCCAGCCCGTCGTGCAGCTCTCGACGGTGCCGACGCAGATCGGCGACAGTCTCGCCCCGCGCCACGTCGACCTGCGCCCGTTCGCCGTCAACGACGGCAACGACGTGTGGGTGCTGCCGGGCGGCCTGACCCGGGTGGCGCTGCCGGAGGGGTCTCTGGTGGTCAACTCCAGCCAGGGCGGCGGTTCGAAGGACACCTGGGTGCTTGCCTCCCGCGCCTCGGTCGCCGACCGCGAGCTCGCCGCTGCCGAGGTGGTGCGCGCGCTGCCCAAGGCGGCCAAGAACGGCAAGGGCGACAAGAACGGTGAAGCCACCCAGCAGCAATCCCAATCCATGCAGGAACAACAACAACAGCAGCAGCAGCAACAGGCGGTGATCTGATGCTGGCACGCAACGCCGAATCCCTGTACTGGATCGGACGTTACGTCGAGCGCGCCGACGACACGGCCCGCATCCTCGACGTCACCGTGCACCAGCTGCTGGAGGACTCCAGCGTGGATCCCGACCAGGCCTCGCGCACGCTGTTGCGGGTGCTCGGCATCGAACCACCCGACACCGAGCTGGATCTGTGGTCGCTCACCGACCTCGTCGCGTTCAGCCGCGACACCCAGGGCGGTTGCTCGATCGTGGACTCGATCTCGGCGGCTCGCGAGAATGCCCGTGGCGCACGGGAAGCTACCTCGACCGAGATCTGGGAGTGTCTCAACACCACCTACAACGCCCTGCCCGAACGCGAGCGTGCGGCCAGGCGCCTCGGGCCGCACGAGTTCCTGTCCTACATCGAGGGCCGGGCGGCGCAGTTCGCCGGGCTCGCCGACTCGACGTTGTCGCGTGACGACGGTTACCGGTTCATGGTGCTGGGACGCGCCATCGAACGCGTCGACATGATCGTGCGGCTGCTGCTGTCGCGCGTCGGGGACAGCGCGTCCTCGCCCGCCTGGGTGACGGTGCTGCGGTCGGCCGGCGCCCACGACACCTACCTGCGCACCTACCGCGGCGTGCTCGATGCCGGGCGGGTCGTCGAATTCATGATGCTGGACCGACTCTTTCCGCGATCGGTGATGTACTCGCTTCGGCTGGCCGAGCACAGCCTCGACGAACTGCACCACCGGCGGCTCAACCGCGTCGGTGCGACCGCCGAGGCGCAGCGGCTCCTGGGCCGGGCCCGCAGCGAGCTCGAATTCCTGCGGCCGGGCGTGCTGCTGGAGTCCCTCGAGGAAACCCTAGGCGCGTTGCAGACGACCTGTGCCGACGTCGGGGAGGCGCTAGCGGTGGAGTACTTCTACTCCGCGCCGTGGGTGGCCTGGACCGACGCTGGTCGCAATGGCTCGCTGGTCATCGAGGAAGGAGAGGTCTGATGTGGCGCATGCGGGTGATCCACGCAACCGGTTACGCGTACAAGTCGCCGGTGACGGCGTCGTTCAACGAGGCTCGGCTGACGCCACGATCGGACTCCCGGCAGAACGTGGTGCTCAACCGCGTCGAGACGGTGCCGGCGACGCGGTCCTACCGCTACGTCGACTACTGGGGTACGGCCGTCACGGCCTTCGATCTGCACGCTCCACACACCGAACTCGAGGTGACGGCGTCCTCGGTCGTCGAAACGGACGGTGACGAGGTACCTGCGGAGCAACTGACCTGGGACGAGCTGGCGTCCGAGGCGGTCAAGGACCAGTACGACGAGTATTTGGACGAGACCCGCTACACGCCGGCCAGCAAGCGCATGTCCCGCGTCGGCGAACGCATCGCGAAGTACTACGACCCGCAGCAGGCGATCGTTGAAGCCGCCCAATGGGTGCACACCGAACTGTCCTACGTGCCGGGGACCACCGGCGTGCACTCCTCGGGTCTGGACGCGCTGCGCGAGGGCAAGGGCGTCTGCCAGGACTTCGCGCACCTCACCCTGATCCTGCTGCGCAGCATGGGAATTCCCGCGCGGTACGTCTCGGGATACCTGCATCCCAACGCCAAGGCCAAGGTGGGTGACACCATCGACGGCCAAAGCCACGCGTGGATTCAGGCGTGGACCGGCGGGTGGTGGAACTACGACCCCACCAACGACAAGGAGATCAACGAGCAGTACGTCAGCGTTGGGGTGGGCCGCGACTATCACGACGTGACCCCGCTCAAGGGCATCTACTCGGGGGAGGGGTCCACCGACCTCGACGTCGTCGTGGAGATCACCCGCTTGGCGTAGCCCCCACCGCGACCCGCAGCAGGTCGTCGCCGAGTTCGATCCGGCCGCCGAAGTCCTTGGCGGCCAAGGCGCGCCACTCGTCCTCCTGACCGGGGACCAGTGGGGGTACGTAGTGTGTGAGCACCAGCATGTCGACGCCGGCTCGCGCCGCGGTGGCGGCGGCCTGCCCGACCGACGAGTGGTAGTCGAGGATGTCCCTGATCCGCTGCAGCGGAAGTGCGCTCACCAGATCGTCGCGAATCACGGTGTGCACCAAGGCGTCCGCACCCGCGGTGAGGGCATCGAGGCTCTCGCACGGCACGGAGTCGCCGGCCACCACGACTGCGGTCCCGTCGAATTCGATGCGGAAGCCGATCGTGGGTTCGACCGGACGGTGATCGGTCGGCGCGACCCGGATGACGACGCCGTCCGAGTCCCAGACGGGACCGTCGAGGTACTCGTGCACCTCGATCACTGGGGGCTCGGTGATGTCGGCGTGGTGGCCGATGCGGTAGGAGATGTCAGGGGCCAGCGCCGCCAGCGTCGCCTCGACGACGGCGGCCGTCCCCGGCGGGCCGAACACCGGCAGCGGAGTCCTGGTGAACGTCGTGATCCACCGCGACGTGATGATGTCGGTCAGGTCGGTGATGTGATCGCTGTGCAGATGCGTCAGCAGCAGCGCCGTCACGTCGGCCGCGCCGACACCGATGGCAGCAGCGCGCATCAGCACGCCGCGGCCGCAGTCGACCAGGAAGGTCTGCCCACCCGCTCGGAGCAGCGTCGACGGCCCCGCCCGGTTCGCGTCGACCATCGGACTACCGGTGCCCAGCAGGGTGACTTCGATCATGATCATGACGCTAGACCATGATCTTCGCGAAAATGACCTTCGCGTCAATCCGTCATTCGCGCCCGGCGGAGACCCAGGTCAGATCGGCGAAGCGGTTGCCCGAGACGGCGGCGGCCGCGGCGTCGAGCCTGGCGAGCTGATCATCGCTCAGCGCCACGTCCAACGATCCGAGGTTCTCCTGCACCCGAGCCGCCCGGCGGGTGCCCGGGATGGGGGCGGATGCCACGCCGAACTCGTCGGCCCGGTACCGCAGCCAGGCCAGCGCGACCTGCGCGGCGGTGGCCTCCCGTTCGTCGGCGACGGTGCGGATGACCTCGACTACTGCGAGGTTGTTCGCCAGCGCCTCGTCGGAGAACCGCGGCAGGTTCCGCCGGAAGTCCGACGACTCGGTCAGATCGGCCGCCGAGCTCACCGTGCCGGTGAGGAAGCCGCGCCCCAGCGGGGAGTACGGGACGAACCCGACGCCGAGCTCCGCGGCCGTCGGCACCACCTGGCGCTCGACGTCCCGGCTCCAGATCGACCACTCGCTCTGCACGGCGGCGATCGGGTGAACCGCGACCGCGGCGCGCAGCTCGTCGGCCGTCACCTCGGACAGCCCCAGGTGGCGGACCTTGCCCGCGGTGACGAGCTCGGCCATTGCGCCGACGGTCTCCTCGATCGGCACGCTCAGGTCGCGGCGGTGCATGTAGTAGAGGTCGACGACGTCGGTCTGCAACCGCTCGAGGCTCTCGTCGATGGACTGCCGGACGTACGCCGCGTCACCGCGCGCCGCCGGCTTGCCCGCCGCGCGATCGGCCGGATTGCCGACGATGCCGAACTTGGTCGCCAGCGTCACCTCGTCGCGCCGGTGCGCCAGCAGCTGGGAGATGAGTCGCTCGTTGGCCCCGCCACCGTAGACGTTGGCGGTGTCGATGAACGTGACGCCCAGGTCGACGGCCCGGTTCAGGGTCGCCAGCGACTCGGTGTCGTCCACGTCGCCGTACACCGGTGTCAACGCCATCGCCCCAAAGCCGACCGCGCTCACCGTCAGCTCGTCACCAAGCGTCACCGTCTCGATCATCTTCGTCCCCTCGCGTTCCGTCGGGCAGTTCACCGCCAACAACCGGCTCCCTCGGCGAAGTGTTCCTGGCGGGGGCTTTCGATCGGCGTCGATCCGACCTAGCCTGGTGTGATCCACGTCACCAAGGAGGCGTCGTGCGGATCGCGGACGTGTTGCGGAACAAGGGTGCCGGCGTACTGACCGTCGCCCCGGGCACCCTGGTCAGGGACCTGCTCAGCGGGTTGGTCACCCGCAATGTCGGCGCCATGGTGGTGATCGGTCCGGACGGGCTGGTCGGCATCGTCTCCGAGCGCGACGTCGTGCGCATGCTGCACGAACATGGCGTTCACGTGTTGAACCGTGCCGTTGCCGACATCATGACCAGCGAGGTGATCACCTGCTCGCCGGAGGACACCGTCGACAGCCTCAGCGAGCTGATGACCACCCATCGGGTGCGGCACGTCCCAGTCGTCGAGGACGGCCGGCTGGCGGGCATCGTGAGCATCGGCGACGTCGTGAAGACCCGGATGGAGGAGTTGCAGGCCGAGCGCGAACGGTTGCAGGCCTACATCACCCAGGGGTGACACCCAGGCCTACATCACCCAGGGGTGAGACGATGGGCCGCATGCAGGCCCGACCCGCCACCCGTGCCGACGTGACGGCCCTGTCCAGGACGCTTGGGCGGGCCTTCTTCGACGACCCCGTGATGGCCTGGATGCTGCCCGACGCGCAGGCGCGACGACGCAAGCTGCATCGGCTGTTCGAGGTGCTCGTGCGCTACCACCACCTGTCGCGCGGCGGTGTCGAGGTCGCGACCGACGGCGGTGGCGTTGGCGGTGCAGCGCTGTGGGACCCGCCCGGCCAGTGGCGGCATACCCGCGGCGAGGAGTTGCGGGCGATGCCCGGGCTGATCCGCGCCTTCGGCCGGTCGTTGCGGCGCGGTTTCGTGGCCGACGAGATGATGAAGGCCGCCCACCCCGAGGAGCCGCACTGGTATCTGGCGGTCATCGGCAGCGATCCCGACGTACGCGGCAAGGGGTTCGGTCAGGTGCTGATGCGCTCCCGGCTGGACCGCTGCGACGCCGAGCACGCCCCGGCCTACCTCGAGTCGAGCAATCCCGACAACGTCCCGTACTACCAGCGGTTCGGCTTCGAGATCACCGGCGAGCTACACCTGCCGGAGGATGGGCCCAGCCTGACGCAGATGTGGCGGCCCGCCCGCTAGCTCCAGGAGTACTCGGCACGCAGCCGGATCGCCACGCGCTCGAAGGTCTCGCGGTCGAGGATGGCGCCCTCCCGGCGGATGCCCTCCTCGGGAACGTCGAGCACGCGGTCGAGCCGTACCCAGCTGGCCCGGCCCTCGTAGTCCCAGCTGCCGGCACCGATTCCCACCCACGTGCGGTCGGCGCCGTGCCGCTCCTGACTCGACAGCATCAGCCCCAGCAAGGTGCGGTCGTCGCGGCCGACGACCAGCACCGGCCGGTCCTTGCCCCGGGACGCGTCCTCCTCGTAGGCCACCCACGTCCAGACGATCTCGCCCGGGTCGGCCCGGCCGTCGAGATCGGGTGCGTAGGACACCCGGCGGGCCCGGTGCGCGGTGGGGACGCTGCCCCTGGTGACCGGCCGGCCTGCGGTGATGGCGGGCCGCGGGTCGGGCGCGGTCGCCGCGCTCAGCACGCTGATGCCGACGTCGATGCCCATCCGGATGCCCTGTCCGATGGTGCGAGGCACGCCCTCGGGTCGTTGCAACTGGCGGATGAGCTTGGGGGCCTCACTGAACACCAACTTCTCGGTGCCCTTCAGGGCGTCCCTCACGAACCCCCGCCACGGACTCCTCTGCGGCGACATGTCACGAGCATAGGTGAGCCCGCGGGGGAGGGCGGATGCTCGATTGTGTCGACGCGACGCTGGGTCGATACCCTGTGTTGACGCCCGACGCGCCCGAGACCAACCCTCACCAGGAGATTCCCATCAGCAGCTTCGCCGACAAGACGTTCACTGCGCCGGCGCAGATTCGGAACTTCTGCATCATCGCGCACATCGATCACGGCAAGTCGACGCTCGCCGATCGCATGCTCGGCATCACCGGCGTCGTCGCGGACCGGGACATGCGCGCGCAGTACCTCGACCGGATGGACATCGAACGCGAACGCGGGATCACCATCAAGGCGCAGAACGTGCGGTTGCCGTGGGAGGTCGACGGGGAAGAGTTCGTCCTGCACCTGATCGACACGCCTGGGCACGTCGACTTCACCTACGAGGTGTCGCGGGCCCTCGAGGCGTGCGAGGGAGCCGTGCTGCTCGTCGACGCCGCGCAGGGCATCGAGGCGCAGACGCTGGCCAACCTGTACCTGGCGCTGGACCGCGGCCTGACCATCATCCCGGTGCTGAACAAGATCGACCTGCCCGCCGCCGACCCCGACCGCTACGCGGGCGAGCTGGCCCACATCATCGGATGCGAGCCCGAAGAAGTCCTGCGGGTGTCCGGCAAGACCGGGGTCGGCGTGCGCGAGTTGCTCGACGAAGTGGTGCGCCTGGTGCCCGCCCCCGTCGGTGACGCCGATGCGCCCGCCCGGGCGATGATCTTCGACTCGGTCTACGACATCTACCGCGGCGTGGTGACCTACGTCCGCGTCGTGGACGGCAAGCTCACCCCGCGCGAGAAGATCAAGATGATGTCCACCGGCACCACCCACGAGCTGCTGGAGGTCGGCATCGTCTCACCCGAGCCGAAGGCCACCGAGGGCCTCGGCGTCGGCGAGGTCGGCTACCTGATCACCGGCGTGAAGGACGTGCGCCAGTCCAAGGTCGGCGACACCGTGACCTCCGCGCGCAACGGTGCCACCCAGGCGCTGACCGGGTACCGCGAACCCAAGCCGATGGTCTACTCGGGTCTCTATCCCGTCGACGGTTCGGACTACCCCAACCTGCGGGACGCGCTGGAACGGCTCCAGCTCAACGACGCGGCGCTGACGTGGGAGCCCGAGACGTCGGTGGCGCTGGGCTTCGGGTTCCGCTGCGGCTTCCTCGGCTTGCTGCACATGGAGATCACCCGTGAGCGCCTGGAGCGTGAGTTCGACCTCGACCTCATCTCGACGTCGCCCAACGTGGTCTACCGGGTGATCAAGGATGACGGCACCGAGTTGATCGTGACCAATCCGTCGGACTGGCCGGATGGCAAGGTCAGCGCGGTCTACGAACCGGTGGTCAAGACGACGGTCATCGCGCCGAGCGAGTTCATCGGTACCATCATGGAACTCTGCCAGTCGCGGCGAGGCGAGCTCGGTGGCATGGACTACCTGTCGCCGGAGCGCGTCGAGCTGCGCTACACGATGCCGCTGGGCGAGATCATCTTCGACTTCTTCGACTCGCTGAAGTCCCGCACCCGCGGGTACGCCAGCCTCGACTACGAGGAGGCCGGCGAGCAGGAGGCCGATCTGGTCAAGGTCGACATCCTGTTGCAGGGGGAGGCGGTCGACGCGTTCTCGGCGATCGTGCACAAGGACGGCGCAGCAGCCTATGGCAACAAGATGACGACCAAGCTCAAGGAGCTCATTCCCCGTCAGCAGTTCGAGGTGCCGATCCAGGCGGCGATCGGATCGAGAATCATTGCGCGCGAGAACATCCGGGCCATCCGCAAGGACGTGCTGAGCAAGTGCTACGGCGGTGACATCACCCGCAAGCGCAAGCTGCTGGAGAAGCAGAAGGAAGGCAAGAAGCGGATGAAGACCATCGGCCGGGTCGAGGTCCCGCAGGAGGCCTTCGTCGCGGCGCTGTCCGCCGACGCCGCCAGCGACAAACCGAAGAAGTAATCGGCGTGCGCTGGCTGGCGGGGGCTCTGACGATCGTCCTGCTGGCCGGCTGCGCACACACGGTCGACGGCAGGGCCGAACCCGCCGCGTCGGCGCTGAGGACCTTGCTCACCGAGGATGAGATCTCGTCGGCGGGGGGAAATCCGCTGAGCACCTTCGGTTTCCAGCCATTCGTTGGTGGCCCCGAGATCCTGCCCGACGGCTTCCGCAGCGACTCCGATGCTTCGCCGATCGCCTGCGCCCCGGTCACCGATACGGCCCCGAGGATCACCTACGAGCCACTGCCGGTGCTCGAGGTGGCCCGGCAGAGCTACTTCGACTGGGACCAGCGGGTGAACACCTCGGGCGCCGACGCGGCGGTGGTGCGCCTGTCCTCGGCCGCGACGGCCGGAGCCGCGTTCGCCGAATTCGGTCGACGGTGGCAGCGGTGCGCGGGCACGACCGTGGTCAAGCACGTCGGCAATGCCGTGATCGACGCCGAGATCACCGACGTCACACTGCGGGGTCCGATGCTGTCGGCCACGGTGCGGACCCGGCTGCGCCCGAGTGGCCCGAGCACGCGCTACGAACGGGTGCTCGGGGTGCGCGGTGACACGTTGGTGGAGGTCTCGCTGGCCATCACGCCGGCCGGGGAGCGACGGACCAATCCGCGCGACGTTGCCGTGCGCATTGCGCAGGCGATGCTGGACAAGACACGATGAACCGGTGAACCGGGTTCGCTGGGGAGCCGCACTGGCCGGTGCCATCGTCGCCATCGTGACGGCATCCGGTTGCGCCACCACCGTTTCCGGCGTCGCGGTACGCGATGCCGGGGCGGGGCGGGTGGACGTCCCGCCCTTGACGGCCGCGCGGTTGGGTGACGTGCTGCTGAGCATCGGGCAGCTCAACGCGGCCGTCGGCGCAACCCGGATGGAGGTCGTGCTGGACGGGGAGAAGATGTCCGACAACTCCAAGGCGGTGTCCGACCCGGACTGTCTCGGTTCGATGTTCGGCGCCGAGCGGCTGGTCTACCGGTCCAGTGGCTGGACCGCCGTGCGCGATCAGGTCGCCCGTGAACCGGAGGACGACAACGACCACTGGGTCGAGCAGACCGTGGTGCTGCACCCCACCAGCGAGCAGGCCAAGGCCTTCGTCGACGGGGCGACGGGCGCCTGGCGCAAGTGCAGCGGGTTCTCCGTCGCCGTCGACGACGGCACGACGAGTTCGATCTGGGTGATCGACGACGTCGCCGTCGACGCCGACGTCGCGACGCAGGTGATCGCGCAGGAGGATTCCGACGGCTGGGAGTGCCAGCACGCCATGACCACGGTGTCCAACGTGGTGGTGGAGACCATCGCGTGTGCGTTCGGGATTCACGACGAGGCGGTGTCGATCGCCGAGGCGATCGTCGCGAAGGCGGCCAAGTAGGAGGTCGCGAAGGCGGCCGGGTAGGGCCTACGCCCGGACGGGGGTGAAGGCGCCCCGGTAGCGGGCGGCGGGATGCCTGGCGGGGAGCAGGTCGGAACCGAACAGCTTGGCGCGCGTGGTGCCAGGGGTGTACTCGCGTTGCGCCAGACCCCGCTGCTGCAGCACCGGGATGACGTGGTCGACGAACTCCTCGTAGCTTCCCGGGATCGTGGCGTTGACCACGTTGATGCCGTCGACACCGGCATCGCGCCAGCGCGTCAGCTGCTCGGCGATGCCCTCCGGCGTGCCGACGACACGCGAGTTGCGCCCCTGCAGCAGACCGAGATCGCGAACGGTGGCCTCGCGGCCCGACACGGACTCACGGACCCAGGCCACGATGCTGCGGGTCCCGTCGGTCTTGGCGATGGCGCCCAGCGGGGTGTCCAGCGAGTAGCCGCCGAAGTCGACGCCGACGGCGCCGGACAGATGCGCCACCATGGCCTCGAGATCGATGGACTCCTCGAGTTCGGCGGCCCTGCGCTGGGCTTCGGCCTCGGTGCTACCGACCACGAAGTGCAGGCCCTGGAAGAACTTCAAGTCGCCCGGTTCGCGCCCGGCGGCCACGACGCGGCGGCGGGTGTCGTCGATGAGCGCCCTGGCTTGCTCGGGGCCCGGGGTGATGATGAACTGTGCCTCGGCATTGCGAGCCGCGAAATCCCTTCCCGCAGTGGATGACCCGGCCTGAAATAGCACCGGAGTGCGCTGCGGGGACGGCGCCACGAGGTGCGGGCCTTCGACACGATACCGCTTGCCGACGTGATCGATCTCGTGGATCTTGGCGTAGTCGCCGTGCAGACCGCGCTCGCGATCCTGCAGGAGTGCACCGTCGTCCCAGGAGCCCTCCCACAGCTTGTAGGCGACGTCGACGTACTCGTCGGCCCAGCGGTAGCGCTCGTCGTGCTCCTCGAGCGCGTCGTAGCCAAAGTTGCGGGCGCCGTTGACCAGTGCGTTGGTGACGATGTTCCACGCGATCCGGCCGTTCGACGCGTGATCGAGGGTGGAGATCTTGCGGGCGAAGTTGAAAGGGTGCTCCTGGATCACCGAGCTGGTGATCGCGATGCCGAGATCGTTGGTGGCGTAGGCAATCGCCGAGGCGATGACGCTCGGATCATTGCTGGGGATCTGCAACCCGGATTGAACGTACTTCTCGTAGGAGCCCCCGAAGTCGCCGTAGAGGCCGATGACGTCGGCGAAGAAGATGCCACGGTTTCGATCACCGTGACCTCGATCTGTCGGTGGGTGCCCAACCCGGGTATTCATCAGCACGAGCGAGACGCTCGGACGATCGGTGACGCCGAATTACGGTCTTGCCGCATGGGAGTCAACGAAATGAGCCGGCGATGACGTCGGATGGCACTGGTGACGAGCGCCCGGTGGTCGACTCGTTGCTCGAGCGGCTGGACACCTACGGCCTGGGCCGACGGCAATTCGTCAAGCTCCTGGCGGGTGCCGGCGTCGCCGTGACCGCCGGTGGCACGTTGGCGGCCGTCGGGCGGCGCCGGCATGACGAGAGTGGGGCGGTCGCCTACACCGACGGTCAGTTCGCTCTGCTGAATTGGTCGTCGACCGGTGACTACCAGGTGCAGTGGGCCAAGGCCTACCAGGAGGCCGCGAGCCAACTCGGTTACAAGAGCGTGGTTCTCGACGGAAAGTCCGACGCCGCGGTGCAGTCGAACCAGTTCAATCAGTTGCTGACCCAGAAGACGACGGCCATCTTCGTCGGGCTCAACGACCCTGGTGCGCTGCCGACGCTCGCTCACGACTCGAACGACAACGGGGTGTTGTTCCAGGCGGCCTGGAATTCACCGGCCTGGTACACGCCGTGGCACAGCGACGTCGACGGGGACAAGTACAACACCTTCCTGATGCCCGACGAGTACGAGGCGGTGGGCAAGGCCGTCGACGTGCTGGCCAAGCAGATCGGCGAGGAGGGCACCGTCGTGCGGGTCGGCGGTTACTACCCGTCCATCGACGGGTGCGAGGTGCAGCGCCGGCTGGCGGTGCACCACACGCTGAAGAAGTACCCGAAGATCACCTTTGCCGGCGAACTACACGCCAAGTACGACACCGATCTGTCGCAGCGCGCGGCCGCGTCGCTGCTGGCCCGCTACCCGGACACCAGGGGGATCGTCGCCGTCAACGACGACGCCGCCACCGGCGTGATCGCGGGCATCGAGTCGGCGGGCAAGGTGCCGGGCAAGGACGTCTTCGTCGTGGGCGCCAATGGGTCGACGGCGGGCATCGAGCGGGTGCTCAACGGCAAGCAATTGGTGACGACCGGCAACGTGCCTGCCTACCCGTCGTTCGTGACGCTGGCCCAGTTCCACGACCGGCTGCGTGGGTGGAAGCCGGAACCCGCCGAGAGGTTCTATGGTTGGCACGCCGAGATCATCACCCGCGCCAACGTCGAGGCGTTCAAGGCCAGGTACGTCGACCAGCCGATCGGCCAGTCCTTCGACGTGAAGTTGTTGTCGCGCACCGAACATCCCGACGACTTCGACCTGCAGTTCGACGGCTACCCAGTCGAGAACCTCGACCTGATCTGGCCGGACGTCCCCAAGCCCAAGGGATTTCAGTATCCGCAGGCCTATCTCGATGCCCAGCGCAATGGGGACTTCGACCGAATTCGGGCGCTGTACGCCGAGCACTACCGCACGCCGGTACTCGCCCCCTCACCGTACGGAAGGGTGTAGGAGTTGAGCACTGGAACGCCAGAACCGCGCCTGCGGGCAGAGGGAATCGTGAAGACGTTCGGCAGCAACCGTGCGCTCAAGGGCGTCGACCTGACGGTCGGCGACGGTGAGGTCGTCGGTCTGATCGGCGAGAACGGGGCCGGCAAGAGCACCATCCTCAACATCGTGTCGGGGGTGCTTCCCCACGACGGCGGTTCACTGTGGCTGGACGGCCGCGAGATCGCGCCAAAGACCTATCAGGAGGCCAATCGGCTCGGCATCTTCCGGGTGTTCCAGCAGGCCGCCCTCGTCGACTCGCTTGCCGTCTACGAGAACGCGTTCTTCGGCTGGGAACACCTCTTCCGTTCGCGCAGCGGCGGTCTGGATCGCCGACGGCTCAAGCGAGTGACGGAGGAGGCGCTGCACGCCGCCGGCGTCGACGGCATCGACGTGTCACTGCCGACCGGATCGCTCACGCCGGGGCAGAAGCAGAGCGTCGACATCGCGAGGGTGACCGCACTGGCCGGCCTGCTCGAAGTCGAGCGACCGGTGGTGCTCTTCGACGAACCAACCACGGCGCTCGACCAGGAGCACGAGGACAACTTCCTGCGGTTGTTGCAGCGGCTGCGCGGCGTGGCGGCCGTGGTGTTCGTGTCACATCGGCTGCCGGAGATCCTGCAGACCACCGACAGCATCACCGTCTTCAAGGACGGCGAATCGGTGGCGCATCGACCCACCGAGGGCACCGACGAGAGCGAGCTGCACCGGCTGATGGTCGGCCGGGTCCGCACCGAGAACTACTACCGAGAGCAGGCTCAGCTCGAGGTCGCGGCAGGAACGCCACCCCGGTTGGTGGTGGAGTCGGTGGCCGGCGCCGGTGTGCTGCGCGACGCCTCGCTGGAGGTGGCACCGGGGGAGATCGTCGGACTGGCCGGCACGGAGGGCTCCGGCAAGCGCGTGCTCGGCGAGATCATCGCGGGCGTCGTGCGACCCACCGAGGGCAGGATCCGGGTGAACGGTGAGGTGGTGACGGGCACCGTCGGTGACCACGTCCGCGCGGGCATCGCCTACGTACCACCCGACCGCTCCGAGAAGGGTCTGATCACCACGGCATCGCTGGTCGACAATGTCCAATTGGCCTCGCTGCACGATCGATTCGCGACCAAGCGGGTGGGTCTCTGGGCGGTGGGCCTGGCCCGCAAGACCGCCGAGCGCTACGTCGAGGAACTCGGCATCGTGGCGGACGGCATCGACACGCCGGTGTCTTCGCTCTCGGGCGGCAATGCGCAGAAGGTGCTGATCGCCAAGTGGCTGCTGCGCCAGCCCGACGTACTGATCCTCGACGAGCCCACCCAGGGAGTGGACACCGGCGCCCGCGAGGGCATCTACGACCTGCTGCGCCAGGTGGCCGCGGCAGGCACGTCGGTGATCCTCGTCAGCGACGACCTGCCGGAGCTCATCGGATTGTCCAACCGCATCGTCGTCATCACCAATGGACGGATCTCCGCGACCGTCGATGCCCCACCCGGCGCCAAGCCTGACGAACACGACCTCGTCGCCAGGATGATCCCCGGCGCCGAATCCAGCCCAACCCCTACGACCGTCGGATGATGCCATGACCACCGAACTCAGTACCCCAGCCCCAAGCACCGACGCGCCGGTTCCCGACAGCGCCGGCCGACGGGTTCGAATCACGAAGCGCGTCAACGTGGTTCGCGACGTCCTGCCGCTGGCCGCCCTGCTCGCGCTCGTCGTGTACTTCTCACTGCGGGCCGAGGCGTTCCTCAGCGCGGCCAACCTCACCCTGATCAGCGGTCAGGCAGGGATCCTGCTGCTGGCCTCCCTCGGAGCGACGCTGGTCATCATCGCCGGCAGCGTGGACCTCTCCGTCGGATCCATTGCCCTGCTGACGGGGGCGGTGCTGGCCTCGCTCATCAACGCGGGGATCGGCAACCCCATCCTGGTGTTGCTCGTCGCGGTCGCGGTCGGTGCGGCCATCGGACTGCTCAACGGGTTGGTGTTCGCCTACGGGCGGGTGCCGTCCTTCATCGCGACCCTGGGCACGCTGTCGCTGTTCGCCGGCATCGGGCTCACCATCCTGCAGGGCAGCACCATCAACTTCACCAACCAGGGCATTCGGGACCTGGCCATCGGCCAGGTGATTCCGAACATCCAGAACGCGGCGCTGATCGCCATCGTGGCGTTCCTCGCGGTGTGGTTCTTCGCGCGCCGCACCAGGTTCGGGCTCTACGTCTACGCCGTGGGCGGCAACGAACGCGTCGTCGAGCTCGCCGGCGTCAACACCCGCCGGGTCAAGGTGCTCATCCTGGTGGTCTCTGGCATCACGGCCGGTCTGGCCGGCCTGCTGCTCACCGCACAGCTGGGCGCGGCCGGTCCGACCACGGGTTCGACCATCCTGCTCGACTCCGTCGCGGCGATCGTGATCGGTGGGACGGCGCTGTCGGGTGGCGTAGGCGGCGTCGGCCGAACGGTGCTCGGCGTGCTGATCCTCACCGTTCTGTCCAACGGCCTCAACCAGATCGGTGCAGCCGACTACACCCAGACGATCATCAAGGGTCTGGTCATCATCGTCGCCGCGGTGTTCACCATGGCTTCTCAGCGCAAGCTGATCGTGAAGTAGCGCCCGTCGGGCACTGGCTTCGTCATTGTGTCCAATTGTGACGTCCAAACAATCGTGCCGATCTGATTGCTGTCGTCACGGACCCCGTCCGGGCATGGTGTCGGAGCAGCCATTGCTGAGCCCCGTCGCGGTGCGATCCCGGCAACGACGTCTCGATCGTTCGGCGCGGGGCACAGCAGTGCGACAAGACATTTCACGAAGGATTAGCCATCGATGCCCGCTTCCCGCACCACCCGTACCCTGCTGGGTTCCGCCGCCCTCGTCGTCACCCTGGCCCTCGCGGGTTGTGGCGGAGGTGGCGGTGATTCCCGGTCGTCGGCGGCCGCCGGGCCGCCGGTCAAGGGCGGTACCGTCGTCTACGGCGCCGACCGGGAACCGGCCTGCCTCGATCCGCACAACAACGGCGACATGCCCCAGACCTACGTCGCGCGGCAGTTCCTCGACTCGCTGGTCTCCGAGCGACCCGACGGCACCGTGGTGCCGTGGCTGGCGGACTCCTGGACCATCTCGCCAGACGGCCTCACCTACACCTTCAAGATCAAGCAGGGGGTGAAGTTCCACGACGGCACGCCGCTGGACGCTGCCGCCGTGAAGGCGAACTTCGACCAGATGCTGGACCCGGCGACGCAGTCGCTCACCGACACCGGTTACCTGCGGCCGTACTACGCATCGTCGCGCGCGGTGGACCCCACGACGTTCGAGCTCGTGCTGAAGTCCCCATATTCGGCGCTGCTGCCGGTCCTGTCGCAGGCGTTCTTCGGCATCGAGTCGCCGAAGGCGATGGCGCGCGGGTTGGCTGCCAACTGCCAATCGCCAGTCGGCACCGGCCCCTTCGTCGTCAAGCAGTGGGTCCACGGCCAGAGCGTCGAACTGGATCGCAACGCCGACTACGACTCCGCGCCGGCCGATGCCAAGCATCAGGGACCCGCGTATCTGGACCACGTCAGCTGGAAGTTCCTCGAGGACGGTTCGGTCCGTTTCGGGGCCGTCCAGGGTGAGGGCGCCGACATCATCTTCAACCCGCCCGCCCAGCAGAACGCAACGCTGAAGGCGGATCCGAACCTCGCTCTGCAGGAGTTCACTCACACCGGCCTGCCGAACGGGTTCGCGTTGAACACCACCCGCTTTCCCTTCACCGATACCGCCGTACGGCAGGCGTTCATTCACGGCTCGAACGCCGAGGCCGCCGTCAAGAGCGCCTATCTAGGCGTCTTCGATTGGGAACCGGGCCCGCTCACGTCCACTACGCCCTTCCTGGACAAGGACCTGCGCGCCAATTACGAGAACGACCCCGCCAAGGCCAACCAGTTGCTCGACGCGGCCGGTTGGACGCAGCGCGATGCCGATGGCTTCCGCACCAAGGACGGCAAGCAGCTCACCGCGACGGTGATCTACTCCTCGGATCCCGGGGACACCCCTCCCGCCGACGTCACCCTCTACCAGGACGTCCAGGCGGCGGAGAAGGAGATCGGATTCAACCTCGTGCTCAAGCCGATCCCGCAGGATCAGTACTTCGCCGCCTTCACCGACATGAACGCCTACGACGCGCTCGCCGGTGCGTACTGGAACAGCCCGACACCGTTGGTGCTCACCCTGCTGTACTCGACCGATTCGATGAATCTGGCACCGGGCAACAACATGGCATGGGTGTCGAATCCTGCGATCGACGCCCCGCTGAAGGACATCGCCGCCGCGTCCGACGTCGAACAGCAGAAGCATCTCTACGACCAGGTTCAGACCCTCGTCGCGCAGAACGCCTACCACCTCGGGTTGTACCCGCAGACCACCAGGCTGGTCTCGAAGAAGCACCTGCAGGACGTTTGGATCGAGCCGTCGGAGGGTGAGCCGGTGTTGCACGACGCCTGGCTGGCACCGTGAACCCGAGGCAGATCGCGTGGCGTCTCGCCGGGGTGGTCGGAGTCCTCTGGGGCGCTGCGACGTTGACCTTCGTCATCGAGCAGCTGATGCCGACCGATCCCGCGCAGACGATCCTCGGCGGCGCGGGCGCCAAGCCCACACCTGATCAATTGGCCGCCGTCCGAACGCAGTACGGGTTCGACAAGCCGGTCGTCGTCCAGTACTTCGACTATCTCGGCGGCCTGCTCCGGGGTGACCTTGGCACGTCGTACGTTCGCAAGCAGCCGGTATCCGACATCATCGGTCAGCAGCTCGGTTCCACGTTGACCCTCACGATCACCGCGCTGGTCGCGTCGTGGCTGATCGCGGTCGTGGTCACCCTGTTGACCGCGCACCGCGGCCGCGCGCTGGCCGCGATCGGCTCCGGTCTGGAGACGCTGCTGGCTGCGCTGCCGCAGTACTGGTTGGGCATCGTGCTGCTGGTGGTGTTCGCGTTCTCGCTACACGTGCTGCCGGTCGTCGGTGACGGTGGTCCGGAGGGGCTGGTGCTCCCGACACTGACCCTCGCCCTGCCGCTGGCTGGGTTCCTCGGCCAGGTGACCCGTGACGAGTTCTCGTCGGCGATGGAGCAGCCGTTCGCGGTCTCGGCCCGGGCGCGGGGGATGAGCGACTTCGCCGTGCGCTGGCGACACGCGCTGCGTCACGCCGTGCTGCCCGGCCTTACGCTATCGGGCTGGGCCCTGGGGTCGCTGTTCTCGACGGCGGTGATCGTCGAGGCGGTCTTCGTCCGACCAGGGCTGGGGCGCGTCCTCGTCGACGCCGTCAAGAGTCAGGACATGCCCGTCGTGGTCGGGGTGACGCTGTTCGTCGCCGCGATCTACGTGGTGGCCAACCTGCTGGTCAATCTCGCGTTCGGGCGGATCGATCCCCGGCTGCGGAGGGCGGCGCGATGACCGTCAACGTCGCCGACGGTCTGACCGTCACCACGTCCGCCGCGACGGCGCCGGTCGCCCGCCGCCGGAACGGCCGGACGATCCGGCCCGCCGTTTGGCTGTCCGCCGCGATCCTGGTGCTCGTCGTGGCCTGGGCCGTGGCGCCATCGGTCTTCACCACCGGGACCCCCTTCGACACCAACATCGAAGCGGCGGTCCAGGCGCCGTCGCTGCACCACTGGTTCGGCACCGACGCATCGGGCCGCGACATCTACACCCGCGTCGTGTTCGGGGCCCGCAGCTCGCTGCTGATCGGTACCGGGGCCACTACGCTCGCGCTGGTGGCGGCGATCGCGTTCGGATTCGCCGCCGGTCTCGGCGGCCGGTTGACCGACGGCGCCATCAGTCGGTTCCTCGAAGTCCTGCTGGCCCTGCCGGGTCTGCTGTTGGCCTTGGTGTTCATTGCGGTGCTGGGCCCCGGTGTCGGCACCGAGATCGTGGCGGTGGCGCTAGGTTCGGCGGCCGGGTATGCCTGGATGGTGCGTGGGCAGGTGATCGCGGTGAGGGGTTCCGGCTACGTCAGCGCGGCAACGGCCCTGGGGCACAGCCGGTCCCGCATCATCGCCCAGCACGTATTTCCGAACGCCATGCGGCCACTGGTGGTGCTCGCCACCATGGGTGTCGGGCAGTCGATCGTCTGGTCGTCGTCGCTGAGCTTTCTCGGGCTCGGCGTTGCGCCGCCCGCCCCGGAGTGGGGCGCGATGCTCGACGCTGGACGGGACTTCGTCTCCACGGCGTGGTGGCTGGAACTGTTCCCCGGTCTGGCGATCGTCGGCTGCACTCTCGCCGTCACGGTGCTCGGCCGCCATGCTCAGCAGCGACTCGAAGGGCGGTTGGCATGACGGCACTGCTGGAGGTCACGGACCTCACCGTCGGGTTCGGCGACCGCGAACCGGTGGTCCGGGGTGTCTCCCTGGAGGTGGCGCCGGGTGAATGTCTGGCGATCGTCGGTGAATCCGGATCCGGGAAGAGCGTGACGGCACGCTCACTGCTGGGACTCGCGGGTCCCGGTGCACGGGTAACCGCGACGCGTCTTGAGCTGCAGGGAAAGATGTTGTTGCGCAATCGCGATCGTGATTGGCGGCGGCTGCGTGGCCGTCAGGTGGGATTCGTTCTGCAGGATGCGCTGGTCTCCCTGGACCCCTTGCGCACCGTCGGTCACGAGATCGGCGAGACCCTGCGACTGCATCGTTACGGCAACCGGACGCGCCGACGTGCCCGCGTAATCGACCTGCTGACCGCCGTCGGGGTGCCAGAGCCCGAACTGCGGGCCCGGCAACTGCCGCACGAACTGTCCGGCGGTCAGCGCCAGCGCGCGCTGATCGCGTCGGCGATCGCGCTGGACCCCCCGCTGGTGATCGCCGACGAACCCACCACGGCACTCGACGTGACCATCCAGGCGCAGATCCTCGACCTGCTGGCGGCGATGAAGGACCGCGGCACCGGCCTGATCCTGATCAGCCACGACCTGGCCGTCGTGAGCAGGCTCGCCGACCGGGTCGCGGTGATGCGAGACGGTCAAGTGGTGGAGCAGGGGCGCGTCGATGACGTACTGACGTCGCCGACTCATCCCTACACGCGGACGCTGCTCGACGCCGTGCCCGCCGCGCACCGCAAGGGCACGCGGCTGTCGAACGCGGCGCTGCGGCCGGCGTCGACGGATCACGATGTCCGCCAGCAGGAGTCGCCACCGGACGGCATCGTGCTCGCCGCCGACGGTCTGGTGAAGCGGTTCCGGGGACCCGACGGGGTGACGCGGACCGCCGTCGACGGAGTGTCGTTCACGATCGGGGTCGGCGAGACGCTCGGCATCGTCGGGGAGTCCGGGTCCGGCAAGACCACCACCGCGCAACTCGTGCTGGCCCTCCTTCCACCTGACCAGGGCACCGTCCAGTTGGCCGGTCATCGGTGGAGCGAGTCGACCGAGGCGCAGCGCCGCCCGCTGCGCCACCGCATCTCGGTGATCTACCAGGACCCCCTGGGATCGTTCGACCCGCGATGGACGGTGCGCAGGATCGTCGAGGACGCCGTGCCAGCGGCCCTGTACCCGGATGCGGCCGCCAGGCGCCAGCGCGGCGCCGAACTGCTCGCGGACGTCGGACTCTCCGAGGAGCATGCCGATCGGCGGCCACTGCTGTTGTCTGGCGGACAGCGCCAGCGCGTCGCGATCGCCCGCGCTCTGGCACCGGAGCCGTCACTCATCGTGTGTGACGAGCCGGTGTCGGCGCTCGACGTCACCATTCAGGCGCAGGTGCTCGACCTTCTCGCCGACCTGCAGCAGCGGCTGCGGCTGTCCTATCTGTTCATCTCTCACGATCTCGGAGTCATCCACCACGTCGCCGACCGGGTACTGGTGATGCGCGATGGCCGGGTCGTCGAATCGGGAACGGCTGCAGAGATCTTCGATGCACCTCGAGATCCCTACACCCGAACGCTGCTCGCGAGCCTGCCCGCCGTGCAACCGCAGATCAGCCCAGGAGCCCCGAGATGACCCGCCAGATCGTCCTCAACGCGTTCGACATGAACTGCGTGACCCACATCGTCGCCGGCACGTGGCGGCACCCCGAGTCTCAGGCCGCGAGGTACAAGGACCTCGAGTACTGGCTCGAGCTGGCCAAGCTGCTGGAACGTGGATTGTTCGATGGCTTGTTCATCGCCGACGTACTCGGCATCTACGACGTGTACGGCGGGGGCCCCGATGCGGCCATCCGGTCGGGAGCCCAAGTGCCGGTGAACGATCCGCTGCTGGTCGTTCCCGCCATGGCCACCGTCACCGAGCATCTCGGTTTCGGGATCACCGCGGCCACCTCGTTCGAGCACCCGTACTCGTTTGCCCGCCGGATGTCCACACTGGACCATCTGACCAAGGGGCGGGTCGGCTGGAACGTCGTCACCGGCTATCTGGAGAGCGCGGCTCGCAATCACGGCCTGGACACCATCACCCCGCATGCCGACCGCTACGACATCGCCGACGAGTACACCGAGGTGCTCTACAAGCTGTGGGAGGGGTCGTGGGACGACGATGCGGTGGGCACCGAACCGGGCCGCGCACACTACGCCGATCCGGGCAAAGTGCATCCAATCGAACACGACGGCAAGCACTTTCGCGTCCCTGGGATTCACCTGTCCGAACCGTCGCTGCAGCGAACCCCGGTGCTGTATCAGGCGGGGGCATCCAATCGCGGTCGTCAATTCGGCGCCGAGAACGCCGAGGTGATCTTCATCGGCGCACCGACCAAGGAGGTGCTCAAGGAGGCGGTCGCCGACATCCGGGCGCGCGCGGCGGCTGCCGGTCGCGATCCGCACGACGTGAAGATCGTCAACGGTCACGTGGTGGTCACCGGTGCCGATGAGGCGGCGGCTCGGGCGCGCTACGAGGACTTTCGGCGCTACACCGATCCCGAGGGCGCGCTCGCGCTGTGGTCGGGATGGCTCGGCACCGACCTGTCCCGGTTCGACCTCGACGACCCGGTTGCCGTCACCGACAACGAGTACCTCAAGTCTTCGGTGCAGATGTTCGGTCAGGGCCAGTGGACGCTGCGCGACTTCATCGACGCCCATGCGATCGACGCCGAGGGCGGCTTCAGCGTCGGCTCACCAACCCAGGTCGCCGACGATCTACAGGAGTGGGTCGAGGAGACCGACGTCGATGGGTTCAACCTCACCAACGTCATCACCCCGGGCTCGTTCGTCGACTTCATCGACCACGTCATTCCCGAGTTGCAGAGGCGCGGGGCGTACAAGACCGCCTATGCCGAGGGCACCCTGCGGAACAAGTTGTTCGGCAAGGGATCCCATCTACCCGATACCCACCGAGCGGCACGCTACCGCCGCGTCGACCAGGAGGTTACCCGATGACTGTCACCGACCAGCGCACCAACGCCACAACCTACGGTTCGGATCGATTGGCCGAACTGATCGCGGCGATTGGCGAAGGCGCCCTCGAACGTGAGCGGTCCGGTGAACGGCCTTTCGCCGCAATCGATCTCGCGCGCCAAGCGGGACTCGGTGCACTCCGCATTCCGCTCGAGGAGGGTGGTGGGGGTGCGACGCTGCGTGAATTGTTCGCCACGGTCATCGACCTGGCCGCCGCGGACGTGAACGTCGCACACATCCTGCGCGGCCACTTCGCCCATGTCGAGGAACGCCTTCGCCTCGGTGCCGACGAGCGGTCCCGGGTGATCGCGCTCGCACTCAGCGGCAAGATCGTCGGTAACGCGTCCACCGAACTGGGTTCGACTCCCGCTGGCGCGTTCACCTGGCAGACCAAGCTCACCGAGGATGGCGACGGGTTCCGGCTCAACGGCCGCAAGTACTTCACCACCGGTACCCTCTACGCCGACTACGCCGAGGTTCTCGCAAGCAACCCCGAAGGCGCGACGGTGATCGTGCTGGTGCCGACCGATCGGGCCGGTGTGACCGTGCTCGACGACTGGGACGGGATGGGGCAACGCGCCACCGGTACTGGGACCGCGATCTTCGACGACGTCGCGGTCTCAGCCGAGGAGACACTGCAATTCGCACCGCCCGATGCCGATGCCGAACCGCCCGCGCTGTACCACTCGGGAGCGTTCTTCCAGCTCTACGTCACCGCGTTGGAGGCGGGCGTGCTGGACGCGCTGCTCGTGGACGCCGTGGCCCACGTCCACCAGCGGTCGCGCAGTTTCGCTTGGGCGCCAACACCGTCCGCGCCCGATGATCCGCTGCTGCAGCGGGAGATCGGTGAGATCGCTGCGGCCGCGTTCGCCGCCCGGGCCACCGTCCTGGCTGCGGCAGATGCGCTGGCCGCCGCATTCGTCGCCGACGTCGAGGGAAGCGACCCCGACTTGGCCCTCGCGCACGAGGCCTCGCTGCAAGCCGCCAACGCCAAGGTCGTCGTCGACGCCCTCGCCCAGAAGGCGGCGTCGCAGATCTTCGACGTCGGCGGGGCGTCGGTGGTGCGGCAGGCGCATCTGCTGGACCGGCACTGGCGCAACATCCGAACGCTGGCGTCGCACAACCCCACCAGCTACAAGGCACAGGCGATCGGCGCGTACCACGTCCGCGGGACCCGGCTGCCCGGCAGCGGCTACTTCTGAGGCGCCGCGGGTTGTCCGTACATCGCCACCACGACGGTGCGGTCGAGGCTGTTCTCCGACCACACGCCCATCAGTGAGTAGCGGCAGTCCCGCATGATGGCGAGATAGTCGGGGTTGGCGAACCACTGGTTGATCAATTCGATGCCGCTGATCGCCAGCGCGGGATTGATCGCCACCGTCTCGGCCACGTTGGTCCCGGAGAAGCCCGCGGCGGCGGCCCGGCTCTGCGGGGTGGATCCGTCGGACCCGATGTCGCCGTCGAGACTTCGGTCGTTCAGGACGTCGAGCGCATGCCACTGGGCGGCCAGCTGCAGCGGTCCGTTGGCGACGACGTCGTTGGTGCACCCGGCGTGATGCTGAACGGTGTAGACGTCGGCGATCACGCTCTTGTTCAGCCGCGAGTTGTCGGCCTGGGCGGCCGGGGCTGCCATCACCGAGACGACCGCCAACCCGCCCAGCCATGCCGCGGCGGCGCGTCGCCGGCCCACCGTCACTTCGGCTCGAAGCCGGAGACGAGCCACCGGCCGCCCACCTTGTCGAGCGTGACCAGCACGGTCGACCGGGTCGCGGTCGGTGCGCCCTTCGCGTCCCCGACGGTGGCCGTCTGGTCGATGAACAGGAGTACCTGGGCGTGGTTCTCGGTGGCCGAGACCGAGGCGGCGGCGGGGACGGTCGCGACGGTGGAGACGTGCTGCTGCTTGGCCCCTGGGATCACCACGTCGCGCGTCAGCGACGAGTAGGAGTCGCGGAACGACCCGGTCAGCCGGTCCTGCGCGGCGTCCAGTTGACGCTCCACCGAATCCGGTTGGTAGGTCAGCAGCGCGACGGCCGCGTCCCTGGCCGCCGCGACCGACGCCGATCCCGCCGTCTGAGTGACACGGTCGGTCGCATCGGTGAACTTGAGGAAGCCGGCGGCCAGTGCGAGCACCAGGGCCAGGCCCGGCAGGACGCCGAAGAACACGATGCGCGACCAGGAGGTGCGCTGGACACTCGGCTCGGTCATGCGACGAACTCCACGCCCGATATCCGCGGTCCGTCACCGGTCTGCTCGACGGTCACCCGCATCCGCCACGACCGCGGTTCTTGCTGAGCTGCACCGGCATTCGACGTCTGAACCGTAACGGCGACGAGAACCTGCGCGCCGGTGTCGGTCGCCGACTCCAGACCGGCCTCGGTCACTGTGCCGACGGTCTTGGACCGCGCCTGCTTGACCGCATCGAGGAACGGCTGGCTGCGCTTGGCGAAGTCGTCGCGGAAGCCACCCGTGGACGAGTCGAGGATCCGCTGGACGTCGGCGTCTGCCTCGTTGAAGTCGATGGTGGTCAGATCGATGGCACCCTGGCGCCCGACTTGGAGGAACAGTTCGCGTTGGTCGAGGGCCCGGTGAGCTTCGTAGGCGCGGAATCCGAGCCATCCGGTCAACGCGGTCAGAACGAGGACGACCGCCACCACCACCGCGTAGGCGAGGCGCCGAGGCCACGCCGAAACGGCGTGTTCGGTGTCCTCGGCGTCTTCGTCGTCACCGACGTCGTCGGTGTCTTCGTCGGCCTCGACGGGTGGGTCGTCGACGATCACGTCGGTCATGGTGTCCCTCCTCGGGTTTTCGGTCACGGCTGGGTGGGCGGCAGCAGCATCGTCTGCCAGGTCTTGGAATCGGGATGAGCGAGATCGGCTTGCCGGTAGCGTCTTCCGTCCGGTCCGACGTAGTCGCCGGTGGCTGGGTCGTACGGGATGGCCGCCATGGGCGGCGGCAGCGGCGTGGGCCCGGCCGCGGGCAGCGTGGGTCCGGCGGGCGCGGGAAGCATCTCGGGTGGGGGAGTGACACCCGGCGGATACTGCGGCACGCCCTGACCCGACAGTGTGGCGTTGGGGTCGCCCTTCCAGTTGTAGCCGTCGTTGAGCGGCACGTAGTCTTCGTTGCTCTCGCAGAGCTCGACCGTGGGAGCCCGCTTGGCGGGATCGTTCTCGCACGGAATGTTGCGCACACCACGGACGTTGAGGTCCGAATCCTGGGGGACCCGGCAGTACAGCTCACCGACGGGCCGATCCGGGGCGTCCTGGTCCGACGCCGACCGCTGCTGGCGGACCGGCAGGAACCCGGTATTGCAGGGCGGTGGTGAATTCAGGTTGAGATTGAAGTCCAGATAGATCCCCTTGTAGGCCTGCTTGGTACCGGAATCCGCGACGGCGATCGCCGACATGACGGCGGTCCCCTGCGGATAGAGCACCAGCAGCTGCTCGAGATCGGGTCGGTACGTCACGGCGATGTCGCCGAGGCTGACCAGATTGGCCAGCAGCACCGGCAGCGCGGGAGCCACCCTGTCGAACAGTGCCTTGCCCTCGTTCAGCGCGGGCGCGCCCTTGGTGAGCAGGTCTCCGAACGCCTGGTCCCGAGCCTTGAGCTGGCCCGTGATCGCCGCGGTGTGCGCCGCCCACTGGGCGATCGAATCCGAGGTCTGCACCTGGGAGTTCAGCACCGGCGGTGCCTGGTCGATCAGCTGGGTCAGCGGGTCGACGGTCTTGCCCGCGTCCACGGCCAGCGCGGTGGACCCGTCGACGATGCGCGAGAGCTCGGGACCCAGCCCTCCGACGGCCGTTGCCGCCTCGTCGACGACGGTGCGCAGATCGTCGTGGGGGATGGCCTGCAGAGCCCGGTTCGTCGCGTCGAGCAGATTGCCGATGTCTGGTGGAATCTGCACTCTGCCAACGGGAATGACGTCGCCGTCGTGCAGCTTGCCGGCGTCGCCGGCCGTCGCGCCCGGAGCGGGCGTCAGCTCGACGAACTGCTCGCCGACCGCCGACCGGCTGTGCACGGCCGCGGACACGTCGGCCGGGATCGGGATTCCGCTGTCGAGGTTGAGATCGGCGTCCACGCCGTCCCTGGTCACCGCGATGGAGCCGACCCGGCCGATCTCGTCGCCGCGATAGGTCACCACCGACGACTGGTACAACCCGCCGGTGGCCGGCAGGCGAAGTGTGACGTGGTAGCGCCCGATTCCCAGCAGAGCCGGGACCTTGACGAAGCCGAATGCCATGATGCCGCAGGCGACCAGCGTGATGGTGGCCAGGATGGCCAGCTTGGTCCACACCGTGCGGGACAACCGGAGCATCTCAGTACCCTCCGAAGTGATAGGGGGCGATGAGCGGGTTGCCCGCGGTGTACGGGCTCGGCATCTGTCCGATCGTCCTGCCCCACTGCAGTTCCAGTTCGGTGAGGTTGCCCTCCCACCTGGTTCCGGTGAACAGGCTGCTGTCGATGCGGCTCAGCGTCAGGTCGATGACGAGGGTGATGTTCGCGAAGTCGCCGCGGAACCAGTTGGGAACCGTGCTCTTCACCCAGGGATAGGTCGACAGGAAGTCCAGGCCCTTGGTCAGCGCCGGTCCGGCGTCGGCCAGCGAGCGCAGCACCGGGGCGATGTTGCGCAGATTGGCCACCAGTGCCTCCTTGGACTGGGTGACCGTGGACGTGGCGATGGCACTGAACTTTCCGAGTGCGTCGATGGCGTCGGCGAGCTTGGTGCGCTCGTCGGCCAGCACGGCCAACGCCTGCGGAATGGTGGTCAGCGCCCTGTCCACGGTGGCGTCCTTCGCCGCCACCTGACCGGCCAGCGAGTTCAGCTTCTCGGTGGCGCTGATGATGTCGTCGGTCTGGTCGTTGAGCTGGGCGATGAACACATCCAGCTGGGTCAGCAGGCTGCGCATGTCGTTCTCGCGGCCTGCGAAGGCCTTCGCCAGTGACTGGTTGATCTCCTGCAGCTGGCCCAGCCCGCCGCCGTTGAGCAGGATCGACACCGACGCCAGAGTCTGCTCGGTGGTGGGATAGGTGCTCGCCGAGGACAGCGGAATCACCGAACCGTTCACCAGCTCGCCCTCTGGCGGGGCATCGGTCGGCGGGGCGAGCTCGATGTGCATCGAGCCGAGCAGGCTCGTCTGACCCACCTTGGCGGTGCTGTTGGCGGGCAGGTGGACGTTGCCGTCGATGCGCATCGTCACCAGGGCGTGCCAGTCCTGCACTTCGATCTTGGTGACGTTGCCGACGTTGACGTCGGCGACTCGGACCCGGGTGTTCTGCTGGATGACCACCACGTCGGGCAGCTGCGCCTGGATGGTGTACGAACCGTCACCGCTACCTTCGGTTCCCGGCAGGGTCAGCGAATTGAGGCCTCGCCATTCACAACCGGGGATCGTCGACAGGCACGCGATCGCCAGCGCGGTGGCCAGCAGGCGCCTCACGGCGTCCCCTGCTGAGGGGGCGTCGGCGGCGGCAGCATCAGGCCCTGCAGACCCTGGCTGGGGTCGGTGGGTACTGCGGCTTCGGCGGGAAGCGGCGCACCGGGGTCGGCGGGCGCGTCCGGCGCCGCGGACGGTGCCGGTGGTGTCTGTGGCGGCAGATGGGGGTTGAGCCACGGCTCGCTGTAGGTCAGTTCGTTGGGCCGGGCTGCGGCCCCCACGAAGGGATTCACGCCGAGTGGCGGAAAGTTGTACTGGCGGTTCTTGATGATCGGCGCCAGGTACTGGACGCAGAGCTTCGAGGACTGCTCGTAGTTCTCCCGCGAGGCGGCCTGGATGGAGCTGCAGATGAACTGGACGGTGTTGGCGAAGTTTCCCGCTGCCAGGATGCCGGTGACCGCGCTCTGGGCGGGCTGGTAGATGTTCATGAAGTTCTGGAACACCGTCGGTGCGATGTGCAGGACCTGTTTGACGTCACCGCGACTGTCGTTGAGCGCCTTGGTGATCGCGGCGAGGTGATCGACCGTGGTTCCGATGCTCTCCCGGTTGTCGGCGACGAAGCCGCGCAGATCGGACACCGCCCCGTCCAGTCCCTTGGTCGCGTCGGCGATCTCGTTGGGGGAGTTGGACAGTACGGTGGTCACGTCGGCCAGGTTGACGTTGAAAGCGGCGAGCAGGTCACTGCTGGAGGACAGCGCCGACACCAGCAGCTGCAGGTTCTTCACGGTGCTGAAGATGTCGGTGCTGTGATCACCGAGCGCCGAGACCGCCTGCGAGAGCTTGACTACCGTGTCGCGGGCGGTGCCTCCCTCACCGCGAAGGTTAGCCGCGGCGCTGCTGATGAACTCACCGACTGAGTTCGGCCCGCCGGGCGTGACGGGCTGCAGGGAGTCGGTGAGCTTCTCCAGCTGCTGGCGGAAGTCGTCCCACTCGACGGGCACGGCGGTGCGCTCCTGCGGAATGCTGGTGCCCGAGGCCATCTTGGGTCCACCGGAGTACGCGGGCACCAGCTGGATCGCCCGCGCGCTGACCAGTGACGGCGACAGGATGGCCGCCTTGGCGTCGGCCGGAACCGAGTACTTCGAGTCGATCGAGAACGTCACCTTCGTGTTGGCGGGCAAGGGTTGGATCGCATCGACCCGGCCCACCGCGACGCCGAGGATGCGGACCTCGTCGCCGGTGTAGAGCCCGTTCGCATTCGCGAAGTAGGCGGTGAAGGTGTCCTTGCCGACGTCGTTCCACCACGGTGTGGCGACCACGCTGATGGCCACCGCAAGGGTGACGATCAGGACGGACGCGATCGCGATGCGCGCCCTCCGCAGCGACGGTAGTCGGCCGGCCACGGTCACTGACCCCCACCCGATGACGGCGGAACCTCGTTCGGCGCAGGCAGATACACCGGACTGGGCGACGGTGCAGGGCTGGCCGGGCCTGCGATGCCGGGCGGTGGCAGGGCGGGCGGCCCCGGCGGCGGACCGCCGGGGGGCGGCGCGGGCAGCGGCTCCCGGTAGGGGTAGCGGCCGGGGAACTGGGCGGGGGCGTTGGGGTCCTCGTTGCCCGTGATCGCGTCGGGCAGGTTCAGTCTCGGATCCCCGCCCTGCCCGGTACGCGGGAAGGGCATCGGCGGTGGCGGGGTGGCGGGCTGCCCGGTGGCCGGGTCGACGAGTTCGGACGGGAGCTTGGTGTTGGGGTCCAGCCCGAGGTCGGAGAACGCGGCGTCGATGAACGGCTGGGAGAACTGACCGGGCACCAGATTGACCAGCGACGCCTTGAAGAACGGGCCCGAACCGAGCACTTCTCCGAAGGACATCGCGTACCGGCGCAACAGGAACAGGGTGCGCTGCAGCTCGGTCTTGTGATCGTCGAGGATCGACAGCACGCCGTTGAGCTTGTCCAGCGCGGGTTTGAGCTGGGTGCGATTGTCCCCGATGACGGCCGACAGCTGCCGTGACACCGCCGTCAGGTCGACCATCAGCGCATCGATCGAACGTCGTTGCGTCAGAAGCTCTCCCAGGAGCGCGTTGGCGTTGACCACCAGTTTGGCGATCTCGTCGCTGCGCTTGGCGAGGACGCCGGTCACCTGGTTGGCGTTGGCCAGCAGATTTCGCAGCTCGGCGTCGCGCCGGTCGAGGGTGCTGGAGAAGCGGGCGACGCCCTCGAGGGCGATCTTGAGGTCCGGCGGAGTGTCGCGGAACGTGTCGGCCAGGGTGGTCAGCGACGAGGACAGCTGCTGGGTGTCGAGCCCGCTGATGGCCGTGGTCAGATCACCGAGTGCGGACGGGAGATCGTAGGGCGACGTGGTGCGCTCCAGTGGGATCGTGCCCTGCAGGGTTCCGGTGCCGCGGGGGGTCACCTCGAGCATCTTGGTGCCCAGGACCGTCTCGGTCTTGATCGCCGCCTCGGTGCGGTCGCCGAGTGGCACCCCCTTGCGAACGGTGAAGTCCACCAGCACCTTGTCGCCCTGGAGTTCGACGTCGGAGACCTTGCCGACCTGTAGCCCGGACACCCGGACCTCGCTGCCGGGCTTGATGCCACCCGCTTCGGCGAAGTACGCGGAGTAGTCGGAGGTGCCCTTGATGAACGGCAGCTCGTCGTAGGAGAAGGCCGCGACGACGAGTGCGAGCAGGAGCAGTGTGCCGACGGTTCCGACGGCGGCCTTGTTGCGTTCGCCGAGGGGTTTGATGGTGGGTCGCTTCACTTCGGTGTGCACCGTCCCGAATCCTGGCCCGCCAGTTTGACGAAGACCGGTTGGCCCCCCTTGCCGTTGACCTTCAGGATGGCGTCGCAGAGATAGAACCCGAAGTAGTCGCCGTAGAGGCCCTGTCTGGCGAGGATCTGATAGGCGTCGGGAAGGGTCTTGACCAGATCGTCGACGTAGTCGTGATCGGCCTCGACCTGTCCGGCGAAGCGGTCGGTCTGCTGCACGGTGTCCTTGATCGGCTGACGGGCGTCGGCGAGCAGGTCTGCCACCGACCCGGCGGCGGCATTGATGTAGGCGAGGCCGGTGGTGATGTCGCCCTTGCGGTCGGCCAGCGCCTGGGTCAGTTGCGACAGCTTGTCGAGGCCGTCGGCGAACTGGTCGTTGCGTGCGGCGAACGTCGAGAGCACGGTGTTCAGGTTGTGGATCACTTGTCCGATCAGCTCGTCGCGTCCGGCGAGCGTGGTGGTCAGGGAGGACGTCTGGGCCAGTACCGACGAGATGGTGCCGCCCTGGCCCTGAAACACCTTGAGCAGCTCACCGGACAGGGCGTTTACCTGATCGGGGTCCAGGGCCCGGAACAGCGGCCGGAACCCGCCGATCAGGGCGTCGACGTCCAGCGCGGGCGAGGTCCTGGTCAGGGGAATGGTGGCCCCGGCGCGCAGCGGCCGCACCGACCCGGGCCCCTCTTCCAGCGCCAAGTACCGGTCGCCGATGAGGTTCTCGTAGCGGACCGCTGCCTCGGTGCCCTCGGTGAGCTTCAGGTTCCGGTCGATGGCGAAGTCCACCGTGACGGTGCCGTCCGCGTTCAGGGTCAGATCGCTGACCTTGCCGATCTCCACGCCCGCGATGCGAACGAAGTTGCCGCCCTTGAGGCCTGACACGTTGGCGAAGACCGCCCGGTAGGCGGTACGGGAGTCGAACCGGAACTGACCGAACACGGTCACCAGGGCAAACATGAAGACCAGGCAGATCGCGGTGAACAACCCGACCCGCGCCAACGTGCCGCCGATGCGCTTGCGCTTCATCGCGTCCTTCCCTCGGTGGTCGTCTGGTGGGTCGTCACGGCGGCGGTGACACCCCCGGGTACAGCGGGGCCCCGTCGGCCCCGTACTCCGGTGCGCCGTAGGGCGGCGCGCCCGGGTAGGCGGGCGCGGGCCCCGGCGCCGGGGGCCCCTCGTACCGAATCCGCGGTGGCTCGGGGGTGCCCTTGGTGACGGGGAGGTAGTTGGCGATGCCGGGGAATCCGATTCCCGGGTTCGGCCGGATGTCCAGCCCGGTACCCCACCCGGTGTCGGTCACCAGTGACTTCACCGGGAAGTTCGCGCTCACGTCGGGAAGCGAACCGCAGCTCGGCCGTCCACCCGGCCCGCCCGTGGCATTGACCTTGGGCAGGTTGTCCGGATACCGGTAGGCGTCGTCGCCAAACAGCAGCGCCGCGTCCATGATGACGGACTTTCCGTTGCCGCCCAGCGCATCTCGGCCACCGTGATCGAGGAACCACTGCGCGCCCTGGAAGAGGCACGTGTAGGTCGGGGAGTACTTGAACAACAGGTCGGTGGTGGGGACCAGGACGTTGGCGGTCCGCACGAATGCGGGTTCGTTGGTCGCCAGGACCGAGGTCGCCGACTGGGAGAATCCGACCGACGCGAGAAGCAGTTCGTCGAGCGCGCCCTGCTGGGTCACCAGGGTCGTGCTGGTGGTCGAGGCCGAATCGAGGATCGACAGGATGTCCTGCGCTGCATCCGAATACGCCTGGGTGGTCTGACCGAAGAGCTGCCAGTCCCGCTTGACCGTGGGCATCCGCGGATTGACCGCCAGCAGCACGTCGTTGGCGGCGGTGATGGCCTCGCCAATGCGTTCACCCTTGCCGCGCAGCGCCTCGGCGAAGGCCGACAGAATCGAGTTCAGCTTCGCCGGGTCGATGGCCTGAACCACCGCCTCGAGAGTCTGGAACACCGTGTTGACCTCGACGGTGACGTTGCGGGATTGGACCACCGCGCCAGACTTCAGCGGCTGTGGGCTGGGGTCCGGCGGCACGATGAGGTCGACGTACTTCGCGCCGAACGCGGTGCTGGACTTGATCTCCGCCTCGACGTTGGCCGGAAGGTACTGGAAGGGGCCGGGGTCCAGCTTCAGCTGGAGCGTGGACAGCGGAGTCCCGTGCGGATCGGTCTGGGTGCCCAGGGACCCGACGGTGCCGATCTGGACGCCGCGGAGCTTGACCTTCGCGCCGTTCTCCATCACGAGTCCGATGCGGTTGGAGACGATGGTGACGGGAACCGTCGTCCGGTAGGTGCCGGAGAACAGCACCGCGGTCATGACGACGAGAGCGATGATGACGAGCAGCAGGACCGGGGCATACCAGATCGGGTCGATTCCGCTGCGGCGCTTCGAGTTCTCCATGGTGTCAGCCGGCCAGGTTGAAGTTGCCGGACTGGCCGTAGACCGACAGCGTGATGGTCAGGAGCACGAAGACCGTTGCGGTGACCGACGTGCGGACCGCCCGGCCGACTGCCTCGCCCACACCCGCGGGGCCGCCGGTCGCGTTGAAGCCGTAGTAGGTGTGCACCACCATGACCGCCGCGGCCATGGACAGCGCGGCGACGAACGACCACACCAGATCGGTGGGTTGCAGGAACGTCGAGAAGTAGTGGTCGTAGACACCCCGTGACTGCCCGTAGACGACGGTGGTGCCGAACCTGGTGGCCAGGAAGGACATCAGCACCGCCACGGTGTACAGCGGAATGACGACCAGGACACCCGCGACGATGCGGGTGGCGACCAGGTAGGTCACCGCGCGGATGCCCATCACCTCGAGTGCGTCGATCTCCTCGTTGATGCGCATCGCGCCCAGTTGCGCGGTGGCACCGGCGCCGATGGTCGCGGCGAGGGCGACACCCGCGGTCGCAGGTGCGATGAACCGGACGTTGAGGAAGGCGCCGAGGAATCCGGTGAGGGCTTCGATGCCGACGTTGGACAGGGTGTTGTAGCCCTGTACCGCGATCAGCGCGCCCGTCGACAAAGTCAGGAAGCCGATGATGACGACGGTGCCGCCGATGACGGCCAGGGCCCCGGTGCCCAGGCCCATCTCGGCGATCAGGCGCAACACCTCGGCCGGGTAGCGCCGGACCGCGTCCGCCGTCGACACCAGCGCGTTGCCGTAGAACGCCGTCTGTTCGCCGAGCGAGCGCGTGGCATCGACGGCCTTGCGCAACGGGCCGTCACTCATTGCGTCGGGGCGATCTTGACGCCCATGGCGGTGGCCAGGATGTTGATGAAGAACAGGGCCATGAAGGCGAACACCACGGTCTCGTTGACCGCGTTGCCGACGCCGGTGGGGCCGCCGCCGACGGAGAGGCCCTTGTAGCAGGCGATCAAGCCGGCCGACAGCCCGAACAGCAGCGCCTTCACCAGCGAGACCACCACCTGCGGCAGTCCCGTCAACAGCGTCAGACCCGCGACGAAGGCACCGGGGGTGACGTGCTGGACGTACACCACGAAGACGTAGCTGCCCGTGAGTCCGACGATGGCGACCACCGAGTACAGCATCAGGGCGACGAACGTGGCGGCGATGACCCGCGGAACCACCAGGGCTTGGATCGGGTTGACGCCGATCACCTTCATGGCGTCGATCTCCTCGCGAATCGTGCGCGCTCCGAGGTCGGCGCACATCGCCGTCGAGCCCGCACCGGCCACCACGATCGCCGTGACGACGGGGCCCACCTGGGTGACCGAGGCGAGCGCCGCCCCGGCGCCGGACAGATCGCCGGCGCCGATCTCCAGCAGCACGATGTTGAGCGTGAACACGATCAGCACGGTGTAGGGGATGGACAGCATGATCGTGGGGAAGATGGAGACCCGCGCCACGAAGGCGATTTGTTCGAGTAGTTCTCGCCAGGCGAATGGACGTCTGATGCTGGCGGCGAATGTCTCACCGCTCAGGACGAAGAAGTCCCCGACGGCGTTCATGGGCTTGACCAGCGGAGACGTCGTCACCATCCGATCACCGCAAACCGCGAGAAGAGCTTCCGGTGGCGGTCTGAGGGCACTGCAGCAACGTAGACGCGGACAGCCGGAGAGTAGAGGTTTGCGATCAGCCCGAGGAAAACCCGCCCGGGACTCGGAGTCGACCCGGGCGCGCACACGCTGCCGTCACCTCTGGATTAGGAGTCACCGTCCTGCAACCGCGCGGGCAGGGTGAAATGAACTCGGCCGACGAGAGCTCGTCGGATCACCCTGAGCCTTTCGTCGAGCAGGCCGTCGACCTGCCAAGCCGACGCGTCACAACCGTCTGCGAGGAGCGCCAGCCGCACTTCCGCGGCCAACGCCAACTCACCGTCGATCGTCTCCACGTCGCGCACCGTCTCAAGCTAGGTATGCGCTGTGAGCGTCGCGATGGTTTTGGCCGCCGTGATTCTTACTCTCGTGTCGGTGCCTGGATCGAATCGGTAGCCGCGTCCCCGGATGGTGACCAGACGCTGCGCGTGCACGCCGAGTTTGGACCTTATCCGACGGATGTGGGTGTCGACGACCCGGCTCGAGATGGTCTGCTGCCCAGCGCGATCCGCCCACACCTCCTTGACGAGGACGGCTCTGGACACCGTTCGGTGTGGTCTCGCGGCGAGGTAGGCCAGCACTGCGAACTCGCGGTAGGCCAGTCGCACCGGGCGGCCGTCGATGCTCACCCGGCGGTCGACCAGATCGATGCTCAGACCGTTCGGCACCCGGCCGTCCACGGCGATCGCGGTGCGCACCCTGGCGCCGGGAATGAGCTGAGAGACCGTCCTTCCGAACTCGTCGGCAAGCCGGAGCACGTGGTCGGCCGAACCGGTGCCAGTGGGCACGTCGAGCACCACGACGACCCGGACGTCGTCGGTGGCCCGGTCGTCCTCCCGCTGTGGAACGGCTTGATACACGGCCACACTGTGTACCGCGGGGCACCCCCGGTACAGGATTTGCGTCGTCACGAGGACAACCGCGTGCTCAGAAGGCCGTGACCAATTGTCCGCGGTAGGTCGAATCGATGAATGCCCGCGTCGACGCCGACTGCAGGGCGTTGGCCAGCAGACCGACCGCGGGATCTCGGCAGGAAGCGGGACCGGCCACCAGGTATTCGGCATAGGCGGGGTTTGCCCGGTCGCAGTGCAGTGCCCGACCGGTGTCGATGCCCAATCCCATGGCCTGGTTTCCGAAGAGGAAGACGACGTCGAAGTCGTCCCGAACCAGGGCCAGTTCGTGGCTGCCGACCTCCTTGAGGACGAGGCCGTGTGGATTGGCCCGGACCGCGGCGGTCGTCACGACCGCGTCGCCGGTGACGGGACATTCGATGAGGCCAAGGTCGTCGAGGAGGGCTAGTGCCCTGGTGACGTTCACTGGATCGGAGGGCAGGGCGATCTCGGCGTAATCGGGAATGTCTTCGAGGGAATCGATCTGCCTGGCGTACAACCCGAACGGTTCGATGTGCACGGGTACCAGGGGCACCAGCTGCGCCTGGCTGCGCCGGTTGAATTCGTCGAGGAACGGTAGATACTGGAAGAAGTTCGCGTCGAGCCGGCCCTGCGCCAGCAGGAGATTGGGCGCGTCGAAGTCCTCGAAGATCTCGATCCGAAGATCGATTCCCCGAGCGGACAGGTCGTCTCGGACGTGATCGAGGATCTCCGCGTGCGGAACCGGCGTGGCGCCGACCCTCAGGGGAGCCTTCCCCCTGCCATCGAGGGACCGGAGCGTTCTTCTGGACGGCACGCCAGCAGACTACCGACGTTCGCTGGTGCCGCAACCGGCCAGGGCGCTCGGTATGTGTCCAATTGTGGCGTCCTAGGACTCGTGCTGAATCAAGGTGTGGTAGGTGTGCTCGCCCGCCGCCTACGGTGCCCTTGCCCGCACGTTGAATACTCCGAAAGACGGTCGCCGATGTCCGAAACCAGTACGCCCGCAGAGACATTGGGCGATCCCCAGCCCGATAGGAAACTTCGCGGCAATCTTGGTGTCGCCTCGATCGTATTCATGGTCGTCGCGGCGGCGGCGCCGCTCGGTGTGATCGGCGGCGTCGTGCCGCTGGGCATCGCCGGTGGAAACGGCGCCGGGTTCCCGGCGACGTTCATCGTCGCGACGATCGTATTGCTGTTGTTCGCCGTCGGTTTCACCGCGATGACACCCCACGTCGAGGAAGCGGGCGCGTTCTTCTCCTACGTCCGCAAGGCGCTCGGGTTCCCGACGGGTATCGGTATCGCGTTCGTCGCCATCGTCAGCTACCTCGCCATCGAAGCGGGCGTCTACGGTCTGCTCGGCCCGGCGGGTGCAAGCATCGTCGAATTGTTCGGCGGACCGACGCTGCCCTGGTGGCTGTTCGCGGCGGCGGCCTTCGCGGTGACCACGTACCTGGGGTATCGCAACATCGAGTTGTCCAGCAAGGTGCTCGCGGTGCTGCTCACCGCCGAGATCGCGATCGTCGCAGTGCTCGACCTCGTCATCGTCGTTCGCGGCGGCGATCACGGATTGTCCACCGGCATCGTCAGTCCGCATGCCATCCTGTCGGGCTCGGTGGGCATCGGACTGCTGTTCGCGATCATCAGCTACGTCGGCTTCGAGGCGACCGCCATCTTCCGCGACGAGGCCCACACCCCGGAGCGGACCATTCCGCGGGCGACGTACGTGTCCCTGCTCCTGATCGGAATCTTCTACGCCGTCACCAGCTGGGCATTGATCTCGGGCTGGGGGGACGAGGAGGCCGTCCGCCGGGCCACCGATTCCGGATCGTCGTTCCTCGGGGACACCGCGCAGCGCTACCTGGGGACCTTCGGCGCGGACGTCATCACGGTGCTGTACTTCACCAGCCTGTTCGCCTGCATCCTGTCGTTTCACAACGTGGTGTCGCGCTACCTGTTCGCGCTGTCGCAGCGGGACGTCCTGCCCGCCTCGCTTAGCCGCCCGCACGGCGCGCACGGTTCGCCGCATCTGGCGTCGCTGTGGATCTCGGGGGTCGTCGCGCTCGCCATCGTGTTGGCGGTGGTGTTCGGGCTGGACCCGGCGGCGCAGTTCTATACCTGGTTCGCGGGTGCGACGACCGTCGGCATCGTGGTGCTGCTGATCGCCACCAGTGTCGCCGTCCTGGTGTACTTCCGTGGCGACCGAAAGGGGTACTCGCCGTGGCGGGTTCGGATCGCACCCAGCCTCGGACTGCTCGGGCTGGTGGGTTCGCTGGTCCTGATCCTGGCCAATCTCAGCGATCTCGTCGGCGGATCGAGCGTGCTGGCCTGGGTCATCGTGGTGCTGCTGATCGTCGCGTTCGCCACCGGTCTGGCCGTCGGCACCCGGGTCGGTTCCTCGGTAACGACGTCATGACGCCGACGACCCCGGTGGTGGAGCAGGTGGCCGCACCTGCCCAGGAGTTGGTCGACGGGCTCGCCGACGGTTCGCTCACCGAGATCGAGGTGGCCTGGAGTGATCCGTTCGGTCACGCCGCGGGCAAGCGCATTCCCGCCGCCCAGTTCCTGGAGCGGGCACAGGGTAGCGGCTTCGCCTTCTGCGAGGCGGCGCTGGGGTGGAACACCGACGCCACCGTGATCGACGGGCTCCGGCTGACCAATTGGAACGGCGGCTATCCCGACGTCCATGCGGTGCCAGACCTCTCGACCTTCCGGCGGTTGCCGTGGCGGCCCGGGGTGGGACACGTGATCTCCGACGTGGTGACCCACGACCGCGCACCGTCGCTGCTCGACCCTCGAGCGGTGTTGCGGCGGGTGCTCGACCGACTGGCGACGCTGGGGTACACCGCCAAGATCGGCGTCGAATTCGAGTTCTACCTCCTGGAACCCGACGGTTCGCCGATCCAGCACGACATCCACGCCTACTCACTGGAGAACGCCAACGCCCTCGACCCGCTGATCGGCGATCTCAACGAGACCCTCGGTGCATTCGTCGACTTGGAGGGTGTCCAGACGGAGTACGGGCCCGGTCAGGTGGAGACGAACCTCGTCTACGCCGACGCGCTCGCGGCCGCCGATGATGGCTCGCGGCTGAAATACGCCGCCAAGGAGGTGGCGCGCAAACACGGCAAGATCGCCAGCTTCATGCCCAAGCCGTTCTCCGAACACTCGGGAAGCTCTGCCCACCTGCATATTTCGCTGTGGCGCGGGGACGAGGCGGCCTTCGCAGCAGTGGATGGCGCGGAGAGCGAGGTCGCGCTGTACGCCATCGCCGGACTACTGGACCACCTCCCGTCGATCACACTCTTCGGTGCCCACTCGGTGAACGCCTACCGGCGCTACGTGCCGGACTCCTTCGCCCCCGACACCGTGAACTGGAGCCGCGACAACCGCAGTGCGGCGGTGCGATCGCTGGTCGAAGACACCCCGAGCGGCAGCCGCATCGAGCTTCGCACCGGGGCGTCCGACGCCAATCCCTACTGGCTGGTGGCCTCGGCACTGGCGGCGGTGGTGGCCGGTCTGGAAGCGGGTCGACGGCCTTCCGCGCCGGCGTCGGGCAATCTCTACGGCAAGGGTTCTCCGCTGCCCGACTCACTTGGAACCGCCTTGGCGCTGGCCACGCAGGACGACACGATCCTGGAGATCCTCGGCCCGGACTCGGTGCTGGACTTCGCCGACATCGCCCGCAGTGAATGGCTGGCGTACCAGGGGCACGTCAGCGACTGGGAGCGCCGCCGCTACCTCGCCAGCTCCTGATCCACCGGATCACGGCGATTCGATGTCTTGTCCGCTGGTCACGCCGCGTCGAAGATCGCCGTGAGCCGTCTACGAGGAGATGCAGTGAGCGAACCGAGCCCCACGACCCCGGCCGAGGTGCCCTGGTATGCACGCGTGAGCGTCGACTGGTGGGCGACGATCGTCGCTGGCGTGATCACCGTGCTGGCGGTGGCCAACCTGCTACCCAAGATTCCGTGGTGACCCGATGAGTACGACGTCCGTCGCCTCCGAAGAGGACCGCTTCGAGGAAGACACCTTCACCTCGAGCAATCCGTTGGCCTACGTGCCCGGCGTGCTGCTGCTGATCGTGATCGGCCTGCTCGGCAAGTACGCCCAGATTGGCTGGAACGCACTGGCCAAGCACGAGCACTGGACCGTCCCCGACATCGAGTACGTGCTCTGGGCCATCCTGATCGGCCTGCTGATCACCAACACCGTCGGCGTGCACCGCATCTTCAAACCGGGCGTACAGACCTACGAGTTCTGGCTGAAGATCGGAATCGTCGCCCTCGGTTCGCGATTCGTCCTTGGCGACGTCCTCAAGCTGGGCGGTACCAGCCTGATACAGATTCTGGTCGACATGGCCGTGGCCGGCGCCATCATCATCTTCGCCGCCCGGTTGTTCGGCCTGTCGGGCAAGCTCGGGTCGCTCCTGGCGATCGGGACGTCGATCTGTGGGGTGTCGGCGATCATCGCATCGAAGGGGGCGATCAGAGCCCGCAACTCCGAAGCGAGTTACGCGATCGCCGCGATCCTGGCGCTCGGTGCGGTCGCCTTGTTCACGCTTCCCCCGCTGGGTCACCTGATCGGGCTCAGCGATCACGAGTTCGGGCTGTGGGCGGGCCTGGCGGTCGACAACACCGCCGAGACCACCGCCACCGGCTACCTGTTCTCCGAGGAGGCGGGCAAGATCGCGGTACTGGTGAAGTCGACGCGCAACGCGCTGATCGGGTTCGTGGTGCTCGGGTTCGCGCTGTACTGGGCCGCCCGCGGTGAGGCCGACCGCATCGCACCGGGTTTCGGGGCGAAGGCCGCGTTCGTGTGGCAGAAGTTCCCCAAGTTCGTCCTCGGGTTCCTCGCCGTGTCCGCCATCGCCACGGCCGGCTGGCTCAGCAAGGGACAGCTGACCAACCTCGCCAACGTCTCGAAGTGGGCGTTCCTGCTGACGTTCGCCGGGGTGGGCCTGAACACCAACTTCCGTGAGCTGGCTCGCACGGGCTGGCGGCCGCTGGTGGTCGCCATCATCGGGCTCCTCGTCGTCGCCACCGTCTCGCTGGGCCTGGTGTTGCTGACCTCGCGGGTGTTCGGGTGGGGCGTGCACACGTGAGCGGCGTGGCTTCGGAGCAGGATGATTTCAATCCGACGGGCCGAACATGGCAGCGGTTCGGCCCTCAACGGCGCTGGCCAGCAGGCGGTTCGGAGTCGGCGGGGGACACCTTGGAAGCCTGGGCGCTCGAGGCGCGGCCGCACGCGTGGTGGCCGTGGCTCGTACTGTCGATCGGGGTGCTGATCATCGCCGTCGGCGGAATGTACTTCGCGCCCTAACGCCCGCGCCGCAGAAGGAGTTTCGTGCCCAAGCCTGCCCAGGACCGTCCGCTGTACTTCTCGGCGTTCGTGATGAACACGCCGTCACACGTCATCCACGGGCTGTGGCGCGACCCGTCGGCCGCCAATCACGAGATCAACTCGCTCGAGCACTGGGTCGAGCTGGCCCGCTATCTCGACGGCGCCGGATACGACCTGATGTTCTTCGCCGACGTCAGCGGACTGCGCTCGCCCTGGAACGGGTCCTACGAACTGGTGGCCCGGCAGGGCATGCAGATCCCGACCAACGACCCGTCGGTGCTCATCTCGGCACTGGCGACCGCGACGAAGCATCTGGGCCTGGTCTACACCAGCTCGATCGCGCAGAGCCTGCCGTTCGACTTCGCTCGGCGCATCTCCACGCTGGATCACTACACCGGTGGACGGGTCGGCTGGAACATCGTCACCAGCTTCTCCGACAACACCTACCGCAACTACGGCCACGACGAACTGATCGAGCACGATCTGCGCTACGAGATCGCCGAGGAATACGTCGACGTGCTGTACAAGCTGTGGGAGGGCTCCTGGGATGAGGACGCGCTGCGCGCGGACAAGCAGGCCGGAATCCACGCCGACGCCACCAAGATCCACAAGATCAACCACGTCGGGCCGCACTTCTCGGTGGAGGGACCGCACTTCGTCACGCCGTCACCGCAGCGTGTTCCGGTGCTGTTCCAGGCGGGGGCTTCGCCCGTGGGACAACGGTTCTCGGCCCGCAACGCCGAGGGCGTGTTCATCTCCAGCCCCGATCCCGCGTCGGCCCGCGGGTTGATCGAGGAGACCCGCGAGCTGGCGGCCGGGTACGGGCGCGATCCCTTTGACGTCAAGTTCTTCCAAGGGCTCTCGCTGGTCGTGGGACGCACCTCCGAGGAGGCCGCCGAGCGCGAGGCTCAGATCGAGGAGCTGTCGAGCATCGAGGGCGTGCTGTGCCACATCCTCGGTGACGCCGGCATCGACGCGGGTGCCTTGCCGCTGGACACTCGACTGTCCGAGCTTGGCGAGTTTCGCGGCGTGCAGGGTTGGGCGCGCTGGGCGGCAGAGGCCGCCGGCACCTCCGAGCCCACCATCGCCGACCTCGGCCGCGCCTTCGAGCGCAGCAGCCGGATCGTGGGTTCTCCCACCGAGATCGCGGACCGACTCGAGGAGTGGCGAGACGCCGGCATCGACGGGGTCAACGTGTTCCACGCGGTCCGACCGGGCACCTTCTCCGAGATCGCCGAGCTGCTGTTCCCCGAGCTGCGCAAACGCGGGCTGCTGAGCACCGACAAGTCGGGCACGCTGCGGCACAAGCTCTCCGGGGGTGGCGCGGACCGCGTTCCCGCGACCCACCCGGCGGCCAAGTACCGCGGCGCGTTCGCGGACAACTCGCTGGCCGACAAGGTTGCCGAACCGCTGACGCTGCCGGCGCGGGTGTAGGGCGCTAGCCGAGGGCGCCGTCGTCGGTGCGCAGCGCGGCCTCGACGTCGGCGCGCAACGTCTCGAGCTCGCGGCGTTGCTCCTCGGTGTAGTCGCGTGCGGCGTCGTCGAGCACGCACACCGTGCCGACGACCCGACCGGCCGGGTCGTGGACGGCCAGGCCGAGGTAGTTGTGCAGGCCGAACTCGGTCTCGTCCTCGTTGCCCCGGAAAGTCTCGTCCTCGCGTGAGTCGCGCACGAACAGGTCTTCGTCGGTGTCGACGATGCGTTCGCAGTAGAGGGGGACCCGGCCGTCGTCGTCACCGGCCTTCTTGCCTGCGGCGCCGACGGTGTAGTGCTTGGTCGCCTCGCCGGCCGGTGCGGTGAGGTTCGGAGGTCATCGGACGATCTTCTCCCGCCGCCCGAGTTCGGTCGAGACTTGTCTGACGCGGCGACTACAATCGCACATGTGTTCGATCCAAGCCCAGCTCCCTTCGGTCTGGTGCAGCGAGTCTGCTCGGCGGCCCGTGCGGAGTCATGCGCCGCGGGGGAGAGGCTGGTCGCAATCGGGGAGTTGTTCGCGCTGCGCCGGAGTCAGTCCGAAGAGACTACGGACTGGGCCGTCGACGCCGAGGCGGCCGTGACCGCCGAAGTCGCTGCGGCACTGGGCATCAGCCAGGGATTGGCAGGCAGCCAGGTGCGCTACGCCCGCGCCATGCGTGAGCAGTTGCCCGCGCTCGGGCGCGCGTTTGTAGCCGGGGACATCACCGAAACGACGTTCCGCACCTGCGTCTTTCGCACCGGGCTGATCCTCGACGAGGAGGTCATGGCCAAGGTGGACGCACGCCTCGCGGTGCAAGCGCCGCGTTGGGGCCGGCTCAACCGTCATCAGGTCGCCGCGCGCATCGACCGGATCGTGGCCGACGTGGATCGCGACGCGGTGCGCCGCCGCAAGGATCGGATCGCCGGACGAGAGGTGGTGATCGGCGACGTCGACAGGGGGCTCGCGGAGATCAGTGGCACGCTGCTGGCCCCGGACGCTCACGCCTTGAACGCACGGCTGACGGCCCTCGCCATGACGGTGTGCGACGCGGACCCGCGATCGGTCGCCGAACGCCGTGCCGACGCCTGCGGGGTGCTCGCCGCCGGTGGTGATCGGCTCGGTTGCCGATGCGGGTCGACGGGCTGCCCCGCCGGCGGAAGGGCGGCCAGCCCGGTGGTGATCCACGTGGTCGCCGAGGCGGCGACGGTCGACGGCACCGGTCGGGCGCCGGCCGCGATGCTCGGGTTCGAGGGCCTGCTTCCGCCGGAGTTGATCGCCGAGCTCGCCAAGGCGGCGCGCGTTCGCCCGCTCGTCCACCCCCGGGAAGCGCCGCCCGAACCGCACTACGTCCCGTCGAGGGCGTTGGCCGACTTGGTCCGCTGCCGGGATCTCACGTGTCGCTTCCCCGGTTGCACGGTGCCCGCGACCCGTTGCGACGTCGACCACGTCGTACCGCGCAGTCGAGGCGGTCCTACCCAGGCGTCCAACCTGAGCTGCAGGTGCCGAACGCACCACTTGCTCAAGACGTTCTGGGGCTGGCGGGACGAGCAGCTCGTCGACGGCACCCTCATCTGGACCTCCCCGGTGGGCGATCGCTACGTCACCCATCCGGGTGGGGCGCTCCTGTTCCCCGGACTCGGCAGCCCCACGGTCGGGGTTCGGACCGTCGAGCGGTCCGCACCCTGCTGCGATCGGTACGTCATGATGCCGCGTCGGCGTCGCAGCCGGGACGGCGACCGCACTGCCGCGATCGTGGCGGAGCGGCGACGCAATCAACGCGTCCGGGTGACGCCGGTCCACGACGCACACGCCCTCCCCAGGCCGCCGGACCCGCTCCCTCCGTTCTAGCGCGGGCGATTTCCTCTGGGTGATCGCAAGGGTCCTGGCTCCGGGTGCCACGACCTATGTTGCAGATGTATTGCGCGGCCGTAACCACGTCTGCTGCAACGTGATTCGTCATGCACTCGGAAGGGGCGCTCATGACCAACCTTGCCGTCAAGGACCCGACCATCGCAGACTTCGGCGTCGAGCGACCCGCCGAGCCCAAGGAGGGAAAACCCGGCTTGCTGGCGTTGCCCCTGGTGGTCGCGGGGGGCTTTGGCCTGGGTCTGACGAACACCGGCATCGTCGACGTCGCGGCCGCTGCCGTGCCGATCCTGTTGTCGGCCACCGCGGTTGGACTGCTCCTGGCCACCATTTGGGCCGCGGCGCTGAGCCAGAACGTCAACGCGACGGTCTACGGCGTGTTCTTCGGCTTCTACGCCAGCTACGCGGCACTGTCGCTGGGGCTGACGCACGACTGGTTCGGCATCGCCGCCGCCGACGCGGGCCAGACGACTGCGCTGTGGCTGGCCAGCTGGCTGGTGACGATCGGTCTACTGACCATCCTGGTGCTGCGCCTGCCGTGGACCTACCCGGCGCTGCTGGCGATCGTCGACGTCGCTCTGGTCCTGCTCCTGATCGGAAACCTCACTGGCAGCACTGGCGCAACCCACGCCGGTGGGTGGCTGGTCTTCGCCTTCGTGGCGCTGGCCGGTTACTACTACGTCGCGGCGCTTTGGGAGGAGACCGGCGGACGGGCATTGCCGCTGGGCCGGCCCCTCATCGGAGGATGAGCTACTACATCGGCGCGTTGGCCGGCTGGAACACCCCGGTGCTGTCGGCTTCCTCCTCGGCGCGAATCACGTGCACCACGGCGTTGATCAGCGCCAGGTGGGTGAACGCCTGCGGGAAGTTGCCGAGATGCCGGCCGGTACGGGGCTCGATCTCCTCGGCGTAGAGGTGCAGCGGGCTGGCGAACGACAGCAACCGCTCGCACAGGTGCTTGGCGCGGCTGATCTCGCCGATCTCCACCAATGCCGACACCAGCCAGAACGAGCAGATGGTGAAGGAGCCCTCCTCGCCGGACAGCCCGTCGTCGGTCTCCTCGGTGCGGTAGCGCAGCACCAGACCGTCCTCGGTCAGCTCGTCGGCGATGGCCAGTACCGTCGCGCGCACCCGCGGATCGTCCGAGGGCAGGAACCGCACCAGCGGAACCAGGAGCAGGGAGGCGTCCAACGCGTCGTCGCCGTAGCGCTGCGTCAGCGCGCCGCGATGGTCGACGCCGTGGGCCAGGATGTCGGCCTTGATCTCCTCGGCGATCGCCCGCCACTGCTGGGCATAGCTCTTCTCGCCTTGCAGCTCCGCGAGTTTGGAACCGCGGTCCAGCGCCACCCAGCACATCACCTTGCTCGAGGTGAAGTGCTGCGGCTCGCCGCGCACCTCCCAGATGCCGCGGTCGGGCTCGCGCCAGTGCTTGATGGCCTCCTCGACCTGAAGCTTGAGCACCGGCCACAACATCTCCGGAATCTGCTCGCGCGACTTGGCGTGCAGGTAGACCGAGTCGAGCATGGTGCCCCAGATGTCGTGCTGCATCTGGTCGAACGCCCCGTTGCCGATGCGCACCGGCCGCGAATTGTCGTATCCGGAAAGGTGATTGAGCTCCTCCTCGGCCAGGTGGCGCTCGCCTCCGACCGCGTACATCACCTGCAGGGGGTGCCGCTCGCCGTTGTTGGCGCCGGACACGTCGGCGATGAATGAGAAGAAGTCGTCGGCCTCGCGGTCCAGGCCAAGGGTGTACAAACCCCATAGGGCGAACGTCGAGTCGCGTACCCACGCGTAGCGGTAGTCCCAGTTGCGTTCACCCTGAGGCGTTTCCGGCAGCGATGTCGTACTCGCGGCCAACAGGGCACCGGTCGGGGAGTAGGTCAGGCCCTTCAGCGTCAGGGCACTGCGCTGTAGATAGGACCGCCACGGGTGATCGGGGAAGTCGCCGATGTTGATCCATTGGCGCCACGACTCGCTGGTCTTCCACATCTTGTCGGAAGCCTCTTCGAACGTCTGCGGTGCCGGATGTCCCGACCAGCTCAAGGCCACGAAGACGTTGTCGCCTTCCTTGAGCCGGGTCCTGGCGCGGGCTTCGTGACCTTCCAGGCCGATGCGCAGGTTGGTGGTCAGCCGCAGCGTCGGATGTGCCTCCGGGTTCTTGCTCGCCCTGGCGATCGCCTCGCCGTACGCCGCCGCCGAGTACTCCCAGGTGGCCGACTCCCGGTGGTAGTCGAAGGACGGCTCGCAGCTCATCACCAGCTCGACGACGCCGCTGACGCAGCGCACGGTGCGCAACAGGATGTGCTCGGCGTCCCAGTCCATCGGGGTGCGGCGATGCGTTCGAGACCGGGTGTCCAGATCGTGCCACGGCCCCATCACCAGGGCGTCGCGCACGATCAGCCAACCGGTGTGGGTCTGCCAGGTGGTCTCCATGATCAGGCTGCCCGGCAGGTAGCGACGTGCCGACGGCACCGTCACCCCGTAGGGACCCAGCCGGAAGTGTCCGGCGCCGCGGTCCAGGATGGCACCGAACACGCTGGGCGAATCGGGGCGCGGTACGCACAACCACTCGATCGAGCCCGCCGACGAGATCAGGCAGGTGTTCTCGCAGTCGGAGAGGAAGCCGTAGTCCGCAATCGGAGGGAAGGGGTTCCGCAAGGCGCCGCCGGGGGCGTAGGGGACCGGCGCCGTGACGGTATACGGCGCCTCGGCGACGTGGTTGACCTTGCCGGTTTCGTCATCCGACTCGGTGTGCTGCAGGACCATCCCGTCATCATCGACTGCGCGGGTGCCCGGCGTCTACTCGTGGCGGTCGTTTCCAGGTGACGGGTTCGGCCGCCTCGCAAACGCCGGTGCGCGCTCGGGCAGTGGCCCGATCGCCACCGCGTATCCAGCGACCCTGCGCAGGAACGGCAACCGGTTGGCGATGCGCACGCCCAGCGGAGGCGCGCCGACGTCACCGGCGTCGACGGCGCGAGCGATGACACCGGTGTGGATCATCCGCTGCGCGGCCTGGATGAGCACCGTCGGCACCCACCTCCTGGCCTGGATGCGGGCCAGGTCACGGGTGGGGACCCGCCCGGACAGCAGAGGTTCGGCCAGTATGCGGGCCGTGGCGACGGCATCGGCGACTGCGAGGTTGATGCCGACACCGCCGACGGGCGACATGGCGTGCGCCGCGTCGCCGATCAGCAGCAGGCCGTCGGCGTACCAGCGATGCAGCCGGTTCAGCTGCACGTCGAGCAACTTGACGTCGTCGAAGGAGGTCAAGGCACCCACCCGGTCGGTCAGGCGCGGCACCAGCGCGGCGATGGTGCGCTGAAGCGACTCGATGCCCTCGGCCCGCAGTTGCGAGTCGGTGCCCTTGGGAATGATGTAGGCGCACTGGTAGTAGTCCCCGCGATCGATGACGATCACGGCGTGGCCCGCCGCCATCACCCCCTCCAGCCCCGGCGGATCGTCGGCCTCGCGGGGCAGCCGGAACCACCAGACGTCCATCGGCGTACCGAATGTCTTGGGCCGCAACCCCATTGCGTCGCGAAGTGTGGACCCTCGACCGTCGCAGGCCACCGTCAGCTCGGCGCGCATCTCGCCGATCAAGCCGTCCGCCGTCCGGTAGCGGACCCCCACCACGCCGTCGCGCCCGCGCAACGGCTCGAGCACCTCGGTGCTGCGCATCAACCTGAACGTCGGCTCCCGTTCGGCGGCCGTGGCGAGCAGCTCGAGGAAGTCCCACTGCGGTACCAGGGCGATGTGCTTGTGCCGGCCGGGCAGCCGCCGTAAATCGATGTCGATCGGCACGCCCTGAATCTGCATCCCGATGGTGTCGATCTCGCGGTGCGTCAGCCGCGCGAAGTCACCGCCCAGCCCGAGGTCGTCGAGCAGTCGCAACGTGCTGGCATGCACGGTGTCACCGCGAAAGTCGCGCAGGAAGTCGGCGTGCTTCTCCATCACGGTGACGTCGACGCCGGCGCGGGCGAGTAGCAGGCCCAGCATCATGCCGGCCGGGCCACCCCCTGCGACCAGGCATGTCGTTGACTCCGCGGGTGTGCTCACCCCTTGATCGTAGGGTGGAACCAATGAGCGGCATCCTGAGTTGGTGGGACGGCGTCGAACTGTGGCTTTCGGGCCTCGGGTTCGTCGCCCAGACGGTGATCGTGATGCCGGTGGTGCTGTTGCTGGCGTACGCCGTGGCCACGGTGCTGGACGGGGCGCTCGGCAACGGGGTCCGGCTGGTGCAACGGGCCAGGCACGCCGACGAGGACCCATCGTGACCGGAATGCCCCGGTCCCAGGTCACGCTGGCGCTGCTCGCGCTGTTCGCCCTCGTCGTCGTGATGTGGCTCTTCGCCCGATGATGCGGTGACACTCGGTTCTGCTACGCTTCGCGCCATGCACGCAGCGTCCACCGCGTTGGAGGGTCATGTTCTGGCCCTCATCGCCGTGGGTTCGTGCGCTGTTGCAGACGTCCACTGTTGTCGCTGACTCCAATCCGTTGCGCGGTTTGGTGTCGGTCGCGGCCGTCTTCGTGCCCTTGAACTGATACGCCTCCTCTCCGTCGTGACGGGTTCAATACCTCTTGTCACCCTCCGAGGAAAGGCTCATGACCCAAATGCCCATCTCGATCCGATCGTTGACCTCCTTCGGCGCTGTCGCCGTCACGGCCACCCTGCTTGCCGGTTGCGGTGGCGGCGCCAGCGACGTCGCCGGCGGTGGCGACCAGCCCAAGGCCGACACCACCCTCACCCTGGTCGCCTACGCGGTGCCCGAGCCGGGCTGGAGCAAGATCATCCCCGCCTTCGCCGCCACCCCCGAGGGCAAGGGCGTCGCCGTCACCGCGTCCTACGGCGCATCGGGTGACCAGTCCCGCGGCGTGGTCGACGGCAAGCCAGCCGACATCGTGAACTTCTCCGTCGAGCCCGACGTCACCCGTCTGGTCAAGGCCAACAAGGTGGCCAAGGACTGGAATGCCGACGCCACCAAGGGCATTCCGTTCGGCTCCGTGGTGACCTTCCTCGTCCGCAAGGGCAACCCCAAGGGCATCAAGGATTGGAACGACCTGCTCAAGCCGGGGGTCGAGGTCGTCACCCCCAGCCCGTTGAGCTCCGGTTCGGCGAAGTGGAACCTGTTGGCTCCGTACGCCTTCGCCAGCAACGGCGGGCAGAACGAGCAGGCCGGTCTCGACTTCGTCAACCAGCTGGTGACCCAGCACGTCAAGGCCCGCCCGGGTTCGGGCCGAGAGGCCACCGACCTGTTCGTCCAGGGCAGTGGTGACGTCCTGCTGGCCTACGAGGACGAGGCCATCAACGTCGAACGTCAGGGCAAGCCCGTCGAGCACGTGACTCCGCCGCAGACCTTCAAGATCGAGAACCCGGTCGCGGTCGTCACCAGCAGCGCCCACCTCCAGCAGGCCACCGCGCTGAAGAACTACCTGTACACCGCGGAGGGCCAGAAGATCTGGGCACAGGCCGGCTTCCGGCCCGTCGACCCGAAGGTCGCCGCGGACTTCGCCGCGGACTTCCCGGCGCCCGAGAAGCTCTGGACCATCGCCGATCTCGGTGGCTGGAGCCAGGTCGACCCGGCGCTCTTCGACAAGGACAACGGGTCCATCACGAAGATCTACAAGCAGGCCACCGGATGACCTCTGCGGTACTCCCGGCGCCACCCGGCACCGCTCGGCCACCGCAGCCGAGGCGAACCGCTCGGGGCACGACGTCGCTGCGCGTTGGCGCAGCGACGTTGTGGCTCAGCGTCATCGTGCTGCTACCGCTGGCCGCCATCCTGTGGCAGGCGGTCGGCGGCGGCTGGACCGCCTTTTGGAAGGCAGTCACCTCCAACGCCGCACGGGAGTCCTACAAGGTGACGCTCTCGGTGTCGATCAGCGTCACCGTGGTGAACCTGGTATTCGGCCTGCTCGTCGCCTGGGTGCTGACGCGTGACGACTTTCCCGGCAAACGACTGGTCGACGCCGTCATCGATCTGCCGTTCGCCCTGCCGACCATCGTCGCCAGCCTGGTGATGCTGGCTCTGTACGGCCCCAACAGTCCCGTGGGACTGCACCTGCAGCAGACCAGGTGGGGCATCGGCATCGCACTGCTGTTCGTCACGCTGCCGTTCGTGGTGCGGTCGGTGCAGCCGGTGCTACTGGAGCTCGACCAGGAGGTGGAGGAGGCCGCCGCCTCACTCGGGGCCAACAACTGGATCATCTTCACGCGCGTCGTCCTGCCCGCACTGCTCCCGGCACTGTTGTCGGGTGCGGGGCTGGCGTTCTCCCGCGCGATCGGCGAATTCGGCTCGGTCGTGCTCATCGGCGGTGCCATCCCCGGGGAGACCGAGGTGTCCTCCCAGTGGATTCGCACCCTGATCGAGAACGACGACCGCACCGGCGCCGCGGCCATCTCGATCGTGTTGCTGGTGGCGTCGTTCCTGGTGCTCCTGGTGCTGCGGGCGCTCGGCTCGCGGGCGGCGAAACGCGAGGAACAGGCCCGATGATCCTGTCGCGGCCGGTCCGCTACCTGCTCCGCTACGTCGCGCTCCTCTATGTCCTCATCCTGGTCATCGTCCCGGTGGGGCTCATCCTCTGGCGCACGTTCGCCCCGGGTCTCGGGACGTTCTTCGCCTCGATCAGCACACCCGCGGCGATCTCGGCGCTGCAGTTGTCCCTGCTCGTGGTGGCCATCGTGGTGCCGCTGAACGTCCTCTTCGGGGTGCCGACGGCTCTGGTCCTGGCGCGCAACCGGTTCCGCGGCAAGAGCGCGTTGCAGGCCGTCATCGACCTGCCGTTCGCCGTGTCGCCGGTCGTGGTCGGCGTCGCCCTGATCCTGCTGTGGGGTTCGGCCGGCGCCCTTGGCTTCGTCGAGAACGACCTCGGCTTCAAGATCATCTTCGGGCTGCCCGGCATCGTATTGGCCAGCATCTTCGTGACCGTGCCGTTCGTCATCCGCGAAGTCGAGCCGCTGCTGCACGAACTGGGCACCGATCAAGAGGAGGCCGCCTCCACCCTGGGGTCGCAGTGGTGGCAGACGTTCTGGCGCATCACGCTGCCCTCGATCAGGTGGGGGCTGACCTACGGCATCGTGTTGACGATCGCCCGTACCCTTGGTGAGTACGGCGCCGTCATCATGGTGTCGTCCAACCTTCCCGGCACCTCGCAGACCCTGACCCTGCTCGTCTCCGACCGCTACAGCCGCGGGCAGGAGTACGGCGCCTACGCCGTGTCGACGCTGCTGATGACCGTCGCAGTGTTGGTCCTGGTCATACAAGTGATCCTCGACGCCCGGCGCGCCCGGGCGGCAAAATAGGCTTCGACGAGAAGGACTTCCCTCACATGACGACCAACGCGATCACGGTGCGTGGCGCCAACAAACGCTACGGCGACTTCGTTGCCCTGGACGACATCGACTTCGACGTGCCAGAGGGTTCCCTGACGGCCCTGCTGGGGCCCAGCGGATCGGGCAAGTCGACGCTGCTGCGCGCCATCGCCGGGCTCGATCAGCCCGACACCGGCATCATCACGATCAAGGGTGCCGACGTCACCAACGTCCCGCCGCAGCGTCGCGGCATCGGCTTCGTCTTCCAGCACTACGCGGCCTTCAAGCACCTCACGGTGCGCGACAACGTCGCCTTCGGGCTGAAGATCCGCAAGCGGCCCAAGGCCGAGATCAAGGAGAAGGTCGACAGCCTCCTCGAGACCGTCGGACTGGCTGGCTTTCAGACGCGCTACCCCGCGCAGTTGTCCGGTGGCCAGCGCCAGCGCATGGCACTGGCCCGCGCGCTGGCCGTCGACCCCCAGGTGCTGTTGCTCGACGAGCCGTTCGGTGCGTTGGACGCCAAGGTGCGCGAGGATCTGCGCGCGTGGCTACGGCGGCTGCACGACGAGGTTCACGTCACCACGGTGCTGGTGACCCACGACCAGGCTGAGGCGCTCGACGTGGCGGACCGGATCGCGGTGCTCAACAAGGGCCGCATCGAGCAGGTGGGTTCTCCGACCGAGGTGTACGACAACCCGGCCAATGGCTTCGTGATGTCATTCCTCGGCGCGGTGTCCTCCTTGAACGGAACTCTGGTGCGCCCGCACGACATTCGCGTCGGTCGCAACCCCGACATGGCGATCGCGCAGACCGACGGCAGCGTGTCGGCGACGGGTGTCATCCGCGCGACCATCGACCGAATCGCCATGCTCGGCTTCGAGGTTCGCGTCGAGCTCACCGGCGCCACCGACAACGCGCCATTCACCGCGCAGATCACCCGCGGTGACGCCGAGGCGCTGGCGCTCAAGGAGGGCGACACCGTCTACGTGCGGGCCACCCGCGTGCCGCCGATCCCCGGCAGCGTCGAGGTCCCGAGCACGCTCACCGCGGCGGGTCTCCCCGCCAGCTGAAGCTGTTGACGTACTTGGCCATGTCGAGTGCGAGGAAGAAGTTGGCGCCCGACGGGTGCCCGGAGCCGAACTCGGGGCTGAACTCGTGAAACGGCCCGGTTCCCTCGGCGACCAGCGCGAGGCCGTTCTTGACGGCGACCATGACCAGCACCCGGTCCCGATCCGAATTGCCGGTCGCAGCAGTCCGGTAGACGTCGGCCACGACGCCGTATCCCGGCTGGTAGCCGACCTGCGCATGCGGGATCTCGTAGTCGATCTGCGCGTTCGGGAAGTCGCGTTCCAACACGTCTTCGGTGATCTGCTTGGGCGTGCGGTTCGCGGCGGGTTCCCCGAAGAGGTGCATCGTGCCACCGTCACCGGCCCGCAGTTCGACGACGACGCCGTCGGGCTCGACCGAGGCCTCGTAGGCCGTCATGGGCCCGGGGTAGGACACCGAGAACGAGCCATCGGCGGGGGTGAAGCGCGGGTTGGTGAGGACCGGTTCGCCGATCGGAGGACGTCCACAGTCGGGAGGGCAGGTGAACTGCGCGGGCGGGGGCGTCGAGTAGGCAACCACGGCGACGACGCACGCGGCCAAGACGACCCATGCGGTGCCCATCCCCAGCAGCAGGCGAACGATCGAGGTCTCGCGGATCGGTGAAGATCGATCTCCCCGTCGTGACGATCGAGATGCCGCGTTCGCGGCGACCCCGCAGTCCGGACAGTAGGCCAGGTCGGGTACCACGTGGTCGCACTGCGGACACCGGACCGGTTCGCCTCCTGGGGTGCCGTCGCGGGCCTCGCCCAGTAGACACCAGTGCAGGACGAGCCGTAGCGCCATCAGGGCGAGCACCGTGACGACGGCGTACAGAGCCACGATCTGCGCGTAGGAGATCCACGCGTAGTCGATGGCGTTCTCGGCAAGGGCTGCCGCCACGGCGATGATCATGGCCAGCGCCGGCGCCGACGGCGAGTACCAGTGCCGGGTGACCGGGGGATCGGCTCGCGGTCCGAACCAGAGGGTGGCACCGACGACACCACCGGCAGCGACGGCCGTCAGCGGGGCGGCAACGCCCCGGATCGCCGTAAGGGACAAGAGTGCGCTCACCGGAAAGTCCTGTTCGAACAGGCCACTGGCGAAGTTCGACGCTCCGCGGGTGAGGATCCCCGCCGCGGTGAAGCACAGGGCGGCGAGCGCTCCGATCGTGAACCCGTCCAACGACTCCGCGCCGCCGGACCACCACCGGCGCACCAGCGCCACGGGTGCGAGCATCAGCAGCACACCGCCCACGGGGATCGCCACCATGTTGATCAGCAGCTGTGGCGCCGTCATCGGCGTGGCCAGAACGTCGTCGTAGGTGTGCGCCCAGATCGCGTTGGTCGCGAACGCCCAACCCGTGCCCGCTCCCAGACCGAGCACGGCAGTCAGGGCCAACGAGCGACCGGGCAGATCGCCGAACGCACCGGTCGCCGTCAGGTAGCCGACGAACGACAGCGGCATCCCGAGCGCGCAGAAGGCAACCAGCAGCGGCGGCGCCTTCACCAGGCAGAAAGCCACCAACAGGGCGGCGAGCGCGAGCAGGCCGACGCGGAACGCGGCCCTGGACCGTCGGGGCAGACGCGGGAACGGCGTCGTCACCAGGGAGGGAAGCAGCAGGTGTTGGTCGGGCGCCGCGGCGTACGCCCGCAACCGCAGCCACGCGGGGCCGTCACCGCGCCTGGGTGTCGAGGTGGCGCCACACCGTCCGCAGTACGCCCCGGCGGGAACGTCGTGCCCGCAGCTGCGGCAGGGCGCCGTTGGCGAGGGTTCCCCAGCGCCGGTGGTCACCGCGGCGCCACCCCCCGTTGGATGTCGAGGAAGTCACGAACCAGGGCGTCGACGTTGGGCGTACCCAGCCCGGTGACCGTGTCGTACCCCGGTGCCGAGGCGTCGACCGCGTTGGCACCGAGGCTGACGTCGCGGAAACCGGGGGAGTTCGCACCTGCCGCGACGCGGTAGAGCAGCGGGTTGAGGTCACCGAGCGCGCGTCCGCCGTTGGCCAGTAGGTACTGATTCATCAGCGCGGTCAGCCCGGCCCAGATCGGTGCCGCCTGAGAGGTGCCCGCGCCGAGGAGGTCCTGCCCGTCGAACCGGATCCGCACCCCGGTGAACGGATCGGCGACCGCGGATACGTCGGGTGTCAGCCGGCTCTCGACCTCGGGATCGCGCGCCGAGGACACCCTCGTCTGCCACGCGGGTCTGGGAAAGAGGGTCGACACCCCGCCGCTGGTCCCCTGGGACAGCGGCGAGTCGAACCAGGCCTGCTCCGCCAGCCACATGCCGCGGCGATCGGTCGACAACGTGGTGCCCCCGACCGTGGTGATCGCGGGAAGTGAGGCGATGGCGTCCAATCCGATGTCATCTGGTCCCGGTGGCGACGACCAGTTGGGGCCACCCTTGCATTCGAGCCCGGCGGTGTCACCCGTCGCGTCGAACGCACTGGTGCCCTTTGCGTGCGCGCGGACCAAGGCGGCTTGTACGGGCTTGAGATCGGTTGCGGTGAGCAGCTTCTCGCAACCCCAGCCGATCGACAGACTCCACACGGCGCCCGGATACTGCGCGCTGGCCGAATCGAACATCTCCGCGATGCGTTCGTAGGTCCGCCCGCCCTCCAGCGTGGGGCGGGCATTGACCACCACCATCCTGGCATCGGGTGCGATCGCATGGGCGACCTCGAGATCCATCGTCGTCTCGGCTCCGGGTTCACCGGGTTGGCCGCCTACCAGGATTGGCTTCAGCGGGGGGAGCCCCGAGGTCGAGGCGAAGTCGTCGAGGTCGGCCTGGTCGTAACCGCTGAACGCGAAGAAGACGATGGTCTGGCCCTTGCCGGTATGTCCCTGTATCGCAAGGGTCTTCGCGTTGTACGCGGTGAGCAGGGCGTCGGGTGAGAGGCCGTGGGATGGCACGTCGAGGGGAATCAAGGCGGGCCTGGCCTCGTGGTGCGGGGTGAACCCCAGGATGCGCCCGAGATCGCTGACCGAGTCGACCACCGCCGCTGGAACGGCAGGCTGCTCGGAGGACGCGTAGAACACCTGGCCGCGCATGCCGCGGTAGTCGTGCACCGGGACGCCGAAGGCCTTGGCCACGTCCGGTGGGGCGCCCTCCACGATGGCCCATTGCTCGCCGCTACGCCATCGCACGTCGAGTTCGTGATCGGCCGCCCACCGCAGCAGCGTCTCGGGGCGGCGGGAGTCACGCAACCCCACGGTGAGCTGTGCGCGGTCGACGCGGGACGGCCCGAGGTCGGTCGAGCTGGTCAGCAGGTGTGAATACGGTCCGTCGATGGTCGCCGACGACGGCGCGGGCCGCGAGTGCGCGTCGTGAACGACGACCAATGCCGCGGCGGCCACCGACAGCGTGGTGCAGATACCGGCGAAGCGGAGGATGGCGCGGTGCCGTCGTACGTCGCACCGACCGAACATCAGGATTCCCGGGACATTTCGACACGCGAACGGATCAACCGATTCCGCAGGGGCGCCACTTCGGTGACGCCCCTGCGGATGTTCGGATCGATCGTCGGCAGTCGGAAACCTACGAACTGCTGCCGTTGCGGTGCGTGCCGGGCTCGCCGGTGGGCGCCGGCGGAGCCTTGACCGGCGGGGTGAAGCTGTTCGGCCCACCGGGGGTGAGGCTCTTCTCCGTCGGCGACACCGACGTCGTGGTGGTTGTGGTCGTGCTGGACGGGGCGGGTGTTTCCTTGCTGCTACAGGCCGCGGTCAGCGTGCCCATGGCGATGATCGCGCTGCCGCCTGCGACGAGTGCCAGGCGACGAACCCAACGATCTGACTTCATGGTGACTTCCATTCCAATCCCCGTTTACGACAACGACCGCATCTCGGTCACTGGTGGCCAATCGCCAACGTCAATAATGATGCCACAACGAGAGCAAAGTTTGGCGAAAGCGTTGTGCCTCGTCGAGGCGCGCGGATCCCTGCGCAGCTACTGGAAGGCCGGGCGGGTCACGCCGCGATGCGGGCCGACCGGACCTCGTCGAATCGATCGAGCAGCGCGGCGGCCACCAGGTTGTGGGCGCCCAGCGGGTCGACCATCGGGATATCAAGGGTTGCAGCGGAATTGGCGACGCGGTCGGTGAGGCGGCCGTGGGCCAGGAACCACGGCGCGACGACCAGCCGGCGGGCGCCGCGCTGCTGGAGCATGGCCGCGGCCTCCGGGACCGTCGGGTGCGGGCCGGTGGCGAAGGCGACCTCCACGGCCCAGCGCGATCTCGCTTCGAGCGCGGGCTTGAGCTCGGCGGTCCGCGCATTGGCGGCCGCGTTCGACGAACCAACGGCGACGACGATCACACCGACGTCAGGGTGGTCGGCCGAGAATCCTGCAGCGGCGACCCGACGGCCCAGCAACGAGATCAGGGTTGGATCCTCGCCGAGCACGTCGGACTGCAGTACGTCCACGCCCGACTCGGCGATCACCGACGGCAGATCCACCCGCGCGTGATGGGCTGCTGCCAGCAGCATCGGCACCACCACTGCCGAACCGCCGGCTCGACCGACGTCGGCCAGCACCTCACCCACGTGCGGGGCGGCCTTCTCCAGGAAGGCGGCGCGGACGTCGAGGCCGGGCCGCAACCGGCGCATCCGGCCGGCAAGCGCGCGAGCCACCGCCGGCGACCGGGGATCCACGCTGCCGTGGGCGGCGAGGATCAGGACCTCCGGTCCGGTCACGAGGCGTGCAGCCCGCATTCCGTCTTGGCCTGACCGGCCCAGCGACCACTGCGCGGATCGGCACCCTCGATGGGCTTGGCCGTGCACGGCGCGCAGCCAATCGACGGGTAGCCCTCGAAGACCAGCGGGTTGACCAAGACGTCGTTGTCGTCGATGTAGGCCTGCATCTCCTCGTCGGACCACGCCGCGATGGGATTGACCTTCACCAGACCAAACGCCTTGTCATAGCTGATCAGCGGGGCGTTGGCGCGGGTCGGCGCCTCGACGCGGCGGATGCCGGTGACCCACGCCGAGTAGCCCTTCAGTGCCTTGCCCAGCGGCTCGACCTTGCGCATCCGGCAGCACGCCGCAGCGTCGCGGGAGAACAGGTCCTTGCCGAGCAACTGATCCTGCTCGGCCACGCTGTGCTCCGGGGTCACGTTGACCACGTTCACGCCGTATACGGCCTCGACCGCGTCACGGGTGCCGATGGTCTCGGCGAAGTGGTAGCCGGTGTCGAGGAACAGCACGTCGACACCGGGGCGCACCTTGGCCGCCATCGAGACGAGCACCGCATCCTGCATGTTGGACGCCACTACGTACTGGTCGCCGAAGTGATCGTCGGTCCAGCGCAGCAGTTCCTCGGCATTGGCGCCCGCCAGCTCTGCGGCACCCCGCTCGGCCAGCGCGACCAGGTCCATCTCCGTCGTCGTCAAGTCAGTCACCCTTGTTCTCCGCTCTTCGCGCAAGCGCTCATCGAAGGTTCGCCTCGTCTGCTCTCAAGGCCCAGACAGCGAAACGCTCGCCGGGCTCGCGTTGTTTCACGAAGTTGCGAACGACCCTGTCGATGTAGTCGCCGAGCTCGGCGCTGGTCACCTTGTGCTGGCGCAGTTTGCGGCCGAATCCACTGTCCAGACCCAGGCTGCCGCCCAGGTGGACCTGGAACCCCTCGACCGGTCCGTCACCGTCGTCGACCATCTGACCCTTGAAGCCGATGTCGGCGACCTGGATGCGGGCGCACGAGTTGGGGCAACCGTTGATGTTGACCGTCACGGGCACGTCGAGTTGTGCGTTGACGTCCTCGAGACGCTGTTCCAGCTCGGGGACGAGGGTCTGACTGCGCTTGCGGGTCTCGGCGAACGACAGCTTGCAGAACTCGATGCCGGTGCAGGCCATCAGGTTGCGGCGCCAGTGCGACGGCCGCGACGGCAGGCCGAGCGCGTCGAGGCCGACGGTCAGCTCGCTGATCTTGTCGTCGGGCACGTCGAGGATGACCAGCTTCTGATAGGGCGTGAACCGGATGCGATCCGAACCGACCGACTCGGCCAGGTCGGCGACCTTGGACAGGATGGTCCCCGACACGCGGCCGGCGATGGGGGCGACCCCGACGGCGTTCAGCCCGTTCTTGAGCCTTTGCACGCCGACGTGATCGATCGGCCGCGTGACCGGCTCGGGTGCTGGGCCGTCGATCAGCGGGCGCTTGAGGTACTCCTGCTCGAGGACTTCACGGAATTTCTCCACGCCCCAGTCCTTGATCAGGAACTTCAGCCGGGCCTTGGCGCGCAGCCGGCGGTAGCCGTAGTCGCGGAAGATGCTGACCACGCCCTCCCAGACGTCGGGCACCTCGTCGAGTGGCACCCACGCCCCGACGCGCTGGCCCAGCATGGGGTTGGTGGACAACCCGCCGCCGACCCAGAGGTCGAAGCCGGGGCCGTGCTCGGGGTGGACGACGCCGATGAATGCCACGTCGTTGACCTCGTGGACGACGTCCTGCTGACCCGAGATCGCGGTCTTGAACTTGCGCGGCAGGTTGGAGTACTCGGGCTTGCCGATGTAGCGCTTGACGATCTCGTCGATGGCCGGGGTGCCGTCGATCACCTCGTCTAGCGACTCGCCCGCCAGCGGAGACCCCAGCACCACCCGGGGGCAGTCGCCGCAGGCCTCGGTGGTGTACAGGCCGACCTCGTCGAGCCGACGCCAGATCTCGGGCATGTCCTCGACGCGGATCCAGTGGTACTGGACGTTCTCGCGGTCGGAGATGTCGGCGGTGTCGCGGCCGAACTCGGTCGAGATGCCGCCGAGGGTGCGCAGCGCAGCTGCCGTGAGGGCACCGCCGTCGCAGCGGACGCGCAACATGAAGTACTCGTCTTCGAGCATGTCGGTGTTGTCGTCGCCGGTCCAGGTGCCGTCGTATCCGGGCTTGCGCTGGGTGTAGAGCCCCCACCAGCGGAATCGGCCCCGCAGGTCGCCCTTGTCGATGCTCTCGAACCCGCCCTTGGCGTAGATGTTCTCGATGCGGGTGCGCACGTTGAGCGGGTTGTCGTCCTTCTTGGCCTGCTCGTTGGCGTTGAGTGGTTCGCGGTAGCCCAGCGCCCACTGACCCTCGCCCTTGGGGCGCTTGACGGGCTTGGAGGCTGCGGGCTTGGGATCTGCCTGGGTCATGGAATGGCCCCTTCGTCAGGGAGCCAGCGTTCCGATCGCGCGTCGTCACCGGTGGCTGTCCGGCGGCGCAGATCCGGCGGCCAGCTGGAAGTACAGGTGGACAGGTCTACGGCGTCAAGGCAGACAGCGACAGCTGCAAACGCGCTTGAAGTCGACATGCCGACGGACCACCAGCGAGATGCGGGTGGTCGAGGTGCGGGCAGCGGTCACGCGGGCCATTCTGCCACGAACGCCCCAACCCACTCCAACCGGGCCGTTCTTTCGCTCGTGCTGAGCGGAAGTCCGCTCTGTCAGACTGGTGGGATGACCTCCGGACGTGCTGCCGCACCCTTCGGCATCTACGTTCACGTGCCGTTCTGTGCCACTCGCTGCGGGTACTGCGACTTCAACACCTACACGCCGGCCCAGCTCGGCGGCGCGAACCCCGACGGGTGGCTCGAGGCGATGCGGATCGAACTCGGTCTCGCGGCGGCCCAGCTAGCAGCCCGCGGACCGCTGCCCGAGGTTGCCACCGTCTTCGTTGGCGGCGGCACCCCGTCGATGTTGGGCGGTGAGCGGCTCGCCGCGCTGCTCGACGCCGTGCGAGCGAACTTCGCGCTGGCCGCCGGTGCCGAGGTGACCACCGAGGCCAACCCCGAGTCGACGACGCCCGAGTTGCTCGATCGGCTGCGCGGCGCCGGCTACACCCGGTTGTCCCTCGGCATGCAGTCGACGGCACCGCACGTGCTGGCGGCACTGGACCGGGTGCACTCCCCGGGGCGGGCGCTTGCCGCGGTCGCCGACGCGCGCGCCGCCGGCTTCGCGCACGTCAACCTCGACCTCATCTACGGAACGCCGGGCGAGACCGATGACGACCTGGCCCGTTCGGTCGACGCGGCGATCGGCTCGGGCGTCGACCACGTGTCGGCGTACGCGCTGGTGGTCGAGGACGGCACGGCGCTGGCCCGGCGGGTGCGCCGCGGCGAGCTGCCCGCGCCCGACGACGACGTGCTGGCCACCCGATACGAACTGCTCGACGAGCGGCTCTCGGCAGCGGGCTTCGGCTGGTACGAGGTGTCCAACTGGAGCCGACCCGGCGGTGAGTGCCGGCACAACCTCGGGTACTGGGATGGCGGCGAGTGGTGGGGCGCCGGCCCCGGCGCGCACGGTTACGTCGACGGGATGCGGTGGTGGAACGTCAAGCACCCCAAGGCGTATGCGGCATCGCTGGCCGAAGGGCGGTTGCCGATCGCGGACTCCGAGAGCCTCGACGGCTCGGCCCGCCACGTCGAGGACGTCATGCTGCGCCTGCGGTTGCGGCAGGGGTTGCCGGTGACGACGCTCAGTGCCGCCGAGCTGGGCCGGGCGGACGGGGCGATCGCCGGTGGCCTGGTGCGGCGGCTCGACGATCGGCTGGTGCTCACCGACCACGGCCGGCTGCTGGCCGACGCCGTGGTGCGCGACTTGCTCGACTGAGCGCCGCGCCTAGGTCTGCTGGTCCAGCGGTAGGTCCATGTCGTAGACCCGCGCATGAAGCACCGCGCGGTTGCGTAGCGCCGCGCGCACCGCCTGGTGCACGCCGTCCTCGAGGTAGATGACGCCCTCCCACCGCACGGCGTGGGGGAAGAGGTCGCCGTAGAAGGTGGAGTCCTCCGACAGCAGCCGGTCCAGGGCCAGCACCGTGGTGGTGGTCACCAACTCGTCGAGGCGAATCTGCCGCGGCGGGATCTGCGCCCACTGCTTGTAGGAGAGCCCGTGCTCGGGATACGGCTTGCCGTCGCGGACGCCCTTGAAGATCATCGATGGATCCCGTTGAGCATGCAAAGAGGTTATCCGCCCCGGCCGCCTGGCGGGTGGCGCGTCGGTGCTGCTCGTCAACGTAAAATGAATCGAATTAGGAGGTGAACCATGGGTACGGCCGATGATCGTCGCTTCGAGGTGCTGCGCGCCATCGTCGCCGACTTCGTATCGACCAAGGAACCGATCGGATCGAAGAGCCTCGTGGAGCGCCACAATTTAGGCGTCTCGAGTGCCACGGTCCGCAACGACATGGCGGTGCTGGAGGCGGAGGGCTACATCGCTCAGCCCCACACCAGCTCCGGTCGGGTGCCGACGGAGAAGGGCTATCGCGAGTTCGTCGACCGGCTCGACGACGTCAAGCCGATGACCTCGGCCGAGCGCCGGGCCATCCTGACGTTCCTGGAGTCCGGCGTCGATCTCGACGACGTGCTGCGCCGCGCGGTCAAGCTGCTGGCCCAGCTCACCCGGCAGGTCGCCATCGTCCAGTACCCGACGCTGTCCACCTCGACCGTGCGCCATCTGGAGGTCGTCGCCCTCACCCCGGCGCGCCTGTTGCTGGTGGTCATCACCGACTCCGGCCGGGTCGACCAGCGCATCGTCGAACTCGGTGACGCGATCGACGACGTACAGCTGAGTCAGCTGCGCGAGCGGCTGGGGCAGGCGCTCGAGGGCAAGCCGATCACCACCGCGTCCGTCGCGGTGTCGGATCTGGCATCGCAGCTGGTGGGACACGGCAGCCTCGGCGACGCCGTGGGTCGCGCCGCAACCGTGCTCGTCGAGACCCTCGTCGAGCACGGCGAGGAGCGGCTGTTGCTCGGTGGCACGGCCAACCTCACCCACAACACCGCCGACTTCGGCGGCTCCCTGCGTTCGGTCCTGGAGGCCCTCGAGGAGCAGGTGGTCGTGCTGCGATTGCTGGCCGCCCAGCAGGAGGCCGGTAAGGTGACCGTGCGCATCGGACACGAGACCGCAGCCGAGCAGATGGCGGGCACGTCGGTGGTGAGCACCGCGTACGGCAGCTCCGGCAAGGTCTTCGGCGGCATGGGTGTGGTGGGTCCCACTCGGATGGACTATCCGGGAACCATTGCCAACGTCGCCGCGGTTGCTCTGTACATAGGCGAAGTCCTTGGCGCCCGCTAGGGGCGTGAAAAGGCTAAGAAGGGTTTGGCGTGGCACGCGATTATTACGGCCTGCTCGGGGTGAGCAAGGGCGCGAGCGACTCGGAGATCAAGCGGGCGTACCGCAAGCTCGCCCGTGAACTGCACCCCGACGTCAACCCCGACGAGCACGCGCAGGCACAGTTCCGCGAGATCAGCGTCGCGTACGAGGTACTGAGCGATCCGGAGAAACGCCGGATCGTCGATCTCGGTGGCGATCCGATGGAGAGCGCGGGCGCCGGCAACGGCTTCGGTGGCGGGTTCGGGGGTGGCTTCGGCGGCCTCGGGGACGTCTTCGAGGCGTTCTTCGGTGGCGGCGGCGGTGGCCGGGGTCCCGTCGGCCGGGTCCGGCCGGGCTCGGATTCGCTGCTGCGAATGCGCCTCGACCTGGCCGAGTGCGCGACTGGCGTGACCAAGCACGTCACCGTCGACACCGCCATCCTGTGCGACGTGTGCCAGGGCAAGGGCACCCACGGCAACTCGACGCCGGTCACCTGCGACACCTGCCACGGGCAGGGCGAGGTCCAGTCCGTGCAGCGTTCCCTGCTGGGACAGGTCATGACGTCGCGACCGTGCCCGGTCTGCGCCGGCGTGGGCGAGGTCATCCCCGATCCCTGCCACCGCTGTGGCGGCGACGGACGGGTACGGGCCCGTCGCGAGATCAGCGTCAAGATCCCGCCGGGAGTGGGCGACGGCATGCGGGTACGGCTGGCCGCGCAGGGCGAGGTCGGCCCCGGCGGCGGACCTGCCGGTGACCTGCACGTCGAGGTGCACGAACAGCCCCACGACATCTTCGTTCGCGACGGCGACGACCTGCACTTCAGCGTGTCCGTCCCGATGGTCGACGCGGCCCTCGGCACGTCGGTCTCGGTCGACGCGATCCTCGACGGCCCGACCGACATCGCCGTCGAGCCGGGCACCCAGCCAGGCGCGGTGACCACCCTGCGCGGCCACGGCATGCCGAACGTGCGGACGGGGGTGCGCGGCAACCTGCACGCCCACATCGAGGTCGTGGTGCCGTCGCGGCTGGACAATCGAGACACCGAACTGCTGCAGAAGCTCAAGGAACACCGCGTCCGCGACGTCGCCGAGGTCAAGTCGACCCATGCCGCGGCGTCCAACGGTGGCGGGCTGTTCAACCGGCTTCGCGAGACGTTCAGCGGCAGGTAGGCGGCATCCGCAGGCGATGAGTCGCGCGCTGTTCTACGTCGACACCGTTCCCGGGGTGGGCGAGCTGGCCGTCGTCGACGGCGACGAGGGATTCCACGCCGCGAACGTCCGACGGATCCGGGTTGGCGAGGAACTCGACCTCGGTGACGGTGCGGGCACCGTCGCGCACGTGGTCGTCGAAGGCGTCGCGAAGGGCAGTCTGACCGCACGGGTGCTGAGCCGGCAGGCCGTCGCCTCGCCTCGGCCCGAGGTCACCGTCGTGCAGGCACTGCCGAAGTCCGACCGCTCCGAGCTGGCCATCGAGCTGGCCACCGAAGCCGGCGCCGACGCGTTCATCGCGTGGCAGGCCGACCGCTGCGTGGCGCGCTGGGATGGAGCCGCGAAGGTGGAGAAGGGGCTGCGCCGGTGGCAGGCAGTCGCCCGATCGGGGGCCAGGCAGTCGCGCCGGCCGTACGTCCCGCCGGTCAGTGCGCTGGTGTCGACGAGGGAACTGGCGTCGCTGGTGGCGTCTCGCGCGGATGATGCCAGGGTGCTCGTGCTGCACGAGTCGGCGACCGTGCCGCTGACCGCCGCCGGGGTTGCCGAAACGGGTTCGCTGACGTTGATCATCGGGCCCGAGGGCGGCATCGGCGACGACGAACTGAAGGTGCTCACCGACGCGGGTGCGACCGCCGTGCGCCTTGGCCCAAGTGTGCTGCGAACCACATCTGCGGCCGCCGTGGGACTTGGCGCACTCGGGGTCTTGACGTCCCGATGGGACTTCTGAGCACGTTCACTGCCAACCGGCAATAAATTCCTGCCAATGGAATCAAACCCCTGAGCACGGTGTTTGATCCAGTGACCGGTTGCGAGGCTCTGTCAGCCGGTCGCACATCACCACAGAGGGCACGAAAGAAGAATCGCACCACATGAAGAAGTTTGGACTTGCCGCCATCGTTGCTAGCGGGCTCACCGCTGGGATCCTTGGAGTGGCGTCTCCGATCCTGGCGACCGCATCCGCGGAAGCCCTCCCCGTCGTCGAACTGCCCAGCTATTCGACCGGCGTGGACCACCACCAGTGGATCGACACGATCCACCCGAACGTGACCGTGCCGCAGGTCGACACGACCGTGCAGCAGAGTCGCTGATCCACCACCCTCGAGGAGGGGCACCCGCCGCCGGGTGCCCCTCCTTCGCGTCTACGTGGCGGTGACCAGCGGTAAGGTGGTCGCAGTCCACACCAACTACCTGAGCACGGAAGGCAGGCTCTGAACCCCACGTGACACCCCGCGAGACGACAGCCGCCTCGGACGACAACGTACGAAGCAGCATCGACGTGCCGCCCGAACTCGTGGTGGGCCTGCTCGGCTCCGCCGACGAGAACCTCCGTGAGCTCGAACGCCTGCTGACCGCCGACGTCCACGTGCGCGGCAACGCCGTGACGCTGTCCGGTCCGCCGGCCGACGTGGCCCTCGCCGAGCGCGTGACCACCGAGCTGATCGCCGTCGTCGCCGACGGCCAGACGCTGACGCCGGAAGCGGTGCGCCGCAGCATCGGCATGCTCACCGGCGGCGGCAATGAATCCCCGGCCGAGGTACTGACCCTGGACATTCTCTCCAGGCGGGGCAAGACCATTCGCCCCAAGACGCTCAACCAGAAGCGCTACGTCGACGCCATCGACGGGCACACCATCGTCTTCGGCATTGGGCCCGCCGGTACAGGCAAGACCTACCTCGCGATGGCCAAGGCAGTCAATGCCCTTCAGACCAAGCAGGTTTCGCGCATCATCCTGACCCGCCCCGCGGTGGAGGCCGGCGAACGCCTCGGCTTCCTGCCCGGCACGCTCAGCGAGAAGATCGACCCGTACCTGCGGCCGCTGTACGACGCGCTGCACGACATGATGGATCCCGAACTGATCCCAAAGCTGATGAGCGCCGGGGTAATCGAAGTCGCGCCGTTGGCGTACATGCGCGGCCGGTCGCTCAACGACGCGTTCATCATCCTCGACGAGGCCCAGAACACCACGCCCGAGCAGATGAAGATGTTCCTGACGCGACTGGGGTTCGGATCGAAGATCGTGGTCACCGGTGACTCCACACAGGTCGACCTGCACGGCGCCAAGTCCGGGCTGAGTGCTGCGATGGACGTCCTCGACGGCATCGAGGACATCTACTTCTCCGAGCTGACCAGCGCCGACGTCGTTCGCCACCGACTGGTGTCCGAGATCGTCGACGCCTACGCCAGATCCGAGGCGCCCGCCCTGAACCGGGCCGAACGCCGATCGGGCACCGGAAGGTCGCGCCGGTGAGCATCGAGGTCTCCAACGAGTCGGGCATCGACGTCTCCGAGGACGAACTGATCAGCGTGGCGCGCTTCACGCTGGCGAAGATGGACGTCAATCCCGGCGCCGAACTGTCGATGGTGCTGCTGGACACCCCCGCGATGGCCGACCTGCACATGCGCTGGATGGACCTGCCGGGCCCGACAGACGTGATGAGCTTCCCGATGGACGAGCTCGAGCCCGGTGGCCGGCCCGATGCGCCGGAACCCGGGCCGTCGATGCTCGGAGACATCGTGCTGTGTCCGGAGTTCGCCGCCCAGCAGGCTGAGAAGGCCGGACATTCACTCGCCCAGGAACTCGCACTGCTGACCGTGCACGGCGTGCTGCACCTGTTGGGCTACGACCACGCCGAGCCCGACGAGGAGAGGGAGATGTTCGCCCTTCAGCGCGAGCTGCTCGAGGAGTGGGTGGCCGACCAGGTTGCCGCCTACCACCAGGATCGGCAGAGCGAGAAGGACCGCAGACTGCTCGACAAATCCCAGTTCTTCGACCAACCGTGACCGCATTCGGCTCCCTCGTCGGCGCGTTGGCGCTGATCGCCCTCGGCGGCGTGTTCGCGGCAGTCGACGCCGCGATCAGCACCGTCTCCATCGCCAGGGTCGACGAGATGGTGCGCGACGAGCGCCCCGGCGCTGCCCGGCTGGCCCGCATGATCGAGGACCGGCCGCGTTACATCAACCTGATCGTGTTGCTGCGCATCACGTGCGAGACCGCGGCGACGGTGCTGCTGGTGGCGTTCCTCTACGAGGATCTGGGTCTGACCTGGGGTCTGCTGGCGGCGGCAGCCATAATGGTGGTCGTCAGCTTCGTTGCCATCGGCGTCGGACCCCGCACCCTCGGGCGGCAGCACGCCTACAGCATCGCGTTGGCGGCCGTGCTTCCGCTACAGGCAATCTCGGTGCTGCTGACGCCGATCAGCCGGCTGCTGGTCCTGATCGGCAACGCGCTGACGCCGGGGCGCGGCTTCCGCAACGGCCCGTTCGCCTCGGAGATCGAGCTGCGCGAGGTCGTCGACCTGGCCCAGCAGCGTGGCATCGTCGCCGACGACGAGCGAAGGATGATCCAGTCGGTCTTCGAGCTCGGTGACACGGTGGCCCGCGAGGTGATGGTGCCGCGCACCGAAATGGTGTGGATCGAGAGCGACAAGACCGCTGGTCAGGCCACCTCCTTGGCGGTGCGCAGCGGGCATTCCCGGTTGCCGGTCGTTGGGGAGAACGTCGACGACATCGTCGGCGTGGTCTTCCTCAAGGACCTGGTGCAGCAGACCTACTACAGCAACGGCGGCATCGACACCAGGGTCGGCGAGGTGATGCGGCCGCCGGTGTTCGTGCCCGACTCCAAGCCGCTGGATGCGTTGCTGCGCGAGATGCAGCGCGACCGCAACCACATGGCGCTGCTGGTGGACGAATACGGCGCGATCGCTGGCCTGGTCACCATCGAGGACGTGCTGGAGGAGATCGTCGGCGAGATCGCCGACGAGTACGACACCGACGAGGTTGCACCGGTGGAAGAACTGGGCGACAAGAGTTTTCGAGTCTCGGCCCGGTTGCCGCTCGAAGACCTCGCCGAACTCTACGAGATGGAGCTCGACGCGGACCTCGACGTCGACACCGTCGGCGGTCTGCTGGCCCACGAGTTGGGGCGGGTCCCGCTGCCGGGAGCCGAGGTGACGTGGGATGCGCTGCAGTTGCGCGCCGAGGGCGGTCGCGATCACCGCGGCCGCGTGCGGATCGGCACCGTACTGGTCAAGCCCACCGAGCAAGGCGACGAGGCCGACGAGGCAGGGGAAGGCGACGAATGAGTCTGGATGGGGAGGACGCGAAGTTGGTCACCCTCGCCCGCGGGGCGATGGCCCGCGCGGAGGCGGACAGCGGTGCCGCGGTGCGCGACCTGGACGGGCGTACCTATGCGGGTGCTCCCGTCGCCCTGGCGGCGTTGCCGCTGACGGCGCTGCAGGCCGCGGTGGCCGCGGCGGTGTCCAGCGGTGCGGCAGGGCTGGAGGCTGCCGTACTGGTCGGCGGCTCCGCCGATGACGCGGGGGTGGCCGCGGTGCGAGAGCTGACGGCCGATGCGGTCGTCATCGTCACCGACCGTGCCGGGAACCCCGCCCCGTGAGCGCCGGGGACGCCGAGTTCCGCTCGGGCTTCGTCTGCTTCGTCGGCCGCCCCAACACCGGGAAGTCGACGCTGACCAACGCGCTCGTCGGGACCAAGGTGGCGATCACCTCGAACCGGCCGCAGACCACCCGTCACACCATCCGCGGCATCGTGCACCGCGACGACTTCCAGATCATCCTCGTCGACACCCCGGGCCTGCACCGGCCCCGCACCCTGCTCGGGGAGCGGCTCAACGAGCTGGTGAAGGCCACGTATTCGCAGGTCGACGTCATTGGTCTGTGCATCCCCGCCGACGAGGGCATCGGTCCCGGCGACCGGTGGATCTACGAGCAGATCCGCGCCGTGGCGCCGCACACCACGCTCGTCGTCATCGTCACCAAGATCGACAAGGTGTCCAAGGAGAAGGTCGCCGCGCAGTTGATGGCCGCCAGCGAGCTCACCGGCGGCACCGCCGAGATCGTGCCGGTGTCGGCGACCACCGGTGAGCAGGTGGATCTGCTGACCGACGTGCTGGCGGCGCAGCTGCCCCCCGGACCGGCGTTCTATCCCGACGGGGAGCTCACCGACGAGCCCGAGGAAGTCCTGATGGCCGAGCTGATCCGCGAGGCCGCACTCGAAGGCGTGCGCGACGAGTTGCCGCACTCGCTGGCCGTGGTGATCGACGAGGTCGAGCCCCGCGAGGGCCGTGACGACCTGATCGACGTGCACGCCATCCTCTACGTCGAACGCGATTCGCAGAAGGGCATCGTGATCGGCAAGGGCGGGGCCCGGCTCCGGGAGGTCGGCACCGCCGCGCGTCATCAGATCGAGACGCTGCTGGGTACCAAGGTGTACTTGGACTTGCGGGTGAAGATCGCCAAGAATTGGCAGCGCGACCCCAAACAGCTTGGCCGCCTAGGCTTCTGAGAGCTAAGACTGCCACCAGGGCGTCGGCTGGTCGTGGGTCCAGGCCCCGATCGCCTCGAGCGCGGCGGCCAGCGAGATCAACAGCGGCTCGCTGTTGGCGGGACCCATCAGCTGCACGCCGATCGGCAGCCCGTCGGACGTGAAACCCGCTGGCACGTTGATCGAGGGCCAGCCGAGGACGTTCCACGGCCAGGTCGCCGGACAGGCGCGAATCATCGCCCGGTCGGTGGCCAATCCGCCGCGGCCGTCGAACGCGTCGATCCGGGGCGGTGGTAGCGCCGTCGTCGGAGCCAGGACCACGTCGGCGAGGTTGAAGATCCATCCGATCCGCCGCTGTGACTCGGCCTCCCTGGCGCGGGCGTCGCGCAGGACGTTCTCCGACAGCAGTCGCCCGATCCGCATGTTGCTCGTCGTGCGCTGGTCGAACGTCACCGCCGGCCCGAGCCGGTCGGCCCAGTCGAGCAGTCCCGAGGTCGAGCGGGACAGGAAGTTCCAGGACAGCCGAAGGCCGTAGTCGGGGTCGGCGGTGCGGACCGTGTGGCCGAGCGCCTCGAGCTGGCCGGCCATCCGCTGCATCGCGGCCAGGATCTCGGGGTGCAGCTTGGCCCCGAACCCGGTGAAGGGAAACTTCGTGGACATTGCCACGGTCAACGGCCCCGGTGCCTGTCCGACGTACTGCGCGGCCTGCACGGGCGGTGGTCGGTGAAGGTCGCCGGCGGCGTTGCCCGAGGCGGCGTCGAGCACCACGGCGGCATCGGTGACGGTCCGGGCCAGTACGCCGTTGACGGTGATCCCGTTGAACGCCTCGGGCAGCGGCCACGTCGAGATGCGCCCGCGCTGGGGTTTGATGCCGATCAGATGCGTCCACGCCGCGGGGATGCGGACGCTGCCGGCGCCGTCGGACCCGATCGCCGCGGCCACCAGCCCCGCGGCGACCGCGGCGGCGCTGCCGCCCGACGAACCGCCCGGGGTGTGATCGGCCGACCAGGGGTTTCGGGTGTACCCGAAGGCAGGTCCGCTGGTGAACGGCCACTGACCCAGTTCGCACGTGTTGGTCTTGCCGACGATCACGGCGCCCGCCGCGCGCAGCCGGCGCACCACCTCGGCGTCGGTGGCGGCCGGTGCGACGACGGCCGAGGTGCCGAACCTGGTCGGCGCGCCGGCGACGTCGACGTCGTCCTTCACTGCGATCGGAATGCCCAGCAAGGGAAGATGTTGTCCGGCAGCACGTTTGCGATCTGCTTCGGCGGCGTCGGCCATGGCCTGGGCATGCAGCACGACGCGGAAGGCGTTGAGGGTGGACTGGCTGGCGTCGATCGCGCGCAGCGACTGCGTGGTCAGTTCGGTGGCGGTCACCCTGCCGCTGGCCAGACGGTACTGCAGCTGGGTCAGGGTGGGTATCGAGGTGCCGGAGGCCCGCTTGCTCGGCCCGTTGAACGTCGTCTCTGCCATTTGAATCGAGAATATCCGGCCCGGCCTTCGGGGCGTCGTCGGTGGGAAGTGGAACACTGTGCCGATGCGGTTGTACCGGGATCGAGCTGTCGTGCTGCGTCAGCACAAGCTCGGTGAGGCCGATCGCATCGTGACCCTGCTGACCCTGGAACACGGGCTGGTTCGGGCCGTGGCCAAGGGTGTGCGCCGGACCAGGAGCAAGTTTGGGGCCCGGCTCGAGCCGTTCGCCCACATCGACGTCCAGCTGTATCCGGGCCGCAATCTCGACGTCGTCACCCAGGTGCAAGCCATCGATTCGTTCGCCAGCGACATCGTCAGCGAATACGGCCGCTACACCTGCGGGTGCGCGATATTGGAGACGGCAGAACGGCTGGCCGGTGAGGAGCATGCCCCGTCACCGGCCCTGCACCGGCTCACCGTCGCGGCGCTGCGGGCCGTCGCCGACGCCGTCCGGCCACGCGAGCTGGTGTTGGATGCGTACCTGTTGCGGGCCATGGGGATCGCGGGCTGGGCGCCCGCGCTGACCGAATGCGCCCGCTGCGCGGCACCGGGACCGCACCGGGCGTTCCACGTGGCCGCCGGTGGCAGCGTGTGCATGCACTGCCGGCCGTCCGGTTCGGCGACGCCGCCCCAGGCCGTGGTGGACCTGATGTCCGCGCTGCACGACGGTGACTGGGCCGCCGCCGAGGCGTCCTCCTCGTCGCACCGCAGTCAGGCCAGCGGCTTGGTGGCGGCGCATCTGCAGTGGCATCTGGAACGCCAGCTGCGCACGTTGCCGCTGGTCGAGCGCGCCTATCGAATCGATCGCACGGTCGCTGACCGACGAGTTGCCCTGTTCGGGCAGGATGTGGGCCATGGCTACGACAAGGGGCAGGAGCAAGAGGGCGACCTTCCCGCAGTTGCCCCCGGCGCCTGAGGACTATCCGAGCTTCCCGGACAAGTCGACCTGGCCGGTGCCCTTCCCGGAACTGCCGCCCGGGACCAACGGACGCTTCTCCCGTCCGCCGCAGCACACGTCGAAGGCCGCCGCGCCGCAGATCCCGACGGGACAGGTACCCAACCACGTCGCCGTGGTGATGGACGGCAATGGTCGCTGGGCCACTCAGCGCGGCCTCGGCCGGACCGAGGGGCACAAGATGGGCGAGGCGGTGCTCATCGACATCACCTGCGGCGCGATCGAACTCGGCATCAAGCACCTGACGGTGTATGCGTTCTCCACCGAGAACTGGAAGCGCAGCGCCGAGGAGGTGCGCTTCCTGATGGGGTTCAACCGCGAAGTGGTGCGCCGGCGCCGCGAGAACCTCAACGCCATGGGCGTGCGGATGCGGTGGGTCGGCTCGCGGCCGCGGATGTGGAGCTCGGTCATCAAGGAGTTCGACATCGCCGAAAAGATGACGGTGGGCAACGACGTCATCACCATCAACTACTGCGTCAACTACGGCGGCCGCACCGAGATCGTCGAGGCCGCGCAGGAGCTGGCGCAGCTGGCGATCGAGGGCAAGGTCAACCCCAAGAAGATCACCGAGGCCACCTTCGCCAAGCACCTGCACCGCGACGACATCCCCGACGTCGACCTGTTCATCCGGACCTCGGGAGAACAGCGGGCGAGCAACTTCCTGCTCTGGCAGGCCGCCTACGCGGAATACGTCTTCCAGGACAAGCTGTGGCCGGACTACGACCGGCGTGACCTCTGGGCGGCCTGCGAGGAGTACGTCAGCCGCAACCGAAGGTTCGGCCGAGCCGAATGAGCACGCTGCTCGAGCGGCTGAGCACCGCCTTGGCCGAGGTGTCGACGTCGGTCGAGGAGGCCGACGACGCGCTGACGGTCACCGTGGACGGCCTGGTGGCGTCGCTGCGGGTGGTGACCATCGCCGAGGGTCTCGAGATGGTGTCCCTGACTCAGCCGTTGGCGTGGGACCTGGCGCTGACCAACAAGATTCGCGAGCGGGTCGCCGTCTTGGCGGGACGGACGATGCTGGGCACCGTGGCGCTGGTCGAGAAGGCCGTCGAGGCGCCGACGGCGCCGGCCAACGGTGCGTCGGCCAAGGCGACGCGCAGGCCGGCGTCCAAGAAGCTGGCCGACGTGATGCTGCGCTACAACTTTCCCGCCGCGGGCCTGACCGAGGAGGCGCTGCGCACGCTGATCATGTTGGTGCTCACCACCGGCGCCGACGTGCGCCGCAGCTTGCTGGCGTGATGCCCGTGTCCGACAGGGTGATTCGCATAGTCGCCGGTGTCGTGTTCGACGACCGCCGGCACGTGCTGGTGGTGCGCAAGCGGGGCACGTCGGCGTTCATGCAGCCCGGTGGCAAGATCGAGCCGGGGGAGCAGCCGCTGCAGGCCCTGGTCCGGGAGATCCGCGAGGAACTCGGGGTCGGCGTCAGTAGCGCTGGGTCGCGGTCGCTCGGCCGGCACGTCGCGGTGGCGGCCAACGAACCGGGTCACGTCGTGGATGCCGATCTGTTCGAGATCGTCCTCGACGGCCAGCCGCGGCCGGCCGCCGAGATCGAGGAGCTGGCCTGGGTCGATCCCCATGCGCCGGGCCCCGTGGAGCTGGCTCCGCTGACCGCGCAGACGGTCCTCGCGCTGGCGCGCGACGGCGTCGGCTGACCCTGGCGCTACGCTGTCACCCCGTGGTCTCCATCATCGATACCGTTGCGAACCTGGCCAAACGACGTGGCCTCGTCTATCAGTCCGGCGAGATCTACGGCGGGACGAAGTCGGCGTGGGATTACGGCCCGCTGGGCGTCGAGCTCAAGGAGAACATCAAGCGTCAGTGGTGGCGGTCCGTGGTCACCGGCCGCGATGACGTGGTGGGCCTCGACAGCGCGATCATCCTGCCGCGCGAGGTCTGGATCGCCTCCGGGCACGTCGCGGTGTTCAACGACCCGCTCGTCGAGTGCCTGAACTGTCACAAGCGCCACCGCCAGGATCACCTGCAGGAGGCGTACGCGGCGAAGAAGGGTCTCGAGGACCCGGATACGGTGCCGATGACCGAGATCGTCTGCCCAGACTGCGGCACCAAGGGGCAGTGGACCGAGCCGCGTGACTTCAACATGATGCTCAAGACCTACCTCGGTCCCATCGAGAGCGAGGAGGGCATGCACTACCTGCGGCCCGAGACCGCCCAGGGCATCTTCGTCAACTTCGCCAACGTGGTCACCACGTCGCGGCGCAAGCCGCCGTTCGGCATCGGCCAGATCGGCAAGAGCTTCCGCAACGAGATCACCCCCGGCAACTTCATCTTCCGCACCCGTGAGTTCGAGCAGATGGAGATGGAGTTCTTCGTCGAGCCGTCGACCGCCGCGGAATGGCACCAGTACTGGATCGACACGCGGCTGCAGTGGTACGTCGACCTCGGCATCGACCCGGAGAACCTGCGGCTCTACGAGCACCCCAAGGAGAAGCTGTCGCACTACAGCACCCGCACGGTCGACATCGAGTACAAGTTCGGCTTCTCCGGCAACCCGTGGGGTGAGCTCGAGGGCGTGGCCAACCGCACCGACCACGACCTGTCCAACCACTCCAAGGCGTCCGGAACCGACCTGTCGTACTACGACCAGGCCAGCGAAACCCGTTACGTGCCATACGTCATCGAGCCGGCAGCGGGGTTGACACGGTCGCTGATGGCGTTCCTGGTCGACGCCTACCGAGAGGACGAGGCGCCCAACGCCAAGGGCGGCATCGACAAGCGCACCGTGCTCAAGCTGGATCCGCGGCTGGCCCCGGTGAAGGCCGCGGTGCTGCCGCTGTCGCGCAACGCCGACCTTTCGCCGAAGGCCAAGGATCTGGCCGCCGAGCTACGCCGGTCGTGGAACGTCGAGTTCGACGACGCCGGTGCCATCGGTCGCCGCTACCGCCGGCAGGACGAGATCGGCACGCCGTTCTGCGTGACGCTGGACTTCGACTCGCTCACCGATCACGCGGTGACGATCCGCGAGCGTGACGCCATGACCCAGGAGCGCGTGGCGATCGACGCGGTCTCCGACTACCTCGCCGTCCGCCTCAAGGGCTGCTAACCGCCAGGGGCAGCGAGTCAGAACCGGCCGCCGCCACCGCCCCAATCGCCGCCGGAGCCGCCGAACGAGCCTGGGCTCCAACCACCGCCGCCGGCACTTCCGCCGATGCCACCGCGCAGCGCGCCGGACAACAGGTTGCCGATGAGGATGCCGCCGAGCACCGCGCCGGTGTTGCCGCCGCCGAAACCTCCTGGCCCGCCGCGGCCGGTGAACTGCCGCTGGGCTGCGGCGACGTCGGCGTTGGCCATCGACTGCGCCTGGGTGGCAAGCATGGCAGCCCCGTTGGCGTGCTGGATGGCCTCCGACGGGTTGGTGGCCTTGAGCGCCTGCGCGGCCTCCAGCTGCCGAACCGCCTCCGCGAGTCGGGTGCGCGCCTCGGGGCCGACGCTGCCGCGCCGGGTGTCGATGAAGTCCGATACCGCCCGCACCTGGGACTGCGCGCCGAACAGTGCCTGGTCGAACGCGCGGTTCAGCCGGGCGAGTGCCTCGAGTTCGTCACTGACGGCGGCGAGCAACCGGTCCAGCTGGGCATCGGCCTGGGTCAGCTGGGTGAATGCCCCCAGCGGGTCGGCGGCGCCCTCGCTTCGCGCGTGGGCGACCGCCGCCGCCGCGGCGTCGCGGGCACTGGTCAGCTCGGCGGCGCGCGGCACGTTGCCCTTGGCCAGTTGCACGCCCGCCGCGTCGATGCCGTTCTGGACGTCGGCGATCGCCTCCGGCAGCGCCGTCACCGCGCGGTTGATGTCGGTCGCGGCGCTGTCGACCGCGTCGAGCAGGGTGCGCGCCTGGCCCATCGCGGACTCCGCCGCGCGCACCGCGTCGACCAGCCCGGCCTGGCTGCCCGCGGGTTTGGCGACCAGGGCCCGGCCCTGCGAGATGTTCTGGTCGGCGAAGGCCAGCCGCTGCTTGGCGGTGTCGACGTTGCCCGCGATCGACACCAGCGCGGTGTCGGCGAACTGCGAGTGCAAGGCCGCCAGCCGCTGGCCCGACGGTTCGATGCGCGCCGTCAGGTCCACCATCTGCTGGGTGAGTAGGTCCAGCCGGTCGGGGGCGTTGATGACGAGGTCGCGCAGCTTGCCGAATGCCTCGCGCTGCGCTTCGAGTTCGTCGTCGGCGCGCGCGGCGGCCACGATCACCCGGGTCAGCAGGTCGCGGCGTTGCGCGGGGGTCTCGGGCACGCTGTCGTCGAGGATCTGCCGGACGTTGAAAGCTTGCGTCAAGGCCGTCTTCGCGTTCGCCACGGCCTGAGTGAACGGCGCGGTGTCCCGGTCGCCGAATTCCTCCACCGCCAGGGTCAACTCGCTGTCGCTGGTGCGCACCGCGTTGTCCACCTGCACCACGATCGACTTCGAGAGGTCCTCGAGCGCGTCGACGGACAGCGACGACAGCGCGTTCGGGTCGGCGGGATCGACCCGCTGCGCGACCGCGAACTCCGCCTTCCTGCGCTGGGCACGCCGGTGTCTGCGCCACAGCAGCAGACCCGCCACGGCGAGGGCCAGCACCGCCAGCACGGCGACGGTGCCCACCCAGGACACACCGGCCCCAGCGGTGCCATGGTTCTGGAGCCCGGTGGCGGCGGCCGTCGCCGCGCCGGCCCAATCGCCCTTGCGCAGCGCGGGTTCGACCTGGTTGCGGCGCAGGTCGGCCTGATCGGAGTCGCTCAGGATCGCGGTTCCGGCCAGCAGCGCGTAGTCGCGGTCCTGCGTAGCGACCGCCAGGAGCGCGTCCTGGTCGGGCTGGAAGTCGTTGAGACGCATGGTCCGTTGCGCCCACTGCACGCCCGTCTGACCAGAGAAGCTGTCGACGTAGACCACCCAGAGCCGGACGCGACGCGCGTCGTACAGGTCGTCGACTGCCTTCTTCACCGTCTGCAGACCGGCGGCATCCAGGACGCCGGCGTCGTCGGTGACGTACTCCGTCAGCCGTGACGGGGGCTCGGCCGTGGCCGTCGGGAGGCTCGGGGACGAGAGTGCACCCACCGTCAGGGCCGCGAGGATCATCCCGAGAAGACGGGCCGGCAGGCGTTTCCTGTGCATGTCCGACAATGTAGTGCGCCAGGGGAGACGGCAACCCGGGTCCGACGGACAGCCCTGGCAGACTATGCGTCGGTGGCGCATTCAGGTGATGGTTACGACGACTTCGACCGACGACGCATGGTGGTCGAGGTGGCGAAGGGTGCCGCCCTGCCAGGAACCGACAGCGAACACCGCACCGATTTCGCCAGGGATCGCGCGCGGGTGCTTCACAGCGCCGCCTTCCGCAGGCTGGCCGACAAGACCCAGGTCGTCGGTCCCCGCGAGGGGGACACCCCGCGCACCCGGCTGACGCATTCGCTGGAGGTGGCCCAGATCGGCCGCGGGATGGCCGTCGGCCTCGGCTGCGATCCGGACCTGGTGGACCTGGCCGGGCTGGCCCACGACATCGGCCATCCGCCCTACGGGCACAACGGCGAACGCGCGCTCAACGAGATCGCCCAGCCCTTCGGCGGCTTCGAGGGCAATGCGCAGAACTTCCGCATCCTCACCAGGCTGGAGCCCAAAGTCCTTGACGCGGAAGGGCGGTCGGCAGGCCTAAACCTTACGAGGGCCTCGCTCGACGCGGTGACCAAGTACCCGTGGCCGCGCGGTGACCGCACCAAGTTCGGGTTCTACGACGACGACGTCGCCGGGGCCGACTGGGTCAGGGACGGCGCGCCGGCCGGCCGGCCGTGCCTGGAGGCCCAGGTGATGGACTGGGCCGACGACGTGGCCTACTCCGTACACGACGTCGAGGACGGAGTGGTCTCTGGCCGCATCGACCTGCGCGTGCTGGCCGACCCCGACGCCGCCGCCTCGCTGGCCCGGCTCGGCGCCGCATCGTTCCCTGCGGCGAACTGCGACGATCTGCTGGCCGCCGCGCAGCGGCTGTCGCAGCTTCCGGTGGTTGCGGCGGTGGGGAAGTACGACGGGTCGATCCCGGCGTCGGTCGCCCTCAAGCGGTTGACGAGCGAACTGGTCGGACGATTCGCCAACGCCGCGATCACCGCGACCAGGGCCGAGGCCGGCGACGGCCCGCTCACGCGCTTCGACACCGAGCTCGCGGTGCCCGCGCTGGTGCGCGCCGAGGTGGCGGTGCTGAAGATGCTGGCGCTGCAGTTCATCATGTCCGACCACCAGCATCTGCAGATCCAGGCCGACCAGCGGACCCTCATCCAGGAGGTCGCCCTGGCGCTGTGGGCGCAGGCGCCCAGCAGCCTGGACCCCCAGTTCGCGCCGGAGTTCGTCGCCGCCGAGGACGACGGCGCGCGGTTGCGCGTGGTGATCGATCAGATCGCGTCCTACACCGAGGGACGGCTGGAACGCGTGCACGAGGCGCGCTCGCCACGGCCCCTAGACTGAGCCCGTGGCGGGAGCGGTTGGCAGGAGCGACGGGATGCGCGGTGGGCGCATCCCCGATCGCGACATCGCCGCCATCCGCGAGAGCACCCGCATCGAGGACGTCGTCGGCGACTACGTCCAGCTGCGCCGGGCAGGGGCCGACTCGCTCAAGGGACTGTGCCCGTTCCACGACGAGAAGTCGCCGTCGTTCCACGTCAGGCCCAATCACGGGCACTTTCACTGCTTCGGCTGCGGTGAGGGCGGTGACGTCTATGCCTTCCTGCAGAAGATCGAACACGTGAGCTTCGTCGAGTCGGTCGAGATGCTCGCCGACCGCATCGGCTACACGGTCACCTACACCGGTGCCTCGGCCACCAACGTCCAGCGCGACCGTGGCAGTCGCAGCAGGCTGATCGCCGCCAACGCCGCCGCACAGGAGTTCTACGCCGAGGCGCTGCAGTCAGCGGAGGCCGCGCCCGCGCGGCAGTACCTGATGGAACGCAACTTCGACGCCGAGGCGGCTGCCCGCTTCGGCTGCGGGTTCGCGCCGTCGGGCTGGGATACGTTGACGAAACACCTGCTGCGCAAGGGTTTCGAGTTCAAGGAGCTGGAGGCGGCGGGGCTGTCGCTGGAGGGCCGCCGCGGGCCGCGGGACCGGTTCAACCGGCGACTGCTGTGGCCGATCCGCGCCAGTAGCAACGAGGTGATCGGCTTCGGTGCGCGCCGAATCTTCGACGACGACACGATGACGGCCAAGTACCTCAACACACCGGAGACGGTGCTGTACAAGAAGTCCAACGTGCTGTTCGGACTCGACCTGGCCAAGCGCGACATCGCCAAGGGTCACCAGGCCGTGGTCGTGGAGGGTTACACCGACGTGATGGCCATGCACCTCGCTGGCGTCACGACGGCGGTGGCGTCGTGCGGCACCGCGTTCGGCGAGGAGCATCTGTCGATGCTGCGGCGACTCATGATGGACGACAACTTCTTTCGCGGCGAGCTGATCTACGTCTTCGACGGCGACGCAGCTGGCCGGGCCGCGGCCGTCAAGGCCTTCGAGGGCGAGCAGAACTTGTCGGGGCAGTCCTTCGTGGCCGTCGCCGACGACGGCATGGATCCGTGCGATCTGCGGCTCAAGTCCGGCGACGGTGCGCTGCGTGACCTGGTGGCTCGTCGAACGCCGTTGTTCGAGTTCGTCATTCGCACCGCGCTCGGGGATCATGACCTCGACAGCGCCGAGGGGCGGGTGGCCGCGCTGCGGCGCTGCGTGCCGATGGCCGCCAGGATCAAGGACCCGACGCTGCGCGACGAGTACGCCCGTCAGCTCGCCGGCTGGGTCGGGTGGGACGACGTCGCCCAGGTCATCGCGAGGGTTCGCGAGACGGCGAAGGCGGGTGGCGGTGCGACGCGCCGGGACTCGCAGCGGGCCACGCGCCCGGCCCAGACGGGCGCCGTGGTGGCGCGGCCCGATCCCCGCGACCCGACCCTGTGGCCGCAGCGCGAGGCGCTCAAGGCCGCCCTGCAGTACCCGGCGATCGCCGGTCCGGTCTTCGACAGTCTGGCCGTCGAGAGCTTCACCCATCCCGGTTATGCGGCGGTGCGTGCGGCGATCGTCGCCGCGGGCGGGATGTCGGCGGGTGGCACCGGGGGGCAGTGGATCGACGCGGTCCGCGAGCAGACGTCGTCACCGGAGGCGGCCAACCTGGTCAATGAACTGGGGGTCGAGGCGTTCCAGGTCGAGGACGACGAGCGCCTGACCCGCTACATCGGTGGGGTGCTGGCCCGGCTGCAGGAGGTGTGGGTCGGCAGGCAGATCGCCGAGATGAAGTCCAAGCTGCAGCGGATGTCGCCGGTCGACAACGACGAGGAGTACAACGCCCTGTTCGGCGACCTGGTTGCCATGGAGACCTACCGGCGCAGCCTTCTGGAGCGCGCGAGCGGCGACGACGTTACTGCGTGAACGGGCGCACCGCGCTATGGTGAGTTCGCCGTCAGTCCTACGGAAGGGTCCTCATGACCAGCCGAGCTCGCCGATATGCCACCGCCGGAGCCCTCGCGGTGGCCGCGGTCGCCGCGCCACTGACCATCGCCCTGACCGGCTCGGGCCAGGCCTCCACCAACGCGGCCTGCCTGGCCTGGTACGGCAACAAGGAGGACGGCGTTTGCCTGTCCTACTCCAACGGCCAGGGCTACAACATCGGCACGCCGAACTACGGCAGCTACGGCCCCAACGGGCAGTTCGGCGTCAGCACCAGCCCACTGCTTCCAGGTCAGACCTGGTCGCAGGGAATGGGCTAGCGGCCGTCTTCGCGGACCTCGGGATGTAGCACCGAGGTCTGCGCATCGATCGACGTCAGTCGCACCATCGCCGGATCGGGGGAGACCCGGTCGGCGATTCGTCGTCTCCCAGCGTCCAGGAGCGCCTTGGTGGCCGGACTGCCGGTGACCGCCCGGTACGTGCCGGCAATCTGCTCATAGCGGCGTCTGCCGGCCTTCGCGCCGAACACGTAGCCGACGGCGAGAACGGCGGCGATCCGGATCACGGGGCTCCCTCCACATCACGGTGCATTGCCTCCATCCTGCCTCGTGCGCGCGCGGCGTGACGCCTCAGACCCAACCTGCCGGCGACCAGCCCGATAGCTGGTTTTCGAGAGGCATGCGCTAGAGTCAACGCTCGGTCCGAGGGGATGCCCGGGACCGACGAGCATTCCCCTGTAGCTCAATTGGCAGAGCAGCCGACTGTTAATCGGCAGGTTCGTGGTTCGAGTCCACGCGGGGGAGCCAACACACCGGACGGATCTATCTCGGTTCGATCGTGCCCGAGCTGATCGCGTCCTGTTCCTCGTGCTCGGCGGCATCCGCGATGTGCTCCGGGTGCAACATCTCGGCGTAGCGCAGCTTCTCGGGAATGCCGAAACCGTCGACCAGGAGCTTCGCGTACGGTCGCAGAACCTGGCAGCGGTCGTTGATGCCGCGGGTGACCGCCTTGGCGCGCTCCGTGGACAGGAAGCGGTGTTCGATGAACCACGCCTTGTCCTCTTCGATGATCGACAGCGCGTAGAGGTCGCACACCACGCCGAGGATCTTGCGGGCCTCCTCGTCCTCACAGGTGTCGATGCCCGCCACGAACGCCTCGAGGATGATCCGGTCGATGTGTGCCTGCGCGGTGTGCAGCACGTGGTCCTGCACGGAGTTGAAGGCGTCGAACGCGCTCATCTCCTTGGACTTGGCCTGCAGCCGCCGCGCCACCGAGGCGAGCATGTACTCCTCGCGATCCTCGAACATCTTGACCTGGGTACCGCGGTTGAACAGGCTGCCCTCTTCCTCGTTGTCCTGCCGGGAGTCGAGGATGGTCTGCATGATCGTCTGCGCCGCGGTGCGCTTGGCCACGCGCTCGCCGGCGAAGTTGGCGGCGAACCGCACCCACTCGACGGGGCTCATGCCCTTGATGTCGTCGGCGTAGGCGGTCAGCAGCTCCTTGGCCACCAGCTGGGTCAGCACGTGGTTGTCACCCTCGAAGGTGGTGAACACGTCGGTGTCGGCCTTCAAGGCGATCAGCCGGTTCTCGGCCAGATAGCCGGCGCCGCCGCACGCCTCGCGCGCCTCCTGGATGGCGCGGGTGGCATGCCAGGTGTTGGCGGCCTTCAGACCCGCTGCCCGCGATTCCAGCTCGCGCTGCTCCTCGGGGTCGGGGTCGTCGGAGGTCTGCAGCTCGTGACACTTCGCGACCAGCTCGTTCTGGGCGAACTGCAGGGCATACGACCTCGCGATCAGCGGCAGCAGGCGACGCTGGTGCACCAGGTAGTCCATGATGACGATCTCACCCTCGCCGTCGGGCGCGCTGAACTGCTTGCGTTCCAAGGCATATCGGGTCGCGATGTCGAGGGCCACCCGGGCTGCGGCGCCCGCGCTGCCGCCGACGGTGACCCGGCCGCGGATGAGCGTGCCGAGCATGGTGAAGAACCGGCGGTTGGGGTTCTCGATCGGCGAGGTGTACGTGCCGTCGGGGGCGACGTCGGCGTACTTGTTGAGCAGGTTCTCCCGTGGAACGCGGACGTGGTCGAACATGATGCGGCCGTTGTCGACGCCAGGCAGGCCACCCTTGTAGTGACAGTCCGACGTGGTGACACCGGGCAGGTCGTTGCCCTCGTCGTCACGGATCGGAACGATGAAGCAGTGCACGCCGTGGCTCTTGCCGCCGGTGATCAACTGCGCGAAAACGGCTGCCACCCTTGCAGTCTGGGCTGCGCCGCCGATGTAGTCCTTGCGCGAGGTCGGGGTGGGGGAGTTGATGACGAACTCCTCGGTGCCCGGGTCGTAGCTCGCGGTGGTCTCCAGTGACTGCACGTCGCTGCCGTGACCGGTCTCGGTCATCGCGAAGCAGCCCAACAGGTCGAGGTCGATGATGCGGCGTACGTAGGCCTGGTGGTGACGTTCGGTGCCGAGGTTCTCGACGGCCCCGCCGAACAGTCCCCACTGGACGCCGGCCTTGACCATCAGCGACAGGTCCGACATCGCCAGCATCTCGATCATGGTGACGGCTGCGCCGACGTCACCGTTGCCGCCGTGCTCCTTGGCGAACCCATCCTCGGCGGCACCCTGGGCGGCCATGATCCGCATCTGCTCGGCGACCTTGGTGCGGGCGATGACGGTGTTGGGCGTGTAATGCGGTCGGAAGACGTCTCCAGCAAGGGTTTTGCGTGCGACGTTCTTCACGTCGCGCCAGCGTCCGTCGAGTGCGTTGCGCAGATGGTCTGCCGTGGTCGTCATGATGTGACGTTATCCCCTGATCGCGTTCGAGAAACTGTGATGTGGCAAACCCAGGCCATCCTCATTGAATCGGCGTCGCGCGGGTGGCGTTGAATCAGCGCCATGACCGAATCGGACGCCCTGCAGCCATCCAGCGGGTTGCCCCATCAGATCGACCACCGGCATGCCGACGTGACGGGCGGCTGGCTGCGCGCCGCCACGTTCGGGGCGATGGACGGCCTGGTCAGCAACACGGCCCTGATCGCGGGCGTGGCCGCCGCGGGAAGTGCCAGCGCCGTGGTGCTCTCGGGCGTGGCGGGGTTGCTCGCCGGGGCCTTCTCGATGGCGCTCGGCGAGTACACCTCCGTGACGACGGCCAACGAACAGATCGCGTCCGAGGTGCGCGTCGAGCGGCGCAGCTTCCGCAAGTACCCGGCCGAGGAGCAGGCCGAACTGGTCGACTTGCTGGTGGAGATGGGCATGAGCGTCGACACGGCGACCAAGGCCACCGCGGAGATCCACCGCGACGAGAAGCGGGCGCTCAACTTTCACCTCGTCCAGGAACTGGGCATCGACCCGAGCGACACGCCCTCGCCCTGGGTGGCCGCCGGTTCGTCGTTCGTGATGTTCGCGACCGGCGCGGTGATCCCGCTGATCCCGTACCTGCTGGGCTACTCGCTGCTGTGGCTGGGCCTGGTGTGCGGCGGCATCGGCCTGCTGGTCGCGGGCGGGGTGGCCGCCTACTTCACCCGCAAGTCGGTGTGGCTGGGGTCGTTGCGGCAGTTGACCTTCGGCGCGATTGCCATCGCGGCGACCTTCGTCGTCGGCACCCTGATCGGCACGACGGTGAGCTAGTCGCTGCCGACGGTGATAGCGGTGGCCTCGTCGGTGAGTTCGTCGAGCGCGTCGTCGACGTGGGCCAGGTGCGGGCGCGACAGCATCAGCACCCCCGCGCCGGCCAACACGGCTGCCGCGCCGACCCAGAACGGCAGGTGGGCGTTGAACGTCTCACCAAGGACCCCGGCCAGCCAGGGTGCGACGGCAGCGCCGCCGAACCGCAGGAAGCTGTAGGACGCCGAGGCCACCCCGCGCTCGACTCCGGTGGACTCCCCGGTCGCTGCGCTCCTGCCCACCGGCACGGCCTTCATCACCGTCTCGGTGATCAGCGTGTTGTTGACGCCGATGAACAGTCCCGCCACCACCACGCACGTCGCGAGTACGGCCTTGACGTCGGTGCCGACGGCCATCACCGCGAGCAGCAGCGAGAACGCCAGCAGGTTCAGGATCAGCACCCGCACGGTGCCAAAGCGGTGCTGCAGGCGCGGCGCCACCACCACCGAGGTGAACGCCAGCGCCAGGCCCCAGCCGAAGAAGATGAGGCCGATCTGGTGGGCGTTCATGTCGAGCGGGAACGGGGTGAACGCCAGCAGGGTGAAGAAGCCGAAGTTGTACAGCAGCGCGGTGATTCCGACGCCGAGCAGCCCGCGGTGCCGCAGGGCGCGCAGTGGGTCGGCCAGGCTGGTCGCCCTTGCGGCGCGCGGCGTCGGGGGCAGCAGGAGCGCCGTCACGACGAGCGCGATGGCCATCAGTGCGGAGACGCCGAAGAACGGTCCGCGCCAGGAGATCGAACCGAGCGCGCCGCCGACGAGTGGCCCGACGGCGATGCCCAGCCCGAGCGCCGCCTCGTAGAGAATGATCGCCTGGGCCACCGAGCCGCGGGCGGAGCTGACGATCGTGGCCAGCGCCGTCGCGATGAACAGGGCGTTGCCCAGCCCCCAGAGCGCGCGCCAGCCGACGATGCCCATCACCGAATCCGACATGCCGGCCAGGCCGGCGCCGGCGATGATGATCACCAGACCGATCAGCAGGGTGCGCTTGGGGCCGATGCGGCTGGACACCACGCCGGTGACGAGCATTGCGACGCCCATGACGGCCATGTAGCTGGTGAATAGCAGCGACACCTGCGACGGGGTGGCGTTCAGGTTGTCGGCGATCGGCTTGAGGATCGGGTCCACCAGGCCGATGCCCATGAAGGCGACGACGGAGGCGAACGCGACGGCCCAGACGGCCTTGGGTTGGCGCCACATGGGCGGGTTACTCCTGTTCGTCGGGGGATTGGGTGTAGTCGTGCTGGGCGTCCGCGAGGATGTCGCGCATGACGCGCACCGCCTCGGCGAGGCAGTCCCGGTCGGCCTGCGGCAGGCGTTCCAGGTAGGGGTCGACGATGGCGCCGCGGTCGGCGCGGACCCGGGCCAGCACCTGCCTACCGCGTTCGGTGATGCTGATCAGTACGGCGCGGGCGTCGGCCGGATCGGTCACCCGCGACACCAGTGCGTTCTCCTCCAGCCTTCGGACCTGGGTGGTCATGGTCGGTTGCGAGCAGTGATCGAAGGCCGCGAGATCGGAGATCCGGGCGGCGCCCTGATCCTCGATCGTGGACAGCAGGCGTGCTTGGGCGAAGGGCAGTTCCAACTTCACCCGCTGGGTGGCCAGCCGGTTGAGCCTGGCGACCACGGACAACAGATTCGCAGCGAGTGCCGTGTCGGTCGCCGATGCTGAGGACATGCTGTCAGTTTTACATAGAATCTCTATGTAGACCACCCGCTGGCCGATCGTGGCGATGGTCACACGGGGCCGTCATGGAGTGCGGCCCACAGCTGGCAGAATCGTGAAATGACCCAGACCGGCGGCACTGCTCGACGGGCTGGCTCCATGAAACCCGACGAAGTCGCCCACGCCGCGGTCATGGCGGCGCTCAGCGCGGCGATCGCCATCCTCGCCGTGATCGTCCCCTTCGCTGCGGGACTGTCGGTGCTCGGCACCGTGCCCATGGGTCTGCTTGCCTACCGGCACCGGTTCCGGGTGCTGGTCGCGGCCACGATCGCCGGCGGCACCATTGCCTTCCTGATCGCCGGGTTCGGTGGCCTGATGACGGTCGTAAACTGCGCCTACATCGGCGGCCTCACCGGAACCATCAAGCGCCGGGGCCGGGGACTCCCGACGGTCTCGGCCGCAGCGGTGGTCGCGGGTGCGCTGTTCGGGGTGGTCGGGGTCGGGTTCCTGGTGGTGTTCCATCGCATTCGCGAGCTGATCTTCGCCTCGATCACGGCCAACGTGCACGGCATCGCCGCGGTCCTCGAACGCATCTCCGGGCTCGAGCCGGCGGCCGCGCGGCTGCGCGAGGACTTCGGCACGGTGCTGACCTACTGGCCCGTGCTGATCATCGGCTCGAGCGTCCTCAGCATCGGCTCGGTGACGCTGATCGGCTGGTGGGCGCTCTCTCGGGTGCTCGTCCGGCTCTCCGGTGTGCCCGACGTCCACAAACTCGACTACGCCGAGCCCACCAAGCCGGTCGGCCCCGTGCCGGTGCGCTTCGACGACGTCCGCTTCCGCTACGAGGGCGCCGGCCGCGACGCGCTCGAACCGGTGTCGCTGACGATCGGGGAAGGCGAGCACGTCGCCGTCACCGGACCCAACGGCTCGGGCAAGACCACGCTGATGCTGCTGCTCTCCGGACGGCAGCCCACCGGCGGCACCATCGAACGGCCCGGCGCGGTCGGTCTCGGCCGGGCCGGTGGCACCGCGGTCGTGATGCAGCACCCCGAGAGTCAGGTCCTGGGCACCAGGGTGGCCGACGACGTCGTCTTCGGGTTGCCGCCCGGCACCGCCACCGACGTCGAACGGCTGCTCGCCGAGGTCGGCCTTGACGGGCTCGCCGAGCGCGACACCGGTGGCCTGTCCGGCGGCGAGCTGCAGCGCCTGGCGGTGGCGGCCGCACTCGCGCGCGAGCCCGCGCTGCTGATCGCCGACGAGGTCACCAGCATGGTCGACCAGCAGGGCCGCGAGGCGCTGATCTCGGTGCTGTCGGGGCTGACCAAGCGTCACCGGATGTCGCTGGTGCACATCACGCACTACGACGCCGAGGCCGCCTCTGCCGACCGGATCGTCGACCTTGCCGGCAACCGTGGCAGCGCCGACAACGTCGAGATGGTCAGCACCGCACCCGCACCGGCGCCGACCAGCGCCCAACCGCGGCGGGGCGGTTCGCCGCTGCTGGAGCTGACCGGCGTCGGGCACGAATACGGGCTCGGGACGCCGTGGGCGTCCACCGCGTTGCGCGACGTGGACCTCGTCGTCAACGAGGGCGACGGCGTGCTCATCCACGGCCTCAACGGCTCTGGGAAGTCGACGCTGGCGTGGATCATGGCCGGACTGCTGACGCCGACCTCGGGAACGTGCCTGCTCGACGGTAGGCCCGTCACCGAACAGGTTGGCGCCGTGGCCATCTCGTTCCAGGCGGCCCGGCTGCAGCTGATGCGCGGGCGCGTCGACATGGAGATCGCCTCGGCCGCAGGGCTCGACTACTACGACCACTCGCAGATCGTCGCCGCGCTGGCGATGGTGGGCTTGGACCCCGCGATCGGACTGCGGCGCATCGATCAGCTCAGTGGTGGCCAGATGCGCCGGGTGGTGCTGGCCGGGCTGCTGGCCCGCAAGCCGCGGGTGCTGATCCTCGACGAGCCGCTGGCCGGGCTGGACGCGGCGAGTCAGCGCGGTCTGCTCGGGTTGCTGGCGGCGCTGCGACGCGACGCCGGGCTCACCGTCATCGTGATCTCGCACGACTTCTCCGGGCTCGAGGAGCTCTGCCCTCGCACGCTACGGCTGCGCGACGGCGCGGTGCTGCCCGCTCCCACGACCGCAGGAGGTGTCGGATGACCGCGCCGGCCCGTCAGCCCCGGCCCGTCGTCTTGCTGCGACCGGTGCCGGGCCGCAGCGTCGTTCACGAATTGTGGGCCGGCACCAAGCTGGTCGCCGTCGCGGGCATCGGCGTCTTGCTCACGCTCTATCCCGGCTGGGTCCCCATCGCGCTGGTCGGTCTGTTGGTCCTGGTGACCGCGCGGATCGCCCACATCCCCTTCGGCGTGCTGCCGTCGGTGCCGCGCTTCCTGTGGATCCTGCTCTTCATCGGCGCACTGACCGCCTCGTTCGCTGGCGGTAGTCCGCACCTGACCGTTGCATCGGTCGACTTCGGCCTCGGCGGGCTGCTCAAGTTCCTGCAGGTGACATTGCTGTCGATCGTCCTGCTCGGGCTCGGTGGCCTGGTGTCGTGGACCACCAACGTCGCCGAGATCGCGCCCGCCGTGTCCAAGCTCGGCAGGCCGCTGCGCCTGTTCGGACTGCCCGTCGACGATTGGGCGATCACGCTTGCGCTTGCGCTGCGGGCGTTTCCGATGCTGATCGACGAATTCCGGGTGCTCGTCGCCGCGCGCAAGCTGCGCCCGCGGGAACCCGCCGGCACCGCGCGGGAGCGTCGGCAGCGGCTGTCGCGTGAGCTGATCGACCTGCTCGCGGCCGCCGTCACCGTGGCGCTGCGGCGGGCCGACGAGATGGGTGACGCCATCACCGCCCGGGGCGGTCCCGGTCAGATCTCGGCGCTGCCGTCCCGGCCGAGGTGGGCCGACGCGGTGGCGGTCGCCGTCGTCCTCGCGGTGTGTGCGCTCGCGGTGTACGTCGAACTCGGCACCCCGCTGGCGACCAGTACCTAGCGGTCGGCGGCGGCATTGGCGGCCGACTGCGCCAGCGCCAGACTGCTCGGGACGTCGCGGCGACCGAGGAACATCTCGTCGAAGTACGGCTTGAACGCCTGATATCCCGCGGCGAAGCCGGCGCCACCCGGCGCCGGGATTCGTGGCCCGTCGAGCACCCGGAAGAACGGCGTCACGTCGACGCCCCGGTCGGCCCAGTGGCGGAAGTACGCGCCCTGGGCGGCCGTCACCGCGGGGATCGCCGCGCCGTCGGCCCCGAGGAACTCGTTGCCACGGGCGCTGCCCATCCAGGCGAGCACCTGACGCACTGCCTCCGGATGCGGGGAGGCCGCATTGCCCGCGGCGGCAATGCCATTGGTGACGCTGACCCGTCCGGCCGGCCCTGCCGGCAGCATGGCGACTCCCCACCGGAACGGTGCCTGGTCGGCGATCGCCGAGAGGTTGTAGGTGCCCGACTGGAACAGGGCCATCCGCCCCTGCAGGAACTGGTTGCGGGAGAAGTCGCCGTTGTCGTTGGTGGCCGCGGCGGGTGGCGCGACGTGGTCGCCGTCGATCAATGCGACCAGGTACTCGAACGCCTGGATCGCGGCGGGATTGTCGAAGGCGAACCGGTCGCCGTCCTGGAAGACGCCACCCGCGGACCCCACGTAGTTCAGGTAGATGCCCTGCAGGTCGTTGCCGGCGTTGTATCCCCATTGCACGATCCGGGACGGGTCGAATCGCGGTGTACCGGCCGGGTTTCCGTCGGCGTCGACCGTCAGGCGGGCGAGCAGGGGGCGCAGCGTGTCCCCGACGCCGTCGGGTGACCAGTGCAGGTCCTGCAGCTGCGCGGGCGTGACGCCGGCGCGGTCCAGCAGGTCCGCGTCGTAGTACACCGCGATGCCGGCGTCGGTGAGCTGCGGCACGCCCCACAGCACGCCGTTGCGGGTGAACTGCCGTACCACCTGCGCCTCCCAGGCCGCGGAAGCATCCGGGCCCAGCGTGGTGCCGACGTCGAGCAGCCGGCCGTTGTCGGCGTAGCCGGCGAGGTAGGCGTTGGACAGCCAGAACACGTCGTCCGCGCCGCCGCCCGCCACGTCGGTGCGCAGGGTGTCGAAGTAGGACCGGTAGGCGACCACGTCGACGCGGACCTCGATGTCGGGGTGCTGGCGACTGAACTCGGTGAACGACCGCCGGTAGGCCGCTGCCGCCTGCTCGTCCCACAGCCGGACCGTGATGACCGTCCGGCCGCTGCGTTCGCCGGCTCCGCCGAGCCACACCGCCGAGCCAAGCAAGAGCACCAGCACCATGGCCGTGGCAGCCACGAACAGCGTGGAGAACTTGAGCCTCATGGGTCGACCCTGCCGTCGACTCTGCGCCCAGTGCGAGGGCTACTCGCACGTTCGCGCAGTGGACGCAGACTCGGCGCCATCACTTGATCCCCGTGACGACGATCGACCGGACGACGTGGCGCCCGAAGGCGACGAACACCGCGATCAGGGGCACGATCGCCACCGTCGTCGCCGCCATCACCAGCGTCCACTGCGCGTCGTAGCGCGACTGCAGACCCGCGGTGGCCACCGTCAGCACCTGCCACGTGCCGCCGCTTGTGATCACCAACGGCCACATGAAGTCGTTCCACTGCGTCACCACCGTGATCAGCGCCAGCGTCACCAGGATCGGACGGCTGGTCGGCAGCACCACGTGCACGATGACGTCGAGGGTCGAGGCGCCGTCGACGCGCGCGGCCCTTATCAGGTCGGCGGGGATGGTGCGGAAGTACTCCCGCAGCAGGAAGATCGCATACGGCGAGCCGAACACGAAGGGCAACACCAAGGCCCAGAACGTGTTTCGCAGACCGGCCTCGGCCATCATCAGATACAGCGGCACCACGGTGACGGTCGCGGGCACCATGAGCGTGGCGACGTACACCCAGAACAGCGCGTCACGGCCGGGGAAGTCCATCCGCGCGAAGGCGTATGCGGCCATGACCGAGAAGCTCAGCTGGGCGATCAGGATGACGGCGGTCATGAGCGCGGTCACCACGATCGCGCGCCCGAAGCCGACGTCGGCCAGGTCGAGGTAGTTCGCCAAGGTCGGGGGCGAGGGCAGCGAGAGCGGCGAGTCGGTGTTGAACTGGCGCGCCGAGGTGAACGACGTCAGCAGGCCAAGCCCGAACGGCAGCAGGGTGAGCACCGCCAGGATGGCCAGGGCCAGATAGATCACCGCGTTCCTAGACCAGGTCATGGCTGATCCTGCGGCGAAAGTAGACGTGCTGCAGCAGCGTCGCGCCCAGCAACAGCGCGAAGAGCACGAGCGCCATCACCGCCGCGCGACCGACGGCCGCCGCTCCGAAGGCTTCGGCGTAGATGCGGTGCGCGACGAGGTCGGTGCGGCCCTCCGGGCCACCGCCGGTGAGCGCATAGACGGTATCGAAGACCTGTGCCGCACTGACGATTCCAGTGACCAGGACGAAGAACATCGTCGGCCGCAGCATGGGCAGGGTGATGTAGCGGAACCGCTGCCAGGAGTTGGCCCCGTCGGTGCGCGCGGCGTTCTGCACGTCGCGGGGGATGGCCAGGATGCCGGCCAGGAAGAACAGCGTCACGTAGCCGACGTTGGTCCACACCGTGACGGCCGAGACGATGGGCAAGGCAAGCGACGGGTCGGTGAGCCACTCGACGGGGTGGCCCAGCACGGTGCTGAACGCGCCGTCGGTGGGCGCGAGGATCCACTTCCACAGCACGCCGATGGCCAACGGGGAGCAGATCCACGGCAGCACGTACAGCGTGCGGAGCAAGCCGCTGCCCGGCAGATCGACGCCCAGCAGGCTCGCCGCGAACAGCCCGAGCACCGTCTGCACCGGCACGACCAGCAGGATGAACAGCGCCGTCGCCACGAGTGAGGTGCCGAACGAGGCGTCGGTCAACACCGACCGCCAATTGCGCAGCCCCACATACTCGATCGGGCCGAGCAGATCCCAGCGGTGCAGGGTCAGCCACGCCACGACCAGCATGGGCAACAGCAGGAAGGTCACCACGCCGAACAGGCTGGGTGCGAGCAGCGCGTAACCGACCCGGGTGTCGGGTGAGGCAATCCGAGTGCGGCGGTGGCCCACTCAGCCATTAAAGGTCATCGCTGCCCGTCCGACGCGGTGCCACTACGGTGGAGGCGTGATCGTGCGTCGACGGGTGGATCAGGACTTCCTCGAATTGCCGCGGCATCAGCTCGCCGACGCGGCCTTGTCGGCGGCCACGGCTGCCGGCGCCGGGTACGCCGACCTGCGGATCCAGCGCATCACCTCCGAGATCGTGCAGTTGCGCGACGGTGAGTTGGAGACGTCGGTGGTCGACCGTGAGATCGGTTTCGCGGTGCGGGTGATCGTCGACGGCACCTGGGGGTTCGCGTCCCACGCCGAGCTCGATCCTGCGGTCGCCGCCGAGACGGCACGCCGCGCGGTCCGGGTGGCCAGCACCCTGTCGCCGCTGAACGCCGAGCGCATCGAGCTAGCGCCGGAACCGGTCTACTCCGATCTGTCGTGGGTATCGGACTACGTCGTCGACCCGTTCGACGTGCCGAGTGCGGACAAGATCGGCCTGCTCGACGAGTACTCGGGACGGTTGCTGGCCGCCGACGGCGTCGACCACGTGTCCGCCGGCCTGCAGACCGTCAAGGAGCAGACGTTCTACGCCGACACGTTCGGTTCGGCGATCACCCAGCAACGCGTGCGTCTGCAGCCGACGTTCGAGGCGATCACGGTCGACGCCGCGGCGGGAACGTTCGAGACCATGCGCACGCTGGCCCCGCCCACCGCGCGCGGCTGGGAGTACCTGACTGGGGACGACGTGTGGGACTGGTCGGGCGAGCTCGCCGAGCTGCCGTCGCTGCTGGCCGAGAAGGTCAAGGCGCCGAGCGTCGCCGCGGGTCCGACGGATCTGGTGATCGACCCGACCAACCTGTGGCTCACCATTCACGAGTCCATCGGTCACGCCACGGAGTACGACAGGGCCATCGGCTACGAGGCCGCCTACGCGGGAACGTCGTTCGCGACGCCGGACAAGCTGGGTGTGATGAAGTACGGCTCACCGGTGATGAACGTAACCGCCGACCGGACCGTCGAGCACGGCCTGGCATCGATCGGTTTCGACGACGAGGGGGTCCGCGCCCAGAAGTGGGATCTGGTGCGTGACGGCGTCTTCGTCGGCTACCAGCTCGACCGGGTGTTCGCGCCGCGGTTGGGCCGAGCGCGGTCCAACGGCTGCTCGTACGCCGACTCGCCGCACCACGTGCCGATCCAGCGGATGGCCAACGTGTCGCTGGAACCGGCCGTCGAGGACACCAGTACCGAGGACCTGATCGCGCGCGTCGAGGACGGCGTGTACGTGGTCGGTGACAAGTCGTGGTCGATCGACATGCAGCGCTACAACTTTCAGTTCACCGGCCAGCGCTTCTTTCGGATCAGGGACGGCCGGCTCGACGGCCAGCTGCGCGACGTCGCCTACCAGGCCGTCACGACGGACTTCTGGGGGGCGATGGAGGCGGTCGGCGGAGCGTCGACGTGGCGGTTGGGCGGTGCCTTCAACTGCGGCAAGGCCCAACCCGGTCAGGTCGCCGCCGTGAGCCATGGCTGTCCGTCGGCACTGTTCCGGGGGATCAACGTGCTCAACACCCGTGAGGAGGCGGGCCGGTCATGATCAGTGCACCGGAAGTCGTCGGCATCGCCCTCGCCGAGGCCGCCCGCCGGGGTGCTGCCGACGAGACCATCGTCGTGGTGACCGACCGGGCGACGGCGTCGCTGCGGTGGGCGGGCAATTCGATGACCACCAACGGTGAATCGCGCGGCCGCGACACCACCGTGATCTCGATCGTGCGGCGCGGCAATGCCGCTCACGTTGGAGCGGTCAAGTCCAGCGAGGTCGATCCTGCCTCGATCGCCGGATTGGTCGCTGCCTCCCAGGACGCGGCGCGCTCGGCGCCCGAGGCGCGCGACGGCGCCCCGATCCTCGCCGGCGATGACACCCCGTACGACTGGGACGCACCGGTGCCCGAGACCTCGGCGGAGGTGTTCGCCGGCATCGCCAAGGAGCTGGCCGTCGGGTTCCGCGGCGCGGACCGGCTCTACGGCTTCGCGCGCCACGAGGTCGACACCACCTTCGTTGGCACGTCGACCGGTCTGCGTCGGCGCTACACCCAGCCGACCGGTTCGGTCGAGGTCAACGCCAAGCGGCACGGAGCCAGTGCCTGGGTCGGTGTCGGTACGGCCGACTTCGCCGACGTCTCAACCGATTCCATGCTCGAGGAGCTGTCGACCAGGCTGGGCTGGGCCGACCGGACCATCGAGCTGCCGGCCGGTCGCTACGAGACGTTGATGCCACCGTCGACCGTCGCCGACATGATGATCTACCTCGGCTGGACGATGGACGGCCGAGGCGCGCAGGAGGGTCGCACCGCACTGTCGGCGCCCGGCGGCACCCGGGTGGGGGAGAAGCTCACCGATCTGGGCATGACGCTCTACTCCGACCCCACGGCCACCGGCCTGGAGTGCACGCCGTTCGTGGCGACGACGAGTTCCTCGGAACGGGTGTCGGTATTCGACAACGGCATGGACGTCGACCGGGTGGACTGGATTCGCGACGGAACCATCAACGCCCTGGCCTACCCGCGGGCGGCTGCCGCCGAGTTCGACGTTCCCGTCGCGGTGCCCGCCGAGAACCTCTTGATGACCGGCGGATGGGCGAGCCTCTCGGACATGATCCGCCGCACCGAGCGCGGCCTGCTGCTGACCACGCTGTGGTACATCCGCGAGGTCGATCCCGCCGTGCTGCTGCTGACCGGGTTGACCCGCGACGGTGTGTACCTCATCGAGGACGGTCAGGTCACGGGCGCGGTCAACAACTTTCGGTTCAACGAGAGCCCGCTGGACCTCCTGCGCCGGGCCACCGAGGCGGGCGTCAGCGAGACCACGCTGCCACGGGAGTGGGGCGATTGGGCGACACGGGCGAAGATGCCGTCGCTGCGCATCCCGGACTTCCACATGTCCTCGGTCAGCCAGGCGCAATAGTCACGCGCGGTAGACGCTGCGACCCTCCTTGAAGGTCTCCACGACCGCGATGTCGAGGATCTCGTCGACGGGCACCGAGGTCGGGTCGGCGTCGAGCACCACCAAGTCGGCCAGCTTGCCTGGCGCCAGGGTGCCCTTGGCGTCCTCCTCGCGAATCTGCCACGCCGCCTCGATGGTCAACGCCTTGAGCGCCTGCCAGGGGGTCACGCGTTCGTCCGGCCCAATGACCTCACCGGAGCGCGACTGGCGCGTGACCGCGCTCCACGTCATCCGCATGGGATCGATCGGCGTGACCGAGAAGTCGTTGTGGTTGGAGTAGTGCAGCCCCTTGTCGATCGCGGAGGCCATGGGGCTGAGGAAGTATGCCCGTGGCCGGCCGAGATTCTGCACGTGCAGGTCACCCCAGAAGTAGGCGTGCACGGTGAAGAAGCTTGGCGACAAACCCAATTCGACGTACTCGTCGAGTTGCTCGGGGCGCATGAACTGGGAGTGGATGATCACGGTGCGGCGGTCGTCACCTGCCGTCATCCCGGCCGCCCGGCAGGCGTCGATCATCAGGTCGATGGCGGCATCGCCGTTGCAGTGGCTGAAGATCTGGATGTCGGCGTCGGCGATCTCCTTGATCATCTCGTCGATGACCTCCTTGGGAAACACCGGTTGGCCGCACCAGTCGGCCTCGCCGTTGGGGCCCGGTGTCAGCAGCGGCTGGGTCCAGTAGGCCGTCTTGCCCTGCGGGGACCCGTCGACGATGCACTTGATGCCCTGCAGCTTCAGCCGGTCGCGGTAGGTCCCGAAGGCATCGGAGGCGTTGTCGGGCAATTCCGTTGGTCCGCCGGTGAAGTCGGGGAAGTACTGCTCGATGAACTTCGGCACCTCCAGCACCAGCGGGACGGCGACGACGTCGAGGTAGAGGCGCCCCTGGTCGGCGGCGGTGCGCAGCAGGGCGAGGTCGTTGGCGTGGGTGGCGCCCTCCTGCACGGTGGTGGTGCCCTTGCTGGCGTAGAGCTGCTGGGCGGCGTCGAAGGCGGCCAGCAGGTCGTCCGCGGAAGGTTGCGGCATGTTGGCGAAGATGGGCGCGAACGCCGTCTCCATGATCAGGCCCTCGGGTTCGTTGCTCCCTGGCTTGCGCAGGATCAGGCCGCCCGGCGGAGTCTCGGTGGTGGCGTCGTATCCGACCGCAGCGAAGGCCGGCGAGTTGAGTACTGCGCCGTGGTTGGAACTGTGGATCAACATCACCGGGTTGTCCGGCAGCGCGGAATCGAGGTCGTCGCGGGTGCATTGGCGTCCGTCGGTGAGGTTCGAGGCGTCGTACCCGTATCCGACGACCCATTCACCTGGCGCCACCGCGTTGGCCGCGACGAACTTGGTGAGCACGCGCCCGATGTCGGCGATGCACGTGACGGGCCCGGCAGGCTCGCCGGATACGTTGGCCCACTTGACGATCTGCGGTGCGTTGGCGAAGTGCCCATGGGCATCGACGAACGACGGCATCAGGGTGTGCCCATGCAGATCGATCACCTCGGTGCCCTCGCCGCGGCTGACCATCACGTCGGCGTCGTCGCCGACGGCCAGGATGCGACCGCTGCCGATGGCGATGGCTTGGACGCGCGGTCGGGCGTCGTCCATCGTCAGGATGGTGCCGCCGCGGAAGATGCGCTCTGCCGGGGTCGTGTCAGTGATCATGATCGCGACCGTAGCCACTCGGGGGCCGCGGGGCAGGGGAACGTCGCGTTCCCGCGTGTCGGCGCGATGGAGCGACATGATCACCGACGTGGACGACGATCGTCGCTACGACCGGTTGACCCGGCTCGTGGCGCCGTCACCCGGGGTGGTGACGACCGCGGATCGAGCACGGCACCGAGCGGTAGGTCCTGGGGCTGGAGGAGCAGCCGGTGTTCAGCTGAGCGCTAGTCGCGCAGGAGGCGCTGCTTGGCGGTGGTGAACTCGGCGTCGGTCAGCGCGCCGCGGCGGTGCATGTCGTCGAGCTGCCGTAGCTGGGCGGCGAGGGAGGAATCCTGGATTCGAGGCTGATCGGAGGAGCCGGCGATGAGGTCGGTGGTCTCGAAGTGCGTGGGGTCACTCGGGTCGACTCGCAGGTTGAACACGTCACCGGGGGAGGGGATCGCGCCGAGCATGAACGTGCCCGAATACTTCGCATCATAGGGTGGGGTGCCGTCGGAACGTTCGATGCGCAGGGTCATCGTGCGACGGATGTAGACGCTGTTGACGATCGTGTTCAAGAGCGGTTGTTCGACCTCCAGCACCCGTCCGGTGGCCGGAATTCCGTTGCGCCGCAAGTCGTCGCTGCGGGCGAGCCGAGAGTAGAACCACGCGGAGTAGGCCGCCACGACCACCAGGACCGCGGCTGGTGACCAGGGCGCGACGGGGACGGTCCAGTCGGCGACGAACGGCATCGTCGAGGCCAGCAGCCAACCGCCGAAACTGTTGCCGCGCGCCTTGCGAGCGATGACCATGAACACGCCGAACTGCAGCAGATAGCCGACGATCCAGATGATGACGATGGGACCGAAGATCGGGGCGTTCGGGTCGGCGCCGCGGAACGTCACGAAGACGATCCAGGCCGGCATGACCACCAGGACGCACCAGATGGTCAGCAAGCCGACGATCGACGGTCTGTTCACGGTGCTATCGGGTGGTCTTGGTCTTGAGCAGCAGCATCGGCAGCAGCAGCGTGGCGACGGCGGTGACCAGCCACACCACCACGGTGGCCGCCACCCACGAACCGATGCCGCGGATGCTGAGCCCGTGGGTCAGCACGGAGGCCAGGATCAAGGCGGCCAGGGTGGACACCAGGCCGATGCCACCGAGGAACGCCGAGGCGTAACGGCTGGCCATCTTCAGGAAGAACGGCGCCAGGATCGCCTGGGCGACGGTGAAGACCACGACCGCGGTGAGGAACCCCAGCGGCCGGATGCTGACCCCGCTCACCAGCCATGACGCGACCAGCAGCCCGATCGCGGACGAGCCGAGGAAGACGACGACACGCAGCAGGAAGCGAATCACGATCGGAGCCTAGTTCGACGCGGTCGCTCGTGATCGTCGTTCGACGTGGCCGGTGCTTCTCCCGTGGACCCTGTGGGACCATGATTGCCGCGCACGTGCGCCAAGGGGCGGTAGCTCAGTCGGTTAGAGCCGCGGACTCATAATCCGTTGGTCGTGGGTTCGAGCCCCACCCGCCCTACGTCAGAGGGTGATTCAAGGGTGAAGATCTTGAGTCATCGTTTATAAGTCGGGGGTCTCGGCTCCGTGCTGGTCATCCGGGGTTTCCGTCACTACCCGCCACGCTTCGCGTACCACGTCGAGGGCTTCCGTTGCAGAGACGCTGAGGCGGTCGGTCCACGTCGCCGTCTTCGATGCGGCGAACGCGGGCAAGGTTGGGACCAGCAACTTCGCAGCAGGCGCGTCTGCGTACCGCTGGAAGAGTGCGCGTCGCTCGGCTGGCCACACCGTCCGATCGTGGGAGGACGGCAATTGGACCCGGACGGACAGTCCGCTCGGCGATCGAAGGATCGCTGGCTGGATGCTTGCCACGCTGCTGAGCGTCGGTTCGAGGGTGAGTCGCCCCTTTGGGAGGTGGGTTCGCGCCAGTGCTGTGCCGCCGATGAAATCAATTCTGTTTTCGACGTGCGTGCTAAGGAATGCCAGCACGTGAGAGATGAGATGGTCGCGCTCGACTTGTTCGGTGGAGACGCCGAATTGGTCTGAGACGGAATCGCGTTCATCGTGGTTCACGTGTGAACCCACGCTTCGGTCCGCCGCAGCGAAGCTGCCCGCCTCTGCTCACCGGCGAGCATCTCGAGTCGGTCGCGGTCACTTCGCGCATAGAGGGCGGTCACCGCGGCCCCGACGTCGGCTCCTATGTCGCCAAGCTCCGGGCGATGGGCGAGGTCGAGGACCGTCTGTTCAGGTGTAGTGACGAGAACCGGTCCCAGTGGGGTCTGGATGCGTTCGGCGTCCAGGACGGCGATGTCGCGCTTGATGAATCGCACGACCGCCGGTCGGTCCGATAGCGCGATCTCGCGGTGCTGGCGAGGGACGGCGACTGTCGCCGTGGCCAGGGCGCGGGGGATCACCCCGTGCAGGCACGCCGCGCTTGGCCCCATCACGACGACGTCGTCGGGACCGTAGATCGCCGACGCGATGCAATAGCCCGCGTTCAGTGTGGCGGGCGAACTCGACACGCGGGTGTGCGTAGATGTCGCCTGCGTCGCGTGGCCGGACGGTCGTCATCGACGCCTGAGCGAGTGCGGGCGGGAGCGGAGTGCTACGGGTTGGCACCATATCGACTCCTTGAGTATGCAAATCGCAAGTCTGTAGCCTAGAAATGCATACTCACCAAGCAAGATCATTTCGCGCGGCTACCCAGTGGGTTCATCGTCGGATCCGCCAACGAGCCGATCCAGCAGTTCGGCTACTTGGGGTGAACTCGGCCGCGGCTCATGTGGTCGTCCTGAGTCATCGAGACATTGCTGTGGCCAAGGTGGTCGGCGCCGATGCGACCACCAAACGGGTCCCCCTCGCCTTCACCCCGGTGGACTACAAATTTCGACGCCCCCTGTTTCCGCATTTGCTCCGCGACGGGAATTTCACGCAAGCTCCCACCGTCACAGCGAAGCCAGGTCTGTCTTATTCTGGCGCAGATGGACGAGGACGAGGCGGTCGTAATTCGTCTCATCGGCGACGTGCGGGTCGTCCACTCTGGGCAGGTCGTCGACCCGCGGCAGTTGGTGGAGCACGTTGCGTCGACGTCCTGGCGTACCTGGCCGTCAATCGCAATCGCGATGTTGCGCAGGATGAGCTCGCAGGCATCCTGTGGCCCAAGGACCGCCCCCCGTCGTGGAACGCCGCGTTGCGCGGTGTCTTGTCCCGAGTGCGCGACACCATGGGGCTGGCCTCATTGCCCGTGGGTTGCGTGCGGTCACGCGGCGGAAGCGTGCGATTGTCGTTACCCGACGGGCTCGTCACCGACATCGAGGTGCTTCGACGAAGCTGTGCCGGCCCCGCCGGCGCTTGGCGCAGTTCGGTGGCCGTCGCGCGCAATGCTAACCCGATGGATTACGGAGAACACCCGGCGGGACCGTTGGCAGGAGATCCACACGCCCTGTCCCACTTCAGGATAAGGCACGGTGGGGGGCTTGCGGCAAGGGCGGGGTGGTGCTGCATGCTTGCCCGTCCCAGCAATTCGTCGGAGGAATTACCGTGTCCAAACCGCTTGATGTGGGTCCGTTCTTCCATGGCACCATCGCGGATCTGAAGGTGGGTGAGTTCCTCACCCCGGGTCGTCGTTCGAACTACCGCCCCGAGATCGTGATGAACCACGTCTACTTCACCGCACGTGTCGATGGAGCCGGCCTTGCTGCGGAGATCGCCGCAGAACTCGCCGAGGGCGACGCCGCCCCGAGGGTGTACGAAGTGGAGCCCACCGGAGACTTCGAGAACGACCCAAATGTGACCGACAAGAAGTTCCCTGGTAACCCCACCCGGTCGTACCGCAGTACGTCGCCTCTGCGAATCGTTGGGGAGATCCCCGGGTGGACGCGACTGACACCCGATCAACTGCAGACCTGGCGGGAACGCCTGTCTGTGCTCCTCTCGAACGAGGGTGGCGAGATCATCAACTGACCTGGTGGCCCGTCGAACCTTAGGCATTGGAGACGGGCGGCAGGGGCGCCACGCCGTCACCGCTCAACTCCACGGAGACCCTTGCGGCCTAGTCGGTAACCTCCCGCCGGCCCGCCTTGCCGGCGCCGGGGCGTCGCGCAAGTTGACGTCACGAATATGACTGTGGACGGAAGATTTTCGTCTTCTCGAGATTTGTCCCTGAGTGGCGGGGCGGCGAACGGGTCGGGCTCAGCGCTAATCGCATCCCCGTAGCCGCCACGACGCGCGCCCGCCGTGCTGCACGAAAGTGGACTCCTTGTGCGTTTCCACGTCACACCGTACAGTACGACTGAACATTCGATGGTGACCCTGTTCACAACTGGGGCGAGACGTCGAATGTCCTCACAGTGGAGGCGAAGCGATCATGTCAGCAGCACACCCGCGGTCCGATTCCGTCGACGAGAAGCCGACCACGGCGCCCGGCACACGGGTGTCCCCGTCGAAGGGTCTGACGACGGTCGGCGCTTCGACCGCGCTGTTGTTCATCATCAGTGCCATCGTCGAGCCCGCCAGTGTCTCGTTCACCTCGCTGTCCGGCATGCTGCCGGTGGCGGCAGTCCTGGCGATCGCAGGACTCGGGCAGATGCTCGTCGTCCAGCAGGGAGGCATCGATCTGTCGGTGGCAGGGGGCATCTCCCTGGCCGTCGTCATGGTCACCCACGTCCCCAACGGGGACGGCTCGCTGCTGCTTCCTGCCATCGGCTTGGCGCTCCTCGTGGCCGTCATCGCCGGCCTGCTGAGCGGGGTGCTGATCGCCACCCTCGGGCTCAACCCGATCATCGCCACCCTGGGCACCAACGCCGTGCTCTATGGCATCAACCTCGCCATCTCCAGCGGACGTCCGCGCACCACGACGGATCTACTCGCGGGCATTGCGGGCGGGTCGACGCTGGGCATCCCGAATTCGGTGTTCTTCGCCATAGCCGCGTTGATCGTCGTGGCGGTATGCGTCAAGCGCACCGTCGCCGGCCGCCGCTTCGAGGCGATCGGCGCGAACTGGCGGATGGCGCGTGCGGCCGGCCTGCGGATCCGGCTGCACCAGTCGCTGGCCTACGTGTGGGCGCAACTCTTGTACTGCCTGGCAGGCATTCTCATCGCGGGCATCACCTCGATGCCGTCGGCCTACGTGGGTGACGGTTACCTGCTGCCATCCATCGCGGCCGTCGTCCTCGGCGGTACGTCGCTGCTCGGCGGCCGCGGTTTCGCGCTGCCCACGGTCATCGCCGCCATCTTCCTCCAGCAGCTCATCCAGTTCGTCACCGTGCTGGGGGTGTCCTCGGCCATCTCGCCGCTCGTACAGGCCGCCGCGCTGGCGATCGGCATCTCGCTGTACACGCTCGACTGGAAGGCGATCCTCGCCGCGTTCACCACGCGGGCCAAACCCGCCGCGGTACCCGCCTGAACCGTCGCCGACAACCGAACCACCAGGAAGACGAAGCTCATGACTGTACGGTCCACGGTCCTGATCGGATCGATCACCGCCGTGGTCGCCCTCGTGGGCGGCTGCACGTCCGCCTCCGAGACAGCGGCGCCCGCCGTCCGCGATTCGGCTACCTCGCAGGATGTTCCGTCATGGTGCGGTCCGAAGCCAATCGAGTTCGGATTGCTGGACGGCAACGGCGGGAACAGCTGGCGGCTGGTCGCGACGGCCACGGGCAAGGAGGAGACCGCCAAATGCCCGAGTGTGAAGGGTTTTCGATACGCCGACGGTCAGGGCAACACCCTCAAGGCGATCTCGGACATCAAGGGCATGGTGGCCGCGGGTGTCGACGCGATGGTGGTCTTCCCCGACGCAGGCAAGGCCGTGCTGCCCGCCCTGACCGCCGCGTACCAGGAGGGCGTCGTCACGGTTCCCTACCGGGTCGACCCAGGTGGCAAGGCCGGCGTCAACTATGACGAGTGGATCGGCGACGACTTCGCCAACGACGCCCACAACTGGGCGGCCTGGATCAAGAAGAACGTCCCCAAGGGGGGCAACATCCTGTTTCTCGGGGGACCCGCGGGATCGAGTCAGAGCACCACCGAATACGAGGCCCTCAGCGGCGATCTGGGCTCGGACTACACGTTCATCGGCCAGACACCGTTCCAGCCGACCAACTGGGAGCCGACGCTGACCCAACAGCTGCTCACCGCCGACATCGCGAAGTACCCGAAGATCGACGTCATCGTGTCAGACTTCGGGCCCACGCTGGTCAGCGCCCTTCCGCTGTTCACCAAGAGTGGACGCCCGATTCCCGCGCTGACGACGTCGGACGGCAACTCGCTGAGTTGTTTCTGGGCGGACAACCAGAAGACCAACCCGTTCGACATGATCACCGTCACCACCGGAAACGACAACGTGCGGTTGGCAATTCAGCACGCGGTGGCCCGGGCGACGGGCGGCCAGATCCCCGCCGAGACGTCGTTCAAGGGACCCGTCTTCGAGGACTCGACCGATCCGGCCAAACCTGTGCAATGCCGACATGACTTGCCCCCGGACACGTACCTGTCCGCGACGATGCCGGGCGACCAGCAGGCGCAGCTCGATGGCTGAGCCGACGAGACGAAGGACGATGCAGTGACTCAACCGAACACCGACGTCATGGCCGTCGAAATGACCGGGGACGCCGCGATGGAGCTGGCGGGGATCTCCAAGCACTATGCCGGCGTCTCCGCGCTGACCGACGTGTCGTTGGTGGTGCTGCCCGGAGAGGTGCACGCGGTCCTCGGTGAGAACGGTGCCGGCAAGTCGACGCTGATGGGCGTCGCCACCGGCGCCGTCACCCCCGACGCTGGCACCATCACGGTGCGCGGCGAGGTCGTGTCGGGGCTGGATCCCAAGGCCGCTGCGCAACTGGGCATCTCGATCGTCCACCAGCATCCAGCCGTGCTACCGGATCTGACGGTACTGGAGAACCTTCAGGTCGCGCTGCCGGACGAAGTGTTCGCGCACGGGCCGACCAACGAGGTGGCGCGCGCCATCCTGGATGGGGTTGGGCTGAAGGTCCATCTCGGCGATCGCGTCGAGTCGCTCACCCTGGCGGAGAAACACCTGTTGGAAATCGCCAAGGGATTCGCCGTCACGCCGAGGATCCTCGTGCTGGACGAACCCACGGCACCCCTGGCGGCGGACGCGGCCGAGATGCTATTCCGTCGAATCCGCGACGTCGTCGCCGAGGGCACCGCGGTCGTCTACATCACCCACCGGATGGCCGAGGTGCGGGAGTTGGCCACCCGGGTGACGGTACTGCGGGACGGCCGGGTGCGCGGAACCTCCACCGTGGCGGCGATCACCGACGGCGAGCTGCTCGAGCTCATCGTGGGCCGCAAACTGGACTCGACCTTCCCCGACAAGCACACCGGCCGTTCCGGCGATCAGCCGAACCTGGTCATCGATGGACTCTGCGGTCCCGGCTTCGACGCGATCTCGGTGTCTGCCACGCCCGGTGAGATCATCGGCATCGCCGGAGTCGTCGGCAACGGCCAGAGCGAACTACTGAGGGCGCTGGCGGGCCTGGAGAGCTTCACCGGAACCGTCACGGTCGGCGCCGAGGTGCACGACGCGCGAAGTCTGTTGCACCGCAGCGGATTCGTGCCCGCCGACCGGCAGGCCGAAGGCCTGGCCATGAGCCTATCGGTGCGGGAGAACGCCGCGTTGACGGCGCTGAAGTCGTTCACGGTCGGGCCGCTGCTCAGCCGCCGGCGCGAAACCGATTCCGTCCGGGCCTCATTGGAGTCGCTCTCGGTCAAGGCGCCCTCGATGGAGGCCGCCGTCTCGGCCCTGTCCGGCGGCAACCAGCAGAAGGTCGTCATCTCGCGCGCGCTACTCTCGGAGCCCGTGCTGCTGGTGGCCGACGAACCCACGCAGGGCGTCGACGTCGGAGCCCGGGCCGAGATCTACGGCATCCTGCGGGGCGCCTCGGCACGGGGTGTTCCGGTGATCGTGGCGTCCTCGGACGCCAAGGAACTCGAAGGTCTCTGCGACCGGGTGCTGGTCATGTCGCGGGGCCACGTCGTGGAGACCCTCGCCGGAGCCGACGTGACCGAGGAGCGCATCGTCTCCGCCGCGGTGACGTCGACGGCCGAGGCGGTGTCGGTGGCCGCGGCGCAGCGTGACGCGCGAACGTCAGGCCTGCGCCGACTGCTCGCGGGCGACTACTCACCTGCCATGCTGCTGCTGGTGCTCATGGTGGTGCTCGGCGCGTGCATCGCCCCGGGAAGCGAGCGTTACCTGTCGAGTTTCAACGTCTCGACGATCCTGACGGCCGCGACGGCGATCGGGCTGATCGCCATGGGGCAGACCATCGCCCTGCTCATCGGTGGCATCGACCTGTCGGTGGGGCCGCTCGCCGGGCTTCTGGTGGTGATCTCGTCGTTCTTCATCGTCGACGGCGCGTCCGCGACGACCGTCGTCCTGGGCCTGGTGGTGATGCTCGTCGTCGCGGCAGCGGTGGGCGCCATCAACGGATCCCTCATCCGCTTTGGTAGGTTCACCCCGATCGCAGCCACGCTGACGCTCTACATCGCGCTCGGCGGTGTGGCGTTCCTGCTGAGGCCCACCCAGGACGGGTACGTCGCTACCGCATTCCAAGACGCGGTCAACTATCGGGTGGGCCCCCTGCCAGCGGCCTTCGTCGTCTTCGTCCTCATCGCAATCGGAATGGAGTACGTGCTGCGCCGCCGCAGACTCGGCTGGAATCTGCGGGCCGTCGGCTCCAACGAACCCGCCGCGCGTCGCATCGGCATCGGCATCGGCAAGACCGTCATCCTCGCCTACGTGGGTTCATCGCTGTTCGTCTTCCTCGGTGCGCTGATGTTCATGGGGCAGTATGGAATTGGTGACCCGGCCCAAGGCTCGGCCTTCACGTTGACCAGCGTCACGGCCGTCGTGCTCGGCGGCACCAGCCTGCTCGGCGGCCGCGGCACGTTCATCGGCACCCTGGTGGGTGCGGTGGCACTACAGCAGTTGCTCAACGCCACTGCGGTCCTCAATCTCGGCTCGGCTGCCCAGTACTTCTTCCAGGGTGCACTGATTCTCATCGCGGCAGTGCTCTACACCGTGGCGCGCTCGCGCCGCGGCACCAGCGTCTAGGAAACGCGTAACCGAAAGGGACTTCACATGGACACTGGCACGGCAACATTCGGCACCAATGCGGTCGACTGGGAGAGTCGCATCGACTTCGACCGCTTGCGCGAGGAGCGCCTCGGGAGGCTCAAGGTCGAACTCGAGAAGTCCGATCTGGGCGCGGTGCTCGCCTTCGACTTCTCCAACATCCGATACATGTCCGCCACGCACATCGGTACGTGGGCGATGGACAAGATGATCCGGTTCGCGCTGCTGACCCGCAATTCCGATCCGATCGTGTGGGACTTCGGTTCCGCGGCGCGGCACCACCAGCTGTACAACCCGTGGCTCTCCACGACGACCGCCGAGATGGACGCCGACCCCCACGCACCACATCACGGTGCGGTCCGGCCCCGCATCGAATCCGGTGCGCGCGCTGGCATCTCGACCCTGCGCGGGGCGTTCAACCCGGACGCCGGGATCGCCGACGAGGTGGCCCGCAAGATCAAGCGCGAACTGGAGCGCTTCGAGTTGATCGACGAACCGCTCGGCGTCGACGTCATCGAACTGCCCATCCTGTTCGCGCTGCAAGCGGCCGGCGTCGACGTCGTCGACGGCCAGCAGGTCTTCCTGGCGGCCCGCGCGATCAAGACGCCCGACGAGATCTCCCTGCTGACGCAGGCCGCCTCGATGGTCGACTCGGCCTACGACAAGCTGTACGAGTTCCTGCGGCCCGGGGTCAGGGAGAACGAGACGGTGGGCCTGGTCGCGAAGACTCTCTACGACCTCGGATCGGAGTACGTGGAGGGCGTCAACGCCATCTCGGGCGAGCGCTGCTCGCCACACCCACACGTCTACTCCGATCGGATCATCCGGCCGGGCGACCCCGCGTTCTTCGACATCCTGCACAGCTACAACGGGTATCGGACGTGTTACTACCGGACCTTCGCCGTCGGCTCGGCCAGCAGCGCGCAACACGATGCCTACGTCAGGGCGCGGGAGTACATGGATCGCGCCATCGCGTTGGTGCGTCCCGGGGCGACGACTGCCGACATCGTGTCGGTGTGGCCCACGGCCCAGGAATTCGGCTTCCCCGACGAGGAAGCGGCCTTCGCCCTGCAGTACGGCCACGGTGTCGGGCTGTCGATCTGGGAGAAGCCGATCTTCTCGCGGCTGGTGTCCCTGGACCATCCCGAGGTGCTCGTCGAGGGCATGTTCTTCGCACTGGAAACCTACTGGCCGTCGGCCGATGGCATCGGTGCCGCGCGCATCGAGGAGGAGGTCGTGGTGACGGCGACGGGTTGCGAGGTGGTCACCAAGTTCCCCGCCGAGGAACTGCTGGTCACCGGGCAGCGGTATTACGCGGTAGGCGGCCTACTGCCGGTGGTGCGCAATTCGCAGTCGCACCTCAACACCACCGCGGGACGCGGCGAGGAGGGCTGATGCGCGCCTCTGTCTATCACGGCGCGCATGACGTCCGCGTCGAGGACGTACCCGAGCCCGTCCGCCGACCCGGTGAGGCGATCCTGCGCGTACTTCGCAGCGGGGTCTGTGGCACCGACGCCACCGAATGGTCCAGCGGCCCGAAGACGTTCCCCGTCAACCGCGTTCACCCGGTCACCGCGCACAGCGGGCCGATGGTGCTCGGGCACGAGTTCGTCGGTGAGGTGGTCGAGGCGGCCGACGGCGGTCACTTCGCCCGCGGCGACGTCGTCGCGTCCGGTGCGGGCGTGTCGTGCGGTGAGTGCGGCCGGTGTCGGGAGGGTCGTACCAACCTGTGCGACGTCTACTACACGCTGGGGCTCAACACGGGCGGCGGCATGGCCGAGTACGTGTCGGTTCCCGAACGGGTGCTGACCCGGGTGCCCGCCGAGATGTCGCTCGACAGTGCAGGACTCGCACAGCCAATGGCGGTCGGCCTGCACGCGGCCAGGCGCGCGGGAGCGGTCGATGGGGACCGCGTGGTCCTGATCGGCGCCGGCGCGATCGGGTCGTTCGTATTGGCGGGACTGACGTCCCTCGCCGACGTCGACGTCACCGTCGTCGACTTCGCAGGGACGCGGCTGAAGCGGGCCGAGCGCCTCGGTGCGGCGCGGACGGTCGCGGCGGGGACGGACGCGGCGTCGCAACTGCGCGGGGTCGAGGTGGTCATCGAAGCAAGCGGTGCGCCAGGACAATTGAACAACGCGATCTCCATGGTGCGTACCGGGGGAACCATCCTTCAGGTCGGCCTGCCGTCGCGGCAGCAGGAGGTGGACGTGCACACGCTGGTGATGCGGGAGATCTCCATCGTCACCACGCTGGCGCACGTGTGCGGCGAGGATCTCGGCGCGGCGCTGGAGATCCTTTCGGCGACCGATCTCGCCGGCGAGGTCTTGGAGTCGGTGCATCCGCTCGAAGATCTGCCCGAGCAGCTTGAATTACTGGCCACGGGAAGGTTGGAGGGCAAGGTGCTCTTCGACCCGCGGGCCGTCGCGACGAAGGAGGACCGGTGAAGGCACTGCAGTATCGAGAGCGGGGAGTAGCCGCCGTCGCGGAGCTGAGCGTTCCGCAGATCGCGGCCGACGAGGTGCTGGTGGCCGCCCGCTCGGTGGGGGTCTGCCACTCCGACATCGAACTGCTGGAGGGCCGCTACATCATCCCGTTCGCCTATCCATTGATTCCAGGCCACGAGTGGTCGGGCGAGGTCGTCGCGGTGGGCGACGACGTCACCGGCTTGACTCCCGGTGATCGGGTGGTGGGGGAGTGCGTGATCGGCGAGGACCACTTCGGCTTCTCGATCAGCGGTGCGGCGGCGGAGTTCTTCGTCGCCCGTCCCGAGTGGCTGCACCGCCTTCCCGACGGGTTGTCCCACACGATGGGGGCCCTCGTCGAGCCGTTCAGCGTGGCGTACTACGCGCTGGTGCGGGCCGGTGGCGTCGACGCCAGTGACACCGTCGTCGTCCTCGGGGCGGGTCCGGTGGGATTGGCCGTGGTGGCGGCCGCGGTGGCGATGGGCGCGGTGGTCGTCGTGGCCGAGCCCTCAGAGGACCGACGATCCTCGGCGAAGGCCCTTGGCGCGCATCACGCGGTGGCCCCCGACGACGTCGAGGACCTGCTGGCCACTATCACCGGTCGGGGTGGAGCCGACCTGGTGGTGGAGGCCAGCGGCAGGCCCGAGGTGATGGCGCGCGCACTGGAACTGGTGACCTTCCGCGGACGCGTCGCCTACATCGGGATCGACGTCGGAAGGGAGGCGCCCGCGAAGCTGGGCCTGATCCAGTCGAAGGAACTGCGCATCACGGGTTCCATTGGGTCACCCGGGGTTTGGCCCGAGACGCTGCGCTTCCTGGCCAACAGCGGTATCGACCTCACGGGAATCGTCACGCAGCGGTTCGGCATCGACGACGCCGTGGCGGCGCTCGAGGCGGCCCAACACCCCGAGTCGACGATCAAGGCTCACATCGAACTGAGCGCTCAGCTCACGGCGTGACGCGCGCGGCGCGATAACGCTCGGCGTAGTCGAAGAAGCTGTCCCTGGTGTCGCGGGTGCCCGTGAAACCCGCCTTGCGGCTCTTGTTCATGTCGGTGAGGACCTCGATGTTACGGCCGAGGTCCCCGTCGGTGTGCCACCAGGAGGCCACCCGGGACAGGTGCGACTCCACCAGGCCGTGCTCGTCGGCGATCTCGCGCCACGTTCCTTCCATGCCCACCATCGCCTTCTCCAGGGTGCGTGGTTCGCCGGAGAAGCCCTCCCACTCGAGCCCGAAGTGCTCGGCCACCTGCGGCCACAGCCACCGCCAGCGGAACGCGTCGCCGTTGGCGATGTTGAAAGCCTGGTCATGACCCGCGTCATGGCTTGCCGCCCATAGGATCTGCTCGGCCAGCAGCTCGGCGTCGGTCACGTCGGTGACGCCGTTCCACTGGGTCTCCGAACCGGGAAACACGAACGGCAGACCACGTTTCCGGCAGATGGCGGCGTAGGCGCACAGCGTCGCGACCATGTTCATCGCATTGCCGGTGGCATAGCCGAACACGGTGTGCGCCCGGTGCACGCTCCAGGTGAACCCGTTGCGCTGCGCGGAGCTGAAGAGCTCGTCCTCCTGGGCGTAGTAGAAGTTGGGCGCGTCGAGCCGGGGCTCCTCCTCGTGAAACGGGGTGTCCGGCATCTCCCCGGTGGCGTAGGCCTCGAACGGGCCGAGATAGTGCTTGAGGCCGGTCATCAGCGCGACGTGCCGCGTCGACTTCGACGGTTCGAGCGCAGCCAGCAGATTGCGCACCGCCCCGCCGTTGACGGCGATGTTCTCGGCCTCGGTGTCCTTGCGGGTCCACGCGGTGATCGCCACGAGTTCGGGGTTCACCCCGTCGAGCGCACGTAAGAGCCCGTCCGGATCGCCGAGGTCGGCTTGTACGGGGGTGACGCCGTCGATGGCGGAACCGCTGCGCGACAGGCCGAACGTTTGCCATCTGTCGGCGAGTAGGTTGCGCGCTACGGCCTGCCCGACGATTCCGGTCACGCCCACCACCAGGGCGCGGCCTTGGTTCGACTCAACGGTCACGAGATTTCCTCCATCATGGGGCAAGGTGCCGACGTAACGGCAGTGTTCAGTCTAGATGAACGACTGTCGGACGAGAAGTCCCCACGACAGAACCCCAAGCTGCCTGTCAGCCACGTCAATCCGTTGTCCGGGGCGCACGGCGTACAGTGCTGCTAATGTCTCCTCAGGCGCGCCGACACCGGCCGGAACGCCACTAGGAGCTCACTGAACGGCAGGGACACGATGGATCAACTGGGTCGGCGACTCAAGGCCATCAGGTTGCAGGCCGGCGTCTCGCTTCGCGAGCTCGCCCGGCAGGCCGATGTGTCCCCGTCGCTCGTCTCGCAGATCGAGAACGGCAAGTCCCAGCCCTCGGTTGCGACGCTGTACGCCTTCTCACAGCTCCTCAACGTCTCCATCGACGAGTTGTTCGAAGACGAATCACTCACGGCCCCGGTCGCTGCCGCGCCCAGTCGCGGGACGTCCAACGGAGCCAACGGCTCCGGCCGGCGAGTGGACCCGGTCCACGCATGGCGGCCGACCGAATACGCGAACCGGGTGTCCGTCGTTCACCCCTCGCACCGACCCTCCCTGGCGATGGCCGAGGGCGTGATGTGGGAGCGGCTTGCGGCGACCCCGGAACATGGCGTCAACTTCATGAAGATCACGTACGCGCCGGGCGCCACGTCGAGCGACGGTGACCACTTGTCGGTCCACGACGGTTATGAGTACGGCTTCGTGCTGGCCGGGGAGGTCGAGATCACCGTGGGCGACGAGGTCTTCCTGTTGCGCCAAGGCGAGTCGCTGGGCTTCGACTCCAGCATCCCCCATGTGCTGCGCAACCCCGGACCGGAGCAGTTCGAGGGTGTCTGGTTCGTGCACGGTCGCGCTCACTAGGGCCGCCGACGCGATCGGCGTATCGGACGAATCACGCGAACACCTCTGGATGACGCGCCAATTGGAGTCGGGTGCGACGGATGTGGCCCACCAGAACCCGCTCAGCCTCCTCGCTGTCCTGCTCTCGGATCGCCGTCACCAGCATGTGGTGCTCGTCATGCAGGATGCGGTTGCCGTCGAGGTCGAGGAGCCGGGTGAAGGCGCGCCGGTAGTGCTGGGTGGTGTTCCACAACCGCAGGACCGTCGGACCGAGAAAGGTGGTGTCCGCGCCGGCGTAGCTGCCGAGGTGGAATTCGCGGTCGAGCTCCAAGAACTCTTCGACGTCGCGGGCGCGCGCCATCTCGTCGACCAGCTCGACCAGGCGGGCGATCTGGTCGTCACGCAACGCGGGCATGCTGTACCGCAGCAACAGTGGTTCGATCCGCTCGCGAACCTGGTACAGCTCGATGCATTCGTCGAGGCTCAGGCGGGCGATCCACGCGCCCGTGTTGGCCACTGTCGTGATCAGGCCCTCCGACTGCAGAATTCGCAGCGCCTCGCGCACGGGCACCCGGCTGGCACCGAACTGCGCGGCGAGTTCCTCCTGGCGCAATCGCGTCCCCGGCGGATGCTCGCCGTGCAAAATGGCCGAACGCAGTTCGTCGGCGACACGGGCGCCGGTGATTCCGTCGCGGACGCGGCCTACTCCGCCGGCTGATTCGGGTTCCACAGCAGCACCTCGGCGTCCTGTTCGTAGGCCTTGCCGTTCGGAAAGCTCACCAGCTCGAACTGCATCCCCCATGGGCTCAGAAAGTACACCCACCGCTGTCCCTCGCTGGCGTTGCGACTCGGGGTCGGATCGCCAAGGACGCGAATCCCCTCGGCGCGAAGGTACTTCACGGCGTCGTCCAGGTCGTGGACGTAGAACGCGAGATGATGCCCGCCGAGGTCGCTATTGCGCGGGATGGGGGCCTGCCCGTCGGCCGGTTCGTACTGGAACACCTCGAAGTTGGCCCCCGTGCCGCAACGGTAGAACCGCAGTTGCCGCATCACCGTGCGTGGGTGCACGTCGAGGTGCTCGCGCATCCAGTCGTCGTCGTGCTCGAACGGCCCCAGCGAGTAGACGTGCGTACAACCAAGGATCCGAACGAAGAAGTCGTGGGCCTCCTCGAGGTTCGGCACGGTGAATCCAATGTGGTCGGTGCCGACCAGGCCAGGCACGGGCATCGTCACTCCTCAGCTCAATGGATCCAATACGGAACAGAATAGGCGCTTTGATCCCGTTTGCGCACCGACTCTAGCCAAATTGGATCCAATAAGGTTAGGTTGATGTGGTCGCGCTCACTTTGGTCGAGCGCTGCCGCCAACCGAGATGAGGGTTCATGCCACTCGAACGCAGCCTTGAGACACATGCTTCGTGGGTCGAGCTGACGACCACGGAGGACGACTGGAAGGCTGCCGACCCAGCTCTTCTCGCGACGATGCTCGTCGAGCTCCACCTCATTCGCGCCTTCGAGGAGACGGTGCTCGAACTCGCGGGCGAGGGCCTCGTGCACGGGCCCGCGCACTCCAGCATCGGTCAGGAGGGCGGCGCGGTGGGATCCATCGTCGGGCTGCGGTCCACCGACGCGGTCAACGGTTCGCACCGCGGCCACCACCAGTTCCTCGCCAAGGCGCTCACGCACGTCAGCGGGGGCGCTCTCGATCCGGCCGCCGTGGTGACCCCGAAGATCCAGCGGGTGTTGCAACGCACGCTCGCCGAGATCCTGGGACTCAAGGAGGGGTACTGCAAGGGCCGCGGTGGCTCGATGCACCTGCAGTGGTTCGAGGCGGGCGCGCTTGGCACGAATGCCATCGTCGGTGGTGGCGTGCCGATGGGCGCGGGCAATGCTTGGGCGCAGAAGCACAGCGGCACAACCGATCTCACCATCAGCTACTTCGGTGATGGATCCAGTCAGATCGGCTCGGTACTCGAGACGATGAACCTCGCCGCGGTGTGGAAGCTGCCGTTCTGCTTCTTCATCGAGAACAACCTCTATGCGGTGTCGACCCACGTCGAAGAGATCACCGCAGACACCCGGCTTTCGGTCCGTGGCCAGGGCTTTGGCATCCCCGGCTGGCGCGTCGACGGAATGGACCCGCTTGCCGTACATCTCGCGACGCAGCAGGCCGCCGAACGGATGCGCAGTGGGGAGGGGCCTGCCGTCGTCGAAGCCGAGGTGTACCGGTACTTCCACCAGAACGGCCCGTACCCGGGAAGCGCCTTCGGCTACCGCCAGAAGCAGGAGGAAGCCGAGTGGAAGCAGCGTGATCCGCTGGAGCGGGTGGCGCGAGAGATGATCGCGCTCGGCCTCGTCGACGAGGCGGGCGTCGCCGCAGTACGGTCCCAGGCCCAGGAAGCCATGACCGCCGTAGCGGCCCAGCTCACCGAACGCGATCCCGACAGGGACGGCAAGCGTCGCATCCGCGAGGAGCTGTGGCCCGACCCCGGGTTCGTCAACGTGGGTGTCCGCGGCGATGCGAGCGAGCTCGACGAGCTGGCCGCAATGGATCCCCTCGACTACGACGGCCCCTGGCGCAAGACGAAGTTCGTCGACGCGGTCGCCGGCGTGATGGATCGCCGGATGGCGACCGACGACCGCATCGTGGTGTTCGGCGAGGACGTGCACCGACTCGGTGGCGGCACCAACGGCGCCACCAAGGGGCTTGCCAAGTACGGCGACGACCGGGTGATCGGAACCCCGATCAGTGAGAACGCCTTCACCGGCGTCGGGGGCGGATTGGCGCTCGACGGACGGTTTCGGCCCGTGGTCGAGTTCATGTACCCCGACTTCATGTGGGTCGCCGCCGATCAGGTGTTCAACCAGATCGGCAAGGCACGCCACATGTTCGGCGGCGAGAACCCGGTGCCGTTCGTGCTGCGGACCAAGGTCGCGATGGGGTCGGGCTACGGTTCCCAGCACCTGATGGACCCGGCGGGCGTGTTCTCCATCAGCCCCGGATGGCGGATCGTGGCGCCGTCGACCGCCGCAGATTACGTCGGTCTGATGAATGCCGCACTGGCGCTGCAGGATCCGGTGCTGGTGATCGAACACATCGACCTCTACGCCAAGGCCGACGAGGTGCCCGAGGGAGACCTGGACTACGTCATCCCTCCCGGTCGCGCGGCAGTTCGCAGACAGGGCACCGAGGTGACGGTGATCAGCTATCTATCGATGGTCGCCCGGTGCGCTGAGGCCATCGAGCAGACTGGAATCGATGCCGAACTCATCGACTTGCGCTGGCTCGACCGCGCGTCCATCGATTGGGACACGATCACTGCCAGCGTGAAGAAGACCAATGCCGTGCTGATCGTCGAGCAGGGGGCGCGGGGGAGTTCTTACGGAGGGTGGTTGGCCGACGAGATTCAGCGACGATTGTTCGACTGGTTGGACCAACCCGTCGAGCGGGTGTCCGGTGGGGAGGCCTCGCCGAGCATCTCGAAGGTGTTGGAACGGGCCGCGATTGCGGGCACCGAGGAAGTCGTCGCAGCCCTGGAGAAGATCAGAGTCGGCATGGGACAACCCGTGACGAGCCAAACGACGGAAAGTAACCGCTGATGCCCACTGTGGTACGGATGCCTGAGGTGCTTGCCAACGCCACCGAGGCCGTGATCCAGTCGTGGCTCGTCACCGAGGGGCAGCAGGTCGCAGTCGGCGACCCGCTGGCTGAGGTCGAGACCGAGAAGGCGGTGGTGGAACTGGCGGCCGAAGTCGCCGGCGTGCTGGCCCGGTTGATCGCCGAACCGGGCGCCACCATCACCGTCGGCGAGGCCATCGCGATCGTGCTGGCTCCCGGAGAGAGCGACGCAGACCTCGATACCGAACCGCCGGCCGACCCCGACTCGGGAGCCCCGGTGCTGGAGGCCGCCTCGCAGCGTGAATCCGCACCCGTGCGCGCGGCTGCCAACCAGCAGACCGCCGAACCCGAGCGCGAGACGACGCCCGCCGGCTCGTCCGGCACCACTGGCAAACGCCTGTTCGCCACACCCCTGGTGCGAAGACTGGCAGGCGAGAAGGACATCGACCTCACCACGGTGACGGGGACCGGTCCCGGCGGACGCATCGTGCGCCGCGACCTCGAGCGGTTGGCCGCCGCGGAGCCGGTGGCCGGCACACCGGTCGCGGAATCCCCGAAGCCGACGCCTGCTTCGGCACCGGCTACCACGCCCGACGGCTTCACCGACGAGCCACTCACCGGCATGCGCAAGGCGATCGCCCGGCGTTTGACCGAGAGCAAGATCACCGTGCCGCACTTCTACGTCAAGGCGGAGTGTCGGGTGGACGCGCTGATGGATCTGCGTCGCTCGGTGAACGAGGTTGCAGCGGTGAAGATTTCGCTCAACGACTTCGTGCTGAAGGCAGTCGCCGGAGCTCTGGTCGAGGTGCCGGAGGCCAACTCGATCTGGAACGAGACGTCGCTACGACGCTTCGAGAAGGTGGACGTGGCTGTAGCCGTGGCGGTCGACGGAGGTCTTCTCACCCCGGTGTTGCGGGACGTCGACGGGATGTCGTTGTCCGTCGTGGCGACCACCGTCGCCGATCTGGCACGGCGGGCCCGCGAGGGTCGGCTCAAGCAGGCGGAGCTCGAAGGCGGCAGCTTCTCGGTGTCCAACCTTGGGATGTACGGCGTGAGCGAGTTCGCGGCGATTCTCAACCCGCCGCAGTCCGGCATCCTCGCCGTGGGTAGCGCTGCGCCTCGTCCCGTCGTCGTGGGCGGCGAACTGGCCACCGCCACCGTCATGACGGTCACGCTGTCGGCCGACCACAGGGTGATCGACGGCGCAGTGGCTGCCCAGTGGATGTCGGCGTTCGTCAGACGGATAGAGGATCCCCTCGCGATCCTGATCTAGGGGACCCCAGGCTCCCGGGCCGTGCGGGCACCGCTCCACGGGGCCGGGCGGCACCCGTCGCCCGGTCAGCAGGCGAGCCCGCGGGCGGCGATCAAGAGGTCCGCGTTGTCCAAACTTGGCTTCAGGTCTCCTGATTCGATCCTGTTGGCAATCTGAAGGATTGCCTCGTTCACCGGCGCGCTGCCCCCGAGCTTGCGACGAGTCTCGACGATGTAGCCGTTGTAGGCATCGAGTTCGGCATGGCGACCCTTGTCCCAATCCTGCAGCACCGCAACGCGAGTGTCCTCCAGCGAGTACGACTTCAGGACGGCATCGAGCAGGTCCAGCGCGTACTGATCGGAGTCGGGCACGTCGTTGGCGGTCATGCCGAATATCGGCACCATCGCGATGCCGAGTTCTCGGGCCAGTGCGTACGCCTCGCGAGACGCCTCGTCCATCGTCTCCCGCACGCCGGGCACGTGGACCGCGGTGAGAAGGGGCACGCCGAGGATGGCCGAGGGGAGCATCTCGGGAATGTTGGCCAAGAGCTTCATCCACTTCGACGCCCGGATGTCGTGCGACGTCTCGGTCACCGCGGCGGTGGACAGCACGGCGCGGACGTTCTCCAATTGCGGCGTCGGGGCACCGGCGTACGTACCGACGGTGGTCCAGGTATCCGCACGCGACACCTGCCGGTTGACGACTCCGGGCTCGAACATGTTGGCCGCTATGCCCAATACGGCGCCGACCGTGCGTTCGGGCCCGACGATGTCGGCGACGTCGTCGATCGTCATGCCGTTCTGGAGACCGACGACGACGGATTGGTCGTGGAGCAGCGGCTTGATCAGCTCGACTGCCCAGCGGGTGTCATAGGTCTTCACGCTGGTGAACACGATGTCGAACGGTCGCCGCAGCTCCGCGACCTGGCAGAGGTGGTAGGCCTGCACCGCCGTGTTCTCGACCGTGCCGTCCGGAAAGTTGACGGTCAGACCATGCTCGCGCATCGCCTCGACGTGGGCAGGCCACTGTTCGACGAATGTGACCGATAGCCCACTGCGGATCATGTCGGCGCCGAGCGAGGCGCCGTTGGCGCCCGTCCCCACCACCGCGACGTTGAGCTCCTCGATGCCCATGGCCCACCTCAATTCCTCGACCGTGTTTAGCAGCATGCTACAAATCAACGGCGATGTACATGCCGTCGTCGGCGAAACCGCGAGCGCCTCCTCTCATGGGTTGATCAATGTCATTGCGAGACAATCACAGTCGTCAGTCGCATTCGCCGCACCGTTCAGAGATCGAAGTCGACCGCACCAAACCTCTAGGACCGACTCGAGTTTGGTGTTAATCTCCGTTGCACACCCGTGCCGAGACGTTCGAGGAGTCTTCCGTGATCAGACACATCGTGGCCTTCGAACTCGACACGCCCGACGACGAGACGCGAGTAGCGCACATCGGTCGGATGCAGGAGGCCCTCGAGGCGCTGGCGACGCTCGACGAGGTCGAGTCCATCACCGTGCGGCCGGACCTGGGGACCGTCGACGGTCACTGGGACGTGGTCCTCGTGTCGGAGCATCGGTCGAACGCCGATCTCGAGGCATATCAGGCCCATCCCGAGCATCAGAAGGCCGCGAAGATCGCGGGCGAGTTCGTGGCTCGGCGAGCCATCGTCGACTACGAGTACTGACCCACCGGGCAGAGACACGAGGAGGGGACATGCCATCCATCGCGATCGTCGGTACGGGCGCAAACGGAGCGGCCATCGGTGCCGACCTGGCGGAGGCCGGTCACGACGTCACCTTCATCGAGCAGTGGCCCGCCCACGTCGAGGCCATTCGCGAGCACGGGATCCGCGTCGAGACCCCCGAAGAACAGGTATCGGCCACGGTGCCGGTGCTGCACTTCTGCGAGGTGGCGACACTGCGTCGCACGTTCGACGTCGTATTGCTGCTGGTCAAGGCCTACGACACGCGATGGGCGTGTGAACTGATCAAGCCCCATCTCGCCGACGACGGCATCGCCGTCGGAGTGCAGAACGGCATGTCGGTCGATGATATGACCGACGTTCTGGGAGCAGAGCGCACCTTGGGCGCCGTCATCGAGATCTCGTCGACGATGTTCGAACCGGGCGTGGTCGACCGTCACTCCCCGAGGTCGCGCAGCTGGTTCGCCGTCGGCAGCCTCGGGCCGGCCACCGTCGGCCGCGAGGAGGAGGTGGCGACGCTGCTGCGTCACTCGGGATCCGTCGACGTCGTGAGCGACATCCGATCGGCGAAGTGGATGAAGCTGGTCATCAACGCCGCCGAACTCGTTCCGTCGGCCATCCTCGACCTCTCCATCGTCGAGGCCGGACAGCACCCAGGGATGAAGGAGGTGATGCTCCAGGCCGGCTATGAAGCGGTCGACGCTGCGGTGGCCGCAGGCCGATCGGTGGTACCCATCTTCGGCCTGACCACCGTCGATCCCTCCAATCCGCACGCCTTCGTCGACACCCTGATGGACGTACTCCTCGAGAAGTACGTCCTGTCGCACACGCTATCGACCGTGCTCCAGGACTGGATCAAGTCCCGCCGCAGCGAAGTCGACCAGATCAACGGTCGGGTCGTCGAAGAGCTGGCCAGGGCCGGCAGGCAGGCGCCGGTCAACCAGGCCGTCGTAGAGATCGCCCATCGCATCGAACGGGGCGAGATCAAGCGCTCCACCGACCACGTGTCGGTGTTGCGTGCCGCCCTTCCCGATTCGGTCTAGGCGCGACATCGGCCAGGGGCGCGCCGCGCCCGCCATCCTCGCGGCGGCGGTCGTTGTGTCGCGCGATGGATGACTGGCGGATTCCACCTCCGATCGTCCGACACCTTCCTGCATTTGGTTGACACCGTCGTAACGGGTGTTTAGTGTCATGAATCAGTACGAGTGTGACGCTCGTCGCAGCAGCCACCATCCCTTCCTCGTCGTTCGAGGGGCCAGGAGTTCGCAATTGAAGCCTGACCTGGAGCATCACGGGTCTGCCAGCGAAATCCAGGTCGGGTGCGACGGTGTCCGGCACCGTGGACAGCTACCTAGACGAATTACCAGAATGTCCATCGACACCGAACACCCGGGGTGTAGCGGCGGGCGCGTGAACTATGAGTAGGAGGCCAAGCAATGACCGGTGAATGGTCCTTCGAAGGACGGTCCGCGATCGTGACCGGCGCGGGCAGTGGCATCGGCAAGGCAGTGACGCTCGCGTTGGCCGCCGTGGGCGCCAAGGTGTTGGCCGTCGACATCGATGGCGACGCAGCAAAGGCCACGGCGAACGAGGCGGCGACGTCCGTCGTGCCGCATCGCGCCGACGTCGCCGACCGGGCGCAGGTCTTCGGGTACGTCGAGGCAGCCACCGCCGAGCATGGCGCACCGGCGTTGTTCTTCAACAATGCAGGCGTCGAGGGCGTTCACGAGTCGATAGTCGACACCAATCCCGCCGACTGGCTGCGCGCCATCGACGTCAACCTCAACAGCATGTTCTGGGGGCTGCAGGCCGTCCTGCCTCACATGAAGGCCGAAGGCGCTGGCGCTGTGGTGAACACGGGGTCGATCCTCAGCCTGAAGTTCGCACCGAACCGATCCGACTACGCCGTCACCAAGCACGCCGTCCTTGGACTGACCCGCAGCGCGGCCAGTGAGATGGCGGCCCACGGCGTCAGGATCAATTGCCTGTGCCCGGGTCCCATCGAGACTCCGCTGATGCGTCGCTCCGAGGCGCTCGTCAACCCCGACGACCCTGAATGGGAACGGCGCCGTTTCGAGGAGGGAACTCCCATTGGCCGGTATGCCACGACCCGAGAGATCGCCGAAACCGTGCTGTTCCTGCTGCGGGGGGACGTGGCCTACCAGACCGGTTCGGCGGTCGTGATCGACGGCGGCATCACCAGTGTCTGAGGCCGGCCGCTTCGCCACACGTTCAATCCGATTGAAATAGGAAGAGGGAGAATCGAAATGCGCGCCGCCATTTTCTACGACGAGCATGACATCCGGGTCGAGGACGTGCAGGAGCCCGGCCCGCTCAAGCGGGGCCAGGTGCGGCTGCGCCCCATCCTGTGCGGAATCTGCGGAACCGACCTGCACGAGTATCTCGCCGGACCGATCGTCATCCCCACCTCGCCGCATCCGCTCACCGGATCATCGGCGCCGCAGGTACTCGGACACGAGCTGTCCGCCCGTGTTCTCGAGGTGGCCGACGACGTTTCCTCGGTTGCCGTGGGCGACCGAGTGTCCGTGCAGCCGTTGGTGTTCTGCGGCGAATGCTACTTCTGTCGGCGTGGGCTCAACCATCTCTGCACTCGGATGGCTTGCGTGGGTCTCAGCTTCGACGGCGGCGGGATCGCCGAACAGCTGGTGCTCAACGCCAGCCAGGTAAGCGTGCTGCCCGACGCGGTCAGCGACAAGCAAGGGGCCCTCATCGAACCTTCGGCGGTCGCTGCCTACGGTGTCGACCGAACCGGGTTCCGGACGGGCGACACGATCCTGATCACCGGCGCAGGACCCATCGGCGCACTGTCCGCGCTCTATGCCCACGCGGGCGGCGCCTCGGAGGTCATCATCTCCGAACCCAATCCGAAACGTCGGGCACTGGCCGCGTCCTTCGGCATCGCGACGATTCTGGACCCCACCACCGACGACGTCACCTCGGCGGTGAGGGACCTGACGGGCGGAGTCGGTGTCGACGTGGCGGCGGAATGCTCGGGCTCGGAGCCCGGCCTGAACGCCGCCTTGAACGCCGTACGCTCGCACGGCACCGTCACGCAGGTCGGGTTGCACATCAAACCGGCCTTCATCGATCCGATGAACCTGTCCAACCGGGATCTGAGCCTGATCGGTACGTGGTGCTACCCGGTGACGGACTGGCCGCGGATCATCGCGCTGGTGGCGTCGGGCCGGTTCCCGGTGGAGAAGGCGGTCAGCGACGTGGTGCCGGTGGCCGACATCGTCGAGCGTGGTTTCGACCGGCTGCTCGACCCCCGGGGCGACGCGCAAAAGATCCTGGTGGAGGTCTGATGAGTTCCATTGCGCTGGTGACGGGAGCCGCGGGTGGCATCGGCCGCGCCTCCGTCCAGGCCTTCCTGGACAAGGGATACGACGTGGTGGCAGTCGACGCGGTGGACGCCGTCCACCAACTGCCCGAGGACCTCGGCGTCGACGCCGCGCGCGTCACGACCTCGGTCACGGACATCACCGATGAACGCAGCGTCAGCGCATTGGCCGCGGAGGTTGGCGCCACCCACGGCACGTTGAACACGCTGGCGCTGGTCGCAGGCGTCGTTCAGAACGCGGCCGCAGTGACCGAGTTGGATCCCGCGGAGTTCCGAAAGGTGCTGGACGTCAACCTGACCGGGCCGTTCCTGCTGACCCGCTCGTTGATCCCGCTGCTGTCGCGCGACGACGGCACCATCACCTTCATCTCGTCGTGGTGGGGCCGTTCGGGGCATGCCTATTTCTCGTCCTACTGCGCCTCGAAGGCCGCCGTCATCGTCTTCGCGCAGGCGTTGGCCGAGGAGCTGGCACCCGACATCCGCGTGAACACGGTCTGCCCGGGCAACATCGATACCACGATGCACCGTGCAGCCCTGCACACCGAAGCCGCCGAGCGGAGAATCACGTTCGAGGAGATGAGGGACATCGAATGGGCGAAGATCCCACTCAAGATCGCGGGCCCTCCATCGGCGATCGCCGACGCCCTGGTGTGGCTGGCGTCTCCCGAGGCGTCATACGTCACCGGGGCGTCCCTGGACGTCAACGGCGGCGTCGTCTTCCACTAGTGACCCCAGAACACGACAGGAGCATTGAGAGATGGTCGAACGCGTAACGGGCCGAACGGTACTCGTCACCGGCGCTGGTCAGGGAATGGGCGCCGGCATCGCGCGTGCCCTCGCCAGCGAGGGCGCGAACGTCGCCGTCGGTGACATCAACGCCGCCGCCGCCGATGCCGTGGCCGCGGCGCTTCGCGACGACGGTCTCTCGGCACTCAGCGTCGCGATGGACGTCACCCAGCGCGGCGACGTGCGCGCCGCAATCGCCGAGACGGTTCGCGAATTCGGGCGCCTGGACGTGATGTTCAACAATGCCGGCCTCAACAAGCCCATGCAGTTCCTCGACGTCACCGAGGAGAATTGGAACCTGGTGATGAACGTCAACGCCCTGGGCGTCCTGATCGGCACGCAGGAGGCCGCCAAGCAGATGATCGAACAGGGCGGCGGTGGCAAGATCGTCAACACCGCGTCGATCGCGTCGCGCCAGGGGTACGCCGAATTCGTCCCCTACTGCGCGAGCAAGTTCGCGGTGGTGGCCATCATCCAGGCAGGGGCGCGGGCCCTTGCGGGCCATCACATCACGGTCAACGGATTCTCACCGGGCGTGGTGGATACCCCTTTGTGGGCACAGCTTGACAAGGACATGGTCGACATCAACGCGGCGGAGAAGGAGGGCGATGCCTTCGCGGCGTTCGCCTCGGGAGCACTCCTCGGCCGCGCCGCGACCGTGGAGGACATCGTTCCGACCGCGGTGTTCCTCGCCAGCTCGGACAGTGACTTCATCACCGGACAGGTGATGGCCATCGACGGGGGAATGGTGCTGGTGTAGGCCGTTGCCGGCGGGGTGGGAATTCCAGCGGTGACGATCAACGCTTGCCCCTCGACAGCCGGCGGGAGTTGTAGGAGTCCAGCAGCACGGCGATGAAGATCAGTGCCCCCTGCATGAACTGCACCCAGAAGGGGCTGACGTCGAGCAGGGTCAGCCCGTTGTTGATCACGCCAATCAGCAGCACGCCGACGAAGGTTCCGGTCAGGCTCCCCTTGCCGCCGAAGAGGCTGGTGCCGCCGATCACCACTGCGGCGATCACCTGGAGCTCCAATCCAGTTGCCGCAGTGGGCGTGGCGGATCCGAGTCGGCCGACAAGGGTGATCGCCGCGATCCCTGCGCATACGCCGGCGATGGCGTAGACCAGGAACAGCACGCGGCGATCGCGGATGCCGGCCAGGCGTGCCGCCTCCCGGTTCCCACCGACGGCGTACACCTGGTGACCGAACGTGGTGCGGCTCAGCACGAAGTACCCGATGGCGAACATCAGCACGGTGGTGATCACGGGGACGGGCAGCCCGAGCAGCGTGCCGCCGCCCAGCCAGGTGAACGAGGCCGGCAGATCGTAGACACTCTGGCCACCGCTGATCTGCAACGTCAAGCCGCGACCCATGCCGAGCACGGCGAGGGTGACGATGAACGGGGCGAGACGCAGCACCGTGACCGAGAACCCGTTGAGCCCGCCGATGAGGACGGCGACCACGATCGTGAGGAGGACTCCGAGTACGCCGTTCAACCCGCCACTCACCAGGGTCGCCGCGAGCATCCCCGACAGCGCGATGTTGGAGCCGACCGAGAGGTCGATGCCTCCGGTGATGATGATGAAAGTGGCTCCCACAGCGGCGATTCCGACGATCGACGACTGCGTCAAGATGTTCGTGAAGTTCGACGTGGTGAGGAACTTCGGCGTCAGGATGAACATGACGACGCACGCGACGACGAGGGCCGTGACGATGGGGAACAGCGGGCTCTTCGCCATTCGTCGGAGGGTGTCGATCCCGTTCGTTCGTCGATCGTCTGGCGCCGTGTGCCCCTCGCTCGCAGGCGACTTTCCGGTGGTCGTCGTAGTCATGGTGCGTCTTGTCGCTTTCGCTTAGCCCGCCGCGGCGAGGTGGAGGATGCGTTCACGGTCGTAATCGGCGCGGGCGACTTCGCCAACGAGTCGTCCCGCGCGCAGGACGTAGACGCGGTCGGCCATCGCCAGCACCTCGTCGGTGTCCGAACTCGTCAGCAGCACGGCGACACCGGTCTTCGCGAGTTCGATGATCTGACGGTAGATTCCGGATTTCGCGCCGACGTCGACCCCGCGGGTGGGGTCGTCGAGAAGCATGACGGCGGGCTGGCCCGCCGCGGCGCGGGCGAGCACGACCTTCTGCTGATTCCCGCCAGACAGCATCCCGACCGCCGTCGCGGGTGACTCCGCCTTGACCCCGAACCGCTTCATGGCCGCCGCGGCGAACGCGCGCTGCGCGGCGGGCATCCGAATCCCGTAGCGGGAGACGCGACCGTAGAGGCCGTAGATCATGTTGTCCTGGATGCTCTTGTCCAGGATGACGCCCTCGGTCTTCCGATCCTCCGGCGAGTAGACGATGCCACGCTTCTTGGCCGCCACGATGCTGCCGGTCCGCAGTGGCGTGCCGTCACGCTCGATGGTGCCTCCGGATGCGTCGTTGATCCCGGCGATCGCCTTCATCAACTCAGTGCGTCCCGCCCCCGCCAGACCGACGAGGCCGACGATCTCGCCGGCCCGCGCGGTCACGGTGGCGTCGCGAATGCCGGGCGCGCTAAGGTCGGTCGCCGTCAGGCGGACGTCGCCGAGATCCCGAACCTCGAAGGGGTAGGCCTGCTCCAGATCCTTGGCGAGCATCGCCGTGATGAGCGATCTCTCGGTCCATTCGGTGATCGGTCGGTCGTCGACGAGTCGCCCGTCGCGCAACACGCAGATCCGATCCGCGATCGCGAACAGTTCGTCGAGGTGGTGACTGACGTAGACGATGGTCAGTCCGTCGTGCTTGAGCCGTCCGATCAGTGCATGCAGGTTCTTGACATCGTGTTCCGGCAGTGCCGAGGTGGGCTCGTCGAACACCAGGACACGTGCCTCGCGCGCAAGGCATCTGGCGATCTCGACGAGTTGGCGTTGGGCGAGTGTCAGCGACCGGACGGGCCGCGTCACATCGAGGTCGGTGAGGCCGACCCGGGCCAGCGCGTCGCGGGCGGCGCGCCGGTTACCGCGCCGGTTCGTCACGTTCGCGGTGTGCAGAGGGCGGCCCAGCATGACGTTGTCCACGACGGACATGTCGGGGATGTCGGTCAACTCCTGATAGATGACACTGATGCCGGCCTCGATGACCCGTCTGGGGTCGGCGGGCAACTCGGCGCCGTCGAGTAGCACCCGCCCGCGATCGGCGGCTACGGCACCCGCGAGGATCTTGATCAACGTCGACTTGCCCGCGCCGTTCTCACCGGCCAGCGCAACCACGCTGCCGGGCTGCAGCGTGACGGTCACGTCGGCGAGGGCGTGCACGCCGCCGTAGGACTTGGTGAGCGATTCCAGCGTCAGCTCCGCGGAGCTCATTGCACCTCATCTGCCCAAATGCCATACGCCTTGACCTCAGGTGAGTCGATGTTGGCCTTCGTGATGAGCTGAGCCGGGTACACCACGTTCTTGGGAACCTGCTTGCCCGCCTGGAGGTCGGCGACGAGCTCGATCGCCTTCTCTGCCATCTTGATTGGATTCTGGCTCACCGACGCGTCTTGGATGCCGGCGCGGACGTTGGCAATCGCCGGCTTGGAGCCGTCGACCCCGATCACGTAGATGTGCCCGGGCGTACCCACCGGCCTGAAGCGTCCCGCAGCCTCGATCGCCGCGCTGACGCCCACCGCTTCGGCGTCGTTGCCGTTGAACACCGCGTCGATCCTCGGATTGGCCTGCAGGATGTCGTTCATCGCCGCGTTGGACTTCTCCGTGTCGTAACCGCCGTCCTGGGTGGCCACGATCTTGATGTCGGGATGCTTGCCCATTTCGTCGAGGAAGCCCTTGTTGCGGTCGGAAGCCGAAGGGGTGCCGATGATTCCGGTGATGTTGACGACGTTGCCGCGGGGCCCGCCGTTCACGGTCTCGAGAAACTGGACGATCTGCTGGGCGGCCGTCTGGCCTGCCGCGACGTTGTCCAGATTCACTGTCGAGGTGATGTCCGCCTCGACCGAGTCGGCGATCGAGATGACCGGAACGTTCTTTGCCTTGGCGGCATTCAGGGCCGGGGTGACGGCCTTCCCGTCTGCGGGCGTGAGCAGGAGGTACTGGGCGCCGCGGTTCAGGAGGTTCTCGATGTCGCTAACCTGTTGGCTTGGTTCACCATTGGCGTTGGTCGTCACCATCTGGTAGCCGTGTTGGGCGCTGCCGGCGTCGAGTCCCTTCTGCATGCCCGCGAAGAAGGGGTTGGACACCGTATAGGTGCTGTATCCGACGGTCGTCGCGGACTCGCTGGAGTCACGGTTACAGGCGGTCAGGCTGGCCACGCACGCCAGACTCAGCGCGCCCGCGGTCAGTGGGCCCATCAGGTTCGTCATGCGGTCATCTCCTAGTGGACGATTCGAGGCCGGCGGAGGAGCGTGTCGTCGCAGGCGGCCGGCTGCCGTCGCCAGCCTAGGTTCACGATGAACAGTGTGTCAATCGTCACTATACAATCCCAGTGTGACGCCGGACCCACTTTGACGGAGGACGGCGTGGTCGCGACGCAGACTATCTCTGCACGTCAGCGCCACGTGTGAGCTGATGCCACAGCACGCCGGAGGGCTCCGACTGCGGGGAGATCGCATTCCCTGGTGCGCTGATGTGCAGTGTCACTGAAGCCAGGGCTGACTCAACCCATCCCTCACCGCCGCAGCGTGCGACCGTGGCGCTCAAGATCCATTGCTGGGCATGGTGATGGGGTCGCTGCTGTGGTGCCCTCGCCCAGTGTGGAGTTGCATGGCACTGGTGACCAGGGGGAAGTGACTGAACGCCTGCGGGGCGTTGCCCACCTGGCGTCCCACCTCGGGATCCCACTCCTCGCTGAGCAGCCCGACGTCGTTGCGCAGGGCGAGCAACCGCTCGAACAACCTGGTGGCCCGGACGCGCTCCCCGGCCAGGTTCAGGGCGTCGACGAGCCAGAACGAGCACGCGAGGAACAGCCCCTCACCGCCGGAGAGCCCGTCGTCGGAGTCACCGGTGTCGTAACGCTTGACCAACCCGTCCTCGGTGAGGTCGCGCTCGATGGCACTTATCGTGCCCAGTACCCGTGGGTCATTCGGAGGCAAGAAGCCCACCCGCGGAATCAACAGGAGCGAGGCGTCCAGCCCGGGAGCACCGTAGGACTGCGTGAAGGTGTTGCGGTCGGGGTCGTACCCATTGGCGAGGACGTCCGCGTGGATGGTGTCGGCCAGCATCTCCCACCGATCGGCGGGGCCGTCCAGATCTGGATGGGCACGTACGGCCGCGGCCATCCGGTTCGCACCGACCCACGAAAACACCTTCGAATGGGTGAAATGCCTTCGTGCGCCTCGCATCTCCCACAACCCGTTGTCCGGTTGATCCCACGCTCCCTCGAGGTGCTCCATCAGGGCCACCTGAAGATCCCAGGCGTGATCGTGATGACTGATCCCGGCATTGCGGGCCAGGGCCAGCCCGTCGAGGGTCTCGCCCCAGACGTCGAGCTGCAGCTGATCCGATGCGGCGTTGCCCGTCCGGACGGGACGGGAGTTCTCGTACCCGGCCAGCCAGGGCAACTCGGCCTCGGGAATGTAGCGGGTGCCGTCCAGCGCGTACATGATCTTCAGGTCGGCGGGCTCGCCGGCAACGGCGCGCAGCAGCCATTCGCGCCAAGCCTTGGCCTCGGCGAGGTAACCGGCCGCGAGCAGGGCTTGCAGCGTATAGGTCGAGTCCCGTAGCCAACAGTATCGGTAGTCCCAATTGCGACTTCCGCCAATGCTTTCCGGCAGCGACGTGGTCGGTGCGGCTACGATGCCGCCGGTGGGTTCGTAGGTCAGTGCCTTGAGGGTCAGCAGGGACCGCTTGATGGCATCGCGATACGGTCCGTGGACCGGATGTCCCTGCGCCGACCAACGTGTCCAGAACGCCAGAGTGTCACGTAGCGCTCGTTCGGCATCGACGGGTTTCGGACTGGGCTGGTGGCTGGGACTCCACGTCAGTACGAACGGCACCCGATCACCAGCACGCACGGTGAACTCGGACACCGTGCTCATCTCGTAGCCCTCGCTGGGCACTGGCGTGCGCAGCCTGACCCGGTTGGGGCCGGCAAGCGCCTCGATCTGACCGCCGTGGTTGCGCACCCACGGCACCACCCGGCCGTATTCGAACCGCAGCTTGAGAACCGACCGCATCGCGACCGCGCCGCGAACCCCTTCGACGATGCGCACCACGTCGGGCGCGTGACCGCGCGGAGGCATGAAGTCGATCACCCGCACCGTGCCGTCGGCGGTGACCCACTCGGACTCCAGAACGACAGTGTCGTCGACGTACCGCCGGCTCGTGCATGTGTCGGATCCCACGGGCGCCACCGTCCAGTGCCCGGCGTCCTCGGTGTCCAGCAGCGCGGCGAAGCACGCCGGTGAGTCGAATCGGGGCAGGCACAGCCAATCGATGGAACCGGCGGTGCTCACCATCGCCGCGGCCTGCAGATCGCCGAGCAGGGCGTAGTCCTCGATCCGGGGCATCACTCGATCATGCCATCGAAGCGGCAGCGGCGAACCTGATCGCCAGCTGTGAACGTATTCCACTGTGGGGTATCGAGTTTGGCGCCGTGATGTTGGGGCAACCTCCCACGTTGACCATCTCAGTTCGACGTCGGGAGTACACCGTGTCGTTGCAGGACAAGACGATCGTCGTGACGGGCGGCAACAGCGGGATCGGCGAGGCCATCGTGATCGCGGCGGCTGCCGAAGGTGCCAACGTCGTCGTCGACTACGTGGCCCATCCCGACGAGACGGCCGCGCTACTCGCCAAGGTCGAGGCAGCGGGCGGGCACGCGGTCGCCATCGATGCGGACGTCTCCAAGCCGGCGGACCTCGTGCGAATGGTTCAGAAGGCGGTCGACACCTACGGACGTCTGGACGTCTTCGTCAACAACGCCGGCATCGAGACCAGGACCTCGCTGTTGGACACCGCCGAAGCCGACTTCGAGAAGGTGGTCGCGGTGAACCTGAAGAGTGCCTTCTTCGGAACTCAATTGGCAGCCAAGCAATTCATCGCCCAGGGCGGGGGTGGCCTGGTGGTGAACATGTCGTCGGTCCACGAGGATTGGCCAATGCCCGGCAACATTGCCTACTGCGTGGCCAAGGGTGGGGTCAGGATGCTGACCCGTACCGCGGGAGTGGAACTCGGCCACCATGGCATCCAGGTGCTCAACATCGCTCCCGGTGCGGTGGCCACGCCGATCAACGCCTCGACCGAGGACGATCCGGAGAAGCTGAAGGCGCTCGACGCGGCCATCCCCTTGGGGCGGATGGCGCAGCCGTCGGAGATCGCCGACGTGGTCGTCCTCCTCGCCTCGGGGCGCGCCCGATACATGACCGCGACCACCGTCGTGATCGACGGCGGCATCATGCAGGGCAGCGTCGGACTCTGATCAACCCCGCGGACCCGGCTGAGACCATCGGTCACCGACGAAGCGGCACAATGGCGTCCATGCGAGTGACGGTTCTGGGTACGGGTGCCATGGGCGCCGGAATGGCGCGGTCGATGCTGCGCGAGGGCATCGAGGTCGCGGTGTGGAACCGAACCGCGGAGCGATCGCAGCCGCTGGCCGCGGACGGCGCAGAAGTCGCATCCGATCCCGTTGCCGCGGTCGCAGCAGCCGACGTGGTGGTGGCGATGTTGTTCGACGCGGCGGCGACGCTCGAGGTGATGGCGTCGGTGCTGCCGGCGATGAAGGCGGATGCGGTCTTCGTCCAGTGCGCCACCGTCGGTCTCGACGGTGCGGCAGCAACCGCAGCGATCGCCGCCAAGCACGGTGTGGCCTTCCTGGACTGCCCGGTGCTGGGCACCAAGGGACCCGCCGAACAGGGCAAGCTCGTCGTGTTGGCCTCGGGTGATCCCGCGCTGCGGGAGCGGGTGCAGCCGTCATTCGACGCGATGGGTTCCAAGACCATCTGGGTGGGCGCCGAGCTTGGCCTCGGGTCGAAGCTCAAGTTGGCGTGCAACGCGTGGATCGCCTCCCTGGCCGCGGCCGTCGGGCAGTCGCTGGCCCTGGCGAAGGGCCTCGGCTTGGATCAGCAGCTGGTGCTCGACGCGTTCGATGGAGCCGCCGCCGGTTCGCCCTACCTGCAGGCGAAGGGCTCCGCCATCATCGAGTCGTCGTTCGCACCGCAGTTCAGCGTCGATGGAGTTCGCAAGGACACCGGACTGATCAGGGCCGCGATCGTCGCGTCGGGGTTGTCGACCGTGCTGGTCGACGGGGTCCGCGGCGCCTTCGACGCGGCCAGCGAGGCTGGCCACGGCGGCGAGGACATGGCCGCGGTCTACTTCGGATTCTGATGGGAACGGCGTGGCTCCGACCCGGGATCACACCGTCGCCCGGTGGCCCTTCTCATCGACGCGGCCGTCGACCGAGGGGGCTGACCAGGGGGTCAGTCCAGGCCTGCGAGGGCCCGTCGCGCAGCTTCGAGTTCGGCCTCCAGGGCGGCGACCTTGGCGGCCTGCTGGGAGCGCGCCTCCTCGATCACCTCGTCGATGGGTCCGGAGAGGTCCTCGTGGAGTTCCTTGGCGGCGCGGGAGACGGCGGCGGCAGCGATCGCCAGGTCGCGCGCCAGGTAGGTCGAACCCTGCTTGAGTTCGGCTCGCCACTCGCCGTCGGCGGTGCCGGTGACGGTCAGCGTCAGCTCGAGGGTCTTGGTCTTGCGTCCGGGGCCCCTCTTGGCCCGTGTCTTGGTGGGCGTCTCCTCGGGGGCGCTCTCGACCACGGCAAGGGCGGGTTCGTGGGACGCGGTAGTGGCTGGCGCGGCTTCTGCCATCAGGGTGTCTTCTGCGATTAGGGTGTCTACGGTCATCGGTGCGCGAACTCCTTCTGGACGTCGTCCTCGGTGAGCGGGCTGGTGTTCCGCAGTTCATTAGAACACGTGTTCGACGTTCGCGGTCAAATCGCCGCCCATCACGCGGCTGCGTGTTCGCCTGCCTCGGCGCCGTCCTTGGGCGTCGCGTCGTGATTGCGTGTTGCCTCGGGTGGCGATTCGGCACTGGGGTCGGAGTGAGCAGCCTTGGGGGCATCGGGTCCGGCGACTGAATGCAGAGCCGGCGCCGGAGTGGCCTCCGGGCCGGGTGCATCGTCATTCGGGTTGTGGGACGCGTTCAGATCGGGTTGTGCGGCAATGGTATTCGTCGAACGCGATCTGTCGGTCGCGGCTGCTGGTTTGCGTCGATCGACACTGGTGGTGGTGACCGAAGCGACTGCTGCCGAGATCTGCACCGACGGCGCAGGCGTGGGCGGACCGTACGGATCCACGGCGCCGGTGTCGACCGGCGGTCCGCCCACCCCGTAGGTGGATTGCGGGGTGGTGTGGAACGGCCTGTTCGTTGGATCGCCGGTGAGCTGGGCGATCCCGTCGTCCCAGCCGGTCGGGATCGCGGTCAGGAAGTCCCGGACCGTCTTGATCGGGCCGGGAGCATAGAGGTACTTGGCCGGTGTCGGCTGCCCCGGATTGATGCTGCGGTCGTAGCCGGTTTCGACGAGGACTCGCAGCGGAGGGTCCAGCACCGCGGCGAGAGTCGGTCCGATGATCGGGATCTGCCTGAGCGGCAACAGCATCGGCAGCGTCTTGGCAGGCGCCAGATAGTACGTCGTGTCTCGATACTGCCCCTGGAGCAGGGGGGTCCCGGGGTCGAAGTAGGCGTTCTCCGGGTGGAAGTAGAGGAATCCGAAGGCCACGTTGAGATCGGCCAACGGGTTGAGGGGATTGATCGGAAAGTCGGCAGCGGGATCGTACTGGCTGGCGACGTCGACGGTGGTGAGCGGAGTTGGCCGCGGCGAATTCGTCTGTGTCGCACCGTTGAAGGTAATGCCAATGATGGGGAGGTATGCCCCGGCGAAGCGTTCGAAGATGCCACCGTTGGGCCGGTTGGGGTTCCCGATCAAGACCAGGCTCACGCTCGTCCCGGTTGGTGGGTGTGCGATCAAGTCGCTCTTCTCGATCGAGGCGATCGTTGCGCTCTGCGAATATCCGTACACCACCAGGGAATGGTCGGTGAGCGATCTTGGTGGCCCGGTCGTCGTGAACGGTGGTTCGGTGACGGTGCAGGGGATCCCACGCAGGCAGGCGTCGAGGTTGGCACGGCCGACGGCTATCGATTCGTCGTAGGTCAGGTCCCAGAGACCCGTGTCGAGCTTGACCTGTTCAGGGGTGTACACCGCGACTCGAGCGCACCCGGGATCGCCCCCCACGCACAGGCCCGAAGGCGCGACGTACGTGGTGTCTGCGCCCGCCACGTAGGCCCCGATGTATTCCGGGGTGTCCTGCGGAATGCTCAGCGGGTGGCCGGCCCCGCCCATGAACAGCGCCGTCGCCGCGAGCGTGACGACCGCCGAGGTGAAGGGCGTGAATGCCAGCAGGATTGCGGTGCCGACCGCGCCGAGTGCGAGCGCAGCGGACGGGACTCGTTGGCGCATGGCGCCCTCCTTCGTCCGGAGCGGCCGTCAACTCGTGGCGTTCGGGGTGCAATCCAGCGAGACGGAGATGGTCTTGCTCAAGGTGATGATCGTCAAGGGTTCGGGGGTGTGGGGACCGATCGGATTTCTCGTCGTCTGCGTGACGGTGACGGGGTTTCGGACGTCGATCACCTTGCAGTCGGACAGGTTGCCCGTTCCGATGCGGTCGATGGTGATCGTGAAACCCTGCTTCTGCAGGTCGGCGAGGGTGCCCGCGGCGCCGGTGTCGGCCATCCAACTGAACCCGCCCTGCTCGGTCGCCAGACAGCGCACCGGCGCACCGTCGGGAGTGGTGGCAGCGTTGCCGAGCTGATCGTTGGGGCACGTGGCGCCGACGGCGACCGGATCGTCGGCGACGCTGGTGGAGGCACATGTCACCGCGAGAGCCGCCATCGACACCAGCAGCGTCGCGATCCGCCCGTGCATCGTCATCGACATGCCCCCACCACTCCGCCGTGTGTCATTCCGCCGTACTGCTTCATCGTGTCGGGCCGGGACGGCCGGCCGAAGGGTCTTCGGTCCGGACTCGTGGGGACCAAGGCCTCCTGGCGACATCACCAGCCGATGGCCTTCGTCCCTAGAGATCGCCGCGGACGCGATGTCGAATTGGGGTATCGCACCGATCGATTCGAGGAGGTCCACGATGAACGTCGTCTCTCACCGGACTCCGGCTCGCACACGAGCCTTCGCCCGGGTGCTCGGACCGTTCCTGGCGGTCGCCACGCTGACCGTAGCCCTGCGTGCTCCGGACATGCGCGGACTGCTGGAAGCCTTCACCGGATCGCAGGTATGGCCCTGGGTCACGGGTGCCTACCTCTTGCTGGGCGGTATCGCGATCATCGCCTTCCACCAGTACTGGGGCGGTGTCGCCGAGGCGATCATCTCGCTGCTCGGCTGGCTCGTGGCGGCCCGCGGCATACTTCTGCTGGCCTTCCCGCACGTCTTCGCCGCGATGGCCGACCGGGTGATCGGTGTGGGCGCCGTGTGGGCGGCCGTTTACGTCATCATGGGTGTCATCGGCCTCTACTTGACCTACGTGGGCTGGCGGCCCGAAACGGTTCGCGCGCGCGACGATGCAGCTCGGCCCGGCCAGGACCTGCCACGCGCCGCTTGAGGCTGGGCCATCAGCCTGCCAGTGACGGCAGCACGGCCTCGACCACGTGCGGACCGGGTTCGCGCAGCGCCCATTTCAGCGCATCGGCGAATTCCTCCGCGGTGCTCGCGCGGCGGGCGGGGACGCCCATGCCCTCGGCGATCCGGACGAAGTCCAGCGTCGGTTCGGTCAGATCGAGCAGCGACCGGGCCACCGGGCCGGGACCGGCCACACCGGACTCGGCGCCAACGCGCTGCAGTTCGATGCGCAGGATGTCGTAGGCCCGGTTGGCGAACACGACGGTGGTCACGTCGAGCTGCTCGCGGGCCTGCGTCCAGAGTGCGGAGATGGTGTACATCGCCGACCCGTCGGATTCCAGGCACAGCACCGGCCGATCGGGCGCGGCCACGGCCGCACCCGTGGCGGCCGGCAAGCCGTAGCCGATGGCGCCACCGGTCAGCGTCAGCCAATCGTGTGCCGGCGCGCCCGAAGTCGCCTGCGGCAGGAACACGCCCGAGGTGTTCGCCTCGTCGACGACGATCGCGTGCTCGGGCAGCAGCGCTCCGATGACGGCGGCGCAGGACTGGGCGTCGAGAGGCCCGGAGGGCAGCACCGGTCGAGACGGCGCCGCGACGGCGGCGACCTCGTCGGGCGCGAGTCGGTCGGCCAGCTCGGTGAGCGCTGCGGCCGCACCGATGGGGCCGGCGAGCACATGCGCCTGACATCCGTCGGGCAGCAGATCGCTCGGCTTGCCGGGATAGGCGAAGAACGACACTGGCGACGCCGCTCCGGCAAGCACCACGTGGCGGGTGCCGCCGAGCTGCGCGACGGCTGCCTCGGCGAAGTAGCCGAGCCGCTCGACGGCCGGCAGTCCCGCTCCGCGTTCCAGCCGCGTCGGGAACGTCTCGCAGAGCACGCGTGCCCCGTGGGCCTGCCCCAGCCGGACCGCGGCGCTCAGACCCGCACTCCTGGTGGCGTCGCCGCCGACGAGGATCACCGTGGGCTCACCCGAACGCAGCACTGCGGCAACGTCTTCCGCGTCGCCTTCGGCCGAGGAGGGGATCGGCCCGGCCAGCTCCCGGGCCGGCGGCGCGTCGTCACCCCACGACACGTCGGCCGGCAGGATCAGCGTGCTGACGTGTCGTCGTGCCCGCGCCGAGGCGATGGCGGCGTCGGCGTCGGCGGCGACGTCGTCCACCAGCGTCGAGCGCCGCAACCATCCGGAGACGGTGCCGGCGACGGAGTCGATGTCGGATTCCAGTGGGGCGTCGTACTTCTTGTGATGGGTGGCGTGGTCTCCGACGATGACCAGCATCGGCACTCGCGCACGCCGGGCGTTGTGCAGGTTGGCCAGCGCGTTGCCCAACCCGGGCCCGAGATGCAGCAGCACCGCGGCGGGGTCATCGGACATCCGGGCGTATCCGTCGGCGGCTCCCGCGGCCACCCCCTCGAACAGCACCAGCACCGCGCGCATCCGAGGCACGTCGTCGAGCGCCGCGACGAAGTGCATCTCCGAGGTTCCGGGGTTGGCGAAGCAAACCCGGACACCGAGGTCGGCAATGGTGGTCAGTAGGGTGCGTGCGCCGTTCATCGACCCAGTGTCGCCGACGAGGCTCAGTGCCGCCGGAGAGTGAGGATGGTGACGTCGTCGTCGGTGTCACCGGACGCCATGGCCGTCGAGATCCAGGACGCGGCCGCGTCACCGGCGCGTCCAAGCGTCTCCGCCAGCCGGTCCATGCCGTCGTCGATGCTGGCGTGGCGGCGCTCGACGAGGCCGTCGGAGTACATCACCAGCCCGTTCCCCGGCTCGATGGTGAACGTGCTCAGTGCGTGCGTACGGCCCTTTGCACCGATCGGTGCGGAGAGCCGGATCGGGGCTCCGACGGCCGCCGTCCCGTCGCTGGTGATGTAGGGCATCAGGTGTCCGGCGGACGCCGCTTCGACGTGGCCCGAACTGAGGTCGACCCGGGCCGCGATGACGGTGGCGAAGGTGCGCGGCATCAGGTGAACGGCGAATTCGTTGAGCTGGGTCAGCGCCTCGGCGGGGTTGGCGCCGGCGAAGAGCTGCGCACGCAGCACGTTGCGCAGCTGCGCCATGGTTCCCGCCGCGGTGATGCCGTGCCCGGCGACGTCGCCGAGCAGCACGATCAACCGGCCATCGGAGAGCTGGAATGCGTCATACCAGTCGCCGCCCACGCGCCCGGCGGCCGACTCGTAGTGGGCGGAGAGCTGCCAGCCATCCAACGCCGGAATCGATTGCGGCAGAAGGCTGTGCTGCAGCGTCTCGGCCATCCGCAGCGCGCTGCGCGTCTGCCGGTAGAGCGCCTCGACGAGATCGCGACGCAGCGCCTCGGCGGATTCGGTCTCACCGGGTGACCACGGTTCGCTGCGCTGGTCCACGACCTCTCGCCAGCGCTCGAACGACTTGCGGGGGCTGATCCGGACGTCGTCACCCTCGCTGACCGCGATGGCCTTGTTGTGCGGATCCCCGCCCCAGTCGACCGAGCGCAGCACCTGGGTGCGAAACCATATGACGTACTGACCGTCGGGCAGGTTGAGAGCCAATGCGCCCGCGGCGACCTGCGGATCGAGATTCAGCGCGGGAAGGGCACCGGCGAGATGGTCGCTGCTCGCGACGTCCTTGGTGGTGCCGCGCGCCCGGGCCGCGATGGCGGCCACCGCGTCCGGAGTGGGCACCGACCCGCGCACCCGGTATTGGCCGCCGATCGCGACCGCCACTCCGTCGGAGGGCACCAGGTCGAGCAGGCTGGGCGTCCCGAGCAGTGCCTGGGCGATGTGCGTGCCGTCGTCGCGGGTGGCGACACTCAGGGCAGCGAGCACCGCCTGGGAGGCGAGTCGGGCGCGCAACCGGTCGTCCTCGTCCTGGTCGACCAGGCGCAGCGACAGCGTCGAACCGAGGAACTCCGCGGCCGCCCGGCTGCCGTAGGGCGGCAGATGCGGTCCGGCGTAGTGATGGCAGGCGATCAACCCCCACAACCGCCCGCGCCGCAGCAGGGAGATCGACATCGAGGCCCGCACACCCATGTTCTGCAGATACTCGACGTGGATGGGGGAGACGCTGCGCAACGTCGAGTAGGTGAGGTCCAGCGGGGCGCCGACGTCGGGATCGATGGCGGGCACCACGGGCACTGGCGTGTAGTCGACGTCGGAAATCAGTCGCAGCCAACTCTTTTCGTACAATGCGCGGGCCTGGGCCGGGATGTCGGTGGCCGGGTAGTGCAGGCCGAGGAAGGAGTTGAGGTCCTCGCGCTTGTCCTCGGCGACGACCTCACCGTTGTAGTCCTCGTCGTAGCGGTACACCATCACCCGGTCGAAACCGGTGAGGTTGCGCACCGTGCGGGCGGCGGTGTCGTATAGCGCGCCGATCGTGTCGGCGCGGTTGAGTTCCTCGACCGAGGTGCGCACCGCCTGGTAGGTGTTCGGGAAGGAGAACGGTCTCGCGCCGTGGGCGACCTCCAGCTCGACGACGAGCGCGCCGCCGGGCTCGCGGTGCAGGATGGCGTCGAACACCACCCGGCTGCCGTCGACGTCGATGACGCACTCGTGGGGATTGCGTTCCCGAAGGTCTCCGAAGCTGGACGCCGCGTGCTGGATGCGGGCCGCCTGGTCCGTGCCGAGCAGCGCCGACAGATGCCTGCCCAGCACCGCCTCGGCGGGACGGCCGAGCAGCTCGAGGACGTTCACGCTGACCTGGCGCACCTCGAAATCGGGTTCGCGCACGACGGCGAGCACGCCCCTTGGCTGAATGCTGCCCGGGATGTGGATGGGCTCGCGGGCACAATTGTCCAGGTCGATCGGCGTGCCGGCGGGCAGGGTCTTCTCCACCTGCTGGGCGTCGTGGCTCACGGCTTCGGCACGGTCGACGTCATGGCACGCAAGAATCAAGCCTCCTGACTCGGATGGGCTCGCCCTTTGCTGGACCAGTGCGACTCGGAACTAACTGCGACCCGGTCACGTCAATCAAACCAGGAACCGAACGCGTGTCCGCGCGGGACTGCCAACCTGGGCGGCTCCCAGGCCGCCGGCGCGGCGGTCAGCTGACGCGGAGCGCCCGCCGGGCATGCGGCCAGAAGGGCAGCCCGGCGATCACCGTGGCGCCCGCGGCGATGACGGTGACGGCGGGGACGCGGGCCCCGCCGCGTCGTTCCCCGCAGCGACGGGCCGATCCCGGACAATGGCGCAGGTGACAGTAGGACCCAACCCCATGGACGTGCGGCGGCGGCTCGAGGAGCGGTACCGCCGGTTGGCCGAGACGCGTCAGCTGCGGCCGGTGGCAGCGATCGTGGCCCGCTTCGGCGAGATCGACGGCGGCACGTTGGGTGCGGTGGTCTCCGTGCAGCTCTTCACCACCGTGATCCCGCTGATCATCATGGGGTTCAGCTACCTGACCGGGTTCGCCGACAACGCCAGCCCGGGCACCGTCTTCAGCCGAGAACTCGGTTTGGTGTCACCGTTGACCGACCGGGTGCGTGCGGCCTTCGGCCACGCCTCGGGGTTGCGCTCCCAGTGGACCTTCCTCGGGGTGGCCGGCTTCCTGGCGTGGGGTCTTCCGATGTCGATCACGATCGCCGGCATCTTCGCCAAGGCGTGGCGGCGGGCCCAGTTCGGTCTCGGCGGCAAGCTGTGGCGGGGTGCAGCGTGGTTCGCGCTCTATCTGACGATGATCACGCTGCGCGACCGCATCGCCTTCGGCGGTGACCACCATGCGGCGATGCGCATCGTGCGATTCGTGGCATCGCTCGCGCCGGTGTGGGTGTTCTGGTCGGTGACGCCCGCCCTGCTCGTGCGCGACGGCGGGCGGGGCCGCAAGTACCTGCTGCTCGCCGGCCTGGCCGGGGTGGTGATCGACGGCATCGTCATCCCGCTGGCCGCGCGGGTGTTCTTCCCGCACCTGCTCGGCGGCTGGGACGAGTTCGGCCCAATCGGCGTCGCGATGGCGCTGCTGACGTGGTGCGGGGTGATGGGCACGGGCTGGGTCGTGACGGCCTGCGTCGGTGCGGTGCTGTGGGAGCGCAACGCACCAACGCGGACCGTCGTGGAGTCGCAGACCGAGGACCTGGCAGTGTCCTAGGGCCGGACCTCGCTGTCCACGACGGCGTCGGTGCCGAAGGACTCCCTGATCTCCTTGGGACCGAAGGGCCACGTGCGTTCGGCCTTGGCGTACACCAGGAAGGCCGCGCAGCCGATGACGATCCAGCCGAGGGACAGCGCGATCGACAGCCACGTCGCGGAGACGTAGACGTAGATCCAGCCGACCAGCGCGATGATCGTCGGCACCGGGTACAGCCACTGGCGGTACGGCCGCGCCAGCTCCGGTTGGCGCCGGCGCAGCACGACGATCGCGGCGACCTGCGCCAGTGACTGGATGATCACCAGCGTCGCCACGGCCGCGTTGATGATGGTGGTCAGGGTGAACAGCGAGCCGATGATGGTGATCACGCCCATCGCCAGCACGCCCGCGGTGGGCAGGTGCAACTTCGGGTGCAGCTTGGCGAAGACGGGCATGAAGACCTTGTCGCGCGCCGCCTCGTAGGGCACGCGGGACCCGCCGAGCAGACCGGCGAACACCGAGCCGATGGCAGCGACGACGATCAGCGCCGTCACGACCTTGGCAGTGCCGGATCCCCAGGCCTGCTCCAGCACCGAGGAGGCCACGGAGGTGGAGTTCTTGATCTCGTCGAGCGGCAGGGAGCCCAGCACGCCGATCTGCAACAGGAAGTACAGGCTCATGATGCCGAGGATGGAGAACACGATCGAGCGCGGGATGGTGCGGCCCGGGTCGCGCATCTCGGCGCCGAGATAGGCGGTGGTGTTGTACCCGAGGTAGTCGTAGATGGCGATGATCAGGCCGGCTCCGAGCCCGGCCCAGAACGTCCCGCCGAGCGCGAAGGCGCCCGGGGTGTAGTCGAAGGCCTGCGCACCGCTGAAGTGACTGAACGCCGCGACGATGGTGGTGAGCACCGCGACGAGCATGACCACGAACAGCACGGTGGTGAGCTTGCCGATCTGACCGATCTTGCGGAACAGCGCAGCCATGATGATCAGCGTGATCCCGACGCCGATCACCTTGCCCAGCAACGTGTTTCCCGCGTCTGTGGTCACGCCGGGGATGAGGTAGCCCAGGTATTGGACAAGCCCGATGATGCCGGTCGACATGATCAGCGGGATGAACAGCACGGCGCTCCATACGAACAGGAACGGCATCAGCCGCCCGGTGCGGTACTGGAACGCCTCGCGCAGGTAGATGTAGGTGCCGCCGGCACCGGGCATCGCGGCGCCCAGTTCGGCCCAGATCAGGCCGTCGGCCAGCGCAAGAACGGCGCCGACGATCCAGCCGAACATCGCCTCGGGACCGCCGATCGTGGCGACCATGGCGGGGATCGTGACGAACGGGCCGATGCCGCACATCTGCGTCATGTTGATCGCGGTGGCTTGCAGCGGACCGATCCGCCGTTCGAGCGTGGGCTGCTCGGGTGTGCCCATGGTGACCTCCAGAGTTCGTTAGTAAAGTTTCTTAACACAGATCGCTGGAGTGTGGAAGATTGCGTTCGTAAACTTTCCAGGGACCGAAACGGAGGGGACGTGGCCGACCAGGCGGCGCCACAGGCGGGAACGCCAGCGGCCATGCGTGCGCTGAATCAGCGGCTGGTGCTCAACCGGCTCCGCGATCACGGCGAGGCCACGCGTCCGCAGATCGCGCTCGATACCGGCTTGTCGAAACCGACCGTCGGGCAAGCACTTCTGGATCTGGAGCAGCACGGCTTGGTGTGCGCGAGCGGTCGCAGCGCGCCGCGGCCCGGCCGGTCGGCGGTCGTTTACCGCACGGCGCCGGAGGCCGGTTACATCGTCGGCATCGACGTCGGCCGGCGCGTGCTGCACGTGGCGGTGGCCGATCTGGACGGGACCATCGTGGCCCGGTTGGAGGAACCCAACCGCAGTCGCTCCGGTGCGACACTGAGGCAGACCGTGGAGCGGACGGTGCGCGAAGCCGTCGCACGGGCCGGGCTGGACGAGCGCGACATCGTCGTGACGGTGGTCGGCACGCCCGGCGTGCCGGACCCGGTCACCGGCACCGTGCACCGGGCGCCCAACCTGCCGGGCTGGGAGCGTCGGGGGTTGCTGCGCGAGCTCGTGTCCGCGCTGGAGGCGCGCGGCTCGGAGGTGATCGTCGAGAACGACGCCAACCTATGTGCCATCGGCGAGCACGCTCGTGGCGCGGCCCGGGGCTTCGACGTGGTGGCGTGCCTGACCGTGGGCACCGGCATCGGCATGGGAATCGTCATCAACGGCAAGCTATTTCGCGGCGCCCACGGTGCGGCCGGGGAAATCGCGGACCTTCCCTTCGGCCGGGTGCCGGCTGGCGCTACGGCTCGCCGACCCGGGCCGGTCGAGGTCGTCGCGGCGGGTCAGGCCGTGGTTGCTGCCGCCCGTGAGTCGGGCCTACCGTCGCCAACGGCGAAGGCCGTGTTCGACTCGGCGCGAGCCGGCGACGAGCGCGCGTTGCGTGTCGTCGAGGGGGAGGCGGTCAAGCTCGCCCACGTCGTGTCGGTGGTGACCACCGTGCTGGACCCCGGCGTCATCGTGCTCGCCGGCGGCATCGGCCACAACGCCGACCTGCTGACCGAGCCGATGCGTCGGGAGCTCCTCGCGTCGGTGCCCGTGGTGCCCCACATCGTCGGGGGGCATCTGGGGGACGACGCGGTCCTGGTCGGCGCCATCGCCACGGCGATGGACACGGCGTGGGATTTGGTGTTCGACCGGCGGGTGCTCGGCCTGTCGGCCGGTAGCGGCGCTTAGCGGCCGGTGGTCTCGTAGCGCTGCGCGATGGCCACCAGCTCGTCGCGGACCGTCGAATCCGGCAGCGCATTGATGCGGGCGTACAGCCGACGGCGGCTCACGGCGCGTCTGACGTCATGACGAAAGTTCGAGATCGACACGTTCCAACTCCTAGTTCACCCCGGGGTCTACCGGGGATCGATCGTGGTGGGGATCCCACGGCGCGGGGTCACCTGCCGTGGGAACGTGTCAATCGTCCATGTTAATTTCGTGTAAACCAAGTTCTGAGCTGTGAGTTTGCCTACACCCCAAGGCAAATCACGTGAATTTGGTGACGCGGGCCACAACCCCGCGCGGCCGTCAGTCGTGCAGCGTGGCGATCACGCGGTCGGCGACGTCGACCAGTTTGACGTTCTCCTCCTGGCTCAGCTGGCGGAGCATGTCGAAGGCCCGCACGGCGTCGACCCCGAACCGTTCCATGACGATGCCCTTGGCCTGACCGATCCGATCCCGGCTCATCAGCGCCGCGTGCAGTTGCTGTTCCTGTTGGGTGGCGACGATGGCCGCGGCGGCGTGCGCGGCGAGCACACCGCCGATGGATTCGTCCTCGGCGTTCCACTGGCGGGGCGCGAAGCCGAAGAGATTCAGCGCTCCTGCGGTCCGTTCACCGGTGTAGAGCTTGAAGGACAGGCCGCTGTAGACGCCGATCTCCACCACGGCGGGCGAGTACTGCGGCCAGCGCGTCTCCTTGCGAAAGTCGGGTGTGCGCACGACGGTGTCGGCCAGCGCAGCCTGAACGCACGGCCCCTCGTCGAAGGTCATCTGCAGGATGTCGAGTTGATGGGGCAGTTCGGATGTCGTCGCCAGGGATTCGAATCCGCCGCCGGCCTTGATCAGCAGGATGCCCGCGGTGTCGACGCCGGGGATGAGTTCGACGGCGGCCAAGGTCACTTCCTTGAGCACGGCGTCGACGGATCTGTCCTGGGCGAGCGTGCGGGCCAACTCGGCCATTCGGACCGCAAGCTCGTGATTAGACCGTGTCGCCATGGGGTCAGCCTTCCCGCATCGCGACGGTGGTCAAACTCGCCGTCATCGAGGCTTCGCGGTCTCGGGGTGGCCGTCGCGAAGGACGATGTCAACCGCGGCCTCGATCACCGCGTCGTCGGGCAGGGTGCCGAACATCAGCGCCGGACAGGCCACGACACCGCTGAGCATGGACACGGCGGCGTCAAGGGCTGCACCGCTGAAGCGTTCTGAGAGCATTTCGTACATCTGGCGCTGGCCGTCGGTATTGACCTTGTTCCTGATCTCGGCCATCTGCTCCACCGAGGCCCACTGGGCCATGCCCGCCAGGATCCGGTCCAGCCGCAGTTCGACCACGGCGGTGCGAAACACCTTCAGCTCGCCGATCACGTCGGCGCGCAGGTCGCCGGTGCGGTCGTGGTGCGGCATGGCGCCAAGGGCCTCGATCGCCATGGTGATCAGGTCGATTCGCGCCGGCCAATGGGCGTACAGCGTGGTCTTGGAGTACCCGGCCAGATCGGCCACCCGGGCGTGGGTCACGGAATCGGACCCCTCGGTGGTGAGCACCTCGAGCGCAGCCCGGGCGACGTCGGTCCGGGTCCGCGCGACCCGCGCGTCCTCACCCGATTCGCCTGCTCGGTTGCCGTCGACAGGTGCCATCTGCGTGCGCATCTCCTTCGCCCGTCGAGACCGTCGAAATCCCGGGTCGTCGACAGGAAGTTAGCTGATGAACACCTAAGTCAGTACTGGCCTGGACATCCACTATTGAACGTTTATTTCATTAGTGTACGGGGCATTCACGATTCCGAAGTGCGACGTCGCTGTTGGCGGCGTTGGGATCTTCTCCGCCCACTCGAAAGGGAATCCCATGTCAGCGATCTTCTTCGGCTCGATCAGCACCCTTGCCGATACCTCCGAACTCCAGCGCCAAGCCTTCAACGACGCCTTCGCCGCCTACGGCCTGGACTGGGAGTGGTCACGTGACGACTACCGGTCCATGCTGGGGTCCAACGGCGGTGCGGCTCGGATCAAGGAGTACGCGGCTTCCCGCGGAGCCGACGTCGACGCCTCGGCCGTGCACGCCAAGAAGTCGCAGATCTTCCAGGACCTCCTGGCGTCGACGAGCATCGAGCCGCGTCCCGGCGTCCTCGACACCGTCGAGGAGGCCAAGCGCGGCGGCCACAAGCTGGGTTTCGTCACGACGACTTCGAAGGGCAACGTCGATGCGATCCTGTCGGCGCTGCAACCGCATCTGGATGCCGACGTGTTCGACGTCGTCGTCGACGTCGATTCCGTCGACGATCCCAAGCCCAATCCGGCGGCTTACGCGTTCGCCCTGCAGCTACTGGGCGAGAGTGCCGACGGCGCAGTGGCGATCGAGGACAACGCCGGCGGGGTGAAGGCCGCGGCCGCGGCGGGCATCACGTGTGTTGCCTTCCCGAACGAGAACACCGCGGGCGGCGACTTCGCCGACGCCGCGCAGACCGTCGAGTCGCTGGATGCCGGTCGAATCCTCGAACTGGCGAAGTCCTGACCGAGCATCCGACTGACCAACCACGATTCAGGAGCAGATCCATGAGCAACCTTCAGGCCAGCGTCACCGTGAGCGACGGCGCCTTTCACGTCAAGGGCTACGAGAAGATCGAGTACGACCTCGTCTACGTCGACGGCGTGTTCGCCGTGGAGAACCTCGAGTTGGCCGATACGTACCGGCCCTACGGTCGCGCCCTGATGGTCGTCGACGAAACCGTTCTGGCGCTCTACGGCGAGCAGATCCAGAACTACTTCGACCACCACGCGATCGCGCTGACGGTGCTGCCGGTGCAGATCCGCGAGACGGCGAAGTCCTTGGAGACGTTCGAGCGCATCGTCGGCCAGTTCGACGACTACGGGCTGGTGCGGACCGAACCCGTGCTGGTGGTCGGTGGTGGATTGACCACGGACGTCGCTGGATTCGCGTGTGCCAGCTACCGGCGCAACACGCCCTACATCCGCATCCCCACCACCCTCATCGGGCTGATCGACGCCAGTGTGTCGATCAAGGTCGCGGTGAACTACGGCAAGCACAAGAACCGGCTGGGCGCCTACCACGCCTCGCAGAAGGTGCTGCTGGACTTCTCCTTCCTCAAGACCCTGCCCGAGGATCAGGTCCGCAACGGCATGGCGGAGCTGATCAAGATCGCCGTCGTCGGCAACGACGAGATCTTCCGGCTGCTGGAGAATCACGGTCCCGAACTGTTGCAGACGCGGTTCGGCCACCTCGACGGGACACCGGAATTGCGGGCCGCCGCCGAACGGCTGACCCACCAGGCCATCGCCACCATGCTCGAACTCGAAGCGCCCAACCTGCACGAGATCGACCTGGACCGGGTCATCGCGTTCGGGCACACCTGGAGCCCGACCCTCGAGTTGAGCCCGGCGGTGCCGTTCTTCCACGGTCAGGCCATCAACATCGACATGGCGCTGTCCACGACGCTGGCCGAGCGGCGCGGACATCTCTCCGTCGCCGACCGGGACCGGGTGCTCGGCGTGATGAGCGCACTGGGCCTGGCCCTGAACAGCGAGTACCTGACCCCGGAACTGCTGGAACAGGCAACGGCCTCGATCCTCAAGACCCGTGACGGTCTGCTGCGAGCGGCCGTTCCGGATCCGATCGGACGGTGCCGCTTCCTCAACGACGTCACCGTGGCCGAACTCGCGGACACGCTCGAGCTGCACGAGAAGATCTGCCTGGACTACCCGCGCGGTGGCGACGGCATCGACGTCTTCACCGTGGCCGAGGCGCAGGACGTTTCGTGAATCCCACCGCGGTCGGCCGTCCGGCACGGCCCGTCACACCGACGACCATCCTGGCGCGCGAACTGGACGAGACGTGCCGCGCGCTGAGCGCGGTCGCCGGGGTCGACACCGCGATCGTCGAACGACTGTCGCGGGCGCGCGACCTCGCAGCTGGCCTCGATCCGTATTTGGACCAGTGCACCAGTGCCGAGTCGGCCGCATTGGCCGACTTGGCCGCGAGGACGCGGGCGACGGACTGGACCGCGGACGCGTCGGGTGGCGGACGGCTGGAGCAGGAGATGCTGTCCGGTCATGTCGAAGGTAAGGTGCTGAAGTTCCTGGTGCACCTGGCCTCGGCGCGACGGGTGCTGGAGATCGGCATGTTCACCGGGTATTCCGCGTTGGCGATGGCCGAGGAACTGCCCGCCGACGGTGAATTGGTGGCCTGCGAGATCGACTCGGCCGTGGTCGATTTCGCCCGCGCCGCCTTCTCCCGGTCGGAGGCCGGCCGCAAGATCACCGTGGCGGTTGGCCCCGCAGCCGACACCCTGCGACGGTTGGCGGCCGAGGCCGAGGCGGACTCGGACCGCCGGTTCGACTTCGTGTTCGTCGACGCCGACAAGGGCAGCTATCGCCAGTACGTCGACGTCCTGCTCGACAGCGGCCTGCTCACCCCGCGGGCGGTGATCGCGGTGGACAACACCCTGATGCAGGGTGAGCCCTATCTCGGCGGGCCGGGCGGCGGCAACGGCCGCGCGATCGCCGAGTTCAATGCGAAGCTGACCGAGGACCCTCGGGTGGAACAGGTGCTGCTTCCCCTGCGGGACGGTCTGACGCTCATCCGACGGGCGCGGGTGTGACGGCACTGCTGGCGCCGCGCGTGGGGGACACCAGCACCGCGCGGACACTGGCCGTGCTCGCCGCGTTGACCGTGACGTGGCCCGTCGACCTCGCGCTGGTGCTAGGTGCCACGCTGGTCGGGCGACGAGGGCGACCGTCGCACGAGGCTTCCGAGGCGCACCGCACGATCTTGATCAGCGGGGGGAAGATGACCAAGGCGCTGCAGCTGGCCAGGTCGTTCCACTCGGCGGGGCACCGCGTGGTGCTGGTGGAGTCGGCGAAGTACCGGTGGACGGGGCACCGGTTCTCGCGTGCGGTCGACGCGTTTCACTGCGTGCCGGAACCGACCGCACCCGGCTACGCCGAGGCCCTGCGCGACGTCGTGCTAAGCGAGGGCGTGGACGTGTTCGTCCCGGTGTCCAGCCCCGCCGCCAGCGTCCACGACGCGCGTGCCCGGACCCTGCTCGACCCGATCTGCGACGTCTTGCATCTCGATGCCGAGACCGTCGAGATTCTCGACGACAAGGCGGAATTCAGCCGGGCCGCCGCCCAACTCGGGCTGCGGGTCCCGGACTTCCGCCGCATCACCGACGCCCGACAGGTCGTCGACTTCGACTTTCCCGACGGACGCGAGTACATCCTCAAACGGATCGCCTACAACCCCGTCGGACGGATGGACCTGACCCGATTGTCGCGGCAGACCCCGCAGCGCAACGCCGAGTTCGCGCGTTCGTTGTCGATCTCCGAGGACGACCCGTGGATCCTGCAGGAGTTCATCGCGGGCACGGAGTACTGCACGCATGGCACCGTGCGCGGTGGCCGGCTTCAGGTGTACGGATGCTGCGAATCGTCGGCGTTCCAGGTCAACTACGCCCACGTCGACAAGCCCGAGATCCGGTCGTGGGTCGAACAGTTCGTCGGTTCGCTGGAACTCACCGGTCAGGTTTCCTTCGACTTCATCGAGGCAGCCGACGGCCACCCGTACGCCATCGAGTGCAATCCGCGCACCCACTCCGCGATCACGATGTTCTACGACGACCCGCAGGTGGCCGCTGCCTATCTCGACGACGGACATCCCGTCATCACTCCTCGGCGGGGAGCCCGGCCCACGTACTGGATCTACCACGAACTGTGGCGGCTGCTTACCCAGCCCGGCCGCATCGAACGGTTCCTGACGATCTTGCGCGGCAAGGACGCGATCTTCGCAGCATGGGATCCGTTGCCGTACTTGATGGTTCACCACGCCCAGATTCCGTCGCTGCTGCTGGACAACCTGCGCCGACGGCGCGGGTGGACGCGCATCGACTTCAACATCGGCAAGCTCGTCGAATCGGGAGGCGACTAATGGACGCGCGCCCGCCCATCTCGGTGTTACACCTGGTCGGCTCCGCCGTCGACGACTTCATGGCCGATCTCTCGCGGCTCTACGCTGGGGCGTGCCTGGCGGCGCTGACCGCGCCCGGTCGCTACGACCATCACCTGGCCTACGTGTCGCCGGATGGATCGTGGCGCTTTCCCGCCGACCTCGGCGCCGATGCCCTGGCGTCGGCGATCGCCATGCCGCTGGACGACGCGCTGGCCTACGTCAAGATGCTGGGCGTCGACGTGGTGGTGCCCCAGATGTTCTGTCTGCCCGGCATGACCTCCTACCGTGCGGTGTTCGATCTCCTCGGCATTGCCTATCTCGGCAATCCCCCCGAGGTGATGGCGAACGCCGCGAACAAGGCCACGGCCCGGGCGATCGTCGCGGCCGCCGGCGTCGCCGTGCCCGATGGACGGTTGGTGGGTTCCGGCGGGGCAAGCCCGTTGCCGCTGCCCGTGGTGGTCAAGCCGGTCGACGCCGACAACTCGGCGGGGGTGTCGCTGGTGCACGAGCCCGCCGACTACGACGCCGCCGTCGACCTCGCACTGGCGCACGGCACCGCCGCTCTCGTCGAGTCCTACGTACCCCTTGGCCGAGAAGTGCGCTGCGGCACCATCGTTCGCGACGGTGAGGTGACCTGCCTGCCGCTGGAGGAGTATGCGGTCGATCCGGCCGTGAAACCGATCCGCGGTCGCGACGACAAGCTGGACCGTACCGAGGGGGGCGACCTGTTCCTGGTGGCCAAGGACGCGAGCCGCGCCTGGATCGTGCCGGAGGACGACCCGGTGACCGCGGTGGTGTGGGAGGCGGCCCGGCGCTGCCACGAGGCGCTGGGCTGCCGTCACTACGGATTGTTCGACTTCAGGATCGACGCCGAGGGCAACCCGTGGTTCCTCGAGGCGGGGCCCTACTGCTCGTTCGCTCCCACCAGCGTCATCGCCGTGATGGCTGCCGCTCGCGGCATCGAGGTGACCGAGCTGTTCGCGATCGCGCTGGCAGAACTCGACGGTGAGAGACCCCGGTGCTCACTCACGACGAGCTGACCCCGCTGGGCGCGGTCGTCACCGGGCTGCGCGTGGACACCCTCGGGGAACGGGACGTGCGTGCGCTGCAGGAACTGCTCGCCGACCGCGGCGTCGTGGTGCTGCGGGGTCACGGCGGGACCGACGACCACCGGTTCCTGCGGTTCCTGCGCAGCCTGGGAACGTTGACCTTCACCAAGGGCGAGACCCCGGTGTCCGGTTTCGAGGACCTCAACGTCATCACCAACGTCGGTCGCGCCACACCACCGCGGTCGACGTTCCACACCGACACCAGCTACGTACGAAACCCGCCGATCTATACCGCCTTACGGGCGGTGCGGGTGCCCCGGCGCGGGGGGCGGACGCAGTTCAGCGACCAGTACGCGGCCTATGACACGCTGCCCGCCGACGTCCGCGACCGGCTGGCCGGACGGACGATCACGCACGTGGTGACCGGCCTCGAACTCGACGAAGACGCCGAGACGTGCGCCGAGCACCCGATCTTCTGGACGCACCCGATCTCGGGTCGCACCGCGCTGTATCTGAGCACGCCCAGCCGATGCGCGGCCATCAGCGGGCTGTCCGCAGGAGAATCCGCCGACACGATCGCCGGGCTGTTCCGGCACTCGACCAGGGAGGCGAACGTCCTCGCGCACGCCTGGGCGCCCCACGACGTCGTGATCTGGGACAACCGCTGCGTCCTGCACCGGGCCGACCACACCGAGGTGGTCGGCGACCGCGTCATGCACCGTGGCATGGTGGCTGCCGCGCCGTGACCGCGCGCATACTGGATTCCCATCAGCTGAATCCCCCCTGCTCGTCGACCGCAACGAAGAGGCTGCCCACGTGAGTTACTCGTCCGCTGGTCTACCGCGTCACGAGGTGCCCGCGGCGTTCGACGTCGGCGCGTCGGCCTATGACCAGCTCGTCGGCGCCAATCCCGGGTATCACGCGCACCTGCGTGCCTCGGCGCTGCGCATGCGGCTGCCCGACCGCGGGCGCGGCTTGCGTCTGCTCGATGCGGGCTGCGGCACCGGCGCGTCGACGGCCGCCCTGCTGGCCGCGGCCCCCGAGGCGGAGATCGTCGCCGTCGATGCGTCCGCGGGCATGCTGGACCAGGCGCGGGCGAAGGCGTGGCCCGACTCGGTGCGCTTCGTGCACAGCCGCATCGAGGACCTCGATAAGGCGGGGGTGGACGGCCCCTTCGACGGGATCTTCGCGGCCTACCTGCTGCGCAACCTCGCCGACCCGGACGCGACGCTCGTACGGTTCCGCGAACTGTTGCGTCCCGGTGCGACCCTTGCGGTGCACGAGTACTCGGTGCGCGACTCGGTACTGGCCACCGCCGTCTGGAACGCCGTGTGCTGGGGTGTGGTGATTCCGCTCGGCAAGCTGCGCACCGGCGATGCCGCCCTGTATCACCACCTCAGACGTAGTGTCAATGGATTCGACGGCGCCGTCGCGTTCCGAAACAGATTGCGCAGCAACGGGTTCACGGCCATTCACAGTGAGACCATGTCGGGTTGGCAGCGCGGTGTCGTACACACGTTCCTGGCGGATGCCCCGCGCTGAGTTTGGACGGGGTGGCAGGGGGTAAGGGCTAGCCGAGGCGTGGAGCAGTCGCGCCAGTCCGGCGTCCCGTACAGAGCGGTCGCCATCGAACCGCAACGCTTGGAGCTTCAATGCCCCCATCACGCAACAAGGATCAGAAGGCGCCCTCCGCGGTCGGACCCGCTGGCGCACGCAAAGCCGAAGTCGCCGATGCCGATTCGCGAGCGCAATCGGGCCGCTACCTGACGACCGCGCAGGGTTTGCGACTGCCCGACACCGACCACTCCCTCAAGGCGGGTTCGCGCGGGCCGACCCTGCTCGAGGACTTCCACCTCCGCGAGAAGATCACCCACTTCGACCACGAGCGGATTCCGGAGCGGGTCGTGCACGCACGCGGCGCGGCGGCGCACGGCGTATTCGAGTCGTATGGCGCCGCGGCGTCGGTGACGAAGGCCGGGTTCCTCGCCAAGGGCGTCACGACGGAGGTGTTCTGCCGGTTCTCCACCGTCCTCGGGTCCCGTGGTTCGGCTGACACCGTCCGCGACACCCGCGGGTTTGCGGTGAAGTTCTACACCGACGAGGGCAACTTCGACCTCGTCGGCAACAACATGCCGGTGTTCTTCATCCAGGACGGCATCAAGTTCCCCGACGTCATCCACGCCTCGAAACCCCAGCCCGACCGCGAGATTCCGCAGGCGCAATCCGCACACGACACCTTCTGGGACTTCGTCTCATTGCATACCGAGGCCACCCACCACGTCTTCTGGAACATGAGTGACCGCGGCATTCCCCGCTCCTTGCGGACGATGGAAGGCTTTGGCGTACACACCTTCCGGCTGGCAAATGCGCGCGGTGAGACCAGCCTGGTGAAGTTCCACTGGAAGCCGATCGCCGGAGTGCATTCGCTGGTATGGGAGGAAGCCCAGATCGCCGCGGGCGTCGACCCGGACTTCCATCGCCGCGACATGGCCGACGGCATCGAGGCGGGCGCACCGCTGGAGTACGAACTCGGGCTTCAGGTGATGCCCGACGACGGCAGCGACACCTACGAAGGCATCGATCTGCTCGACCCCACCAAACTGGTTCCCGAGGAATTGGTGCCCGTTCAGTTGGTCGGCCGACTCACCCTGAACCGCAATCCCACCAACTACTTCGCCGAGACCGAACAGGTCGCGTTTCACACCGGCAATCTGGTTCCCGGAATCGAACCGACCAACGACCCCCTGATGCAGGCCAGGCTGTTCTCCTACCTGGACACTCAGCTGACTCGTCTGGGAGGACCGAACTTCACGCAGCTGCCGATCAACCGGCCACACTGCCCGGTCAACGACATGCTGCGCGACGGCATGCACCAGAGTGCCATCCACACCGGGGTCGCCCCATATCGGCCCAACGGCATCGACGGCGGTGAGCCGCTGGTGGCCTCCGCCGAAGAGGGTGGCTACGTGCCCACGCCTCGCCAGGTCGACGGACCGGTGGCCCGCGAACAGCCCGTCTCGTTCGAGGACCACTTCACCCAGCCGGCGATGTTCTACCGCAGTCTCAGTGCCATCGAGAAGGCACACATCGTCGAGGCGTTCACCTTCGAGCTCGGCAAATGCTACGAGAAGTCGGTCAAGGAACGCGAGCTCGAGGTGCTGGCCAACGTCGACACCGAGCTGTGCCGCCAGGTGGCCGATGGACTGGGACTGCCTGCACCGCAGGGCAACCCACCGACGGGAGATACGGTGTCGGCGGCGCTGTCGCAGGTCGTCACCACGCCGGGGCCGGTCGCCGGGCGCAAGGTGGCCGTGATCGCCGACGCCGGTTCCGATCTCGCCGGCATCTCGGCGCTGACCAAGGCGCTGGAGCGCAAGGGTGTGACGGTGCTGGTCACCGCACCCGTCGGCGGCACGTTGCGGGCTGGACGGCGCGCCGTGGTGGTCGATCGCACCTTCGCCACCGCGCGGTCGATCGAGTTCGACGCCGTCGTCGTCGCCGCGGGCACTACGCCAACTCCCGACATCAAACTGGTGGTGCTGCTGCAGGAGACGTTTCGGCACTGCAAGGCAGTTGGCGCCTGGGGAGACGGCGTCTCGCTCCTCGACGCTGCCGGCATCGACCGGGCTGCTGCCGGGGTGCTCATCGCCAGCGACGCCGACAAGGCGTTCGGCAGCGACCTGACCACCGCGCTGGGCCTGCACCGGGCGTGGGCCCGCGCCGACGCCGTGATGGCCTCGGCGGTGCCGCCGGCCAAGGTGCCCGTGAAGTCGGCAGCGCCGGTCACGCACACCGTCGCGAAGAAGAAGGCGGCCCGCCGCGCTCGCCGTCCCTCTGCGTGATGAACGTGGTGTAGCCCGGTGGCAACCGGGTACGTGTTCGGCAGGGGGCCAACCAATGGAGGATGAAGTGGCTAAAGGTGTTGCGACGGTATGGATGCCGGTCGAGGACATGGGTCGCGCGGTCAAGTTCTACGGTGAGACCCTTGGCCTGAAGGTCAAGGACGAGGGTGACGACTGGTCGGAATTGGATGCCAACGGCGTCTCGATCGGTCTGAATGCCCGCGAGCAGACCCACGGCCAAAGCGGTGGGGGCGCGATCCTCACCCTGCAGCCCGAAGGCAGCCTGTACGACGAGATCGTCCGGCTGACCGACGCCGGAGTGACGTTCGTCGGAGAGGTCAGTGAGCACCCGTGGGGTCGCATCGCCTGCTTCAAGGACTCCGAGGGCAACGATCTGCAACTGTTCGAGTCGCCGTCCAGCGAATAGGGCTCGACGACGGTGAAATGCCCTGGGAGACAGTCGATCGACTGTCTCCCAGGGCAGTTCCGTCCGTCGGTGACTACTGGCGTTGCGCCCGCGCCTCGGCACCCGACTCGCCGGAGCCGAAGTCGTCGTCGCTGCTGGACCTGCCGACGTAGCTGCCGTCACCCTGGCCGTGCTTGCCGTCCCGCGCTCCGGCGACGCCCGGATCGGACTCGATGTCCGACTCGGCCTTCTGGTCCTCGGCCGCCCTGTCGTCGTTGGCTGTGGTCATCGCTGCTCCTGTCGAATTCCGTTGTATGCCAACACCTACCCGTGCCTACCCGCCCGAAACGCGTTCTGGTGTTTCGTCGGCCCGTTGCGGGGTAATGGCACGAGGTGACGTCCCTCTGGCTCGCTGACCGCGTCGTACAACCCATGCCCTTCCGAAGTGGGCTGTCCGGGGACACCTCGGCCGACGTCGTCGTCGTGGGCGCCGGCATCACCGGACTGATCACGGCGGTGCTGCTGGCGCGCTCGGGCAAGGACGTCCTCGTCCTCGAGGCGCGCACCGTGGGTGCGTGCGCCACCGGGAACACCACCGGCAAGATCAGCCTGCTGCAGGGCAGCAAGCTGTCGAAGATCGCCGCCAAGCACGACACCGCCACGGCCACGGCGTACGTGGAGGGAAACCGCGAGGGTCAGGCCTGGCTGCTGCGCCACTGCGAGAGCCGGGGCGTCGCCGTCCAGCACGAAGACGCCTACACCTACGCACAATCCAGCACCGGACTCGACACCGCCCGCGCCGAGCTGAGCGCCGCCCGCGATGTCGGCCTTGGCGTCGAATGGGTGGACCAGGCCGACGTGCCCTTTCCCTTCCGCGGCGGCGTTCGCCTGCGCGAACAAGCCCAGTTCGACCCGATGACGCTGTTGGAGAGCCTGGTCGCCGAACTCGTCGAACATGGCGGGCGCCTCGCGCAGGGGGCCCGCGTGCACCACGTCTCCCTCCTCGGGGGCACGCCGCGCATTGCCGTTCGGACCGCCGACGCCGGTGAGATCACCGTTCATGCCCAGCAGCTCGTCCTGGCCACCGGAACCCCGATCCTCGACCGCGGCGGGTTCTTCGCCCGGCTCAAGGCCCAGCGGTCATACTGCCTGGCGTTCGACGTTCCTGGTGACGTGACCCGGGGGATGTTCCTCTCCACGGACTCGCCGACGCGTTCGGTGCGCTACGCCCCGACGGCCGCCGGTGACGTGCTCGTAGTCGGTGGAGCCGGCCACCCCGTCGGCCGGAAGTCACCGTCGAAGGCGCTCGACGAGTTGAGCGGGTGGGCCAAGCTGCACTATCCCGGGGCCGAGCAGACGCACTCGTGGTCCGCCCAGGACTACTCACCCGTCGATGAATTGCCCTACGTCGGACCGATCCTGCCCGGTCTCGACGACATCTACGTGGCAACGGGTTTCGACAAGTGGGGCATGACCAACGGCGCCGCGGCCGGGCTGGCCCTGTCCAGTCGAATCCTGGGTGGCCGGATGGACTGGGCGAGCGCCTTCGCGAGTTGGAGCCCGCACGAACTGGCCGGGCTCGGCACGCTGGCGCAGTGCAACCTCGAGGTCGGGTTCAACCTCGCCAAGGGGTGGGTGACGCCGATGGCCGCGCCACGGGGGACCCCGGCGTGCGGTGGCGTGGTCCAGGGCCCGCCGTGGCACCTGCGTGCCCGAAGCACCGTCGACGGCGTCGAGCACGTCGTGTCGCCCGTGTGCCCGCACCTCGGAGGGATCGTCACGTGGAATGACGCCGACGAGGCGTGGGAATGTCCATTGCACGGATCGCGGTTCGCGCCCGACGGCACGCTGCTCGAGGGACCCGCGACCAATGACCTGGCGCGTTCGGCCGAACCGATGGGAGAGACGCGATGACCGTGACGCGAGACATCGACGCACCGCGCGAGCGGGTGTGGAAGGTGCTGGCCGACGGCTGGAGCTATTCGGGGTGGGTAGTCGGCAATAGCCGGATCCGCGCCGTGGACCCGCAGTGGCCTGCGCCGGGCTCTCGGATACTGCACTCGATCGGCGCCTGGCCGGCCGTCATCGATGACGAGACCGTCGTCGAACAGTGCGTGCCGGGGGAGCAGCTGGTGCTGCTGGCCAAGACTCGGCCGGCCGCCGAGGCCCGAATCACCATGGAGCTCAGCGATACTGCGAGTGGTGGCTGTCGGGTGTCGATGACCGAGGTCGCGGTGACGGTGCCGCTGCGGTGGGTACCCGACGCCGTGCAGCTGCTCGGTGTAGCGCCCCGGAACCGGGAGTGCACCTGGCGGTTGAAGATGATCGCCGAACGCAACGCGCCCCCGGCCGAGGGCACCTAGGCGCGGGGGCGCCCCTGGCGGCACGTGGTTGGAACCGCCAGGGGCTGGAACGCGCGCATTCCGGACTGCACGACGTCCTTCCCTTGCAGCTACCCGGATCTGCGCCGGCTATGCACCGGAAACCTGTTGCTTCGCGACGACGGGCCGGCCGTCGGGGCACCGGGTGATCAGGCCCAGGTCTTCGAAGGCGTCGAGCCAGCCCTGCATCGGCCACCACTGCCACCGGTCGTGGAAGATCGCAGCGTTGCGCACCACGTCCTCGACGTGTTCGATGGGCGGATCGGACACGGGGTGGTACTGGTGGAAGGCGTCGGCACCGCCGACCCAGCGCATCGGCACTCCGAGGGCTCCCGCGGTCTGACCGAAGTCGGTGTCCTCGGCGCCATAGCCCCGATAACGGGTGCAGAAGCCGCCGATCCGCTCCCAGGTGCTGGCGGCGAGTGCGAAGGACAGCGACCAGAACAGGTGACGATCGTCGGTGGTGATCACGTCTGAAGGCGGCGGTGCCGGTCGCGCGGGGTGCGGATCCGTCAGCGGGGCGAGGTCGGTCGGATATCCCCGCGGCCCGGGCGGCGGCAGATAGGTCACCGCACCGCACAGCAGGGCATCTCGATGGTTGGGGTGTGCGGCCGTAGTGCGGTAGCGCGCGACGAGGGAGGTGCCCGGGATGCAATCCACGTCGAGGAAGATCAATAGTTCGGCGCCAGCCGTGATCGCCGCGGCGGCACCGGCATTCCTGGCCGCGGCGATCGGCAGCGGCCCCTCGGGGTTGTCGAACGGCACGACGACCGCGGAACTGCCTGCGGCAGCGACGATGTCGGCGACGGCAGGGTCGTCGATCGCGACCACCACGTGCTGGTCGGGCACCGTCGTGCCCCCGGCGAGTCCGTCCAGTTGACGCCGCAGGTGGGCGTCGCGACCGTGGACGATCGTGACCACTGCGGTCCTCACGCGGCCGGCTCCGGGGCATACCGACGGGCAGTCGAGGCGATCGCCTCGGCAGCGCGGTCGGCGGCGCCGCGCGTCTGCCAACGTTCCCATGCCGCAGGGTTCAGTGCGAGCGCCTGGTCGATCACCCGCGGCCACGCACCCGGCGACGGCCATGCGTCGAGCACCTGCGCCATGCGGTGGCTGCGCAGCGTCTGGGCCGTCGCGCGCTGTTCGTCGAAGGGCCGGTGTTCCGGCAGGATCACCGCGCGCCGCTGGGCGGTCGCCACGTCGGCCACCAGACCCTGACCGGCATGGGTCACCACCACGTCGGCCGCGCAGATGTCCTGCCACGGGTCGGCGCGCCACGGCCGGCCCGGCAAGCCGATCGTCGACCACTCGAACTGGGGTGTCGCGGCGGCGGAGGCATCGACCATCGATTGGTCGACGTCGCCGCCACCGGCGCCACCGACGACCAGGATCCTCGGCGCTTCGCCGGACGAACGGTCACGCATCGGCTCGCGCCCGTCGAAGCGGCTGATGCCACCCACGTAGGTGGTCTTGTCGGCGTGGCAGCGCAGCCAGTCCGGTTCGTACAGATCGCGCGGCCAGGCTGCGATGATGTGGTCGGCCAGCTGGTGTACCAGCCGGTGGGGCGTGTCGGTGCGCTCACCGGGCAGTGCCATCACGATCACCGGAACGCCGAGAAGCCTTGCCAATGACGCAATCTCGACCGACACGTCGACGATGATCGCGTGTGGCCGGACCTCGGCGATCCAGCGGGCGACCAGCGCCATCCGCTGGCTGAGCCCGGTGTGGTGATGCGGCGCCCAGTGCAGCGCCCCGTGTGCGGTCGGCTCCGGCGCCGATGCGGGGTCGTCATCGCGGGGTAGCGTCAGGATGGCGTCGAACGGATGCGGCCCCGGGACGTCCAGTGACGTCAGGGCGGTGACCGGCTGACGCAGTCGGGTGGTGATGCTGACGGCCCGATTGAGGTGTCCGCGGCCGCAATGATGGATGTAGTAGCCGATCACGAGATCCCTCGCCTGCCTCTTCGATCATGTGGTAGTAGATGGCCTCATAGGCCGCGACCATGGCGCCCGCCGAGCAGCGGGTGACCGCGTGGCGGTGCACCGCGGTTCGCGACAGGCCCTCGGCAGAGGCGATTGCGTCTGCCATCGCGTCGACGTCGCCCGGTTCGACCAGCCGGCCCCCGGCGTCGGTGACGACCTCGGGGATCCCGCCGCGTGCGAAGGCGACGACCGGCGTCCCGCAGGACATCGCCTCGGCGACGACCAACCCGTACGGCTCGTCCCACACCGGGGTCACCAGGGCCACGGCCGAGCGCCCGACGAGCTCGGCCAACTCGTCATGGCGAAGGTGGCCGACATGGCGGATGCGATCGGAGAGCCGTGGTGCGATCTGGTCGCGGTAGTACTCGTCGTGGTGCACGGGACCCGCCAGCACCAGGCTCCGGCCGGCGCGCTGGGCGGCGTCGATGGCCAGGTGGGGTGCCTTCTCTGGAGTGATGCGCCCGAACCAGACCAGATCGTCACCACCGGGGCCCAATGGCCAGAGCCTGCTGTCGACGCCGTTGGGGACCAGGCTCATGGTGGGCACCGCGTGCTGCCACGACTTCGCCGTGTGGCGGCTCACCGCGGCGAAGTGGGTGCCCGAGCCGCCGGTCACGTGCAGCGCGGATTCCAACCACGGCGTCGGGGGAGTGTGCACGGTCGTCAGCATCGGCGTGCTCAGCAGGGGAGCCATCGCGACGGGCAGATGGTGCAGGCTGTGATTGTGGATCAGGTCGAACGGTTCGGCCGAGCCAGTCGCCAAGTGCATCATCAGCGTCAGATAGGCGTGATGGTCGGCCATGAACGCGGGTGCCGACGCCGAGGGGTCGGCCGCCGCCGCCGATGACAGCGTCAGGTCGCGCACGCTGAGCGAGTCGCATCCGAGTTCGGAATCCGAGCCCGTCGCAGCGAACAGCGCGACATGATGTCCCAGCGCAGTCAGCGACCGCGCGAGATGCCAGACATGGGCCTCCAAGCCGCCGGCGAACGGCTGGCTGATCGGAAAGCGGTTCGAGGCAATCAAGGCCACCCGCAACGGGGTGTTCACACCCACGCCTGGGCGCAGACCGCCGGAACAGAGGCGACACGCAACACATTGGACTCCTGCAAACGGGCACGCGAGGACGTGACCGCTGCGGATCCCGCCGACGTCGCGACGACCCGGATGTAGCCAGTCCCCGCAATGCTTGAGGCAACTTCGGAGTCGCAGATACCCGTCCTGGGGCGGCGGAAACCCCCGGTGTCCCAACTCTCCTCGGGGGCCGGACGGCGCGGGGCGACGGGCGTCGCGTCACCCAGGGTCGACGACGACCTCGTCGGCGGATTCGTCTGGCGCGGAGCCGGTTTGGTGGGCGAGCGCAGTCTTGGGCATCGCCACCACCGCCGCCGCGGTCGCCACGGCGACGACCAGGACGCCGAGGAACACCGCGGCGGTGCCCGCCTGGATCGCCGTCGGGCCGACCGACCGGATGTCACCGGCGCCAAAGATCGCATTGGCGATCGCGCCGAACACGGCGACCCCGACCGCGCTGCCCAGTGACCGCGCGAACATGTTGCTGCCCGTCACCACGCCCCGTTCGCTCCAGTCGACGCTCGACTGCGCGGCGATCAGGGTCGGCACCGCGAGAAGGCCCATGCCGCCGCCGATGACGAAGCAGACCGTGGCGACGACGGCGACGTTTGGTCGGTGCGCAAGCGCCACCAGTACCGATGCTCCGGCGATCACCAGCACGACGCCGGCGATCGCCGTGCTCTTGAACCCCCAGCGCAAGTAGAACCGGCCCGCGATGCTGGCGGTCGCCGGCCAGCCGATCGTCAGCGCAGCCAGCGCGAGGCCGGCGACCAGCGGTGCCGTACCCAGGGCACCCTCGAGGTAGGTCGGCACGTAGGACGTCAACCCCATGAGGATGGCGCCAACGCCGAACGCGACCAACGTCGTCGCGCACAGCAACCGGCGGGAGAAGACCCACAGGGGCAGGACCGGTTCGACGGCCCGGCGTTCCACCACCACGAACACCACCAACAGCACCGCGCCCGCCGTGAAGGCGCCGATGCTGGGGGTCGACGACCACGCCCAGCTCTGCCCGCCGCCGAGGATGGCCAGGATCAGCGACGTCATCGCCAGCGCCAGCAACAGCGCGCCCAGGGTGTCGACCGTCCGACGGCGACGGGTGATGGTCTCGTGGAAGTGCCGGTGGAACATCCAGGCCGCTACCAGGCACAGCGGGATGTTGATCAGGAAGACGCCGCGCCAGATGCCCAGCTGGGAGAACACGCCCCCGAGCATCGGGCCGACGACCGAGGAGATGGCCCAGACGCTGGCCAGATATCCCTGCACCCTGGCGCGCTCGGCGACGGTGTACACGTCGCCGACGATCGTCATGGCAGTCGGCTGGACGGCGCCTGCCCCGAGCCCTTGAACCGCCCGGAACACGATCAACGCCAGCATGTTCCACGCCGCCGCGCAGGCAATCGACCCGATGAGGAACAGTGCGATACCGGTCAGCAGGATCGGCTTGCGACCGAAGACGTCGGAGAGCTTGGCGAAGATCGGCGTCGTGACGGCCTGGCCGAGCAGGTAGGCGGAGAAAAGCCACGGGAATTGGTGGAACCCGCCGAGCTCGCCGACGATCGAGGGCACGGCAGTGGCCAGCACCGTGGAATCGATGGCGACCAGTCCGGTGCTCAGCATCACCGAGATGAGGACCGGGCCGCGCTCGGACCGGAAGCCGACCGCCGTCGTCGAAGTCACTGCCGTTCACTCCGATCGTTGGACACCGAGACGAAGGTACGCCGCACCGGCAGCCGCCCGATTCCGCACGAACCGCCCGGCCGGGATCCGGGGTGTGCTTTGTCACCTGCCGGCGCCCGGTCGGTGGCACCGCCGGTGAGCCCGCTGAGACCGCGATCACCCTGTCCCACAAGGTGTCTCGAGCATCGTCGGGCAGCCTCGTGACACGGCTGCGCATGGTTGGCGGACACGCCGGCACGAGTTGACGAACTGGTGAACACAGGGCAACCTCTTGGTGTGATCGAGTCGAGCGAGCGGACGGTCATCGACCAGGTGGTCGACAGACTTTCCCAGAAGTACCCAGGCGTCCCTGGCGAGAAGGTCGTCGACGTCGTCAACGACTGCTACGCCCGCTTCGACGGGCGGCCAATACGCGATTACGTCCCGTTGTTCGTCGAACGCGGCGCACGCGCCAGGCTGGCTCAGCTGTCCGTTTAGCCGCGGGTCACTTCCGAAACCGCGCAGCAAATGATAGAAGTATTTCTACGCTGCGCGGCAGGGAGGACACCCATGAAGACTCTGATCATGGTCGCCACCGCGATCTGCGTTGCCGTTGGCGCCGCGCCGTGCGCTGCCGCCGACGAGGCCAGCTATTTGGATCAGCTCCAACCGCGATTCGCCACCCTGACCGGTCATCAGTTGGTGAGCGAGGGTTACAAGGTCTGCCGCTACGTCGGGGTGGGGCGGCCAGCCGGCGATGCCATTCCGATGGTCACCAAGGACCTGGAAGTGGGTGTATCTCCCGCGCTGGACATCATCGCCGCAGCGCTGGTGCAGTTGGACTGCTGACCGCCGCGCTAGCGAACAACCGAGTCAGCGTCATGATCAACCTCGAGTGGCACGTGGCCGCCCTCCGACGGCCCTCCTCGAACCTCCTTGGCAGCCCCACCCAGGGTCGCGATGTCGTAGACACGTGCAGCTGAATCGTGGTGCGAGGAGGCCCGCGGGACGCGCGGGAGCGGAGAGGTAACGATTCGCAACCCGAACGATTGCGAAACGATCGTGAGGTCGGAACCCCCCTTTCAGGCAAATTAGGGTGGCTTAGTGCGTCGCCGAACCGCCCTCAAGCTCCCATTGTTGATGGCGGCGGGTGCTGCGTTGACGCGGGTCTCGCCGGCGTCGGCCGACGTGGGGCGGTGGTCGGCCGACCGCGCCAACAGTTGGTACCGGGGGCAGGGCTGGCTGGTCGGGGCGAACTACCTCCCGGCGACCGTCACCAACCAGATCGAGATGTTCCAGCAGGGCACCTACGACCCACGGCGAATCGACGCCGAACTGGCCATCGCGCGGTCGATCGGGTTCAACACCATGCGGGTGTTCCTGCACGATCTGCTCTGGGTCCAGGACCAGGGGGCGTTCCAACGCCGGCTCGCCCAGTTCGTCGCCATCGCGGCCAGCCATGGCATCAAGCCGCTGTTCGTCCTGTTCGACTCGTGCTGGGACCCCCACCCCAAGCTGGGTGCCCAACACGCCCCGGTGCCCGGCGTGCACAATTCCGGCTGGGTACAGAGCCCAGGTGCCGACCGTCTCGACGACCCTCGCTACAGGGTGACCCTGCAGCAGTACGTCACCGGCGTGATCAGCCAATTCCGCAGCGATCCAAGGGTTTTGGGCTGGGATCTGTGGAACGAACCGGACAATCCTGCGAAGGTCTACCGCAAGGTGGAACGCAGCGACAAGTTGGACGCGGTCACCGCGCTGCTACCGCAGGTGTTCCAATGGGCCCGTGCCGTCGACCCGGCGCAACCCCTGACCAGCGGGGTGTGGCAGGGCAGCTGGGGTGCGGGCAACCGCAGCACCATTGCCGGCATCCAGCTCGACAACTCCGACGTGGTGACCTTTCACTCATATGCCAAACCCGCCGACTTCGAGGCGCGGATCGCCGAGCTCGCGCCCCTCGGGCGACCCATCATCTGTACCGAGTACCTGGCCCGCACGATGGGCAGCACCATCGAGGGAATCTTGCCAATCGCCAAGCAGCACAACGTAGGCGCGTACAACTGGGGACTGGTGGCCGGCCGGAGCCAAACCTATCTGCCGTGGGACTCGTGGGATCACCCCTACGCCGACGTGCCCAAGGTCTGGTTCAGTGATCTGCTGCAGCCCGACGGCCGGGCCTACCGGGACGGCGAGATCCAGACGATTCGACAGCTGACCGGGGTGGCGGGCCAAGCCACCGGATCCTGACCGCCGACCAAGGATCGCGCTGAGCAATACCCTGGCACGCGACCGGCAGGTGTTCGTACTCTCGGCACCCGTGAACTCCGCCGCCATCTCCCGTCGCCGTGCATTGCAGCTTTTCGGCCTGGCCGGGGGTGCCGCGATGCTCGCCCCCGCCCTGGCCGCTTGTGGCTCCTCCGACAACGGTCACGCGCTGGCCGGAAACGCGCCGCTGACGGGCAAGTTCGACGGCGTGACCCTCAAGGCGCTGGTGAACCAGCCGCACGTCACGTCCTTCCGCGACATCCTGGCGCCCGCCTGGGCGAAGGCCACCGGTGGCACCCTCGAGGTGACCGCTGCTCCCTACGATCAGCTCACCAGCAAGCAGATCCTCGACGTGCAGAGCGGCACTGGCGAATTCGACGTCTTCGACTACTTCTACTTTGGCCTGGGTGACCTGGTCGACGCGGGCGCGCTGGTCGACCTCACCTCGTGGATCAACGACAACAAGACGGGCATCGGGGTCGACGGCTACCTCCCGTCGATCTACGATCCGTACACGCTGTTGAACGACAAGCGCTACGGGTTGCCCTACGACGGCGACGTCCACATCCTGTTCTACAACGCCGAACTGCTGGACCGATACCACGTGCAGCCGCCCACGACGTGGGATGAATACGACGAGATCGCCGCCAAGATCACCAAGGACGCGCGGGGCGCGGCCTACGGTGCCATCGTGTCGGGTCAACAGGTTCCGATGATCCTGGGCTGCTCCTACATCAACCGGCTCACCGGGTACGGCGGTGAGCTGGTCGGCGCGGACGGCAAGCCCGCGCTGACATCGGGTGCGTCCATCGCGGCGCTTCAGCATCTCGTCGACGTCGCACCCGCCGCGCTGCCCACGCCGTTGCAGGTGGGATTCGATCAGGCCAACACCGCGTTCCTGACGGGCCAGGGTGCGCTGCTGGACACGTGGACCGACATGGCGCTGCGCGCCGAGGATCCTACCGCCTCGAAGATCACCGGCCGCTGGGGTGCGGTGTCGCTGCCCGTGGGGGGTGCGAACAAGACCCCGCGTACCGCGCTGGATGCCGGTTTCGGCCTGGGCATCTCGACGGCGTCGAAGCACCAGGACGCCGCGGCGGCCTTCATCAACTGGGCCACCGCCGCCCCGCAGAATCTCACCGTCTCGTCGACCGCCGGGGCCGGCATCGACCCCGTGCGCGGCGAGGTGCTCGGCTCGGACGGCTACGCCAAGGTCGTCACCAAGGCGATCGGCCCGATCCGCGAGGGCCTGAACGGACATCCGCTGGTGTGGCCCAAGCAGGCCGGTGCACCGAAGGCGTTGCAGGATCTCGTCGATCAGCTCGCGCTGGCGATCGCGGGCACCCAGACGGTGCACCAGTCACTCGAGAACGCCCAGAAGAGCTGGGAGAGCGCTGCGACATGACGCGACGCGTCCCGCTGTGGCTGGCCCTGCCCGCCATCGCCGGACTGGTGTTGTTCCTCGTGTACCCGACGGCGTACCTGGTGGCCCTGGCGCTGACCCACTCGTCACTGGCCCACCCGTTGCGTGCGTTCTCGGGCGCGAACAACTTTCAGTCCGCGCTCGCCGCACCGGCGTTCACGCCGTCGCTGTGGCGGTCCACGTTGTTCGCCGTGGTGGCCACCGTCGCCACGACGGGGTTCGGCCTCGTCACCGCTCTGCTTCTGCGGGTGCGTGGAGCGCGTTTCGGCGTCGTCGGGGCCTTGCTCCTGCTGCCGCTCGTCACCGCGCCCGTCCTGATCGGGGTGGCCTGGAAGCTGCTGTTGGCACCGGTCGGTGGCGGGTTGGCAGGCGCGTTCGCGGCACTGGGACTGCCCGGGTTCAATCCGCTGGGGTCGGGTGCCGGCGCGTTCGTGGTGCTGCTCGTCATCCACGTGTGGCAGTGGACCCCGTTCGCCGTGCTGATCCTGTTCGCCGCACTGGGGGTCGTGCGACCCGAACTCGTCGAATCCGCACGCATCGACGGCGCCGGGCCATGGCGTGCGTTCACCACGGTGACCTGGCCGGCGATCGCCCCCACCGTGTGGGCGGTGGCGGTCCTGGAACTGGTCATCGGGTACAAGGTCTTCGATCTGATCGTCGTCATCACCTCGGGTGGGCCGGGGTTTGCGACGACGCTGGCGCCCTTCGTGATCTACCAGACCGGGTTGCGCGGCAGCTTCGACATGGGCACCGCCGCAGCGCAAACGCTCATCTTCGCGATGATCGTCGGGGTGGTGGCCACGGCGCTGACGGCGGCGCGGGCGCGCGTGGTCGAGGGCGAACGATGACGCAGACGCGGCCCGGACCGCGTCGCTGGGCGTGGGCGGCGTTGACCGTGATCACGGCCGTCGTACTCGTCCCGATCGCCTACCTGGTGTCGCTGTCGCTGCGGTCTCCCAACGACGTGCTGAATTCGTCCCTGCTGCCCACGCAGCCGACCACCTCGAACTTCCTCAAGGTGTTCGACACGATCGCCCTTGGCACGATGTTGCAGAATTCGTGGGTCTCGGCGGTGGGCGCAGCGCTGTTGGCGGTCGTGATCGCCGTTCCGGCAGCGTATTTCACGGCCCGTCGGTTCGGCGGCGAGCGATTGCTGACGGTGCTGCTGGCCAGTTACTGTGCGCCCCCGATCGTGGCGATCATCCCGTTGTTCTTCCTGCTGCGCCGCCTTGGCCTGACCAACGACGTGATCGGGCTGATCGTGGTCAACGGCGTGGCCAACGTCCCGGTGGCCGCATGGTTGCTCGACGGATTCGTGCGCCGCATCCCCGTGGAGATCGACGAGGCCGCCGTCGTCGACGGGTTGTCGGTGGCTGGCGCATTCCGCAAGGCGATCCTGCCGTTGCTCTGGCCGGGGATCGTCGCGGCCCTGCTGGTGGTGTTCTTCCTGAGCTACAACGACTTCCTGTTCGCCGTGTACCTGGCGGTGACGAAGGAAAGCCAGACCCTGACGGTTGGCCTCTCGCTGTTCCAAGGCGATCGCAACGTTCAGTTCGGCCAGCAGGCCGCGGCAGGTCTGCTGGGCATCCTGCCCGTCTACGCACTGGCGCTGTTGGCACAGCGCTACCTCGTCGGCGGCCTCAGTACGGGAGCGACCAAGTGAGCATCGTCGAACTCGACGGCATCGCAAAGGCATTCGACGGCACCACTGTCGTCGACGGTCTCGACCTCCGGCTGGAGGACGGGTCGCTGACGGTTCTCGTCGGGCCGTCGGGGTGCGGCAAGTCGACCACGCTGCGCATCGTCGCCGGGCTCGAATCGGCTGACCGCGGGGCGGTGCGCATCGACGGCAGGGACGTCACCAGGGCCACGCCGCGGGAACGCGACGTGGCGATGGTCTTCCAGAACTACGCCCTCTACCCGCAGTTGAGCGTGAGCGGCAACATCGCGTTTCCACTGCGCAACGCCGGGGTGCCCAAGGCCGACGCGCTGCAGCGGGCCCGCGAGGCCGCCGAACGCGTCGGCATCACCGCGCTCCTGGACCGCAAACCGCGACAACTCTCCGGAGGCCAGCAGCAGCGGGTGGCGATCGCGCGTGCCCTGGTCCGCACACCGTCGGTATTCCTGTTCGACGAGCCGCTGAGCAACCTGGACGCCAAGCTGCGGGTGGAACTGCGTTCCGAGATCCGGCGACTGCAACAGGAATTGGGCATCACCGCCCTCTACGTCACCCACGACCAGGAGGAGGCGATGACCATCGCCGACCAGCTGGTGGTCTTGGAGGGGGGCCGCATCGCGCAGCGCGGAACCCCGGAGGACCTCTACCGCCGGCCGGCCAACACCTTCGTCGCCGGCTTCATCGGGTCACCTAGCGCCAACTTGGTCTCGGGTCGTGTCGCCGACGGTGTCTTCGAGGCCGACGGTCTGGTGTGGCCGGGGCCCTCCGGCCCCGAACGCGACGTCACGATCGGGGTCCGGCCCGAAGACCTCCTCGTCGAACCGGCCGGTGACTCGGGTGGTGGCAATGGCACCGTGGAACTCGTCGAGCTGCTCGGGCCGCGGTACGTGGTGATCGTCGTCGTGGGACCCCGACGCCTGACGGCGGTCGTCGAGGCCGCCACCGTCGCAGGCTGGAGCGCGCCGCCGAAGCCCGGTGACGCGGTAGCCGTGCGGATCAGGCCGGGACGTGCGCATGCCTTCGACGCGTCGACGGCGCAACGGTTGTCCGACGTGGATTAGATTCGCGGCGAATACAACTCACTGACCAGCGTCCGCCAGATCATAGGGTGTGCTGGCTCCCCGGTTCCCGAGTGAAGGATCAGCCATGCCGCCGCGCACCCCGTGGACCGCACCGTTGGACGATGCCGAGACGACGCACTGGGATGGGGTGGCCACCGCGGTCTCCCGTACGCTCGCGTCCGACGCGCTGGCGAGGGATCGTGCCAACCAGCAGCCCGACGCCGAGTTGAAGCTGCTCAAGGAATCCGGTCTGGTCGACCTGCTGATCCCGCGCGAGCACGGCGGCCACGGCGGGCACTGGTCCAGTGCGCTGCGTGCCGTCCGCATCCTGGCGCGCACGGACGCCTCCATCGCGCAGATCCTCAGCTATCACTACGTCAACCATGCGGGGATCGTGTTCTTCGGTGCACCGCAGCGATGGGAACACTGGTTCGCCGCCTCCGCCAACGGACACTGGCTCTGGGGTGACTCCGTCAACCCGGTCGACCCCGACCTGCTGCTCACCGCCGACGGATCCGGATACCGACTGAACGGTCGCAAGAGGTTCTCCACCGGGGCCTCCACCGGTGACGTGACCCTGGTGATGGCGGCCGAGGAGGGGGCCGATCGGATCCTGGCCTCGGTGATCGAGCACGACCGCGCCGGGGTGACCTTCGTCGATGACTGGGATGCACTCGGCCAACGTCTCTCGGCAAGTGGCAGCGTGGAATTCGACGACGTCGCGATATCGGCGGACGACGTCCTCGGCGTGGTCGGCGAGGAGCCCTATTCGACCCTGGTCACCCCCGGTGTGCAACTGGGCTTCGCCAACCTCTATCTCGGCATCGCCGAGGGCGCGTTGCAGACCGCCCGTGAGTTGACGCTTCGGCGGCGGGGAGCCTGGCTGCTGAGCGACGTCGAGCACTACTCCCGGGATCCTTTCGTGCAGCGCGTGTTCGGTGAACTGCTCGCCAGGGTCGCCGCGGTGGAGGCATTGGCGGATCGCTGGAATGCCCGCTACGACCGGGTGATCGCGCGCGGTGCGGAGGTGACCGCCGCCGATCGGGCCGACGTCGAGATCGGCATCGCGCAGCTGAAGATCGTCGCCACCGAGACCGCCCTCGAGGTGGCACACCGCGTGTTCGAGGTGACCGGGTCGAGTTCGGCCCGCAGCGAGGTCGGCCTGGATCTGTTCTGGCGCAACATCCGTACGCATTCCCTGCACGACCCGATCGACTACAAGAAGCTCGAGGTCGGGGCGAACTATCTCACCGGGGACGTTCAGCCGATCACGCTCTACACGTAGCGGTCGGGTGCGATTTCGATCTGGCCGACTGCAAGCCTGGTACACCGCCGGTAGCCGAGCATCATCGAGGTCATGACCCTCACCGACACTGCGCCGTCCGCCTCCACCCCGCTCGCGGTCGATCCGGGCCGGCCGCCCGGGGTCGTCAGCGGCACCAGCCCGCTGGCCGACGGATTTCGCAGCCGCTACTTCACCGATGCGGACTACCGCCGCTTCCACGACCGCGCCCCGCGTTACGACGCCGAGAACGCCTTCTTCGCAGAGGACTTCGCCGAGCTCGTCGAGCTGGGCTATCTGAAGGCGCCCCTGCCGGAGCGGTTCGGTGGCGCCGGTCTGTCGCTGGCCGAGCTCGCCGTCGAGCAGCGCCACCTCGCGTACTGGGCTCCCGCCACTGCGCTGGCGGTCAACATGCACCTGTACTGGGCTGGATCGGCGGCCGAGGCCGCCGCGCGCGGCCTGGCCGACGTGGACTGGCTGCTGGCCGAGTTGGCGGCCGGACGCACCTTCGCCGCCGGTCATGGGGAGCACGGGAACGACGTCGGTCTCGACGATTCCCAGGTGAAGGCGGTTCCCCAGCCGGACGGCTCCTATCGCATCACCGGACGCAAGGTCTTCACCTCGCTGTCGCCGGTGTGGGACGAGATCGGCATCCACGCCCGCGACGACTCCGATCCGGACAATCCCGTCATCGTGCACACGTTCGTCGACCGCAACGCCCGGGGGGTGCGGATCGAGGAGACCTGGGATGCACTGGGCGTGCGAGCGACGTCGAGCCACGACACCGTGTTCGAGGACGCGATCGCCGAAGCGCACAAGACGGTGGCCACGCACCCCGTCGGGCCGGTGTACCCAGAGTACGTCGGCGCCCTGCTGAGCTGGTACCTGCCGCTGTTGTCGAGTGTGTACCTGGGCATCGCGCGCCGGGCGCTCGATCTGGCGATCCTTGGCGCCCAGAGCCGAACCTCGTTGCGCCAGGGCATCTCCCGGCATGCGCAGAAGCCCGCCGTCCAGCGTCAGGTGGCACAGGCGGAGATCAAGCTCGAGGCCGTCGCGGCGCTGGTGGACTCGGTCACCACCCCGCGTGCCGGTGATTGGGCGGCGCTGCGCCCGCTGGCGGCCAAGGAATTCGCGACCACGACGGCTCGCGAGGTCGTCGACATCGCGATCCAGGTGGTGGGCGCCTCGTCGGTGTCCCGCCGACACGAGCTCGAGCGGCTCTACCGCGACGTGCGCACCGGGTCGTTGCACCCGCCGAACACCGATGCGGTCCTCGAAGCGCTCGGCGCCGTGGCACTCGGACAGGGCTAGGACCATTCAGGGCCGGGAATGTCGTGGCCCGCGACGCGGTTGGTCTGCACGACGCCCAACCGGTGAGGTCTCGATGTGAAGTTCTTGTTGCTCACGCTCATCTCCCATACCGACGACCCCGTGACGGGGGAGCGGAGGAGCCCCGCCCAGCGGCTGCGTGACGTCGTCGAGAAGGCGGTGGTGGCCGAGGAGCTGGGTTTCGACGGCTTCGCCGTGGGGGAGCGGCACGAGGACCCGTTCATCTCGTCGTCACCGCCGGTGGTGTTGAGCAACATCGCGGCCCGCACGTCGACCATCAGCCTGTTCACCGCGGTCACCACGCTGAGCCTGCTCGATCCGGTCCGCGCGTTCGAGGACTACTCGACGTTGGACAACCTGAGCGACGGTCGCCTCGAACTCATCATCGGCAAGGGCAACGGCGCGGCGCAGGCCGAGTTGTTCCACGTGACGACCGACGATCAGTGGGACCGCAACCGCGAGGGCTACGAGTTGTTCCGCCTGCTCTGGGAGAACGACCGGGTGACGTGGGCGGGAAGGTTCCGGACCAATCTGCTGAACGCCAAGGCGCTGCCCCGGCCAATGCAGTCCCACATCCGAATCTGGCACGGGAGTGCCACCAGTACCGACTCGGTCGAATTGGCGGCCCGCCATGGTGATCCGATCTTCTCGGCGAACGTCACCCATCCCATCGAGCCCTACGCCGATCTCGTCGCGCACTACCGGCAGCGCTGGGAGCACTACGGTCGGCCGCCCGAGGAGGCCCTGGTGGATGCCGGCACGGCCGGCTTCCACGTCGCGCCCACCTCGCAGCAGGCGCTCGCGGCCTACCGGCCGATCTTCGAGGCGCGCCTCGCGGCGCAGCGCCGGATGGGACTGCCGGTGGTGTTCGAATCGATCGAAGACCTCGTCGAGCGCAGTTCCGCCCTCGTCGGCAGTCCCGAGCAGGTGATCGACAAAGTGGGCCGCTACCACGAACGGCTGGGCCACGAGGTAATGCATCTCAGTGCCGACGTCGACGGCCTTCCGCCCGGCGATCAGCGTCGTAGCCTCGAGCTGTTCCAGTCCGCCGTCGCTCCCGCGCTGCGTGAGCGAATCCCCAGTCGGCCGTTGGTCGCTCAGAGCGGCTGACGGTGCCCGTGACCATGCCATTGGTACGACGAGAAGTCCCAGCCACGAAGGAGTTCGCATGACCACCACCGCGGGGACGACCGCTGAGACGTTCGAGGCCGAATGGAACGACTGGCACGCCGAGCGCGAGCGGTACTACGGCGACCCGCTCGGGTGGGTGAGCATCACCGGACTGCACTGGCTCGGCGACGACTTCGAAGAGGTCGCCGATCTCCCTGGCCGGTGGCGTGCCGACCGGGACGCGGTCTACGTCGAGGGCATCGACGGGATCGATCGACTCGAACCCGCCGAGGGGGCACCCGGAACGATCGTCGAGGCGGGGGATCGCCGGATCGAGGTCATCCGCCGCACCGGTTCGGTGGCATTGCGAGTCCACGACCCCAAGTCGCCACACCTGCTGGCATATAACGGCATTCCGACCTACCCGCCAGCCCAGCGGTGGCGCGTGACCGGCACGCTCACACGCTACGCGCAGCCGACCTCGGTGACGACGGGTGCCGTCGTGGAGGGGCTCGAGCACCATCACACCGCCGTCGGCGTCATCGACTTCGAGATCTCCGCTGCGCCTGCGCGTCTCGTCGCGTTCGGTCGCCAGGACGGCAGCCTGCACGTGCTGTTCACCGACGCCACCAGCGGTGTGACGACCTATCCGGCGTCCCGGTCCCTGGCGGTCTCGCAACCCGGAGCCGACGGCACGGTGACGCTCGACTTCAACCGAGCGTCGAACCTTCCCTGCTCGTTCACCGACTTCGCCACCTGCCCGGTGGCACCGGCGGAGAACAGGCTCACCGTCGCCATCGAGGCAGGGGAGAAGAACCCGCGCTGACGAAGGGGCGCCGCGCAGCGGTCAGCTCGGCGACGCAGTCGTGGCGAACATGCCCGCGCCGGCGACGATCAGTACGCCGTCGATGACGAGCACGTACAGGCGCGGCCGAAGGTTCCTCACGAGGCGACGCGTGATGAACGGGCCGACCATCAGGGCCGCCCCGATCACCAGTCCCTGCAGGACCAGTCGCGCCGAGAGTACCCCGAACTCGCCGAAGGTGAGCAGCTTGGCCACGTAGAGCACCACGGCACTGGCGGCCTCCGTGCCGAGGAAGGTGCCTCCGGACAACCCGAAGCAGGTGAACACCGGGACGCTGAGGGGACCGGTGGACAGCACCAGGCCGGTGAGGAAACCCACGACGGCACCTGCGATCGCCAGGTGCCACGAGCGCACCCGCCAGGCCCGTGCCGCCGCCACCCTGCGCACGGGGATCATCGCCAGGAAGAACAATCCAAGGAACCCGTCGACGATCCGCGGTGAGATCGTCAACAGGGTGTGCGCGCCCAGGACCGCCGCGGGGACGCCCGGTGCGGTGTAGATGGCGACCGCGCGCCAGCGAATGTCGCGCCACCACGCGATGACTCGCGCGGCGTTGCCAAGGACCGAGGCGATCGCCATCATGGGCACCGCCGCCCTCGGTCCGTAGAGCACCACCAGAACGGGAAGCAGCACCAGGGACGATCCGGTGCCGACCACGCTGCCGAGCGCACCGGCGGTCAGGGCGAGGACGAACACGAGCAACGAAGCCAGCACGGGCAGGACCTTCTCGCCGGCGTGGGGCACCCCGGCGGAGATCCTCCAGGCTTTTGTCCGTTCAGATGACCGCACGTCGTCGGGACGTGCGGTGGCGCCGCTCGGACCAGTCGCGCACCGCACCGCGGCACGCCGGAACCCTAGGCGCTATCACCCCTAGGGTAAACGCATTCCGGCACCGCGCCCCGTTCCGGGGAAAGAATCCCAGCGATTTCATAGCTCTGCCATCGGATCTCGAGGGGCCATGGTGGAGGCAGACCCCGTCGTCGCGCATCGTCTCCTGCCCAGGTGCCGCGATTCGGCGGTGACCGACTGGAGTAGCCCATGACAGACCTCGGTCTGGCGGTGCGACCGGAATCCGACACCGGTTCCACAGCCGCCGGAACATCGTCGGCCGGCAGGGACGTGTTCCTGCCGCCCGACGATCGACCACTCGGTGGCCTTGCCCGGTTGTGGCGGCGGCTGCACTGGCCGCTCGGCGTCTACACCACGCCGGTGGTGATCCTCGTCGTCTGGGAGATCCTCGGCGTCGCCGGGGTGATCCCTCCGCTCTATGCACCTGCACCGACCGACATCGCGAACACCGCGGTGCAGCTGTGGCGAGACGGTGTGCTCGGCCCCGACCTGTTGATCTCGTTGCAACGTGCGGGCATCGGTCTGGTGCTGGGTTTGACGGTGGGCATCGTCACCGGCGTCCTCGGCGGATTCCTCCGGCGTGGCGAGTACCTGTTCAACGGTCTGGCCCAGATCCTGAACACCATCCCGCTGCTGGCGGTGCTGCCGCTGATGATCGTCTGGTTCGGCATCGACGAGCTGACCAAGGTGCTGCTGATCGCGTTCGGCGCCGGGGTCCCGATGTATCTCAACCTGTTCGCCGCGATCCGCGGGGTGGATCAGCGGCTGATCGAGATGGCCCGCACGACGGGAGCAGGACGGGCGCGAATCATCGGGCGGGTCCTGCTGCCCGGTGCCCTCCCCGGATTCCTTGTCGGATTGCGCTTCTCGCTGGCCTACAGCGTCCTGGGCCTGGTGGCCGCCGAGACCGTCAACGCCGATCAGGGCCTCGGCTTCCTGGTCACCCAGGCGCAGACCTACCTTCAGACCAACCAGGTGTTCGTGGGTCTGGTCATCTATTCGGTGCTCGGCCTGCTGGCCGACCAAATCGTCCGCATCCTCGAGCGGGTGCTGCTGCGGTGGCGACCAAGCTTCGAGGCATCGTGAGCGCTCCAACTCCGACCGCGGTGCGCCAGCAGACGGGCGTCCAGGCAGAACAGGTAGTGCGGCGGTTCGGCGATCGCGCTGTCCTGGACCATCTGGACCTGACCATCGGCGACGAGGAACTCGTCGTGCTACTGGGCCCCTCGGGCTGTGGCAAGAGCACACTGCTGCGACTGCTGGCCGGCCTCGACCAGCCCGACGGTGGCCGCATCGAGGTGCCCGCCAAGCGTGCCGTCGTGTTCCAAGGTGACAGGCTGCTCCCCTGGCAGCGGGTCCTGGCCAACGTGACCCTCGGCCTGCGCGGCCCGGATGCCGATGACCGAGCCCGCCGTGCGCTGGCCGACGTTCATCTGTCGGGTCGTGAAAGGGCCTGGCCCAAGGAGCTTTCCGGGGGTGAGGCCCAACGCGTCGCACTGGCCCGGGCGTTGGTCGCCGAACCAGAGCTCGTCCTCCTCGACGAACCCTTCGCGGCGCTGGACGCCATCACCAGGGTCAGGATGCACGAGTTGGTCCGCGAACTCCGTCGCCGGCACCACGCGTCGATGCTGTTGGTCACCCACGACGTCGACGAGGCGATCGCACTGGCCGATCGCGTCGTGGTGATGAGTCACGGGCGAATCGGAAGTGCGCATGACGTCCGGCTGTCGGCGGCCGATCGCGAGGCCAGCATCGCTCGCGAGGAACTTCGGCTCGAACTGCTCGCCGACCTCGGTCTCGCCAGCGGCCACGCCAAATAGGAGAGAGAAGACATGTCCCACAGATCATTTAGCCTCGTCGGCACGGCCGTCGCACTGGTCGCGTCGACCGTTCTGGCCGCGTGCAGTTCCCCGTCGGCTGGCCCGCAGGGCGCGCTGAGCAAGCCGAGTACGTCCGCGGCCGCCCACCCCGAGTGGAGCCAGTACACGTTCACCCTCGGTGACAACGGTGGGGACGGTAGCGAGGAACTCGCGAAGGTCACGGGTGCGTTCGACGACGCGCCGTACAAGGTGAAGTTCGCGCGTTTCGACTACGGTCCACCACTCGTGCAAGCGGCCGCCTCTGGCGACATCGACCTGGGCAGTGTCGGCACCGTTCCGCCGATCACCGGTGCCGCCCAGGCGTACGGCTTCAAGATCGTCGCGACGCAGCGTGGGGCCGATCCGACGAAGGCGGCCGAGAACATCCTGGTGCCCAAGGGCTCTCCGATCCAGAATCTCGATGACTTGCGGGGCAAGAGGATCGCCGTTCCACAGGGCAGTTCCGCGCACGGCCTAGCGTTGTTGGCGCTCAAGAGCGTCGGTCTGACACCGAAGGACGTTCAACTGGTGTACCTCAGCCCGGCCGCCGGAGCGTCGGCGTTCAACACCGGGAAGGTCGACGCGTGGTCCATCTGGGATCCGCAGTCCTCGGTCGCGGTGGGCCAGGGTGCCCGCATCATCGCCAAGGGCGTTCCGCCGATCGACCAGTCGAACAACTACTACGTGGCGACCGACAAGTCCCTCGGCGACCCCGTTCGGCGGGCGGCCCTGGCCGACGTGCTCACCCGTGTCGCCCGGATCTTCAACTGGGCCCAGCAGAATCCCGACGAGTACGCCAAGGCGATCTCGAAGGAGACCGGCGTGCCGCAGAAGGATGCGAGGGCGACCGTCGATTCGTTCCCGTTCAAGATCACCCAGTTCCTGCCCGAGGACGTAAAGGCCGAGCAGGCACTCAGCGATGCCTTCTTCGAGGCGGGCGAGATCAAGAAGAAGGTCGACCTCACGACCATCAGCGACAACCTCCTGCCCGATGGGTTCGACAGCTCGAAGTCGCCCTAGCACCAACGGATCACCAGAGACGGAGACCTACCCGTGAGCACCCCCCGGCGAGAGCTGCACCTCAACGCCTTCCTCATGGAAGCCGGACATCACGAGGCTGCCTGGCGCCTCCCAGAGAGCAATCCGCGGGCGGACTTCGACCTGTCCCACTGGATCGGGCTCGCCACCCTGGCCGAGGAGGCCAAGTTCGACTCGCTGTTCCTGGCGGACGGTCCGGCGCTCACCGGCAGTGGCGCGTTTCGGCCTCCCGGCCAGCTCGAGCCGTTCACCCTGCTGACCGCGCTGTCGCAGCACACGAATCGGATCGGCCTCATCGCCACGGTCTCCTCGACCTACAACGAGCCGTACAACCTGGCGCGCCGACTCGCGTCGGTCGACCACGTGAGCGGGGGACGGGCCGGGTGGAACGTCGTCACCTCCGCCGGTGCGGACGAGGCGGCCAACTTCGGGCTCGACGACCGTCCCGACCATGCCGCGCGCTACGAGCGCGCCGACGAATTCCTCTCCATCGCCAAGGCGCTCTGGGACAGCTGGGAGAGCGAAGCGACCCTGGCCGACAAGGAATCCGGCCGGTATGCCGACCCGGCTCGCCTGCACGCGATCGACCACGCAGGATCCCATTTCAAGGTCGCCGGTCCGCTCAACGTCGAACGTCCACCCCAGGGCCACCCACTGCTGGTGCAGGCCGGATCGTCCGAGGACGGCAAGAACTTCGCCGCGAGGCACGCGGAGGCCATCTTCACCGCGCACCAGACCTACGAGCGGGCGGCGGACTTCTACCGTGACATCAAGGCGAGGACCGCCGCAGCGGGTCGTCATCCCGACGGCGTGCTGGTGCTGCCGGGCATCGTGCCGTTCATCGGATCGACCGAGGCCGAGGCCATCGAATTGGCCCGCCAGTTCGACGACCTTCGCATACCCGAGTACGGGCTGTCGCAACTGGCCTGGAATCTAGAGGTCGACCCGTCGGTGTTCGAGCTCGATTCGCCGCTGCCCGAATTCATCCTGGCGCGGCCGAAACTGCAAGGCTCACAGAGCAGGTCGGATCTCATCATCGAGATGGCCGTGCGTGAGCACCTGACCGTCGGGCAGATCCTGTCGCGGTTGGGCGGTGGCCGGGGCCACTTCACCTTCGTCGGAACCCCCGAGCAGGCCGCCGACACGATCATCTCCTGGTTCGAGGGCGGCGCCGCAGACGGATTCAACGTCATGGCCCCCGCGCTACCGTCGCAGCTGGAGACATTCGTCGAACACGTGCTGCCGATCCTGCGCGACAAGGGCCTCTTCCGAGAGGACTACGCCGGCACCACGCTGCGCGAGCACTACGGTCTCGCCGTACCCGGCAACCAGTTCCACGTCACTGCCTGAAGGAGTCCGATGACCGAAGCCACGGTGTCCCAGACGCTCTCGACGGACGTCCTGGTGATCGGCGGCGGCCCCGCTGGCACCTGGGCGGCCATCAAGGCGGCGCAGGAGGGCGTCGACGTCGTACTAGTGGACAAGGGCCACACCGGATCCAGCGGAGCGACTGCTTCGGTCGGCACCGGGGTCTGGTACGTCGACGACGTACCCGAGCTGCGCGAGGCGGCGATGGCGAGCCGGGAGGCCCTGGGCGGTCATCTCGCCGAGCGTGACTGGATGAGCCGCGTCCTCGACGAGATCCACGCACGGATGGACGAGCTCGCCACGGTGCAGCGCTACCCGTTCCCGGTGGACGCCGACGGCCGGTCGCGGCGCGGTGACGTGCAGGGGCCTGAATACATGCGCCGGCAACGGACTCGGGTGCAACGCCTCGGCGTCCGCATCCTCGATCACACGCCGGCACTGGAGCTGCTCGTCGATTCCGACGGCGTGGTGTCGGGTGCGTTGGCGCTCGATCGGTCATCCGGTGGATCGGTACGCATCGAGGCGGGTGCCGTCGTCCTCGCCGCGGGCGGGTGCGCCTTCCAGTCCAAGACGCTGGGATGCGACGTCAACACCGGGGACGGCGCGCTGATGGCTGTCGAGGCCGGCGCGGTCCTGTCCGGCATGGAGTTCTCCAACTCCTTCGCCATCGCCCCCAAGGGAACGTCGCTGACCAAGACCGCCTACTACTCGTGGGCGACGTTCTACCGCGGTGACCGCAGCGTCATCGAGGGGGCGGGGAGCGCAAGGGGGCGCACGCTCATCGCCGAGACCTTGCGCGACGAACCGGTGTTCGCCCGCATCGACCGCGCCACCGAGGACGAACGACGCGCGATGCGCAGGGGACAGCCCAACTTCTTCCTGGTCTTCGACCGGCTGGGAATCGACCCGTTCACCGAGTTCTTCGAGATAACGCTCGTCGCCGAGGGGACCGTGCGCGGCACCGGCGGGGTGCGGATCGCCGACGTCGACTGCGCCACCGACGTTCCCGGCCTCTACGCCGCCGGTGACACCGCAACGAGGGAACTGATCTGCGGTGGGTTCACCGGTGGCGGCAGCCACAACGCGGCGTGGGCGGCCTCCTCGGGGAGCTGGGCTGGCCGCGGGGCCGCGACGTTCGCCAGGAACCGCGGTGCACGCCCCGACGGGCTGCGCGCGATCGGTGGCGCCGGGCTGCGACCCACCGGTCCCGTCGGACTGGATCACCGGGCGGTGACGGCCGCGGTGCAGCGGCGGGTGCTGCCGCACCAGGACAACTTCCTGCGTCACCCCGCCCACCTGACACCGGCCCTGGAGTCGCTGCACGATGTCTGGTCCGCCGTGCGGGAGAACCTCGGTGGCGCGGGCGAGGACGTCTTCCGGGCGCGGGAGGCCGCGGCGATGGTGGCGCACGCCCGCTGGATGTATCACGCCGCGCTGCAGCGCACCGAGACCCGTGGCATGCACAAGCGTATCGACCTGCCGCGACAGGACCCCGCCCAACGCCACCGGCTGCTCGTCGGCGGACTGGAGACGTTGTGGACCCGCCCCGAGACCGTCCGTACCGTCGGCGTGGACGGGAGGGCGGCGTGATCGAGGTCGTCTCGGCCGAGCGATGCATCGGTTGTGACCGGTGCATCGACGTATGTCCGACCCGGGTGTTCGACCGTGGACCCGACGGGGTGCCGGTCATCGCGCGCCACGACAGCTGCCAAACCTGCTTTCAGTGCGAGGCGTACTGCCCGACCGATGCGCTGTTCGTCGCGCCGCTGGCCACCCCCGTCGCGGCGGACTCGGCCCATCGCGACGCCCAGAGGCTGGAGGCCGCAGGGTTGCTCGGCGGCTACCGGCGTGAGCTGGGATGGGGTGGCGGCCGCGCGCTCGGGGCCCGCACCGCCGTCGGACCGGAGTATCCGGGATGATGTCGAATTGCGTTCTGGCCTAGTTTAATTGGGGTAAGCACAGCCCGACCGGAGTAGCTTCTAGCTTCGTGCCCAGACAACTCCACCTGCTGGCCTTTGGCAACACGAGGTCGGCGGGGCCGTGGCGTCATCCCGGGTTGGACAACAGCCCCGCCGGAACCCGGCGCCGGCTGGTCGACCGGGCGCGGATCGCCGAATCGGGCACCTTCGACGCGTTGTTCTTCGCCGACGGGCTGAACTATGGTCCGCCTGCCACGTGGGCGTACAAGACCACCGAGGACTTCGAGCCGCTGACGACGACGGCAGCGTTGTCGTCGGTCACCGAGCGCATCGGGCTGGTCGTCACCGGATCGGCCACCCTTGCACATCCCTACCACCTGGCCAGACAGCTGCTGTCCCTCGACCACCTCAGCGCAGGTCGCGCCGGGTGGAACCTCGTCACCAGCTTCGCCGCGGCCGCCGCCGACAACTTCAGCACGCGCGGGGTCGTCGACCACGACGAGCGCTACGCGATCGCCGAGGAGGCGCTCGAGGTGGTGCGCGCGCTGTGGGACGGCTGGGGTGAGGACACCATCCTGGAGGACCGCTTGGCGGGAATCTTCAACGACGTCGCCAAGATTCACGTCGCCGACCACCACGGCCGATACTTCGACGTTCGCGGTCCGGTCGGCGCCGCGCGCTCACCGCAGGGCCGGCCCGTCCTGTTTCAGGCCGGTTCCTCGAACACCGGACGCGGATTCGCCGCCCGGCACGCCGAGGTCATCTTCACCGGGCAGGGCACCCGCGCGCGGGCGCAGGACTTCTACCGCCGGGTCCACGACGAGGCCCTCGCCCTCGGTCGCGCCACCGCTCCGTTGATCACGCCGTCGCTGCGTTTCATCGTCGGGTCCACCGATGACGAGGTGCGCCGGATCGAGCGGGCCGCCTACGAGTACTTCAGTCCGCAGTATCAGGCGGGCTGGCTGTTGGAGGTGGACGTCGACGTCACCGGGGCGGACCTGGACGGACCGGTGCCAGCGTCGGCGTTTCCGGCTAGCACGCAAACCCACCAGACCGCGCTGGCCGGCTACCGGGCGTTGGCCACCGACGGCAACCCGACCGTGCGAGAGTTTCTCTACCGCACGGTGAACGGCTGGGGGGCCAGCGTCGTCGGCACACCCGAGCGGGTGGCCGACGAGATCGAGGACTGGTTCCACACACATGCCTGCGATGGATTCGTGCTGCAGGATTCTGGATTGCCAGGCCAATTCGAGGACTTCGTCGAACAGGTCGTGCCGCTGCTGCGCAAGCGCGGATCGTTCCGTCACGAATATCAGGGAACCACCCTTCGTGATCACCTCGGGCTGGTCGTACCGCCGCGGTTCGGGCGGTTGGCATGACCGGCGCACCGTTCATCCTGTCGGCCTTCACGATGTCCACCGTGTCCCATGGCAACTACGGGCTGTGGCGCCATCCCGACGACCGCACCTCCGAGTACACCGACGTCCGCTACTGGGTCGAATTGGCCAGGACGCTAGACGCCGGTGGCTTCGACATGCTGTTCATCGCCGACGCCGTCGGGCAGCTCGACGTCTATGGCGGAGACGCCGCCGCGGCGCTGTCGCACGCCGTCCAGACGCCGGTCACCGATCCGCTGCTGGTCGTCTCGGCGATGGCCGCCGCCACCACCCATCTCGGTTTCGGTGTCACGGTGTCGACCACCTACGAGGCGCCGTACCTGTTGGCGCGCAAGTTCTCCACCCTCGACCATCTCACCGGAGGTCGGATCGGCTGGAACGTCGTCACGTCGCTGCTCGATAGCGCTGCGCGCAACATCCTCGGTCGGGACCGTCAGATCCCCCACGACGAGCGCTACGCGATCGCCCAGGAGTTCCTCGAGGTCACCTACAAGCTCTGGGAGGGTTCGTGGGAGCCGGACGCGGTCGTGCGGGATCGCCGCAGGGGTGTGTACACCGAACCGTCGAGGGTGCACGGCATCGGACACGAGGGCACCTACTTCAGCGTGCCCGGCGCACATCTGGTCGAGCCGTCCCCGCAGCGGACGCCGGTGATCCTGCAGGCGGGCACGTCGCCGGCGGGCCGCGAGTTCGCGGCGCGCAACGCCGAAGTCGTCTTCGCGAGCGATCCTCGCCCGGAGGTGTTGCGCGCCAACGTCGAGGACGTGCGTCGCCGCGCAGTCGCCCACGGCCGTGATCCCGGCGCCATCAAGTTCATCACCTCGGTTGAGATCGTCACCGACACCACGGACTCCGCAGCACGCGCCAAGGCCGCCGAGCTGACCGAGCATCACGACCTCGAGGGCGGGCTGGTACTGCTCTCCGCACTGAGCGGGGTGGACTGGTCGCGCTACGGGGTGGACGAACCCATTCGCGCCTTCGACACCGACGCCAGCCGTTCGGTTCTGGCGGCGGTCCAGGATCCAGACAGCGCCGGCACATCACGCTGCGGGACTACGTCGGTGGACTGGGTGGTTTCGGAGGTCGGCTGTTCGTCGGTTCGGGCCGAACGGTCGCCGACGATCTCGAGGCCTACGCCGAGAACACCGGGGTCGACGGATTCAACGTCGTCTACCACCTGACGCCGGGCAGCTTCCAAGACGTCGCGGAGCACCTGGTCCCCGAGCTGAGGCGCCGCGGCCGGCTCCGAGAAGTCGGTGACCCGACCACGCTGCGGCAGAGACTGTTTCCGGCCGGCTCCGCCGGGCTTCCCCTCGACCACCCCGGCGCCGGCCACCGCGCGATTGGCGCCGAAGAAAGAATCTCCTCGATCCGATGACTGCCGTACACGTCCGGATCAAGGCATCGTGACACTTACGTCAAATTCTCGTTAACAGCCTGTGTGCCAACCGGTTACGTCCGGTTGGCCGGGTTGCGCTGAGCCCCGGAAAGGCAGGCACCGTGTCAACCACCTCGATACCGGGCGACGGCGAGGCCGCCGCCGCCGACGGCCGCGTCCTCACCACCGCCGAGTCGACCGGCCTGGAACGCGATGCGTTGGGGCCGTGGGGAGTCTTCGCCCAGGGGCTCGCGGCCGCGGCCCCCAGCGTGGCGCTGGCGGTCGTGCCGTTCTCCCTGTTCGTCGCGGCAGGCAGTGGGGCGGCCTGGGCCGCGGTCGTCGGTCTGGTGATCGTCGTGCTGATCGCCACGACCATCAGTTTCCAGGCCAAGCGCACGGTCTCCTCCGGCTCGCTGGGTACCTACACCGGCAACGGCCTCGGTCCGGGCTTCGCCTTCGCGGCAGGCTTCAGCCTGCTGTTCGGCTACATCGGCTTCGCCGTGACCGGAACGCTGGGCGGGGTGCTCTACCTGGACTCGTTCCTCGAATCGATCGGCCTGGGTTCGCAATCCGCGTGGTTCCGACTGCTGCTGGTGATCGTCGTGGTCGCCGCGGCGGTGTACCTGCCGTATCGGGGCGTGTCGGTGACGGCGCGTTACGAGCTGGCATTCGAACTGCTGGCGATCGCGTCGATCCTGGTGATCATCGTGGCGTCCTACGTCGGCTACGGATTCCACGTCGACTGGGACCAGTGGAACATCGCGCACCTGGGAAGCAGCGGGACGTTCATCGCGGCGGTCACCGCGGTGGGGTCCTACGCCGGGTTCGAGAGCGTGGCCTCCCTCGGTGCCGAGGCCAAGGACCCGCACCGCAACATCGCCAGGTCGCTGCTGAGGGTGGTGCTGCTCATCGGCGTGCTGTACATCTTCGGAACCTACCCGCAGATCCTGCACTTCGGGGCGATCGACGGAGACAAGGCGGTGCTGCCCCAGCTGGCCGATGCCGTCGGGGTGCCGTGGGTCGACTACGTCGTCAGCGCGGCAGTCGGCGTGGCGTTCATCGTGTTCGTGACCGCGGTGACCACCGCGGCCGCCAGGTCACTGTTCACCTTCGGACACGAAGGCGCGCTGCCGCGGGCCTTCGGCAGGGTGCACCCCAAGCACAAGACCCCCTGGGTGGGCGTGGTCTTCGTCGGCGCGCTGGCGCTGATCTTCTCGGTCGTCGCAACGTTCAGCACCGCCGGGCGATTGGTGTTCGACGTCTACGGTGGCTACGTCGCCAACTGGGGCTTCCTGATCAGCTACCTGCTGGTGGTGATCGCCACGCCGATCTGGCTGCATCGCATCAAGGCACTGACGCCGGTGCGGCTGGCGGTTTCGGCCGCCGCCACGCTAGGGCTGGCCTACGTCATCTTCAGCAACTTCTATCCCGTGCCGGAGTACCCGTTCGACATCCTGCCCTTCGTCTTCGGCGGGTTCCTGCTGGCGGCCGTCCTCTGGTATGCCTACCTAAAGCGCAGCCGGCCCGAGGTGGCCCGGCGGGTGGGCACCATTCAGACGCTATCCGAGGAGGAGCAGCGCCGTCTCGCCGACGAGGGCATCGACGAGGTGCTCGGGGAGGGTTCCGCCGCGAAGCCGGTGGTTCCGTGACGGTCCTCGACGGAGTCGGCGTCCGGCGGTGGTCGGCCGTGCCGCTGGACCCGGTACACCATCCGCGCATCGCCGACTTCCTCTCCACCACTGCGGGTTTGAGTGGCCGCAAGTTCGCCGCCGATTCCCGTGACGTCGCCGAGCAGCTGGCGTCGGCCTACCCCGAGGGAGCCGTCACGGTGCTCGATGCGGCCGGTCACGTCCGGGGCTACGCGGCACTGCATCAACCGCACGGCATCCAGCCGGAGATCGTCGCGGACTTCGTCTTCGATCCCGCGACGCCCAACTGGGTGCTCGACGACGTCGTCGACGTGACGGTGGACCGGTTCCTCCGGGAGGCGCCCGCGGTCCCCGGCGCCTTCCTCCGCGCCTTCGTCGGGTCCGGGCAGTCCCGGGTGATCGAGGCCCTGCAGCGTCGCGGCGCCCGGCGCGAGGCCCAGTTCATCCGCACCCGCAAGCCGCTCGACGACGTCGATCTGGCCCAGCTCGAGGGCGCGACCATCGACGGCCTGCGCGTGCTCAGCTGGCCAGAAGTGTTGCGCCACGGTCACTCCGAGAGCGTCCGCCGGCTGCAGTACGACACGTTCGCCGAGCACTTCGGCAACATGTCCAAGACGCCGGAAGGCTGGGAGCACCACCTGCACAGCCGGGCGTTCGCGCCCGACTTCAGCCTGGCCGCCGTCGACGCCGCAGACCAGGTGGTGGGTTACGTGCTCGGCTCGACCTACATCGCGGGACCGGCGGGGGCGCAGGAGATCAGCGCCCACACCGACTACATCGGCGTGCACCGCGAGCACCGCCGGCGCGGCATCGCCGAACTGCTCCTCGGAAAGATCTGGCTCGCGGCGCGACGGCGTGGACTCTCGCTGGCGTCGCTCGGCACGGACATCGAGAACCGCAGCAAGGCGCACCTGCTGTACGCCCGGCTCGGCTACGTGGCCGTCGAGCACTCCGCCGCCTACCGCATCGACACCAGTGAAGTGACCCGATGACCAGTACCACGACGTATCTCACCCCACCCACGGCCACCGTGGATGACCTGCGCGAGCGGTTCGCCCCGGTGTTCGCCTCGGTTGCGGCGGGCAACGTGGCACGCGAACGCGAGCGCACCCTGCCCCACGAGCAGGTCCGGTGGCTCAACGACGCCGGCTTCGGGACGCTGCGCATCCCACAGGCCCACGGCGGGCTCGGCGCGTCGCTCGAGCAGACCTTCGCCCTGCTCGCCGAGCTGGCCGAGGCCGACGCGAACGTCGCCCACATCTGGCGCAATCACCTGGCCTTCGTCGAGGACCGACTCAACGCGCCCGCGTCGGACGCCAATGACACCTGGCTCAAGCGGTTCCTGGCCGGAGCGTTCGTCGGCGGCGGGTGGACCGAGGCCAACGGTCTGACGCTGGCGAACCTCGCCTCGACCGTGACCCGCGAGGGTGACCACTGGGTGGTGACGGGGTCGAAATACTATGCGACCGGCAGTCTCTACGCCGACTGGCTCGACGTCCTCGGACGCGGTGAGGACAGTGAGCTGTGGACCGCGCTGGTCCGCGCCGACGATCCCGGCGTGACGTTGATCGACGACTGGCGGGGCTTCGGGCAGCGCGCCACCGCAAGCGGTTCGGCACGGTACGACCGCGTCCGCGCCGACGAGGGTGACGTGTTCCCGGCCGCGGAGCGCTTCGGTTACCAGTCGCACTTCTACCAAATCGCCATGCTGGCGGTGCTGACCGGGATCACCCGCGCGGCGCTGCGGGACGGGAGTTCGGCGCTGAAGGGCCGCGGCCGCAACTACCCCCAGGGGCTGAGCGAGACCCCCACCGACGATGCCCAGCTGCTCCAGGTGATCGGGCAGGTGTCGGCCGACGCGTTCGCGGCATCGGCGGCGCTCGACCGGAGCAGCCGGACGCTGGACGTCATCGTCTCCGGACGCATCCACGGGGACGAGGACGGGGCGAGGGGCAGGCTCGTCGACGCCGAAGTCGCCATCTCCCAGGCGCAGCTGGTCATCATCGCGGCCGCACTGCAGGCGACCACCACCGTGTTCGACGCGCTGGGAGCATCCGGAACCTCGGAAGCGCTTGCGCTGGACCGACACTGGCGCAATGCGCGCACCCTGGCCTCGCACAACCCGCGGGTGTACAAGGCGCGCATCCTCGGTGACTGGCTGATCAACGGCAAGGACCCGGTGCCCAACCTCGCGACCCGCGGTCGCGGCGGACAGGGCAACTGAGGCGTGGTCGAGGAATCACCACGACCGATCATCCTCAACGGGTTCTCGATGAACACGGTGTCGCACGTCAACTACGGCCTGTGGCGCCACCCCCGCGATGCGGCAGTCAACCGGTCGTTCTCGGCGTCGTCTCGAAGGACGGATGATGGCGATCGGTATGGGGACGTTCCACCCAACTACTCCATCGACTTCACTTGGACCGCTGGCGATTTCCGCCGACGTTCGCGAAATCAATTGTTCTGCACGCTCTTAGGTTCGCGGCGAGGGAAACCGTCGAGCCCGGCGCCCGGTCGGCCGTAGCGTCGGTGACGGGATGAGGCCGGTCGGCGCATGACGGCGGTCGCCTGACAGAGCCCGTTCGACACCAAGACCGACGACGACATGGAATGGATCTCATGACCGACTACACCCTGCCGGACCTCGACTACGACTACGGGGCCCTGGAACCGCACATCTCGGGTCGGATCAACGAGATCCACCACGGCAAGCACCACGCCACGTACGTGAAGGGCGTCAACGACGCAGTGGCCAAGCTCGAGGAAGCTCGCGCCAACGACGATCACGCTGCGATCTTCCTCAACGAGAAGAACCTGGCGTTCCACCTCGGCGGTCACGTCAACCATTCCATTTGGTGGAAGAACCTGTCGCCCAACGGCGGTGACAAGCCGACTGGTGAGCTCGCTGCGGCGATCGACGACCACTTCGGCTCGTTCGACAAGTTCCGGGCACAGTTCGCCGCCGCGGCCAACGGGTTGCAGGGCTCGGGTTGGGCGGTTCTTGGCTATGACACGCTGGGTCAGCGCCTGCTCACCTTCCAGCTCTACGACCAGCAGGCCAACGTGCCGCTCGGCATCATCCCCCTGCTCCAGGTCGACCTGTGGGAGCACGCGTACTACCTGCAGTACGAGAACGTCAAGGGAGATTACGTCACGGCGTTTTGGAACGTCGTCAACTGGGCTGACGTACAAGCACGATTCGCGGCGGCGAGTTCGGCGCACGGCCTCGTCTTCTGACGCGGCAGACGACCGGCGGAGCGCTGAGGACCACCCTGGGGCCCGTCCCGTACTTCGGGCCGGGTCCCCGGGTGGAGCCGACGAGAGGTCGACGCGATGGCTGACGACGAGAAGACGCGGTGGCGCGCAGAAGACCCTTCAGGCCATCGCGTCGACAGTCTCCCGCAGCGGACCCGCGCCCGACGATCCATGACCGGGCGTCGCGGCGTTCACCGACCGGATCCGGCCGGGCTGCCTAGCCGGACCGCCCCGGCACATAGCGGCGCGCGATCGGCAACCACGCATCCAGAGCAGCCGAGCCCTCATGGTCGGAGTCGAGCAGGTACAGACTTGGCGCCGGGCAACTCGCACCGATCTCGACCAGTACCGGGCGCAACGTCAATTCCGGTGCTAGCGAGTGGGCGAGCGACCCGCCGAGCATCAACGGGAAGGTCGGGATCTGTCCGAGTTCACCGGCGCCGAACTGGTCGAGGAACAGCTTGAGCAGCCCGGTGTAGGTCGCCTTGAAGGTCGGAGAGGCGACCACCAGCAGATCGGCCGACGCGACGATGGCCTTGGCCTCGGCGACCTTCGGATCTCCCCAGCCCAGCAGGCCCGCCCCCAGGTCGACGACGTCGACGACGTGCTCCGGGGGCGCGCCCGTGAGCTCCGTCGCGACCAGTTCGGCAGCTGCTCTGGTGCGCGACCGCGGCTTCGGGTTACCCACGACGACGACGGCCATCTCAGAAGAATCCGTTTTGCGGAAGCGGTGTCCCGTTGACCAGTTGGGACCCGATCGCGGTCGCCTTGAGGAATGTCGGATTGTGCGTCGATATCGTGCGGATGTTGCGCCAATGCCGATCGTGGCCGTAGCGCACCTGCGTGGCAGACGCACCGCCCACGTCGAGCAGGCGGGCGGCCGTCGCATAAGAGAAGCGGTCCACGGTGACCTTCGCCTGTGCCGCGGCAAGCTGAGCTGCCAGTGCGGCATCGGGATCGAACACACCGCCGCGCTCACTGTCGGAGGCCACCTGCAGCGCCTGCGCGGCCGTCAGCACGATGGCCCTGGCGGCGAAGGCGTCGGCGGCGATCTCGCCGACGACCTGAAGTACCTGCGGGTCGTCCGACGGCAGGGGCTGGCTGGCGTGGCTGAAGTTGCGCTCGCGCCTGCGGGTCAACGCCACCGCGTCCGACCGGACGGCGGCGAGCACTCCCGCGGTGAGTGCCTGCAGGTAGAGCTGATAGAAACCGCCGTAGTAGGTGGGCTTGGGTTCGGCGTCGCGGGCATCGACGCGCTGCGCCTCGTCGCCGTGGACCGCCACGTCCACGAATCGCGTGGTGCCGGTCCCAGTCAGGCGCTGACCGAAGCCGTCCCAATCGTCTTCGACCGTGACACCCGCCCGGTCCACGGGAACGGTCACGCGGTAGGACGCGCCGTCGGTGTCGACGGCTTGCACGTTCACCCAGTCCGCGAACAGCGTCCCCGTTGAATAGAACTTCACGCCGTCGAGCCTGAATCCGCCCGCGTCGTCGGGGGTCAGGACGGTGTCCAGGTGCGTCGCTCCGGCCGTGCGGCCCACCGGCAGCCTGTTCTGCTCGCTGACGGCGTTGCCGAAGAGTCGGCCGTCGGACACCAGACCCAACCACCGCCGGCCGGAAACTGGATCGGGATTGTGCAGTTGCTCCTCGACGAAGCCGAAGTGCGCCCGCAGGATGTGCGCCACGTTGGCGTCGGCAGCGGCCAGCTCGATCACGACGTCGAAGAGTTGGGGGAGGGTCGCTCCGGCTCCACCCAGGTCCACCGGGAGCCTGAGCTTGCCGATGCCGGCGTCGCGCAATCGGCCCACCTGTTCGCGGGGCAGGATCCGGTCCTGTTCGCGGCGTTGCGCGCCCTCGGCGATCTCGGCGAAGTGTTCGGCGAACGCCGGCCATCTGCCCGTCGTCACACCGGCGTCGGGGAGGGTGCTGGTCACGAGAGTTGCGAAGAATCGGCGGCATGCACGTCACCGGACGTTAGAGGGCGGTGTCGCGCACACCGAGTGTTTGGGCCAACCTGATTCTTTCGGGACCGGCGCCGATGAGGGCTGGCTGCCACGGTGATGACGCGAACGTGCTGAAATTGTCCGGAAGTCGGCGGTTCACGAGAGGGGTCAGCGATGGGCAAGGTCTATGGCAACGTAAGCGAGCTGGTCGGGCGTACGCCGCTCGTCCGGCTCAACAGGTTGACCGAGGGGCTCGGCGCTCAGGTCGTGGCCAAGCTCGAGTTCTACAACCCGGCCAACAGCGTGAAGGACCGCATCGGGGTCGCCATCATCGATGCCGCAGAACGGTCCGGGGAGCTGAAGCCGGGTGGCACCATCGTGGAGGCCACCAGTGGCAACACCGGCATCGCGCTGGCAATGGTCGGCGCTGCACGCGGCTACCGGGTCATCCTCACGATGCCCGAGACCATGTCCACCGAACGCCGCGTCATGCTGCGCGCCTTCGGTGCCGAGATCGTTCTGACTCCAGGCTCCGAGGGCATGGCGGGCGCGGTGGCCAGGGCCAAGCAGATCATCGCCGACACCGAGAATGCCGTGGCCGCCAACCAGTTCGCCAACCCCGCCAATCCGGCAATCCACCAGAGCACCACCGGAAACGAAGTCTGGGACGACACGGACGGGGAGGTGGACATCTTCGTCGCAGGCATCGGCACCGGTGGCACGATCACCGGCGTTGGCCGAAACCTCAAGGCCCGCAAGCCGTCGGTGAAGATCGTCGGCGTGGAACCCGCCGATTCCCCAATCCTGAACGGGGGAGACGCCGGTCCGCACAAGATCCAGGGCATCGGCGCCAACTTCATCCCCGAAGTCCTCGATCGCGATGTCTACGACGAGATCATCGACGTGCAGTTCGCCGACGCCATCGCCGTGGCTCGAGACCTCGGCACCGAGGAGGGCATCCTCGGCGGCATCTCCACCGGTGCCAACGTCTGGGCCGCTCTCGAACTCGCCAAACGCCCGCAGAACGCCGGCAAGCTCATCGTCACCGTCGTGTGTGACTTCGGCGAGCGGTACATCTCGACGGCGTTGTTCGATCACATCCGGGAGTGATCGCGCCATGAGCTTGCTGTCCGCGTTGCGCGAGGATCTGCAGAACGCACGGATTCACGATCCAGCCGCCCGCGGCGACCTCGAGAATGCCCTGGTCTACTCCGGCCTGCACGCGATCTGGTCCTACCGCCTGGCTCACCGCATGTGGGCCAGGCCGGCGTTGCGCGGACCAGCCCGGATCCTCACGCAGTTCACGCGCTTCCTCACCGGCATCGAGATTCATCCGGGCGCCACCATCGGCAGGAGGTTCTTCATCGATCACGGCATGGGCGTCGTCATCGGCGAGACCGCCGAGATCGGCGACGACGTGATGGTCTACCACGGTGTGACCCTCGGTGGGCGCACCCTGCTCCAGGTCAAGCGCCATCCCACCGTCGGCGACCGCGTCACCATCGGGGCAGGGGCAAAGGTCCTCGGGCCGCTGAACATCGGCCACGACAGTGCGATCGGGGCGAATGCGGTCGTGACCCACGACGTTCCCGCGGAGTCGATCGCGACGGGAATTCCCGCGGTCGTGCGCCCCAGGACCGACAAACAGCGTGAGCAAGGGGTGGACCCCACCACCTACGTCGACCCTGCGATGTACATCTAAGGCCGTCATGGCCCCGGCGCCGCTGCGGCGTCAGGCGGCGATCCTCTCCAGGCGACGTACTCGGGGAATGATCTCCTCGGCGAAGCGGCGCATCTCGGACTCGAACGGCTGGAACTGCAGCATGAACGACGCGATTCCAAGATCGCCGAAGCGCAGGATTCGTTCGGCCACCGTGTCGTAACTGCCGACGAGTCCGGCGGCCGTGCCTCCGTTGGTGCCGACGTGCGGATTCCGTGCGAAGGTCTTGAACATCTCGGCATTGGGGTCGGCATTCGAGAGGACGGACTCGGTCTCGGCGACGTCCCGGCCGGCCAACTCGAAGGCATGGGCAAGTTCGTCGGCGGCCTCGCGATCACTCTCGCGGCCGATCACGAACGCGGCCAACCCGAATCGCAATCGTCCGCCGGTGCGGCGGCGTGCGGCGACGTCGTCGACGAGGCGCCGTACGTCCTCCTCGGGCTGTCCGTTGATGAACCAGACATCGGCGAAGTCAGCCGCCAGGCCGCGCGCGGCCTCGGACTCGCCGCCCACGTAGATCGTCGGCCGGTCACGATGCCGGCTCGCCGGTTTGAGTTGGTAGTCCTCGACGTGAAAGTGATTCCCGTGGAACGTCGTTCGTCGTCCAGCCAGCAGTGACTGCACGATGGTGAGCCACTCCCGGCCGTAGGCGTAGCGCGCGTCGTGTTCGAGGAACGGCAGGCCGGCGCGGGCGATCTCCGGCTTGAACCACGCGTTGACGACGTTGATGCCGAACCGGCCCCCGCTGATCTCCTCGATCTGCAGTGCCTGCTTGGCCAGCACCACCGGGTGGTAGAGCGCCGGCTTGATCGCCGTGATGATCTCGATGTTCTCGGTCAGCGCGGCGAGTGCGGCGCTGGTCGTCCACGCCTCGAGTTGATCGTAGTGATCTCCGGCGGGGTTCACCTCGTGCTGTGCCACCAGCGTGGCATCGAACCCAAGGCGGTCCGCTTCGACGATCTGGTCCCTGGTGCGGGCCCACGACGCATCGACGGGCTCCCCGGGGTGCTGCCGCGCGCCCCAGGTGCCATACACCAGGGCCCAGACTCCGAAGCGCAGTGCAGATCTGGTCACGACGGCCTCCCGGAAGCGACGAGTGGGGCGGACCTCGACGGTAGGACGGTGCGCTCGTCGGCGTAGATGGTTGCGGTCACCGTGATTTGGTCGACGGCGCCGCCGACGAAGGTCTAGACCACGCGTTGGACGGCGAGGAAGTCGGGAGTCCGGCGAAGGCGAAAACCAAGCTTCTCGTAGAGCCGGATCGCCGTGACGTTCGAGGCGGCCGCGTGGAGGAACGGCGTCTCACCGCGGCCGCGGATCTGGTGGGCCACGGCGTGCACCAGCCGAGTCGACAGACCGCGGCCTCGAAACGCCGCGTCGGTGCACACCGCGCTGATCTCGGTCCAACCGGGCGGATGCAGGCGTTCACCCGCCATGGCGACCAGGCGTCCCCGGTGGCGAATCCCCAAATACGTGCCCAGCTCGATGGTCCGAGGAAGAAATGGACCGGGCCGGGTGGCGGCGACCAACGCCAGCATCTCCGGCACGTCTTCGACGCCTAGCCGTACCGCCTCTTCGTCGGGGACGGCCGCCATCCCATCGTCGACGAGCTGCACGCCCGGGTTGTGCTCCACGACCTCCCAGCCGCGCGGTGGGTCACCGAGCACGCCGGTGAGGATGACGACGTCGCCAAGGCGCGTCGCCGCGGCGAGGTCGTCCCAGTCGTTCGGATCGGGCGCCCCGGCGAAACCGGCGAACGCCGCCACCTCGGGCGGGTATCGCCACGCGCGTCGCCTGCCTCGAGCGAAGAATTCGTGCGGACCGGTCAACGAAGCGAAGACCGGATTGTCCAGGGGATGCGGTCCGGCCAAGGCGGGTTGATTCCTCGACGCGGTGATCACTCCAGCCGGAAGCCCACCTTCAACGTCACTTGGAAGTGAGCCACCTGACCGTCGGCCAGCTCTCCGCGCACCGACTGCACCTCGAACCAGTCGAGTCCACGCAAGGTCTGCGACGCGCGGCTGACGCCGTTCCGAATGGCGGCGTCCACGCCGTCCGGTGACGTGCCAACGATCTCGACTACTCGGTAGGTGTGCTCGCTCATGGTGGGAGTGAATCTCAGCGCCGCCAGCGCGCACAGCCCTTGGACTCGGCCAGATTCTAGGAGCAGTTGCCGGCAGCCACATGGGTAGTTCTTGGCCATGACTGCATCCACATTCGCCCGGGGCGACATCAACGCCGACGAACTGCAGAGGAGACTGGCGTCGACGGCAGCCCTCCGCGTCGTCGACGTCAGGACGGCCGCCGAATTCGAGACTGCCCACACACTGCGCGATGGCGTCCGCGCTGGCGAAGCTGCCCTACAACCGGGGGCCCGAGCAGGACGCCGGCCGCCTGGTGGACGCGCTCGGCGATGCGTAGCTGGGCGAGTTCGGCTCGTGCTGATCCGAAGGTGGGGCGAACGGAAGGCGCTGATGGCCCGGCGCCGGTCCGACGGCGCACGGCCAGAGTGGGGCAGTGGGCGGGTGGAATAATGCCGGGGCCGGTACGTTCGAAGAGGTCATGAGCACCACCCCGCTGGCAGTACTCGATCTGGTGCCGATCTCGTCGGGATCCACGCCGACTCAAGCCTTGCTCAACAGCGTCGATCTCGCGCAACAGGCCGAACGGCTCGGGTACGCGCGGTACTGGTTCGCCGAGCACCATCTGAACCCCGGCGTCGCGGGCACTTCGCCCGCGGTGCTGCTCGCCCTGACTGCTGCTCAGACGTCCACCATTCGATTGGGTTCGGGCGCCCTGCAAATGGGACACCGCACCGCGTTGTCGACGGTCGAGGAATTCGGTCTGCTGGACGCGGTGCATCCCGGCAGGTTCGATTTGGGTCTCGGGCGCTCCGGAGGCAAACCCCTGGCGACACCGGCCTCGACTGCGGAGGTACCGCAGGTGGTCGACGGACGTGCGCCGAATGGCCTGCCCATCCCGCCGCCCTTCGACCCGACGCCGCTGCTGAAGTCGCCGCGGATGGCCATGCAGAAGGCGCTCCTTCAGCTTCCGGACGCAACGTCGCAGGACTACGGCGAACAGGTCGACGACATCCTCGCTCTGATCGCCGATTCGTATGCGTCCGGCACCGGCGAGCGCGCGCACGTCGTGCCCGGCCGCGGTGCCGATCTTCAGGTCTGGATTCTAGGCAGCAGCGGGGGCGAGAGTGCCACCGTGGCGGGTCGCAACGGGCTGCGCTTCGCCGCATTTTATCACGTCGCCCCCAGTCGGGTCCTGGAGGCCACCCACGGCTACCGCGCGGCCTTCCGCCCGTCGGCGGAACTCGCCCAGCCGTACGTCGCCGTGTCGGCCGACGTGGTAGTTGCCGAGAATGAGTCCGAGGCAAGGGAACTGGCCACGGGCTACGGACTCTGGGTACGCAGCATCCGGACCGCCGAGGGTGCGATCGAGTTTCCGACCCCCGACGAGGCGCGGCGGCACGTCTGGTCGGACGCCGATCGCGCTCTCGTCTCGGATCGGGTGAGCACCCAGTTCGTTGGATCCGCGGTGCAGGTCGCCGATCAGCTCGAGCAGCTTCGAGACGCCACCGGCGCCGATGAACTAATCATCACCACCATCACGCATGATCACCAGCACCGCGTGCAGTCCTACGCGCTGCTCGCCGAGGAGTGGGCCCGGCGGGGGACTTAGAATCACCGCACACCAAATAGTGCCCGTGGGTGCGGATCTGGTCGAGCATTCGGACATGGGGCAGAGCAGATCCGTGGCAATCGTGGGTGCCGGACAAACCGGTGTGTCGGCAGCAGTTGGATTCTTGAACGCAGGCTTCGACGTCACGCTGCTCAGCGACCGTGATCGCGCTGCGCTGCGCAACGACGGTCCGGCCACCGGTACGGCGGTGACCTTCGCCGTGGCCCAGGCTGCCGAGCGAGAGTTGGGCCTCGATGACTATCTCGGTCGCGCTCCGCGGGTCACCGGGCAGAGCACCCAGGTATTCAGCGGTGCGGGGGCCGAGCGGCGGGATGACCTCGACTTCGACGTCGAATACGACGGAATCCGTGCGGCGGGCGTCGACACCCGGCTCAAGGTGGACGACCGCATTGGCGAATTCCTCGCCAGCGGTGGACGTTTCGTAGTCACGGTCATCACCACCGACACACTCGACGACGTAGCCGCGGCTCACGACCTCACGCTGGTGGCGACTGGGCGTTCTGGTTTGTCGGAGTTGTTCGCCGTCGACCACTCTCGCACGGTCTACGACCGTCCGCAGCGGTCTCTGCTCATGCTCACCGTCGCCGGCCTTGGGCACGGCACCGATGTCTTCGCCCACCGCGGACCGGCCGGCGGCGAACACAACACCTTCGCGATCGATTCGGAACAGGGTGAGCTGTGGTGGGGCCCGTATCTGCACAAGGACGCCGGACCGGCGTGGTCGTTCCTGGGCTTCGCCAAACCGGGGAGCGACTGGGCGCGGCGCTTCGAGGGGGCGCACGACGTTGCCTCCGCACACCGCATCGTCAACGAGGTTCATCGGGACTACGTCGACTGGGATGTACCGGAGATCGCCTCGACGACGGTCATTCCTGGAGATCGGCACGCATGGCTGCGTGGCGCGGTCACGCCGACCGTGCGCCATGCGGTGGGCGTCACGGTGAGCGGCCACCCGGTGCTCGCCCTTGGTGACACCGCGATCGCGTTCGACCCCATCGGCGCTCAAGGAGCCCAAGGCGGTCTCATTCAGTCCGCGCAGTTGGTCGCCGCTGCCCGCGACTACTCGGGCCCCTTCGACGAGAATTGGCTCCACGACCGGTTCGAGCACTTCTGGAGCACGCGGGGTGCCGCCGCGGTCCTGGTCACCCGGTTGTTCCTCGGTGATCCCGAGTTCGCACCGTACGGCCAGCTGTTCTTTCCGGCAGCGGCGGCCAGCCCGGAGTTTGGCGCGGCCCTGTTCGGTTTGCTATCCGATCCGAATCCGTTGCTGCGCATAGGTTCACGCGCAGCGGCTCGCCGGTTCATCACCGACGTGTCCGGTCACCCCGCCGACGAGCTGCTGGCGCGGGTGCCCGCCGCGAGTTTCCGGTACTCGGCCTACGGGCGGCAGGACGCGGTATCGACTTCGGTGGCCTAGCACCTGACCACTCGCCAGCGTGCGTGTACTCGGCAACCTCTACGGCGTGTCGCCCGCAGACACGCTCGCTCGTGGAGAGGGGGCCGGAGTAGCTGGGGAGCTGAACGCACCGCGCCACCGGCGCGCCGGGTGGCGATCGGGGAGTTCGGGCCCGGCGCCGAAGAGCTTGTCGCGCAGCGTCCCCGGGGCGTACTCCGTCTGAGCCAGGCCCCTTGATCTGAGCTCGGGCACGACGTGGTCGATGAAGTCCTCGAAGCTGCCCGGCGTGGTGATGTAGCGGATGTTCAGGCCGTCGATGCCGGCATCCTGCCACTGCTCGAGCACATCGGCGATCTGCTCGGGGGTGCCGACGACGCGGGTGGACTCCTGCTGCTGACGGATCAGGTCGGCGATGGTCGGGTTGGTACCGGGAGGCGCAGCGGCGATGAGGGATTCGATGGTGCTGCGGGTGCCTTGAACACTGGCCGCGAGATCTCCGATGGGGGTGTCGTGGTCCAGTCCGCCAAAGTCGATGCCGATGCCACCGCTGCGGTGCGCGATCAGTCCGTCCACGCTGAGGAACTCGTCGAGTTCGGCGGCCCGCCGCTTGGCCTCGGCCTCGGTGGAACCGACCACGAAAGCCAATCCCTGGAAGAACTTGACGTCCTCACGCCGGCGTCCGGCGGCGACCGCGCGGTCGCGGGTGTCGTCGATGACCAGGCGGGCTCCGTGCGGCGACGCTGCGTTGATGAACACGCCTTCGGCATGTCGTGCGGCGAACGAGCGTCCCGCGGTGGACGTTCCGGCCTGAAAGAGCACCGGCGTCCGTTGTGGGGAGGGGAAGCTGAGGTGCGGGCCCTGCACCGAGTAACGCCTGCCGACGTGGTTGATCTCGTGCACCCGCTCGGGATCGGCGTGCACACCGCGTTCCCGATCACGGATGAGTGCGCCGTCGTCCCAGGAACCCTCCCATAGCTTGTAGACCACCTCGGTGTATTCCTCCGCCCACTCGTAGCGGGCGTCGTGCTCTTCGCGTTCGGGGAGCCCGAAGTTGCGGGCCGAGTTCTTCAGCGCACTGGTCACGACGTTCCAGCCGATGCGGCCCCGCGACGCGTGATCGAGGGTGGAGATCTTGCGCGCGAACGAGAATGGATGGTCCTGGAGTATCGAGCTGGTGATCACCAGACCGAGGTGCTCGGTGGACAGGGCCAGCGCCGAGACGATGGCCGAGGGGTCGTGGTTGGGGATCTGCAGTCCCTCCCGCACGTAGGTGTCCCAGCCACCGCGATAGTCGTCGTAGACCCCGACGACGTCGGCGAAGAACACCGAGTCGAACGTGCCTCGCTCCAGGAGCTTGACCAGGTCCACCCAGACGTCCAGCTGATCGAAGTCCACGCTTCGCGTCTGTGGGTTCCGCCACGAACCGTAGGACACGTGGGTGGCGGTGTTCATGGTGAATGCGTTGAGGATCAGCCGCGGCCGGGTCACGAGAACCTCCAAACTCAGTTCGTCGGCAGGACTTCGGCGGCCTCGTCGAAGTCGTCGTCGACGAGGACGACGGTGCGCCGCTCGCGGTCGAGCAGGGAGGCGGCCACCGAGGCGCGGTACCCCGAGGCGCAGTGCACCCAGATCTCGCCGGTGGGAACCTCGCCGATGCGCTCGAGCAGTTCGTGGACCGGAATGTTCACCGCACCGCGGATGTGGCGGTCGCGGTGTTCGTCGGGCCGACGCACGTCCAGCACGACCGTGGAGTCGTCGTCGAGGACGTCGGCCAGCTCCCCGAAGTCGGCGACGCGGTAGGCACGCAGCTCGTGGCCCGCCGCCAGCGTCTCGACCGGTTCGGTCGCCGCCCCGGTCACCCCGTCGACGCCGATCCGGACCAACTCTCGTCGTGCCTCGGCGATCTGGTCGTCATCGTCGCCGATCAGGGTCAACGGTGCACCCCAGGCATGGAGCCAGCCGAGGTGGGTGACGAACGAATCCGACAGTTCGAAGCCGAGTGCTCCGCTGAGGTGTCCGGCGGCAAACGCAGTGCGGTGACGCAGGTCGACGATCCACTCACCGGCGTCGATGCGGCGGCGCAGCTCGACCGGGTCGACGGGCGTCGGCACGGACAGGTCGACGGGGTCGGGGCCGCAACGGTTGATGACACCCATGTGCGCGTAGTAGGCGGGGTACGCCGACAGGCCGGCTAGCAGTTCCTCGACGTAGGTCTGCTCGTCCTGGGTCAGCGCAGGATTGTCCTGCCGCTGCTGGCCGATGGTGGAGGCATCGCCGCTCGCGGGTGTTGCCGCACAGAAGCTGCCGAAGCCGTGGGTGGGGTAGACCGCGGCCTCGGCGGGCAATTGGTCGGCCAGTCGGCGCACCGAGTGGTACTGGGCATGGGTGAGATCCTCGGTGTGTTCGTCCCCGAGGAGATCGGTGCGCCCGGCACTTCCGTAGAGCATCGACCCGCCGGTGAAGACCGCCAGGACGGTCCCGGCAGCGTCGCTGAGCGCATAGCTGGTGTGGTGATGGGTGTGCCCGGGAGTGTGGATGGCCCGCAACCTGAACGGCCCCGCGTCGATCACGTCACCGTCGGCGATGGCGCGACGCTCGAAGGCCACGTATTCACCGGCGGGTACGACGTACTCGGCGCCGGTGACGCGCGCCAATTCCAGGCCGCCGCTGACGTAGTCGTTGTGCACGTGGGTCTCCAGCACGTGGGTGACCCGCGACTGGCGCTCGGCAACCGCATTCAGCAACCGGTCGATGTCGCGCTGCGGGTCGATCACCACCGCAACCCCGCCGGCGCTCACCAGATAGCTGCGGTCGCCCAGTCCGGAGGTCTCGACGATCGATACGTCCACCGCGCTCACCCCAACGACGGTGCCGAATCGCGGCGTCCGCGCACAGGCTTTGCCTCGGCCTGAATGCAACGACTGGCGAGATCAACCCTTCTTGACGAGGTCCCGCGCCTCACCAACGTCCGCGGTGAACGACCTCCGAGTACGGCCGGCGATCCGGTCTGGCGATCGGTACCAGCGGACGATCGGCGGGACGTCCGATTCCAAGGAGGTAGGAGACGAGATAGCCGTCGGGGACGCCGAGGATGGCCCGCGCCCGGTCTTGGTCGCCAACCGCGGAGTGGCCGGTACCGATGCCGAGATCGGTGGCGGCGATCGTCATGGCCAGGGTCGCCTGCCCCAGGTCGTACTGATCGATGAGTTTGGTGCGTTCGTCGGAGGGTTGCGGCACGATCAGCGCGATGGCGGCCGGTGCCTTTGCGATGTGGGCAGCTCCGCGCCAGACCGTCGAAAGCGCTTGCAGCTGAGCGGGGTCGGTGACGATGACGAAGTCCCAGTGTTGGCGGTTCGACGCAGATGGTGCGCGCCACCCCGCCTCGGCGATGCGGTCCAGATCAGCGTCGGAAATGGCGTCCGGCAGATAACTTCGCACGTTGCGGCGGGCCCGGATCGCGTCCCACGTCTCCATTGCGTCCTCCGTTCGTTGGGTACTCAGATCATGTACTCGAGCTGCAATCGACGCTCGTCCACGTCCATCCGTGCGGCGCCTAGCAGAGTCTCGGCGACCCTCCTGGCCTGGACGCGCAGTTCGGGCACGGCGATGGTCTCCCAGTAGGTGCCTCGCAGCATCGGGCCGAGCGCCAGCAGGACCGGGGACCGCTCGCCGTCGGCGGTCACGATGGTGTGGTCGGCGTCCACGCGGACGCCCATGTCGGTGGCATCGGGCGCCACCAGTCCGCGCCGCAGCAGGTTCTGCAGCAGCGGCGAGCGCGTCGCGGTGAACTTCGTCGCCGGGCCGGTGGCGTTGATCACCAGGTCCCCTGTCAGGGTTCGGCCGTCGGCCAGGCGCACCGCGACGGCGTCGCCGTCTGCCTCGAGGGCCTCGATGCTCGCGGCGTGGACCCGAAGTTGGCCGGTGAGTTGGGACCCGGTGATCTGCGCGCCGATCGCGGGTGCGATCCGGTGGCGGAAGACGTTCCAGCGCGCCGCGTGATCGCTGGCGAAGGCCCGTCGCTCCTGCGGGTCCCACTGGCTCCAGATCCGCTGGGTGTGGGGTCGCAACTTGTCGACGATGATGGCCGGGTTGGCGTTGCGCTCGTGCAGCAGGGCGCAGTGCTTCTCGACGAGCGCCACCAGTTCGTCGAGGCCCAGTGCCGGGAGGTCGACGTCGGGCGGCGGGAAGTCCGGGTACTCGATGCCGCGAAAGTGCGTGTGCGGGAACCATCCGTGCCGAGAGACCGCGTCGATGCTGCCCAGCCAGCCCAGCGCGCGCAGGGTGATGATCGCGTCGACGGTGGTCAGACCGGTGCCGAGCAGGACGATGTGCCCGTCGTGCCCGGGCAGGCGGTCCTCCCATCTCTGCCAGGGGTTGCCGACCCAGGCGGGGTGATCGGCGAGGGCCTCGGCACCAGGTAGGGGAGCGGGGGCCTCGTTGCCGGTAGCGAGGACCACCCGGTCGGCCTCCAGCGCCGACCCGTCCGCGAGGTGGACCAGCCCGCCGGATCCGACGGGTTCGACGTCCACGACGTCGGCCTGCAGGGTCTCCGACGTGACCGGCGTCATGGCGCCCGGGCTCTGTAGGTGGTGCTGCACGATGGCCCGTAGGTAGTCGCCGTAGATCTGGCGGGCGATGAAGCGCTCGCGCAGCTCGATTCCCGGCGTCGACTCGAATTCCGAACGCGTGCGCAGCCATTCGAGGAAGTGGTCGGGTTCGTCGGGGAAGGCGGACATGTTGCGGGCGGCGACGTTGAGCAGGTACTCGGGTCGGCGCAGTCCATACGCCACACCGCGGCCGACGGGGTGGGCCCGGTTGACGACGGTGACGTGCAGGGGATTCTCGCTCAGCCGAGCGAGGTTGACCGCGGTCATCGCCCCGCTGAAGCCGCCGCCGACGACGACGATGCGCGCAGGGCGGGATGCATTCGTTGACCGTGGCTCCACTCCCGCCGACCCTAGACGACGAGCGCGGCGCAAAGGTCCCTTGTAATCACGCTGAACAGATGGTGGGTGCGATCACCGCTCACCGTTCGGTGCACGCCCGCGCCACGCCCGGTACCCGCGGTGGGCGGCGAATGCCCCGATGACCGCCGTCACGCACCAGACGCCGATGGCGGTGTACGCCAGTGGAGCCGACAGATCGCCGATCGAGGCGCCGAGCGCGGTGTAGACGAACGCCCGCGGCGCCGACCCGATGAACGAGCCGACGAGCATCTGCCACAGCGGAACACCCAACGCGCCAAACGTGTAGGACGCCAACGCATCCGAGATTCCCGGCACGAATCGCTGACCGACGACCGCCCACAGTCCGCGCCGCCGCACCTGCTCGTCCAGGCGATCGGCCCGCTCGGCCCCGAGCAGTCCGCGGGCGCTCTCGCGGCCGGCCCGCCTGCCGAGCAGGCTGGTGATGCCCGCGGTCCCGACCGCGGAGAACAGCGTCACGAACGTGCCGAGCAGGGGTCCGAACAGCACCCCGCTGCCGGCGGCGAGGATCGGCCCCGGCACGAAGACGGCACCGAGCACCGCCGAGACCAGCACGTAGGTCAGCGGCGCCGCCGGGCCCGTCGCGGCGACGACGCGGCGGACGTCGTCGACGTCGACGACGTGGCTCACGCCCACCAGGTAGAACATCGCGAGCAGGAACGCGAAGAACAGCCCGAGACGGATGAGGTGGGGCCGCCGCGACGGCGGGGCGGGGCCGTCGTCTCTCACCAGTTGCTCGGGGCGTAGTCCTTCAGGAAGCAGCCGTGGACGTCCTCGCCGGCCTCGCCGCGCACGATGGGGTCGTACACCCGGGCGGCGCCGTCGACCAGGTCCAGTGGGGCGTGAAAGCCTTCTTCGGCGAGCCGCATCTTGGTCGGGTGGGGACGTTCGTCGGTGATCCAGCCGGTGTCGACGGCCGTCATGAGGATGCCGTCCTGCTGCAGCATCTCGCCGGCGCTGGTCCGGGTGAGCATGTTCAGCGCGGCCTTGGCCATGTTGGTGTGCGGATGCCCGGGGCCCTTGTAGGCGCGGCTGAACTGACCCTCCATGGCCGAGACGTTGACGACGTACTTGCGCCGGGCCTGCGCTGCGGCCATCGCCGGGCGCAGCCGACTGACCAGTATGAACGGCGCGGTCTGGTTGCACAGCTGGACTTCCAGCAGCTCCATCGCGTCGATTTCGTGCACGCGCTGGGTCCAGCTGTTCACCGAGGCGGTGTCCGGTAGCAGCCCGCCCGCGTCGATCGCGATGCCCGCTGCGACGCGCTCCGGGGAGGCGCTGCGTGCGGTGAGAGCCAGCTGCGTGAGGGCGTGCGGGGTCTGGTGCTCGGCGAGGCTGCCGGCGAGCGCCGCGGGGTGGGCGTCGCTGACGTGGTCGAAGGTGATCACGTCCACGAGCTCGGGGGGCGTGGTGCGCTCCGCCTCGACCAGTGCGGCATACGAACCCGGGGAGCGGCGCACCGTCTGCGCGGCGTTGTTGATCAGGATGTCCAGCGGCCCCTGGGCGGCCACCGCGTCGGCCAGCGAAACCACCTGAGCCGGGTCGCGCAGATCGATGCCGACCACGCGCAGGCGGTGCAGCCAGTCGGCGCTGTCCTCCATGGCGGCGAACCGGCGCACGGCATCGTTGGGGAAGCGCGTGGTGATGGTGGTGTGGGCGCCGTCGCGCAGCAAGCGCAGCGCAATGTACATGCCGATCTTGGCGCGGCCACCGGTCAGCAGTGCGCGGCGGCCGGTGAGGTCGGTACGGGCCTCGCGCTTGGCCCTGTTGAACGCGGCGCAGTCGGGGCAGAGCTGGTGGTAGAAGGCATCGACCTGGGTGTAGTGGTTCTTGCAGGCGTAGCAGGCTCGCGAGCGCAGCAGCGTGCCCGCGGTGGCGCCCGCCGCGGTCGACACCAGTGGCAGACCCTGCGTCTCGTCGTCGATGCGGCCGGGGGCCCCGGTGGCGGTGGCGGCGATGACCGCGCGGTCGGCTGCGGCCACCGCATCGCGCTTGGCGTGGCGGCGGGCCTGCTTGACGGCCTTGAAGATGCCCGCTGTGGCCCGGCGTACTGCGACCGCGTCGGGGTGCTCGGGCGGCAGCGATTGCACCTCGGACAGCACCCGAAGGCACGTCCTGAGCTCGTCCGGATCGATCGCGGTCACGCAGGAAGGGTAATCGCAGGTTGGGCAAACCTCCGATTCGCGTGGTCTAGGCGCGAGACGTCACGGCGAACCCACGTTGTGCGCGACGGCGGCTTCGATGAGGGCCTCGAACGCCCGGTCGTCGAGATCGTCGTGCTCGCCGATGTCGATGGCGCGCCGGACGTTGCCGTCGAGGCTGGAGTTGAAGAGCCCGGCGGGATCCTCCAGTGCAGCCCCCTTGGCGAAGGTCACCTTCACCTTGTCCTTGTACGTCTCACCGGTGCAGAGCATTCCGTCGTGGTACCACGTCGGGACACCCCGCCACTTCCATTCCTCGACCACGTCGGGGTCGGCCTTCTTGATGGCGGCCCGGATGCGGGCGAGCACGTCCCCACGCCAGTCGCCGAGCTCGGCGATGCGGGCGTCGATCTTCTGCGACGGCGAGTCCTCGGTCATCGGCGCTCCTGAATCTTGATCATGTTGCCTGCCGGGTCGCGCACGGAACAGTCGCGCACGCCGTAGGGCTGTTCGGTCGGGGGCTCCACGATCTCGGCGCCGCCCTCGCTGAGTCGCGCGAAGACGCCGTCGAGGTTCGCGGTGGCCAGGAGCAACATCGCGTAGGTGCCCTTGGCCATCATCTCGGCGACGGTGCGGCGCTCGTCGTCGGTGATGCCGGGGTCCACGGCGGGTGGTGTCAAGACGATCGCCGTGGTGTCCTCCTCGGCGGGGCCGAGCGTGATCCAGCGCATCGTGCCCGCGCCGACGTCGAGGCGGACGTGGAATCCGAGGAGGTCGCGGTAGAACTTCAACGACTGCTCGGGATCCTCGTGCGGAAGGAAGGTGGCGTGGACGGTGACGCGTGGATGGGTCATGTCGATGACGATAGGTAGGGCACTACCGCCAGGGCTTCTCGATTCCTGACCGGTTTGGTGACCTGCTTGGCGACGCACGACGGGATGCCTGCCGTTGCCTGCGCCGTCTGATCGCGGTACGTGCTCGGCGAGACGCCGACGAGCTCGGTGAAGCGGGTGCTGAACGTGCCGAGCGAGGAGAAACCCACCCGGAAGCAGACCTCGGTGACCCCGAGGTCGCCTCGACGCAGCAGCGTCATCGCGCGTTCCACCCGCCGCGTCACGAGGTAGGCGTACGGCGATTCGCCGTACGCTGCCTTGAACCGTCGACTGAGGTGGCCTGCGGACATGCCCACCCCGCGGGCGAGTGTGTCCACATCGAGCGGCTGGGCGAAGTCGCGGTCCATGCGATCTCGCACCCGGCGCATCAGTTTGAGGTCGCGCAGCCGGTTCGTCGCGGCGGGTCCGCTAGTCACCCCTCGATCGTGCCAGAGCACGGGATGGAAGGCTTTCAGGATGTACGCTCCCGCCCACTTCGCGGCCGACGACGACGCGGTCGACGACCTGCTGTCGCGGCAGCGCGCGGCCGATCTCGTCACCGCGGGGCCCGCGGGGCTGGAGGCGACCATGCTGCCGTTCGTCTACGACCGCGACGCGGGCACTCTTGCGGGGCACTTCGCCCGCAACAACGAGCACTGGCGCCACGTGGACGGCTCGCAGGCCCTGGTGATCGTGCGCGGGCCGGACTGCTACGTCACCCCGTCCTGGTACCCGTCCAAGGCCGAACACGGGCGGGTGGTGCCCACCTGGAACTACGTGACCGCCCACGTGCACGGCACCGTGACCATTCGCGACGACGTGGTGTGGCTGGCTGATCTGGTCCGCCGGCTCACCGACCACCACGAGCGGACGCGTGCGGTGCCGTGGTCGGTGGACGACGCGCCGGAGAAGTTCGTCGCGGGCCAGCTACGGGCGATCGTCGGGGTCGAGGTGGCGATCGACCGGATCGAGGCGAAGTTCAAGCTCAGCCAGAACCGTCCCGCGGCCGACGTGGCCGGTGTCATCGCGGGGTTGCGGGCCGAGGGGGATGACGAGGGCGCGGCTGCCGTGGAGGCTCAGCGCCCCAGCGCGAGTACGTAACTCGACCGCCACGAATCGTCACACCGAAGAAACAAAATTGGTATACCGTTCGGAAATCGCTGGGTGACCGAGGCTCAGCGTCTCCGTTCGAGTGACGAGGGTGCCCCGCCGGATGACGACTCCTGCCAGCCCGCTGTTGGATCCCGCTGCCGAGCTGCTCGACGAGCGTCAGCGAGCCGTCGTGCAGCGGGTGTCCGACGCCGAGCGGGCCCACATCCTGGCGCTGCCGAGCAACGATCCGCTTGATCCCAAGCTGCGGTTCCGGGTCGAGGCGACTGGCCCGGAGCTCTTCGGTCAGCCCGCGGCTATTCGGGCGACGTTGCAGCTCAACGCCCATCCGTTGGACGCGATCGCCGAGCGGCTCAGCAACGGTGTCGACCGGGTCATGCTGGTGGGTTGCGGCGATTCGCTGGCGGTGATGGTGGCCGCTCGGGTGGCGCTCGAGGCCATGCTCGGGGTGCCCTGCGAACCCGTGCAGAGCCTGGAGTTCGCGTACTACCAGGCGGGTCTGGTCGACGCGTCGACCGCCGTCGTCGCGCTGTCCAGCTCGGGGGAGACGACGCGGACGGTGGAAGCGCTCTTGATGGCGCAACACCGCGGATCGTATACCGTTGCCATCACCAACACCGCTGGTTCGACGCTGCAGTCCGAGGCCGCCACCGCGCTGAAGATCGAGGCCACCCGCGTCGGCTGGCCCACCCAGTCGTCCACGGCAGCACTGGCGTTGCTGCTCGAGCTCGCCATCCGCGTCGGCGAGCGGCGGGTGCCCGCCGAGGCGGCGGCGTGGCGCACGGCCTTCGACGCCCTGCCCGACCTGATCACCGGGGTGCTCGAGGGGATCGACTCCCTCGTCGCCGGCATCGCCGCCGGCGAGGTCGCGGCCGGCGTGCAGAACGTGCTGTTCTCCGGCGGGGGACCGAACCTGGCGACCGCGATCGTCGGTGCCGCCAAGGTCAAGGAGTGCACCACGCTGCACGCGGTGGAGATCCAGGTGGAGGAGTACCACCACTACAACTCGCAGAAGGCGGGCGAACCGCTGTTCCTGATCGCCCCGACCGGACCCACCGTGCCGCGGGCCGTCGACACCGGGCGTGACGCGCTGCGCTGGGGTGGTCGGCTCTACGTGCTGACCACCGAGGGCGAGCACGCCTTCGACGCCTTCGAGGCGTCCGGGGCTCGGGTGATCACCCTGCCCGACGTGCCGGAGGCGCTGTCGCCCTTGGTCTATCTGCCGCCCGTCCAGCTCGTCGGCTATCACCTCGGGCTGAGCAGCTACGCCGCGGCGGCCGCCGGTGAGTGAGGCTCCGCGACTGGTGTGCATCGGCAACCTGACGATCGACGAGGCGGTGTCCCCGTCCGGCGAACACGTCGAATCCGTTGGGGGCGACGCCCTCTACGCCGCCCTGGCCGCACGCTTGGTCGCCGGGGACCCGAGGATCCTGGCGCCGATGGGCGTCGACGCTCCGCCTGCGCTGCTCTCGGCGCTGCACCTGGCCGGCACCGAACCGGAGTCGCTGCCGCGACGCGATCTTCCCTTGGTGCGCAACGTCGTTCGCTACGACGACACCGGCGGCCGCACCTGGCAGCTCAGCCACGGTGTCGAGCACTTCGAGTCCATGTCGGTGCATCCGGCCGACGTCGGTCCCGAGGCGCTGGGGGCACCCGGAATCTTGGTCTCGGCGATGGCCCTGCACGCGCAGCTCGAGCTGGCCAGCTGGTTGCGGGCGCACACCGCGGCCACCATCTACTTCGATCCGCAGGAGGACTACCTCGCCGGCAACCTGGAGGCGCTGCTGGACGCCGTGCAAGCCTGCGACGTCTTCCTGCCGAGCGAGATCGAGGCCGCGGCGCTGGCCGGCACTGGTGACATGGTGGCTGCGGCGGCTGGCTTCCTGGCACTGGGGCCGCGTGTGGTGGTGATCAAACTGGCCGCGGCGGGCTGCCTGCTGGCGACCAGGGAGCGCCCCCAGGCCGTGCTGCTGCCCACCGAGGTGGTCGAGCCGGTAGACAGCACCGGCGCGGGGGACGCGTTCTGCGGTGCCTTCGCGACCGAACATCTGCGCAGTGGCGATGCCAAGGCCGCCGCGGCCGCCGGTGCCGCCGCCGCACGTGTGGCGGTCAGTGGTGCCGGGGTGAGCGCGCTGCTGGCCGCGGTGTCGAACGGGGCCGACCGATGACCAGGATCACCGTGCTCAACCCCAATACCTCCGGCGCGCTGACGGATACGATAGTTGCTGCAGCACAGGTTGTTTCGGGACGGGGAGTCACCGTCACGGGCGCCAACCCGGCAGTTGGCGTGCCCAGCGTGGAGAGCCACGCAGAGGAGGCCGTCGCTGCGGTCGGGGTGCTCGATCTGGTACGCCGCCACCAGGCGCAGACCGACGCATTCGTGGTCGCCTGCTTCGGTGACACCGGCGTCGCGGCGGCCCGCGAGGTGGCCACCTGCCCGGTCGTCGGGATGACCGAGGCGGCCCTGCAGACCGCCTGCCTGGTGGCGCACCGCTTCGTCGTGGTGACGATGCCCGCCCGCACCGTCGCCCACAGCGAACGCGTCGTGCGTGCCCTCGGCCTCGAGCACCGCTGCAGCGTGGTGGCCGTCGACGAGCCCGTCGCCGGACTGGTGGGCGGCTCCGCCCATCTGCTCGACGCATTCGCCGAGGCGGCCCACACCGCCACGGCCACCCACGGCAGCGAGGCCGTGGTCCTTGGCTGCGCCGGTCTCGCCGACCTGGCCGGCCCGCTGTCCCGTGCGGTGGGCCAGCCGGTGATCGACGGGGTCGCTGCTGCGGTCGGCATCGCCTCCGGTCTGGTCGCCATGGGCCTGAACACCTCCCGCGCCAACACCTTTGCCGCGGTGCCGGGCCTTCCGCCGTTCGGCCCGACCGAGGGGGATCGGTCGTGACGGTGTTCTTCCGCGACGTCCTGGTCTACGACGCCGCCGCACCCGAGGCGATGACCGGACCCGTCGACGTGCTCGTCGACGGTGACCGCATCGCGGCGATCGCCGACGGCCTGCCCGTGCCGTCGGATGCCCGGGTGGTCGAGGGAGCCGGCCGCCACCTGCTGGTGCCCGGACTGATCAACGCGCACTTCCACTCTCCGGCCAACCACCTGAAGGGTTCGGTCCGCAGCCTGCCGCTCGAATTGTTCATGCTCTTCGAGTCGCCGGCCGATCCTGCGCTGACACCCACCCCGCGCGAGGCGTACCTGCGGACGATGCTGGGCGCCATCGAGATGCTGCAGCGCGGCATCACCTGCGTCCAGGACGACGCCTTCCTGATGCCGTTCCCCGATCCGGACGTCATCGATGCCGTGGCAATGGCATACCGCGACAGCGGGATTCGAGCGTTCCTCGCACTGGACCAACCCGAGCTCACCGAGTCCGAGAAGCTGCCGTTCGTCGACGAGCTCGACCCCACCGTGCGCCGGACGTTCGCCGAACCGGCCCCGGCGCCGGCCGCGCAGCTGCTCGAGGCCTACGACCACCTGATCGGGACGTGGCACGGCGCGGCGGATGACCGCATTCGCGCCGCCGTGTCGATCTCCGCGCCGCAGCGTGTCAGCCTGGAGTACTTCGCCGCGCTCGACGATCTCGCCGAGCGCCACGGCGCGCCGCTGTACGCGCACATGCTCGAGACCAAGGTCCAGCGCACGCTGATGACCGAGCAGCGCCGGTTCGCTGGCCGGTCACTGGTGCAATACACCGCAGCCGCGGGGCTCTTGAAGCCGCACACCAACGTCATCCACGCCGTCTGGGTGGACGACGCCGACCTCGACGTCATCGCCGGGTCGGGCGCGACCGTGGTGCACAACCCCGTCAGCAACCTGCGGCTCGGCAGCGGCGTGCTGCCGTGGCGCGCGATGCTGGAGCGCGGCATCCCGGTGGCACTCGGCACCGACGAGGCGATCTGCGACGACTCGGTCAACGTCTGGACCGTCGCCAAGACCGCCGGGCTGATCCACAACGTCTCCGGTTTGGACAGCGACGACTGGCCCACAGCCGCCGAGGTTCTCGACGCGCTGTGGTCGGGGGGCGCCCGTGCCACCCGACGGGCCGATCTCGGTGCGGTCGCTCCGGGGATGCTGGCCGACCTGGCGTTGCTCGATCTACATGCGATCGCGTTCACGCCACTCAACGACCTACGGGAGCAACTGGTGCACTGCGAGGACGGGGGCGACGTCGTGCTGACGATGGTGGCCGGTCGGGTGGTGGCCGAACGTGGCCGCGTCATCAGCGTCGACGAGGCCGCGCTGTTGGACGAGGCCCGAGAAGTGTTCGCCGCCAAGCTTCCTGCGATCCGATCCGCCCGGCGCGGCGCCGACGGGCTGTATCCCGCCTATCGGCACGTCGTCCGCCGGGCCGCCGCGACGGACGTCGGCTTCAGCCGCTGGCTGGCACCATGACCGAGGGCATCGCCAACCCGGCCAACTACCCATACAGGCCGCTGCCGGACCGGCCGCACGGACGCTGGCCCAACGGAGCACGGCTGGCCGTCGTGGTGTGCGTCGGCGTCGAGTCCTACCGGTTCGGTGACGGACATACCGAGGACGTGCTGGCCGACGTGCCCGCCCCGGACGTGGTGAACACCGCCTGGCGCGACTACGGCAACCGGGTCGGTGCCTTCCGGCTGTTCGAACGCCTTGGCCGCCTTGGCATCCCGCCGACCGTGCTGCTGAACACCGACGTCTACGACGAGGCACCCGACGTGCTGGCCGCGGCGCGCACCGTCGCCGCCGAGATCGTCGGGCACGGCCGCTCCAACTCCGACACGCTGTCCGGGCTCACCCCCGCCGCCGAGCGCACCTATTTGAGCGACGTCGCCCAGCGCATCCGCGCCGAGGAGGGCGCGGCGCCGGGCGGCTGGTCGAGCCCATGGCTGAGCCACACCCCGAACACGTTGAGCCTGCTGGCCGCCAGTGGTTACCGCTATCTGCTCGATCTGCGCCTCGACGACCAGCCGGTGTGGCTGAGCACCGAAGCCGGCCTGCTGCTGGCGATCCCGTACGCCGCCGAGCTCAACGACTCGTCGACGATGATCGGCCGCAGCGTGTCACCGCGGGACTTTGCCGCCATGATCGACGACGAGTTCACCGAACTCAGTGCCGCGGCCGCGGACGTGCCCCTGGTGATGAGCGTCGTGCTGCACTCGTTCATCAGCGGCGCGCCCTTCCGGCTGAGGGCGGTCGGTCAGGCGCTGGAACGGATCGCCGCCAGCGAGGGCGTCTGGCTGACGACGCCCGGTGAGATCCACCGCGCCGTCGTCGACTCGCCGCACCTGTTCCCGACCGCCGAGCGTCAGGAGGTGACCCCGTGACCGAACCCGTCGCCGTCGTCGACGGCTTCTCCCTGTCGTTGGTGCGCAACGGCGTCCGCAGCCAAGTGCTCGACCACGTCGACCTCCGGATCCAACCCGGTGAGATTCTAGGTCTGGTCGGTGAATCCGGTTCCGGCAAGAGCGTTCTCGCACTGAGCCTGTTGGGACTGCTACCTCCCGAGTCGCATCCGGTCACCGCGGGCCGGGTCACCGTCGGTGGCGCCGACCTGCTGCACGCCAAGCCGGACGAGCTGCGCAGGGTGCGCCGCGAGGTGCTCGGCGCGATCTTCCAGGATCCGATGACCTCGCTCAACCCGACGATGCGGATCGGCCGGCAGATCGGTGAGGCCACCGGTGACGACGCCGAGTCGGTGCGGCTGTTGGAGACCGTCGGGGTCAGGGACGCCGAACTGCGGCTGCGGGTCTACCCGCACGAACTGTCCGGTGGCCTGCGCCAGCGCGTGATGGCGGCGATCGCGGTGGCGGGCCACCCCAAGCTGGTGGTGGCCGACGAACCGACCACCGCGCTCGACGTCACCGTGCAGGCGCAGCTGCTGGACCTGCTACGCGAGTTGCGCGACGACTTCGGGTGCTCGGTGCTGCTGATCACCCACGACCTCGGCGTCGCCGACCAGATCGCCGACCGCCTCGCGGTGATGCATCGCGGCGAGCTCGTCGAAATCGGTGTCGCCGCCGACGTCGTGCGCAATCCACGGCACGAATACACCCGGTCGCTGCTGGCGTCGCGGCTGACGCTGACGATGCCGCGCGACGAACGGTTCGCCACCGCGGCCGAGGACGACACCGCGCCCGCCGTCGCGATCCGGGACCTGCGCAAGGCATTCCACGTGCGGCGTGGACGTCGCGGCAGGCAGGAGATCGCCGCCGTCGACGGCGTCGACCTGGACGTCGCGGCGGGCGAGGCGGTGGCGATCGTCGGGGAGAGCGGTTCGGGTAAGTCGACGCTGCTGCGGATCGTGGCCGGCCTGGAACGGCCGACCAGCGGATCGGTGACGCTGGCCGGTGACGGTGGACCGCAGATGGTGTTCCAGGACGCCGGTTCGTCACTCACCCCGTGGCTCTCGATCGGCGAGACGCTGGGCGAGCGGTTGCGCCCGCTGAAGCTGTCGCGCACCGCCGTTCGTGACCGGGTCCGCGAGGCGCTGGCCGCGGTCGACCTGCCGCCCGAGGTCCTCGACGCCCGACCCGGTGAACTCTCGGGGGGACAGCGCCAGCGCGTCGGGCTGGCCCGCGCCACCATGATCCCTCCGTCGGTCCTGCTGTGCGATGAACCAACCAGCGCCCTGGACGCCTCGCTGGCCAAGAGCGTGTTGGCGCTGATCCGCGATCTGCGGGCCCGGATTGGCATGACCGTGCTGTTCGTCACCCACGACCTTGCGGTCGCGCGGCTGATGGGCGATCGCATCGCCGTCATGCAGGGCGGCCGGATCGTCGAGCTGGGTCCCGCCGAGCAGGTGGTGTCCGAGCCGCGGGCGGCCTACACGCGCGCCCTGCTCGCGGCGGTACCCGAGATAGCGGAGGGAGCCGCCTCGTGACGACGACGACGGTGATACCCCGTTGGCGACTGCGGCCCGTCAGCGCCGGGGGAGCGCACCTGAGCCGGCCGACGGCGTGGGCGCTGGTCGGCCTGCTGATCGCGGTGACGCTGGTCGCGTCGTTCGCGCGAATGTTGGCTCCCTTCGATCCGATTCAACCCGTGGGGGCGATCAATCTGCCCCCGCTGAGCCCCGGTCATCTACTGGGCACCGACGGCATCGGCCGAGATCTTTTGTCCCGCACGCTGATCGGAATTCAGGTCAGCTGGCTGAGCGCCCTGGCCATCGTGGCCAGCGGGCTGCTCATCGGCGGCACCGTCGGCCTGGTCGCCGGTGCAACCGGAGGCTGGGTCGACTCGCTGTTCCTCATGCGCATCACCGACCTGTTCCTTGCCCTGCCCGGTGCCCTGGTAGCGATCGCCGTCGTTGCTGCGCTCGGTTCCGGCCTAACCAACACGCTGATCGGCGTCGCGCTGGTGTGGTGGCCCTACTACGCACGCATCGTGCGCGGCGAGGTCAAGGCGCTCGCTGCCCGGCCCCACGTCGAGGCCGCCCGGCTGGCCAAGGCCGGGCGGTGGCGGATCCTGACCCGACATCTGCTGCCGGGCGTCGTGCCAACGGCGATCATCACCGCCAGCCTAGACATCGGAAACGTGGTGCTGCTGCTGGCCGCGCTGTCATTCCTGGGGCTCGGTCAGCAGGCGCCGGCACCCGAACTCGGCGCCGATACGGCACGGGCGCTGAGCCAGCTGCTGAGCCAGTGGTGGGTGCCCGGCGTGCCCGGCCTCGCGGTGCTGCTGCTGACGCTGGTGGCCAATCTCGGTGGCGACGCCATCCGCAATCTCATCCCGGTGCGGAGGTAGTCATGACGTCCTTCCTCGTCCGCAGGTTCTCCATCGCGGTGCTCATCCTGCTGATCCTGTCGTTCGTGATCTTCCTGCTGCAGGCGGTCTCACCCGGGGACCCGGCGCGCGCCTACGTCGGCGCCAACGCCTCCAACGAGATGGTGGCCGCCGAGCGTCACCGGCTCGGACTCGACGATCCACTCGCTCAGCAGTTCGTCCGGTTCGTAGGAGGCCTCTTCACCGGCGACCTCGGTCGGTCCCTGCGCACGAGGCAACCGGTGACCGCCGACATCGCCACCTACCTGCCCGCCACTGCCGAACTCGTCGTCGTCGCGTTCCTGCTCGCGCTGGCCCTGGCATCGCTCTACGCGCTGTCCGGTGCGCTGCGCTGGCCGGGCGCGGCGGTGGGACGCGGTGTCCTGCTGCTGCTGGCCACGGCGCCGCCGTTCCTGCTCGCGCTCGTCGGCATCATCGTGTTCTTCGGTCAGCTCGGGTGGTTGCCCGCACGCGGGGTCGGCGACTTCCAGGACCCCGGCCCGTTCGGAATGCAAGTGGTCGACACCCTGGTGCACGGGCAGGCCGACGCCTTCCTCGACGCGCTCCGGCATCTGGTGCTGCCCGCCGTGGTGTTGGCGATCGCGCCCGCGGTCGCCATCGGCCGGGTGTTCCGGTCGTCGCTGCAGGGCGTGCTCGGCGCCGACTACGTCCGGACCGCGCGCTCGAAGGGCTTGTCGGAGACCAGGATCGTGGCCCACCACGTCGTGCGCAACGCGATCGGCCCCGCGCTGTCGATGGCCGGACTACAGCTCGGGTTCATGTTCGCCGGCGTCGTGGTCGTCGAGCAGATCTTCTCCTGGCCGGGCATCGGCAACTACCTCGCGGCGTCCATCCCGGTCGCCGACTTCCCGGCCATCGCCGGGGTGACGCTGGTGCTCGGTGCCATCTACGTCGTATCGAACGCGGTGGTGGACCTGCTGCAGGCCGTCGCCGACCCCCGAATAGCCGCCGAATGAGAAGGAGTACTGCTGTGTCCAATCAAGGCATGCCCACCCAGAGGCTGCGCACCGGCCTCTTCAGTGCCTGCGCCGCAATGACTCTCGTCATCGCCGGCTGCAGTTCCGGCACACCGTCCGGAGGCGGCGGTGGCGGTGGCGGGGCCGCGCCCACCGACGGGACCTTGACCGTCGGCCTGCTCGGTGACATCGGCCAGCCACCCGACCCCGACATCTACTACGCCAACAACGGCACGGCGATCATGATCAACGCCTATGAAGGCCTGGTCCAGTACGAGAACGACACCGACACCGTCCAGATCGCGCCGCGATTGGCGGAGTCGTGGGAGGTCAACCCCACTCACGACGTGTACACCTTCCACCTGCGCAAGGGCGTCACCTTCCACGACGGGACGCCGTTCACCTCCGCTGCGGTCGACGTCGCGTTCAAGCGCCGCATCGCGGTCAAGGGCGGCGCGTCATACATGGTCGAGGCCGTCAAGGGTGTCGCGACGCCCGATGACTACACCGCGGTGATCACGCTGACCAAGCCCAACACCGCCTTCCTGAGCTATCTGGCCTCACCGTTCGGCCCCAAGATGGAATCTCCGCAGGGGCTCAAGGCCAACGCCGGTTCCGACGACGCCCAGACCTACCTGTCGTCCCACGACCTCGGCACCGGGCCCTACCAGCTGACGACGGCCCAGACCGGGGTCAAGTACGAGATGACGCAGTACGACGGCTACTGGGGGCAGAAGTCGCCCTTCAAGAAGATCGAATTGCCGGTCTACACCGATGAATCCGCGCTCGAGCTGGCGTTCGACAACGGCACCGTCGACACCATCGTCGCGGCGCTGCCGTCGTCGAGCCTGGACAAGTACTCCAAGGCGGCGGGAGTGTCGAACTACTTCCTGCCCACGCTGCAGGGTGCCCTGGTGACGGTGAACCCGAGCCACGAATTCTTCAAGACCGCCGACGCCCGCGTCGCATTCCTCAAGTCGATCGACCAGGCCGCCCTGGTGAACCAGGTGCTCGGAAAGCGTTCCGACGTGGCGACCACCATGTACGCGAAGGGCATGATCCCCGGCGGGTCCGGTGTCCAAGACAAGCAGGCGATCAGTTTCGACGCTGCGGCGCTGAAGAACTACGTCGCGGCACTGCCCGCCAATGCCCCGAAGAACCTGGTGATCGGCTACGCCAATGGCAACGTCAACGCCCAGTCGATGGCCAACATCGTCGTCGCGAACCTGCAGACCGACGGCCTGACCGCCTCGGCCCAGGGATACGACACGTCGACGGTCTTCGGTTGGATCAACAACCCGCCGACCGGACCCGACGCGTTCATCGACGGCAACAACGGCCCCGACGGTGGCGACCCGTACATGTGGGGTCACGTGTTCTGGGACGCCTCCGGTGGCATCAACTACTTCGGTTGCGAGTCAAAGGAAGTCAACGCTCTGCTGGACCAGGCGCTCGGCACGGGGGACACCGCGACGTACGTCGAGGCCGGAGATCTCTACGGCCAGACCGGATGCTTCCTGAACCTGTCCTACAACAAGGACTGGGTCGTCGCGCAGAAGTGGCTGACCGGGGTGCCGCAGAGCCAGAACATCGGCGCCAACGAGCTGAACTTCTCGTTGCTCGGTATCGCGGGGTGACCAGCGACCTCCCGCCGCAGTCGCTGTCGCGGCTGGTCTACTCCACGGTCAGGGAGCGCATCATCCTCGGCCAGTATCCGCAGGGTAGCCGACTCCCGGAGCAGCGCATCGGTGAGGAGCTGGACGTCTCTCGGGTTCCGCTGCGGGAGGCGGTGCCCTGGCTGGAACGCGACGGCTTCGTGCAGTCGCGACCGCGGCGGGGGGCGGTGGTGGCCAGCTGGACCGCCAAGGCCATCGACGAGCTGTTCGACGTGCGCTTGTCCCTGGAGGTGGGCGCGGCGCGCTACGCGGCACGCCAGGTCGGCCTCGGTGGCGGGATGGACGCGTTGGACGACGCCCTTGCCGAGGCGCAGCACACCGTGGCCGGTGGGGATGCGTACTCGATCGCCAAGACCAGCACCGCGTTTCACGAGGCCGTCATCCGCACGTCGGGCAACGAGCTGATGGTCGGGTTGATGCAGTCGATCTCGGGCCGCATCACCTGGCTGTTCTACCTCACCAGCGGATTGCCCGCCGACGAGGCATTCCACGACCACGTGCTGCTGCGGGACGCGATCGCCTCCGCCAACGAGCGGGTGGCCGAGTCGGTGGCCTACGCCCACATCGAACGAGATCGACAGCCGACGCACGAGGCCATGCGGGACAAGATGCAATCCTAGGGTGTGCAATCGCGACCTAGCGGGTAGACGTGGCTGATGCGACAACCACCGGCCGTCGTGAGCATCGTCGTGGCCGTCGCCGTGCTCCTCGCGTCGGTGTCGTGCGCTCCGGCGCAGCGCGTCGACCTGGGGGCTTCGTCGGGCAACCTGATCGCCGCGATCGCCGGTGAACCCGACCAGTTGGACCCGCAGAAGACCAGTGCCTACTTCTCGTTCGAGGTGCTGGAGAACGTCTTCGACACGCTGGTCGAACCCGACGCGAACCTCGAGATGCGTCCGGCGCTGGCTCAGACGTGGGAGGTCTCACCCGATCAGCTCACCTGGACCTTCCACCTGCGCACGGGCGTGACCTTCCACGATGGCAGTCCCTTCGGTGCCGACGACGTCGTCTACTCCTACCGTCGGATCATCGACCAGAAGCTGGCCAACGTCGACAAGTTCAGCTCCGTGACCGACGTCCGCGCGATCGGGCCGGACACCGTCGTGATTCGGGTCAAGCAGCCAACGCCCAACCTGCTGACCAACATCGGCGGATTCAAGGGCATGGCCATCGTGTCGCGCAAGAACGTCGAGAGCGGTCAGATCGCGACGCACCCGATTGGCACCGGACCGTTCGCCTTCGTCTCGCGCAAGAGTGGCGACTTGATCGTGTTGCGGGCCAACCCAACCTACTGGGGTGGCCCCCCGAAGGTTCCGGGGGTGACGTTCGAATTCATCACCGAGCCGTCGACCGCGATCTCGGCCCTGCAGGCCGGTGAGATCGACTGGACAGATTCCGTACCGACGCAGCGCATCTCGCAGCTACGGGGCGACGACTCCCTGAAACTGGCCGTCACGCCGAGCAACGACTACTGGTACTTGGCGCTCAACGAGGCGAAGGCGCCATGGAACGACCCTCGGGTGCGCCAGGCCATCGCGTACGGCATCGACCGCCAATCCATCGTGGCTGCAACGAGTTACGGTAGCGCCACCGCGAACCAGCTGGCCATCCCCGAGGGCAACCCGTGGTACACACCGTATGACCGGTACCGCTACGACACCGGGGAGGCCAAGCGGCTGCTCGACGAGGCGGGCGCGCACCCCGACCGGATGGACATGCTGGTCACCAGCGAATATCCCGAGACGGTCACCGCCGCCCAGGTGATCGCCGACAACCTGGCGCCGCTGGGGATCACCGTCGACATCCGCACCGTCGACTTCGCCACGTGGCTCGACGAACAGAACTCCGGGCACTTCGACATGCTGATGATGGGCTGGCTGGGCAACATCGACCCCGATGACTTCTACTACGCCCAGCACCACACCAACGGGACGAGCAATGCTCAGAAGTTCTCCGATCCCGAGGTCGACCGGCTGCTCGACGCCGGGCGCGTCGAGACCGATCGGCAAGCCCGCCAACAGGATTACGCCAAGGCGGCGACGATCATCGCCGATCAGGTCAGCTACGTCTACCTCTACAATCCTGCGGTCGTGCAGGCCTGGACCACCAACCTGTCCGGCTACGACGCCCGCCGCGACGGAGCGGTGCGCTTTCGGACCGCCAGCCTGAACGGGGGACAGGCCCGATGAGCCATCCCGTCCTTCGGTTCCTGGCCCGGCGCCTCGCGTATTCGGCGATCGTGCTCGTCGGCGTGCTGATCGTCGTGTTCGCGCTCGTCCAACTGGTGCCAGGTGACCCGGTGCGCATCGCGCTCGGCACCAGGTACACGCCGCAGGCCTACGACGCACTGCGCGCCGCGAGTGGTTTGGACCGGCCGCTGGTCCAACAGTTCTTCAGCTACGTCGGTTCGGCGTTGACCGGGGATCTCGGCGTCAGCTTCCGCAACGGAGATCCCGTCACCGAGATACTGCTGGACAGGCTGCCCGCCACCGTGTCGCTGGCCGGGTTCGGCATCGTCGTCGCGCTGCTAATCGCGCTGCCCGCGGGGATCTGGTCGGCACTGCACCAGGGTCGAGTCAGCGACGCGATCGTCCGGGTCACGAGCCAATTCGGCGTGTCGATTCCCGACTTCTGGATGGGCATCCTGCTGATTGCGCTGTTCGCCACGACGCTGGGCTGGCTGCCCACCTCCGGCTACCGGCCGCTGTCGCAGGACCCGGGAGGATGGCTGAGCCACCTGGTGCTGCCGGGCTTGACGGTCGGTCTGGTGGCCGCGGCCATCCTGACCCGCTACGTCCGATCCGCCGTTCTCGAGGTGGCCTCGATGGGTTACGTGCGAACCGCCCGCTCCAAGGGGCTCTCCCCGCGGGTGGTCACGTTCCGCCACACCGTGCGCAATGCGCTGGTGCCGATCCTGACCATCACCGGCATTCAGCTCGCCACCATCCTGGGCGGCGTGATCGTCGTCGAGGTGGTCTTCGCCTGGCCGGGACTCGGCCGACTGGTCTACAACTCCGTGGCCGCCCGCGACTATCCGGTGATCCAGGGGGCAGTGCTGCTGATGGCGGTGCTGTTCCTGCTGATCAACCTGATCGTGGATCTGTTGTACGCCGTCGTCGACCCGAGGATCCGGCTGTCATGACCGAGGAGACGATCGAGGCCGTCGACACCGCCAGGGTCAGCTCGTGGCGGTTGCTCGCGGGCAATCCCGTCACCGTCGTCAGCGCCGTCCTGCTGCTGGCGGTGCTGATCATCGCCGTTGGCGCGAAATGGATTGCCCCGCAGGGTGTCAACGACGTCGACGTGCCGAGCGCGTTGCGCGGTCCCAGCGGGGCGCACTGGTTCGGCACCGACGAGCTCGGCCGCGACGTGTTCTCCCGGGTGCTGGTCGCCGTGCAGGCCTCGATGCAGGTCGCGCTGGTCAGCGTCGCGTTCGCCGTCGTCGTCGGGGTCACCATCGGGGTCGTCGCGGGCTACCGCGGAGGCTGGGTGGACACCGTGTTCATGAGGGTGGTCGACGTGATGTTCGCCTTCCCGGTGCTGCTGCTGGCGCTCGCGATCGTCGCCATCCTCGGCCCCGGCGTGACGACCACGATGCTGGCCATCGGCGTGGTCTACACGCCGATCTTCGCCCGCGTCGCGCGTGCCAGCACCCTCGGCGTCCGGGTCGAGCCGTTCGTCGCGGTGTCGCGCACCATGGGCACCGGGCACGCCTACATCCTGTTTCGCCACGTCTTGCCGAACATCGCGGGCCCGCTGATCGTGCAGACCTCGCTGTCGCTTGCCTTCGCGATCCTCTCCGAGGCGGCGCTGTCGTTCCTCGGGCTCGGCATCCAGCCGCCGGAGCCGTCGCTGGGCCGGATGATCTTCGACTCCCAGGGTTTCGTCACGCTGGCCTGGTGGATGGCCGTGTTCCCCGGTGCCGCGATCTTCGTGATCGTGTTGGCGTTCAACCTCTTCGGTGACGGGATGCGCGACGTGCTCGACCCCAAGCAGCGCACGGTGGCCGAATCCCGGAGGACGCGATGACCGCCCCCGCCCTCGAGGTCGCCGACCTGAACGTGCGGATCGGCAACCGGCACATCGTGCGCGGCGTCTCGCTGACGGTGCCGCGCGAGGCCACCCACGGCATCGTGGGGGAGTCGGGCTCGGGCAAGTCGATGACCGTGCTCGCCGCGACTGGATTGCTCGATGCGCCCGGGGCCGTCGTCAGCGGATCGAGCATCCTTGCCGGACAGGGTGATTCGGTGCAGCTCGTCGGGGCGTCCGCCCGTGCGCTGCGCGGTGTGCACGGCGGCCGGATCGGCTTCGTCTTCCAGGATCCGGGGACGTCGCTGAACCCGCTGCTCACCCTGGAACGCCAGATCACCGAGTCGCTCGAGGCCCACCGCCAGCCGACCCGCCGGGAGGGCAAGGCGCGGGCACTGGAGTTGCTCGACGCCGTCGGCCTTCCGGATCCGCAGGCGCGGTTGGAGTCCTATCCGCATCAGCTCTCGGGGGGGCAGCGCCAGCGCGTGATGATCGCGATCGCGCTGGCGTGCGACCCCGAACTGCTGGTCGCCGACGAGCCGACCACGTCACTGGACGTGACCACCCAGGCACAGATCATCGACCTGGTGCGCGACTTGCAGCGCGACTTCGGCACGGCGGTGGTGTGGATCAGCCACGACCTCGGCGTGATCGGTCAGGTCGCCGACGACGTCACCGTGCTGCACGACGGCGAGGTCGTCGAGCAGGCCGGCGTCCTCGACGTCTTCGACCGGCCCCGGCAGCCCTACACCCGCCAGCTGCTCGAGGCCCGTCCGCTGGTGGGTTCGGCAGGCCCGCCGCCGGTGGCCGACGATGCCGCGGTGCTCCTCGACGTGTCGGGTCTGGACGTCCGATTCTCGGTGACCACGCCGACGGGACGCTCGACCGTGCACGCGGTGAAGGACCTGTCGTTCACCATCCGCCGCGGCGCGACGCTGGGACTGGTCGGAGAATCGGGGTCGGGCAAGTCCACGGTCGCCGCCGCGCTGACCGGGTTGGTGCGACCCGACGCCGGGACCGTGCGCCTCGACGACGTGGACGTGCTGGCGGCCGGGCGACGCGGCGGCCGGCGCGCGGAGAAGGCCCTTCGCCGGCGCATCGGCCTGGTGCTGCAGGACCCCTTCTCGTCGCTGAACCCGCGGATGCCGGTCGGGAGGTCGGTCGGCGAGCCGCTCGTCGTGCACGGCCTGGCGCCGGACGAGGCGCGGCGGCGCAGTCGCATCGGTGAGCTGCTGGAGCTGGTCGGGCTGCCGCCCGCCTTCGCCGACCGCTACCCCCACGAGCTGTCAGGAGGCCAGCGGCAACGGGTCAGCATCGCCAGGGCGCTGGCGCTGGAGCCCGAGCTGCTGATCCTCGACGAATCCACGGCCTCGCTGGACGTGTCGGTGCAGGCGCAGGTCCTCGAGCTGCTCGCGGACCTGCAGGATCGGCTCGCGCTGACCTATCTGTTCATCGGCCACGACCTCGCTGTCATCCAGCAGATCAGCCACGACGTGTTGGTCATGCGGGCCGGCGCCGCGGTCGAACACGGCCCGGCCGCCGAGCTGTTCGCGGCGCCGCGCGACGAGTACACCAGGGCCCTGCTGGCCGCCGTCCCACCGGCTCGTCCGCGGGTGCCCGGGGTGTAACGATCTCGGCCCTGAGCCGATGTTCCTGGCAAGGATGAAAGTTCGTCAGCCGCGCGGTCGCTGGTCCGCGAACCAGTGTCGGGGGAAACGAGATCGAAGGAGGCGCTCCACGATGGGTGCACCGTTGGAGATTTGTCGCAAACGAACGGTGTGCGCCGTGCTGGCGTCCGGAGTGGTGATCTCCCTGGCGGCGATGACGGGGGGCATCACGCCCGCCCTCGCCGCACCGGGAGGGCCGGGCGGACCGGGTGGACCCAGCGGCCCGACGACGACGATCGTGCCCGAGCCGCCAGCCGCGGTGACGCAAGCTCCCGTCGAGCGGACCGCCCCCACCGAGCCCACGGCGCAGCAGACCACCCCTCAGACGGTCGAGGCACCGGCACCGGCAGCGACCAGGGCACCCGAGCCCGTCGCACCGACCACCGAGCCCACCCAGGAGCCCGTCACCACGCCGACCAGGCAGGCGCCGTCGACCCCGCCGCCGGTGACCTCGGTGACCAAGAGCCCCACCACCGAGAGCCCCACCACCGAGAGCCCCGCCACCCAGAGCCCCACCAGCCAGGGCCCGGCCAGTCAGAGCCCGGCCAGCCAGAGTCCCACTGCTCAGAGCCCCACCAGCCAGAGCCCGGCCAGCCCGAGCAGCACCGCGCCGAGCAGCGAGAGGCTCGCGCCGAGCAGTGGCAGTACGCCGTCCTCGGCCAGCCCGTCGTCGAGCACCGCGGCATCGACGGGTTCGGCAGCGTCGAGCACGGCGCCCTCGGCGTCCTCCTCGTCGTCGGCGGCGTCCTCCTCGGAGACGTCGACGAGCGCGGAGACGTCGACTTCGAGCACCGAGGGCAGCACCTCGGCGAGCACGAGCACCACGACGACCGGATCGAGCACGCAACGGGTGCTCGCGAAGATCGCGCCGGAGACCCTGCAGGCGCCCGACACCGATGTCCAGATCGCCAAGACCGCGCAGGTCGTCGAGGCCAAGCCGGTCGAGGCCCCCAAGGAGGAGATCCTCGACGTCGCCCGCATCGTCGACCTGCCCAATCGCGAGCGCAATCCGTTCGACGCGCGCAACGACGGCCGCAACGACGACAGAGTGCAACTGGCCGGCGGGTGGGACCGCAACGTGCGGCAGTGGCGCCCGGACTGGGTGGACTACGACGAGTACTACCGCCCGGTGCTGAGCAACCCGTACCGCGATCCCGTGCGGATCGTGTACGTCTACGACAATGCACCCCGGGTGGCGTTCATCCCGCCGCTGGGCCGCATCGTCCTGGAGGTCGCGCAGTACGCCGCGTACAGCTTCACCGCGGTGGTCACCAACGCCGTCAACCAGGCGGTCAACGTCGCGGTCGGCAGCTTCTTCGGCGGCGGGTTCTTCCCGGGTGTCGGGTTGCCGCTGCCGCCGCCTCCGCCGCCGCTGGTGAACTTCGCCAACGTGCCGGTGCAGGTGCGCTACCCGAACGCCACCTACCAGCCCTTCCGGGTGAACAAGATCGTCGACGTCGGCCCCGACCGTCAGTACGGCGAGCAGAAGGTGCTGCTGGACGGCGTGACGCCCGCCTGGGGCGAGTGGAAGCAGACCCCGTCGGGCGAGCGCAGCTTCGAGGTGCACAAGACCCAGCAGTTCCCCGGCCTCGACGATCCGCAGCCGGGACCGCTGCCCGGTGACTACCAGCTGACCCTGGCCTCGGACGAGTCGCCGTCGGGCATGAACAAGCGCGACGTCTACCTGATCGCGGTCGCGGTGGCGTGCGGTGCGCTAAGCATCGGCGCGGTGATCCTGGCCGTGCTGATGGGCCGCAGGCGGCGCCCCCAGCACTAGTCGCGTCACGCGATTGCACCCAGGGTCGCGGATCGTCGTCATCCACAGCCCTGGGTGCAATCTCGGTGCTGGCGGGCGAATTCGTCGGGGTGGCCGGTCATCATCCAGCCATGGTGGAGGTCTTCGTCGGCAGCGAGGCCTTGGCGCGCGGCGGCCTGACCCGCGGTCGATTGAGGTGGAACTACACCCAAATCCTGCCCGATGTCTACGTGCCGAAGCACGCGGATCCGACGCTGCGGACCCGCACCGTCGGTGCCTGGCTGTGGTCGGGTCGGCGGTTCGTCATCGCCGGGCGCGCGGCAGCGGCACTGCACGGCGCGGCCTGGGTCGACGCCACGACCCCGATCGAACTCATCGGGCGCTGCGCTCGTCCGCCGAGCGGGGTCGTCGTGCGCAACGAACGCATCGACGCCGACGAGATCGTCGACATCGGCGGGATACTCGCGACGAGCGTGCCGCGCACCGCTTTGGATCTGGGCCGCCACCTGGTCCGCGACGAAGCCGTGCGGAATCTCGATGCGCTGGCCCACGCGACCGGCGTGCACGCCGCGGACGCACTTTCCCTGGCGAGTCGACGTCCTGGAGCTAGGGGACTTCGGCGCGCCGCACGAGCTCTGCACCTCATGGACGCCGGCGGACAGTCACCGAAGGAGACGTGGTTGCGGCTGCTGCTCATCGACGCCGGCTTCCCGCGCCCACGAACACAGATCCGGCTCAGCCACGACGGCTTCGCGGCTTTCATCGACATGGGCTGGGACGACGCGATGATCGGCGTGGACTACGACGGTGAGCGGCACCTGACCGACCGCCGGCGCTATGTCCACGACATCGGTCGAAACGAGTTCATCGCACGCCGTGGCTGGCTGAACCTCCACGTGGTGGCCGAGCACTCGCGGGCATTCATCGTGCACCGGGTGAGGGAGGCGTTCACCGGCCGCGGCTGGACGCCGAGATTGCAGTCAGGGTCGTGATCTCGGTTGGTCGACGACCCTCAGTGCAATCTCGGCGTTGGTTCTAAGGGGTGACGGGCCAGTCCCAGACCGACATGTCGCCGCGCGGGTAGTTCATGCAGACGTCGGTGGCCTTGGCCACGACGCCCTTGTTGTTGAAGAACAACTTGGCCCAGTTGCCCCAGTGGGTGGCCACGTTCTCGTAGTAGACGTTGGTGGCGGTGTCCTCGGAATACTGCCGGCGGGCGACGGGGTCCAGGGAGAAGAACCAGTGGATGCGGTCCTCGGCCTGCTGCTGGACGTCGGCGGGGCGGTTGCTGCGGTCGATCATGTAGCGCTCGAAGTACACCGGGCTGGTGTCGCGGGCGGCGGCCATGTACTGCTCGGTGTCACAGGTCGTGACGATCATCCGGTGCGGGATCGGGAAGTCATCGGTGGCGTCGGCCGCCGCCGGACCAGCCAACGCCGTTGCGGCAACGCCACATACGGCTACCGCCAGACCGCCACGCGCTGCCATGCTGCGCAAGTTCTTCATCATGTCGTGCCTCCTCAGGCGGTTGGAGCCGGTTCGGTTTGCTTCGGTGGATTCGGCCATGGGGCGGGCAGCGGTCGCTGACGCACGTGCGTCGGCCACCAGAACCACTTGCCGAGCATCGCCGCGATGGCGGGGGTCATGAACGAGCGCACCACCAGGGTGTCGAAGAGCAGACCCATGCCGATCGTGGTGCCAACCTGGCCGATGATGGTCAAGCTGCTCACCGCCATCGACATCATGGTGAAGGCGAACACCAGTCCGGCCGACGTCACCACCGAGCCGGTACCACCCATGGATCTGATGATGCCCGTGTTGAGACCGGCGTGTATCTCTTCCTTGAATCGCGACACCAGCAGCAGGTTGTAGTCCGCGCCGACCGCCAACAGGATGATGACCGACATGGCCAGCACCATCCAGTGCAGTTCGGCCCCCAGGAAGTGCTGCCAGATGAGCACCGACAACCCGAATGAGGCGCCGAGCGACAGCACCACCGTGCCCACGATCACCGCCGAGGCCACGACGGCCCTAGTGATGAGCAGCATGATGATGAAGATCAGAGCCAGCGAGGCGATCCCCGCGATCAGCAGGTCATACATGTTGCCGTCGGCCATGTCCTTGAACGTCGCCGCGGTGCCCGCGAGGTAGATCTTCGACCCCTCCAGCGGCGTGCCCTTGATGGCTTCCTTGGCGGCCTGCTTGATCGCCTCGATGTGTGCGATGCCCTCCTGGGTCATCGGATCGCCCTCGTGGCTGATGATGAACCGCACCGAGTGCCCGTCGGGCGAGATGAAGTTCTTCATGCCCTTCTTGAACTCGGTGTTGTCGAAGATCTCCGGCGGCAGGTAGAACGAGTCGTCGTTCTTCGACGCGTCGAACGCCTCACCCATGGCGGACGAGTTCTCCTGCATGGCGGCCATCTGGTCCGACATGCCCTTCTGGGTCTGATACATCGTCAGCATCATGGTCTTCATCGACTTCATGGTGGCGAGCATCGGCGGGATCGACGCCATCAGCTGCGGCATCAACCGGTCGAGCTGGTCCATGTTCACGACGAGTCCGCCCAGCTGATCGCTCAGCGCGTCGATGCCGTCCAGGGTGTCGAAGACCGATCGCGTGGCCCAGCACAGCGGGATGTCGTAGCAGTGCGGTTCCCAGTAGAGATACGCGCGGATGGGGCGGAAGAAGTCGTCGAAGTTGGCGATGTTGTCGCGCAGCTCGTTGGTGGTCGCCACCATGTCCTTGGTCTTGCCGACCAGATCGTGGGTGACGGCGTTGAGCTGCTGCATCAGCGAGTACATGTGCTCGAGGTTCTCGATCATGCCCTGCATCTCGTCGGCCTGCTTGAGCATGCTGGCGAACGTGTCCTGCTGATACTTGAGGTTCATCTGCTGCGTGGTGCCCTGCATGCTGATCTGGAACGGGATCGAGGTGTGCTCGATCGGCGTGCCCAGCGGCCGGGTGATGGTCTGCACGCGGCCGATGCCGGGGGTCTTGAAGACGGCCTTGGCGATCTTGTCGATCACCAGGAAGTCCGCCGAGTTGCGCAGATCGTGATCGCTTTCGATCATCAACAGCTCGGGGTTCATCCTGGCCTGCGAGAAGTGCCGGTCCGCGGCGGCGTAGCCCTCGTTGGCGGGCAGGGTCTGCGGCAGATAGTTCCGGTCGTTGTAGTTCGTCCGGTATCCCGGCAGGGTCAGCAGGCCGACCAGGGCCAGGGCGATCGACGCCACCAGGATCGGTCCCGGCCAGCGGACTACCAGCGCGCCGATCTTGCGCCAACCGCGGGTGCGCAGCGCCCGCTTGGGTTCGAGCAGTCCGAAACGGCTGGCGACGGTGACCACGGCCGGCCCCAGCGTGAGGGCGCAGACCACGACGATGACCATGCCGATGGCCAGCGGTACGCCGAGGGTCTGAAAGTAGGGGAGTCGGGTGAAGTGCAGGCAGAACGTCGCACCCGCGATGGTCAGACCGGAGCCGAGCACGACGTGCGCGGTGCCGTTGAACATCGTGTAGTAGGCGTCCTCCCTCTGCTCGCCCAGACTTCGTGCCTCCTGATATCGGCCGATCAGGAAGATGGCGTAGTCGGTGGCCGCGGCGATCGCCAGCGTCACCAAGAGGTTGGTGGCGAAGGTCGAGAGACCGATGATGTCGTGATAGCCGAGGAACGCGACGATGCCGCGGGCGGCCGCGAGCTCGAGTACCACCATCACCAGCACGATCAGCACGGTGACGAGGGAGCGGTAGACCAGCAGCAGCATCACGATGATGACGGTGAACGTCACCATCTCGATCAGCTCCATGCTGTCGTTGCCGGCGACCTGCTGATCGGCGGCCAGGGCCGCGGGGCCGGTGACGTAGGCCTTGACGCCGGCCGGCGGCTTGAGGTCGGCGACGACCTTCTCCACCGCCTTGACCGACTCGTTGGCCAGCGCCTCACCCTGGTTGCCCGCCAGGTACACCTGGACGTACATGGCCTTGCCGTCGTTGCTTTGGGAACCCGCGGCGGTGAGCGGATCACTCCACATGTCCTGGACGTGCTCGACGTGCTTGGTGTCGGCCTCGAGCCTGCGCACCATCTCGTCGTAGAAGTCGTGTGCGTCCTGGCCGAGCTTGTCCTGTCCCTCCAGCACGATCATCGCCGAGCTGTTGGACTTGAACTCCTTGAAGGTGTCGCCGATGTGCTGCATGGCGATCACCGATGGCGCGTCGTTGGGGCTCATCGACACCGAACGCAGCTCGCCGACCTTCTCCAGCTGCGGAACGATGGTGTTGCCGATCGCGATGATGACGATCCACGCCAGGATCACCGGCAGCGCCAGGGTCCTGATCAGCCGCGGGATGCGGTGCCGAGTCGGATCGACCGCGGGCCCCGACGTCGGGATGGCGTCGGTGGTGGGCTCCTCGTGAGTGCCGTCGTGGGGCGAGCTCATGCGTTCTTCACCAGGCAGAAGGTCTGGGCGGAGACGCCGGTCGTCGTCTTCTCGTCCTTGACCACGTCGTCGACGGTGATGCGGCACGAGATGGAGTCCCCGTCACCCTGGGCGACGATGTTGGGCAGCACCGACGGCGCCGTCGTCTTGAGCGTCAGTGACCAGGGCAGCGTGGCACCGTCGACCCGCACGGGCTTGGAGTCCAGGTCGAGGTAGTTGATGTCGGCGTAGCTGCCGTTGCCGAAGATCTCGTACTTGACGACCTTGGGGTTGAAGGGCTCGGCGTCGTCGGCGAAGTTCTTCGGCGTGACCAGGATGGGATTCATGCCGAAGAAGGTGCGCACGCGGTGCACCGTGAAACCAGCGATCACCACGACGATGACGATGACGATCGGCAACCACGCTCTTCGCAAAACCTTGGTCATAACCCCTGCCCGCGCCGATTACCTGAGATTGAAGTGAGAGATTAGCCTATATAACTGTATTGTGGACAACTGCGACGACCCGTCTACCCGGCCGATCGGCGTGACGTCCGGCACATACACCCCTCGTCGTGATTTGGTCGAATCGGATCACGCACTGCCGCAATGCAATTGAACTGGAGATAGGATCCCGCCATGAAGGGTTTCACGCGGACCGGAATCGCTGCTGCCATCGTCGCCCTCTCGCTGGCTGCGGCCGCGACGGCGCCGGCGAATGCCGACCCAGACACCGACTTCGCCAACGAACTCCACGTCTACGGCATCTACGGCCCGAAGGACTACAACGCCTGGATCGGCAAGATCGAGTGCAAGCGTCTGCGCACCGGGTTGGACGCGAACGCGACCGAGGCCGCGGTGTTCCTCAAGACGAACCTTCCCAGGGGCACGTCCGAGCAGTCGATCTACCAGTTCCTCTCCGCGGGCATCAACTACTACTGCCCCGATCAGCGCCCCGTGGTGGATAGCCTCGCCGGGCGGCCCCAGGTCTCGCCGGCGCCCGTGGGTGCGCCGCTCCCGGCCGAACAGGGCTGACATACGACAGCCGGGCGTCCAGTGGACGCCCGGCTGTCGCGGCAAGAGCGGGGTTTGGCGGTCGCTGGGCCTAGCCGCCTCCGGTGTTGATGTTCGACGACAGGGTCAGGAACTGACCGTTCTTCCAGATCCCCCATCGTCCGCCCCACATGGAGGTCCACACCACGGGCTCGCCGTCCCAGAACTCGGCGGTCTTGCGCGGCGCGTTGGGCGGCGGGATCTCGCCCTGTGCCGGCGGCGGGGGAGGCGGATCGGCCAGCGCGGCAGTGGTGCCGAGGCCGAGCGCGGCGGCGGACAGGCCGGCCGCCACCGCAACGGCGGACAGCGTGGTCTTGATCAAGGTCATCGGGACGACTCCAGCGTTGGCGAAGGTGAATGCTTAGCAGGCATAACCACATTACTCGATCGCCAACGCCATGTCAGACCTCGACGTGCACCGGGCCGACGTTCCAGATGTCGTCGCAGTACTCGGCGATGGCGCGATCGGACGAGAACTTGCCGCTGCGTGCGGTGTTCAGGATCGACATCCGCGACCACGCGTCGCGATCCTGCCACGCCGCGGCCACCCGGTCCTGGCAGTCGACGTAGGACGCGTAGTCGGCCATGACGAGGAACGGGTCGTCGTGCAGCAGGTTGTCCACCAGCGGGCGGAACACCTCGGTGTCACCGTGGGAGAACTGGCCGGATGAGATGAGGCCGAGAACGGCCTTGAGTTCCTCGTTGCCTTCGATGTAGTCCGACGGGTGGTAACCGTCGCGCTTGACCTGTTCCACCTCGGTCTCGGTCAGACCGAACAGGAAGAAGTTCTCCGGCCCAGCCTCCTCGCGGATCTCGACGTTCGCGCCGTCGAGTGTGCCGATGGTCAGCGCGCCGTTGAGCATGAACTTCATGTTGCCGGTGCCCGAGGCCTCCTTTCCGGCGGTCGAGATCTGTTCGGACAGATTGGCCGCGGGATAGATCAGGTGGGCGTTCTGGACGTTGAAGTTCGGCACGAAGACGACCTTCATCAACCGGTTCACGTCGGGATCGCCGTTGATCGTCTCGCCGACCGCGTTGATCAGCTTGATGATGCGCTTGGCCATGAAGTAGCCAGGCGCGGCCTTGCCGCCGAAGACGTAGGCGCGCGGCGCGAGATCGGCAGTCGGATCCGTCTTCAGCCGGAAGTACTGCCGGATGATGTGCAGCACGGACAGGTGCTGACGCTTGTACTCGTGGATGCGCTTGACCTGGATGTCGAACATCCAGGTCGGGTCCAACTGCACGCCCGTCGTCGTCAGCAGGAAGTCGGACAATCGGGACTTGTTGGCGCGCTTGACGTCTCGCCACTGCTGCCGGAAGGCGGGATCGTCGACATAGGCTTCCAGCCCACGCAACCGGTCGAGGTCGGTGAGCCAGCCATCGCCGATCGTGCTGTCGAGCAACTCGCGCAGGCCGGGGTTGGACAGCGCAAGGAACCGGCGCGGCGTCACGCCGTTGGTCTTGTTGGAGAACCGCTCCGGCCACAGCTCGTAGAAGTCCTTGAGCACGCTGGCCTTCAGCAGGTCCGAGTGCAGGGCCGCCACGCCGTTGATCGCGTGGCTGCCGACGGTGGCGAGGTAGGCCATCCGGACGGTCTGGCCGCCATCCTCGCCAATCAGCGACATCCGGCGCACCCGATCGACGTCGCCGGGGAACTTGGCCCGCACCTCGTCGAGGAAGCGTCTGTTGATCTCGTAGATGATCTCCAGGTGCCGCGGCAGCGACTCGCCGAACAGGCTCAGCGACCACTTCTCCAGGGCCTCGGGAAGCAGGGTGTGGTTGGTGTAGCCGAACGTCGCCACCGTGATGTTCCAGGCTTCGTCCCAGTCCAGCCGGCGCTCGTCGACGAGGATGCGCATCAGCTCGGCCACGCCGATCGATGGATGGGTGTCGTTGAGCTGCAACGCGAATCGCTGCGGCAGCTCGTGCAGGGAGACGTCGGCGAGGTCGTCCATGATGTGCACGACGTGTTGCAGCGAGCACGACACGAAGAAGTACTGCTGCAGCAGGCGCAGGCGCTTTCCCGCCTCCGGCTCGTCGTTGGGGTAGAGCACCTTGGTGACGGTCTCGGAGGTCACCTCCGATTCGACGGCCCTGTAGTAGTCACCGGTGTTGAACGCATCCAGCGCGAAGGACTCGACGGCGCGGGCGCTCCAGAGTGTCAGCACGTTGCACGTGTGCACGCCGTACCCCTGGATCGGGGTGTCGTAGGCGACGCCCTTGATGACCTGCTTGGGCACCCAGCGGATGCGATCGAGGCCGGAGTCGTCGATGTAGTGCTCGGTGTGACCACCCCAGTTGACGAGGTAGTTGACGTCGGGCTTGGCGATCTCCCAGGGGTTTCCGTTCGCCAACCAGTTGTCGGTCAGCTCGACCTGCCAGCCGTCGGAGAAGTCCTGCCTGAAGATGCCGAACTCGTAGCGGATGCCATAGCCGATCGCCGGCCGCTCGAGGGTGGCCAGCGAGTCGAGGTAGCACGCCGCCAGGCGGCCGAGCCCGCCGTTGCCCAGACCCGGTTCTTGTTCGCAGGCCAGCACCTCGTCGTAGTCCTGTCCGAGGTCGGCCAGCGCCGTGCGCGCCGCATCCTCGATCTGCAGGTTGAGCAGGTTGTTGCCCAGCTGCGGGCCCATCAGGAATTCGGCCGACAGGTAGCAGGTCACCTTGCTGCGCAGGTCGAGCGAGGTCTGCGTGGACGCGACCCGGTTGTCCTGCATGCGGTCGCGCACCGCCAGCGCGAGCGCCCGGTAGTAGTGGTCGGGACGCAACGCGGCGGCAGGTCGCCCGATGGAGTAGCGCAGGTGGTCGGCGATCGCCTCTCGAAGATCGGCGGCGTCCAATCCGGAGCGGAGGTGGGAGGCTTCTGCTGCCGCTGAGGGCACGAGGTCGGTCACCGCGCGATTGTGGCAGCTAGCCGTGCACGGCGCACTCGCAGCGGCCGTCGCCGCGGTGAACGCCCGACCACGGGTGCGTGACGGCGCCGCTACCCGGCTCCCTTGCCGTTGTCGACGCGGTACACCGCACCGTGAATGGCCGCCGCGTCGTCGCTGGCCAGGAAGGCGATCGCCTTGGCGACGTCGGCGGTCTCCATGAACCCGCGGGGCGCGGCGATTCGCATGATCAGATCCCAATCCGCGTCCTGGGGCGCCTGGAACTCGGTGGTCTGGGCCGTCGGCATACCACCGGGGCACACCACGTTCACCCGCAGCTGGGACTTGGTGAATTCCACGGCCAGCGCCTTGGTGAGCCCCACCAGGCCGTGCTTGGCTGCGCAATAACCCGCCGAGTACACCTCGCCCTCCACCCCGGCGATGGACGACACGTTGACGATGTTGCCGCCGGCCTCCAGCAGGTGCGGCAGCGCGGCCCGGCACAGGTAGAACGGCCCATTGAGATTGACGGCCAGGTCGCGCGCCCAATCCTCGTCGGACGTCGTCGCGGTGTGGCGCATCTGGTGAAAGCCCGCGACGTTGACCAGGACGTCGAGCCGGCCGAACGCGGCGATGCAGTCGGCGACGGCCTGCCGGCATGCGGCGGGCGTGGTGACGTCGACCGAGGCGAACGTCGCCCGCGGTACGTCGGCGAACACCTCGGCCATCCGGTCACCGTCACGGGCGATGCCGAACACCGAGGCGCCGCGCTCGGCGAATAGTCGTGCCGTGGCGGCGCCCAGACCCGCCGACGCCCCCGTGATCAACGCAACCTTGCCGTCCAGTGCACCCATCGTCGAACCTTCTCACGACGCAGTTCGCCAGCGCGGGCAAAGCCGTCACGCCACCCCGCCGGCGCTGCGATACTCGTCGGCATGACGCTCGCCCGGATGCTCGCCGTCGCCACCGTCCTCGTCGGCGCCACCCTCGGGTTCGCCGTCCCGGCCAGCGCAGACCAGGTGATGCAGGGCGTGTACTCCTACGACCAGGGCGACATCCACGCCGAGTGGACCATCTACCCCAGCTGCGTCCCCACCGTCGGCGACCTGCGGGACAACCTAGAGCTGCCGGTGGCGTGCCGGCTGCACGTCGCTCCGACGCCCTCGACCCAGGTGGCTGGCGGCGACGCCCGCCTCACCGGCGGGGTGTGGGAGTTCCAGAACCGGATCCTGGACGGCATCATCTGCGCGGACGGCAGCCGGGCCCTGGTGCTGGAGACCTACCAGTTCGACGACCTGACGATGACTGGCACGCGCACGGTGTCCAACAGCAACGTCTGTGGCAATCAGGTGCCCGCGAAGCTGGCCAAGTATCCGTTCACGCTGAAGTTCGAACACGAGCTCCCCATCCCGGTCGACCAATATCCGCTGTACTGCGAGCCCGGTGGCCTGAAGCGCTGCTTCTGACATGGCCAAACGAATCGTGGTGTGGGGCACCGGTTTCGTCGGTCGGATGGTGATCGCCGAGATCGTCGGCCACCCGGGCTTCGACCTCGTCGGCGTCGGCGTGAGCAATCTCGAGAAGGTGGGCCGCGACGTCGGGGAGATCTGCGGGCTCGGTGCGCCGATCGGGCTGACCGCGACCGACGACGTCGAGGCGCTCATCGCGCTGGCGCCCGACGCGGTGGTGCACTACGGCCCGACCGCCGCGCACGCCGAGGACAACGTCACGCTCATCACCCGCTTCCTGCGGGCGGGCATCGACGTCTGCTCCACTTCGATGACGCCGTGGGTCTGGCCCGCGATGCACCTCAACCCACCGAACTGGATCCAGCCGGTCACCGAGGCGTGCGAGGTGGGCGGGTCGTCGTGCTTCACCACCGGCATCGACCCCGGGTTCGCCAACGACCTCTTCCCGATGACGCTGATGGGGCTGTGCTCGCAGATCCGCATGGTGCGTGCGTCGGAGCTGCTCGACTACACCAACTACGAAGGTGACTACGAGCAGGAGATGGGCATCGGCATGCCGCCGGAGCACCGGCCCCTGCTACAGACCCCCGAGATCCTCGTCTTCGCCTGGGGTGCAACGGTTCCCATGATCGCGCATGCGGCGGGCATCGAACTCGACGAGATCACCACGACCTGGGACACGTGGGTGACCGACCACGAGATCGAGACCGCCAAGGGGGTGATCCAGCCCGGCAACGTCGCAGCCGTGCGCTTCACCATCAACGGGGTCTACCGCGGCGCGACCCGGATCCAGCTCGAGCACGTCAACCGCGTCGGCGAGGGGTCGGCCCCGGACTGGCCGACGGGCACCCAGAACGACGTCTACCGGGTCGACATCGAGGGCACCCCGAGCATCTTTCAGGAGACCGCCTTCCGGTTCACCGACGGTTCGGGGCGCGACGCCGCGGCCGCGGGCTGTCTGGCCACCGGCCTGCGGGCGCTCAACGCCGTGCCGGCCGTCAACGCCCTGCCGCCGGGGTGGGTGACCCCACTGGATCTACCGCTGATTGCTGGGCAGGGCACAATTCGATGACGTGGCTGACGGAATAGGACTCTCGATCGGCGCCACCGCTTTGCGGGCGGTGGCGATCGGACGGGCCGCGGTGACGCGCTCACCGGTGCTGACGCGCTATCCGCACCGGCCCGCGGAGGTCGGTCTGCCCAGTGAGAACCCCAATGTGGGCGAGCCGGGGCTGGTCATCACCGACTTCGTGGATCGCGTCGGCGACCCCGTGCCGATCGTCGCCTCCGACGGTTCCTCACACCGCCCCGAAGCGCTCGTCACCGAGGCGCTGACCTCGCTGCTGTTCGCGCTGACCGGAGGCCGGCCCCCAGCCGAGCCGGTCGGCGTGACCTACCCCGCGCACTGGCGACCCGCTGCGGTGGACGCGCTGCGGCGTGCGCTGGCCGGCCGACCCGAACTCGCCGGCTCGCTCACCCCGGACGCCGCGGCGGCGCTGACCGCACTGCGGGATGATCCCGGATTGCCGACGCGGGGACTCGTCGCGCTCTGCGACGTCGGCGGGACGGGGTCAGGCATCACGCTGGCCGATGCCGCCAACGGGTTCCAGCCGATCGGTCCTAGCGTCAGGTACCCGGATTTCTCCGGTGACCTCGTCGACCAGGCGCTGCTCACCCGGGTGGTCGCCGACCTGACCGCCTCGGGTGCGGTCGACCTGTCGAGTACGTCGGCGATCGGCAACCTCAGCCGGTTGCGGGGTCAGTGCCGCGGTGCCAAGGAACGGCTCTCCACCTCGGCCGTCACGTCGTTGACCGTCGACCTGCCCGGACGTCGCACCGAGGTGCGGCTCACCCGTACCGAGCTCGACGACGCGGTCCGCGAACCGCTCGGTGGCTTCGTCGATGCGCTGCACGACGTCGTCCGGCGCAGCGGGGCCCGCCCCGGAGACCTCGCCGCGGTGGCGCTGGTCGGTGGCAGCGCGCACCTTCCGATCCTCGTGACGACGCTGTCCGAGCGGCTGCGGGTCCCGGTCGTCACCTCGCCTCGACCGGAGCTGGCGGCGGCCATCGGCGGTGGCCTGACGGCGGTGCGCGGGGTGGTGCCCGAGGGCGCGACGGCGATGGCACCGGTGCCCGTCCCCGTGCCTCCGGTCGATCCGGGAGCGCCGCAATCGTCGACCTTCCGTGCCTTGGCGTGGTCCGACGCGGACGACATCCCCGAACCAGCGCCTGCGGAGTTCGTGACACCCGAGGAGGCCTACGAGCCCGACGAGCGCTTTGAGCCCCGGCCCCGGCTCGCGTTCACCGAACCAGAGGGCCCCGATGCCGTCGCCGCCGCCGCACCGCCGTGGTACCGCCGCCCGCTGGGAATGGCGCTCATCGGTGTGCTCGCGCTGCTGGTGCTGATCGCCGCGGCCGTCTACTACCTGATGCGCGACGACTCGGCGACCTCGCCCGCGCCGTCGACCCCCTCGACCTCCTCGACCTCCCCGGCAGCGCCGGTCAACTCGGAGGCGCCACCGCCGAGCACCGAGGCACCCGCGCCGGAGCGGACCGTCTACGAGCAGGCGCCGCCACAGACGGTCACCCAGGCGCCGCCGTCCGAGGCGCCGCCCCCCGCAGCGCCGCCGCCCACCACGACCGAGGCACCGCCCACCACCACGGAGGCGCCGCCCACCACGACGGCCGCGCCCTCGACGGTGACGGTGACCGAGTCGCCGTCCAGCTCGACCCAGCAGCCGTTGATCCCGTCGCTGCCGTACCAGACCATTCCCGGTCTGCCGTTCGTTCCCGCGCCCATCCAACCCGCGTCGCCCTAGGAGGCACCCCATGAGTGATGGCTTGTTGTTCGACCCCAACACCTACGACCCGGTGGAGTTCGACGCCGAGACCCGCAGACTGCTGCGCGCGACCATCGACTTCTTCGAGGGCCAGGGCAAGAAGCGGATCCTCGACGAGGACCTCAATGCGCAGTGGCCCGCGGACTTCGTCGACTTCGTCAAGCGCGAGAAGCTGTTCGCCACGTTCCTAACGCCGTCGGAGTTCGCCGGTGCGGACGAAAGGAGCGGAAGGAAGGCGAATCCCGACAAGCGCTGGGACGGCGCCCGCAATGCCGCGCTGGCCGAGATCCTCGGCTTCTACGGGCTGACGTACTGGTACACCGAGCAGGTCACCATCCTGGGTCTCGGGCCGGTGTGGCAGAGCGAGAACAAGGACGCCAAGCTGCGGGCGGCCGACGACCTCGAAGCCGGCGAGGTGATGGCGTTCGGGCTGTCCGAGCGCGAGCATGGTGCCGACGTCTACAGCACCGACATGATCCTCACCCCGGCCAGCGGGGAGGACCAAGCCGACGGCATCCTCTACCGAGCCACGGGCGAGAAGTACTACATCGGCAACGGCAACGTCGCGAGCCTGGTGTCGGTGTTCGGTCGACGCGGCGACGTGGAGGGCCAGGAGGGGTATGTCTTCTTCGCCGCCGACAGCCGGCACCAGGACTACCACCTCATCGACAACGTCGTGCACATGCAGATCTACGTGAGCACCTTCCGGCTGGAGAACTATCCGGTGCGAGCCGAGGACATCCTGCACACCGGCGTCGAGGCCTTCGCCGCGGCGCTGAACACGGTCAACGTTGGCAAGTTCAACCTGTGCTCGTCGTCGATCGGCATGTGCGAGCACGCCTTCTACGAGGCGATCACTCACGCGCACAACCGCATCCTGTACGGCAAGCCGGTCACCGACTTCAGTCACGTGCGCGCCAACTTCGTCGACGCCTACGCCCGGATGATCGCGATGAAGGCGTTCAGCCGCCGCGCGGTCGACTACTTCCGCAGTGCGAGCCTGCAGGACCGGCGCTATCTGCTGTTCAACCCGATGACCAAGGCCAAGGTGACGATGGAGGGCGAGACGGTCATGCGCGCTCTGCACGACGTGATCGCCGCCAAGGGCTACGAGAAGAACACCATGTTTCGCGAGGTCGCCCAGCTGATCGGCTGCCTGCCGCGCCTGGAGGGCACGGTGCACGTCAACGTCGGACTGGTGCTCAAGTTCATGCCCAACTACATGCTCGATCCCAAGGAGTACCCGGATATTCCGACCCGCAACGACCCGGCCGACGACACGTTCTTCTGGCAGCAGGGACCGACTCGGGGGGCGGGTCGGATTCAATTCGCCGACTGGACCCGCGCGTACGAGCAGCACGCGCACGTGGCCAACGTCGGCGCATTCTACGAGCAGGCGCAGGCGTTCCGGGAGCTGCTGCTGACGGCCGCGCCCGATGCCGCGCAGGCCAAGGACCTCGACTTCCTGCTCAACGTCGGGCACCTGTTCTCGTTGATCGTCTACGGCCAGTTGATCCTGGAACAGGCCGCGCTCACCGGACTCGACGACGACGTCGTCGACCAGATCTTCGCCTTCCAGATCAACGACTTCAACACCTACGCCGTTGCGCTGCAAGGCAAGCCGACGACGACCTCCGCACAACGACAGTGGGCGCTCGGGGCCATCCGTCAGCCGGTGCCCGATGCCGACCGGTTCGACCGGATGTGGCAGCGGGTCGAGTCCTACGACGGCGCCTACGAGATGGCGCCCTGACGACTCAGCCCTGGGGGCGCTGCTTCTTCTCGATGACGACCAGCGCCAACGGAATTCGGACCTCCGAGGGGGATGCGGCCACCCGTTGTGCGATGCCAGAATGCAACGCGTCGAGCACGCCGGCGCGGCGGTCGGCGGGCAGGTCCGCGACCATGTGCGGCAATGCCGAGGCGCCCAGGAAGCCTGCCCACTTGGCGCCGAGCGCGTCGGCCTTGCGGTCGGTGCGGTACTGCGCCCAGAATCGGTCCTCGGCGTCGAAGACCTCGAGGTGCTCGACGGTCAGTTTCTCGAAGGTGCCCGACGGGGCGAACGGCGAGAGGAAGTCGCGAGCCCGGCGACCGACGATGGGGATCGTCATGGCGTCCGCCTCCTCACCGGTGAGCAGCTGCCGGGCGACCAGGTCGGTCAGCGTCGCGGAGATGGCCTCGAGTAGCGGGCGATAGCCGAAGTCGCCGTCATCGCCGATTGCCATCGTCATCACCACCAGCCGGCCACCGGGACTGAGCTCGCGGCCGCGAAACGCCACGAACTCGTGCCAGTCGTGCGCGGCCTGCCTGGCATAGGCGGTGCGCACCGCCTCGTCCTTGCCGAGAGCGACCACGACGTGGTCTCCGACGGGCGACGGCGTGCGCGCCAGCCACTGGATGGACCATGCCGACCAGGCCAGATTGACGCTGTTGGACGGCACGATCTGGGTGTAGAAGGAGCGGCCGACCGCGGAACCGAACACGGCCGCGTCCTTCTTCAGGTAGCTGTCGGGATCCTCGTTCAGGGTGCGGAAGAGCTGGGTGAAGTCATTCTCGGGGACGTCGGTGTGGGTGACCAGCACCGAATGCTCGGGTCGGGTCCGCTTGCGCAACACCGCGACCGCGGCGCTGATCGCCGACAGCGAGTTGTGGCCGGTGGCCGCGCCGTAGTCGGCGATGACGATCGGCCGCGGTGACCGGGGGATGGGCACCACCTCGGCCGCCTGCTCGAAAAGCGTTATCGCCCGCCGCAATCCGGCGGCCTGCAGCCGCGAGGAGGCGGTATAGGAGCCGCTGTCCATCGGCTCCGGGCGCACCACGACACTGGATTCGGGCATAACCCAAACCGTAACCCGGTGCGGGCCGGGACGTGACACACTGCGGATCATGACGAACCGGACTGCACCCCGGATTCTGACCATCGTCGCGGTGTCGACGATGGTGGTGACCGCCATCGGGTTCGCCGTGACGTTGATGCTCAACACCTTCGTGCTCGACGAGTACGACGCCTACGGCAAGGTGCCGATCCCCGGGTCGGGCAGTGTGCAGTTGCCGGCCGGCGACGTCACCGTGACGTTCCACACGATCCTCGTCGGGGGTAGCGGCAGCGGGCTTCCGGTGCCGCCGCTGAAGTACCGCATCACCGGACCGGGCGGCATCGACGCGCAACTGCGCGAGGACTACGGCAGCACGACGACGGTGAACAACGATGCCCGCGTGCGCATCGGCTACCTGTCGGTCCCGGAGGCGGGAACCTACGACGTCCGGCTCGACGGTAACGTCACCGCCTACCTCGAGCCCGCACTGGCGTTCGGCCACCCCAGCAGCTACGGACGTGTGCCGTGGATCCTCGCCGCGATCTTCGGGTTCGCGCTCGTCGACCTGATCATCGCGCGGGTCTGGGCGGCCCGGGTCAGGCGCCGCGAGGTGGCCGGCCCGCCCGTGCCGACGCCCGCCACGCCGTGGACGCCGACCGTGGTGCCGGTGTCCTCCGACGAGAGCATCCGGGTGCAGACGCTGGAAACGCTTGCCCGACTACGTGATTCGGGCGCGCTGAGCCAGGCCGAGTACGAGGCCGAGAAGAAGAGGGTGCTCGAGGGGCATTAGTGGCCCCTGGCGACCCACTCGTCATAGTTGACGATCTCGCCGCCGACGGTGGTGGTGTCGCCGTGACCGGTGTAGACCACCGTGTCGGGCGGCAGTGTGCCCAGCCGCCCGGAGATGGACTGCAGGATGGTCGGGAAGTCGGAGTAGGACCGGCCCGTCGCGCCGGGTCCACCGCTGAACAGGGTGTCGCCGCTGAACACCGCGCCCAGGTCGGGGGCGTACCAGCAGACCGAGCCAGGGGAGTGTCCCGGGGTGTGCAGCGCGCGCAGCTCGACACCACCCACGGTGAGCACCAGTCCGTCGTCGACGGCGCGGAACTCGTCGTCGGGATGGGTCATCCGCCAGAGCACGTCATCGGCGGGGTGCAGCAGCACCGGGGCGTCGAGGGTCTTGCCCAGTTCGGGGGCGACGGTGACGTGGTCGTTGTGCCCGTGGGTGCACACCACGGCGACGACGTTGCGGCCCGCGACGGCCTCGACGATGGGCGCCGCGGAGTGGGCGGCGTCGAAGACGATGACCTCGGAGTCGTCCCCGACGAGCCAGATGTTGTTGTCGACGTCCCAGCTGCCGCCGTCGAGTTCGAACGTGCCGCTGGTGACCAGGCGCTCGATGGCGGTCACAGGATCACCACGGACCGCAGGACCTCGCCGGCGTGCATGCGATGGAATGCCGCCTCCACGTCCCCCAAGCCGATGCGTTCGGAGACGAAGCGCTCCAGCGGCAGCCGGCCCTGGCGGTAGAGGCTGATCAGGGTGGGGAAGTCGCGTTCGGGCAGGCAGTCGCCGTACCAGGAGGACTTCAACGAGCCACCGCGGGAGAAGAAGTCGACCAGCGGCATCTCCAGCGTCATGTCCGGGGTGGGCACGCCGACCAGGACGACGGTGCCCGCCAGGTCGCGGGCGTAGAAGGCCTGCTTCCAGGTCTGCGGGCGGCCGACCGCGTCGATGACGACGTCGGCGCCGTTGCCGCCGGTGAGGTCCTGGATGGTCTGCACGACGTCGAATTCGCCGGCGTTGATCGTGTGGGTGGCCCCGAAGCCGCGCGCCCAGTTCAGCTTCTTGTCGTCCATGTCGACGGCGATGATCATCTTGGCGCCGACCAGGGCGGCCCCGGCGATCGCGGCATCGCCGACGCCGCCGCACCCGATGACCGCGACGGTGTCGTCACGGTTGACGTTGCCGGTGTTGATCGCCGCGCCGATGCCCGCCATCACCCCACAGCCGATCAGCCCCGCGACGGCGGGGTCGGCCTCGGGGTCGACCTTGGTGCACTGCCCTTCGTGGACGAGGGTCTTGTCGGCGAAGGCGCCGATCCCGAGGGCGGGGGTGAGCTCGGTGCCGTCGGTCAGGGTCATCTTCTGGGCGGCGTTGTGGGTGTCGAAGCAGTACTGCGGGCGACCGCGCTTGCATGCTCGGCACCGTCCGCACACCGCGCGCCAGTTGAGGACGACGAAGTCGCCCACCTCGACGTTGGTCACGCCCTCGCCGATCGATTCGACCGTGCCGGCAGCCTCGTGGCCGAGTAGGAAGGGGTACTCGTCGTTGATGCCGCCCTCGCGGTAGGTCAGGTCGGTGTGACACACCCCGCAGGCGATGACGTCGACCACCACCTCGCCGGGGCCGGGGTCGGGGATCACGATGTCCACCAACTCGACAGGCTGCTTCTTGGACCGGGAAATGACACCGCGCACCGTCTGACTCATGGCCTACAACTTAGCGGTCCGAACCGCGACTCCTCCGGTTTCCCCGGCCTCTGGCGCAGTGGTCCGCTCAGTGATGTGATGAAGCCTCAGGAGGTGTCATGGATCTGTTGACGGACCACCTCGCCGAGGCGCGGCGCGCCTACCGACGCGGGGACTGGAGCGCGAGCCACGCGGCGTTCAGCCGTGCCGACGGCATGGGTCCGCTGGCCCTCGACGATGCCGAAGTGTTCGCGACCGTCGCCTGGCGGCTGGGTCACGCCGCTGAGGCCGTGCGACTCGCCGAGCGGGTGTACGGGCGGATGGTGCGTACCGATCCGGCCGCGGCGTCGATGGAGGCGGTGAACCTGGCCCGGCTGTGGCTGACTCGCGGTGACGTCAACGTCGGGCGCAGCTGGCTGGACCGGGCACGGCGGTCGCTGGCCGGGACCGCGGTGGGGCCCGCCAACGGTTATCTCGGTTACCTCGAGGCGGTCGTCGCGCTGCGGGAGGGTGATGCCGAGCGACTCGAGGGCCAGGCGGCAGCGGTGCGGGACGTCGCCGACCGTTTCGCCGACGCGACGCTGGTGCCGCTGGCGGCCGTGATCGCGGCGGTCGACGCATTTCGCGGCGGTCGGATCGAGCAAGGGCATGCGCTGGTCGAGCGGGTCCTGCCGACGGTGGAGTCGGGCGCGCTGAGCGTGGAGTGGGCCGGTGACGCCTACGGTTTGCTGCTGCACGTGTCCCGCGGGTTGGGCGATCCGTCGCGGACCTCGCCGTGGATGTCGTCGATGCAACGCTGGTGCGAGCGGCACGACGCGCCGCTATATCACCGGGTGCTTGCCGTCTACCGCGGTGGAACCGAGGGCGAGCTGCTGGCCACGAGTTCGGCGCTGCAGGACGTGCACGGCCTGGCCGCCGGGGAGGGCTTCTACCGGCTTGGTGAGCTGCGACGGTTGCGCGGTGACGCCGCAGGCGCGGCCGCGGCCTTCGCGACGGCCCGCCGGCTCGGCGTCGGCTGACGGGATGGGTGCTCTCGACGTCATGGGGGACTGGCCGGTACCGACCGCCGCCGCCGCGGTGGTCGGCCCGTCGGGCGTCCTGGCGGAGTTCGGTGACTCCGACCGCCGGTTCGCGCTGGCGTCGGTGACCAAACCGCTGGTGGCCCGCGCCGTGCAGGTCGCCGTGGAGGAGGGCGTCGTCGAGCTCGACACCCCTGCGGGGCCGCCCGGCGCCACGGTGCGCCACCTGCTCGCCCACACCTCTGGGCTCGCCATGCGCTCGGCCGACGTCATCGCAGAGCCTGGCACCCGGCGGATCTACTCCAACGAGGGATTCAGGGTGTTGGCCGAGGTTGTGCAGCAGGCCTCCGAGATCCCCTTCGCGCAATATCTGACCGAGGCGGTGTTCGAGCCCCTGGCCATGGGTGCGTCGTCGTTGGCGGGAGGTGCCGACACCGCGGGGTACGGCGCCGAGTCCACGGTGGCCGACCTCGCGCGGTTCGCGGGGGAGCTGCTGCGGCCCGCGCTGGTGTCCGGTGAGATGCACGCCGAGGCCACCTCGGTGCAGTTTCCCGGCCTGTCGGGAGTGCTGCCGGGGTACGGGACGCAGCGGCCCAACGACTGGGGGCTCGGCTTCGAGCTCCGCGATGGCAAGTCGCCGCACTGGACCGGCGCCGGCAACAGCGGCGCGACGTTCGGTCACTTCGGCCAGTCGGGCACGTTCGTGTGGGTCGACCCCACGGCCGACCTGGCCCTGGTAGCCCTCACCGACCGGGACTTCGGGGACTGGGCGCACCCGCTGTGGCCCGCTCTCTCTGATGGAGTACTGAGAGAATTCGGCACAGACTAGCGCAACACTGGTCCCACAAGGCACAATAGACACGCACGAAACAACTGCATCTTCTGGGCATTCACCAGGTCGTCGGGGAAGACGTCCCTTTTGGAGCCGAAGGAGCAGATGATGCGTGCGTCGAACCAGTTCGCCGACACGGCCACCGGTGTGGTGTACATCCATGCCTCGCCGGCGGCGGTATGTCCACACGTCGAGTGGGCGCTTTCGTCGACCCTGTCGGCGAGGGCCAACCTCAAGTGGACGCCGCAGCCTGCGATGCCTGGGCAGCTTCGTGCTGTCACCAACTGGGTGGGTCCCGTAGGGACCGGTGCCGCGCTGGCGAACGCGTTGCGGTCCTGGTCCGTGCTCCGGTTCGAGGTCACCGAGGATCCCAGCGAGGGTGTGGACGGACACCGCTGGTGCCACACCCCGCAACTCGGGCTGTGGAGTGGCGTGATGAGCGCCAACGGCGACGTGATGGTCGGCGAGCTGCGGCTACGCGGTCTGATGGCCTCCGGTGCCGACGCGCTGGCCGCTGAACTGGACACCGTGCTCGGCACCGCGTGGGACGAGGCGCTCGAGGCCTACCGCGGTGGCGGTGACACCGGCGAGGTCACCTGGCTCAACCGGGGTGTCGGCTAACCACTAAGCCCCCGCCGAGGCCGCACATCGGATAAATTGTGGCTCGCGTCAATTTCGGGCGCGCATTCGGTGTGAGGGGGCCCGTGGTCGTGGTGAAGCTCGGTGCAGTTCTGACGGCGGCGGTGGTCGTCCTGGCGGGGTGTGGGGGAGGTGGACAGCCGTCGTCGACCCCGGTCAAGTCGAAGAACGCCGGTCAGGGAACCGCCGAGGCGGCGGTGACGACGACCGCGGTCGAAGCGGCGGATCCATCGCCGTCGGCCGAGGCGGACGGATCTGGCCGGATGATCGTCACCTACGACGACGCGACCACACCCGAGGCCATCCGCGGCCGCGCCCTGATGGAGAAGACCAAGGTGATGGACGGTCTGGCGCAGGACGTCAACGAGTCGCTGAAGCTTCCGTACGACGTCCCCCTGGTCGGACAGCAATGCGGCGAGGCCAACGACTTCTGGGATCCCAGCGAGAAGAAGATGATCCTCTGCTACGAGGACGTCGACAACAGCCTGCAGATCTTCGGCGACGCCCACGACGCCGATCCCAATGACGCCGCCCGGCGGGTCGTCATCGCGTCGTTCTACCACGAACTCGGCCACATGGTGATCGACCTGTACGACCTGCCTGCGACGGGTCGTGAAGAGGACGTCGCCGACCAGCTCTCGGCATTCGTCCTGTTGCAACCCGACGATCAGGGCAACGCCAACCCCGACTACGTCGAGGCGGCCAAGGATCAGGCCAGGGCCTATCAGATCGCGGCCAAGGAGGACGACGCGGCGTCCGACGACCTGCTCGCCGACCCGCACACGCTCAACCAGGCCCGCATGTACAACTTCGAGTGCTGGATCTACGGTTCGAACCCCGACGCCAACGCCGACATCGTCGCCGACGGCATGCTGCCCGAGGCCCGGGCCGACGGGTGCGAGGACGAGTACAACAAGCTCTCCCGGGCGTGGAGCACGCTGCTCGAACCGCACATGAAGTAGTGGGGTTCAGGGCCGCAGGATGCGCAATGCACCCGGCACCGCGGACACCTCGACGGGTAGGGGGCAGACGAACTCGCCGTCGGCGTAGGCCGTGATCCTCGGCGAGGCCACGCACTCGACGGTGATCACCCCGGCCCGCGCGGTGCGGACCTCGTCGAGCTCCACGTGCGTGCCCTTGAACACGGTGGGAAACAGCCGGATCAGTCTGGCGCGCGACGCCGAGGCCAACATGGTGACGTCGAGTAGGCCGTCGGTCGGGTCGGCGTCCGGACAGATGAGCATGCCGCCGCCGTAGCTCCTGGTGTTCCCGAACGCCGCCAGGGTGAGGTCGGTGTCGACGTCGCCGCCACCGTCGAAGGTCAGCCGGAAGGGCAGTAGCCGCAGCTTGGACAGCTCGGCAACCATCGCGACGTTGTACCGCATCCGGCCGTGTGGCCAGCGCATCCGGTTGGTGCGGTCGGTGACCAGCGAGTCGAAGCCGGCGGCCATCACGGTGCCGAACCAGCGGTCGGTACCGTCGGCGCCGCGGATGCGGCCCAGGTCGACGGTGGTGGTGCGGCCGTCGGCGATCACGTCCGCGGCCGCCTCGGGATCCTTGGTGGGAACCCCGAATTCGCGAGCGTGGTCGTTTCCGGTGCCCGCTGGGATGATGCCGAGTGGGACGTCGGTCCGAGCCAGCACCTGCAGCGCGAGCGCGACGATACCGTCACCGCCCACGACGACGAGGGCGTCCATGCCACGCTCGAGGGCCCCCTCGACCAGCTGTCGGGCGTGTTGCGGATCGGTGCCCGCGACCGCGACGACGTCGAGGCCCCGGCGCTGGAACTGGGCGATCGCCCGCTCGGCCGCATGCGGTGCGCTGCCGTGGCCCGACGCCGGGTTGGTCAGGACTGTGATGCGTCCCGTCGTGCTCACGGAATCAGCTTGCCGGGGTTGAGGATTCCCGTGGGATCGAGCACCGCCTTCACCGCGCGGAGCACCTCGACGCCCAGGTCGCCGATCTCGTCGCGCATCCACGGTCGGTGGTCGGCGCCGACGGCGTGGTGGTGGGTGATGGTGCCACCGGCACGCACGATCGCATCCGAGGCGGCGGTCTTGGCCCGGCGCCACTGCTCGATCGGGTTGCCCCGCTGCGCGGCCACCACCGTGAAGTACAGCGAGGCGCCGGTCGGATACACGTGGGAAATGTGGCACATCACCAGCGCCGCAGTGCCGGTTTCGGCGAGGCTGGCGGTCAGCGCCTTGGTCACCGCCGCCTTCAGGGCCGCGACGTTGGACCAGTTGGTCGCCGTCTCGAGGGTCTCGCACAGTGCACCGGCCGCCAGCAGCGAGTCGCGAAGGTACGGCGCGCCGAAGCGGCCGTGCTCCCAGGCCCTGGCGGGTTCCTCGCCGAGCGACGTGCCGCCGTGCGCCTGCAGCACCGACCGCGTCTCGGCGTGCCTGCTGTCGGCATGCGCGGCGGTGCCCTCGAACGCGGTGATCGCCAGGCATCCACCGGTGACGCTGCGTTCCCCGATGGTCTCGGTGGTGGCCAGGTTGACGCCGGTCTCCACCTCGTCGGACAGCCGGATCACGGTGGGGCCGGTGCCGGTCTGGACGACGGCCCTCAGCGCAGCGGCACCCGTGGTGAAGTCGGGGAACGTCCACGCCTCGTAACGGGTGGTCTCCGGCACGGGGTGCACTCGCACCCGCACCCTGGTGATCACGCCGAACACACCCTCCGAACCGACGATGAGCTGCCGCAGGTCGGGTCCGGCAGCCGACGCCGGCGCCCGACCCAGGTCGAGGACGCCGGCCGGGGTCACCACGCGCAGGCCGCGGACCATGTCGTCGAAGCGGCCATACCCGGCGGAGTCCTGACCCGAGGAGCGCGTCGCCGCGAAGCCGCCGATGGTGGCGAACTGAAAGCTCTGCGGGAAGTGGCCCAGCGAGAAGCCCTGCGCTCCAAGCATTCTCTCGGCCTCTGGTCCGGTGACCCCGGCGCCCAGCTCGGCCTCACCGGAGACCTGGTCGACGCCGTGCAGTTCGTCGAGGCAACGCAGGTCCAGCGACACGACGGCCTTGAAGTCACCGCGAATTGGGTCCAGGCCACCGACCACGCTGGTCCCGCCGCCGAAGGGGACCACCGCGATGCTCTGCCACGCGCAGAAACCCAACACCTCGACCACGGCATCCTCGTCGGCAGGTAGCAGCACGGCGTCGGGGGCGTCCTGGACGCCAGCATCCCTGCGCCGCAGCAGATCCAGGGTCGACTTACCGCCGGAGTGGAGCAGTCTGCCCCGGTCGTCGGTGATGCAGTGGGCCTCGCCGACTATCGCGGCCAAGGCGGCGCGGTCGGCGCTGGACAGCGCCGACGGTCGCAACCGGACGTCGGCGGCGTCGGGCTCGGCAGCGGGGGTGGCCTCGACGCCGAGCGCCTGGACCAGCAGGGTGCGGATGCCGTCGGAGAGCGGTTTGGCCGCGGCGGGATCACCCCACGCGTTCCACTTCATCGGCGGCAGAAGTTGGTCGTCGGGTCGCGTCATGCGTTACAGTATTACAGATCATGTCAATCCGTAACGATGAACGGCCCTTGCCGGTACGGGAACGCATCTTGGCTGCCACCGCCGACTGCGTCCTGGCCTACGGCGTCGACCGGGTGACCCTGGCCGAGATCGCCCGTCGCGCCGCCGTCAGCCGTCCGACCGTGTATCGCCACTTCCCGGACGTCCGGTCGATCCTGGCGGCGCTGCTGACCAACCGCATCACCAGCGCACTGGGCGCGGTGCCGAGCGAGGGTGTCGGCCGCGAACCGCTGGTCCGTCGGATCGTCGGGCTGGCCCAGGTGGTGCGCGACGACGAGGTCGTCATGTCGGTGCTGCACCAGGCGCCCGGCCTGGCCATGTTCTATCTGTCCGAGCGGCTGGGCACCAGCCAGCAGATCCTGCTCGACACGGTCGTCGGGGAGATCGAAGCCGCCCAGCGCGAGGGCAGCGTGCGCTCCGGGGTGGCCAGGGAACTGGCCGCGATGAGCATGCTGATCACGCAGTCGACGATCCTGTCGGCCCAGCTCGTCGAACCCATCCTGCCCACCGAGCGCCTGGTCGCCGAGTTGGCAATCGCACTGAACGGATACCTCGCGCCATGACCAACCTCGGTTCGTCCACCGCCCTGAACGCCGCCCGCCGCGCCGCCGACCTGACCGCTCTCGGGGACGACGACGCGGTCGACGTCGTCGTGATCGGAGGCGGCATCACCGGTGCGGGGATCGCGCTCGACGCCGCCGCCCGCGGACTCTTGGTGGTGCTCGTCGAGAAGCACGACCTCGCCTTCGGGACCAGCCGGTGGAGCTCGAAGCTGGTGCACGGCGGGCTGCGGTACCTGGCGACGGGCAACGTCGGGATCGCCCGCCGCAGCGCCGTCGAACGCGGAATCCTGATGACGCGCAACGCCCCTCACCTGGTCACGGCGATGCCCCAGCTGGTGCCGCTGCTGCCGTCGATGAGCGGGCCGTCGCGGGCGCTGGTCCGAATTGGCTTCGCCGCCGGCGACGGCCTGCGCGCGCTGGCGGGCACCCCGGCGACGACCCTGCCCCGATCGCGGCGCATCGACGCGGCCCGGGCCATCGCGCTGGCGCCGACCGTCCGCCGGGCCGGGCTCGACGGCGCGTTGCTCGCCCACGACGGTCAGCTGATCGACGACGCCCGGCTGGTCGTCGCCGTCGCGCGTACCGCGGCCCAGCACGGTGCGCGGATCCTCACCCGAGTCGCGGCATCGGCGGCCACCGGGACCTCGGTGCGCCTCACCGATCAGCTCACCGGTGAGTCCTTCGAGCTGTCCGCCCGCGCAGTGATCAACGCCTCCGGGGTCTGGGCCGGGGACGTCGATCCCTCACTGCGACTGCGGCCCAGCCGCGGTACGCACCTGGTGTTCGATGCCGCCGCCTTCGGAAATCCAACTGCGGCCCTTACGGTTCCGATTCCCGGGGAGACCAACCGATTCGTCTTCGCCATGCCGCAGCAGCTCGGCCGGGTGTACCTCGGGCTGACCGACGAGGAGGCGCCAGGGCCGATCCCCGACGTCCCCGAGCCGACACCGGAGGAGGTGGCGTTCTTGCTGGACACCGTCAACACCGCGCTGGCGATCGAGCTGACGACCGCCGACGTGATCGGCGCCTACGCCGGGCTGCGGCCGCTGATCGACACTGGCGCCGGCCGCACCGCCGACGTGTCCCGCGAGCACGCGGTCGTCGAGTCGGACCGCGGCGTGCTGAGCGTGATCGGCGGCAAGCTCACCGAGTACCGCTTCATGGCCGAGGACGCCCTCGATCGCGCGGTGGCATTGCGTGGCCTGTCGGCCGGGCCGTGCCGCACCCACGACCTGCCGCTGGTTGGCGCCCCGGCCAACCCGGCGTCCACCCTGCGCGCGCCGGCCGACCTGCCGTCGTCCCTGGTCGCCCGCTACGGGGCCGAGGCCCCCGAGGTCGTTGGCCGGGCGACGTGCGCGCGCCCGAACGCCGCGGTGGCCGACGGAATCGACGTCATTCGAGCGGAATTCGAGTACGCCGTCACCCATGAGGGCGCGCTGACCGCCGACGACGTGCTGGACCGGCGGACCCGCATCGGCCTGGTGGCGACCGATCGCGCGCGCGTCGAGGCCGTCGCCGCAGAATTCCTCTAGCGGGTCACAGCGGGATGTTCTTGTGGCGGCCGCGGCGAGCGGGCGCCTGGGCCAGCGCCTGGGTCAGCACGCTGCGGGTGTGGGCGGGATCGATCTTGGCGTCGACGACGCCGATCTCGATGGCGCTGTCCACCCCGCCGGCGATCCGCTCGTGCTCGGCGGCGAGCTCCTCGTGCAGCGCCTCGCGGTCCTCGGGCGCGGCGGCGGCGAGCTTGCGCTTGTGCAGGATGCCGACCGCGGCCTTCGCGCCCATCACTGCGACCTCGGCGTCCGGCCACGCGAACACCTTGGTGGCGTTCAGCGAACGCGAGTTCATCGCGATGTAGGCGCCGCCGTAGATCTTGCGGGTCACCAGCGTCACGCGGGGGACCGAGGACTCGCCGAAGGCGTGCAGCAGCTTGGCGCCACGGCGCACGACCCCGCCCCATTCCTGGTCGACGCCGGGAAGGTAACCGGGCACGTCGACGATGACGACGATCGGGATGCCGAACGCATCGCACAGCCGCACGAAACGTGCTGCCTTCTCCGCACTCTCGGAGTTCAGGCAGCCGCCGAGGCGCAGCGGGTTGTTGGCGAGCACGCCGACCGAACGCCCGGCCAGCCGGCCCAGACCCACCACCATCGAGGGTGCCCACTTGGACTGGAACTCGTCGAAGGGCGACTCGTCGTCCAGCAGTGCGGAGATCAGCGGATGCACGTCGTAGGCGCGACGCGCCGAGTCCGGCAGCAGCGCGCGCAGGTCGGTGTCCCCGGCCTCGGCCTTGCTGCGGTCGAAATGGCCCTGCTGGCAGAACAATCCGACCAGCCGGCGGCCGCGCTCGTAGGCATCGTTCTCGTCGTCGGCCACGATGTGGCAGACACCCGACTTCTTGTGGTGGGTGTCGGGCCCGCCGAGGGAGGCCATGTCGACGTCCTCACCGGTGACACTGCGGACCACGTCGGGTCCGGTGACGAAGACCCGGCCCTCGGGCGCCATGATGACGACGTCGGTCAGCGCGGGACCGTAGGCCGCACCGCCGGCGGCGAATCCGACGACCACCGAGATCTGCGGGATGTACCCGGACGCCCGGATCATCGCCTCGAAGACGAGACCGACGGCATGCAGCGCCTTGACGCCCTCGGCCAGACGGGCACCACCGGAGTGCCAGATGCCGATGATGGGGCTCTGCTCGTCGATGGCGGTGTCGTAGGCGTTGACGATGTGGCGGCAACCCTCGACGCCCATCGCACCGCCCATGACGGTGCCGTCGGTGCAGAACGCGACGGTGCGGACGCCGTTGACGGTGCCCGTGGCGGCCAGCACGCCGGACTTGTCGCGCTCGTGCAGCAGCTCCACGCTGCCGTCGTCGAAGAACGTGCGCAGGCGCAGCAGGGGATCGCGGGGATCGAGCGACTCGTCGACCGTCTCGGGTGCCATCGTCGTCATCTAATTCTCCTGTGTCTCAGTACTTCCCGAAGGCGATCGCTACGTTGTGCCCGCCAAAGCCGAAAGAGTTGTTGATCGCGTACTCGTAATTGCCCCGCCGCGGTTCACCCGAGACCACGTCCAGGTCGATCTCGGGATCGAGGTTGGCCAGGTTCAGCGTCGGGGGCACCACGCCGTCCCGCAGCGCCATCACGGTCAGGATCGCCTCGACCGCACCGACCGCGCCGACGGAGTGCCCCAGCGCCGACTTCGGTGCGTACACCGCGGGCCGGTTGCCGCCGAGTGCGTTGTTGATGGCCTTGCCCTCGGCGACGTCGCCGACCGAGGTGCCCGTGGCGTGGGCGTTGACGTGGTCGATGTCGCCCGGCTCGAGGCCGGCCAGCTGGATGGCCCTGGTGATCGCCTGACCCGCCTGGTCACCGGTCGGGTCGGGCGCCACGATGTGGTACCCATCGGAGGTGACCCCGGCGCCCATCAGTCGCGCGAGGATGTTCGCCCCGCGCGCCTTGGCGTGCTCCTCGGTCTCCAGCACCAGCAACCCGGCGCCTTCGCCGAACACGAAGCCGTTGCGGTCCTTGTCGAACGGCTTGCACGCGCCGGCCGGGTCGTCGTTGGTGGTGGACAAGACGATTCGCATCTGGGCGAAGCCGGCGATCGGCACCGCCTCGATCCTCGTCTCGACGCCACCACAGATCGCGACGTCGGCCTCACCGAGCACGATGTTGCGCCACGCATTGGCGATGGCCTCGCTGCCGGAGGCACACGCCGACACCGGGGTGACGATGCCTGCCTTGGCTCCCCGCTCCAACCCGACCGCCGCGGCGGGTGAATTGGGCATGTACATCTGCACGGCGAGCGGTGAGACGGCTTCCAGGCCCTTCTCCCGCATGCCGTCATAGGCATATAGCAGCTCCTCGCTGCTGCCCATGCCGGTGCCGATCGACACCATCAACCGCCGGCCGTCCACCTCGGGAGAGCCGGCGTGTTCCCAGGCCCGCCTGCCGACGACGGTCGCCATCTTCTGCAGATAGGACAGTCGCCGAAGTTCGTCCTGGGTGAGCTCGCCGTCGAAGTCCTCGAGCAGGTGCCCGCCAATGCGCACGGGCAGGTCGTACAGCTCGATGAACGGATCGTCGAGCGTGCGGATGCCGCTCTCACCGTCGAGCAGACGCTTCCAGGTTCCCTCGGCGTCGGTCGCCAACGCGGTCGTCATGGCAAAACCCGTGACGACCACGTTGGGGAGACCGTTCCCCGTTGAAGGCCTAGTAGAACCCGTCAACGCTGCATTCCTGCCTGCTCAGTAGCGCCCGAAGGCTAGGGCGACATTGTGTCCACCGAAACCGAACGAGTTGTTGATGGCGTACTGGTACTCGCCGTATCGAGGCTCACCCGCAACGACATCGAGATCGATCTCGGGGTCGGGCGTCTCGTAGTTGAGCGTCGGCGGGATGACGCCGTCGCGCAGCGACAGCACCGTCAGGATGGACTCGAGGGCGCCGACGGCACCGATCGAGTGGCCCAGTGCCGACTTCGGCGCGTACACCGCGGCGTGTTCCACACCGGCGGACCGGATGGCGTTGGCCTCGGCGACGTCGCCGATCGAGGTGGACGTGGCGTGTGCGTTGATGTGATTGATGTCCTTGGGGGACAACCCCGCGGTCTCGATCGCACGCTTCATCGCATGGCCGGCCCGAAGACCGTCCGGTGCAGGTGCCACCATGTGGAAGGCATCCGACGAGATGCCTGCGCCCATGAGCCGGGCCAATGGCTTGGCGCCACGGGCCTTGGCGTGTTCTTCCGTCTCGATGATCATCATCGCGCCGGCTTCACCGAAGACGAAGCCGTCACGGTTCTTGTCGAACGGCCGTGAGGCAGCTTCTGGATCGTCGTTGCGGGTGGACATCGCCCGCATCATCGAGAACCCGGCGATGGGCAGTGCCTCGATGACACCCTCGACACCGCCGCAGACGGCGAAGTCGGCGTCACCCATGACGATCTGCCGCCACGCGTGGGCGATGGCCTCCGAACCGGACGAACACGCCGAGACCGGGGTGATGACCCCGGCGCGAGCGCCCAGCTCGAGCCCGACGACGGCGGCCGCACCATTGGGCATGACCATCTGAACGGCGAGCGGGGACACCTTGCGGGGCCCGCCCTCGTTCATCGCGTCGTACATCTCGACGATCTTCTCGCCGCCGCCCAGACCGGTCCCGATCACGACCGAGAAACGGTCTGGGTCGACCTCGGGCTTGCCCGCGTTCTCCCACAACTGGTTACCGACGTACTTCGCCATCCGCTGGACATACGACATCCGTCGCATCTCCAGCCGGGACATCAGGGGATCGAGCGGCTCCTTGAGGTGGCCGCCGATCTTGACTGCCAGATCCCACTTGCCGACGAAGTCGTCTTCGAGGACGCGGATACCGCTCTCTCCTGCCAGCAGTCCCTTCCACGTGCTCTCGATATCCGGTGCAATCGACGTGGTCGCCGTGACGGCGGTCACGACGACGCTGGGGAAACCGCCGTTAGCAGTGGAAGGGCGCGTCACGAGGTGAACTTGTCGCGCAGCGCTGCGGCAGCTTCGGGGTTCTCTTCCTCGAGCTTCTGGATGTAGGCGACGACGTCACCGACGGTGCGCAGGCCCGCGAGGTCCTCGTCGGGGATCTTCACGCCGTACTTGTCCTCGGTCTGGACCGCGATCTCGACCATGGAGAGCGAGTCGATGTCCAGGTCGTCGACGAAGGACTTCTCGGGGGTGACCTCGGACGGCTCGATGCCGGTGACCTCTTCGATGATCTCGGCGAGGCCGGCGATGATTTCTTCCTGCGTGGCAGCCACGTTGGCTCCTTCTATTTCTTGGTGTTTCTTCGGGCACCGGTGCCCCCTGTTGGAACACCGGCATGGAGTTGTTCTGGCTTTAGAGCTCGGCGAGCCCGTCCAGGTCCGCGGGGGTCTTGACGGCGTACGTCGGTACTCCCCGAAGTTCTCGTTTGGCGATGCCCACCAGCGTGCCCGCGGGCGGGAACTCGACGATGGCGGTGACCTGACGGTCGCCCATGGTCCTCGAGCAGAGGTCCCACCGCACCGGTCGGGTCAGCTGCGCCACCAGCTTGGTCATCGCGTCGGCGGCCGAGGCGACGGGCTGGCCGTCGGCGTTGGACAGCAGGCTGGTGATCGGTTCGGCCACCGTGACGGCGTTCGCGGCGGCGGAGTACGCCTCCAGCGCCGAGGACATGAAGTGCGTGTGGAAGGCGCCGGCGGTGGCGAGCTTGCGCACGCGCGCCTTCTCCGGCGGATCCTCGACCAGCTTGTCCAGCGCGGACACGGCGCCGGCGGCGACGATCTGTCCGGCGGCGTTGCGGTTGGCCGGCACCAGGTCAAGGGCCTCGAGGCGGGCCAGCACCTCGGCTTCGTCGCCACCCAGCACGGCGGCCATGCCGGTGGGCTCGACGGCACAGGCCTTGGCCATCTCCGAGCCGCGGGTGGCGGCCAGCGCGACGGCGTCGTCGGCAGACAGCACGCCGGCGATGGCGTATGCGGCGATCTCGCCGACGGAGTGGCCGGCCACGACGGTGTCCGCCTCGGCGAACAGGCCGCGGTTGGTCAGTTCACGGTGGGCCAGCAGGGTGGTGGCCACGACCAGGGGTTGGGTAACCGCAGTGTCGGTGATCTCGTCGGCGGTCGCGGTGGTGCCCAGGCGGGCCAGGTCCAGTCCGATGGCTTCGGACCACGCGGCGACGCGCTCATCGGCACCGGGCAGTTCGAGCCACGGGGAGAGCATGCCGGGAGTCTGCGATCCCTGTCCGGGAGCAAGCAGCGCAAGCACGGGTGTTTGGGGCACGAATTAAGAGAACACTGTGAAACCGGTTTTGCGTGGTGTAAGAGATTATGAACCTGGTCTTATGTTTTTGTGAAGAACCTACAAAAGCGCATGTGATGGGACTGCAATGAGACCTCGCCGCAACCTGTTACATCACGTGACGTCCGTCAGGACCGGTGGCGACGCCCGTCGCTAGCTGTGCCGTCGTGGCGTTCGTCGTGATCACGTGAGAGGTCTGGCGGGCCAGTCTGCCGACCGTCGATGCCACCCGCAGGACGTAGGCGTCGCGCGGCAGGGTGGGATCGCGGCCGGTGAAGTCGGCGATGCGTTTGAGCCGGTAGCGGACCGTGTTTGGATGAACGAACAATTTGCGTGCGCAAGCCTCGATGGCCCCCCCGGAGTCGAGGTACGCGTCGAGCGTCTCGGTCAGCGCGGGACCGGCATCGGCCAGCGGACGCATGACGTCGGAGTCGAGCGCGGCGATCGCCGATGGGTCCCCGAGTAGCGCCCGCTCCGGCAGCAGTTCCCGGGCCGACACCGGTCGCGGCGCGCCGCTCCAGCCCGCGACCGCGTTCATGCCCGCGATGGCCTCGCCGGCGCTGTAGTGCGCGGCCACCAGCGACGAGGCGAAGGGGCCGATGACCACCGGTTCGTCGGAGAAGGCCTGCAACAGCTCGGCGAGGATCCGGTCGGTGGGGGACAGGTGGCCCGAGACGATGACGACCAGCCACGTGCCGTGGACGTCGGAGAGCGCCGCGCGGCCGTTGCGGTTGACGATCTCGTGGACGTCCTCGCTGGCGAACTCGACGCGATCGGGTCTTGGGAAGCCGACGAGCACCGTCGCCGGCGCCGTCGCATCCCAGTTCAGCGCCGCGGCCTGGGATTGCAGCTGAGGACCGATGTCGCCGCGGACCACGGCGTCGACCACGTTGGCCTCCATCCGGGTGTCCCACGCACCGCGCGCCTCGGCGGCGTCGGCGTATCCCGAAGCCGCCGCGAACGCGAGGTTGCGGCTGTACCGCAGGATGCCGACGGTCAGCGCGGTCCGCTGGCCGTCGTTGCGGGCCAGCATCGGCACCGCCTCTTCGAAGTGCTCCATGGTGACCCGCACCATGTCGACGGTCTGGGCTAGCGCGATCCGCCGCGTCAGTTCCTGCGGTACCAGCGCGAACGCCTCGGCGGTGTAGCCGACGTCTCCGCGTGGATTGCGCATCCACTCCGCGAAGTTCACCAGCGCCGTCTGCACGACGAGCTGGACGCTCGCGCGCTGGGAGGCCTCGAGGTCGGCGAAGAAGGGCAGACGCTCACCCATCACGTGCACGGCCTCGGTGGCCAGCCGCCCCGAGTACTGCTTGATACGGCGCAGCAGTGACTCGGGGACGGCGTCCAGCAAGACGAGCGCCGAGGAGGCCTCCGCCGACGACTGGTTGTCGGTCACTCCTAAAAGGTACCCCTCATTTCTGGGGGAAACCTCCAATTGGAGCCGTCAGGCGCCCGGCCCGGGGTCCGACGTCTGCACGGGGGCGGCCATCACGTCGTCGATCCGGTACTCCTTGGCCGCGGCGATCGCGACGGACGGGTCGATCTCCCCGTCGCGGGCCAGCGCTTCGAGCACGGCCACGACGATGGACTCGGCGTCGGTGTTGAAGTACCGCCGCGCGGCGGGTCGGGTGTCGGAGAATCCGAAGCCGTCGGTGCCCAGGGTGACGTAGGAGTTGGGCACCCACGGCCGGATCTGCTCGGGCACCGCGCGCATCCAGTCCGAGACCGCGACGACAGGGCCGGCGGTGGCCTCGAGCGCCTTGGTCACGTACGGGGTCACCGCGGGCTTGTCCGGGTGCCGCAGCGCCTCCTTGTCGGCGGCCATGCCGTCGCGGTTGAGCTCGCCCCAGCTGGTCACCGACCACACGTCGGCGGCGACGTCCCAGTCGGCGGCCAGCAGATCGGCTGCCCGGAGTGCCTCGGGCATCGCCACGCCCGAGGTCAGGATCTGCGCGACGTTGGTGCGCTTGTCCTTGGCTACGCGGTAGCGGTACATCCCGCGCAGCAGGCCCTCGGGGTCGAAGTTCTCCGGCTCCGGCGGCTGGGGGTAGGGCTCGTTGTAGATGGTGATGTAGAAGAAGAGGTTCTCGGCGTCCTCGCCATACATCCGGGCCAGGCCGCTCTCCACGATGTAGGCGATCTCGTAGGCGAACGCCGGGTCGTAGGCGACCACCGCGGGGTTGGTGGCGGCCAGCAGCATGGAGTGTCCGTCGGCGTGCTGCAGGCCCTCGCCGGTCAGCGTCGTACGCCCGGCGGTGGCGCCAAGTACGAAGCCGCGGGCCATCTGATCCGTCGCCGCCCACAGGCCGTCGCCCGTGCGCTGGAACCCGAACATCGAATAGAAGATGTAGATCGGGATCATCGGCACGTCATGAGTCGAGTACGACGTGCCGACGGCGGTGAACGACGCGGTCGAGCCCGCCTCGTTGATGCCCTCGTGCAGGATCTGGCCGACTTCGCTCTCCTTGTAGGCCAGCATCAGCTCGGCGTCCACGGAGGTGTACAGCTGGCCGTTGCGGTTGTAGATCTTCAGGCTCGGGAACCAGGAGTCCATGCCGAAGGTGCGGGCCTCGTCCGGGATGATCGGCACGATCCGCTTGCCGATCTCCTTGTCGCGCAACAACTCCTTGAAGGTCCGCACGATGGCCATGGTGGTGGCCACCGGCTGCTTGCCCGAGCCCTTCTTCAGCGACTGGTAGACCTCGCGGCCCGGCAGGGCCAGCGCCTTGGTCTTGTTGCGTCGGGCGGGGACGAAGCCGCCGAGGGTGCGGCGCCGGTCAAGCAGATAGCGAATCTCAGGCGAATCCGGTCCCGGGTGGTAGTACGGCGGGAGGTAGGGGTTCTCCTCGAGCTGGGCGTCGGTGATCGGGATGCGCTGGGCCTCGCGGAAGTCCTTGAGGTCCTGCAGGGCCAGCTTCTTCATCTGGTGGGTCGCGTTGCGGCCCTCGAAGTGCTTGCCCAGCGTGTAGCCCTTGATGGTGTGAGCCAGGATGACCGTCGGCTGACCCTTGTGCTCCATCGCCGCGCGGTAGGCGGCGTACACCTTGCGGTAGTCGTGGCCGCCACGCTTGAGGTTCCAGATCTCGGCGTCAGTCATCGGTTCGACGAGGGCCTTGGTACGCGGGTCGCGGCCGAAGAAGTGGTCGCGGACGTAGGCGCCGTCGTTGGCCTTGTAGGTCTGGAAGTCGCCGTCGGGGGTGGTGTTCATCAGGTTGACCAGGGCGCCGTCCTTGTCGGCATGCAGCAGTGCGTCCCATTCGCGGCCCCACACCACCTTGATGACGTTCCAGCCGGCCCCGCGGAAGAACGACTCCAGCTCCTGGATGATCTTGCCGTTGCCACGCACCGGGCCGTCGAGGCGCTGCAGGTTGCAGTTGATGACGAAGGTGAGGTTGTCCAGGCCCTCCAGGGCTGCGACGTGGGCCAGCCCGCGGCTCTCCGGCTCGTCGGTCTCACCGTCGCCGAGGAACGCCCACACGTGCTGATCGGAGGTGTCCTTGAGGCCGCGGTCGTGCAGATAGTGGTTGAACCGGGCCTGGTAGATGGCGTTCATCGGGCCCAGCCCCATCGACACCGTGGGGAACTCCCAGAAGTCGGGCATCAAGCGTGGGTGCGGGTAGGACGGGATGCCGCCGCCGGGGTGACTGTGCTCCTGGCGGAACCCGTCGAGCTTGTCCGCCGTTAGCCGGCCCTCGAGGAAGGCGCGGGCGTAGATGCCCGGCGAGGCGTGCCCCTGGATGAAGACCTGGTCGCCACCGCCGGGGTGGCTCTTGCCGCGGAAGAAGTGGTTGAACCCGACCTCGTAGAGCGCCGCTGACGATGCGTACGTCGAAATGTGGCCGCCCACACCGACTCCCGGGCGCTGCGCGCGGTGCACCATGATGGCGGCGTTCCACCGGATCCAGGCGCGGTAGCGGCGTTCGACGTCCTCGTCACCGGGAAACCAGGGCTCGAGTTCGGTGGGAATGGTGTTGACGTAGTCGGTCGACGTCAGCGCCGGAATGGCGACGCGTTGTTCGCCAGCACGTTCCAGCAGGCGCAACATCAGGTAACGCGCACGGGCCGGTCCGGACCGCTCCAGCAGGGCGTCGAACGACTCCAGCCACTCGCCGGTCTCCTCCGGATCGATGTCTGGCAAGTAGGACGCAACGCCTTCGCGGATGACTCGCACCCGGTCGTGTTCGCCTGCGGCGCCAGAGTTTTGGGCCAGGTCCTGGCGCGCGAACTCGGTGGTCAACTTCCGCTCCTCAGTTGTGGTGATCCGGGGCTCGTGACCCCGTCAAACGTGACGTCCATCGTGGTATTCGGCGTCGCGTCCATCGTGCCCCCATCGTGCCGTAGATCGGCGGCCGGGGTTGGGATAGGGGAGATGAACCGGCGATGAATCCGGCCAGACGGTACGGTCTGAAGACTGTGACCACTTGGGGGCGAGCAGGGGGGCTTCGCGTCGCGGGCCGCGCCGCCGGCAGTCTCGCCGGCCTGGCGATGGTCGTCGTGGGCTGCACCTCGGTCACCAAGGGCACGGCCACCTTCGATGCCGCCGAGGCGCCCGATTACCGGGCGTCGGTGTCGTCGTCGGCCGCGGTGGCATCCTCCCAGCGGCAGGCCGCGATGACCAAGGCCGCGGTGCACACCTCCTGCGACGCCTTCGGCTCGAGCAGTGCGGCGTCGGTGAGCGCGGTCAACGACTACGTGCAGGCCTACAACGACGACGCGCCCGACGCGGCGAGCAAGGTCGGGCCCGCGGTCGACGCCCTCAACGGCAGCGCCGACCAGGTGGCGGGCAGCCTGTCGCCGCAGCTGTCACCCGCGCTGACCGATGCCCTCAACGGCTGGGTCGATGCCGCCCACCAGCTGGCGACCACGCTGGGGGGCAACCCGGGACCCGACGAGTTCAACGACAAGATCCAGCGCCTCAACGACGCCAAGACGGCGGCGGGGACGGCCTGCGAGGCGGCATATTGATGGTTCGGAGCGCCGGGCGAGGGGTAAATGCCCAAGCCATGCGACGATAGGGCAAAGCTGACACGCTGGCTGAAGGAGGCAACGGTGGTTGCGGCGGACTCGCCGAACTACGCCCGCAAGCTGGGCATCGAGAAGAATCAGCTCGTCCAGGAGCTGGGCTGGGACGAGGACACCGACGACGAGATCCGGTTCGACATCGAGGACGCATGCGGTGCCGAGCTTCTGGACGAAGACGCCGACGAGGTCGTCGACGTGGTGCTGCTGTGGTGGCGCGACGACGACGGAGACCTGGTCGACAGGCTGATGGACGCCATCACTCCGCTGGCGGAGGACGGCGTGGTTTGGGTGGTGACACCCAAGACGGGTCATCCCGGGCACGTGCGCCCGGCCGACATCGCCGAATCGGCGCCGACGGCGGGTCTGATGCAGACGTCGTCGGCCAACCTCGGCGACTGGATCGCGAGCAGGCTGGTCCAGCCGAAGTCAGGGCCTGCGGGGCGGCGCTGACGAGCGTGCTCGACGTTGGTGCCGAGGCACCGGACTTCACGCTGAAGGACCAGGACGGACGTCCGGTCACACTGCGCGGGTTCCGCGACGCCAAGGACGTTCTCCTGGTGTTCTTCCCGCTGGCCTTCACCGGCATCTGTCAGCGCGAGCTGGACGGGATCCGCGACCACCTCGGCGACTTCGTCGACGACGAGACCCAGACGCTGGCCATCTCGGTGGGTCCGCCACCGACGCACAAGGTCTGGGCCAAGCAGAGCGAGTTCACCTTCCCGGTGCTATCGGACTTCTGGCCCCATGGCGAGGTGACCCGGGCCTACGGCGTCTTCAACGCCGACGCCGGCTTCCCCAATCGCGGCACGTTCGCGATCGACCGCGGCGGAATCATCCGCTTCGCGGAGATGAAGGGCCCGGGGGAAGTCCGCGACCGGGCGGTGTGGACCGCCGCGCTGGCCGCGCTGCGGAAGCGCTGACGGGATTTCCCGTCGCACCCCGTGTCCGTGTAGCCTGCCCGAGCACGGGCGTGTAGCTCAGTGGTAGAGCTCTGGTTTTACACACCAGCGGTCGTGGGTTCGATCCCCTCCGCGCCCACCAAGATTTTTGCAGGTCAGTGCCATACTCGGAAGCTATCGCGCACCGATCGGGCGACCGTTGGCGGTTCAGTGTCCCGAGAGTGTCCCGAGCGCCAATCGCGCTGCATATGCGGCCGCCCAAAGTTGTCGGACCCGGCAGATAGCCTCCACGACATGGATTGGATTGATCCCAATGGTTGGCCGCGCAATCGGTATACAGGCGTGGGCGGTGGTCTGTACACGGGTGTCGGGGGCGGTCTGTACACCGGCGTTGGCGGTGGTGCTTACACGGGTGTTGGTGGCGGTGCCTACACCGGGGTTGGCGGTGGCGCGTACACCGGCGTCGGTGGCGGTCTGTATACCGGCGTTGGCGGCGGTTGCTACACGGGTGTTGGTGGCGGTTTGTATACCGGCGTTGGCGGCGGTCTATACAGCGGGCCGGGGGGCGGGCTATTCAGTGGACCAGGCGGCGGTACCTATTCTGGCGTCGAGTCACGGCCACCCCTGCGGAACTGGCCGCCGATCCCGGTGTTGCTTCGATACTTGAATCAGATCGGATATCGGCGTGAAGCTGCGTTGATTCGTGAGGCTTACGGCATGTGAGCCGGGGGTGTTCGGCTGGGATTTGCCCTGTTTGATAACAGCAAAACCCGGCGTCTGAACAGCCCAACTGCCTGTTTATAGCTCACCCTGAGTCCGCCAGATAGAAATTGTGCGAGCACCAAAGTTTGTTTGAATGTGCAGGGCCCTGTGAAATTGGTCATTGACACAGGTCAGAGCGTGCCGGACCCTAGTATGACCCGCAAGGAACCGAGGAGGCGGCTGTGTCGATCCGTACGCATGTCCGTCACAGACAGGCACCGGTCCCCAACGGCTGTCGATGGTGTGGCCGCGAGGCGCGGTCGCATGGCCTTGAGTGGGCAGCCTCGGTCCGATACCACAACTGGAGCGCGCCGACTAACGCTCAACGTCGCGCCCGAATGATTGCCCGACGCGTTCGCTAATACTCGGCGCGCGCAATCAACTCGTCAAACAATCCCCGTAGCTTTTCGGGAACCTCGTCGGGGGTGCGAAGTCCGACGGCGAGAGTGGTCATAATTTCGGGTTTGCCGCTTATTTCGACAGTGCTATTTTCGCGGATCATTCGCTCTACCTGCGAACTGAATTTGCCTTCCCGGTGAGGAGTGAAGTGTGATGGTTCCCACGGATGACCATCCGTTCTGGGCCATGCGCCATTCGCGCAGGATGCCCACTGCTCGTCGGTGAAAGTGTCTTCGAACTCGCGAAGGCCTACGGTCAGCACGTGGGTGTTGAGGCTGAGTCCGTTAGCCGCCAAACGCGGTTCCGAGAATATCTTGAGATCCCGTGAGTCCTCATCGACAACGATCAAGACATCTCTTCCGTGTGTGTGCAAATACTTCGCGAAACGAAGGGCACCGTCGTTGTTGTCGCACGGCCATATGGCGATTCCGCACGCCTGTAGATGCCGACCGGTTGCGAGCTTGAAAAGCACGGGGAGCGCTCTGCTCTCGGTTGGCCCCTCGACGCCCACAAACAAACGCTCATGCAACAGGACGGTGTTTCGGAGACCGAGTGAAGCAGCAATTGCTCCCAGATGGACACCGACTTCGGAGTCATCGGTGATTTGATCGGCGGTCGTTCGGCTGTCCACGTGCCGCAGGTGCACGACGTTGGAGATATCAACTCCATCAATGAGATTCATCGAGTGAGTTGCGACAACCGTGCGGACATTCGGAAGCCTTGCCTGCTCATCGAGCAGCTTCATAAAGCCGCGTTGGTTTCGGTAATCGAGATGAGTATCGGGCTCATCGTAGAGAAGCACGGTGTCCTCGCCCGATCCGCTAAGAAGATCGGCATTGAACTCCCACACGGCCAGGGCGATTCGGCGCGACCTCCCCGTTCCAGACTGACCGAGGTGCACTTGTTCGCCACGTTCGTTGACTGCGCTCACTTCGAGCGATTTGAGTCCGCTGTCGAGTCGCACGACAGGGTGAATGTGAATTTCGCCTATGTCCCCACATTTCTGTTTGATGTGCTCGCGCAATGCTTCGGCATCCGACACCACTCGATCTTGAAGCTCGACAGTCAAATTGTTCAGATCGCCCTTGATCGTTTCGTCCTCGGTATGAGCAGCGTAGGACGTTTTGAGGGTGGCGAGAATTGCTTCCTCGGGGTTCTGTGTCGACGTCGCATCGAAGCGTTGAACTCGCGGCAATGCCCTTTTCAATTCGGTGCTTGCTGGCATCCACATGTCGGACTTCTCGGCGTCGATCACCAACTCTTCAAGCCGCGCCACCAACTCTGGTTTGTTACCGGTCTGGGGCAGGCCGAGGCTGCTTAGCCTGAACTTCAAGGCTTTTATGTCCTGTGCGCCAATATCCCGCAGTGCATCGTTAACCGGGACGGCCGCGAGAACTTCGAGGGCTGTGCCGCTTTCTCGGTAGACGCGGCGTATCCGGACCGGTGAAAGCAGTGACAGCTGCTCTCGCTCGTCGGGGCGAAGCTGGAATGTGCCTTCAACCACCGTCTCGGTTACACGCGTCGGGGAGCCGTCTGGACCCGGCGCACCGTAGGTGCGATCACGGTCCGTGAGCTTTAACCCATCGAGTAGGAAAGCGACGGCGTCGATGACCGCACTCTTCCCCGAATCATTGTGTCCCGCCAAGATAGTAGGTGATCCAATACTGATGTTGAGATTCTCTTGAATCGAACGGAATCCGTGAATGGCAACTGAGTCCAGAAGCACGCAATTTCCCCCATCTCCACGTCGCGACCTTGGGCGAAGGCTCATTGTGCCTGAGCAGTCGGCGCGCCTCGCGATGCAGCGCCAGGTGAGTCTGGAAGGGCGCGCTGCGCTATTGCGGCCGGGAGCGACCGGGCGCGTGGGACGACGGCCTGGGACGGGGTGGTGTGGTCGTCGCTGTTGCTTGCCCGCGTCGGTGGCAAGAATTCGAAATCGCGGACGGTCGGGTTGCGTCCAGCAGAGTGGTGTACGAGTCGGACCTGATCAGTGGTACCGGCGTGTCGTAGCCGAGTGATTGAAGGTCATCGCGTGATTCTTCGAGGGACCGTCCAAAGTCACTCGAGCAAAGAAGGAACACACGCGATGACCGCTGCCCACAATATCGACCTGCCCACCGTGCTGGCCGAACGACTCACCACCACCCACCCCGACGTGCTGCGCGAGCTGCTGGCCACGTTCATCCACACCCTGATGGGCGCGGAGGCCCACGCCCTGCGGCGCCGGTTACGGCGAGCGCTCGACGCAGCGGACCAACTCCCGCAACGGCTACCGTCACCGCGAATTCGACACCCGCGCAGGCACACTGGATCTCGCGATCCCGAAGCTGCGGCACGGCTCCTACTTCCCGGACTGGCTGCTGGAACGCCGCAAACGCGCCGAACGCGCACTGACCACGGTGGTCGCGACCTGCTACCTGCTGGGCGTCTCCACGCGGCGGATGGGAAAGCTCGTCGAAACCCTCGGCATCACCAGCCTGTCGAAGTCTCAGGTCTCGGTGATGGCCAAGGAACTCGACACCGCCGTCGAGGCCTTCCGCACCCGACCCCTGGACGCCGGGCCGTACACGTTCGTCGCGGCCGACGCCCTGGTCCTCAAAGTCCGCGAGGGCGGGCGGGTGGTCAACGTCCACGCCCTGATCGCGGTCGGGGTCAACAAAGAGGGCTACCGCGAGATCCTGGGCATCGACGTCACCACCGCCGAGGACGGCGCCGGCTGGGTGACGTTCTGGCGGTCGCTGACCGCCCGCGGCCTGTCCGGGGTCAAACTGGTCACCAGCGACGCCCACGCCGGCCTGGTGGCCGCGATCGGCGCCACCCTGCCCGGCGCGGCGTGGCAGCGCTGCAGAACCCATTACACGACCAACTTGATGGCGCTGACCCCGAAGTCGTCGTGGCCGTGGGTACGCACGCTGCTGCATTCGGTGTTTGATCAATCCGATACGGAATCCGTTGCTGCACAATATGACCGGATCATCGACGCACTGGCCGACAAGCTGCCGAAGGTGGCCGCCCATCTCGAGGCCGCCCGACCCGACTTGCTGGCGTTCACCGCGTTCCCCAAACAGATCTGGCACCAGATCTGGTCCAACAACCCCAGGAGCGGCTTAACAAGGAGATACGGCGACGCACCGACGTGGTGGGCATCTTCCCCGACCGCGACGCCCTGATCCGTCTCGTCGGAGCCGTTCTGGCCGAGCAACACGACGAATGGGCCGAATCCCGCCGCTACCTCGGGCTCGACGTCCTGAGCAAATCACGCACCATCAACGACACCCCGACCGAACAGGAGGCCACCCCGCGGCACTGACCGCCTGAACCATCACATCGAAGAATCACACGACGACGTCGTACACCACGTCCCTGGACTTGACCCCGAGATCGTCAGGTCGCCGAAGAACGCGACATCGCGGGCCGCAGCACGGGCTACCGGGCCCTCACAGCCCTGACCGAGATCGGTAACAAGCTGGTAAAGGTGTCTGGCACACAGAGACTCGCAGCGCGTCATCTGACTGACGGCGTTCCGGACACCAGAGTGCCGTCACTGCCGTCGGTTCACGGAACTACACCGGGGCGGTGGACACCATCATCACGAACCTGTCGGCGCGCAAAGCCGAGGGGCGAATCACCGACGGCATGGCCAGAGACAGACGCGCACAAGCTGGTGGGCGGTCACGTCGTGCCATTCGCCGAGGCATGGGCGCGGTGGACCGCTGCCGGGCGATCAACCGACCCCATCTTGGTGGACGAGCTGACGGATACGGCGACGCCCTGAGCGTCGTCGGGGGAGTCCGGAAAGCCTTGCTGACCTGGGTTTTCCCACCGCTTCCTTACGCCTGAAGGAGTAGTGAGACACACGGTGGGACAGGCTAGAGAAACCCCAGGTCAGGCGGGTTTCGGGCCGGTGGGGCGGCGGTGAGGCACCGTTCGTCTCACGCATCCCACTCCGTCCCCCCAACGCCGGCGCAAAAAGTACCAAGCCTGGAAGAACCAGACGAAAGAGCAGCACCGCAACAGGTACCAGACCCAAGACCAACACATCAGTACAAGTCGAGGCCGCAGCGGCTTTCGAGTTGAGCTCTGACTTTGAGTAACGACTGCGTTTTGCAGGGAATTCAACGGCCGCACTACGACAGAGTGAAAAATCCCGCTTTCGGCGGGGGACGTATTACTTTCGGCGGGGGACGTATTAACGGTACCGCTAGATTCGAGTCCGCTAGATTCAACGAATGCCGGACCAGCGTTACGATGCCACTCGCCAAACCATAGGGACTTTGCTCAGTACCACCAGTCCGCGTATGGCGGTTCCCGAGTGGCAGAGGTCGTACTCATGGGGGCTGGAGGAAATAGAGGCTTTCTGGCTGGACCTGCTGCAATTCGATGCGGCCTACCCCGACAAGAACATCGACAACGAAGAGTACTTCTTGGGATCGGCCGTGCTTGTGACCGGTGGTGCCGAGAATCTCGTGCTCGACGGTCAGCAGCGTCTTGCCACAGCAACAATTTTGTTGTCGGCACTTCGCGATGCGCGAAGAACGTACAAGGCGGACGCTGCGACACGTTTGCAGAATAAGTACATCGCTGACCTGGATGACGCCACTGGAAACACCACGCCTGTACTGACTTTGAACCTCTACGACCAAGACTACTTCCGCGCAGAGGTTCAGGATGAGCGCCTCGCGGGCCAGCCGCGCCCGAAGCCGGCCCTGAAATCGCATGGGCTCGTGCGTAACGCGCGCGACTACTTCGCCCAGAAGGTCAGCCAGGAGGAGAACGCTGCCGGAGGCGGCGAGAAGGGCTTCCAACGAAACTTGCGATTGTCCGGCGTCCTCTGCAATCACATGTCGTTAGTCATCGTGCATTCGAGTGACGAGGACAACGCGGCCTCGGTCTTCGAGACACTCAATGACCGCGGGATCGGCCTCTCGACTCCCGATCTCTTGCGTAATCTGCTCCTGCGGCGAGCATCAGGAGCAGACGCGCGAAGCCGCGTCGTGTCGTTCTGGCAGGACATTCTTGGCATCGCAGATGAAGCTTCGATTGATGAATTTCTGCGCCACTTCTGGGTGAGCAAGAGAGGAGATGTCAAGGCACGCAAGCTATACCGAGAAATCAAGGAAACAATTCAGGCCGAGGACATCGATTCTGTTGAGTTCTCTAAAGAGCTGGCCGAGGCGGCTGTCGTCTATCGCGATCTGGCCCGTGGCCGGGACAGCGATAAAGAGCTGCAGCGGTTGCTGGAGTGAAACGCCCTGGAAATCCCGGAGGCTCCTGACCTTGGAAACGAGGATGCAGGTATGCCGAAGGAACAGTCGCCGGGGAAACCCACGGCGCGTCG